>CAVZGY010000008.1:0-79684 GCA_963774975.1 uncultured Chloroflexia bacterium
CTATGGTAAATCCTTTCTCGGTTATGTCGATGCGGGCTAATCTTCGTCAACGATCTGCCTCCACCGTGGTCACTTCTGGTAGAAACCCTTTTTCATCGTTTGATTTTTTCTCGTCGCTTGAGTGAGGTGTGACGGACCCGGAATTGTTCCCGCCGTCACGTCCACCATACTGACCTCGCCTGTAAACACATTGGCAACCACCAGCCGACCTGCAGAACCCGGATGAACCAGATGTCCACCTGGTTCTCCGGCGGCATCTCCGCAGTTCCGGTTGGAGCTGGTTATCCGGGTAAACAAACTCTTTGCGGTTTGCATCCCATACTCCGAGCTGATTCATTCGCTCCCACGAATTCACTGCCGCAGCAACACCTAAAGCTCCTGTACTTTCCCGGCTCATACGGGTGAAATCGCCTTTGAAAAATCCCTTGGTGTCTTCATCGGAATCCTGGATGATCTTGGTGATCTTCTGCAGCGTATCCTGTGCGAAGAACAGGGCTTTTGACAGGCGCGATACTGCAGGCAGCACTTCGTTTTCCATTTCCTTGAAAAACTTCTCGGAGCTTTCGCCCTCCCAGTCCTTGTGCAGGTCGCGCACCTTGTCGCGCATGGCGGCGTGCAGCTGGACGATATCCTCGCCCTCATCCCTGAACTTCTTGATGATGGTCCTCAAATCGTCATAGTTCATCTTAACAACACGTCCCATGGTCTTACCTCCTTCAGCTTATGTCAAAGCGGATGATCACATTCGGTCCCAGCCCGATCATGGCGCCGGCGGTGAGTTGGAACGGCTGCCCGGCAGGCAGGCGTTGTTCATTGACCCGTGTCCCGTTGCTGCTTTGCAAGTCGGTGACGAAATAGGCGCGGCGCACGTCGTCGTAGGTGATCTGCGCGTGGCGGCGGGAGATGTTCGGGTCCTGGACGTTGAAGTGACCCTCCGAGCGGCCGATCACGAACGGGAATTGGTCCACGCTGATGCGCCCCGGCGAGGCCGTGCCGGCCGGGGTGCGGATGACGGTCAGGTAGGCGCGGGCGACTGCCGGCGCGCCGGCGATCATGGTTTCGTTTCCGCTGCTGGCCGGACCTTCCCCGATCAAGGTGGCGTTGGTGGGCATCTGCGAGGAGGGCAGCGGTGCGATCACTCTCGAGGCCGCCGGGGTGGCCACCGGCACCGGGGGCGGAGGAGGTGGCGGGGCTGCCGTCCCGCCGCGCCTCTGCGGGATGGGTTCGTTATCGGAAACCGGCAGGCTCGAGCCGCCGGCCTTGCCGGCCTTGCCCATGCCGCCGCCCAGCCGTCCCTGCAGCACCGGTGTGCCGGTCATGGATTTCTGCCTGTTGGAATAGAACATCAGGAAGGCCACCACGCCCAAAATAATGACCATGATGCCCACCAGGAAGATCGGCGCAGCGATCAGGGCCACGCCCAGCCGCGAAAAGATGGACGGCGCCTTGTAGGTGACACCCTCGTAGAGGGTCGTCGAAAAGACGTTATTGTTTTTGGCAAGCACACGCAAAATGACCGAGTATTTCCCGCTGTCAATGCGGTTGGCTTTCATCGGGATGGTGATGGCGCCGCTGGTGGGGTCAAGGGCGGGGTGGTGAAATTCGAATTGGCGACCTGTGTGTTGGTCGTTTCGTCCACCAGCCAGCCGTCGAACCCGCCGACCAGTTGGGGATTGGTGACAGACACATTTAGCATCAGGTCCCCGCTTTGATCAACCACGGACTGTACCTGAAGGTTCGGGTAGGCGGAAGACGGATCGAATTTGAACTCATGAATCAACTGCGTGACGGGGTTGCCCTTATCATCGCGAGTCAAGCAAAAGCCGCGCCGTCCTCCCTGCTGACCGCGGATATCCGCATGTCATAGTTGTTGTCGATGGTCAGGGCTTCGGTGGGGACGAGGAAGCTGTTGAACGTCTCGGGGTCATTGAAAATGTACTCGCCCGCCTTGGACCCGCCCTGCTTGTCCCAGATCTCGATCTTGACGTACTTTGCCAGTTCGGGAGAGGTCAACGCAAGTTGAACCACGTAAGCCTGCTGGGCGGCATCCAGCACCAATCCATCCAGCCGCACGGAGACAGGGCTGGGTGGCCCGGGATAATCAGTGCCGGATTCGAAGTTGAAGGCCTGGTTGAGCGTCTGGCCCGCCTTGAGCTGCACCGTCAGCACGGCGTTGTTCGTTCCCTGCTTGGGGTAGATGATCGCCTCGGCCATCCACTGCGCCTTGAGCGCGTCCATGATGCGGCCGAAAGTCAGCGGGCAGGTCCTCTTTGTTTGAGATTAATGAAAAGCCACCCGTGCTGGCGGACATGGCCTGCAGTTCCACCGCGTTGATGTTGCCCTCTTGTGAGGAGAGGCCGATGGTGTTGAGCGGCACCTGGGACTTCATCGCCAGGTCCACCAGCTCCTGGTACTTGTGCTTGCTGCAAGGCTGGCCGTTGACGTTTTCATCCTTGCCGTCGGTGAACAGGATCACTGCCCGGCGCGCAGCCGGCAGCTTGGACATGGATTCGATGGCGCTGTAGGCGGCATCGTAGAGGCAGGTGCCCTTTCTTGAGACCTTGTACTGGTCGATGGCAAAGCTGACCGCCGCAGGGTTATCCGTGAAATCCTGCAGGAGGGCGATGCTCTCGTCGAATTGAATGACCGCGAATTGCGAATCGTCGGGGATGTTGTTGAGGGAAAGTTTGGCGGCATTTTTCAATGCCTCCGCGGAGCCTCCCATGCTGCCGCTGGCATCCATGACCAGGGCGATGTAGATCGGGATGTCCGGTTTCTTGATGACCGCATTGGCCACATAGTCGTTATTGAGCAGGGCGATCTGCCCACCGACAGGCTGGGCATTCATCACCGGCGCACCGCCGTCAGCGATGGTGAAATAGACCTTCAGCAGCATGCCGTCTTTTTGTTCGAGCGGCGAGACCAGGTTGATGCTGATATCCCAGGTCTCCTGGGCATAGGCTGCAAAACTCGGCGCGAAGGGAACTGCCAATACGAAAAGAACCAGGACGATGGCTTGGATGCGTTTATTCACACTTCCCTCCCAAGGAAGATTTTAATCGGACAATTTATATAAAGTATTATAGCAACTTCGCAAGAGAAATACTACCCCCCCTATTTATACTATTCCCCTATGGTGAAAGCAATCACAAGCCCGTTTGGGATTCCTTTCTTCCCCTTGAGCTATAATATTACTGGAAAAACAAACAGCCGGTCTTGTGCCCGGCTTGATACCACTACAGCGAGGTCCCCCATGTCCTATGGAAGCACAGCCAAAATCCTGCGAGTTGATCTGACGACCGGCAAGGTTGAGATCGAGGAACTCGCTGAGGCGTTCTACCGCCTGTACCCGGGCGGCAAGGCGCTGGCGGGATATTTCCTGCTGAACGAAATGCCCGCGCATACCGACCCGCTCTGCCCCGGAGAATGTGATGGTCATCGCCAACGGGCTGCTGACCGGCTCGCCGGTGTCCACCGCCACGCGCTACGTGATCTCGGCGCGCTCGCCGCTCACGGGGGGCTACGGCGAATCGGAGGCGGGCGGCTTCTGGGGGCCGGAACTCAAGATGGCCGGGTTCGAGGCGATCATCATCAAGGGAAAGTCGGCGGAGCCGGTCTACCTGTGGATACAGGACGGCCAGGCCGAACTGCGTTCTGCCAAACACCTGTGGGGCAGGACTCCGCTCGATGTTCAAACAGATATCCGCTCGGAGCTGGGCGACGACAAGATCCGCGTGCTGCAGATCGGACCGGCGGGCGAGAACCTGGTGCGCTACGCCTGCATCACCAACGACCTGCGCCACTTCAACGGGCGCAACGGCATGGGCGCGGTGATGGGCTCCAAGAACCTGCGGGCGGTGGCGGTGCGCGGGCACCAGCGTTATTTGTCGCTGGCGCATGATGCGCCGGCGCTGCAGGCGCTGGGCAAGCGGCTCTCGCAGGAGGCGGTGAAACACCCGCTGAGCTGGGACCTGCAGCAGCGCGGCACGCCGGGGCTGGTCGAGCCGCTGAACACGGGCGGCATCCTGCCCACGCGCAACTTCCGCCAGGGAGCGTTCGAGGGCGTGGACGGCATCAAGTGGGAAGCCTACGAGAAGCAGATATTCACCGCCAAGCGCAGCTGCTATGCCTGCGCGGTGCGCTGCAAGCGCGAGGTGGCGGTGGAGGGCAAGCCATCCGAATACGGCGGTCCCGAGTACGAGACCGTTGCCGTCTTCGGCTCGGACTGCGGCGTGGACGACATCCAGGCGGTCGCCAAGGCCAATGAGCTGTGCAATGAATATCTGCTCGACAGCATCTCCACCGGCGCGACCATCGCCTTTGCCATGGAGTGCTTCGAGCACGGCCTGATCGGCTTGAAGGACACCGACGGCATCGACCTGCGCTTTGGCAATGCCGAAGCCATGCTGGCCATGATCGGCAGGATCGCCCGCCGCGAGGGATTTGGCGACCTGCTGGCGCAGGGCAGCCGGCACGCGGCGGAGAAGATCGGCGGGGAGGCGCCCTTCTTTGCCATCCAGGTCAAGGGCCAGGAGCTGCCCATGCACGACCCGCGCGGCAAGATACAATGTGGGGTTGGGCTATGCCATCTCCGAGATCGGCGCGGACCACCTGCTGGTGGCGCATGACACCATGTTGATCGAATCCCGAGTCGGTTTCATTCAAAGGCGCCCAGGGGCTGGGCTTGCAGCAGGCGCAGCCTCCGCGCGTATTCAATGAGGAAAAGACGGGTCATTTTTACACCCTTGAGCGCTGGACCAGCTTTGAGAAAGTCTCCGGACTGTGTTTCTTTGGTCCCGTGCCGCGTTCATTCATCCAGGCGGCGGATGTGGTCGAGGCGATCCGCGCCGCCACCGGCTGGGATGTGACCCTGGACGAACTCCTGACGATGGGTGAACGTGCGACCAACCTGGCGCGTGCCTTCAATGCCCGGGAGGGATTTTCGCGCAAGGACGATGCGCTGCCCGATCGGCTTTTTGCAGGCGCGGAGAATGGTGCGCTGCAGGGGCAGGGGATGCCGCGCGAGGAGTTCGAGCAGGCGCTGACCCGACTCTACCGAGCCAAGGGGTGGGATGAGCAGACAGGCATGCCCACCCGCGAACGGCTGGAGGCGTTGTCGTTGGGCTGGGCGGCGGACCTGATGGGAGCCTGATGAAGCTTTTCCTGGGCGGACAATTCTCCCTCTACATCCCCGGCCACCCGCCTTCGGTGGAGGTTGATGTGAATAAACCTGCCCGGCTGAGCGAGGTATTGTCCGGGTTGGGAATTCCAGTTGCGGACATCCACCTTGCGGTGGTCAACGGCAATCTAGTGGAGTTGAATGAAGCAGTGGTTACCGATCATGATGATGTCAAGATCTTCCCGCCGGTGGGCGGAGGATAGTTCAGCAAAAGGCCTCCGAGGACTCGCAAGCCTCGGGGGCCTTTATTTATGGGACAAGTCAAGGAGTCACTTTCCAGAAAAGCACGGTGCCGTCGGAGGAACTGGTCACCAGAACTTTTCCATCCGGAGTAAATGCCATGCTGGTGATGGCGGACCGGTGTCCTTTCAGCGTGTTGAGCAGCCGCCCGGTGATACTCCAGAGTTTGATGGTGCCGTCGGTGCCGCCCGATGCCAGGACTTGACCATCCGGAGAAAAGACAAGCGCTTCGGGACCCAGGTGACCGCTTTCCCACTCTGCCAGTTCCGTCCCGTCGGGATTCCACACCTGGATGTAATCGAGTTCCGTGGAGGCCAGCCTTTTGCCGTCCGGGGAAAACGCGCTTTCCACGTGATAGGTGTTTAAATCCTTGGAGAAGATTTCCTCCCCTGTTGAAACATCCCAGAGTTTCAAGAATCCATCATAAGCGCTGGTCAGCAGGTGTGCCCCATCGGGCGAGAAGGAAACACTCACAAGGTCCTGCTCATGTCCTTTCAGCGTGTGCAGGACGCGGCCGGATGCGGTCTCCCAAATTTTGACCGTCTCGTCGTCCGAGCCGCTGGCGAGCAATGATCCATCCGGTGAGAAGGCGACGACTTCCACGTCGCTGTCATGCCCGCTCAAGGTGAGGGTTTCCTCGCCGCTGGCCGGATCCCAAAGGTGGATGCGGTTGTCGTCCAGCCCTGCGGCGACCTGTGCGCTAGTCGGCGAATAAGGCAACACAGTTGGCTATCTCACCCAGGCTGGCCAGTGTGCGCAGCGCCTGCCGGGTGGCGACATCCCACAGAATCACATTCCCGTTGTCCGATGATGTCAGCAGGGTCGTGCCCTCCGGTGAAAGGGCGACGCCGGTAATCTCTTCAGAGAATCCGTTTGCATTCGCCAGCTCGTGCCCGTCGGCGGCGTCCCACAGGCGAAGGTAGCCGTCGATCGCCCCGGAGATGAGCGTGCTGCCATCGGGAGAGAAAGCCACGCTGCGGGGAATATGCATCACACCGGGGATGGTGAGTTTCTTTTTCCCGCTGGCAACATCCCATAGGATCACCGAACCTTTTTCAGCCCCGAAGGCGAGCGTTTTTCCATCCGGAGAAAAAGTGACCTGGGTGGCAATCCCGTCCAGGTCGCTCAGGGTGCGCATCTTTTTCCAGGAAGTCGTATCGAACAGGCTGACCACCGCCTGAGGCGGCGTGGTGATCGAGTTGATGACCGAACCGGAAACGGCCAGGATGCTCCCATCGGGCGAGAAGTTCATGCTGGTTTGCAGGCTGTTCTCCATGGGGACTTCGCTCACGGGCTCACCGGTGGCCGTATCCCAGATGCGGACCACACCTTCAAAAACAGCGGTCGAGGCAAGCAGCTTTCCATCGGGCGAGAGGGCGATGCCGGAGATGGATGTGTCGGACCCCTTGATCGACCGAAGCAGCTTTCCTGTTGCCACATCGAAGAGATGGACCATGCCGTCCCCGACACCGCCGGCAATGGTGCTGCCGTCCGCGGTGTAGGCGACATTATGCATCCCTTGTGTGGTGAAACCGACGGTGAAATCGGTTTTCACGCTCAACCGGATTAGTTGCTGTCCTGTCACCGCATCCATGATGGATATCGCGCCACTCGGCAGCCACAGCGCCACCGACTTTCCGTCTGGTGAATAAGCCAGGCTGGAAATCCAGGCCTCCGTCGGGAAGTAGTTGAGGGGTTGGAGAGTTTGCGAGTCGAAGAAATGAGCTCCGGTGGAGGATGCAACAGCGACCTGCAAGCCGTCGGGTGAGAAGACGACCTGGTTGATGGTTCCCAACCCCAGTTGGGCGGCTTGTTTGACCAGTCTGGCGCCGGCGGGGTCGATCACATCGGACACAGGGGAGGAAGTCGGCGCGGATTGCGGGTCCGCCGTGGACGTGGTGACGGGCTTAAGGAAAGGCGTGTCGATGGCCAACAGATCGGCGGTGGGAGCCGGGGTATTTATAACGGCAGGGGAGGGGGTTTCGGTGGGAAGTGAGACGGGCTCGGGGGCAGCCGGCTTTGTAAACAGCCACTGGTAGATCAGCGCGGCTGAAACGAAAATGAACAAGATGCCAGCCAGGACCCAGATTAGCTTGATGAAAAATTCCAGTCGGGAAGGTGATTTCTTCATGCGCATTTCCTTATTGTTCAAAGGGTCATCATCATGTGTGTGTAAAATTACCCGCCTGCCTCTATTATATCTACGAGCGAGAGGAGGAAAGGTTTTTTGAGCCAACAAATCAGTAAGCTGGCGTCGGCTTGTTTTTTGGGACTTCTTTGCCATCGGAATCCCATGAAAATTGTATAATTATTCACAATGACTCTGAGAAAAGTACTTGTTTCCTGCATCCTTTTTGGGATGGTGGCTCTTTCGGTGTTCCTGGCGTCATCCGGCGCAGCAGCCATTGAAATCACTTCCACTCCCTCCGCATTGCATCCGACCTTCGACCCGACCCGGCTGATGCAGCCTCCCACGGTGGTGCCTCCCGCCCAGGCGGATAACGGCGCCCAGGCTCACTGGAGCATGTGCATGAGTTGCCACGGTGACCACGGGCAGGGGCTGACCGACGAGTGGCGCGAATCCTACGGGGCGGATTACCGTGACTGCTGGCAGTCTGGTTGTCATGGGAGCGATCACGCCGAAAATACTTTTGAAATTCCCGTCTCGGGGATTCCGGCGCTCATTGGGGTGGGGAAACTGGCACGCTTCACCAATGCCCATGAACTGCAGAACTACATCCATCAGAGTATGCCTTTCTTCCCGGCCGGCTCGCTGACGGAAGACCAATCGCTGGAATTGACCGCTTTCCTGCTGAGAAGTAACAACACCCTGCCTGATGGTCTCACCCTGGATAGAGTCAACAGTTCAGCCTTGCCGATCCATCAGAAAACAACCGTGCCTGGGAGCGAGATTCCCGGATCGCTGCTGCTGGTCGGCGTGCTCCTCCTTGCAGCGGTGGGACTGGTCTACCGGTTCAATCATCAGGCCGCCATCCCGAAGACCAGGCCGGGCTTTGTTTATCACCTGCACCCGCCGCGCATCCCGAGGGCGCAGTCCCGGTTCTGGTACACCCTCGGCACGGGCGGGCTGGCTGTCTTTCTGTCGCTCATCCTGTTGGTGACCGGACTGCTCGAGATGTTCTATTATGTCCCCTCGCCCGGGCAGGCGGCGGTCTCGGTTTCGATCATTAAGACACTGGTTCCTTATGGCAACCTGGTGCGCAACCTGCACTTCTGGTCGGCGCAGTTCCTGGTGATCGTGATGAGCCTTCATCTTCTGCGCGTGGTGCTGACCGGGGCATATGCGCCGCCGCGGCGGTTCAACTATCTGCTCGGGCTGGGGCTGCTGGTGCTCATCCTGCTGCTCGATTTCACCGGCTATGTGCTGCGCTGGGACGAGGGCGTGCACTGGGCGCTGGTGGTTGGGACGAATTTACTCAAGACCATCCCGCTGATCGGGGACGGGTTGTACCGATTCGTGATGGGCGGCTCAGGACCAGGCGCGGCGACGTTGATTCGGTTTTATGCCTGGCACATCTTTGGGTTGACCCTGGCGGTGATCCTCCTCGTGACGTGGCACGCCTTTCGAGTCCGGCGGGACGGCGGTATCGCCTCTCCACCGCCGGATTTATCCCAGAATCCACAATGGATCACCCGCTTCGACCTGGTGCGCCGTGAAGTGTTGGCCATGGTCATCGGGATCATTCTATTGTTGTTGGTCTCCCTGGCAATTCCCGCGCCGACCGATTCCCCCATCTCCAGCTTCAGCCAAATGACCGGCAGCTCTCGGGCGCCGTGGTTCTTCCTGTGGGTGCAGCAGCTGCTCAAGTGGGGTGACCCCTTCTGGTTGGGGATCGTGATTCCGTTGGTGGTCGTCACAATGTTGGGATTGTTCCCGTACATCCTGCCCAACGCGGACAAAAGCGAACTGGGCCGCTGGCTCCCGCGCGGAAACCGCCTGGCTCAAGGTGCTGACCGTTTTACTTTACCTGATTATTCTTGCGCTGACTTTTCTAGGCGCACTTTCTTCAACAGGCTGACCATGAAAAACGATTTGACACGCCGCGACTTCATTAAACTCTCAACACGCACCCTGTTGGGTTTGGGGGCGATTCTCGGGCTGGGAGGTTTGATCCGCTATTTCAGCTTCGAACCTGACCAGGGTCCGCCCAGCGTGTTCGACCTGGGGGATGCCGGCGGATTTCCGAAAGGATCGCGCACGATTCGGGCAGAGCTCCCGGCGGTGATCATCAACCAGGATGGCGCCTTCCGCGCTATCAGCCTGACCTGCACGCATCTGGGCTGCACGATCGAAGAAGACAAGGAGAACGGGGGTGGTTTTACCTGCCCCTGTCACGGCTCGGCGTTTGATGAAAATGGGAAGGTAATCAACGGCCCGGCGCAGGAGCCCCTGAGGTCGTTGCGGGTGGAAATTACCGGTGAGAACAAAGTGATGGTGTATACGGAATAGAGGCCGGCTTGAGAAAAACGTTGAAGTGGACCGGTGTTGTCGTGGGTTGTTTGATCGGGGCGATGCTCCTGGTCATCCTCGGTTTGTATGCGGCCGGTCAGATGCGCCTGAATAAGGTCTATGATGTTCCTTTACGGGCGGTCGCTTTACCCGATGACCCTGAATCGCTTGCAGAAGGGAAACGCATCTTCCAATATCGCGGGTGCGAAGCCTGTCATGGCGAGGAACTGGAAGGGTTGGTTTACATGGACAACCCCGCCCTCGGAAAGGTCATCACTCCCAACCTGACTGCTGGTCCGGGCGGGATCGGCGACGAGCGCACGGACGAGGACCTGGTGCGCGCCATCCAGCACGGGATTCGACCGGACGGAACGCCCTTGCTGTTCATGCCCTCCACGGAGTTTTACTACCTGAACGATGCCGACATGGGGAAAATACTGGCCTACATCCGCAGCCTGCCGCCGGTGGACAATGAAACGCAACCGAGCGAGCTCTCGTTCACCGGATTCGTGGCGATGAACCTCGTCAAGGGGATCACCTTCCTGCCGGCGGAGTTGATTCCCCATGATGCCCCTCGTCCCGTTGTTCCCGAACCCGGGCTGACCGCTGAATACGGGCAGTATCTGGCCCTGTCGTGCCTGGTCTGCCATGGACTAGGATTATCGGGAGGGGAGATTCCCGCATTCCCTGCGGAGTGGCCGGCCGCCCCCAACCTGACCTCCGGCAGAGGAAGCCGGCTGCCATCCTGGGGTGAGTTGGGCTTCATTGACTTCATCCGCGATGGACAGAAGCATGGCCGTGTCATCAGCGATGGGTTCATGCCCTGGACATCCTACCGCCATATGACCGATGATGAGCTTCGTGCGGTCTATCTCTATTTGATGTCAGTGCATCCCGAGGATTTTGGAAATCACTGAAAAGTTATTTCGTCCAATTACATCATTAAGAATTATGCTTATTAATTGAATAGATCAAGAACGGTCCTGTATCATCCTGCGCTTCTCTCTCAAAGGACATACCGATCTTCTCGGCCACTCTTCTGGAGGCGGTATTCTCTGTGTCAATCAAGCAAATCAAACGGGATAAATTCAGCATATTAAATCCGTAATCCCGTATGGCCAGGGCGGCTTCTGTTCCCAGACCTTGCCCCCAGAATTCCTCCGCGATCGTATACGCGACCTCGACTTCATCCTGCCCTTCGATATTCCACGGCAGCAGACCGCAACGACCGATGAATTTCCCCGTCTCCTTGCGGATCGTTGCCCACAATCCCAATTCGGGGTGGCGCGGATGTCCGTGCATGTGCCACTCGAGCTCCTCCTGCGCTTCCTCGCGCGAACGCGGTGCGTCAGGAATGTATTGGGTGATCCTGGGATTGCAATACAACGCCCAGAGAGCATCAAGGTCTTCGATGACCTGATGGCGAAGGATGAGTCTTTCGGTTCCGAGAATGGTTTTATAAGATTCTGCCATGTTACTCATCTTTCATTTTGTTGGTCACCGCGTACATGAGGAGGTCGCACGACTGTCCACGCCAGACCTGATAGCTGTGTAGCAGGCCTTCGAACTGTATGCCGGCTTTCTCAATGACTCGCGCGGATGCACGATGCTCCGGCAGACACACAGCTTCAATCCTTACCAGGTGTATCTGGTTTAATCCAAACTGGAGGAGTGCTTTTACGGCTTCGGTGGCATAACCCTGTCCCCAGTAGGCACGCGCGATGGTGTAGCCCATCTCGACACGACGGTTAATCGGGTGCGGCCGGCTGAAATTGGCTATTCCAATCAGGCGTTGGTCAGCGCGATGTTCGATGCCCCACGCACCCATTCCAAATTGTTCATAATCTGCAAGAAACTCATCCAGGTTTTCTCGAGCTTCTTCTTTGGATTCGTAATGCGTCCAGGGGGTAAAGCGGTCGATCTCCGGGTCGGATGCATAATCGTAGAGATCGTCGAGGTCGGTGGGACGCAAAGCGCGCAGCATCAGGAGCGGGGTGGAAAGAACCGGGAAAGGAGTGAAGAGATCTTTAAGATCTATTTGCAGGTCGCTGTATAAAGCAAATAACCCGTCAAGATCGTCCATGACAAGATGCCTGAGAATAAGCCTTTGTGTTTCAAGAAGGATTGACCTTGTCTATTTTATTACCCAACGCCAATTGGATCACTTGCTCCATTGTTTCCCGCAACTTACCTTCTCAAAAAACCATTCTGCGATAGTCCTGTTTCCTCGGTGGACATGGCCAAATCTTTCCTTTGACGTTAAACGTCGAAGAATACTGATGAAGCCGTGTGGTTATATTGACGAGAGTGGATGCTTGATTTCCAGTATGAATTCAGAGTATTATAGTCTTATTACGGAGGAAAGATGTCTGAGACTTTAAAACTGATGGCGATATTCCCGCATCCTGATGACGAGACACTCGGCTTGGGGCCACCCTGGCGAAGTATTCCGCGGAAGGGGTGGAGACTTACCTGGTGTGCGCAACGCGCGGTGAGCGGGGTTGGAACGGTCCTGAAGATGAAAACCCCGGGCTCGAAGCGCTTGGAAAAATCCGCGAGGAGAATTGCGCTGCGCCGCGGAAACTCTGGGGCTGCACGAAGTGAGTCTCCTCGATTACCTCGACGGGGATGTTGATCGGGCAGCGCCTCACGAGATCATCTCGAACATTGTGACCCATCTGAGAAGAATTCGCCCTGAGGTCGTGGTGACCTTTTGCAGCGACGGCAACTATGGGCATCCTGACCATATCGCCCTGGCGCAGTTCACCGCAGCCGCACTGGTCTGCGCGGCCGATGCGCAATACATTGATTCGTCCGATCAGCCTTCGCATCGCGTCCTGAAGTTCTATCACATGGTCGATTCAAAGCAATTGGTGGAAGCGCATCAAACAAACCATCGGGGAAATATCCATCGGTGTGGATGGTGTCGAACGCAAGCAGGTGGGTTGGGAAGATTGGGCCATCACCACCCGCATCGATGCCGGGGATTATTTCGATACCGTCTGGAAGGCGGTCCTGTGCCATCAATCCCAATTGCCGGGATACGGACCTTTTGTGGATTTGCCTCGCGAAACCCTGAAAGGATTTTTCAGCACCGGGAATTTCGTTCGCGTGTTCAGCCTGGTGAACGGTGGACGAAAAGTGGAGCAGGATTTATTTGAAGGATTGCGATAAGGCTTCCATTGAGGTTGCCGGAGGATGCATGTCATTTGATTTCGACCGGGTGGTTAATCGTCGAGCGATATCGAATATCAATAAATGGAGATTTTATCCAGATGATGTCCTGCCTCTTTGGGTGGCCGATATGGATTTCTTCACTCCGGAACCTATCCTTGATGCTGTGAATGGTGTACTGCGACATGGAATTCTGGGTTATGAGCTGCCAGGACCAGCCTTGCTCGAGACGGTCGCTGCTTATGTCGAAAAGCACTATAAATGGAAAATCACCCCAGAGATGATTATCCCCATGCCGGGGGTCGGAGCGGGAATGAGTGCAGTGGTCAGGGCATTGACCGCGTCCGGGGACGGGCTGCTGGTCCAGCCTCCTATTTTTCCGCCGTTCATCCAATTACCTGAAGTAATGAAAAGAGTCCCACAGCAGGCTGCATTGAAACGGCACGTGCAGAATGGGCACTGGACTTATGAACCAGACTTGGAATCATTTAAAAAAGCCATTGACTCCAGGCAGGCAAAGACAAAACTTTTCCTTTTGTGCAATCCCCATAACCCAACCGGGCGAACTTTCACGCAAGAGGAATTGACGGAACTCGCCGGGATTTGTTTGCGGCACAAGATCTTGATCTGCTCCGACGAAATCCATCATGGAATTCTGCTCAACGGGCAACGGCATATTCCCATTGCTTCCCTCTCCTCAAAAATCGAGAGAAATACGATCACGTTTCTGGGGCCCGGCAAGACTTACAACATGTCCGGGTTGCATTGTGTATTTGCCATCATCCCTAACCCCGGTTTGAGAAAAAAAGTAACGCAGGAGGCAGCACGCACAGTACTTGATGTGAACAGCCTTGGGCTGGCCGCAGCCGGGGCAGCGTTCTCGGGCGCTTGCGATGAATGGCTGGTTGCGCTAAGAAAATATCTTGAAGTCAAATCGTGATTTTGCGATGAAATTTATCGAAGACGAGTTGCCCGAATTGCGGACGACCGCTCCCGAGGGGACCTATCTACTTTGGATCGACTGCACCAGTGCGATTAAATCTGGCAGGATTAAAGGATCCCCGTATAAAGTATTTTTGGAAAAAGGGAAAATTGCTTTAACAGCCGGAGAGGAATTTGGCAATGGTGGAAAGGGATTTGTACGCTTGAATTTTGCCTGTCCCAGGTCCACTTTGGAGGATGGTCTGATGCGCATGAAAAAAGCGCTAGGCTAATTCACTGCTTATGAAGTACCTTTCACGTGATAAAATCGGACAAATTCCCTCTTGATTTGCTAGAATATTTGTTCTATAATCAAGCCAGTTGGAGCTCATGGATATCAACAAGATTGTTGAGAAGATGACCTCTGCACAACAATCCATCGAGTTGTTTTATTAGGAGGTAACATGCAAACTATCAGACCGTGTTTATGGTTCGACAACCAGGCTGAAGACG
Source organism: uncultured Chloroflexia bacterium (assembly GCA_963774975.1). Lineage (GTDB taxonomy): Bacteria > Chloroflexota > Anaerolineae > Anaerolineales > Villigracilaceae > JBGPQJ01. The sequence goes on from CAVZGY010000008.1 coordinate 14,499, forward strand.
CCGCCAAGCTCTATACGTCCGTCTTCAAGAACTCCAGGATCATCAATGTTGCCCGCTACGGCAAGGAAGGATTTCGAGATTCACGGCCGCCCCGAAGGCAGTGTGATGACCGTTGAGTTCGAGCTCAATGGCCAGGTATTTACAGCGCTGAACGGCGGGCCGGTATTCAAGTTCAATGAGGCCGTGTCGTTCGAGATCGCTGCGCCTCGCAGGAGGAAGTGGACCACTACTGGAGCAAGCTCTCCGAAGGCGGTGACCCTGAAGCTCAACAATGCGGCTGGCTCAAGGACAAGTTCGGCGTATCGTGGCAGGTGGTCCCGACGGCTTTGGGCGAACTGATGAGCGACCCGGATCGCGTGAAGGCCGGGCGCGTGATGAATGCCATGCTCCAGATGAAAAAGATCGACATCGCGGGTCTACAGCGCGCTTACGAGGGAAAATGAAAACGACTGGCCAAGCATCCTTTAAAGCTACAACCTGGGAAGAAACGCCCTACGCGGAATTCGATGGCGGGCGCAAGCTCACCCGCGTCCATGCGGTTTTTACTTATGAAGGTGACATCGAAGGCGAAGGCATCGTCGATTACCTGATGGCTTACGGCCCGGACGGATTGGGAAATTTTGTCAGGCATGGAACGCATCAGCCGGGCGTATCGGCGAAAAGTCCGGCAGCTTTGTTGCCCAGCACACCGGCACATTCGACTCTAAAGCTGTTCATACAGATTGGGTTTTCGTTCCCGGCCTGGGCACGGACGCGTTGGCAGGGATCACCGGCAGTGGAAAATTGAAACTTGGAGGGTCACGGACCTTACCCATTTACTTTTGAATATAACATTTAAAGGAGAATATCATGAGCAGCGTAAGAGTACTGGTAGGCACACGCAAGGGAGCATTCATCCTAAACTCGAATGCAAAACGAAAAAAATGGGAGGTCAGCGGACCTCACTTCGCGGGTTGGGAGATTTACCACATCAACGGGTCACCCGTGAACCCGGACAGGTTGTATGCGTCACAATCCTCCGGGTGGTTCGGGCAGGTGATCCAGCGCTCGGACGACGGCGGGAAAACATGGGAAGCTGTGGATAACAAGTTCGCTTATCAGGGTGATCCCGGAACGCATCAGACCTTCGACGGCACGCAGCAGCCGTGGGCATTTAAACGCGTCTGGAATCTCGACACCCTCGCTAACCGACCCGGATGCGGTTTATGCCGGTGTGGAAGATGCCGCTCTATTCCGCTCCGGTGATGGAGGAAAGAGCTGGCAGGAACTTCCCGGGCTTGCGCAGTGCCAAGGGGCATTTGTGGCAGCCCGGCGCCGGCGGGATGTGCCTGCATACGATCCTCCTCGACCCGTCCAATCCGAATCGAATCTTCATCGCCATTTCTGCCGCGGGGGCTTTCCGCACGGATGACGGCGGGCAGACCTGGCTGCCGATCAACCAGGGACTGAAATCGCAATTTGAACTCCCCGACCCGGAGGCCGAAGTGGGTCACTGTGTTCATAACATCGCCATGCACCCGTCCCGCCCGGGCGTGCTGTTCATGCAGAAACACTGGGATGTGATGCGCAGCGACGATGCCGGCGGCTTGTGGCGTGAGGTCAGCGGGAATCTGCCGACCGATTTCGGCTTCCCGATCGCGGTCCATGCCCACGAGCCGGAGACCGTTTATGTCGTCCCCATCAAAAGTGACTCGGAGCATTTCGTGCCTGATGGTAAGCTGCGCGTCTATCGCAGCCGAAAAGGCGGAAACGAGTGGGAAGCATTGACGAACGGGTTACCGCAGAGCGATTGCTATGTCAACGTGCTGCGCACCGCCATGGCCGTGGACACGCTCGATTCGTGCGGAGTTTACTTCGGCACCACGGGCGGACAGGTCTACGCCTCCGCGGATTCCGGCGACACGTGGGCGCCCATCGTGCGCGACCTGCCGGCGGTGTTGTCGGTCGAGGTCCAGACTCTGTCATGATCCGCGTCGTGCTCCCTTTTCATTTGCAGCAGCTGGCGAACACCGGCAGGGAGGTGGAACTGCAGGTGGACGGTCCGGTCACCCAGCGTTCCATCCTGGATGCCCTCGAGGCGCGCTACCCCGTTCTGCGCGGGACAGTCCGCGACCAGACTACACAGGAACGGCGCGCCTTCATTCGTTTTTTCGCCTGCGGGGAGGATCTCTCTCTCGAATCGGCGGATGCCGCGCTGCCTGAGTCAATTGCCAGCGGCAAAGAGCGGTTCATGATCGTCGGTGCGATGGCGGGCGGGTGACCTGTCTGAACGCCGTCTCTTCTTTACGGCCGGATTGTCGAAGGTTTTCACCCAGCACTCGGTGTTATAAACGTATCGGAAACCCAGCGCCTGATAAAAGTCCTGGTCTGACCCCACGTAAGCCACCGTCGCGCCCAGCGCGCCGCAGCGGCGGATCTCCCTCCAGCACGGCAGCCTTGCCCAATCCCATGCGGCGGTAAAGCGGGTCGGTGGCGACCGGTTCGACGTAGGCGAATTTGCCGTTCGGCTCGTAGAACGTCCCGCTGAAAGCGACAAAATCGCCGTTGGGAGCCCTGACGGCGATCTTCAGGTCGCGCCGGGCTTTGGGGGTATCGAACATTTTGCGGCGGCTTTCGAATTCCTCCTCGTTCATGGGGACATCCTCCCCGTGATCGAATCCGCGCCACAAAACACGGTGGACTTTGGCCCAGTCGCATTCCTCCGCCAGGCTGGTCAGGCGGAATCCGTCCGGGAGTGTGATGGACGGGAACGGGTCCGGAATTACAAAGCAATACATTGGGCGAGTGCCTTCCGGGTCTTTTTGATAACCGCGATGATTGCACCAAGGATAGGAATTCCGAGTCGTTGTCGTTGACGTAGGCACACAGATACTTCCGCCCATCCTTTTTGGAAATTCCGGTGAGGTGGCGCTCTGCATGGTCGAGCATTTCATTGCGCAAATGACGATAGCCTGGGTGAAATTGGAAAAAAGCCTCGCCCAGGTGCCACTCATAATGACACACGGCGATGATTTCCCCGTCCTCTTCCCATATCCCGATTTTTTCCGAGATGTTCAGATCCAGATGCCGGGTGGAAGTGCATGTATTCCCAGGCAGGCTCGATCCAGTTTCCGTCGGCATTATTGGGCAGGTAATGCGCGATGAGAAATTCGCTGATTTTGTTGTAATCGTCAGGATGTTGATATTTCCTAAACTTTATTGTCATAAAGGGTTCACCTTTATCCTATTTGATAGGTTGTCACATCAAGGACAGCCTCGATTTCGTGGTCGTAGTGATCGCCGGTGGGCACAAAGCCCATCTTGTGGTAGAAACCTTCGGGGCTGCCTTCGCCTTGTCCGTAACTGGTGTAGAGTAGAGGAAGTCCCCATGGCTTTCAGGTGCTGGATGAGTTTTTCCAACGCACGTTTGCCATACCCTTTGCCCTGGTAGGATTCGGCGATCATGAATCGCCACAGGAAAACTCCCGGGCAATCGATGCCATCTTCATAGTCCGAGCCAGTGTGAGTCATGATGAAACCGATCGGGGTGTCGCCGGCGTAGATGGCGCGCATCCATGCGCTTGGTGAGAAGTGCGCTTCGGCAATCGAACGGACATTGTCGGCCACCATCTTGCGGTGGGCAGGGGAGAGCGTTTCGCTCAGGTCGCAGATCTGGTTCATCGTTGTGGCGGTGATGCGCATGAAATGAATATCGGGATTGGTCATGGTTTCTCCGGCAAATGGATTGCAAAGCGACAGCGTAGATCACCCTTTAGCACGGATTCGAGCACTTCTGCTTTTATTTTCTGCCCCAGTGCGGCTTCCCAGGGTTTTTTATGGAACCCGGCGCTGCAATTGCAAAAGATGGGGGAGACCTTGCTCACCGCTTTTGACCGCTTCGCGCGCCCAGGGGCAATGGCAGTAGTGGTAACGCTTCAGGGTTGAATTGGTCTCGGTCAGGTAACCCTTGGTGTTGAATGGGATTTTCGTCTCGTAGACGATATTTCCCGCCCGCAACCCTCCGCCGATCTCCGGGTCATTGCGGACGAATTCGAGCACCTGCTCAGTGACTTCCTGGGCGAAGAAAAGACGCCCCTCGCGCTGACAGGTCTCCAACTCTGTAACGAATTTCTGTTTCTTGCGGGCGATGTAATCGTCCACATCCGTGCTGGATAGGTACAGTTCACGCTCTTTCGAGTAATACTCATCCGGCAGGTCACGCAGGCAATCGGACAGGAACTCCCGGCAGGCTTCCTCGCCCACAGCCTGCTGCAACCGCTCAATGACGGGATGCATGAACTTTGGCTTTTCAGGAGTCGGGATGCCGAAGGGCGCCACGCCGATCCCGGCGAAGACCTCGTCCCGAACGGATTCGCCAAACCATTCCGCGACCCGTTTGTACAGATTCTCCTGTGCCTCGCCGCCGTCAAGCGATTCAAGAAAAGCAACAAAGACAGTATCATTTTTGATAAACAACCCATACCGCGCGAGGGTGATGAAGTTCTCCTCTGTGTTCATTCCCTCATCGATGAGTATCCTCGAAAATGCCCAGGTCGTCTCCGTGGAGAGATCGCTGCTGGAGCTTTGGACATACTGCTCGAACCGTTCCGCCAGCGCCAGCGCGGAATCCATTTTTTCTGCGGGCACTTTGCGCCCTTCCAGCATGGTGCGAAATCCTTGTTTATCCATGTTCCACTCCCTTACCTCGAATTACGAAATCAATCTTACCAAATCCCCGGCAGGAGACGGTATTTCACCTTTTGAGTATATTCTGCATAGCCAGGAAGATCGCGCAGCAGGACCTGCTCCTCGTTGCGGATGCGGGCGACCAGGATGGGAATAATTAATAGCGCGGGAATTAATGCCCAAAATGAACCGAGGGCAACCGGAGAAGCGATGCATAAGAGGCTGATTCCTACATACATGGGGTGGCGCACGACGGCATACGGCCCGGTCGTAATTACTTTTTGGCTGGCATCCACTTCGATGACCCGTGACAGATAACTGTTCACCGTCAGCACCCAAACGAAGATCAGGTATCCGGTCAGGACAAGAAGGTCTGCGATAATGGATACCCATGGCGGGACATTCGACCAACCGTAGCGCACATCCAGCCCGGGCAACATAAATAACACCAGGAAATAGATAAGCGACAATCCGATAATCTTTTTCTGGGCAGTCTCTTTTTCCCGCGTGCGCATACGTCGCTCGAGCAGGGCGGGGTCATTTTTCAGCAAATAAGCCAGAGTGAAAGCCAGCGGCGTGTAAATTATGACAAGGTAGAGCCATCCCTGCCAGTAATCCCACTTCCCTGAAGGCAGGATGATAATAAGCGCAATAATTGGCAATCCCAACCCAACGCGGAGGATGGCCGCTTTTTTGATGTCTCGAGTTGGTGTGTTTTCTGTCATGATTATTTCCTTTCTCTTCTAAATTCCTTGACCCAGGTATCGGTCACTTTCATCTCCTGCAGCATCGATCGGTATAAAGCGTCGGCGGCATCTTCGTTGTGTGCTGTGGAGAAGACGCGGGTGCAGCCCAGGTGCTTGAGCCTGCGCATCCCCTCAGCCATGACAGCCTTGCCCAGTCCACGCCGCCAGTGTTCGGCAGCCGTGCCGACCAGTACGGTCACAGCGCTGCGGGTGGTGTCGTCGTACGAGATGGTGCAGAAGGCAGCGATCTCTCCTTTAGGTGTGGCAGCGACGATGTCCAGGTCGCGGCGGTAAAGCGGAGCGGATTGCAAATTCCGGAACCAGGAGAAATCACCGTCGTAGTTTTCGTCCGGCTCGTCGGCGTGGAAGGCGCGCCACGAACACCAGCTGCGGGCGGGATGTTCGTCGAGCCCGCCCATCGAGCGAATCTCGTACCCGGGCGGGATGGGACCCTCAGGCAGCGGCAAGTCCAGGTCGCGGCGGTAGTGATGGCCCCAGCCCGGGCGGCGGGTGAATCCGCGTTTGGTCAGAACTTCCTGCCGGGGCGCATCATCCGAGAAAACCGGCATATAGAGGATCCTGCGTCCATTCTCCGTGCTGTCAGAATAGTGTTCCTCGGCATAAGAAAGGGCTTCCTCTTCCAGTTCCGGTGTACGGAAATGTGGGTGCACGTGCAGGCGGATCTCGTCGTGAAGGATGGGGTGCAGGACTGCGGCGATCTGTCCATCGTCTGTTTCCCAGGCAATCGTCACCTGGTCGAAAGGGGGAGTGGACTGGCAGGTCAGGATGAAATGATAGCGCCAGTGGTCGAGGCGGGCCACATGCCAGCTGTGTTCGAGACGGTCGTTGAGCAGGAAGACCTCTCGCAGGAAATTACGGATGCGCCAGAAATCGTCTTCCGTTTTGCAGGAACGCATGGTGAGTTTCATTGTTCTGTCCTTGCCTCCATCAATCTGCGCAGGCGTTTTTCGATGCGCTCGATGATCTCGGCAGCCTGGAGATTCCAGGTGGGGTTTGGATCATTGTTATTCAGTCGCTAAAAATTCTCATGCATGAAAGGAATCAGCCGAGGGAACATCTCTTGCATGGTGGATTGAGTCCGGGAATCGGGATTCCCCCAGCCGCGCAGAGGAAAATCCTGCGGATCGCGTGTGCCGGCGATGAGCGCGCTCAACCCCTGGATGGTCAGCTCGCAATCGGCCTTTGACGTTTTTGATACCCCAAGTTTTCCACCACTCGATTCGAATCGCCATATCCCTTCATTCCACAGGCAAATCGGATCGATGACCTTTGCCGAGAAAGCCCCATCGCCCACACTCATCCCGCCAATCTTCTCCACATCGAGAATCCGGTTCATGGCCGGGCGGAAGGCTGACTCCACTTTCAATTCCAGGTCCGACAGCCAGGTTTCAGGGTACTCATCCGGCGGCAGGTTGATTTCGGCGCGGTCTGCCTGGTCGATGTGACGGGCGATCCAGTTGAGCATCAGGGTTCGGGCGCGGCTGGTCCGGTAGTAGAAACGGTAGGCGACGAAATTAAATTTTGTAACCTCCTCGCCCGTGATGCGGTACAAAATCAACCCCTCGATCTGTCCTTCGAAACGAGCGAATGCGAGCCACAGGTTGGCGCGATCCGCCGCGGACTGGTCCCCAAAATCGAAGAAGCCCATCCCGTGTCTGTGTTGGCGCATGTCTGCCAGGTAATCTCGGTAAGCCCCGAAGACTTCACCGACGGGCTTTAACTCTATTTCGCCGCCTGTGTCCACATTCAGCAGGGGCGACAGGGATAACGGCGATAACTTGGCGACTTTGGTCAGCGGGAAGGAGACATATCCCAACCTTTCATAGAATGACTCGCGGAAAGGATACAGGTTCGAGTAGACCTTCCCCGATTCCCGTTCAGCAGCCAACAAACTGGTTATCGTCTGCCGGCAATATCCTTTGCGCCGCGCGGACGGGTCGGTGGCGACGCCCCACACGCCGGATGCGGGGAACAATTTCCCCCGCAGGTTTTGCGTCATGGCTGTGCTGACCGCAATGGAGACGGGCTTTTCATCTTCGAACGCAGCGCGGCAGGTAAGCCCCCTGCGCCCGCGGACGATACTCAGCCATTCTTCCTTGTTTTGAAACGGCGGCGTCGGATGCAGCGCGTACTGAGCCAGCGGGTAAAGCGTATCAAATATCTCATCTCCGACCAATGGACGTATTGTTGCTGTCATTACAACTCCTTGTGTCCGACGAACAGGCCATACCCGAAGTATTCATTGAGGTTTTTAGGAGTGATGTCGTTGTTCCTGATGTCCTCCACAAATTTTCTGTATTCCGGGCTGCGCAGATACAAACCCAAGCGTCCGCCATAAAACACGCAGCATGCCTCCAAAGCCGTACCTGCGGAGGATTCCCTTCGACTCGTCTTTCACGTCCACAGTATAAGTTTTTTCTACGATATCCCGAAGCCCCGCATTTTTCAACAGATCAGTCCAATCGCTGGCAGTCAGGGGCTTGAGGTTGGCGCCCAGATCCTGCTCCGCCCAGGCGAGCAGCTCCGGCGGCGGCGGGACCTTCAGCCAGATTGATTCGTTCAACCCGACATACCCTCCCCGTTTGGTCACCCGCGCATATTCATTGACCGCTTTCTGCTTGTCCTCCGGGAAGGCGGTCACCGACTCGGTGATGACGGCATCGAAGGTTCCATCTTCGAAGGGCAGGTCTTGCGCATCGGCAGTCTTGAATTCGATCTTGTCCATTACCCCTTCCCGTTGCGCCCTTTCCCTTGACCGGGTGACCATGGCTTCACGGATGTCCACACCGACCACCCTGCAGCCGTAGCGTTTTGCCAGGTAGCAGGGAGTGGCGCCGACGCCGCAACCCACATCCAGGATGTAAGAGTCCCTGCTGATGTGGCAGAGTTCAACAAGTGTGTCTGTGGCTTCCACACCGCCGATGTGTTTTGTCAGGCCGACTTCGGCTGCAAAGTCGAAAAAAGTTGGTTGATCTTTCATTTTCCTCATTTGATAACCTGGAGAACGATTTCGGGGCATCCGGGGGACTCATTTCCGGATGCCCCTGGTCTTTACTTCACGAATGGAATGCTCAACGCATAGTGCACGGTCTTATCGGATAGCGAGCGTATCGTGTTGACGATACCCTGATAGAAGCAGAAGAATCCGATCAGCACCAGGGGCAGCGGCGCGCATACCATCAACGGGATGAAGAGCGGACCGCCCTCCAGAGCTGTGATGCGGGCTGCGTCGGCTGCCACGATCAGCACCGGTCCGGCGACCAGCAGGAAGGCGGCGGCAAACAGCAGCAGGGTCATTGTGATCTGGAAGTTGAGCACCTGCCGCCCCTGCTTGTCGATCTTGTACGACTGGTTTTTCTTCCACGACCAGAGCAGCAGGGGGATGATGAGGATGACGAAGATGCTGCTGATGTGGAGAACGGCCAGCCAGAGATTCTCATTGCCGGTGTTCTCCTCGCCAAAGTCGAATTCGAGGGCTTCGCCCAGGCAGTGGATGGTGTACGCGCGCGGGTCCACTTCGCCGCTTTCGATGCGTTGGATGGTCCGCGGGCTGACTTCACAGCGTTCCGCCAGCTGTTCCTGCGTCAGTCCTTTTTGCTGGCGCAGTTCTGTTACTTTGAGTCCGAGATCAGGTTGGTTCATGGTTTACTCCTTTCGAATGTAAACCACATTATAGGAATCCGGCCTGGAAACTCCACGTCGTGTGGCACGACATTGGCACGACACTTGCTTTTTGGGCACGACATTGCCATTTCACGCTGTTTTCCCCGCCGATAAGTGAATTAATTGGGTCTGCAGATATTTTACGATTAAAAATGGAACGGTATTTGCTGGCTGATGTGTCAAATTCCCTATTCTGCTGACCATCTCTCAATGCGATTTAATGTTCAAAATGGTTGCGATGACATATAAAATCGCATAAACAAACCACAGAGGTCGGCTTAGGGGCCAAAGCGGCCACCAATAGAACATGACCGTTGCCAGATATAGAAATACGTAGGGAACCAATACGGATAATTGAAGCGGATTTCGGAAAGGGATCTGCGCCACATAATCAACCCAGTAACCAAACGCGGCAAAGAGAACGAAAAGAAAGCCTCCCAACCAGAAGGACCAGCTTTTTCCGCCGAGCAGGAGAATCACGCTGATGACCGCGGCCGGAATGCACAGGGCATAGACTATCCAGCCATACTTTACCGTATAGCTTTCGAAGAAGCGTTTGCGCAGCGCAAAGTGAATGATCAGTATGATCTGGAACAGGAACGCCCAGGCGATAAAAAGTTTATCGAGATTATCCAGTTTCATCGACTAAATCTCCTTTTATTTCATATTTCAGGCTGTGCACGGCCGGGTGGTCGGAGGGTAGTTTCTTCCACATGCGATCAATCATGACGACCACAAACACAGCAACAAAATTAACTGCCGCCAGCACAAACCAATCCACACCGGGTAAAAACGCGAAGGCGGTATTGGCCGCGGCATGCGCGAACCCTGCGACGAGGATGCTTCCCTTGCTCCGGTTGTAAAGCCAGACTATGAGAAATGTTGCAGGGACATGTCCCACATATTGTTCAATCCAGAATTGACAGGAGAAAACAGGCCTTCCTTCCGCCTGCCACAAGAAGAAGTGCCAGGGTGCCCAGAAGAATGCCAGCACCAGGCTCGCGATCAAGGGGCTGGTGCCCTCCTGCAACCTGGGCAGGGCGAAACCGCGCCAACCGGTCTCCTCCCCGGTGGCGTTGAAAAAGAAAAGCTGATAGAAGAATTTGACAACAACCAGACCGATCAGCGCCAAGCCAGAGGCGGGAAAAGAGAGTTCAGTGATGGGCTGCCCATCCCGGAAACTGTTGACAAAAATGGACAGCAGGATCAAGGCAGGCATCAGGACCAATGCAAGGAATGCCCAGCCCCACACGCCGCGCAACCGGATTAGAGAAAATACGTAGCGCTTCACAGGAGGGATGCGCGAATATGCCATGCTGATCACAAAGGCGACTGGCACGACCGAAACAAGGGTAAAGCCGACCATGGCAGGGTTCAGCGGCGCGCGGTTGATGACCGTGTTGTTGGCAAGAAAGACAAGCGCAGAAATAAACCATGCAGCCAGGAAGGCAATCCAGTAAGTTCTTTTAGATCCCTGTTTGGAGTGGTCATTACAAACCGCCGAAATGATAATCCCCGCCAGAGCAGGTCCGCAGGTGGCGATGAAAACCAATGGCGCCAGCAAATAGATGCCCTTGTTTAATACCGCGGCGTAAGAGAACCCCAGTCCCCAGGTGATGGCGAAGGTGATGATGAAAAAGGCGGTGGTTTGATGGGTTTTGATCCAATCAATCAACCTGGCCATGGAGTCACCTCGTTTCGCTGTCCATCACTGCCCCTCGATTCCCTGTGACCAGCGACCGCCCGGCCCAGAGGAGGGTCAGCAGGACAACGGCCGCCACGCCGGCTGTCGCCAGCATCCTTTCGGTCTCACCACCCGGCAGTGCTGCCAGAGGAATAAGGGTGTAAATAATGACATCGGTAAGGAAATGCGCCAGCATCGCGCTTTCCAGCCCGAGAGTCCAGAACAGCCAGCCGAAGACCAGCCCGCCGAGACTGTTCAACACGATCGTGCGGGTGACGACCAGAGTGTTCATGGGCCACCCGATAGAGGCCGCAGTCTGCAGGTGTGCCGCGCCGAAGGCCAGGGCAATGAGAATGTTGGCGGACCATAACACGGCGGGTTTGGGCCGCCCTTCCGCATCATGGAAGAGCAGTCCTCCCAGCCAGGCCAGCAGTGACAGGCCGAACAGCCGGAAGAGGACCTCTTCCGTGATCCCCGCAGAAAACGCGGTCAGGAATCCATAGAGCGGCGGGGCATAGGCTTCTGCAGGAATTGAAATGCCCAGTTCCTCGAACATGGCGTTCATCGGGGGTCCGAAGACGACCTTTTGCAGGAACAGGATCGTCAGCACAAAAGCGACTGCGGCGACCCAGGCGATGGCGATGATCGTGCGGAACCGATAAAGGACGGGGTCGCGCCTGGCCCAGCCTTCAATAAAGGGCAATCCAAGCCCGATGCGGTTCGCCAGCACAAGGCCAATTCCTCCCAGGGATACAATCAGCAGGCTGTTCACCAGCGTGTTGATGACAAGGACCTCCCATCCCATGGTGGAGACGGTGTCCATTTCGCTGAACGCATTCTGGAGATGAATGGCGTAGGGCAGGATGGCGAAGGAGGCGGGGAGGATCAATGCGGCGAGTACAAGGAATACTTTCCAGCTCCAACGGCGCCTGGTGGCGAGTATTATCTTTTTGATCGTTAATCTTTTGGGTAGCACTGTAATGGTGTTCACGATTCCACCTTCCTTTCTGAGCCCGATGACCTCTCCAACGAACATTGCGAAGATCATCTACTTCCGGCCGGCAGTGTGCTGCCGGAAGGCTGGAGAACAGCCTCTTACACCTCCGGAAGCCGGCGAACATCACTCCCGGACAGCCACCTTGAGGTGAAGAATCTGGTCCACAAGATCATGAGAGTCACCGGGACAACGCCAAATGAGAGGATCACGCCGTACAAAGCCTGAACCTCGATGGAAGCCCTGGCCTGGAGATAGCCAACCAGCGTGCTGATAAATACGTTGCTCAGATAGTGGACGATCATCGCGGGCAGAAGGCTGCCGGTCCTGACGAACGCATATCCGTAGAACAGGCCCATGATAAAGGCCCAGACGACCATGCCCATCGTCCACACCAAATCCGCACCGTTGACCAGATTGAGCGCGTGCATGAGTCCGAAAGCCGCCGACGAGAAGAGGATCGATTTGCGCTCCGAATACGTACTTAGAAAAACAGTCAGGATGATGCCCCTGAACACCATCTCCTCAAAGATGGATGGAAAGGAGATGAGCAGACTCGGCGAACCGGGAGGCAGGTCTCTTGAGAAGTCAAAGACCTGTCGGATAAACACCCCGTTGATGGGCAGCCCTTCGGAGAGCCGGTAGATGACTGACGCTGCCACCTGAGACAGTGCCAGGATGATGTAGCAGGAAATCCCCAACAGCACGAACCGGAGGAACGGGTGTACCCTGCTCAACCCGATGTCGTCCAAATACTGTCTGAACGTCCTTTTCCCCTTGGGGAGATGCAGAACGAAAGGAACCAGTATGAAGACGGTCAGGATGTAATACGTCATCATCTGGGCAAACTGGGCGTAAGGTGAAGTGCCGGGTCGTCCGGCCAACCCATAGAACACGGTGCCCACGAGAACGATTGAAAATACGAAGGTCACCATGACCGCCAGAAGGGACAGCCAGGGATGCTGGTGTAGCTGGAATTTTTTCTTTTCCGTCTGAATATTGTTATTGGGGGATTCCATCGCATTTCTCCTTTTTCTTGCATCTGGAGATGAGTTATCCGCGACCTTCGCCTATTTGTGATCCTTCAATGCGAGGGTCGAAGAACCTGGTTTAACGCTGAATAAACTCAGAAACCGTTCCTTCAAACTGACCTGCACGAATTGGGAAGGCATGCGGTTATTGAAGGCTGACATGGCTTTGCGCGCAAATCGTTCCTGTTCGGCCACCTTCAGCAGCTTCTGGTGATATTGGAAAATCTGTTGTTCATCTGGGTTGTAGAATGGATCAAGCCTACACATTTCGATCTCCTTACTGTAACTAAGAAAGCTTTTTCAGCCTTTTTCCGGCGGTCTGCTCCAGTTTGATCATAGATCAAGGGTTGATGACCTGTCATCCACAAACTTGATGAATGACTTGATGATTCAAAAAGTCCCACCATTGGCGGGACGGTATTCCGAAAAACGCTTGAATTTACCAGATTTTAGGGAACAGGCGATAACGGACTGACTGGGTATACTCCGTGTAGCCGGGGAGATCCTTTTGCAGCATGCGGTCTTCGTACACCGTGCGGATGAACATCATCAGCGCCGCCAGCAAGCCGGGGATGACCGCCCACCACGATTCAAGCATCGGGCCGGTGGCAGGCCACAGAATGATGGCAGCCAGGTAGGCCGGGTGGCGGACGTAGCGATAGGGTCCGCTGCGGGTCACCGTCTGGTTGCGGTCTGTCTGCAGGCGTGACTCGGACGAGAAGAATGCATTGGCGCTCACCGCCCAGGACGCCAGGAAATTTCCGACCAGGTAGATGACGTAGGCAAGGATGATCACGGCCAACGGCAGGTCGCCGGACCAGCGGAAACGACCGCCGTCCAACCCCGCCAGCAACGATGGTGCCATAACGCCATCACAAAATAGATCGGGATGATGACACGATCGTAGCGCTGCGTGTTTTCGTGGCGGGTGGCGCGTTCGACCATCAGATCGGGGTCGCGCCAGCGCAGCAGGATGATAAAGATCAGTTTGAGCAAAGCCCAGACTGCCACGAATAACCAGCCCAGCGGCCAGTCGAGATGCCCGGCCGCGCCGAACAACAACAAGGCGGTCAACAAAGTCCCGGCCAGCAGCCCGACAAGCATTTTCATGAATGCGGCATTGGGAGTCAGGGTTTTATTGGCAGGTTTTACATTCCTTTCATCCATGGGTTTCTCTTTTCTACCGGGCACCCAGCGGGAGGCGGAAATTGGTTGAATTATGAATAACCGGTTTTTTTGTCTTAAATTGCAGGGTTTCCCGGGCCATTTGAATCACTAATTCGATAAGCAACTTCCTCTTTATTAGTGTAGCACTTTTGATAAATGATGGGAGGTTTGTTTTACATGGGAGAAATATCAGCCGGGGCAGCGATATGTTCAAGGCTAGTGCCCACGGCTAATTTCGCCACCCGCACCAGAGAAAATTAACGATCTTCTTATGTTTGACCTATTTATTTTTAACAATGGATTTTTATATTTGCAACTGGAAATTAAAACCATCTATTCTAAATAAAAGGAGGTAAATGCTATGTATCGACGATTTCAAATGCCCAGTATATGGCAGGAAATGGATCAGCTCCAGCGCGAGATGAACCGCCTCTTTGATGTCACCAGCAGGGGGCATCTGTTCAACTCCCCCAGCTATCCTGCCATCAACATTTGGGCGAACGAGGATGGGCAGTTGATCAGCGCTGAGATGCCCGGCGTAAAACCGGAGGATATCACTATCGATGTCACCGGTGACGCGCTTTCCATCTCAGGCGAGCGCAAGCCTGATGAGGTAGCCAGGGAAGCGAGCTACCATCGCCGCGAAAGAAATTACGGCTCGTTCAGCCGGACCATCCAACTGCCGTTCATGGTGGACACCAACAAGGTGGAAGCCAAATTCAACAGTGGCGTCCTGTTGATCACGCTCCCCCGGGCAGAGGCAGACAAACCCAGGAAGATTGAAATCAAGAATGGGTAGGTCGAACATCCATAAATCTGGAGGTGCAATTATGGCTAAGAAAACTGAGACAATGGAAATTCAGCATCAGGAAAATGTCCCTGCTGACGAAATGGAACGAACCCGCGCGCGCCGATGTTTCGTCCCCAAGGCGGATATCTATGAGACGGACAAGGAGATCATCGTTCTGGCGGACGTCCCCGGCGCAGACGAGAAAAAGGTGGATATCACCCTGGAGAAAAATATCCTTTCCATCAGCGCCACGATCGACCCGGCGAACACCAACGGAAATGAATTAACTTACGCAGAATACGAAGAGGGTGACTACCAGCGCAGTTTCCGGCTGTCAGACGAGATTGACCGCGACAAGATCGAGGCTGTGGTCCGCGATGGTGTGCTGCGCCTGCGGCTTCCCAAGGCTGAAGGGGTGGCTGCCAAAAAAATAACAGTCCAAACAAAGTGATCGGGTGGTAAAACGCAAAAGAGGCTTTCCAATACAATGGAAGGCCTCTTTTGCACTCACAAATACCTGGCCAGATTGAAAACGATCCCTGAAATTTTTCCAGCCTTCAGCTTGTGTGCGCGCACACCTTATGGGATGAATTTAATGTGCCAGAAGGCGAAGTCGTCGAAGGTGCCAGTCAGTTCATAAGTCTGGGAGGCGCGGGTAAACAGGGCAAAGGTGCCGAAGGTGAAGAGGTAGTCCGTGTCCCAATGCTCGCCGACCTCCTGCCCGTTGATGAACAGGCGGAAGCGCCCCTGATATCCCCAGATCCCCAGCCGGTTGGTCGCACCGGGACCGGTGTTGATGGCGTCGGACACCGTCCAGTCAATATAGTCGGTTGGAGACCCCTTGATGGAGTGCCGCCGGAATCGATATTCACCGTCACAGGCTACCTCCAGCGAGTAACCGCCGCCGGCTGTGGCATTGTCCACGCGGATGGCCATTCCCATCGAGTCGCGACCGATGCAGTCGCCATTGGTGGCGCTGACCTCGGCGTACAGATTGCCGGAGGATTTATCGGTGTAACTCCACCAGGTCGTCTTCTCTTCAGGCACGTAATCCATTCCAATGAGCATGCCGTCTTCCACTTTGTAGGCAGCACGCTCGGCATTGTCATAATCGAACCAGGCGTCGGGGTTGTCGAAATAATCCACGTGATCTGGATGCTCCAGGTCAAGGACGGCGCGCGGGTCGTCCTCAGACACTACCAACGGGGTGGGCGTTGGTGCCAACTCAAGCCTCTTCGGCCCTTCGGTAGGCGCAGATTCGACTGGCTGGGATTTCATCGGTTACCTCAGCGCCTATGACTTGGTCTTGCGGCAAAGCTGCTTCGCGGTTGAGGGCTCGGTCGACCATGGCGCATGACAACAGAGTCAACATGATCAGGCTCAGAATGACGACGGGGAGCAATCTGGATTTCATGGGACCTCCTGACTTACGAGAAAATGGGGATTTCTTGCCGTAAGATTATGATACGCCCAATTCTCTGATAATCTAGCGAACTTTTCATTTCTGTTGGTGGAGAAGGAATACTCCCAGCCTTGCAGAGCGCTGAAAAATGTGCGATCTTTTTTAGTTAAAAATGGGAAACGTCAAGAATGAAACAAGATTCTTCAACGAAGGATTTGTCCAAACTTCCAAACTCCAAAACCGCCCACGCCCTTAGCTCATCCAGGCTCATTTCCAGCACATCCTCAGGCACGTCCCAGGTGTGAGAATGTGTGCGGCTGGCAATCCCATCAATCAACTCACGGACGACATGGTTTCGATGGTAACGGACCACCTCGACTTGTGTGACTTCCGCTCCCATGGTTTTGAGAGCTTCATGGAGTTCCTTATCATCTCTGACGCCCGGTCGTTGAGATTGAACTCCATATTTCTTGACCTGGTTTCGCCAATGGCTTCTCACCCTTTCATGGACCGAATCCCCCACACGTTCCGTGTGTGCATTGATGTAAACCCCCTGCGGTTTAAGCACCCGCTTGTATTCGTGTAACGCCGCGCGCCATGGACCAACCAGGTGCATCACGTGACAGGTAAGAACGGCATCGAAGTTGTCTCCCGGAAATGGAAGCCTGGATACATCCGCCTGTGCCAGCCGCGCAGGGGGATACTTGTCCCTCAGCTTGGACATCATTTTAGTGGAGAGGTCCACCCCAAACAGGTCTGCCCCGCGGTTAAGCAGGGGAACGCTCACCCGCCCGGTGCCTGTGCCTGCGTCGAGGATGCGTGCTTCCGCTCCGGCAGCGTCGAGAATAGCCTGGATGCCCAATGTGGCAACCGGCTCAGGAAAATCCCGGGTCTTGTCATAAAATTCGGCGGCACGGTCGAAGGAAAGACTGTCGGTCACTGGTTTTCTTCTGCTAAGAAAATTTTCAATATGTCATTTTGTATTTTTCAGGGTGACCGCCACGAGCTTTTCCACCGGAAGAAATATGTCCACGGTGACGGTATCGGGTAACTCCTCCAATGTATCAAACTGGCTTTGGAACATGGCTGGTTTGATTGGTAGAGAAAGAGCACGTTCGTGAAAAGACTTTGCTCTCTTAATGTACATTCACGAGATTGAGGCTGTAATTTCAGATCCCGGCGTTACTGAGGGTCTCGAGGAGTTTGGAAATCAATGCGGTCAGCGTCGGGTGACTGACCTCGAAGTAGGTCAGTGAATCCTGCAATCTATCCACGGTGGATGGCTGGATATCCACCGTCTCGTCCTCTGAGCGGGCGAGCAGATCATGGATGTCGGCATCCAGGTCGCGCAGCAACGCCTTGCCCTCTTCATCCACGCTGCGGGACTGACGGATTTCAGCCTGGAGTTGTTCGAGCTGTTGGCGCAGTTTCGGATCGTCCATGGCAGAGTCCTCCGTGTGTATGGGATGGTGATCTTATTCTAGCATTAAACAAAATGGCTTTGCAAATTGCTCCTGTACACTCCTTTAATTTCAAAGGATGGATTTGCCTTCAAAAGGAAGTCCTTTTTTCGATCATTTTACCTTCACGACTTTCTCGGCATATAAAAATGGTTCGCCCCGGGAGGCACCCATCTCCATGGTACCAGTCACGAACACGGTCACAGACGATGATAGGACGTCCCGCGACTGTCTATAAACATCCCAATCGTTTTTTGATTTACAGTTTGATATGTAATAGCTCATTTTACAATAGGATTTCACCCGCTTTACAGGCCGCTTACAGATAATGGGTAAAATGAACAAACGACTGGATAAATTACCATCCGGAGGATTGCTCATGAAAACTCATATACCCCGACTTTTTATTCTTTTCAGCCTGCTTCTCTCTGCCTGTACGCGTGGGAACCTGCCTGTTCAAACAGCTGATGTGCCAGGTTCCCTGCCAGCGGGCGACCACAGTCTGGAGATGACTGTTGATGACTTGCAGCGCACCTACATCCTTCATGTTCCGCCTGCGGCTGAAAGAGGGGATCTCCTGCCGTTGATTATCGTCCTGCACGGGACTTACGGCACAGGACAAAAAATGAAAATTGGGTTGGGATTTGACCCCTACGCTGACTCGCGTGGGTTTTTCACGGCCTACCCTGATGCTTACATAGCGCCAGGAGAACGTGATACTGCGCGCTGGAACGACGGGCGCGGCACGCTGGAGTCTTCTGCGCAGAACATTGATGATGTGAAGTTTATTACAAGTTTGGTGGACGAGATTGCAAGCAAAGTACCTCTGGACAAGACCCGCGTTTATGTCACTGGTGCGTCCAATGGCGGGATTATGACCTACCGGTTGGGTTGTGAAACAGATGGCGTATTCGCCGGGATAGCGCCTGTGATTGGCAACATACCCGAACCGATTTTTAAATCCTGCTCGCCGCAAGCGCCGCTGAATCTTCTCGCTATCAACGGCGATTCTGACCCATTCATCCCTTTTGAGGGCGGAGAAGTCTGCGCAGATGTGCGGGTTGGTTGCGAGGGAGGTTGGGTAGTTTCTATGGCTGAGTCGCTGGGCAAATTTACCAGCGCCAACCGCTGTCCAGTCTCCGCTCAATCGGTCGCCCTGCCAATCGTCATGGACGATGGAACCTCTGTTGAAATGCTGACTTACTCCAACTGCAAGAGCGGGGGGCAGGTTTTAGCCTATGTTGTTCACCAGGGCGGTCATACATGGCCACCGCGCGAATCCCAGTTGGCAGCTGGCGGCCAATCAACCGGGAACCTGGATGCAACCCAGGTGATCGTAGATTTTTTCCTTTCATCCCAGAAATAGCCAGCGAAACTTACCCGCATTGTGTTCCCCGGCTCTGGGAGGGGGTATTAAGTAAAAAGGTACGTACGACGCTTCACGCCTGCGTTCCTTTTTTAGCTTAGTGTCGAAAATTACCCCATTACGTCGTGATTTGGGAGAACCCCGGTCTTGTATTATTCCACCTTAACTACCTTTTCAGCATTCAGGAACGGCTCACCGCGAGAAGCATCCATCTCCATCATACCGGTCACGAAAACAGGCACGTTCGCGTTGAGCGCGGACTGGGCCAGGCGATAAGCCTGCGGAAACAGGACCACGTCCAGCGCCCCGGACAAATCTTCGAGGGTCAGGAACATCATTAGCTCGCCCTTGGCTGTGCGGCTGCGGCGGGAGGTCTGGCGCACGCCGGCCACGGTCACCCGCTGGCCGATATGCTCCAGCGCGTCGAGGGTGGAGATGGCGCGGGCGGCGGTGATCTTATCGATGAGCAACTCGAGCGGGTGCGCCTCCAGGCTGATGCCGAGCAGTTCCTGTTGAGCGGTATTCTTCTGTTCGAGGGACCAGTCCTCGCCGCCGGTGTCCTCCCACTCGAACAGGCTGGGCTGTCCACGCTGCCAGCCGCCGCTCTTCACGCGATGCAAAACGGCAGGAATCATCCCCAGCCCCACTAGCGCGCCGACCTTCGCCAGGTTCTCGGCCTCCTGCGGACGGGGGTCAGCGCGGGTAAGGAAATCCTCCAGCGAGTGGAAAGGCCGATTGACCAGGATGCGCTCGATCGTGCGCCCGGTCAGGTCGCGCACCTGGTCCATACCCATGTAAAGCGCCTTCCCCTGCGGACCCTGCCCAACGGTGAAGTTCCGTCCCGAGGCGTTGACGTGCGGCGGGCGGACGGTCAGACCCAGCCGGCGCGCCTCGCTGAGATAGACCCGCTGGCTGTAGTAGCCGCCCCAGTTGGCCAGCACTGCCGCCATGAACTCGGCGGGGAAGTGCGTCTTGCACCATGCCGATCGCCAGGCAACTTTGGCATACGAGGCGGCGTGCGCCTTGGGGAAGCCATAGCCGGCGAAGGCGGCCATCATTTCCCACACCCGATCGCCGGTCTCGGGCGGGATGCCGCTGATGGATTCGGATTCCCGGATGAATTTCTGCTGGAGCTCCTGCATTCGTTTGCCGGGGTCGAAGTGACTCATTGCGCGGCGGAGCAAATCCGCCTCAGCCAGGCTGAACCCGGCCAATTCGTGCGCGATGCGCAGCACCTGCTCCTGGTACAGGATCACGCCGAAGGTCTCGGACAGAAGCGGCTCGAGCGCCGGGTGGAGGTGATGTACCGGCTCCTCGCCCTTGAAGCGGCGCACGAAGGCATCCTTCAATCCGCCGCTGAGCGGACCGGGTCGGTAGAGCGCCAGCGCCGCCATCAGGTCGTCCTCCGTTCGGGCGCGGATCTCGCGCAGGGTGGCGCGCATGCCCGGGCTTTCGATCTGGAAGCAGCCGATGGTCCCGCCGCTCTCCACGCGCCGGGAGGTCTCGGGGTCGTCGGCAGGTGTGGATTCGAGTACCCCGAGCGGATTAGCAAAATCAGTTGGATTACTCTCGTAGACGAACGTCGCCACATCTCCGAGCACCGTCAACCCTCGGATGCCCAGCAGGTCGATCTTGACCAGCCCCAGCGCCTCGACTGACTCCAGGTCGAACTGGGTGATGGTGACGCCCTTGCTGCCCGAGCGCATGACCGGCACCAGGTCGGTGATTTTGTCGGGGGCGATGACCAATCCGCCCGGATGCACCGAGAGGTGACGCGGAAGCTTGAGCAGTGCCTCGGCCTCGTCGAAGATGCGCTGGTGTGACGGAGAAGTGTATGCGGCGCGGAGTTCGGCAAATGGAGACGGAGGCGTCTCGCCTTCCTCGCTCTCCTCGAAGCGTGCCCAGAAGGCGTAGGGCAGCTGGTTGACCATCTCGCGCACCTTCTGCGGGTCAATCCCGTGCGCCTTGGCCACGTCGCCCAGCGCCGAGCGCGGACGGTAACGGTTGATCGTTCCGACCATCGCAGCCCGGTCCTCGCCGTACTTGTCGAAGACATGCTGGATGACGCGGTCGCGCCCGCGTGAGCACAGGTCGGTGTCGATATCGGGCGGGGTGGTGCGTGCCGGATTGAGGAAGCGCTCGAAGTACAGGTCAAGGCGCAGCGGGTCGGGGCTGGTGATTCCCAGGCAATGCGCCACCAGTGACGAGGCAGCCGAACCCCGCGACGAGAATGGGACGCCAGCCTGGCGGGCGAAGTTCAGGACCTCCTCCACGATCAGGAAGATGGGTTCGAAGCCCATGCGCGAGATGACGTCCAACTCATGGTCCAGCCGCTCGCGTACCTGCGGACTGATTCCGCCATAGATTTCAACTGCCCCCGCCTCAGCTTTTTGACGCAGGTGTTGCGCGGCGGTCAGGCCGGGCGGCAGCGGGACGGTGGGCATGTGTGCGACCCCCAGAGGCAGGTCGAATTTGCAGCGCGCAGCGATCTCCTGCGTGGCTTCGATGGCAGAGGGGAAGTTGCTGAACTTCGTCTGAATCTCCTCCTGGGAGGGGAAATGAGAGCCCTTTGGCGCGGCCGCTCCTGGGGGCAGCTTACTCACTGGAATGTTTAATCGTATCGCGGACAGGGTGCGCTGCAGGGATTCCTGCTCGGGTGAAAGGTAATAGATGGGGTGGGTGACCACGCAAGGGATGTTCAGCCTGTGCGCCAGCATCGACCGGCGCACCGCCGTCTGTGGATCATCCAGCGCGGCGTACAGCCTGTCTTTGAAGATGACCTTGAGCACCACCAGCGGCGCGGACTCATCCATGCCTGACTGTGCGGGGGAGGGGACGATGGCGATCAAGTCGTCCGCAAACTTCGCAAGTTGATCGATTCTGCATCCAGCTTCAGCGTCTTCACGAAGAGCTATCATGCTGCTCAACCTGCATAAATTTGTCCATCCACTTACGCTCATTGCAAGCAGAAAAAGCCTGTTCTCTCCTCCGCTTCTCACTAATTCTCTGTTCTCTAATCCTCCACTCCCTGCTCCTCTACTCTCTAATAATCTGATTTCCAATCCTAGAATTGGTTGTATCCCCGCCCGCTGGCAGGCCACCGCAAATTCTATCGATCCCGAAAGCAGGCGGTGGTCGGTCAAACCCAGGGCGGGAAGATTTTGAGATTTTGCCTTCTCGACCAATTCGGAAGGCAATAGCAATCCCTCCTGAAGCGAGTAGGCGGAGTGTGAGGTGAGGGGGATGAACATCAGGTTGATTTTATCAGGTTGAACATAAATCTTTCATAGAAGACTGTAGGTAAGCGTAAAAGCCCATCCAGGAGCGTAACTAAAACTTGTTTTTAGCGACACATTAATTATGACAGCCGTATCCCGCCATCTATATTTGCGTCTGGATATATAAAGCATGGAGTCATGCTCAGAAAATGCCCTTTTACGGTCCGCGCGCAGTTTTGACCAGGAAGCGCTGGCTGAAATCTATGACTGCTACAACCAGGGCATTTATTACTACGCGTTGCGCATGTTGGGCGATCCCTCGCTGGCGGAGGACTGTGCCGCTGAAACATTCAGCAGATTCCTGCGCGCACTGCGCGGTGGTGGCGGGCCAACGGACAACCTGAAGGCGTACCTTTATCGCAGCGCTCATAACTGGATCACCGATTATTACCGCCGCGAACCGGTGCCAGCCTTGGAACTCAGCGACGAGATTTCCGGGCAGGGATCGGATGACCCGCTCGAGCAGACCGAACTCCGCATCAAGCAGCACCGTGTCCGCACGGCCTTGAGGCTGCTCACGCCCGACCAGCGCCAGGTGATCCTTCTCCGATTCGTGGAGGGATGGGACCTTGCAGAGGTCGCTGCGTCCCTCAACAAACCTGCCGGCGCAATCAAAGCGTTACAGCATCGCGCCATCGCGGCCTTGAGAAAAATGCTTGTGGAAGAGGAAGAGTGCAAACATGATGTCGAACGAAGACCCGGATCCCAAATTATCAGCGCTGCTCGAGAGTCTGCGCACAACAAATAAACGCGACCCGAACAAAGCCGCTGAAAAGCGGGCTTCTTACCTTGTCGAAGCGCGGAATCTCGCCCCGGCCGTATCCAATCGCACCCATACTCGTCTGGGTATATGGTTGGCAGGATTAACAAATCCGAGACCTGCCTTGCGAAAGGAGAAAATGGCGATGGTAAATATTTTGGTAACACTGCTTGTGACGTTAGGATTGGTTTTTGGAGGCGGAGGGGCTGCCTTGGCTGCCTCACAATCCGCCATGCCGGACGAAGCCCTTTACCCGGTTAAGACCTGGAGCGAACAGGTGCAGCTCCAGCTTGCGGGGGATGATGAGGAGAAGGTGCAGCTCATGAACGCTTTCACCAATCGGCGCATGGAGGAGATCCGCACCATGCTTCAGGCCGGGGAGCCGGTTCCCGAACCAGTAATGACCCGGTTGGAGTACCAACTTCAGTACATGTTGCAAATGGCCGCCGGCCAGCCCGAAGATCAAAGTGAACAGGCTTTGCTGCAATTGCGCAACCAGCTTCAAATTCAGAGCCAGCTCATGCAGCAACTGCAATTGGGTGAAGGTGATCAAGCCGGATTGTTGATCCGTGAGCGTGTACGCTCCATGCTCGAAGTGCATCTGGGGCAGGCGGAGGGCGGCCTTCAGGACCCGCAATGGCTGCAGCAGCAAATTCAAATGCAGCTCCAGCAGCAGAATGGACCTATGAATCCGTCCGGCGATGAGAATGAGCCTGCAGGTGCCAACCCTTGGACGACCGGCACCCCAATCCCCGGCTCGGGCTATGGACCCGGCGAATCGCAGAACCCGTGGACAGACACCACTCCCATCCCTGGATCAGGTTATGGCCCTGGACAAGGCTTGTGCGATCCGCTGACGTGCACGCCACAACCCGGCAAAGGACCTGGTCCGAATCAGCCGTAACTGAAAAATACTTTATCACCTTGTCGTGGTGCTCGTAGATTGTTGCGGGTTTCCTGGCAAGCAAACCCGGTCGCTCACCCCGCTTCGTTCAGGGGGCAGGCGGTCGGGCTTTTTTAAATTCTTTACTTATGCAAGACTAACATAGATGTATACTTATTCTGTACCCTATAAAAAACGAGGACTTATGAACATCGTCAAACCGGAATCGGTCGGGCTGTCGTCTGATCGCCTGGGGCGTATCAAGAATGTTATGCAATCTTATATCGACCGGGGAGTCTTTGCAGGCATCTCCACCCTGGTAGCGCGGCGCGGTAAGGTCGCCCACCTCGGGACCTTCGGTTGGCAGGATTTGGAAACCAGGCAGTCGATCACCGAAGACACCATTTTCCGCATCTACTCAATGACCAAGCCCATCACCAGCGCGGCGGTGATGATGCTGGTCGAAGAGGGCAAACTGCGCTTGTCCGACCCGGTCTCGCGCCACGTGCCGGAGTTCAAGGACCGTAAAGTGATGGTCATGCGCGAGGGCGGCTTTGACCTCGTCCCTGCAGCGCGCGAGGTCACGATCCACGACCTGCTCACTCACACCAGCGGATTGTGTTATCCCAGCGAAGAACAAACTCCACTCGATGAGATCTATCGAAAGCTCTTTGGTCACATGGACAAAGTCGTGGAGCCGGTCTTGGAAAAGTGGATGCTGGCTTTCATTAAAACTGATATGCCGCTGGCCTTCCACCCCGGAACGGCCTGGCGCTACGGACTCTCCATTGACGTGTTGGGATACGTTGTGCAAGTCGTCTCCGGTCAGCCCTTCGACGAGTTCCTGAAGGAGCGCATCTTCGTCCCGTTGGGCATGGTGGATACCAACTTCTGGGTCCCGCCGGAGAAGGTTGGGCGATTCGCGGCCATGTATGGTCCCTCGAAAGAGGGCGGGCTGAAGGTCATCCCCTCGCTTGACGGCAAGGATTACATCAAACCCGATCACGCGCTTTCGGGCGGGGGCGGGCTCGTGTCCACACTGGGAGATTACTTCCGCTTCGGGCAGATGCTGTTGAACGGCGGCGAGTTCGAGGGGAAGCGTTTATTAGGTCGAAAGACAGTCGAGTGGATGATGCAGAATCACCTGCCGGCGGGCATGCACCCCAACGGCGAAGCGTGGAACGGCTTTGGGTTGGGCGGGGCGGTGCTGATCAACCCGGGACTCTCTCCGCGCCCCGGCTCGGTCGGGAAGTTTGGCTGGGGAGGCGCCGCCAACACCGAGTGGTGGATCGACCCTGCCGAGGAGTTGAATTGCCTCCTGATGCTGCAGTACATGCCGGGCTTTCACCATCCCGATCGTGGAGGACTTTAACCAGCTGGTCTATGCGGCGCAGGGATAACACTGAGGTTTTAAAAATTTTCACCCCCGACTTTGATTTTCAAAAAAGACGGGGGCTCTCTCAAGGAGGAGAAGAGGAGAAAATTGCGCTAGCGATTGAATGCCTTGCTGCTATAGTTGATTCTAGTCGCCCTGCTTCACCACAACGACTTTGATGTTGGCTCAAATTAATCTAGAATATTCCCCGGCTATTATAGTTATCTTCTATGTCTATGTCTCAATTGCCTCTCGTCAGTAACACCCACGTCAGGGAGTATAATCTTGGCTTGATCCTCAACGGAAAAGCGTTAAGTCTAATCTTATTGTCTTGCTTCAATCGTTTGAGTATTTTTTCAGGAAAGAAAAAATATGCAATCAGATCCTGATACATTCATCGCTTTTGAAAAATGGGATAAAGAAATTGGTCCGCACCGTAATTTATTTGATTTACGCTTGCGCGAATTATGGTATTCCTATGACTTGATCATGTTATTCGTTCGCCGTGACTTTGTATCGACCTATACCCAGACGATTCTGGGTCCACTGTGGTACCTGATCCAACCGATATTGACCACGATAACATTTACAATCATCTTTGGGGGTTTTGCGCAGCTCTCCACTGAAGGGTTGCCCAAATTTCTTTTTTATATGTCTGGAATCATTATCTGGACCTACTTCGCCAGTTGTCTGACGAAAACATCCGACACGTTCATCAATAACGCACAATTGTTTGGAAAGGTCTATTTCCCCCGCCTGGCCGTCCCGGTCTCTATTGTTATTTCTAACTTGATTGCATTTGCGATCCAATTTGCGTTTTTCCTGGTTTCAATGATATTCTTTGGTCTTCGAGGGTTTGAGTTTCATCCCAACTGGGTAATCCTGTTGACTCCTCTTTTACTTCTCATCATGGCAGGCCTGGGTCTTGGATTCGGTATTATTATTTCCTCTCTTACAACGAAATATCGCGACCTTCGTTTTTTGGTGCAATTTGGCGTACAACTGCTAATGTTTGCAACCCCTGTTATCTATCCGGTCTCATCCATCCCGTCCCAGTTCCAAAAGCTGATCATGCTCAATCCGTTATCTTCGGTTGTGGAGACCTTCCGTTACGCATACCTGGGTGAAGGGACGGTCAGCCTTGGGCAATTGGCATACAGTTTTGGCTTTATGCTTATGGCAATTTTCATTGGCGCGGTGACCTTCAATCGGGTTGAAGCCACATTCATGGATACTGTATGAGCAATGTCGTAATATCCATTGAAAACCTGTCCAAGGCTTACCAACTGGGCAAGATCGGGACCGGCACGTTGCACAAGGATCTTAAGATTTGGTGGGCGAGAGCGCGCGGCAAACCTAATCCACTGCTTGGGATAGGATTGCAGGATTTCGGCAACCGGAAGGGGGAAACAGTTTGGGCGCTGAGAAATGTCAATTTTACTGTGGATAAGGGGGAGGTGTTAGGCGTAATTGGTCGTAATGGCGCTGGAAAGAGTACACTCCTAAAAATTCTTGCAAGTGTGACCGCTCCCACTAGTGGTCATGTGAAAATAAGAGGGAATATTGCCAGTCTGTTAGAGGTGGGCACTGGTTTCCATCCTGACCTCACCGGGCGGGAAAATATATACCTGAACGGGGCTATTCTGGGGATGAGGAAAGCGGAAATAAGACGTAAGTTCGAAGAGATCACAGAGTTTGCCGAGATCCAGCAATTCATCGATACCCCGGTCAAGCGCTATTCGACTGGCATGTATGTGCGCCTTGCTTTTGCCGTGGCAGCGCACCTTGAGCCGGACATATTGTTGGTGGACGAAGTGCTTGCGGTTGGTGATGCGGGTTTTCAGGCAAAGTGTTTGGGAAAAATGGGAGATGTCGCAAACCTAGGAAGGACCATTCTTTTCGTAAGTCACAATATGGGTGCCATAAAAAAATTATGCGGACAGGCGATAAGAATTCACAAGGGTCAGCTCATTGCCGCCGGCGACTCACAGACAATCGTTGACCAATACTTAACTGATTTAGGAACGGATTGGGGATCATCTGAAGTAGAACTGGAAAACCATCAAAATCGGCAGGGAACGGGTGAAGCAAAAATAAACAGGATTACCTTGGTCGATCACAATGGTATAAAAAACAGTATTATCAATATCGGTAAGCCGTTTCAACTTATCCTCGATGTGAGCTTCAAGAGCGATGTATTAAAAATGTTTTTTGGGATTGGATTGGCTAATCAAGATAAAATCCAAATCCTTAATTTGCGGAGTGATGGGCAAAATATTTTCTTTGGACCATTTAAAAGAGATACTAAAAAGACATTTATTGTTGATATTCCAGGTTTGCCACTCTATCCGGGAATTTACTTTGTTGACCCATGGATAGGGGAATATGGAGGCATAAGGACTTATGACCGGGTCCAGGATGCCATGCAAATCGTGATGGAGCCGACTGGACATTATGAATCCGAGTCGATTAGCTCAAAAGGAAAAGCACTGATGTTTGTCGATTGTGTTTGGAAGGAAGGCTCCTAGGATCAATGAGCGGATTCCGCACAGGCTACCAGACTTGAGTAATCCGGATATTTATCCCCAACGGCCCATATTCTTGAAATCGTGAAGGAGCATCAGTAATTGTTGATGCCATCATCCTCTTCCCCTCTCATATCTGTCCTTCTTCCGACGTACAATCGGGCGGATATGGTAATGCGAGCAATTGAGTCGGTCCTCGGACAGGAGTTAACCGATTTGGAGCTGATCGTCATTGACGATGGATCAACAGACGAGACTCCCCGGATAATATCGAGGATTTGTGATCAGCGACTACGCTACATAGTTTTGGAGCAAAACCGTGGTAACTGTGCTGCCCGCAATCAAGGATTGAAACAAGCCAGGGGCGAATTCATCGCACAAATCGATTCGGATGACCTGTGGCTGCCTCAAAAGATATCTTATCAATATAATCTTCTTCAAAAATATAAGCATCTCGATTTGATCTGTTGTAATTACATGAATTTGGATGATATGACGGGGACAGGCATCGACAACTACTCCCGGAACGAACAGTCCTTCCGGCGACTCCAAGTCAGGGAACTGGAAAGGGATGCGTGGGAAATCCTAGGCGGACTCCCTGAGGCTCTTTTGGGATTCGACCTGATCCTGCATTCATCCGTTATGCTTCGCCGCAATACCTTGGAAATGCTTGGTGGCTATAATGAGAGTTTGAGAGGAGGTGGAGATCTTGAATGCTGGTGGCGGGCTGCTTTGAGAGGAATGAAATTTGCCCATACCTCTCGTATCCTGGTAGAGCGCCATATCCATGGGCAAAACCTGATCTCCGATAAAGTTGTTTCCCTGACGCATCACTTGCAGGCTTTACAAGTATGCGAACAGGATGCGCGTGATCTTGGGATGAAGGATCTGCTTCCTCTTTTTCAAGACGTAAAATATGAATCCTGGCATGGACTCATGTTGGAGCAAGCCCGCCGGGGACAACGCTGGGAAGCTTTTGCAGCCTTCAAAGAAAGTATCAAATATGTGAAATTGACCTATGGCTATTCGGTGGTATTGCTGTCTTTTCTTTTTTCTATTGTGTTTGGCCCGAAAAGCGTGGAGCGAGTGAAAGATTGGCTCGGCCCACGTCTTGTAGACCAGATCAGGAAACAGCGGCAATCCAATGACTGATCATCGTTGCTACCAAATGAATCTGACTAAGAGCTGGAAAATGTGAGGATTCTGTTTAATTGAGTTCAACCACTTCTTTCCCCATCGTATCGGTCATTCTTCCAACGTACAACCGGGCGACTTTGATAACTCGAGCCATTGAGTTTGTCCTTCGCCAAGGTTATGTCGATTTAGAGCTGGTCATAGTTGACGATGGATCAACCGACAATACCCGCCAGGTAATCTCGAAGATCGATGATCGGCGACTTCGCTATGTGTATTTCGAGAAAAACCGGGGAGAGACCTTCGCACGCAACCAGGGTATTCAACAAGCTAAGGGCGAGTTAATCGCGCAAATGGACTCCGATGATATCTGGTATCCACAAAAGATATCTTACCAGGTAGATCTGTTTAGCAGATATAGGCATCTCAACCTGAGCTTTTGTAATATGAAGAATATCAATGTGATTACTGGTAAAGAAGAGAATTATTTTGATCAAGTTTCTTATGCATTCCAGCGACTCCAAGTGCAGGAACTTGAAAAAGATGTGTGGGAAATTCTAGGAGGGCTACCTGAAGCCCTCCTGGCTTCAACCATAATCCCGCACCCGACGGTTATGTTTCGAAGATCGATGCTGGAATCGGTGGGTCGGTATAATGAAACTCTGAGGGGAGGGGGAGATTTTGAATACTGGTGGAGAATTGCGTTGAGAGGGGGAAAATTCGCTTATACGAATCGTATCTTCCTGGATCGTTATGTCGATGCGCACAGCCTGACAGCCGATAAACTGGCTGTCAACAAGCGCCACTTTCAAGCTCTAGAAATATGCGAACAGACTGCGCAGGACCTTGGAAGAATCGACCTGTTCCCTCTATTACGAAAGGCTAAATTCGTTACCTGGTGTAGAATTATGTTCGAATACGTTTATCATCAGAATTGCAAGGAAGCATGCATAGCTTATAAGCAGACCCTTAAATTTGGGTCCCCGTTCGATATTTTGCATTACATAGGTAATGTGTTTATCCGGCGCGGAAAGGAACGTGTAAGGCGATTGAACAGGCGAACGAACAAGAAAATAGGATGAAGCGAATTGCGCTGCCAATTGTTTCCGGTGCGTTTTTGTAGGTCGGTTGAATTTTCTATGTGTTATTGGCTGATTACGATGGGATGCGGATTCCCCATGGGCTTACGGTAGTGTGTGATTTTAAAAACATTTCAATAATTATTCCAACAACCAATGAGCAGACTCTGGAGGCAGTTGTTCGAGCAGCCTGTGAGCAGATGCCTGCTGCGGAGGTGATTGTTGTCGGTTATGGTTCTGCTGGCCATACGGCGGCTCAATATCAGGCACACTTTCTGGATATGGAGAAAAAAACGCCTAAACCGTCAGGGATTAACCGTGCCGTCAGAATGGCACGCAACGATTGGTTGATCGTTCTGGATGCAGACGCCATTCCCCAGCCGGGATGGGGAGAATTTATGCTCCAGGGTTTCAAGGAGGGGAAGCAACTTTTCAGTGGAAGCGTTGACGTTGGTCATGGTCCTTATTGGACTAGAGTCTATAATCTCTCCTATTTCCACGAAGTGACCCCTGAAAGAAGACCTCAGCCGATGAAATACCTGCCTGGCCTTACCTTGGGTTTCACCCGCTCTGCATTTGACTGCATCGGTGAATTGAACGAATCGGATGTTCGCAGCCAGGATTATGATTGGACACTGCGAGCATATCGAATTGGCATTGTGCTATTTCATATACCCGAGGCGTGCGTCATCCATGAAGCGGGAAACAAAATAAGTTTTAAAGATGTGTGGAACAGTTGGGCAAGAAGCGCTTTCTATAATTGGAGAGTCCGCATGCGATATCAGAATTCTCTAGGGACTCCGGTGATCCTCAGGTTCCCGCTTCTGATCCTTGTTCTTTCCCCGATCTTGGCCATTTGGCCGACCTTGCGTATATTACACACGTCTCCAAAGTGCTTCTTTAAATATATCTATTTGATACCCGCTGTCTACCTTACTAAAATTGCTTGGTGCTGGGGAGTATTCTATGCAACCATGGAAATGAATAATCCAAGAGTTTAATGGCGGTGCTGTAATCGCTTCCCGATGCCGTTGAAAGTTGGCCAGGGTGGCAGGTTAAATGGTTAGGTCGGAAAATGAGCAATCCGACCTAATCATTTTTGATGAGATAGTCTTTCCCCTCTAGATCCTTTTTATAAGGATGTAGAATTCATTTCCCTGCAACTTTTCCATTATTTCTGCATCCAAATAGTTAATAAAGGCATCCGAGGGTGCCTTTATGTCTGAAATACTTCATAAGCGAGGACAACCATGCCTTTGTACGAATATCGTTGTTCTGATTGCGGGAACGAGTTTGAAATGATGATGCGCTTCTCTGAAGCGGACCGACGTCCAGAGTGTCCGGCTTGCGAGAGCACCAAGACCCAGAAGAAACTTTCTGCGGTGGCGTCCTTTGGGTCAACGGCCTCGGATTCTGGCGGCAGCAGTTGCGCACCTCGCGGCGGATTTTCCTGAGCAGGTTGATCCATTGCAGCCGTGAGCTGCGCCCAGGTTTTACGAAACACCTATTTGGAAGGAAGCTTTTATGACTGAATTGGGATTTAAATCCACGCTAAAAATGCCTTATGACGAAGCGCTTGTGAAGGTGACTGACGCCTTGAAGGTCGAAGGCTTTGGTGTTCTAACGAGCATCGACGTCAAGGACACCATGAAGAAAAAGCTCGATGTGGACTTCCGGAGATATTCGATTTTGGGTGTCTGCAACCCGCCATTGGCGCACAAGGCGCTGTCCACCCGTATCGATGTAGGACTGCTGCTTCCCTGCACGGTGATCGTTTACGAGGAGGGCGACGGGGCGGTGGTCAACATCCTGAATCCGCTCGCCATGACTGAGCTTATCCCGGAACCTGAGCTGCAGTCGGTGATGGGTGAAGCCCGGGCGAGACTCGAGCGGGTGTCTGAGGCTCTTAACCGTTAGCATTTTTTTTCATGAGGATTAAACAAATCAGCAGGTGTGCGAGACGCACCTGCTGATTTGTTATTTGGTCGGGTTGGACGGGGCGCTCAGGTATAACAATTTTCTGAGACCTGAAATGAGCAAGTACGTCACGATGGGAATGCACACGAAGATGACGATAATCTGCAGGGCATTCAAGCTCACGCTCTTGTTTCTCACCAAGGAGATCAGGATCAACTCTCCCATCACCGTGATGAATCCCCACAGCAACTTATGCTGGATTCTGTTCGAGCGGATAGGGTTAATAAATAATGTTTGTTAGACATCCATGCTTCGATTAGTTTCCCATTAGGTCTACTTAGAAAATTGATTGTAACAACAACTTTGTCGCTAGGTGTGTTCTAACAAAAAAAAGGACTCTCTCAGAGGCATTCCTGGCATCTTGACCTTGTCTCGCGCACCCGCCACCGGAATTCTCAAGCAGAACCCTAGGGTGATCGCTTTTGTGCCGCATGGATCAAGTCAGGCAGAATTCGCGGATTGTGCTATTCAAAAAAATCAATCGATATGCCCATGATAAAATTGTTACATGACCGGAGAAAAGCAAATGATCCACGGTAATTCTTACGAACTGTCGATAGTGATGCCGTGTTTGAATGAAAGCGAGACACTGGTGCGGTGCATCCAAAAAGCCCGGGCTTTTATGGAAATTAATAATATCTCAGGCGAAGTCGTTGTAGCAGACAATGGCAGTCGGGATGGATCGCAAGAAATTGCCCGTCAGGCAGGAGCCCGGGTGGTGGATGTTCCACAGCGAGGTTACGGATCAGCGCTTCTTGGAGGTATTACCAACGCGCAAGGTGATTATGTAATCATAGGGGATGCGGATGATAGTTATGATTTTACAGCCCTCATGCCGTTCCTGGAAAAGTTGAGAGAAGGTTTCGAGCTAGTAATGGGCGACCGGTTTGCAGGAGGAATAAAACCCGGAGCCATGCCTTTCCTTCATCGTTATCTGGGAAATCCTGTCCTAAGCTTTCTCGGAAGATTGTTTTTTAATACCAAAATCAGGGATTTCCATTGCGGAATGCGAGGTTTACAACGGGACGCTATTCTTCGACTTGATCTGCATACAACAGGCATGGAATTTGCGAGCGAGATGATTGTAAAGGCTTCAATGTATGGATTGAAAATTACCCAGGTGCCAACCATTCTTTACCCTGATGGCCGGAGTAGACCTCCTCATTTGCGCACCTGGTCGGATGGGTGGCGACATCTGCGATTTCTCCTGCTTTTCAGTCCAAGATGGTTGTTCCTTTATCCAGGGTTTGCCGCGGTTGCAGTTGGGGTGTCTATGTATTTTTGGCTGTTGCCAGGTCCACGAAGGGTGGGGTCCATTTATTTTGATATCAATACGCTGCTGTATGCCGCCTTGTTGGTATTAGTAGGAGTTCAGGCGGTACTATTCGCTCTATTAACCAAGAAATTTGGCATGAGTGAAGGTTTTCTCCCACCGGATAGTGGAGTGGATAGGTGGCTAAAGGTCATCAACCTGGAAAGAGGCATCGTCGGCGGTGTATTATTCATCGCTTTGGGAATCATAAGTTCATTCTCTGCTTTGAACTATTGGGAAAGCCAGGGTTTTGGTACTTTAAATCCATCCATCTCCATGCGTCTGGTTATTCCCGGAGTGATTTTGTTCGCCGTCGGTTTTCAAATCATCCTGTCCAGCTTCTTCCTTAGCATATTAGACCTTCAACGCAAGTAAGCGAATGGTCCATTAGGTTGCAGTCGTAGGACTGTAAAAGTTGATCTGACATCCTTATGAAATTCATATTTGTGTTTAGGGAACGATATTTGTTCCATCTCCTCAGGATTAAAGATGCGATCCTTTGATCAATTGTTACAACGCTGGCGGATATTTATGGCAGCCAAAGCCATCCGGCCACATGACAAAGTGCTGGATATTGGTTGTTTTCAAGGTGAATTCTTGATTCATATTGAGAAGCGTATTGATATCGGAATTGGGATTGATCCTTTGCTGGGGAGTGAATCAATAGGCGAAAAAATCAAGCTTATGCAATGGAGTTTTCAGGAGCCCATGCCTTTTCCCGATAAATACTTCGATGTGATCGTTATGTTGGCAACCATTGAGCACATCAATGATCGCGAAGCGATTGCACGTGAAAGCTCCCGATTGTTGAAATCCACCGGGAGGATGATCATCACCGTCCCAGAACCCGCTGTGGATAACGTTGTTGATCTACTGGTCCGACTTCGTTTGGCTGATGGAATGTCCTTGGAACAGCATAGCGGCTTTAGACCTGATACGTTGCCGAGCATTTTTTCCCATTATGGGTTTCGACTTGCAGCCCGCAGGAAATTCCAGCTGGGGTTGAATAATTTATTTATTTTCGAGAAAATTTAAAAATCTCTGTCACCTTGCGGATGATATTGATATCCTCGGCTCAAATCAAGAAAATTAAAATTATAGAACTCGGATTGAACCGCGATAGATAAGGGATGTATAGAAAAAGTCTGTTAATCTTAATTGGTTTCGTCGGACTGGGTTGTTTATTCCTGGCTGCTTTTGCACAACAGCTAGGGGTGGGTCACGATGACCGCTGGGGTCCTGGACGGATCATTGTTGCGGTAGCTGGACTTTGTATATTATTTATCGCCGTCCTGGTCTTTTCCTGGAAATTCGTATTGGATGGGGTGAAATATTTATTTACATCAATTCGACGATTGGGAGACGTACTTGTTGGAATCCCTATAGTCCACCGTGGATTGCAGAATGCCAGACAGCAAGTTACATTTTGGAGGTCATCCTGGGATAAGTCGCCAACCAGTCGATGGGTTGAGAACCGCATCATGCGCCCCATGGATGATTTTTCAAGTCGGCTCAGAAAAACCCATGCCGTGGCTTGGATTATCCAATCACAGGCGCATAAAGCGGAATTTATTACTTATATCCTTGGCCTGGTCATCTTGGCAGTGTATGTCTGGTTCGTGAGCGTTGGCAATTGGACATCCTGGCCAATAACCGGTAATTATTATAACCGACTGGCACAAGCATTCGAAAAAGGGCAGGTGTATCTCCTTGAAGAACCAGGGTCGAGGTTATTGGAGCTGGCGGATCCTTATGAGTATAAGAACAGGGTAAACGTTGACTACCCTTGGGATGCGATTCTTTACGACGGGAAATTCTATTTCTATTGGGGGCCAGCGCCTGCACTGATCATTGTGCTCGCGCACGTGTTCTATCCGCACGAGATCGGTGATCATGTTCTGGTATTCGGATTTGCGTATGGCGTGTTTATTTTTTTGAGCCTATTTATTTTACGCGTGCGGAACAAATTATTTCCAAACCTTGGATGGATTTATATCGTCCCATCGGTTCTCATCGCCGGGTTTGCCAGCATGATGCCCTGGCTGTTGAATCGACCCAATGTTTACGAAGTAGCCATCGCTGGTGGGCAGTTCTTTTTGATTTCAGGTCTTTTTTTCTGTTTTTTGGCCATGGATAAGGGTGATCCTAATCCCAAGTGGTTGGCGGCCGCAAGTGTATTCCTGGGATTGTCGGTTGCAAGCCGGGCCAGCCTGGCCTTTGCTGCCTCTTTTCTCATCGTCATGGCCGTTTGGAGAGTCATCCGGATTTCGGGATTCACTCGAAGATCATTTCCCTTGCTGATTGCAGTGACAACCCCATTTGCTTTAACCGCAATTGGGATGGGGTTATATAATTTCATCCGCTTCGGTTCATGGTTCGAGTTTGGCATCCAGTATATGCTTACCGGGATGGATCTTCATGCCAATGCATTCTCACCGGCTAATATCCCAATCAACCTGCATAATTTCTTGATTAATCCCTACCGTACCCTGAAAGTCTTCCCGTATATTAAGCCGGAACTTGGCGGTCGGTTTATTTTCTTTCCCATTTCCAGCCCCGCCAATTATTATACTGAACACGTGACCGGTTTATTGCTCACAGTTCCTTTTATCCTGTTTGCGGGTATTCCTATCGTCGGATGGGTCAGGTATGCTTTGAGTTCTCATTGCCGGCCTAATTGGAAAGGTTCTCTTTCGCGATGACCGGTTCGGAGATGATTTTTTCAGATGGACGGCACTCACGCTCATTGGATCTGCTTTCCTCGCTTTTGTACCCATCTTGATCTTTGTTGCGGGGAATATGCGCTATCTTGCGGATGTCATTCCCTCGCTTGTCCTGCTTTCTACATTTGGTCTGTTCATGGGAAGACAATTTCTTGAAGGGAAATCCACCTCGGTTTTTTGGTTCAACATGCTAGTGGTAATCCTTACGTTTTACTCCATTTCCGTCAGTCTATTGTTGGCAGTCACAGGGGCTGAAGCACGGTTTGAACATTTGAATCCGGTCCTTTTTGACAAACTGACCCGTTGGTTCACACCTTAAGAATTAATGGTGGCATTAAATCTTAAGCAACAATCCCCTCGCAGGAGGGGATTGTTCTTGTCGAGTTGAGTATCCTGGCTTAAAGTCCTTTAGCCAGGTGATAATACAGGTCGTTCCAGCGCAACTTCTCCTTGAAGGTTTCCACCTCAGTCTTCTCGTCGATCAACAGGAATTCGATCCTGGCCATGGAGGCAAAATCCCGCAAGTGTTCGGCAGTGACCGCGTAACTGAAGCTGGTATGGTGCGCCCCTCCGGCGTAGATCCAGGCGGCGGCAGCGACCTTGAGATTCGGGCGAGGCAGCCACAGGGCGCGCGCCACCGGCAGCTTGGGCAGCGGCGCGTCGGTCGGGACAACATCCACGACATTGGCCACCATGCGGAAGCGCTGCCCCATGTCCATCATCGAGGCGCCGATGGCGGGACCGGTATTTGCGTCGAAGATCAACCGGACCGGGTCCGCCTTGCCGCCAATCGAGAGTGGCAGAATCTCGAGCTTGGGCTTACTCGCCGCAATCGATTCGCAGATCTCGAGCATGTGCGCGCCCAGCACCTTGTCGCCGCTCGCGCTGAAGTGATAGGTGTAATCCTCCATGAAACTGACGCCGCCCTTCAGGCCCGTGGCCATGACCTTCATCGCACGGACGAGGGCCGAGGTCTTCCAGTCCCCTTCCGCGCCGAAGCCGTAGCCGTCACGCATCAGACGCTGGACGGCCAGCCCGGGCAGCTGCGCCAGTCCGTGCAGGTCTTCAAAGGTGGTGGTGAACGCCTTGAAATCCCCTGATAGCAGGAAGTTGCGCATGCCGGTCTCGATGCGCGCGCCGGCGACCAGCGAGGCGTGTTTCTCACCCTTGGGCTGGAGCGCCGGGGACACGTCGTACTCGTCAAGGTAGGATTGTGTCATCTTCTTGACATCGGCATCCGAAGCCTCGTCGACCGCCTTCACCAGGTCGCCAACGCCGTAGCCGTAGACGTCATAACCAAGTTGGATCTGCGCCTCGACCTTGTCGCCTTCGGTGACGGCCACATCGCGCATGTTGTCCCCGAAGCGGGCAACTTTGGCACCCTGCCAATCCGCCCAGGCAGCTGCTGCCCGCGCCCAAACTCCCAGCTGGGCTTGCACGTCGTCATCCTGCCAGTGCCCGACGACCACCTTGCGCTCGAGGCGCAGCCGGCTGCCGATGAAACCAAACTCCCGGTCGCCGTGCGCCGCCTGGTTGAGATTCATGAAATTCATGTCTATCTCCGCCCAGGGGATCTCGCGATTGTACTGGGTGTGCAGGTGAGCGAACGGCTTACTGAGCAGACCCAGCCCGGCAATCCACATCTTGGCGGGGGAGAAGGTGTGCATCCAGGTGATGAGGCCGATGCAGCTTTTGGATGAGTTGGCTTCCAGGCACAACTCCCGGATGGATTCCGGCGTGGTCAGAACCGGCTTGAAAACCACCTTCACCGGCATGTGCTTAGACTGCGCTGAGAGCCCCCGCAATTTCGCGCGAGTGTTCGGCAACCGTTTCAAGCGTTTTGGGACCGTATAGATGTTGACTCCCCGTCACAAACCAGACTTCGTATTGTTTTAGATCGATCATGATTACATCTCCTTTTTACCGAAACAGCACCGAAACCCCCGGAACTCGCGGGGGTAAAGCCCCCTGCTTAGCAGTGGGGATACGCCACACCTGCGGTGAGGTGCACGGTGCAAGGCGCACATCCTTGCCAGAAGCAGGACATGGTTGTAAAATAGAACGTATGAGCTATGCGGTAAGAACCTTCAAGTATCGCCTCAAGCCTTCCAAGAGCCAACGCACCCAACTCGATCGGACGCTGGAACTTTGTCGTTGGGTATTCAATGAGACGCTGGCCACTCGCAAAAACACCTGGGAGCAGGAAAAGAAGACCCTTTCGCTGTACGACACGAATAAACGGCTCACCATTTGGAAACGAGATCATCCCGAATTGGTGCGTGTCCATTCTCAGGTCTTGCAGAATGTTCAGGAGCGAGTGGATCTGGCGTTCAAGGCTTTCTTTCGTAGAGTGAAGGCAGGCGAAAAGCCTGGCTACCCACGTTTTCGGGGATACGGTCGGTACGCGAGCTTCACCTTCAAGCAGTCTGGTTTCGAATTGCTCCCTGCGGGCAAGGGTCTGCTCATTTCCAAAATTGGCGCTGTGAGGATCGTCCTGCATCGTCCCATCCAGGGCAGGGTCAAGACGCTCACCGTTCAGAGGGATGCGGTGGGCAACTGGTATGCCTGCTTCGCCTGTGAAGTGGATCCCCAACCCCTGCCCTACAATGGCTTGGCAGTCGGGGTGGACGTAGGACTTGAAAGCTTTGCCACGCTCTCCAATGGGGTGAAGATTGATAATCCCCGCTTCTTTCGTCATGCTGAGCAAGGGCTGGCGCAGGTGCAGCGCCTGCTCACGAGGGCTGAAAAAGGAACGCCCGAACGAGCCAAGCGGCGCAAGGCCGTTCAGCATGTCCATCAACGCATTGCCAACAGGCGCAAAGACTTTGCTCATAAATTGAGTCGTGAATTGGTCAACAGTTTCGGCATGATCTCTTTTGAAAACCTGAATATCAGGAACATGCTTCAAAATCATCGTTTGGCTAAGAGCATCTCGGATGCAGCCTGGAAGCAACTGATCACGTACACCACGTACAAAGCTGAGAACGCTGGTCGTCGTGTCGTATCGGTTGATCCACGCAACACATCCAGGATATGCTCTTGCTGTGGAACTTTGGTTGAGAAGTCTTTGTCCGTCCGCGTGCATGCCTGTCCTGTGTGTGGTCTCGTCATGGATCGGGACGAAAACGCATCCCATAATATTTTGAGACTCGGGCTAGAGTTTCTGGGCTATGCCCTGGAAGCCCCCGCATTGATGCGTGGGGATTAGTCACGACTTTTTTGTCTGCCCATAATAGGCGTTTGCGCCGTGCTTTCTCAAATAGTGCTTATCCAACAATTCCTGCTGCAGGGACGGGAGGTCCGGCTCAAGCGACAGTGAATGGTAGTTCATGAACGCAACTTCCTCCAGAACCACGGCATTGTGGACGGCATCCATGGGATCGACGCCCCATGCAAATGGGCCGTGGCTGTTTACCAGAACCGCGGGGATGGCATCCGGATTCTTACCCTGGAAGGTTTCCTTGATCACCAGCCCGGTTTCTTTTTCGTATTCGCCTTCGATCTCGTTTCTTGTCATTTTTCGGGTGCAGGGAACCTCGCCGTAAAAATAATCGGCATGCGTTGTACCGAGCGCCATGATGCCGCGACCTGCCTGTGCGAAGATCGTTGCCCAACGGCTGTGAGTATGAACGATGCCGCCGATGTTGGAAAATGCTCGATAGAGCTCGATATGTGTCGGGGTATCGGATGAAGGTTTTAGCCTTGCCTCCACGACCTTTCCCGTTTCCAATTCCACAATGACCATGTCCTCGGCCTTCATCTCCTCATAGGAAACACCGGAGGGTTTTATGACCACAAGCCCCTGCTCCCTGTCGATGCCCGATACATTTCCAAAGCTGAAGGTGACCAGGTTGTGCTTGGGAAGCAGCAGATTTGCCCGAAATACCTGTTCTTTCAATCGCTCTAACATGGTTATTCTCTCAGCCCATCCACGGCAGCTCTTTCGATGACTAGCCCTTTCTTGTAGCGTTCCATGAACGCCGTAAAGCCGGCGACATCCACCTGGTCGGGAGCGATCGTCGAGCCCTTTTCTCCTGCAAAGACCTTGTCCGAGAGATAGGCTTCCAGGGATTCATTCGTTGACTTATGGAGCATATAGGAGGCGAGCAAGGCGATCCCCCATGCGCCGCCTTCGCCGGCGGTCTCCATCACGGAAACGGGGACATTCATCGCCGCCGCCATGATCCTTTGACCCACTTCCTTGGTTTTGAAGAAACCGCCATGCCCCAGGATCTGGTCGATCTTCACTTTTTCCTGTTCGAAAAGAATACCCATTCCGATCTTCAAGGCGCCGAGAGACGAGAATAGATGCATGCGCATGAAGTTCGGAAGGGTGAAGCGGCTTTCGGGAGTACGGACGAAGAGCGGGCGCCCCTCTTCGATTTTCGTGATATGCTCGCCCGACACATAATTGTAGGCAAGCAGTCCGCCGGCATCTGCATCACCTGCGAGCGCCTGTTTGTATAAGATTTCATACAATTTGGCTTCGCTGACTTCCACGCCAAGCACCCTGGTAAATTCCTGAAACAGATCAACCCAGGCATTCAGGTCGGAGGTGCAGTTGTTGCTGTGCACCATGGCCACCGGCTTGCCGCTCGGCGTCGTCACCATGTCGATCTCGGGGTACAGCTTCGAAAGCCCCTTCTCCAGAACGATCATGGCAAAGACGGACGTCCCTGCGGACACATTACCCGTTCGGGCGGCCACGCTGTCCGTCGCGACCATGCCCGTGCCCGCGTCGCCTTCCGGCGGGCAGAGCGGAATTCCAGCCTGGAGCTGCCCGGTTGGGTCGAGCAGTTTCGCGCCCTCGGCCGTCAGGTTTCCTGCCGCATCCCCGGCCATCAGCACTTTCGGCAGAATCTCTTCCAGTTTCCACGCAATCCCTTCCGCCTTGAGCAGCTCGTTGAATTGCCCGATCATGCGCTGGTCGTAGTTGTTGATCGTGCTATCGATCGGGAACATCCCCGAGCCTTCGCCGATGCCCAGCACCTTTTGCCCCGTCAGTTTCCAATGAACGTAGCCTTCCAGCGTGGTCAGGAAGTGAATATCCTTGACGTGCGCTTCCTTGTTCAAAATTGCCTGGTAAAGATGCGCAATGCTCCAGCGTTGCGGGATGTTGAACTGGAACAAAGAGGTCAGCTTCTCAGCGGCCGAGCCGGTGATGGTGTTGCGCCAGGTGCGGAACGGGACGAGCAGGTGACCCGTCTTGTCGAACGGCAGGTAGCCGTGCATCATCGCGCTGAAGCCAATCGCCCCGACCATTTTGAGCGGTGTGCCATATTTCTCCAGCACCTCGGCGCTCAATTTGCGGTAACTATCCTGTAGACCGGCCCAGACATCCTCCATGTGGTACGTCCACACGCCGTTTTCGTAACGGTTTTCCCACTCATGGCTTCCTGACGCGATTGGCCTGTGGTCCTCGCCGATCAGCACCGCCTTGATACGCGTCGAGCCAAACTCGATGCCCAGCGTGGTCTGACCGTTCTCAATTGCTTTTTGAATATTTGCCATTTCACACCTCAATGATGATTTTCAGACCTTCGCGCCGTTCCGCCACCGCAAAGGCCTCTGCGGCTTTTTCGAGCGGGAAACGGTGCGTCACAAGGGAATGGACATCCACCATCCCTCGCGAGACCATCTCGATGGCGCGCGGGTAGGTATGCTTCATGCGCCGAACAAGTTTTATGGTCAAGCCCTTACGGCGCGCCGTTGATGCAGAAAACGAAGTTTTATCTTCTCCTGGAATCCCGGCCAGGACCACTTTCCCGCCGGGGATAACAGCGGCGAACGCATCCTCGACCGCTCCCTGCTCCCCGGCCGCCTCGAACGCGACATCCACTCCGCGCCCCCCGGCCGCCGCCAGGATCGGACTCACATCCGGCTTGCCATCCGTGATCAAAGCCCGGTCAGCGCCGAGCGCTCGTGCAGCGTCCACACGGTGGGGGAGTTTATCCGTCGCGACAATGTTCGCCGCGCCTGAAAGTTTCGCCAGTTGGACGATGAGCAGCCCGATCGGGCCGCAGCCGAACACGCCGACGGTCATCCCCGGCTTCAGGTGGGCCAGGTCTACGGCATGGATCGCCACACCGAGCGGCTCGAGCATTACGCCATCTTCGTAGGACAACGAATCGGGCAGCGCGAACAGGCACTGCTCATCCCAGGCCAGGACCTCGCGCAGAGCGCCGTCCACGGTCTCATGGCCGGCAAACCGGACATCCGGACAGAGATTGGGATTTCCGCCCAAACACCACTCACACTTCCGGCAGGGAATGGCCGGGTCCACGGCCACGCGCCGACCTTCCGCCAACTCTCCTGCGAACTCATGCCCCAGAACAAGAGGGTGTTTCAGGCCCGCATCGCCTATCCCGCCTTCCGAGAACCAGTGCAGGTCCGATCCGCAGATGCCGACCGCCTGGACACGGAGGAGCTTTTCCCCCGGTTGAGCCGCAGGGACTGGCTCCTCGTGAAGCTGCACACTTCCGGGGGCATGGAGGCGAACGGTCTTCATGAGATGTGTTCCTTATTTCTATTTATCGGCAATATCTAGCACGTAATTTTTATAAGTTCGCGGCTTGTTTGACTCAACACTGAGCAAAATATAAAGGCCTTTTACATCCTGGGGAACAGCCACCTCGGTGGTCCATTCCGTCCTGGCATTAGCTGGCGTGAGCGGAATGGGCGCCAAATCCAGGGTCTCGTAAAGGCCATAAAGAATGCCATCCGAGCCAATGACCGGCGGAATACCGATGTGGGTCTTCAAAGGGAACTTGGTCGGGTTGAAATTCTCCCACGTGAACTGGAAGCCGGTTTCCGTGCGTTGGGCATCCAGAAGAGTCACCACGTTTTCGCTCAGTCCGGTAATGCTGCCTCCCGCGTCTTGGATCAATCCTTCGATCGGTGTGGCGACAGGATAGGACAAGTCCGTGACCACCTCATCGAGGTTGAGTTCCAGGGTCCCTTCGGATTCATTCGCCTCCGGATCATAATCATCCAGAATGCCGCTAAAACTCAGGTAGTCGATGGCCAGTTTGGATCCGGCAGCGGCAGTTGCGTCCTTGCATTCCACATAGAGTGGTTGGATGATTAACTCGCCATTTTCTTCAGCGGTATAGCCGCGCATTTGAAAGCCTGGAGCCAGGCGATGTCCGCCGGTTCCGACAAAAACAACATCACAGGGAGTGATTTTCCCGTCGCTGGTTGTGAGCACGGCCGGCTGGCCTTCCACGGCATGCATCGTGCTCCAATCGCCCATATCGTTTTGTATCGCAAGGTCAATATGCAAACCGCCTTCTTCCGTTTCTGTCACCCCCGTCACCACGGCATTCCATAATCTGGGACCTGTATCCTGCCCTATCCCACCCGATAAATCGATATCTTCCGGCAGGACAATATAAACACAGGCTGAAGATACAAGGATATAGGACAGGAGTAAAAGGAAAAGTTTAGTTTTGACTTTCATTATTAGTTCTCCTTGCCGTACTCGTACCGGATGGGCCTACTTCGTTTCCATTAACCAGACCAAATACTATGCTCTTTCGTGCCATTGATCTGTCATGGTTATGGTGCCGAGGAAAAAACAGGGAGCAACGGCCGGATCTCAGCCAGGGCAAACGCATAACCAGGCGGCATGGCCGTGGTACCATCCACTCCCGTGGCAGCCTTATCCTGACC
The DNA here is from genome assembly GCA_963774975.1 of uncultured Chloroflexia bacterium. Classification (GTDB taxonomy): domain Bacteria; phylum Chloroflexota; class Anaerolineae; order Anaerolineales; family Villigracilaceae; genus JBGPQJ01. The sequence goes on from CAVZGY010000008.1 coordinate 58,205, forward strand.
ATTATAGGAAATATCGATGAAGTGGGCAAAGCACTGCCGGCACGGATTGAGATAGGTGCTGTAGATTTCATCCGTAAACCATTTGTGGTCAACACTGATGACCGTGAGCAATCGTTCCACATCTTCCACGGGCACTTGTTTTTCAAGACTGCTCGCGCCATTGGTTCCGGTAACCCGCCCATCGGGATAGATCGCAAACAGCTCATCTACGCATTGCGGACCTGCTGTGCGGTGATAAACGATCACCGCGCCATCCTGTATCAGACCTTCCGCCTCATCTTCACGGAACGGCTTTACATCGCACTGTGTATTTACAGGTGTTTCGGTGGAAGCGGTCGTTCCAAATTGCGAGTACGAGAATATTCCAATTAACACAAGGAATGCAGCGACGCTTAACCCGATGCCGAGTTGTTGTCGCTTGAGGCGGGCAGCTTGAAATTCCGGTGAAGCCTGGGCCTGATGACCACTGCTCTTTCGATTGGCCAGAATTGTCTGCACACCGATGAAGATCAAGGTCAGTACACCGATGACGATTCTTGACCACCACGAACTGAGCGAACCGATGAACTGGATCAACACCTGCGTCACACCCAGGACCATGACCCCGAACAGTGTGCCAAAGACATATCCCGAGCCACCGGTCAACATGGTCCCGCCCATCACGACGGAAGCTATGACCTCCAGTTCAAAGCCTGTTGCATACAGGCCGTGCCCGGAGAAGACGAACAGACTATATGCAAGGCCGGCCATTGCCGAGCAAAATCCGTTGAAGGTGTAAACCAGCATTTTCGTTCTGTTCACCGGCAGACCCATTAAGGTGGCGGATTGTTCATTCCGTCCTTCGTTACCGCCGATGGCATAAATGGTCCGACCGAAACGCGTGTAATGGGCAATGAAGATGGACACTGCGAGCAGAATGAATCCCACCACCACTGGAATGGAGATATACGGCGGCTGCGTCCCTTGCTGCACCGACAATTCCATCAACCCCGGAATCAGGAGCTTGGTTCCCCCAAGAATTTGAAAAATAGGGTTATTGATGTTGACCGCATTGTCGCTGATGAAGAAACACATCCCGCGGGCGAACCACATGCCCGCCAGGGTTGCTATAAACGGCTGGACCTTGAGATAGGTGATGAAGCCGCCCATGATCGCACCCAAGGCCATCCCCATGGCCAGCATGAGAAGGATGACCCCCCACGGATTCCAGCCTTCCCGCAACAAGACCGCTGTAGACACTGTCGTCAAGGCAACAACGCCGCTTACCGAAAGGTCGATGCCCCCGGTGATGATAACGAATGTCATCCCGATGGCGCTTATCAGGAGATAGGAATTGTTTCGAAACAGGTTGAAGAAAACCTGCGGATTCCGCATGCCGACGAAAAAATAGGCCCCAATCGCATAAGCCGCCAAGGCAAGAAAGGCTGTTGACCACAAAGGGATGAATTTGCGATTATTTGAAAGAAAATTATTGAATGCTTTCTTCATGGCTACACCTCTTTATTCGGATTGCCGATCCACTGGACAAATCCTCTGACTTGTCTCGAATATAAGAGGATGACCAATACCACCACCACGGCTTTGATCGCCTGAAGCGCAAACGCCGGAACACCAATCGCGTACATGGATTGAGTTATGGCCTGCATCACCAGGGCGCCGACCATGCTGGCCAGCAACGAGAAGCGTCCTCCTGCCATGGCGGTCCCGCCGATAACCACAGCGAGAATGGCATCCAGTTCAGTCGTGAGGCCGATGTTATTGGCGTCCGAGGTCTTGATATTGGAACAGGCCACCAGTCCTGCAATCCCGGCGCAAAATCCACAAAACGTGTAGACCATGAACTTGATCTTCTTTTCACCAATACCGCTGAAGAAGCTGGATTTGAAATTGATCCCCACTGATTCGATGAACATTCCGATGGCAGTTTTGCGAGTCATGACCCATGTAAAAATGAAGACCAGGGCCACGATATACAACGAAAATGGCAGGACGACCCATCCCTGCCCTAAAAACGTGAAAGGTCTATATGTAATTTGAACCCTTAGACCATTGGTGATGAGCTGTGCAATTCCTCGACCTGCAATCATCAAGATCAGGGTTGCAACCATCGGCTGAATTCTCACATAAGCGACCAGCAATCCATTCCACATACCGCATACGATGGCAACCACCAGCGACAGGAGGATTACCAGCCAGAGCGGCTGGAAGGTGTAGTTGGGGTCGGTGACGAAAAACACCTCGTTCCTCAGGGCAGAAGGATTCATCAATATGCCTGCAACCGAAGCGGCAATGGCCATGACGGCGCCGACCGAGAGGTCGACGCCTCCGGTAGCAATGACCAGGGTCATGCCAATGGCCAGAAGCATGACGGTGGAACCATTTCGGAAGATGTCGACCAGACTCCCATGCAGATTGCCATCCCGATTTTCAATCGTAAAAAAACCCGGGATGAAGAAAAAGTCAAAAAGTAGAATCATCAGCAAGGCGACGATTGGGAAAAATAGACGGCTTTCTGTGATGCTCTTCCATTTGAAGGATTTGAATGGATTTTTCATGATTCGCTCCCTGCAATGGCATGGATGATCGTTTTCTCATCCACCTCGCCGGAAAATTCGGCAACTTTCTCCCGCTCGCGCAACACCACGACCCGATGGCTTGTCCGCAGTACTTCTTCCAGTTCAGAGGAGATGAACAAACACGCTTTGCCTTCCTCTGCAAGCGAGAGCACCAGCTTCTGGATCTCAGCCTTGGTGCCGACGTCGATGCCTCGGGTGGGCTCATCTAGGATGAGCACCATGGGATTGGTCGCCAGCCACCTTGCCAGGATGACCTTCTGCTGGTTGCCGCCGCTCAAATTCTTAACCAATTGATCAGCAGTCGGAGTAGCAATATTCAACAGTTCAATATATTTATCGGCGATTTCTTTCTGCTGCTGCAGGCTGAGGAATTTAAACCATCCCTGGTTGGCCTGCAAGGCTAAAATGATGTTCTCCCTTACCGTTAGGTCGTCGACGATCCCTTCACCTTTTCGATCTTCCGGGCAGAGACCAACCCCCCGTTTGATCGATCCCAACGGAGAGTAATCCTGGACCACAACGCCTTTCATGCTCATCGAGCCCGAATTCGCTTTTTCAACGCCGAACAGGATCCTTGCAGTTTCTGTGCGTCCCGAACCCAGAAGGCCTGCCAATCCCACGACTTCACCTGAATGCAAATCCAGATCAAAGGGCTTAATGGATCCGGTCAACCCAAATTCCCTGGCCTGCAGTATTGCTTCCCGCTTGATATGTTTACCGCTTTCCAATTTAATTTTTGACATCTCGTCAAATTCGGCCAGGCTTCGGCCGATCATTTTCGAAATCAATTCGACACGCGGCATGGATGCCGTGTCATAAGTCCCAACCAGTTTTCCATTCCTCAGGACGGTAATCCTGTCGGATATTTCATAGACCTGTCCAATGAAATGCGTGATAAAGACAATGCCCACGCCTTCGCTTTTAAGCTTGCGCATTACAGCAAAGAGTTGCTGTGTTTCATTGATGTCAAGGCTGGATGTAGGCTCATCCAGGATAAGAATTTTTGCAGTTGAAATATAAAGGGCGCGTGCAATGGCCACCATCTGTTGAATAGCTACCGTGTAAGAACCCAGCGGTTTGTCAACATCGATATCCACCCCCAACAGCCGTTGAAGAGTCTCATTGGCCAACGCATTCATCTTTTTCCAATCGATACGACCCAGTTTATAGGGTTCATGCCCCAGCAGGATGTTTTCCGAGACCGTCAAATTGGGACAAAGATTGATTTCCTGATAGACCGTGCTGATGCCCAGCGTTTGAGCATGTTGCGGAGATTTGGCGTGGATTTCCTTCCCCTCGAGCAGAATTCTGCCGGCATCCGGTTTGTCCACCCCGGTCAGTACTTTCATCAAGGTGGATTTTCCGGCGCCATTCTCCCCCACCAAGCAGAGAATTTCGCCCCGATTCAACGTCAGGCTCACATCATCCAGCGCCTGAACACCCGGGAAGGTCTTACTGATCCCGTCCATTACGAGCAAGGGTTGACCTGCATCAGACATGCCTGCCTGCCTTCTATAAAATCGCTTTTTGAAAGATTGGGAAGCGATGGTATTCTTCGCTTCCCAATCGGCTAGATCGCGTGCCTCTGGTCTACCAGTTTCGATAGGTCAGCAAATCAGATTACAGATTTAGTACTTTCTGCCAGCGGCAATTTCTTTCAAATTCGGATCGTCTTTGGAGAAGACGCTCTCCTGGGAAGGAATCCACTTGGGCAGTGTCTCGCCGTTGAGGACTGCAAGGGCGGCTTCGTAAACCTGCGGGGCAAGCAACGGATTGCATTCAACCGTTGTATTCAAAGTGCCGTCGAGCATGGCCTGGAAAGCGCCAGCGGTGGCGTCCACCGAGATGATCTTGACATCTTCAGCCGGCACGAGACCAGCCTCTTTGAGCGCTTCAATCGCGCCGAATGCCATTTCATCATTTTGGCCGAAAATACCCTGGACGTCCTTGCTTTCCTTCAACCAGGCCTCAGTTACTTCCTTGCCTTCCTTGACGCTCCAGTTGGCAGTCTGGCTGTTGGTGACGGTGATGCCGCACTTTTCCGCAGTCTCACGGAAACCGGTACCGCGGTCAATGGCAGGCGCAGAACCCACATTGCCAACCAGCTCCCAGACGTTCTTGCTTGCACTGCCTTCCAGCAGTTTGCACATATCAGTACCGGCTTTGCGTCCTTCTTCCACAAAATCAGCACCGATGAAGGTGGCATAATAATCTTCAAGGCCATCGATGCGGCGATCCGAAAGGATGACGGGTTTGCCGGCAGCTTTCGCATCTTTCAATACCTGTTCCCAGCCGGTCGTCTCCAACGGTGACATGACGATCACGTCCACCTCAGGGTCCTGGATGAATTGCTGGAAACCGGCCACCTGCTTGGCAAGGTCATTTTGGGAATCATAGAACTTGAGCGTGAGGCCCAACTGCTCAGCAGTTTCCTTGAATGATGCGGTGTTGGCAGCTCGCCAGCCGCCTTCTGAGCCAGTCTGCAAGAAGCCAACGGTCATGTCTTCGTAGGTCCATACCTTTTGTTCCGGTTCTGCCGGGGCTGCCGGTGCGCATGCAGCCAGGAGCATGGAGGTCAATACGACAAAAAACAGAATTTTCTTAATCATTATCTTCTCTCCTTTATGAGTGGTGGTCTTTTCTCCTTGCGGAGATTTGAGTACGATATAATGTGGTCGGGCAGAAGGTTCCCCTTTTACAAAGGGTCGCCTTCTTGCTGGGAGTGCTTGCTCTGAGACGTCAATCGCTGAGCAGGCACTTCTTCTTTGTTATTCTAGGTTAATTCGATAATCACCTCCTTTAATCCTGAATCTTCTCGACGTAAAGCGCTTTGCCGGACAATCAATGCAGGAGTGAGCATGATGGATTTAGGTTCGGCAGGTTCCTGTTCCTGTCTTCCCGATTCGATAATTTTGATCATTTCCTCCACGGCAATTTTCCCAACGTCGTATTGATCGATCTGGATGGTCGTCAGCGGGGGACAGAAAAAAGCCGATTCCGAAATGTTATCAAAACCAACGATCCCCGATATCTTCCGGGATCCGCAACTTTTTCTGACAGGCCGCCTGGATGACACTCAAGGCCATTTGGTCATTGGCAACGAAAATGGAATCCATTTCAGGGTATTGTGCGAAAAGTTTCTCTATGGCCATGAGCACCGCTTGAGGAGGACCAGTTCCCCTCCACCCAATCCGAATCCCGATACTTCAGTCCGGCTTCCTTCAGCCCATCCTTCCAGGCTGCCATGCGCTGCCGGGCTTCCCACCAGTCCAGAGGACCTGAGATATGCCCGATATGCCGATACCCCTGTTCAAGCAGATGGGTCATCGCCATGCGCCCGCCGAGATAATTGTTTGTTGAAACCACGGAGATATTTTCACGGGGCTCCATGGTGAGGAATACTATCGGGAGACCCACATCAGAAAGCGGCTTATGAATCCAGGTCCGGTTATCACCGACCTCCGGGACCGCCCAAATGATCCCATCGACATGACGGGAATGAAATTCTTGAATAATGGGAGCGACGTTGTCCGCGTCATAACTTGCCAATTCCTTGAGCAGAAGGGAATATCCAAATTCCTCTGCCGCGCCAGTGATCCCGCTTAATGTGCGCGATGGGCCAATATGTTTCAGCCCAGCAGTGACTACTCCCAAGGTAAAGCTTCGCTGGCTGATCAGGCTGCGGGCCAGGGCGCTGGGTTGATAACCCATTTGGGTAATTACATCCTGGACGCGCTTTCGCGTTTCAGGGGAGACATCCGGCCTTTCATTGATCACGCGCGAAACGGTCTGCGTGGATACCCCCGCCGATGAAGCCACTTGCTTAATGGTTGCCCTGCTGACCTTGGTTTGCATCGTTATCGTTCCCGTTATCGTTCCCGTTATCGATAACATCGTAGCACGGAAAAAGACGCAGAGTCAATACGTTCCCCAAATATCGGAGAAAAATCACCCTCTGCACCGGAGAAATAAGATGAACTATGTAATATATTGGGGGAAGAAAGAACGGAAGGTTGTTCCTGCCGTTTGGCTTCATCATCGACAAAAAACACCTTGTAGGGCATCTCTGATTACCATAACCTTAAGTCATTTTGCACCCATTCACTTTGAGCACAGTCGCCCCGGAATCGAAAGAGCAAGGTGGGATCGATTCGCGGTCGTCAACCCTCAGTCGAAAACCTCGGCTCCACACTGGATTTCCAGGGTGAAGCCGAGGGATGATTCGGAACATCAGGTAGATTAACTTGGAATTGGCACTAACCCTGCGAAAAAACTGTTTTGAAAGCCTCCACGGTTTTTTCCACCGCGGCATCATCGATCCAGTAATGCGTGACGAGGCGAAAATGTCGCTCCCCTGTCGCATGGACTAGGACGCCAAGACCTTTCATCTTTTGCTCGATTTGTTCGACGGGTTGACCCACCGAATCAATCAAAGAGAAGAAAACCATATTCGTGGCAGGCATCCCATCCAGGTTGATCTGTGGGATACGGCTCAAGCCCTCGGCCAGGGTCCGTGCTCGGGCATGGTCCTCTGCGAGCCGGTCGACCATCTTGTTCAGGGCGACGATGCCTGCCGCAGCGATGATGCCCCCCTGGCGCATCCCCCCGCCGAGGTGTTTGCGAATCTTGCGGGCTTTGGCGATAAACTCCTTCGACCCGCACAGCACCGACCCGACCGGGGCGCACAGTCCCTTTGAGAGACAAAACGTGACCGAATCAACAGGCGCGGTTAATTGCCTTGCATCCAGTTTCTGCGCCGCGGCAGCATTGAAGAGGCGCGCTCCGTCCATGTGAAGGACCAGCCCGCGGGTGTGGGCAAAATCGCCCAACTGCTTCAAATATTCCGGTGTCTGCCATACGCCGCCGCAGCGGTTGTGGGTGTTTTCGATTTCTATCAGGCGCGATACCGGCTGGTGATCGTCCCCTGCATCCCGGAGGTTGGCTTCGACCTCGTCGAGGGGAAGGGAGCCATCGGCATTCTCGTAGATCTGGGATGAGTGGATGCCGCCCAGCGTGGAAATCCCGCCGCCCTCAAAGAGAAAAGTGTGCGATCGTTTCCCCATAATCGCCTCATCCCCGCGTGTGCAGTGGGTGAGAATGGCCGCCAGGTTGCCCATCGTTCCGGAGGGGACGAACAACCCAGCCTGCTTGCCCACTTTTTCAGCCGCAAGCTCCTGCAATTGATTAATGGTCGGGTCGTCTCCAAAGACATCGTCACCGACAGGCGCTTTCGCCATCGCTTCGCGCATCTCGGGAGTTGGCTGGGTGACGGTATCAGAACGAAGATCGATATAGTTCACAAGACGGCTCCTTTGGGAGAACCATTTTACAGGTACTCCCCATGTGTACAGGATGATTTCTTATGACTATTATTTCACAAACTGCTTATTTTGTCGAAACTTTTCCGCAGCGCCGGATACAGCTCCCGGTAAAGTGGATAAACCTTGCGATACACATCCACCTGCCGAGGCGCCGGGGATTCTGATCCCGTCACCCGGATTGTCCTGTCGCAGGCTGATTCGACATCCGCCCAGAGACCCGCCCCGACACCGGCTAACAGCGCCGCGCCATAGGCTGCGCCTTCTGTTGTGTTGACGGTGACCAGCTCCGCGTCGAAGACATCAGCCAGAATTTGTCTCCATAAAGGTGACCGCGCGCCTCCGCCCGAAACTCGCACCTGCTCGATCTGTGGCCAGACCGGCGGATTTCATCAATTCGAACGAATCCTTCAGCCCGAAAGCCACTCCTTCCAGTACGGCGCGCGTGCAGTGTGCCATGCCGTGCCGGACGGTCAACCCGACAAAGGCACCGCGCGCCAGCGGGTCGGGATGTGGAGTCCGCTCACCGGTGAGATAGGGCAGGAAGAGCAGCCCTTCGGATCCGGCGGGAATCGATTCGACGGGAGCCAGCAGGTCATCGTATTTCATGCCGGGGGCAAAGGTGTCGCGGTACCAGCGCAGGCTGCCCGCCGCGGAGAGCATAACGCCCATCAGGTGCCACTTCCCCGGCACGGAATGACAAAACGCGTGCAGACGACCTTCGGGTTCAATGAATGCGCCGCCTGTGGTTGCAAAGACCACCCCGCTGGTGCCCAATGTCAACGCAACGACGCCTTCCTTCACCGCTCCCACGCCGACCGCCTGGGCAGCCTGGTCGCCGCCGCCTGCCATGACCGGGATGCCCGCTTTCAAACCAGTAGCCTGAGCGGCTTCAGCAGTAACCTGTCCGGTGACCTGCGGTCCTTCGAAGAGCGGAGGCATCCATGCGCGCGGAATATCCAGAGCAGATAGAACTTCCTCGGACCAGTCGCGCTTGCGCAGATCCATCAACACCGTGCCGGCGCCGTCAGCCTTGTCCATGGCGTACTCGCCGGTCAGCTTATAGCGCACGAAATCCTTGGGCAGCAGCACATGCGCAGCTTGGGCATAAACCTCGGGTTCATTTTCCTTGACCCACAGAATTTTGGGCGCAGTGAAACCGGTCAATGCCACGTTGCCGGTGATCTGGATGAACTTTTCTTTTCCGATGCGCCGGTGGATCTCGTCGCATTGGCTCTGCGTGCGCTGGTCATTCCATAAAATGGACGGACGCAGGACATCACCGATCCTTGTCCAGCAGGACCAGTCCGTGCATTTGGCCGGTCAGCCCGACGCCGCCAATTTGAGCGGGGTCCACTCCCGATTGCTGGATCACCGCGCGGATGGATTTTTGTGCGCCATCCCACCACAGATCCGGGTGCTGTTCGCTCCACAAGGGTTGAGGCGTCTCGAACGGGTATTCGGTGGAGGCTGTGGCGAGGACGTCTCCCTGCTCGTTGATGAGCAGGGCTTTTGTGGCGGTGGTCGATACGTCAATACCAAGAAATAAATTCATAGAATCACCATAAGGGGGAATATAAATTTGGCTAGATTTACCTAATGCCAAGCAATACCTCAATGGTCAGTTGGTCAAGCCGCTCGTATTTCAATCCACGCTTGGAGATGGAAGCCCGGTCAAAGGCTTGGGCTTTGAGCGTCTTCGCTTTTTCGGCTGAATATTTTCCGAAGTACTGTGCCATCTTCCCATCATCGGCATTAATCTCCGATAGCAGAGCCTGCACATCCTTGTCCGCGTTGAACTGGGCGGCCTTATCCTTCAGGATGAGATAGGTCCGCATACAGCCGCGCGCAAAATCCTTGACGCCTTCGTAATCCTCGGTGCGGTAGGCATGTGCGTCGAAGTGGCGCGAACCGTCATACTTCACATCTTCAAGGAATTTGACGAGATAGAAGGCTGCCTTGAGGTCGCGCGAGCCGAAGCGCAGGTCCTGGTCGTAGCGACCCGGATACTGGTCGTTCAGGTCGATGTGGAAGAGCTTTCCCGCCTCCCAGGCCTGGGCGACGCCGTGCATGAAGTTGATGCCGGCCATGTGCTCATGTGCCACCTCGGGGTTGACGCCGACCATCTCGGGGTGATCCAGCGTCGCGATGAACGCCAGCATGTGACCGGTGGTCGGGTTGTAGATATCGCCGCGTGGTTCGTTGGGCTTGGCTTCGAGCGCGAACTTGAGGTCGTACTTTTTGTCGAGGGCATAGTCGCAAACGAAATTCATCGCTTCGCGGGAGCGTTTGATGGACTCGACCGCGCTCTTGCTCGAATCCGTCTCGGTGCCTTCGCGCCCGCCCCAGAAGACGTAGGTCTTCGCGCCGAACTCGACGCCCAGGTCGATGGCGTTCAACGTCTTTTGCAGGGCATACGCGCGGACCTTTGGATCGTTGCTGGTGAACGCGCCGTCCTTGAAGACCGGGTCGCTGAACAGGTTGGTGGTCGCCATGGGGACAAGGAGGCCGGTCTCGTCGAGGGCTTTGCGGAAATCCTTTTTGATGGCGTCCGCTTCGGCTGGTGTGGCGTCGATGGGGATCAGGTCGTTGTCGTGGAAATTGACACCGTAGGCGCCGACTTCGCCCAGCAGGCGGACCAGCTCGGCGGGAGATTTGTGTTCACGGACTTCTGAGCCAAATGGATCGCGACCGCGACTCCCAACGGTCCACAGGCCGAAGGTGAATTTGTGTTCGGGTTTTGGGGTATAGTCTGACATAAGAATCTCCTTGAAGTTTGATTAGTTTTATTTCACTTCAAATAAGGCGATGACAGGCTTGGGCGCCCCCAGTTCCTGTCCTCGTTTTCCGGGTGAGCAGCCACCGACTTCCAAACGGAATTCGCCGGGTTCAAGAGTCAGCTTGCCGTCGTCGTTGAAGAAAGACATCATCTCAGGTGTTAGTGTGAAGTGTATCGTGCGGCTTTTGCCTGCTTTGAGCGAGACTCTCTCAAAGCCGACCAGATGGTGAAGGGGAACGATAGTCGAAGCCTTGAGATCGCTTAGGTAAAACTGGACAACCTCGGCTGAGTCCGTACCGCCGCTGTTTTGAAGGGTCAGACTGACGTTGAGTGAATCTCCAGGAGAAAGTTTCTGTTTCTCCAACCTCAAGTCCGAATATTCGAAATGACTGTAGCCCAGACCAAAACCAAAGGGATAGAGCGGTTCTTCGGTCATATAACGATAGGTGCGGCCGTTCATGCTGTAATCGTCGAAGGCGGGAAGTTGATCGAGCGATTTTGGGAACGTGAGCGGAAGTTTGCCTGCGGGAGAGACATCACCAAAGAGCACGTCCGCCACCGCACGACCGCCTTCCATGCCGGGGTACCAGACGAAAAGTATGGCGTCCACCATATCTTCGACTTCGCCCAACGCAATGGGACTGCCGCCCGTGAGGACGAGGACAATCTTAACTCCGTGAATCGCAAGTTCCTTGATGTAGTCGACCTGGCTTTCGGGAAGGGAAATGCTTTCGCGATCACCATTTTGCGGCGAGAGAAGCGATTCGCCTTCTTCGCCTTCAAGGAAAGATGAGTATGCCCGCGCAGACAATAGCAAAATCCGCTGACAGCGCCATTAGCGGCGCCCAGGTTTCCTTGATCTCTCGCGGATGTTTCAACATGGCGCCGGAATGATATTCCATGCCCATGCCTTCAGGAAGGCGGCCTGTGATACCCTCGAGCAAGGTGACCATCTGATTGTTGAAGCCGTAATAGTTGCCGAGCAGAACTTCCATGCTGGTGGCAGTGGGTCCCGTGACAAAAATTTTCCTGGTGGAAGGCTTGATGGGAAGGATGTGGTCCTTGTTCTTGAGCAACACAACGGATTCGGTTGCCGTGTGATAAGCCAGTTTACGGTGTTCATCGCAGGCGACCACATCAGCAGGGATGGATGCGAATGGCACATCTTCCGCAGGGTCGAACATGCCAAGTTTGAAGCGTGTGAGCAGCGTGCGCTCGAGGGCGCGATCTACATCAGCCTCGGTGATGAGACCACGTTGGATCGCTTCGGGGATTTCATTGTACACATGATCACATCCGAGGTCGCAACCGTGTTTCAATGCCAGCGCGGCAGATTCGGCCTCATCGTTAGTAATTTTGTGGTTAAGATGAAAGTCTGCCAACGCCAAGCAATCCGAGACGAAGTGCCCCTGAAAATTCCACTCACCCCGCAGGATATCCTCGATGAGCAATTTGCTGGCACAACAGGGTTCATCGAACAAACGATTGTACGCGCCCATCACCGACTCAATCTTTGCTTCGGTTACGAGTTTTTTGAAGGCTGGCAGATATGTGTCATTCAACTCGCGCTTCGTCACGATGGCGTTGAACGTGTGGCGATCTTTTTCAGGTCCGGAGTGAACCGCATAATGCTTGGCGCACGCCGCCGACTTGAGATATTTGGGATCTTCGCCCTGCAAGCCGCGCACATACGCTGAAGCCATCTCACCTGTCAAAAAAGGATCTTCGCCCCAGGTTTCCTGACCGCGACCCCAGCGCGGATCACGGAAGATATTCACGTTCGGCGACCAGAAGGTGAGTCCCTGGTATTGATCGGTGTACCCGTTGCGTTTCAACGCAGTATGATATTTGGCGCGCCCCTCATCGCTGATGGCGGTTGCCACCTTGAGAATCAATTCCTTGTCCCATGTCGCCGCCATGCCAATGGCCTGCGGGAAGACGGTGGCGCGTCCACTGCGGGCTACGCCGTGAAGCGCTTCATTCCAATAGTTATAGGCAGGAATGTTCAGGCGCGGGATGCCGTGCGCCGGATGACTCATCAAGCCTACTTTTTCCTCGAGAGTGAGGCGTTGAACCAGATCTTTTGCACGTTCGGCAAATGATAGGGATTTATCGAGATACAAGAGTTCTTCCGAGGTGCTGTTCGGACTCATGGAGCACTCCTATGGTGTAAATTCTGGCGCATTGTTTATTCCTCTACTTCTGGCATATGAACTGGCAAACGAATGGCCTGGCAGATTGTTAATTGTCAAAACCTAAAGCATCGAACAAAGAAGGATTGGCGCGCAACCAGAAGGTCTGTTTAGTCTCGTCCTTCCACCGTTTTAAGTTTTCTGCACTCAAATCAATTTGGCTTTCATCCGTATTGATATACGTTACTGCCCGCACCACATCGTTGTTGTCATTTACGAAAATATAAAATGGTACGAACCACTCGTCCCAGCCTGCACCCTGCGAAGCTGCTTCGAGCATCGCAGGCTTGTTGTGCTCACGAGCAAACCGGATGACTTCGCCCGAGCACTCGCCATATCTCGCGCCAATCCAATCTACTAACTCGTCGCCCGGATACCAATCTGTGAGGGGGAAATTTCCACAAGCGGCCGGCTGCCAGACGAGAGCCACGTTCGTAATACCCCTGGCCTGAATCCGTTCATGGAACTTTTTCCACGCTGACACATATACGGCAGGCTCATACTTGTTCGCAAGGTCATCAAATCCAAATCCCAAGCGAAGGAATACTGGCCGGTTATAGGAAGTTAGTTTGTCCAGCAACGCATCGATTTCGGTGTCAGCCATTCCATCTGCGATTATGTCAAGCTCTCCTCGCAGATCCACGCCAACGGATAGGGCGCTGTTGGGATATTTCTCCGCGAGATAATCCAGTTTTTCCATTCCATCCATTCGCAGCGATGTATCCATTGCCACGCCGCCCGGTGCAGAGACCGTCGCATCGAAATAGGCATCAATATCGTCTGCATCCTGTCCGACAAATAACAAGGCACGTCCTGCGGGAGGGGCAAATTTACCGTCTACTTCAGGCCTGGGAGTTGGAAAGACCTGCCTTTCGGGTGTAGTGCCGGGCTCATAGATGCGGAAGTTTCCGCTTACTTGCAGCAATCCCAGCATCATCAGCAACCCGTCGTAATAACGGTATTTTCCTGTTGGGATCTCCTGATCCCACAACGCTTGCACGAAGGGCTTTCCAATTTCGGGGTCGGCTGCGAGGGCAGCGACGGCATTCGTGGCAATCAATCCCGGTGAGCGATGCACGACTTCCGGGTTGCCATCCAGCGTGTATTCGGCTTTGTAGTTGTCAATGCCCTGCGATGCAAAGAAATTCAATAATCGATTGGATTGTTCAACATGCCATTCATCTGGTCGGAACCAGACGTAGTCCATGCCCACATTTGCGCCAACGCGAAAAGCATCATAACGAAAGTTGCCGTTATAGTCATCATCGTAAGGCTTGCCGTCGAAGTAGGAGTAGTTTGGGGCAAGTCCCGTTTGCGTGTGAACGGCTGTTTTTAGATAGTCGCGGCTGACCTGGGTGGCTTCCGCCCAAAATTCGTTATCCTTGTCGGCCCAGAGGGACCAGAGCTGATAAAAATGCGGCAGGTGATAGGAGGGGTCTGTGAATTGCGAGTTTGGTCCCAGTTGAGGGACGAATACCACCTGTTTTGTTTCGGGATCGAAAAGGTTGGTCGACAGTTCGCCGCCCAATTGATCGGCGTGCAGCGATATATCCAAAATGGACTGAGCCTCGGCACGGTAATTGTAGATGCCTTCACCGCTGCCCCAGCGCGCATCCGCGAACATCAAGGCCATGATGAACCACTCCTCCCCATCGGAGGCGGGATTGGCGGATAATTGGGTGCCGTCAGGTTTGCAATGCCAGGCGAAATACCCTTTATAGCCGCCGTCTTTCTGATACATGTAGGTCTTTGCCCATTTCCAGAGGCGGTCGAACTCTTCCTTTTTGTTCAGCTGCACGGCGATCATCATTCCATACGACATGCCTTCACTACGAACATCATCATTGCCTGTATCGAGGATGTAGGCCATATCCGACCCGACGGGGTAATAAACGCGCTCAGACGTGTCATCACCGTAAAAAAGTTGATTCCATGTTTCCTCAATCTTAGCCTGAATCTCCTCGTCGCTTATACCGAGGTAATCTGCGAACAGGCTGGGATAAACTCCAGTCTCAAAAGCGGGTTTGGGAGGAATAGGCGTGGACATGGGAATGACTGATGTCTCCGTGGCAGTCACAGGCAGGGAGGGCGATCCGCAGGAGGAAAGGATGAATGAAAGGGAAAGCAGAATAGCAAAGAGAGGCCGAAGAGAGAAATGGGTATTAATACGATAAACAGGGTTATTAGTTTTCATCATGACCGGTATATTCAAACCAATCGAAGTCGGCACAATTCGTGCTGGGCTGACCATTACTGCTGGCGTACATGGCTATGTAAGCCCCGACAAAACCGCCGGCAACAGGAGTACTGAGTATTCGCCCATCAATGTTTTCGGCGAGCGTGTGCCATTGACCGTTCGTTGAAAAATAATAGTTGTAGTTCTGTTCGTGCGCTGTCACTTTGAGGGAGTAACTGTCAGCGGGTAACGATTGTGAAGCGAGAGTCTCCTCTTTTCCATATGAGCGTTTGATGAGGTGAAGTCTATTTTCGGTTTCGCGCGTGACGACAAAACGAAAATGGAAATCGTTATTTTGGATGAGGACAAGCCCCGCACATTCTCCTGCTTGGGGTGTGAACTCGAATTCCGTTTGGGCCGAGAAGTTAATATGCTGCTGCCTGCGCCCCACAAAACTGGGATTGCTCTGTTCGCAAAGGTGCTGCGGGCGCAATTTCAAACGAAGAAAACCAGGGCGTTCATTGAGCGAATAAAACTCATCACGAGGTGTGCGAAGAAAATTCCAATGATATGCAAGGGATGTATCATTGAAGTCTTCGCGTGGTGGATTTGCTTTCCAAACATGTTCGGGCAGGTTTGGTGCAGCGTATTCGAACTCCACACGTCCTGTTCCAGGGCTGATGATGAGCCAATCATCCTCCCACCGGGCAGGTGCAAGAAATGTCTCGCGTCCCAGGTTATAGTAATAACCTCCATATGGTCGCATCCCCAACAGGACCAACCACCATTCACCGTTTTGCGTTTCAACCAGATCGGCGTGCCCCGTGCCAACAATCGGATAATCGAGCCCTAATTGGCGATGAGTCAGAATGGGATTTCCGCGATTCGCTTCATAAGGTCCAGTGATGCGTTTGCTGCGGGCAATCGTCACGGCGTGGTGATGTGCTGTCCCGCCTTCCGAAGCGAGCAAATGATAATATCCATTAACCTTGAAAATATGCGCTGCCTCTGTCCAGACCGCACCTTTGACCGCGCCATCCCATAAAACTTCTTCTTCGCCGATCAACTTCATTTTCTCAATATCCAATTCCCGCAGGTAAACTTCTGTATGCCCAGGGTAATACCCTTCTTCATTCAGGCGATTGGCAGTTAGCCAGACGCGCCCATCTTCATCGAAGAATAATGATGGATCGAAGCCGTCTGCATCTTGAATCCAGTTCGGTTCGCTCCAGGGGCCCTCAGGCCGAGTTGACGTGACGATGAAGTTCCCAGACCTTTGCTTTGCATCTACAAGCGTATTGATGACATAGAAAGTCCCATTGTGATGACGAATGGTGGGAGCATAAAGCCCGCCTGAGGGTCGGACCTCATCAAGATCGAGTTGAGATGGGCGGTCGAGGATGTGACCGATTTGGTTCCAGTGGATCAGATCCCGGCTGTGAAAGATCGGGAGTCCGGGGAAATATTCGAATGATGATGTGACCAGGTAATAATCTTCGCCAACCCGGCAAATGGAAGGGTCGGGGTAACACCCTGAAAGGATTGGGTTGCGAAAGGTTCCAGCCATTTTGGTACTATCCCTTGACAGCTCCTGCGGTCAGTCCCGTGACGATCTGACGTTCGGCGAACAGGTAGAAGATAATTGTGGGCACGGCTGAAAGGAGCACGAAGGCCGAGACCAGAGCCAGATCCTGTCCATACTGACCCTGGAACTGCATAGTGCCAAGTGGCAGAGTCCACAATTTATCGCTATTGATCACGACCAGCGGCACCAGCAAATCGTTCCAACTCACGATCATTGTCAGGGCTGCCACCGCCGCCAACGCCGGTTTGGACAGGGGGAGCAGGATCCTCCAGAAGAAATCCACGGCGTTACAACCATCAATGTAAGCTGCGTCCTGCAGCTCGGCAGGGATAGCCGTGAAAAATCCGCGCAGGATTAAGATATTGCCTGATAACAGAAATGCTGTTTGCACAAGGATGACTCCCCACAGCGAGTCAATCATATCGATTTGGCGAAGGACAAAATATACCGGTAGAATGGCTATGGTGATGGGGAACATCAACCCAAGGGTGAACAGGTTAAAGAAAGCCCCTTTACCTCGAAACTCCATACGGGCAAATACAAAGGCGGCCAGGCTGCAAATGACAACCACCGCTGTTGTAGTTATCAGCATAACAATTAAACTGGTGCGCAACATGGTCCAAAATGAATAATTGGGACTGGTCAAAATTGAAACCATGTTCTCCCAGCGAGGGGGGATGGGTATTGTGTAAGGATGGGACATCAACTCGCCGCGAGTTTTAAGCGCACCGAAAACAAGCATCACAACCGGGACAAGAACAATCACGGCGATAATGGTAAGGATTAAATACTGAAGAAACCTTTGGGTAACTTTCCGTTTATTCCACTTGTTCCGGGATTTTGTTAAGGCCATGGGTTTTTCCTTATTGGTAACCAGTAAGGTCATCGGGTCGCCGTGTGAGGCGCTGATAGACCAGGGAGAAGATTAAGCATATCAGGAACATGTAGATTGCCACTGCAGAGCCGTAACCCAACTGAAATCGGACAAACCCAAAACGATACATGTAGGTTGCCATCATTTCGCTGGCATTGACCGGACCGCCCTTGGTCATGATCCAGACAAGGATGAACTGTTGGATTGAGCCAAGCACGGATATGTAGACTGCTGTGAGGATGGTGCCCCTAAGCAGGGGAAAGGTGATGTAAAGGAAATTTTGGAATGAGTTGGCGCCGTCGATGCGTCCCGCCTCTTCAATTTCCTGGGGAATGTTCTGTAATCCTGTCATAAATAACAACATGTAATAACCAAAATACTTCCAGGTGAGAGCCACAAAAATCGACGGAAGGACGAGGCTGGTGTCTCCGAGCCATGCCTGTGCTTCAGCACCCGGAAAAAGGATCAGAACCGCGTTGATAAAACCTCGCTCCGGGTCGGGGTTTAAAATAAACAGCCACATAAGGGCTGCAATGACCTCGGAAAGGACATATGGCAGGAAGAAAATAGTACGGTATATGACACGGCCGGGCAGGTCTTTGCCCACCAGAACAGCCAGCATCAGTGATAATGGCAATTGAACGGTAAGCGAGAGTACGATGACGAGTAGAACATTGCGCAGCGCGATCAGGAAAATTCTATCCTTAAGGATGTTCTTGAAATTATCCAGACCGACATAATCCACTGCGGGCCCAAAGCCCTTCCAATTAAACAAGCTGTAATAGATTGATTGGAAAATGGGATAAACGACAAACAGCATGAAGAGGACAATGGCCGGTGTCAGGAACAGGATAATTATCAGGTTCTCTTGAAACCTGCGCGGTGACCCCGTACCTCTGGATAGTTTGAAGGCATCAGGAATGGCGGGAGGTGTGCGCATATCAGACCTTAAGTAGTACCTGCGGGAGGATAAATAGGTGCGGGGATCGAGTTATAAAGACCCAATCCCCGCATACGCTTACAAATATCCAGTCTTACTTGATTTCCATTGCGGCTGAATCTTCGATCGCTTGTGCAGCCTGTTCCGGTGTCAGGGTGCCGGCAAAAATACCCTGAACGCTGTCATTGATGACAGAGCCCATCGCAGGCGGCAACGCCTGATCGTAATACAGCTGGAAATACTCTGCCGCAGCAAAGGTCTGCTGGAGTTGGATCATCAACGGATCCGACAATCCGACTTCGCCACCCTTGACAACCGGTATGGCAACGCCGATTCCGGCCAAGGCAGCCTGGTTCTCCGCGCTGGTCAAGAACTTGACGAAGTCAACGGCTTCCGGAGAGGCATTCTTGCCAATGGCAAAGCCATTGCCGCCGCCAACTGCATCAGTCGGAGCGCCAACGCCACCTTCGACCATCGGGAATGCAAAGAAACCCAGTTTATCGCCGAGGCCCAGCTTGTCTTCGCTGTTGTCCCTTTGGACAGCCGGCGCCCACTGACCCATCAATTCCATGGCAGCCTTTCCGTTCCCCACGGCAGTCGCTTCATCGCCGTAGGTTGCACCCAGGAAGCCATCCTGGAAGGGCTCCAGCGCGATCAGTTCATTCAGTTTGTTGCCAGCTTCGATAAACGGAGCATCGGTGAAGGAACCTGTGCGCAATAGCGCTCCCTCAAAATTTTCCTTGCCGCCGAGGCGGGTGACGAGGTAAGCCCACATATGCATGCCGGGCCATTTATCTCCCTCACCGAGGGCGATGGGGGTGATGCCGGCAGCCTTAAGTGCCTTTACGTCGTCCAGGAATTCAGTCCACGTGGTGGGGGGGGCGGTAATACCAGCCTGCGCAAACAAATCCTTGTTGTACCAAAAACCGATCATGCCCATATCCCACGGCACACCGTAGTTCTTACCCAGGTAGGAATACACGCCCAACGCACCTGATGCGAATGTATCGCGCCAAGCGCCGCCGTCCGCATCGAGGTCTGCAGAGATGTCCTTCAGCAGGCCGGCTTTGGCATATTCGTTCATCACGCCGCCACCCCAGCTCTGGAAGATGTCGGGGGGTTCACCAGACTGCATCACGGTGGTCAATTTGGTTTTGAAGGCTTCATTTTCAAGAACAGTGATCTCAATGTTGACATTCGGATGAGCAGCCATGTACTCATCTGCCATCCCTTGCCAGAGTGCTTTGTGTTCTTCTGCAGTCGAGATATGCCACCAGGTTACAGTGACCTTTTCAACGGGAGGAGGGGCTTCGGTTGCGGCTGGTTGTTCAGGGGCTTTAGTCGCTGCAGGTTGGGCAGGCTCTTCAGTTGGAGCAGGAGTACCGCAGGCAGCTAACGCAAAGGAAGCGATGAGCACGATGCTCAAAATGGTAATAATTTTTCTGGACATTTTCTTCTCCTTTTATCTCATAGTTTGATTATTGGATATTTTGAATTGAGCAGTATGGTTGGGTATAATCTAAGTGAGGTACTCCTTTCTCCGTATTGGGGTCCCATAAAAAGGCAGGGCTGGCGCGCCGGACAGGTTAGCCAGCTCTGTCTCTTTGGAGGGGCAGTTGAGTCTCGAATCACTAGCTCTGTGGGTAATTCCAATCGGTAGCTCCTTTCCTCGGGGTTTTTCAGCAAATCCAAAAGCATCTGGGTGGCAACACGCCCCATTTGCTCAAGAGGTTGACGGACAGTGGTTAAGGCAGGCCGAACCAATGCCGCCTGAGGGATGTCGTCGAATCCGATTATGGAAACATCTTCCGGGACTCGCAAGCCGTGGCTGCGGACAGCATCCATTGCGCCCATTGCCATCACGTCGTTGGAAGCAAAAATCGCAGTCGGAGGATCCGGCAATCTAAGGAACGCAGTTGCGCCGGCAAATCCATCCGGTTGGAAGAAAGTTCCCTCAAAGATTAACTCGGGAGAATCGGGGATATGGTGAGTGCGTAACGCAGAACGATAGCCATCCAGGCGATCTTCAGCGCACCCAAGGTCCATCCAGCCGGTGATAAAACCGATCCGCTGGTGGCCCAGCTTGACCAGGTATTCAGTGGCGTTATAGGCACCCTGCCAGTTGGTTGCCCCCACAGCAGGACACTCCTGACCGGTTCCCTGATGGTCGATTAGAACGAATGGGAATCGATGGCTGGTGAGTATGTTAATGTAATCGGCGGGGCTGCGGGGTAAGACCAGCAGGAGACCATCCACCATGCCCTTAGCCAGGTTGGCAACATAATTGGCTTCCTTGCTGGCGGTTCGGTGGGTGGTATACAGAATAAGGTCAAGGCTGCTCAATCCAAGTTCGGCATCGATGCCGCGTATGATCTCTCCGATATAGCCGGTGCCCAAATCAGGCACGAGCACCCCGATGCTATCCGATTTTCCTCCGGCCAAACTGCGTGCCTGGCGATTGGCAACATATCCCAGTTCCTGCATGGCATCCAAAACGCGTTGGCGGGTTTCGTCCTTTACGTGGACGTTGTTATTAACGACGCGCGAGACGGTCCCAAACGAAACACCCGCCTTGTTGGCTACGTCGACGATGGTGACTTTGTAGTTCCCTTTATTATCCATGATCGTGTTAGCGTTTACATGAAAATGGGTTTTCTTTAGAAATATCCCAGATCAGGATTTTAGAAGCGCCGTATTCGATGAAAAAACCGCCAAAACAGGAGATATTAAGGTATTAACAAAAAAATTATAAAAGGAGAGACAAAACCAAGCGAATTTTGGCGAAATATTATCTGTAAACGTTTGCATGAATACTATAGCATTAATCAAAATGAGAGTCAAGCACTGTCCAGACAACCTCCAGGCTTGGCAATCAGGTCATGTTTTTTGGTGCTTTGGTGATTTAAAGGGACGAGTATTTTCGCCTACCGCGAAAAATGGATTACCCAATCCGAATACAAAAGACCCTCGTTTTATTTACGATGGAGTAAACCTGTGTAAATGCTAAAACATTTTATATCTGTCGCTCATCTAGCGAGAC
>CAVZGY010000009.1:0-116024 GCA_963774975.1 uncultured Chloroflexia bacterium
AAGCCACACCAGTTTAGCGGCTTGGAAGCAATCATGCCGGCTTGATGTTTTGATTTACCCGGAACAGGTTTTGCGGGTCATATTTCGCCTTGACCTGTGCCAGGCGGGCATAGTTGTCACGATAGGCAGCCTGGACGCGTTCCTGTCCTTCATCCATCATCATATTGACGTAGGCTCCCCCAGCCGAATAGAGGTGCATTTTCTGCCAGTACTCCTTCGACCAGGCGATGGTACGTGAGTTGTTGGCCGGATCGGGGTCCACACCAACGATCACCTGGACGAAATTCGCCTCCCGATAGCTCCAGGCAGTTTCGTTCTTTCCCACGCGGTGGGCCGCGCCGTTGATGGGATACAGGTGCATGGTCGAATGCACGCTGGGCAGCTGGTTACCGTATTGAATGTGCAGGTTGATCGCCTCGTCGCTGAGGTCGGTGACGAAATCGGCGTTCCAGTACCACTGCAAGCCAGGCGGGTACAGCCCATCGAACATGCTCTGCAGCGCCGGGAGCGGGATCGGCCCGGCGAAATCCATCGCCGCTGGTGCGATCTCTCGGATTGGCTTGAAAACTTGCTCTGCTTTCTCCAGATCGCCGGTGTAGCACCAGGTGATGGTGGCCATCTTTTTCAAATGGTGCTCTTCCGGGAACATATCTACCGGTGGAACGTGATGGAAGCCAAACCAGCCATTCAACTCCTCGGAGCCGGTCAAGATCAGCTCGCGCCAGAAGCGCATCACTTTCATCGCGTGCTCCAGTGGCCAGAAGATCGGGCCGCCGTAAACAACCGGGCCAGCCGGGTTACCCCGGAACAGGAACGAGGTGACCACCCCGAAGTTGCCACCGCCGCCGCGCACGGCCCAGAACAAATCGGGGTTTTCTTGGGCGCTCGCCGTGACCAACCTGCCGTCGGCCAGCACCATGTCCACTCCCAGCAGGTTGTCGATCGTCAAGCCGTAACGCCGGGTGAGGTAACCTACACCGCCGCCCAGGGTGAGGCCGCCCACGCCAGTGCTGGAGATGAAACCGGTGGGCACGGCCAGGCCAAAGGGTTGGGTGGCGTGGTCGACATCGCCCCAGGTGCAGCCACCTTCGACGCGCACTTCGCGACGAGCGGCATCCACGCGGATGCCGCGCATCCGGGAGAGATCGATAACCAAGCCGTTATCGCAAGATCCCAGCCCGGCGCCATTATGTCCACCGCTGCGTACAGCCAGAAGCAGATGGTTTTCGCGGCCAAAGTTGACCGCTGCGATCACATCGGCTGCATCGACACAGCGGGCAATCAGCCCGGGTCGTTTGTCGACCATGCCGTTGTAAAGCTGGCGAGCTTCGTCATAACCGGCATCTCCCGGTTGGATTAATTCGCCGCGCAGGCTGCCTTTGAAAATGGAAACCGCCTGTTTATCCAGCAGAGACAAATCATCCTTGGCGTCAATAGATTCGATTGTCATCATTACCTCCAAAATCAACTGCTTCGGGTCATAAAACTTATTAGCCACAAGTGGCTACCAATGGAATACAACCGATTATAGAGAGCGTATGGGGAATCGTCATGAGGCGCATGTCACCAATTGGCCAGCGCCTTTTATGTTTAAATTAGGGACTGGTGTCCCTGGTATGGTTATTTTTGCTCGTGCGTTCTATGAGGATGGGACAGTCGACTTCCCAAAACCTGCTTCGCGGGCCAAAACGATCACTTGCCCCCGGGTTCTCGCGCCAAGCTTCGTGTAAATGCGGGAAGTGTAGTTTCGGACAGTCTTGGGTGAAAGAACCAACCGGTCAGCAATTTGTTGGTTGTCCAAGCCAAGAGCCATCAGTTCGAGGGTTAATAGCTCCTGGGGGGTCAATTCGGGAAAAATATTAGCGGGAGGCTGAGGCACCTTTTCAACGACACCTTCGCCGAGAAAATTACGAATCTCTGCAAGGAAGCGGCTCCAGGCTGGCTCCTGTTCACGTAAAATGTGGTTTCTGCTTTCAAGCTGCACGAAACGGGATCCGGGGATCAAAGATGCCAGCAGCCGGCCCTCCTCTAATGGGATAGAGGAATCCTGACGTGGGTGCAAAACCAAGGTCGGCGCGGCGACTTTCGGCGCCAGGTGGCGAACATCGATCCTATAAAAAGCTCGTTCCATTCTGGCTGCATTTTCAGGCGTTGCCGAGATGTGCGCAAGTTGATTTAACGAAGCCATTTGCTCCATATCGGCCTCCGGCATTAGCATCGTGCTGAAGAGCTGGCGGAAAGCTGGATTTTCCTGACCCCAGCCAACTCTGATCAGATTGATGAGGGCTTCTGCCTCCAACTCACCTTGCCTGTCGAGGTCACGGTGAAAGCGCCCTCTTGCATAGCCGCCATACAGCACTAGCCGCGAGACCCGCTCGGGGTGTTTAATCGCGTATGCTACACACACTGCCGCGCCCTGAGAGATGCCTAGTAAAGGAAAACGATCCAAATTCAACGCGGTTACAACCGCTTCCAGATCGCGAACCCATGCCTCCATATTGTAGGTTTTGACATCCCAATCCGAGAGACCGGAGCCTCGGGCATCATAACGGATCAATCGATTTGTTTCGGACAAATCCCGCATCCAATGATGCCAGACAGGGCTATTCCAATCATGTTCGAGATGGGTCAGGTAATTGGCAGCTTTGACCAGCGGAGGACCCTGACCACTTGTGGCGTATGCAATGCGCACTTTGTCAGCCGATTGGCAGAAATGGACTTCCTGCTTCACAATCATTTCTCCTGAGTCTAACCTGCGCGTGATTATACCAGCGCAATTCTATGATGAGTAAGAAGCCACCCCGAGTCAGATGTAACATTCAGGTAGATACCGGACAATACTACTATCCATGAATAATCAAAATCTGCCCATTCCCATGTATTTCCGCATCCAGCAGGCCATCCTGGAGCAAATCCAGCAAGGGACACTCCAACCCGGCCGTCAGCAGATCGGATGATACGATGGATTCCGCTCAACTCATCGAACACCTGCAGGGATTATGTTTTCGGTTTTCATTAACCTTATTTCATCGAAATTTATGGTATTGTTGCCACTTCATCATTTTTCAAAAGGCCTATTCCACTTAACCAAACGAGGACATTTTCAAGGTCGTTACTCTTGAGTGTTCCAACTCCCCAGCTGTTTTTTTATCTGCTGCAACCGTCTGTAAGTAGTATCCATCAGGTTAGCAATTCCCTTACTGTTTAATCGGCAACCTCCTTTTTACAATTATTAACGAGCCTTCTTCTGTATATAAGATTCGATACATAAAAGAGTGCGGTGGTTTCCACCGTAATGTGCCCCTATTCTTTTGATAGTACTTGTCGGAATGCTCCACAGCCGACACACAAGTTTTAGCCAAATTGAGAGTCGCCTTTCCAATTTGCGGGTGCAACCGTGGTGCAACGGGGAAACAAATCAGTAGAAAATAAAGAGACTATAGACTTTTTAGCCTTACAGAATGCCCCACTAGAGACGATGTATCACCACATATACGGTATAGATACACGCAAGGCTCGCTCTTAATCAGCAGGTTCTGGGTTCAAGTCCCCGATCGATCACTTTTCAAGCCTCCGATATGGAGGCTGTTTTTATTGGTTTCATCGCCCCCATGAGGAAATATTTCAAGTCGGTAGATATCCTGAATAAAATATTTTGTGGTCTTGTCTCCACATCCTAGAAAAGGAGAGCTGAGTTATTAAACCAACAACCTTTTTAGTTATTTTTTCGGGAAAAACCTTTAAAAATCAGTGTGAGAAATCAGCTGCTTAGATTTCCTTCTTCCAGAATTATTCTGAGGGCGAAGCGACATCTCGTTTATACAATTAAGTCGGAGAAATTTACTAACAGGATGCTTCACTGCGAGCTACAATTGTAGCGCAATCACCGTTGAGTTCGGAGAGCATTGTCCATTCTTTTCATCCATTTACATTGACTGAATTACTAGATGGTCCTTTTTACCACCTACGGTTGTGCAGTTGATATTTCTGTACTACTATTAAAGAAATACCTTTCTTTATCCACTCAAAGCGTGACCTATGATCTGCTCGACAAGAGAATTTTCAAAAACCTGGCTAACCTTGCTTGTTGTTCTTGCACTGAACTTGGTTTCCTGTACTCGGGGAAGTGGATATCACCCCTCCGCTGTCCTGGAGGTTCAATTGCCTCAAACGATCGCTCCTGTTCCTGCCACCGCCTCGGACATCTTCAGCGTGCGCGCCAGTGTCTTTCATGATTACAATGCCAACGGTCAGTGGGACATGGGCGAACCTCCACTGCCGGGGACCAGGTTGGCCGCAGGTGATATCATCTGCACGGCCGACAAAGCTGGAGACTGCGACCTAGGCGCACTCACGCGCGGCTTCTATACGATAATCATTCATGCCGAACCGGTTTATACCTTTCGCATCCACAGCAATGGACATATCTATCCCGTTCGGGATGGCGCCAACTTAATTCTGAGTTCTCCACAGACCGTCCTCATTGCCCTGGTTCAAGGCATCTTTACCACGCCCTTCACCGGAGGTGTTCAAATCGACCGCTTTTATGATCACCATCCTCTGGCGCGTATCTCCTGGTGGAATGAAGAAGATCACCAGTGCACCTCCAATGACACCTATTGCACCAGCCAGCCGATCGGCACGAACCAGCACTCGGGCACGGATTTCACCTTACCCGCCGGAGTCGCTGTGCTGGCCGCAGCTCCCGGTGAAGTCATAGCTGTCAACGGGGAGGAGCAGTGTAATTCGGTGGTTATCTACCACGGCTTCTACATGGGCCATCATCTGCTCAGCGGATACACACACTTATCGACGATTGATGTGACTTTAAAGTCGCGCGTCGGTCGTGGACAGAAAATTGGCACAATCGGTGATGTGTGTACTTCCGGCTACCCCCACTTACACTTCGATGTGTTCTCGCTTCCCGAACTCCAAGGTGCGCCAAGCATGATCATGGTGGATCCGTTTCACTCCACTCTTCCACTACCGAACGGCTACTGGCAGCGTACTCTGGGTGAGTTGTCTGCACCGGTGTGGGTGGAAGGTGCCTTGCCCATCCATACTGTCGGTTGGTGGACGGTGGAGAACCAACCGGTAAATCCTTGAAGAATAGGTTTATTTTTCAAAAGAGACCTGTCAGGTTATCAACGCCTGACAGGTCTCTTTTGACTCCGGTTGGGATCTAACCGAAACCGCTTTCTACTAGGCTGGCTCCGATTGTCGCTGCTTCTTGCGGTTTATCACCTTCACCGCTTTCTCTGCGATGTGTGCTGCTGTCATCCCAAAGTGCTCTTTCAGATAATCCAGCGGTCCCACTTCACCGAATTGCTCGAACACCCCGATGCGCTCCATGGGCACCGGGCACGTTTCCACCAGCACTTCGGCAACAGCCGAACCCAAGCCGTTCATCGCATTGTGGTTTTCCGCAGTGACCACCGCCCCGGTCTCCTGCGCTGCGGCCAGGATCGCCTCCTGATCCACAGGCTTAATCGTAAACATATTAAGAACCCGCGCCTGAATGCCACGCTCCGCCAGGGTTTGCGCCGCTTGGAGCGCCTCCCAGGCCAGGAACCCGGTGGCGATGATCGTCACATCCGTGCCCTCGCGCAGAGTCACTGCCTTGCCGATAGTGAACGTCGATCCTTCTTCATACAGTTTCACTTGCGGCTTGCGCATCAGGCGGATGTAGAACATCCCATACAGGTCGGCCGTCTGTCGGATCAAATCGCGCATCATCACCGAGTCGACCGGTTCCAGGATGGTCATCTGGGGCACGGCACGCATCAGGGCGATATCTTCAAAAGCCATGTGCGTACCACCATTCATCATGGCAGTCACTCCTGGGTCGCTGCCCACGACACGTACATTGAGCTTGGCATAAGCACAAGACATGAAAATTTGATCGAAAGCCCGGCGGGAGGCGAAGCAAGCGAAAGTGTGAGCGTAAGGCACATAACCCACCAGCGAAAGTCCGGCGCAAACACCGTACATATTCGCCTCCTGAACACCGACATTGATGGCGCGCGCAGGGAATTTCTTCGTGAACGGGCCCAAACCCAATGCCAGCATCAGGTCGGCGTCCAATGCCAAAACGCGATCATTCTGCTCGGCTACTTCCATCAATGTCTGGACGTAGGCGTCCCGCATGGCAGTCTTATCTTCGATGTTTTCTTTTGCCAGTATGACGGTCATCGCTGTTTTCCTTCCTGCTAGCCAATCGCTGCAAGTTGAGTATCCAGCTCGCCCAGTGCGCTTGCCAGCTGTTCCTTGTTGATGGGGATGTTGTGATTCACTGGATTGCCCTCCCAGAACGAGACGCCACGACCTTTAACTGTGTCCAGAACGATCATCGACGGTCTGTCGCTTTGGGCTTGGGCATTCTCCACCGCCTGGTGGATGGCTTGCACATCGTGCCCGTCAACCTTCTGCACAAACCAGCCAAAAGCGCTGAACTTGCCCGGCAGGTCGCCCAGGTCGTTGATCAGGCGGGTAAAGCCGTCCACTTCCTGTTTGTTGTCATCCACAAAGGTGATCAGGTTGCCCAGGTGCTGGTGGCTGGCAAACATCACCATCTCCCAAACCTGCCCCTCCTGGCACTCGCCATCGCCCAGCACCAGGTATACCCGGTTGGACCTGCCACTCAACTTGAAACCCAGGGCGATGCCCGCCGCGCTGGAGGCCCCCTGCCCGAGCGAGCCGGTGCTCATGTCGATGCCAGGTGTCTTCAGTCGATCGCAGTGGCTGGGCAGATTGGTGCCGCCCTGGTTCAGCGTCTTCAGCATTTCCAGCGGAAAGAAACCCTTTAGCGCCAGCGTGGCATACACCGCGGGACCGGAATGCCCCTTGGAAACCACCAGGTAATCCCGCTGCTCCCATTTCGGGTTGCGGGGATCCACCTTCAGCACCTTGTTGTACAGAACCGCCATCAGCTCGGCGAGTGACAGCGAGCCGCCAATGTGCCCGACGCCCACTCCGCCGATGGCTTTCAGGGCTTCCATGCGCACCTGCACAGAGAACCTTTTCAAATCCTTGACTTCTTGAGCAGATAACATTTATTTTCCTCCAGTCGGGGCGAACCTTGCCCCGTAAATTGACAACTAGAAACCTACCTCGCTGCACAGATCGTTTCAGCGAGCAGTCTTAATGATTAACTTGACATCAAGAATGAAAGCCTGGGTTGGTCAAGCCAGCCCGAGTCTCTCCAGAGTTTCCTGCCGGGGAATGCCGAATTCATCCCAACCGCGGTATTGGTAATAATCGCTCAGCATCCTCCCCAGATGGGGTAGATTTTCAGCGGCGCCGCCCGTGCCTCGCCTGTGACTTAGGATGCGTGGTGGCAGCACATCATCCTTGCGGGTGATCCCCAGCCGGTTGTTGTACATGCGTTTGAGGTTGAAGATACGCTCGCCGGTCTGCATAAATTCTTCGAACGTCATATCCCAACCAGTAGTCGCGTTTACCATCTCCAGCATGGCCTTGACAATCGAATCTCCGAGCCCGTAGACGATGAACTTGCAGAACACCAAGGAGTCGAACATCCCCATGGCATTCTGGAATTTGGCGATGAACTCGGCCTTGCCGTCCGTATCCCAGCGCTCGGGAGATTTGTCGTAGCCCAGTTCAGGGAAGGGTACGCCGATCTCAAAGTCGTGCGTGAAGGAGGACAGATGGCAGGCGCCGCGGGCGCTGGTGGCAAATTGCAGGCCGGTGCCGACCGCGTTGCGCGGATCATGCGCAGGGAAATCCAACCCCTTGACATGCACCGCAAATTCCTCCGCAATTCCGCCCAACTCCCGGGCGGCATTCGCTGCACCTTCGCCCAGCAGGTAACCGATATCCTGCCGCTCGCCGATCTTCTTGACCATTGTGATCAGCACATCCGGATCACCCCAGATAATCTCCAATCCCCCCGCCATCTCCTTGGTGATCACGCCGCGCTCGTAGGCTTCCATCGCAAACGCAATGGCTGCGCCGGTGGAAATGGTATCGATTCCGTAGCGATTGCACAGCTCATTCGCAAGCGCGATGGCTTCCAGGTTTTCGATCAGGCAGTTCGAGCCGATCTGGCCAACCGTCTCATACTCCGGACCGCCCCCCTCCACCGTCTTAAACTTACCTTCCTTAACCTCCACCGTACGCCCGCAACCCATCACACATTTGTGGCAGTAATAGCGGTTGGTCAGGATGGTTTTGGTCATATACACGCCGTTGATGGTCGCCACACCGGGAAAGTTACCCTGGCTCCAGTTTTTGATAGGCAGGTTCCCGATCGCCTCCGCGCCCTCAATTCCTCCGGCGGTGCCGTTTTTCGTCCAACCGGTATTTTTAACGATCACCGGCGACCATTTTTTTGCGACCTCTGCCAGCTTCAGATCATCGAATACAGGCAGAGCTTTCGTGCCGCGCACAGCTATAGACTTAAGTTGCTTCGAGCCCATCACTGCGCCCACCCCGCAACGCCCGGCTGCCCGGCCATCCACACCATCGTTCATTATGGAGGCGATACGCACCAGCTGCTCTCCTGCAGGACCAATACAACACTGCGTGATATCTTTCCCCAGTTTGTCCTTGAGGAGTTGGTCCACTTCGTAGGTATCCTTTCCCCACAGCCAGGCTGCATCGCGCAGTTCCACCTTTCCATCATCGATGTAGAGGTAAACCGGAGCGGACGCCTTACCAGTGAACACGATACCGTCGTAACCGGCGGCCTTCAAAGCCGGACCAAAGGTGCCTCCTGAGCTTGATTCGCCATAAATACCGGTCAGAGGCGAGCGCGTCACCACATCGTGGCGGCCGGAGTCTGGCGCCCGTGACCCTGCCATCGGTCCAGTCATGAAAATCAGAGGATTCTCCGGACTGAGTGGACCTGTGTTCACGTCGGTTTCATCATAAAGAATCTTGGTGGCGAGTCCGCTTCCTCCGATGTACTTACGCAGAACTTCATCGCTGAAGCTCTGAGTCGTAATATGACCAGAAGTCAGGTCCACTCGTAGTACATGTCCCATATATCCATTAGCCATCTTTCACCTCTGCTTTTTGAATAAACTACAGCTATATCACTTGTTAACGCAAATATTAACCACCAGATATCGGCAGCATGACACGCACGGTGTCACCATCTTGAACAGAATCGAGTACAGTGAGAAGTACATCCTGCCGAACAAACATCGCCTTTATCGAACCGTTTTCGAGCATGCGGTTGGCATCCAGTCTCTCTCGTAAAGCGGGTTGCGAATTCAGCAGCGATTGCAGGATATCACCCAAAGTGGCCTCTGTCTGATTAAGTGTTACAAGAACCTCGTCCGTTCCCAAGATATCGGCAAACAATTGCGCCAGGCGCAGGGTAACATGCATTCACGGTTCCTATTTTTCCTGCAGGAGGCGCACTTCTTGAACAAATTGGTCAATCTCCTGCGCCCCGTCCAACACGCCGATTTCCAGACGGTATTCGCGACACTCGAAGGGCTGCAGGAATTGCAGGGTTCCGCGTGCCCGTTCCACATTGCGCCCATCCACCCGACAGTTGGAGGGGCCGCATTCCAGCACATAGTGACCCTGGCCCATCATCTTCCATTCCACCAGGTTCGGGAGCATGAGCTTTGAGAACCGGACCGACACACCCAGCCCGTCCCTTCCCAGGCTTCGGTTGATCAGTGCAAATTTCGTATTGCCCTGTGCGTCGGCTGCCAGTTCATGATAAAACAACACCCCGCCGTAACCCGCTGTGGGCGGCAGGAAGCGGGCATGATCAGGGATATCCTTCTCCATCTCCGGAATCATCGGCTCAATTTTGATGGTCGGTGCAACCAGCTCGCTGCTCTCATCAAGCAGAGGCCAGCCGAAGTTGGTGTGATAGAGCAACATATGTTCCACCGGGTTGTGAGCCAAGTTCTCCACGCGATCCTCAATGAGGATCCTGCTGGCACCCATCAAGGCGCTGACCCGGCGGGTGAGCAGCACGTTCTCGCCCAGTGCAGACGTCTCCCTCAATTTACCCTGCACCCAGACGCGATACTCGTCCCCCTCCCAGGCTCCATCCACCCAGACATTCTGAGCCGCCAGGTTGGAAGCCCGCCCGTGCAATCCCAGTTCCTTGCCGTTATCGCTGCAGGGCAGGCCAGAATAGGTCAGGCCGCTGATGTGCATCAGTCCGCCGTGATAGTTACGGTCCATCCCGCCGCCCTCGGGTTCGTAGAAAGCGGGGTGTACTTCTCCGGTGCTGGAGTTCCAGGAAAGCGCCATACCCTGATAATCTGCCATGCCCAGATCCAACCCCCGGCCCGGCAGCACGCTGAAATTCAACCCCGAGCCGGTCTTGAAGCACACGATCTCAACCCCCTCCCGGTTGCCGCCTGCCAGACGCATGAATTTTGCCTCACATATCTGTGAAAGATCTCCAACATGCGCCAGGATTTCACTTTGCGTATAGGATTTATTATGGAGTTTTGGCATATCCGCCTCGCTATTCGACCTTCTTCTGTGTGTACGCATCCAGGATCGAAGCCGCCAACAGGATCGAGCCTAAAATAGCGCCTTCCCACTGCGGCGAAATACCGATCAGGGTCATTGAGTTACCGATTAACGTGATCAATAACAATCCCAGGATCGCACCAGCCACAGAACCTTTTCCGCCCTTGAGGGAAGCCCCGCCGATCACACACATGGCAATTAGCTTCAACTCAATTCCCCGAAATGCGAGTGGCTCCATGGCCCGGTTCATTCCGGTGTAAATGATCCCGGAGAAAGCCATCATCAAACCGGAAAAAATGAACAGCGCCCAGCGCATTCGGTTGGTGTTCATCCCAACCATCCTCGCCCCGCGCTCGTTCACGCCGATGAAGAAAAGGCGCACAAAATGCCGTTCCTTTACAAGAAGGATGGCCATTACAACCGCAAAAACAATCGTCCAGATGAATACACTTGGCAGTCCGACCATATAACTGTTGAACAGCTCGATGATGAACTGGTTTTGGACCGGTACCGCCTTTCCCTGTGTGATCACGTTGCACAGGCTGCGCGCCATGTAGAGCGTGCCCAGGGTGGCTATGAAAGACGCCATCTTTAAACGCGTCACTAAAAAGCCGTTGATCACCCCAATGATCAGCCCTGCCGCCAGTCCACCCATCAGGCCGATCATCAGACTGCCGGTCCGTGCGATCAGAGTGGCCATGACCACCCCGACGAGTGCCATACCCGAGCCAATCGAGAGATCGAAATCGCGCGTGATCAATAACAAGAGCACGCCAATCAACACGAAGATCTTGGGGGCTTCGTTGGACGCCAATGCCATCATGTTGCGATAAGACAGAAAGGCGGGTGAAACCAACGAAAGAATGATCATCATCATAATGATCAACAGGATCAGCAGCAACTCGCGCGTTCGTAGAATTTTGCGCATGATTTTGCCCAAACTCAGGTAGGTGGCTTTTTCTTTCTTCTTGGCAATGTTGGTTTCCATCTTCAGGCCACCCTCTCCCTTTCCATAACCTGGTTCGCCTTCATGCCTACAATCGCTGACGCCAGCGGAGCCTCCGCACGTTCAGCACCTTCCAGGATCGCCACCAGCTTGCCCTGATACATGGCGGCCGCCCGGTCGCTCATCCCGAGGATCTCTGGTAATTCTGAGGAGATCATCACCACCGCGATCCCCTCCTTCGCCAACTCGCGAAGGATTTGGTAGACCTCCTGCTTGGCACCCACATCGATGCCGCGCGTCGGCTCATCCACAATGAGGATTTTTGGGCGTACCAGCAACCAACGCGCCAGTAGCACTTTCTGCTGGTTACCGCCGCTCAGGCTGTAAATCTTGTCTTCTATCGAGTTCACTTTGGTGTGCAGGCTCTCGATCATCCGGCTGACGTGCTCTTTCATTTTGGTATTATTCACAAAGAACTTTCCGCTGACGTTATCGATGGTAGCGGCAATGGTATTTTCTTTCACCTGCATCTCGAGGAACAGGCCGATCTGCTTGCGGTCTTCCGAGAGGTATCCCATGCCGTGGCGCATTGCTTCTGCGGGGGAATGGATTTCCACGACCTTGCCATCGATCAAAACCTGCCCGGAACGCACCGGGTGTGCACCAAACAGTGCAGTGAACATCTCTGTGCGCCCAGCACCGGTCAGTCCCGCGAAGCCCAGAATCTCGCCTCCATACAACTTGAAGGAGATATCCGAGAAGCCTGCCCCGGAAATATTTTTCACCTCGAGCACGCAATCTTTCTTCTGACCGCTGCGCGCAGGATACAAATCCTTAAGATCGCGCCCGATCATCAGTTTAATCACCTGGTCCTCGCTGGTCTCGGCCCGATTCAGCGTTCCCATAAATTCGCCATCCTTCAGCACGGTGATCCGGTCGGCAATCTGGAACACCTCGCTGATTTTATGGGTGATATAAATAATGGTGACCCCTTTTTCCTTCAAAACATGAATGATCTTGAATAATTCCTCGACTTCATGCAGTGTCAGGGAGGAGGTCGGTTCGTCCAGGATCAACAGGCTGCACTTGCGCGATAGCGCACCGGCAATTTCCACGATTTGCTGTGCGCCTACACCCAGGTCATTGACCACTGTCCGCGGGCTGATGTGGCTGGCTGCAAGCAGATTGCGGGCATCTTCATCTAACTGGTCTGGTCGCATTAATTTAAAGGTGTCCATCGGCGAAGATGCAGCGCTGATGTTTTCTCCCACACTCAGGAAAGGTGAAAGCGACAGCTCCTGGTACACGATATTGATCCCCGCCTGCCGCGCTTCCTGCGGGTTGTGGGCGCTCAGTTCCCTGCCTTCAAATAAAATGGAGCCCGCATCTTTGGCGATCACCGCTGAAATGATCTTCACCAGGGTGGACTTTCCCGCCCCGTTTTCGCCCATGATGGCGTGTACTTCGCCGCGCGTGATCTCAAAGGTGACATCGCGCAGTGCTTGTGTACCGCCGAAGCGTTTGCTCACGTTTATTACAGAAAGGACAACTGGATCAGCCATAGTTTCTCACTCGTGCAACGTTCAGGATATAATCCTATTGGGTGCCTTCACCCCTTCTCCAGGTTACCGGAGGGGGGTGAAGGCCAGACGGTTTATGGCAACAACTCAGGAATGTTTATCGTAGCGGTGGGTTGCCGTAATCCCATTTCAAAAGTCCCTTACTACTTCAGGAAGAACTGAATGTTATCCTTGGTGATCAGCATGTTGCCGGTATCGGTGATAGACGGGATGGGATTGATTCCAGCTGCCTTCCAATCCAGGTAATCTCCCATGAAGTCGTTGCGAAGCCAGTATACATAGTGCAGGGCTATGAATTTGGTTGTGAACGACTTGGAAGCGATGGTCGCATCCACGACGCCGTCCTTAATGTAGTTTAACAGGTCCGTATCACGGTCCATGGCGATAATATTGATCTCGCCAACTTTGTCAGCTTCAATGACGGAGCGGGCTGCTGCAGCGCCTCCAACCGAATCGGTGCCTACCAACACATCCAGTTCAGGATATTTTTGGATGATCTCAGCGCCTTTTTGCAGGCCAATGTTCGGATCTGCCTGGGTGTCTGCAATTTCGACGACTTTAATGTTGGGGAATTGCGCCAGAGTCTCGACATAACCCTGCTTGCGCTCTTCGTGAACCGTCACACCGGTCATGGTCAGGATACCCACTTCACAGGGATCTTTTTCCTTGCAGAAGTTTTCAGCGATATAGTTGCCGCCGGTGACGCCTACATTGTAGTTTAGGCCGCCGAGCCAACCATAGGAACCGCCGTCGACACCTCTGGGGCTATTGATATCTGAAATCACCATTACCACGGGTATGCCCGCATCCATAGCGCGCTCAGCCGGACCTGCCAGAATGTCGGGATCGTAAGGTGAGATGACAATGCCATCCACGCCTTTTGCGACCAGTTCATCCACAATTTTGGCTTGGGTCTGTGAATCCAGGTCGGTAGGGCCATAGAACTGGAAGTCCACACCCAGTAACTTTGCAGCGGCTTCCATACCAGCCAAACCGTCCAACCAGTACGGAATGCCGGTCACGTAAGAAACATAAGCATATTGCTGTCGTTCACCGGTCTGCGCAGCTTCCAGTCCTGCGTACATACCGCTCGGCGCTTCTGCAGCGGGCTGCTCGACAACGGGTTGTTCTTCGGCAGGTGCCTGCGTTGCGGGTTCAACAACATCTGCGGGGGCAGGGGAGCAGCTCGCAACCATGATGAGCATGATGATTATGGGTATAAGGATCAAATGTCTCTTCATTCTTTGTTCTCCTTGTTTTTGAATATGTTTATTGGATGGATTTGAAGGTCGGGTTAAAGAGTTTTTAGTTTTAGATAGTGTCACCTCCGTGGAATGATTAATCATCAGAGAAAGATGGCTTGGTTAGACGCGAGGGAGCATACATGTTGTAAAGCACCACAATGATCAGGAAAATACCTAGCACAAATGGCTCCCAATAGATGTTGATCCCCAGCAGGGTCATCGAATTACTGAGCAGGAACAAGAACACCAACCCCAACATGGACCCTGCAATGGTGCCCTCCCCTCCCTTCAAGGTGCAGCCTCCAATGACCGCGGCCACAATGAGTTTCAACTCGATGCCCATGTAAGCATTGGGAACGGCACCCATTAACCGAGCACTGCTTAATATCCCGCTGACTGCCGCCAACATGCCGGAGAAAATAAACGAGATTACGCGTACGCGAGTGACATTGATTCCAGTTAATTCAGCACCCCCTTCGTTTCCGCCGATGAAATAAAATTGACGGAAGAAGCGCACCCTACGCATGGCAAAATCAGCCAATACCGCTAAAATGACAATCACGATAAACGCAAACGGAATGCCCCCCACAAGCCCGGTGCCCATGAAGGTGAAGATCTTATCGTTGACACGGATCGGGTTGCCTTGGGTGATTGCCAGACCGATGGAGCGGGCGATAAAAAGCGTACCGAAGGTAACAATGAAAGGATGGACTTTGTATTTTACGATGACGAGCGCATTGAATGCCCCAAATGCCATACCCACCGCAATTCCTCCCAGAATCGAAAAAGGCAGGGGAACGTTTTCCACCATTAATATGGAGCACACAACCCCGGAAAGAGCCATGACCCCCCCAACGGAGATATCGAAGACACCGGAAATCAAAAGGATGGTCATCGCAATCAGCGTAATCCCTTCGATAGAGAATCCGCGCGCGAGAGAGAGAAAATTGGCTTTCTGCATAAATGCCGGTGAACTGTAGGTCAACACGGCTATCATCACCAGGATGAAAATCAATAAAGGCAACTCGCGAATGCGCAGCCATGGGCGGATAGTATTGGAGAATTTGCTTTTATTCGTCATTCCTATTCCTTTCAATACACGTTACAGGCATGAAATGGATATTCTCCATCAAGCTCAGTTGCGGTATCCCATGTTTTCAGAAATTAACATGGCCGTTCTCTTTACTTCTTGAGCCAACTCTGTGAGATGATCTCGAAAAAATCCAGCCATGCCGCTAACACTTATTGCGGCTACCACTTCGCCTGAATAATCACGCACTGGCGCTCCAATTGATGAAATTCCCGGAGTGACATCTTCATC
The DNA here is from genome assembly GCA_963774975.1 of uncultured Chloroflexia bacterium. GTDB lineage: Bacteria > Chloroflexota > Anaerolineae > Anaerolineales > Villigracilaceae > JBGPQJ01. The sequence continues at coordinate 15,562 of CAVZGY010000009.1, forward strand.
GCTTAGCACATATCCTAGGCGGCGGGTTTTCACGACATCTTCCATCAATTTATCCAGAGTGGTAATGGAACGGGGCGTGGTTGGGGGTAAGCCCGTCTGTTTCGCGTAATGCGCAATCTCCTGATCCTCAAATTCAGACAAAATAATGCGCGGAGCAGCTCCACAATGGAGAGGCAATCGCCCTCCCACCCGCAGAGCAAAATGCTCAAAATCCTTCTGTACATCCACCCGCTCCACGCACAGGACGAAATTCCCATCCCGTACACACAGGAAAACTGTTTCGTTCACTTTTGAAGAAAGTGCCTGCAGGAAGGGCAAAGCCTGGCGCCGGACATCTAGCTGGCTCTGGTAATAAGCACCTAATTCAAAGAGGGACACACCTAATCGATAACGGCGCCCCTCGGTGGTGTGCGTTATGAAACCCTGCTTCTCCAATGTCGCCAGAATGCGGCAAACGGTTGCCTTGTTCAACCCAAGGTGATTAGCCAGACTTGTGATACTGACCTCTGGACCCAGGACCGGGAAAGCCTGTAGGATGTCCATCGCCCGGTTTATTGATTGAATGGTATTCCGGTCAGGCAATTCTGTTTCCCCGTTTTCTTCCTGTGCTGAGTTTGGGTAGAGGACCATGGTTTTCCCTTTGCTAGATAATTCATTCAAACAATGAGACCCTGCTCCAGGCTGTTCAGACCTGGGGAGCTTCCGGGTTGGGAGGAAAGTGCTTTAATAAGACCAGTGGTTCCGTGGTGCTCAGGTTCTGAATAGTGACGCCGCTTGCAGCGGCTGGATGAGAAACGAAATATTCATCCTGGGTAGGTTGGCCAAAACGAATGATCGTGGGGCTTTCAAGCGGCCAACGGCCCATTCGTCCATGCCCCTAAATCGCCACGCAGCCATACGGTGCTGCGTCTTTTACCTTCACACTGCAGCTCGGGAGGACGGTCAGCTCCTTTGCAGCGAAGAACTCGTTGCCATAGCTGATCCAATTTTCCTCATACCCTTCAGCGCGCATCTCTTCCAGCGGTTTCACCGGCAAAGGAGGGCGGAAGTAGCGTTGTTTGAAATCAGGGACCGTGTTCGTATCCCAATTTAGCAGGGATACAATGAAATCTAAATCGTGGTGTTTGTCTTCAGGCACATCCTTTACTACCGCAGCCCAAGGTTGGGGATTGCGATTAACCACTGATTGGAATACCGCTCCTACATCACTTCCCCATTGTGGCTCGTAGGTAACAAGGCTACCGGGAGAGTGAAGCGTGCCTGCTGGTAGCACCCAGCCTGTACCTGTTTGTAGGCGATAAGCGCGTGATAGGTCGGTAATATGATTGTCACCCTGTTCCCAGGTTTCCAGGCAGCGACGCACCTGTTCCCGGGTTGTTCCGGGTTCCAAGCCGAAGTAAGTGTAGGGAAAATCACCTTCGAAGGCGTTGAGTTGTAGGGGAAAGAAATATCCTTCCGGTTTGCTTTCCCGCCCCACCAGGGCGGCGTGCTCCGGCAGAAGATGAAGATGGTGCGGCAACGATCCACGAAAATCGAAGAACTTGCTGAGTATCGGCCAGCGCTTAAACCTTTCCCAGATGGCTTCTCCTAATAGCAGGGCACCTAGTTGATTGACTACATCTCCCAACAAGACCTGCCGGGTCGTGCCTTGATCTTCGTAGAGTACATAACTCAACCCCTCATCTAGACGCGCAGCTGGGCCATTGTCAGCAGGTGTGGTGGAGGATAGCCAACGCGTATTGATGGCTCCGCGCTGAACACCAAAGGCATACAAATCATCAGGATGTATTTTCAGGCGTCGTCCAGGAAGGTAGGCAGCTCTTGGCACCCAGCTCGGTAGCAGCCACAAAATTCCCTCGCCTTGGTCCAGAATGTTCACGCCCATTTTTTTCCCTTTCAGCTAGCGAGCGAGATAGCCACCATCAACAGGAATAATTGCCCCGCTCATATAATCTGAAGCCTCGGATGCCAGAAAAACCACTGAGCCTTTCAAGTCGCTCGGGTTTCCCCATTTCCCAGCGGGAATACGCGCCAGGATTTGCTCGTTTCGAGTCGCATTTGCTTTCAATGCTGCGTTTATGGCAGTATCCATATAGCCAGGGGCGATGGCATTCACTTGAATTCCCTTGGAAGCCCATTCGTTACCTAACGCCTTGGTCAATCCTCCAATGGCACCTTTGCTGGCTGTATAAGGGCACACCAGAATCCCGCCGAAGAAGCTGAGCATCGAAGCGATGTTGATGATCTTTCCTCGTCCCTGTGGGATCATGACCCGAGCAGCCAATTGAGACATTTGGAAAACTGCAGTCAAATTCAGATTGATGACTTTATCCCAATCTTCAAGTGGAAATTCTTCGGCTTTGTGGCGTATCACAATCCCGGCGTTGTTTACCAGAATATCGAGTCTACCGTCAAGCTTTCTCACTGCATTTTGGAAGGAACGTTCAAGATCCAAGCGATTGGAGAGATCGCCAGACACTCCATGTACTCGAGCCCCATGCCGACTCATCTCTTCTGCAATATGGGTAACTTCGGGTGAAATGTCAATGATGGCCACTTCCGCCCCGGCCTCGTGTAAACCTTCGGTAAATGCTCTACCCAAACCTGCGCATCCCCCTGTGATAATTGCTTTTTTTCCCGAAAGGTCAAACAAAGACATTGGATAACCTCCAGACGATCGAAAAGAACTAAAATATATATCGTTATTATAGAGGAATTATTTCATAATGCAATATAATATTTCGCATTATGAAATAATAAAAAAAATTAGTAACCGCGTTTTATAATGTGAAATAAATCACAATCAGTATATGGAAACTTACTTTCTACTGAAATCTTTCCTGGACTATAATATTTTCGAGTAAAGATACGTCACTAGTTTTTGTCCAACCTGATTTCTTACACTTACAGCGAGGTCCCCCATGTCCAATGGAAGCACAGCCAAAATCCTGCGAGTTGATCTGACGACCGGCAAGGTTGAGATCGAGGAACTCAGTGAGGCGTTCTACCGCCTGTACCCGGGCGGCAAGGCGCTGGCGGGATATTTCCTGCTGAACGAAATGCCGCCGCATACTGAACCCCTCTCCCCGGAGAATGTGATGGTCATCGCCAACGGGCTGCTGACCGGCTCGCCGGTGTCCACCGCCACGCGTTACGTGATCTCGGCCCGCTCCCCGCTCACGGGGGGCTACGGTGAATCGGAGGCGGGCGGCTTCTGGGGGCCGGAACTCAAGATGGCCGGGTTCGAGGCGATCATCATCAAGGGAAAGTCCGCGGAGCCGGTCTACCTGTGGATACAGGACGGCCAGGCCGAACTGCGTTCTGCCAAACACCTGTGGGGCAGGACTCCGCTCGATGTTCAAAAAGATATCCGCTCGGAGCTGCGCGACGACAAGATCCGCGTGCTGCAGATCGGACCCGCAGGCGAGAACCTGGTGCGCTACGCCTGCATCACCAATGACCTGCGTCACTTCAACGGGCGCAACGGCATGGGCGCGGTGATGGGCTCCAAGAACCTGCGGGCGGTGGCGGTGCGCGGGCACCAGCGTTATTTGTCGCTGGCGCATGATGCGCCTGCGCTGCAGGCGCTGGGCAAACGTCTCTCGCAGGAGGCGGTGAAACACCCGCTGAGCTGGGACCTGCAGCAGCGCGGCACGCCGGGGTTGGTCGAGGCGTTGAATACGGGCGGCATCCTGCCCACGCTCAACTTCCGCCAGGGAGCGTTCGAGGGCGTGGACGGCATTAAGTGGGAAACCTACGAGAAGCAGATTCTCACCGCCCGCCGCAGTTGCTATGCCTGTGCGGTGCGCTGCAAACGCGAGGTGGCCGTGGAGGGGAAGGTCTCCGAATACGGCGGCCCCGAGTACGAGACCGTTGCCGTCTTCGGCTCGGACTGCGGCGTGGACGACATTCAGGCGGTCGCCAAAGCCAATGAGCTGTGCAATGAGTATCTGCTCGACAGCATCTCCACAGGCGCGACCATCGCCTTTGCCATGGAGTGCTTCGAACATGGCCTGATCGGATTGAAGGACACCGACGGCATCGACCTGCGCTTTGGCAATGCCGAAGCCATGCTGGCCATGATCGGCAGGATCGCCCGCCGCGAGGGAATTGGCAGATTTGCTGGCGGAGGGCAGCCGGCACGCGGCTGAGAAGATCGGCGGGGAGGCGCCCTTCTTTGCCATCCAGGTCAAGGGCCAGGAGCTGCCCATGCACGACCCGCGCGGCAAGGTCAACGTGGGGTTGGGCTATGCCATTTCCGAGATCGGCGCGGACCACCTGCTGGTGGCGCATGACACCGATGTTGATCAATCCCGAGTCGGTTTCGTTCAAGGGCGCCCAGGGGCTTGGCTTGCAGCAGGCACAGCCTCCGCGCGTATTCAATGAGGAAAAGACGAGTCATTTTTACACCCTTGAGCGCTGGACCAGTTTTGAGAAGGTCTCCGGGCTGTGTTTCTTTGGTCCCGTGCCGCGGTCATTTATGCAGGCTGCGGATGTGGTCGAGGCGATCCGCGCCGCCACCGGCTGGGATGTGACCCTGGACGAACTCCTGACGATGGGTGAACGTGCGACCAACATGGCGCGTGCCTTCAATGCCCGGGAGGGATTTTCGCGCAAGGACGATACACTGCCGGAGCGTTTGTTTGAAGGGCGCGGAGAACGGCGCGCTGCAGGGGCAGGGTATGCCGCGCGAGGATTTCGAGCAGGCGCTGACCCGACTCTACCGAGCCAAGGGCTGGGACGAGCAGACAGGCATGCCCACCCGTGAACGGCTGGAGGCGTTGTCGTTGGATTGGGCGGCCGACCTGCTGGGAGCCTGATGAAGCTTTTCCTGGGCGGACAATTCTCCCTCTACATCCCCGGACATCCGCACTGAGCAAGTCACATGACAAAAGAGAACATGAGGTTGCCACATGATTGATGTTGTTACTTTCGGCGAAACGATGATTCGCCTCTCGCCTCCTGACCACCTGCGGCTGGAGCAAACAAATTCTCTCAACATGTCAGTGGGCGGGGCTGAGTTGAATGTCGCAGCCGGAGTTGCGCGCCTCGGACTCAAATCGGCTTATGTGAGCCGACTGCCGTCCAATCCCTTGGGGCGAATGATTGCGAACAAAGGTCGCGAGTTTGGCGTAGATATGAGCCATATCTTATGGGCGGAGGGTGAGCGCGTCGGCGTGTATTTCGTCGAGTATGGTGTTGATCCACGTCCCATCCGCGTATATTATGATCGAAAGGACTCTGCTTTCGCTCACATCCAGCCTGGAATGGTGGATTGGAAACCCATCTTTCAGGAGGCGCGTCTCTTCCATGTCGGTGGCATCACGCCTGCATTGAGTGCATCCGCGTATAAAGCTCAAAAAGAAGCGATGATCGCTGCACGGGAGGCTGGTTGCCTTGTCAGTTATGATGTCAATTACCGCGCTGCGTTGTGGACGGTAGATGAAGCGCGAAAAGTACAACTACCATTGATGGAGCATGTGGATATTTTGATCTCCCCCCTTCCTGATCAACCGGAGTTCTCTGAATTACTCTCAGGTCTAAAAGGAAACGATCCAGCAGACATCGCTCGACAAGTGACAGGGATGTATGGATTCAAAACGGTGTTGGTAACAATGCGCAAGTCACTTTCAGCGCAACATGCATCAATTACATCCATTGCTTATGCGGATGGCAATCTATACACAGATCGGCGTTATGAAGTCGAGACCATTGATCCGCTCGGTGGTGGGGACGCCAACGTGGCTGGTTTTTTGACCGGCTACCTGGAAGGCGATATCCAAAAAGCTGTCCGACTAGGGAATGCGTTTTCAGTTCTTCAACAGACCGCTCCGACTGATCTTCCCTGGTCGACGCGTGCTGAGGTTGAAGCACTAATCGCCGAGGGTGGAAGCAGTATGAGGCGTTAAAGTAGAAATTATCAGCACCTAGCAAGACAACGAAAATCCGAGTCCTTTCCAGTTTTTGGGTACAATTGTGGTGCAGATGGGGAACAAAACAGTAGAAAATATGGAAACTATGGAAATCTTAGCCTTGCAGGATGTCATGATATAGACAATGTATCACCAAATATACGGTATAGATACACGCAAGGTTTGTCTTAATCAGTGAGTTCACGGTTCATCTGTGCCTGCAGCCCAGGTGCAGGCAAGTCCCTGGTCAATCACCTAAATGTAGTAGGCTACCCTATCCATAGCCCCCGGATCCGGGGGCTATGGATTTAAAACCATATCAGAAAGAACGTATGTTCTAAATGCGTAGCAGTCAAATTGCATGCCCCGTTCAAATCGTGCAACCTATTCAACAATCCGATACGGGTTTTGCAGGTGCGCCATCTTTGCGGCGGCTTTTTCAAGTGAGAGCGGAGTAAATTCTGTGCAATCCACGCCGACATCATAGGACTTTCCAATGCCTTTCAGGCTGCCGTGGCTATGACCAAACAAATGCCAGGCGCCATAATGCGACCGGTCCCAGACCTGCATGGAATAATGGCAAAGGACCAGAACTTGAGGGTAAACCCCGTTCCTTATTTCAGGGATCTCAAGGGAAACCAGCGGAGCCAGAACTTGCACCCTGTCGTCCGGGACAAAATGTTTCAGCCAGAGATTGTCGTGGCTGCCCGGTAGAATTTTTATATTGCCATTCAACTGGCTTGCCCATTTTGTAAAATGGTGAATATCACCAAGGGTAAAATCACCGAGATGGTAGACGGTGTCGTCTGGAGATATTACGCGGTTCCAATTTTCAACCAGAGCAACATTCATTTCATCCACACTTGTAAATGGGCGATGGCAATATTGGATGATGTTCTTATGGTCGAAATGTGTATCCGCCGTAAAAAATGTTTGCATAACAGATCCCTAACAGCTAACCCGCTTGAGACATGGTCCCGATCAGATCCTTCGCCTTAATCAGGTGATCCCCTTTAGAAAAACATCTGCAAATCCTCGAAACGCCACATCTGCGGGGAGAATACTTCGCTTTGGGGAAACAGCAGGGGAAATCATTCTGATCCAACCCGTGCCCAGTCAATAGCCTCGCACGTTTCTGGCAAAACGCAGTTCTTCTCGTCCTGGCTCCGGCGTGTCGCCTCCATGGCTCAGAAGAGTTAAATGGCTTCACTGTTAAGTTTCGGCCACAAGGCCAGGGCAACCACGTACACACTCTTCATAGTCAGGCACAACTTAGATCTAATCTTATTTCTCCTATAAAAATGTATGAACCCTCTTATGGCAAGGTTGCCACACGGCGCGGTCTGACTTCGCGCTTCAGACGTTCTCCAAGCGTGTCCATGGTCACATCCAGATCATATTCCGCCTGCAGGCCGAGCCAGAACTGCGGGGATACCCCAAAATAACGCCCTAAACGCAAAGCAGTATCAGCGCTGACGCTGCGCGCCCCAAGCACAATTTCATTGATGCGCCGTGCATCCACGCCAATATCGATCGCCAGCCGGTTCTGACTCAGACTCATCGGCTTCAAGAACTCCTCAAACAATACTTCTCCAGGGTGGACGGGATTCAATTTTTCAGACATTTTCACCTACCTATTTAATGGTAATCGACGATTTCAACCTCATAAGCATCGCTGCCCTGCCACTTAAAGCACACGCGCCATTGGTCGTTGATGCGAATACTCCATTGACCTTCTCTATTTCCGCTCAATTTTTCCAGCCGATTTGCGGGCGGCACGCGCAGATCATTGGTGTTGATGGCGTTATTTATCATACGCAACTTGCGCAACGCGACCTGCTGAATATCGGATGGCAATTTACGCGAACGCTGGCGCTGATAAATTTTACGAGTTTCTTCATCTTTGAAGGTTCTTATCACAGCTTGATTATATAGCGCAACGCACTTAGTGTCAAGCGCCTAAGTTTATGGCATCAGGATACCCAAACAGGCCTTGAAGTTGCGTGCTTCAAGGCCTGTTTGGGTTGGTCTGTTTTCTTTAGCCCATTTTTCTTGTCACTCCGGGAAAACCCCAAAAGCTGTACCTATAGAAAAACCTGGTCGTCGGTTCCCGTTTTCAAACCAACGACCAGGGTATCAGCTTTAAATGATAAAGAAATAAACCGCTAGACCGCAGTTCTAGCGCGATGCTTGTAAGGCCTAATGGTCTCGATCACCTTGGTCTCTGATTGCCGGGCAAAATAGAGATCCCAGCGCAATTGCAGATTCATCCAGAAATCAGGGGAATTCCCAAAAAACCTGGCCAGTCGCAGAGCTGTGCTCGGGGTAACTCCCCGCCGCCCATTGACCAGGTCGTTGATGCGCTGATAGGGTACATGGATGGACCTGGCGAGTTCCCGCTGGGTCATATTCATAGGAACAAGAAACTCTTCCAGCAGCATTTCGCCCGGATGAGTAGGGGTGCGATGGGTCGGTACACGGATCATTTTGTCCTCCTAATGATAGTCCACAATCTCAACGCGGTCCGGGCCTTGCTCAGTCCACAGAAAGCAGATGCGGTACTGATCGTTGATGCGGATACTGTACTGCCCCTTTCGATCGCCACCGTGCGCTTCAAGCCGATTCCAGGGCGGGATGCGCAATTCCTGCAAGGTAATAATGGAATCGAGCAGATCCAATCTACGAGCGGCAAACTTCCACAGGTTTTCCGGGCAGGTCCTTCGTGCAGCAGCGCTGTTTATACCATTGAAAATATCTTCCGTGCTCCACAGCCGACACACAAGTTTCAGCCAAATTGAGAGTCGCCTTTTCAATATGCGGGTGCAACCGTGGTGCAATGGGGAAACAAAACAGTGGAAAATAAAGAGACTATAGACTTTTTAGCCTTACAGGATGTCACACTCGAGACGATGTATCACAACATAAATGGTATAGATACACGCGGGGCTCGCCCTTAATCAGTGGGTTCAGGGTTCACCTGTGCCTGCAGCCCAGGTGCAGGCAAGTCCCTGGTCGATCACTGTAAAGACTCCCCGTTTTTGGGGAGTTTTGTGTTCATCGTCCCCCTTGAGGTGATGTTTCACCTGTGCCTGCGGCTTTGGTGCAGGCAAGTCCCTGGTCGTCACAGACCTCTCCCGTCCTATACGATGACACCCTCCCCAAATCCTTGTAGATTTAGGGAGGTTTGAAGGGTGAGGTAAGTGCGGTCAAAACTCGGCGGGATCACAGACCCACACCGGGCGAGGAGTTAGAAAAAACAGCATCCTTTGCGGACGCTGTTTTTGAAGAATATCTTCTGATGTACATCTATTGGCCTAACAGCCATTCTGCAGTGGAACGCACCTCGACCGGGACGCCGTTTACTTCAACCTCATCCTCGTTTGAGTTCGCCAGGATTATGGCACTCTTTACCTTGATCAATCGGACGGCCTCCGCCAGGGCACGCAGCTCGCGCTCGCGCGTGGCCGGGTTTTCCAGCGTCTGGGTCACCTGAACCAGCTGCTGTTTTTCCGGAAGGTAGAAGTCTACTTCGAAGCCGCCAGGAGAGGTGTAATAGAAGATCTCTTTGGTTTGCTGCCGCAGCGTCAGGAAAACCAGGTTCTCCAGCAGCTTGCCTGTGTTCGGTGAAAATCCGAAGCCCACGGTATTGGAAAGGCCGCTGTCGATGCAGTAAATCTTTTTTGGAGCGATCTGCTGGCGCTTGACCGAGAAGTCATACAGGTTCATGCTGAACACCAGCCAGCTGTTTTCCATGTGATCGATGTAGCTCTTGATCGTATTTACGCTTCCCAGGTGGAACCGGTCCTTCAACTTGTTGAACGATACCAGGCTGGCAGGATTACTGATCAGGAAGAACGCCAGTTCCTTGAGCGCTGAGACGGCTTCCAACCTGTAGCGTGTGGCGATATCCCGATAGAGCACATCATCATACAAGGTGCGAAGCAGGGGCAGTTCGGGATATTTGAGTGAATCCGGAATGCCGCCCATTTGAAGGTATCCATCCAGAGCCGAATTCAAGTGCCCCTTGTCAGAGGTGGTCATACGCCCAAGGTCCGGAGCCGGCTGACCGCGAAATTGGAGGAATTCGCGGAAGGAGAATGGAAACAATTCGATGGGGACGTACCGCCCGGTCAGACGGGTGCCCAGTTCGCGGCTGAGCAGGGAAGCGTTCGATCCGGTGATGTAGAATTTGAAACCCGTATCCATGAACCGGCGGACGAAGTGCTCCCAACCGGATATATTTTGAATCTCGTCAATGACGAAAATCTTGCGTTCTCCAAATAATTCGACCAGGGATTGGTAAAGATCGTTGGCGTCTTCTGCCTGGAACCCCAGGAAGCGGTCATCTTCAAAGTTGAGATAATAAAATGTGTCCTTGCCCAATTTATATGCCATCTGGGCCAACAGGGTGGATTTTCCCACCCGCCGCAGCCCTGAGATGATCACGGCATGCGGCAGGCTGCCTGCCTGCTCAACCTCTGCCAGCCGTTCGCGGGGGATGCCGGTTTCCCGCTTCCAGAACGAATCAAACTGTTCCAGAAGCATGGATTTGACCTGGTCTTTCGACCACCTGGATTTCCAATTGTTTTCATTCATAATGAAATGATACACCAAATAGTTTTCGTTGTCAATGAAAACTATTTGGTGTGAAGGTGTAGTTTGGTTACGAAACCATAGCCGAGTAGTGCATTGTCCGGTTTGGTTCGCCTTTTAATTCTCGATCTGTAACGCTGTTTCTTCTCTCTTATCGCTTTGAACAAACAATGTTAATGCGTTCAAGGACTTTCCTTTTATTCTTGAAGTTGAAATGACCAAGTCCATTCTGATCCAGCTAAACGGGTTTGCCGAAGGATGATACCACGTGGGGCATCATCCTTCGTCCCTGTCACAATCAGAACGACTTCATCGGGCATAATTATCACATCGTTCTCACAACAATCAATGGCTGTAAAAAGTTCCGGATCGATCTCGCCGCCTTCCCTGTTAAATATCGACTCGATTTCACCTGCTCGTCGCATCCCTTTTAGATGCAGTCGGATAAAACCGCTATCCCGTTGTTCAGTCCACCATTTTTACCAATCGCCATTCTTACCGTTGGCCTGAATCTGAGTTGTAATAAACTTGCCTGTATGTGCTGACTTCCTTGAGAGTAAGGATATCATTATCATTAGACTGTACCTTGCGACCCAGATGCCAATTAGGTCTGCTTGTATGAAAGTAGGCGGGATACCAGGGCATGAATAAGTCTTGGTAGTTTCAACGGCTGATCTGGTCGGTAGAGTTTTACCGTTATTACAAGATCGGCATGCAAATAGCACCCCATTCACAAACAATACTATGGTTATTTTGACTCCAAGTTTATTCACTATGCACCTCCACACTCTCGGAAGCGGTCGACCGCCCGAAGGTGGAGCAGGCCGAGTTCCAGGTATTGAACGAGGATCAAGCTTAGCAATTCCTGATCGCTTGCACCGGAGCGGAATTTGAAGCCATTTTCTATCTGGCACTGACATAGCAAATACCGTCTGCGGATGGTATTTGTATTAATTTGCGCCAGATGTGGGTAGCACATTTGAGGGCATTTTTGGCTCGGGTGCAATTTCCCAAATGGCATTCACATCCATGTGGCGCTATGACCAATTAGCCACATTCACCCTCCCGAAGTAAACGCAAATTCCCTCATGGAGGCTGAATGACGCCCGGCAACAAAAAAAACGGCAGGTCACCTGCCTGCCGTCTCACCCTTCTCCGATCCAGCCCCTGCTGATGAGTGCGGCCTGCTGTCGGAAAAACTCCTTGACCATTTCCCACGCGACCGGTTCCAGCAAAAGCGGCGGCGCATCCTGTTCCGCAGCTTCGAAAAAGGTCAGGGGCTTGACGACCTGGACTTCGAAATCCCGCACATCGGGATATTTGCGGAGCCCCAGATCCAGCAGCTCACGCAATGATTGGGTCCGGCAGATGGCGTACAGATCGTGAAAATCCTTACGCTCGGCACGTCCCAGCAGGGCATCCAGCTTCATCAGGGCAACATTCATGACGCTGTCCATCCGGGTCACCCGCCACCAGCAGGCTGATCAGTGCCCAAATAATAAACAGATACAAAGTAGAGTATACTGATGTGAGAAGACTATTCTGTTTACGGTTGGAAGGCCCATTTCTGCCTGGTGCGTTACAAAATCCCTACATCGTAACAATCCACAACACTTCATCATTCCTACTCGCCTACGCGAGATGACCCCCATACCCACGTCACATCCTCAATTCCAGCCACAATCTCAGTGGATTGAGTACTTCTTTTCTCGATCCGGCGAATGTTGAGCGCATGAAAGAATAGAAAGGAGTGACCATGTTCGATACTATTCTTGTCCCTTTGGATGGTTCTCAACTGGCCGAATGTGTTTTACCTCATGTGGCTGCCTTTGCCCGTTCTTTTAATGCTGAAATTACGCTCCTGCGCATACTGGAAAAAAATCAGACAGGCGTATCCGTACAATTGTTTGATATGCTTAATTGGCAAATCCAAAAAACAAAGGCGACTCTCTATCTGGAAGAGATCAAGGCACGATTTGAAGAATCTGAATATTCGGGCACGTGCTATCGTACTGGAAGGGTTGGTGACGGAAGGGATTAATGATTACGCCCAAAAAGAAGGCAGTGAAATTAATCATTTTAAGCAGCCATGGTCGTCATGGCTTGACTCAATGGGGAATCAGCAGCATTACCCAGAAAATTGTCCTGAGCGCACCAACGTCGGTACTCATCGTTCAGGCACGACAGCAGAACTTCCCTGCTGGTGAATTATCGACAACTATCGCTTTACCAGCACATCCTGGTGCCGTTGGATGGTTCCCAGAGGGCTGAACACGTTCTCCCGATCATCATGCAATTGGCGCTTGTTCAAAAGCCCAAGATCCATCTTGTGCACGTGGTACACCCCCCGGAAATGGCACGTCAGATGCCACCGGCACGCGAAGACGTCGATCTTTCCAATCGCGTCGTCACGCGGAATAAGGAAGAAGCCGAGCGTTATTTCGATCAGGTGAAATCACGTTCGTATCTGGAAGGCATTGACGTCCAATCCCACCTTATCATCAGTGACCACACGACCGCCGCGCTCTATCAAGTAGTGGAGCAGGAAAATATTGACCTGATCACATTGAGTGCGCATGGCTATTCGGGAAAGCATCAATGGCCTTATGGCAGTGTGGTCAACAATTTCATCCTGTATGGCAATGTTGCTCTTCTCATCGTTCAGGACCAGCCCGCTAAACATGAGCAAAAGCCTTTAGAGTCTTCATCCAGAGAACGCGCAGAGCGTTAACCTATGCAGGCTACCCCGCCGGTTATTCTTTCTGATCCAGCCAAATCAGACACGGAGGATCGACTGAGAGAATTTGCGCACCACCTGGCGAAAACGCAGAAAATAGAAATCTCTCCCACCTCAAAAACCGTTCTCCTGGAACACCTTAAGATTTGGGAAAAGGTATTGGGAAATGCAAAAGCAGTCTTCAAGGCGGTTCCATCCAGTGACCTTCCAGTTTCCCGCGCAGGCGAATGGATGCTGGATAATTTTTATATCGTCAAACAAACCTTTCGCCAAATTGAAGAAGACCTTCCCGCCATCTTTCTCAACCAGTTGCCAAAACTGGACGGGACGTCGTTGCTTGGATCCCCTCGTATTTTTGCGCTGGCATGGGAGTGGCTTGGATACAGCCAGAGCCAGCTTGATCTGACTCAAGCGGCAGTTTTTGTGCAGGAGTACCAGCAGGTCATCCCCCTGACGATCGGGGAACTGTGGGCATTACCGAGCATGCTCCGCATCGGGATTTTGGAACGTCTCGTCTATGCTGCCACTGAACTGACAGGGATGGAGGCACCTAAAAGCCTGAGTGAAATCCCGGGCCAGTTCGCTTCCCCTCCTCAGGTAAATGAAGTTGTTGTCGCAAACTGTTTTAATAGCCTGCGATTGCTCGCCACCACGGATTGGAAAGCCTTTTTCGAGCAGACCAGCCGGGTAGAACAAATTTTACGAGATGACCCGGCAAAGATTTATGAGGAGATGGACTTTGCCACTCGCAACAGTTATCGCAGTGTCGTCGAGGAACTGGCCCGCTTCTCACCTTTCAGCGAAGAGGAAGTTGCACAAGCTGCAATTGAATGCGCGCACATCTCGAAGAGCAAAACCTCAGGGCGACGCAGGCAAGCACACGTCGGTTTTTATCTGAGGGACGCGGGCCGTTCGGAACTCGAAACCAGTATCGGTTACCATCCGGGATTAGGCCACCGTATCCATCAGGCTCTGCTTGCAGCCCCCACGGTTACTTATCTGGGGAGTATCGCCACCCTCACTGTCCTGTTTGTTTTGGGATTATTGTGGTATGCCATACTTTCGGGCGGTTCGCTCACCCAACAAATCGTCGTCATTGCGCTTGGGTTTGGATTGGCTTTAGAGGCTGCCATTTCACTTGTGAACTGGAATGTGACCCACCGTATCAGACCTCAAAGCCTGCCGCGCATGGATTTTTCAGAGGGCATCCCACCTGGAAACCGCACCATGGTAGTGGTCCCCAGTTTGCTGGAAAGTGGCGAAGAGTTCAAACATCTCTTGCAAGAGTTGGAACTTTATTACCTCTCCAACCCGGACCCACAACTGACCTTTGCCTTGCTGACCGATTTCAGGGATGCGCCAGAACAGAATATGCCGGAAGATGAACCGCTGCTTGCTCTGGCAAGTGCAGGCATTGAAAATCTCAATAAAAAATATCAACAGGTGACACCTTTTTATTTGTTCCACCGTCAGCGCCAGTGGAATTCGTCTGAAGGGGTCTGGATGGGCTGGGAGCGCAAGCGCGGAAAATTGGCGGATTTCAATCGCCTGCTGCTCAACCTGGGCGAAACCGTTTATTCCACCCAGGTTGGGGATGTAAGTATTCTCAATGAAATCAAATATGTCATCACGCTGGATGCGGATACCTCCCTGCCGCAGGACAGTGCCAGCCGGTTGATTTCCACCCTGGCGCACCCACTTAATCACGCTGAATTCGCCCCGGACGGGCGTTCGGTGGTTGCCGGTTATACGGTGCTTCAACCGCGCGTATCCATCAAGCCGGCCAGTGCGAACCGTTCCCTCTTTTCGAGAATCTATGCCATGAATACCGGCTTTGACCTGTACTCTTTTGCCGTTTCGGATGTGTATCAGGATTTGTTCGGCGAAGGGAGTTATGTTGGAAAAGGGATTTATGATGTCGCTGCGTTTGAGCGCAGTCTGGAAGGTCAGGTCCGCCAGAATACCCTGCTCAGCCACGACCTGTTTGAAGGGATTCATGGACGCGCCGCATTGGTCACGGATATCGCCCTGTACGAGGAATATCCAACGCGCTACCTGGTCTACGCCCAACGGCTGCGCCGTTGGATTCGCGGCGACTGGCAGTTGCTGCCCTGGCTGTTCCCCACCGTCCGCACCATAAATGGGAAAGCACCCAACCGCCTTTCCATAATTAACCGTTGGAAAATTTTCGACAATCTGCGGCGCAGCCTGCTGCCGCCTAACTTGATGGCAGTGTTTACCGCTGGCTGGCTATTCCTGCCTGGCTCACCCCTGGTCTGGACCATGCTGGTGCTGCTGCCTTCCATCCTGCCTATCGGGGTGCAGGCTGTGCAACAAGTAAGGCACAACCTGATACGGTATTCCTTCAAGCAAGCGCTTAAGCCAACCAAGCTTCCATTCATTCGTTGGGCACTCTCAATTCTCTTTCTCCCCTACGAAACCCTGCTTGCGTTGAGCGCCATCGGGATAACGATCGCCCGTCTGTTCATCACGCATAAACATCTGTTGCAGTGGACAACAGCGGCGAATGCAGCACGTACGTTTAAACTGAATTCACCTTACGAAACCTGGGCTGAAATGGCGGTTTCTTCGTTATTGACCGTTCTACTGGGAGTTACGATCGCTGTTTTTAACTCTACTGCGCTTTGGGTTGCATTGCCTTTGCTGATCATCTGGCTGCTCGCCCCCCAGGTCGCCTACAGAGTCAGCCAAAAGGTACCTCAAATCCCCAAGTCACTCACGGAGACCCAACGCAGACAAGTTCGTCGTCTGGCGCGCCGCACCTGGGCATTTTTTGAGCAGTTTTCAGGACCCAATGATCACTGGCTGCCTCCCGACCATTTTCAAGAGTCGCCTCTCGACAAAGTAGCGCACTACACCACGCCGACCAACATCGGCCTGTTCCTGGTGTCCACGTTATCGGCGTATGACTTGGGCTACATCGGTTTACTTGAACTGGAAGTCCGTCTTCGTTCCACCTTTGAGACCATGGATAAGATGGAACACTACCGCGGGCACCTTCTGAACTGGTACGACTCACAGGTCCTGACAGCGCTGCCTCCCCGTTACGTTTCCACGGTGGATAGCGGCAACCTGGCGGCTTGCCTGATTACGCTTAAACAGGGTTGCCTTTCCATGGCTGATGCACCGCTCCTGGATAATAGACGGTGGCAGGGGCTGCTCGTCCTTCTGGATATTCTGGCAGAAATTCTGCAAGCCCTAGAAAAAAACAACCCCCATGCCTCCATTGAATCTTTTGAAGTCGAATTGACCAGCATTTACGAGCGTGTCAGCGCCAACCAGGACCTGCCGTCAGCCTGGAAAATGAACCTCGACTGGCTCTCAGGCGAAGGCTGGGCAAGAGTCTCGTATCGATTAATGGATTTGCTCAAGAGTCACCCTCGTCTCCAGGGTGAATCCCTGACCGAACTTCAACTCTATCTGGATCTGCTGTACCAGCACCTGCAAAACATGAAGCGCAGCCTGGATTTGTCTGCCCCCTGGCTCAAGCACGTGGATGCACCATCTGAGTTAATAAGTCAAATGCCTGCCTGGCAGGAATTTCGTGATACGCTGCCTGCTGCTTTGCCGACACTGGGACAGGCCGCTGAGATGTATGAGAGCATTGAAATAGCACTGGCCCAGTTCAAGGCAAAGTTTCACATTGATGGAATCCCGGATCCCGCATGGGATGAACATGCGCGGGACTGGTCTCAAACGCTGGAGGAAGATTTATTGTCAGCCCGCATGACAGTCGCACCTTTGCTGGCCGGTTTTCGAGATCTGGCAGAGCAGGCGAACGCTGCCATTGCTGCGATGGATTTTCGTTTTTTGTTCAATGAGCACCGTCAGTTGTTCCATATCGGCTACACTCCCAGCGCCGAGCGTCTCGACCCGAGTTACTACGACCTGCTGGCCTCTGAAGCCCGCATTGCCAGCCTGGTTGCGATTGCTAAAGGGGATGTGCCGCAAAGCCACTGGCAGCATCTGGGGAGGCCGGTCACGCAGATCAACGACAGGCAGGTTTTGCTCTCCTGGAGCGGCACCATGTTCGAATACCTAATGCCGACCCTGTTCGTCAAAAACTACACCGGGACATTTCTCTCGGAGAGTTGCTCCACCGCACTCGACGCGCAGATGGGTTACGCACAGGAACAACAGGTACCTTGGGGGATCTCCGAATCGGGTTACTACGCTTTCGATGTCAACCAGAATTACCAGTACCGTGCTTTTGGCGTGCCTGATCTGGGTTACAAACGCGACTTGCCCGATGATCTGGTCATCACTCCCTATGCCTCAATGATGGGACTTTCGCTGCAACCGCAGGCTGTTCTGAAAAATATGGCACATCTGGAACAACTGAACATGCTCGGGCGGTTTGGTTTTTACGAGGCACTCGATTTCACCAAAACACGCCTGCCAGCCGGCCAGTCACATGCCTCCGTGCGATCCTACCTGGCGCATCACCAGGGCATGATCCTCCTGGCGGCCTGTAATTACCTATTGGATGATGTGATGGTGAAGCGTTTCCACGCCGACGAGCACATTCAGAGCGTGGAACTTCTGCTCCAGGAAAAGATTCCGCAGAACCCACCCCTTGAGTATCCCCACACCGATGAACCAGTCGAATTGCTGCAGGGGGTGCGACGGATTGAAAGTGTACCCTGGCACGCACCGGTGGACAGTTCCATCCCGCTCGTGCATGTGCTTTCACAAGGTGATACCAGCGTGATGATTACCAACTCGGGCGGCGGATTCAGCCAGTGGCGGGAATTTGCGCTGACGCGTTGGCAGGCCGACACCACCCTTGACCAATGGGGAACGTGGATTTATGTGCAGGACTGCGAGAGCGGGGCGCTCTGGTCCGCCACCTGCCAGCCAATGGGACCGGGTGGGGTCGGTTCCGGCGCAGGAGACGCGCCGGGAAATCAGGGAGTTCTTTTCTATCCGCACAAGGTGGAATTCCCACGTTCGGATTATGGCATTACCATGCGCACCGGAATCACCGTCAGCATGGATGGCGTCGAAATCCGGCGGGTGAACATCCTGAATAATAGCGACCGCCCTCGACGACTAAAGCTGACCAGTTACGGCGAGGTGGTGCTGGCTGCACAGGCCGTCGACCGGCGACACCCGGCACTCAACAAACTCTTTATTGAGAGCGAATATCTTCCCAAGCAGAATGCGCTCCTGTTTCAGCGCCGTCCGCGTTCTGCGGACGAAAAAAGCGTCGTGCTGATCCATGCCATGGTCATCGAGGCCGGGCGCAAAGTGACGGGCGACCACGAGAGCGACCGTGCCCTTTTTTTGGGCAGGTCCCGGACGATGCATTTCCCGCTGGCATTACAAGACCCTAATCGCCACCTTTCAGGGACCGTCGGTGGAACACTCGACCCAATTTTGTCACTGGCACAGGTACTTGACCTCGAACCCCACGCCAAGACCCGCGTCACATTTCTGACACTGGCGGCCGCCACCCGAGCCGACGCTTTGGAAAAGCTGTCTCATTATCAATCCGGGCAAGCCATCTACCATGCCTTCGACAATATCCGTGCCCATACCGAAAAAGAACTGCTTGAACTGGGATTAAACACGACCTCCGTCGAAAATATCCAGCGCCTTTTGTCTGCCCTGCTCTATCCGGCAGGCCGACTGCGCGCGGCGCCGCATATCCTGGCGCAAAATGAGAAAGGGCAGTCCGGCTTATGGGCGTTCGGCATCTCTGGGGATTACCCCATTTTGCTGGTTCGTATCCGGGACGGCGAGTTGCCCCTGCTGATCGAGACCCTGCAAGCCTTCATTTATTGGCGCCGCCACCACGTCAAAGTCAATTTGGTTGTTCTGAACGAGCAGGATACAGGCTACGCCCTCGACCTGTACAATTCCATCCAGCGCCAGATCAGGCGCATGGGTGCAGATGCCTCCCTGAACCAGCGCGACGGTATTTTCGTGCTGCGCACCGATCAACTCCAGCCTGCTGATCTGATTCTGCTCCAAACAGTGGCAGGTGTCATTTTGGATGAAAAGGGCGGGACGCTGGCTGATCACGCTCTCCGTTTGACCGCGAAGCCCACGCGCCTGCCAGAGTTCACCCCTTCACTCTCCCCGCCGCGTGACCCCGAGCCAACGCCACCGCTTCAACCTCCCGTTGATTTACTGATGGACAACGGTCTGGGTGGATTTAGCCGAGATGGCCAGGAATATGTCATCCATCTCCAGCCGGGTCAGTCCACGCCGCACCCGTGGGTCAATGTCATCGCCAACCCGCAGTTCGGTTTTCTGGTCTCCGAAGCAGGCTCAGGTCCCACCTGGGCAGTAAATAGTGGCGAGAACCGCCTGACTCCCTGGCGCAATGATCCTGTCACCGACATGCCGGGTGAAGCGCTCTACCTGCGTGATGAGGAAACCGGGCTGGTGTGGTCCCCCACGCCCATGCCCGCCGGGGAGGAAACGGTGCATGTGATTCGTCACGGGGTGGGTTATTCGATCTTCGAGAGTCAAAGTCATGGCCTGAACCAGACCCTGCGCCTTTTCGCCGCGCCTGATGCGCCGGTCAAGATTGCGCACCTGCGCCTGCGAAACCTGTGGGAGCGTCCGCGCCGCATCACCGTCACCTACTACGCCGAATGGGTGCTCGGCACAACGCGTGACTCCCACCAGGCCTACATTATGCCGGAGTTTGATTCCGATAAGAATGCTTTACTCGCCACGAACCAATTCAATAGTGAGTTCGGAGAACGTGTGGCCTTTCTGGCGACCAGCAAAAAACCGCACGGCGTTACCACCGACCGGACTGAATTCTTGGGGAGAATGGGCAGTCTGCGTGCTCCGGCAGCCCTTGGCCGAATTGGATTGGAAAGCGCGGTGAATGCCGGACTGGACCCGTGCGCCGCCCTCCAATTGCACATTGACCTGGCACCCGGCGCGGTGGAGGATGTCCATTTCCTGATCGGCGAAGGCGCGAACCGGGCCGAAAGCCTGACGCTGATAGGACAGATACAGTCTCCAGGTCAGGTTGAAGTGATCTGGCAGGCTGTCCAACAACAATGGAACGACGTCCTGAATGCCATCACCGTTGAGACACCCGACCCCGCCATGGATTTGATGCTCAACCGCTGGCTGCTTTACCAGACGCTTTCCTGCCGTCTGTGGGGCCGCACCGGGCTATATCAATCCAGCGGGGCGTTCGGGTTCCGCGACCAACTCCAGGATGCGCTTGGGCTTTTACACACCCGTCCGGATCTCGCACGCAGCCAGATTTTGGAGGCGGCGCGGCATCAATTCGAGGCGGGCGACGTCCTCCACTGGTGGAATCCGCCACTGGGGCGCGGGGTGCGCACGCGTTTTTCGGACGATTTGCTCTGGCTGCCTTATGTAACAGCTGAATACGTTACCGCCACCGGTGATGAATCCATTCTGTTCGAAAGCATCCCCTTCCTGAAAGGTGAACCGCTCAAGCCCGAAGAATCAGACCGTTACAGTCCATACGATTCGATGCCCGAGGCATTCGCGCTCTATGAACATTGTCTCCGGGCACTGAAAAAAGGCGCGACGGCTGGCGCACACGGCCTGCCCCTGATGGGTGCAGGTGACTGGAACGATGGGATGAATTGAGTGGGCATGGGTGGGCGAGGCGAGAGTGTCTGGCTGGGCTGGTTCCTGCATACCACGCTCAAGCGTTTTGCGCCGCTGGTTGCGCTGATGAAGGATGACCCTGCCCCGTATCTGCAACAATCTGAGATTTTATCCCGGGCACTCGATGCCCATGCCTGGGATGGCAATTGGTACCTGCGCGCTTTCTATGACGATGGCTCGAAGCTTGGATCCCACGAAAATTCCGAGTGCCAGATTGACTCGATTGCCCAGTCGTGGGCGGTTTTATCGGGTGCTGCAGATCCAATGCGGGCGGCGCAAGCCATGGAATCTGTCAATAAATTGCTGGTGAAGCAAGCCGAGAAGATGATCTTGCTGTTTACTCCGCCCTTTGATCAAAACGACGCGCGACCCCGGTTACATTAAAGGTTATCTGCCCGGTGTGCGCGAAAACGGCGGACAATATACTCATGCCGCCATCTGGACCGCCTGGGCATTTGCAGAACTCGGGCAGGGTGACAAAGCCATGGAGTTGTTTCAGATGTTGAACCCCATCAGTCATGCCGACACGCCAGAGAAAGCGGCAAGTTACAAGGTGGAGCCTTACGTGATCGCCGCCGATATCTACAGTGTGCCCCCGCTTACAGGCCGTGGCGGTTGGACGTGGTATACCGGATCCTCCGGCTGGATGTACCGTCTGGGTCTCGAAGCCATACTGGGATATCACGAAGGTAGGTAATGCGCTCAGAATCAACCCGTGCATCCCCCGCAATTGGCCGGGATTCAAAGTGGATTACCGATTCGGGACGGCACATTACAAGATCAGCGTGGAAAACCCGAACAATGTCAATCAGGGTATCCGGCAGGTTTTGCTGGATGGAAACCTGCTGCCTGACAACCTGATTCCGCTGGTGGAGGATGGTCAGCTTCACGAGGTGAAGGTTGTAATGGGATAGGCCAATTCGCCGAATGAAAAAATATCGAGGATTAATCTCAAGACATCATTTGTTGGCCATAACGGCAAAACGAATATAATGTTTAATGAAAACCCAGCCTGGCAATATTCTGACTGAAATCTACCTTCTTCAAGCAATCGAACTTAGAAAAGGGCAACCATGACGAAGAAAAAGACCCGCTCGCAGATAAGTACTGAAGATAAAGAACAACAATACCGCATCATCTTTGAAGCCGCCAGCGATGGAATGATCATCAGCGATTTGGAGACAGGCCGCGTAGCGGATGCCAACCCTGCCGCAATTACGATGCACGGCTATACACGCGAGGAATTCATTGGCTTGCACCTGACGGCATACATCCACCCCGACAGCCAGCGCCTGTTCACCGAAGCTGCCATCAATTCCCAGAAGGGAGGCACGTTCGATGTGCCGGCGGTTCATTTGCACAAAGACGGCTCATCGTTCTATGTGGATGTGCGCAGAACAACGATCCCGTTTCAGGCCCGACCATGCATGCTGAGTGTCGTTCGTGATGTCACCGAACGCATCACCGCAGAACGCTTGCTCCATGAGCGGGTGGAACTCCATACGCGCGAACAGTCCACTCTGTTGGAGATCTCCCAAACTCTGGCCTCGGCTTTGGAACTCAAGCCGGGTTTGATCCTCGACCAATTGCGGGTGCTGATCGAATATACCCATGCCGAACTATTCGTGCTCGACGGATACAGCCATGGTCGCTCTGGCCGTACGCGGGCCACAGCGGCTGGAGGAGACTGTGCCTTTTCGCATACGACTGAAGGGTCCGGAGACATTGTTGAGGCTGTTCAATGAACACCAGCCTGACCGAATTGCCGATGTATGGAGCGCTGACCCGTCTGCGGAATTTCTGCGGTCACTTTTGGACGATCAGACGGAATTGTTGTTGAAGGGTGTGCGGGCGTGGATGTGGGTTCCCGTGGCAGTCAAGAACCGCGTCATTGGCAGCGTGGGCGTCGCGCATGTTGAGAAAGATTACTTTACTGCTCATCACGCTGATTTAGCCCTGACCGTGGCCAATCAGGCTGCGATCACCCTGGTCAACGCAGAACTGTACGAACATGCACAGGCGCTCGCCGCGCTGCAGGAACGCCAGCGCCTTGCACAAAACCTGCACGATGCCGTCAACCAGTCGCTCTTTTCCGCCGGTTTGATCGCTGATGTCCTGCCACGCTTGTGGGAACGCGATCAGGATGAGGCGCGAAAGTCGCTGAAGGATCTGCGCCGGTTGACACGCGCCGCGCAGGCCGAGATGCGCGCGCTGCTGGCCGAACTGCGGCCGTCCGCAATGACCGATACAGACCTTGGCGACCTGTTGCATCTGTTGGGAAATGCGCTTTCAGGGCCGGATCAACATCCCGGTCACAGTGACAGTCAGCGAAGGAAGTCATCCTGCCGCCTGAAATACAAGTGGCATTCTACCGGATATGCCAGGAAGCACTGAACAACATCGCCAAGCATGCCAAAGCCAGCCGGGTGGATATCGATTTGAAGCATGATGGACCTGCCGTTGAATTACACATTCGCGATGATGGCCTTGGATTTGATCCTGAAGGAAACATCCCCGAACATGGTCACTATGGACTGAGCATGATGCGCGAACGCGCGGAAGCCGCCGGGGCGAAGTTAACGATTACGAGCCAGCCCGGTCACGGCACTGAACTCATCCTGCAATGGACGAAAGACCCGCAGAAGGAGGCCGAATGACAAGCACTCCTCCCCAACCCATTCGCGTCATGCTGGTTGACGATCACACGATGGTGCGCCGCGGACTGGCGACTTTCCTGATGGTTTTCGATGATTTCAAATTAGTCGGCGAAGCCGAAAGCGGCGAAGCGGCCATCCAACTCTGTGCCGAAGTCTTGCCGGATGTGGTGCTGATGGATATGGTCATGCCCGGTATGGACGGGGCAAGCAGCTACACGCGCCATCCGGCAGAAGTATCCACAAGTACAGGTGATTGCTCTGACCAGTTTCAAGGAAGGCGCAACTGATCAAAAATGCGCTGGAAGCCGGGGCGATTGGTTATCTGCTCAAGGATGTCTCGGCTGATGAGCTTGCGCGGGCCATCCGCGCAGCGCATGCCGGGCGCGCCACGTTCTCACCCGAGGCCGCCCAGGTCTCTGGTCGAGACAGCCAACCAGCCGCCAACGCCCGGTCTCGACCTGACCGAGCGCGAGCGCGCCGTGCTGGCCCTGATGGTCGAAGGCCTGAACAATACACAGATCGCCGGAAGGCTGACCGTCAGCCCATCCACCGTCAAATCCCACGTCAGCAACATCCTGTCCAAGCTGGGTGTATCCAGCCGCACCGAAGCCGTGACCCTGGCGTTGCGTCACGGTCTCGTCACCTGAGACCCTTCATCCTTCGAACACCTCCCCCAAGTGGCGGAGGCAGAACACTCCCCAGCCGATGGATGTGGCTGGGGAGTGTTTGTTGTAGGATGAGACTATGACCCGCGTATATATAGCCGATGCCAGGCCTGAAGAACGCTCCGCCCTTCGTCTACTGATACTTGATCTGAAGATGAAAGTGGTTGGTGAAGCAGCCGATTGGTCCACCACGTTAGCCCAGGCACCGGTCAGTCGAACAGACATGTTGTTGGTGGATTGGGATCTACTGCCCAACTCGCCTACTGCAGCCCTGGAAGAACTTCGAAGTGCCTGTCCGGCTGCGCTGGTCATTGTCCTCATCAGCCATCTGGACGCCCGTCAGCAAGCTGCACTCTCCGCTGGCGCCGATGCGTTTATCAGTAAAGGTGAGACGCCTGAGCGTGTGGCAGAACGACTGCGAACCGTCGCCGCGAGCGTTCTTGCCAATTGATGCCACCTGGCTGACAGGATAAGGATGTGAAAACCGGCGCACAATGCTGCCTCGAACGCCCCGTGCTGAACCCGGGACTACTTCGCCATCATAAACCGGGACTGTTTTTCAATTGATCCAAAGGAGGATCAAACCATGAACAAAGATATTTTGGTAGGGAATTGGAAACAAATGCGAGGCGAGGCTAAAGCGTATTGGGGCAAACTCACTGATGATGACCTGGATCGGGTCGCCGGCAAAGCCGAGGTCCTGGAGGGCTTACTTCAGGAGAAGTATGGATACACACGAGAGCGGGCAGCGGATGAAATCGATAAGCACGTGACAGCGTTTGAAACCACCATGAAAACGAAAACTGTACCCGACCTTCAATAAGTGTTCGACGGGGTACCAGAACCCCTTCTCCCTGAAAAGGGATCTGGATCAACCAAAACACACGGTATTCCGTGAAACGTAAACATTCACAAAGGAGAAAATAATGAACCTAACGAATCTTATCATCTATCTCATCGCAGGAGCTATCGTCGGCTATATTGCCAGCAGGATCATGCGAACGAACTCACAGCAAGGTCTGTTGCTTGACATCGTCGTAGGCGTCGTTGGCGCATTCCTGGCTGGTTACTTCCTCGGCCCTCTGTTGGGCGTCGGAACCATTAATGATGCCATTACCATTCCGACCATGCTGGTCACGCTGCTTGGATCGGTCATCCTACTGGCGATCTATAAGCTCCTCTTTGGAAAAAGGCGTCTCTTCGCTTAGTCTGATCAATCCACTAACCATCTCTTAATGACATGCCGGTTGTGTTCTGTAATCCACATTGGGTTGTTGAGCACCGCCGGCTAGAGTAAAGAAGTTCATATTTCACACGAAGAACCGGGGTAGTGATTAAACCTGTGAAGTCAGCACGATAAACATATCAAGCACTTACTATATTCAGCTTATAAGGAGAAATCACCATGACTATCGAGTATACAGTACCCAAATACCACAATAGTAATTTTGTAAGCGTTTTAGGTGGACTTTTGGTCGGCGGCCTGGCTGGCGCTATAGCGATGCTGCTTCTGGCACCGCAGTCTGGGCAAGAAACAAGAATGATGCTTAGTGAAGGTGGACGCAGGAAGTTTACAGAATTAAAACAGCAAGGCCAGGTCCTAGTGGTCGAGCAATTGGACCACGTATCCGAAGCTGCCTTAGCCGGGAAAAAGGCAGTCCAAAGCGCCTGAGGCTGAATGGGTGTTTAGACCACATAGCCATGATAGTTCCATAAATCTTCGAATCACAAAAGGAGAAAAAACCATGAAACTCAGTGAACCTAAGGTTATTACATTTTGGATTGCCGTGATCCTCGCATTACTTGGGATATTGGCATATGCAGGGACCATCCCCGGATTTTCCACTTATGCTTTCGGGTTGGTGGTAGCGGGATTCATTGTATTGGCCCTCGGAAACCTGGTCAAAGGGATGTAACTCAAAGGATCCTCTATGCATATCACTAGAAACATTGGCTTCCTATTGTTGGCCATCTTTCTCATCGCCTGGGGGCTGGTACTGCTTCTGGGTATAGGCGGCCTTGGCGTGATCCTGGCGATCCTCGCCATTGCGGCTGGCATATTCATCTTGATCGGCCGTTAGATCAAAAGCCACCCGGCGAATCAGCCGGGTGGCCTGCAATCATTGAAAAGATATTATTGGAGCCATTCTGATAATATCTTGGAACTAGGAATTGAAGTGCGGGCCCGGATCGGAATTTGAAGCGGTATTTTATCTGGCACTGACCACCAGCATGCGCCAGGGCGAGCTGCTGGGCTTGAAAGCGATTGAGACCAACTCGAAAATTACGAGGTGATGCATAAAGTTATTTCTTGGGTGGTCTCTTATACATCCCAATATCCGGCTTAAGGTCCTGTCATCAAGGAATTGCTGGATGCCTTCCTCACGCTCTTCCCCTGCGACGAACCAAAGCCGCTCCTGCTTGGAGATGAGATATTCCTCCGACATATCCCAATCCATCTGCTGCATTCTCTTGAAGGCGTCTTCGGCAGCTTTCAGAACCTCAGGGGTCTTCTGCAGGAGGACATCGCCCAACTCTCGGACGCGTTCCCGCAGTTTCTCTTTGGGCACCGCCTCGTTGACCAAACCCATCTCGGCGGCCTTGCGTCCATCGAACAACTCGCCGGTCACTATTGATTGAACCAAGCCAAATCAGGAAATGCCAGCCTTACCTATAAATAAGTGGCCTCGGCAAACTTTCGACTGAAATCCGGCAGCTGCGCCAACTCGATATACCCATCCAGTTTGGCGATTTTCCTTCCTTTTTCCCGTTCGACCTTGGAAATCAATGCCAGACGCGCGCCTGTCCCGGCAGCGTTGCCGACCTGGGTGAAGCGCTCCAGGGGCAGATCCGGCAACATCCCAATCGTGATGGCACTCCTTACATCGATGAAGGTGCCAAAAGCCCCGGCAATGATTATCTGCTCAAGATCATTTTCGGTCAACCCTTCGTTTTCCACCAACGCCTGGATACCGAGACGGATGGCAGCTTTCGCCAACTGCAATTCACGGATGTCTTTTTGCGAGACGGTGATCGGCTCCATCTCTGACCTCTCAGCCAGCACAAACTCCTGCTGATTGTCCCGTTTCTGGACCATTGGATGCGAACCCATTTTCCCACTGCGTTCGACGATATTATTCAAACGCAGTTGCGCAACCACATCCAGCAGGCCGGAACCACGAATTCCGACCGGAGCTTCTCCGCCGATGGTCTGGATATCCAGCCGTTCTTTCTCCAAGCGAACATGCTCGATGGCCCCGGGCGCGGCACGCATCCCGAACTTGATATGTGCCCCCTCGAAGGCAGGGCCGGAGGCACACGAGACGCTGGTCATCTTGCCCTTGTGGTTGAGGCAAATCTCGGTATTGGTTCCAATATCAATCGCCAGAGTGACGCCGTCTGTATCCGCCATGCGGGTGGCGAGCAGCATGGCCACGTGATCAGCACCGACGTAGCCTGCGATGTTGGGCAGCAGGTGGATATAGGCGCCGGGGGCGATGTCAAGCCCAATCTCACGCGCTTTGATATCGAGCGCAACATCGACAGCCGGCACATATGGAGATAACCCGAGCTGCTTGACCGGCAATCCTAGAAAAAGATGATGGATGACGGTGTTTCCGACCACGACCGCCTCGACAATCTCTTCCGGTTTCGCACCAATTTCTGTGCACAATTCAGAGGCCAGTTGGTTGAGTGCTTCAACCAGCAGAGCTTGCAGTTTTGCGGTATCTTCCGGGGATTTGCTGGCTGCCGCGATACGGGAGACTACATCCTCGCCATAGGGAATTTGCGGGTTCATCCGGCCTTTGGATGCCAGGGTCCTGCCAATTTCCATGTCGAGCAGGTACCCGGCGATCTTGGTGGTGCCAATGTCCACGGCCAGCCCCAACCAGCGCGTGGAGGGTGAGCTGACGGCGATGATTTCATCACATCGAAGGGCAACCCTGACCCGCCAGCCATTATCTCTCAGTTGGTGCGAAAGGGTTTGCTGCACACGAAAGTCGATAAATCCGGGTTCGACACCCTGTGCGGCGAGTGCTCCCCAAAGATTTGGAGCATCTGCCTGCGGGGAGGCAATCGTGGGCGGAGTCAGATGCGCGTCCAGCCCGCGGACGGGGGGATCCGGCTCCACGTCCACTTCCAGGCCTTCCACCTGTGTGCGCTGGAGAGCGGTCAGCGATTCGGGCGGGACATGCAGCTTGACATCGCTGAGCGGATAGGTCATGCAGGCCATTCGATAGCCCTGATCCAATTCCTTCGCGGACAGGGAGGCTTCTTCCTCCAGAGTCAGCTTGGAAACCTGTCCGGTAATGACCTGTACCTTGCAGTGCTCGCAACTGCCAACACCCCCGCACAGGCTGACAATGTCAACGCTGAGTTGTCGGGCGCATTCAAGCAGGGATTGTTCATCGGTGAATTGCCCGCGGCGTCCTACTGGTTCAAAGTCGACAGTAAACAATGGTTAGGCTCCTGCTACGACAAAGATCTCCAAGGGTTCATGTATTAGAAGAGCAGACTAATTCACACATTTCATAAACCTATTATACTTAATATGGTTGATAAATGGATTCAACTTGTGCGGGATGACTTGCCGGGTCATCCCATCGGAAATACCTTTTCCATGTCATAAACTGTCCAATTGTCGAAGCCGAACTAAAAGTGACGTTCCCAATCCTCATTGGCGGCGGCTTCTTCGATGAGCAAATCTGCCAATATGTGGATGCAATCAGTATCCCAACTTAGACGATGGTTTTTACAAAGACAAAAGCATCTCCGGCCAGAGCCACAGGCAGGCGAGGAAGGCCGTGGATAATAATATGAATATTGGCATAATCACTTGCGTTTAAGCCTGCATTCGAAATAAAAACAAATTACAATTATTCATGCGATGATGGAACCTAAAAATCAAACAGGTCGTCCCATGCCGGATGTTACCGAATTAAAGCGTCAATTGCGTCGTTCGTGCCGACAAATCCGCAAAGAGCTTGGCGAGGAAACATGTCAACAGCGCAGCCTTTCGATTTGTAGTTGGATCGAGTCCTGGCCTGTTTTCCAACGTGCTTCTGTCATTCTGGCTTACATGCCCATCTCCGGCGAAGTAGATTTGACCCCGCTGATGGACCATCAGCCCCAAAAACACTGGGTCCTGCCGCGCATCATCCCGGAAGAAAACCACCGCATGGTTTTTCATCCCTACGATGCCCGCCGCTTGGTCCTTCACTCGTTTGGCATGGCTGAACCAGCCCCGGATCTGCCGATCATCCCGTCCAGCAAGGTGCAACTCGCACTGGTGCCGGGACTGGCATTCGACCGTCTGGGCAGACGACTGGGATACGGCGGGGGCTATTTCGACCGTTTCCTGTGCGATTTTCCCGGCATCAGCCTGGGAGTCATTTTCAGGGCACTGCTGCTCGACCATCTTCCATGTGGGGAACATGACGTGCCTGTGCAGTGGATTGTGACCGAGGCGGGATTATTCCATCCCAAGTCATGGACCTGACCTGTTTACACAAAACAAGAAAGATTCAAGACTTTTGGACCGTCGTGTCTTGAATCTTTCAAACTTATATATTGTCCATGATGACATCCACTTTTGGCGGCTCTTAAAGGTTCAGGTTTTGTACCCCATGCCAGGTATGGAAAAAGATAAACAGGGCCGAAAGTAAGGCGTAGGACCAGGATTGACCGATCATGGCAATCCCCAGGAAACAAAGGAAGGGCGTCAGGCGCGGGGCAAGCCAGATGATGGTGCTGCTGCTCCAGGCCGAATCAGGGGCAAGCAGTAAAGGCAGCCAGGAAACGAAATAAATCAGCGAACCAAAAACGTAAACTGCCAGGCCAGCCCTGACAAGCGAGGATTGCCATTCCACTCCGCGCGGCAGCGGCATCAATAAGGGCAGCGCAAAAACGGCAATTCGAGTGATGTTCTCGGCGATCAATAGCCACTGAGGCGAATTCGCGTCTGACGCGATGTGAGGGTCGGTGATTTTCGGCCCAAGCAGGATGTTCCAGATCAACAAGGGGACAATCAACAGAAAGCCATTCAGCAGGTGGAATTTCAAACTCATTCTTTTATGTCCACGCGAACGATGACCAGGGATTTAGCCGCCTTGCGAATATCTTCCAAATCGAAGCGGCCATCCTCCTTAATGCGGATGGAGTGGATTTTAGCGGAGGGCGGAAAGCGCTTCAGGTAGGGCAGAAACGCCGCTGCAATGGATTCAACATCCTGTCTCTCCCTCCAGAAGAGTGGCATGTCCCGATTGTTGCTTTCCGCGCAGGCGAAGATTTACTGTGGCTCCCCCCCGCAAGTTACGCCACCAGACTTTTTTCTCCGCTACCCCGGGAACGATGTAGATAGTCTCGCCTTCCTGCACATACTGGACCGGCAGGGTGTATTCCCTGCCGCTTTTCTTCCCGCGATAGGTGATCAGCAGCACTGCTGCGCTCATGATTCCATGGAAAGGGGAGCGCAGGATCAGGCCTACCAGCGGGTTGGCGATCTTATTCATGAACCACATGGACGATCTCCTGATTTATTCAACGAACGGCTGTGCAAAACGCTGCTCGTAGACGCCATTCTTTTTAAGCATGTTATCAAAGTAGGAATGAGCCATTGGCAGGCGCAGGAAGACCTTGAACACCGGTCCCAGGTACGAAGGAAAGCTCTCAGGAGCGGCAATGCGAGAAAGGACCTGCAGGTTAAAATTCCCATGGCGAGCCAACCCGGCTCCGACCGCTTGCAGATTTTCGAACAAGCTGCGCGTCATATCAGCTGGCATCACCCGTGTCCCCTCTCCGTTCCCTTTGACAATCGTCCCCAAGTAGGGAGAGCCCAAGCGGGCCGCCAGCTTTTCGAGGTAACGCTCAATGTAGCGCGAATGTAATCCTTCCGGAAAACCGGATTGCACCAGGAAACCCACGGGAGGATTGTTGCCCCTGCCGATGAGCGGCTCCAGCGCTTCGATGAAGTGCTTGACCAGCCCTGGCATGGCGTCGGTGTACAGCGGAAAACCGATGATGGCGCACTCGGATTCGGCAAACGCCTGCGCCATCCTGTCCGTCTCTTTCATGCGCACGAGGTGATGGATTTCCGTCGGGTTGCCGAAACCCCGGGCAAGCTGCTCGAGCATGAGAGGAGTGTTGCCCCTGCGGCCGCGCGGCGAGCCATTAAAGAGAGTCAACCGGGAAGGAGGGGTGATCGAAGTCCCGGCGGTCGGCGCCAATCGAAGCGGAAGAGGCAGACCCTCTGCCTTTGGATCCAGAATTCGCGAAACGACCTCTTCGACCGGGCCCTCTGCGGTCAGTAAAAACTCCAGACGGGTTTTGAAATTGATGGCGGTGCGGCACAAAATATCGCGCACGATCTGCAGGTCGCGTTCATCGGTCATGGTTTCTTTTTCAAGCAGCAACCCCACGCGAGGATAACGCTTGTAACGCCGCAGGTGATGTGATTCCCCATAGGCGACTTCCATGTAAGGGTGGATCAGAGGCAGGTGTTTATCCAGCGCCATCTTAAGCAGTTCAGCAGGGAAACCCATCTTGAGCGGAGCTGCCCACAGGACGAAATCAGCATTGATGACCGCCCGGTCCATTTCGAGGCTGGCGTCGCGCGCCACGCATTCGCCGGGTGTCTTGACCCAGCAGCCCCAGCAGCCGACGCAGTGACGCAGAGGCAGGTCGCGCAGGTCGAGGCGGGTGACGGAGTTTTGATTTGCTTCGAGGCTCGATTTCAGCTGCGAAAGATACGAGTCGAATGTCGATGAAGCCGGATTGCCGTTAAGTATGGTGATTCTCATATTGTCCTTCTTTTCCAGTTTGAATGAGTCCTACTGAACCCCATTTATTTTGCCGGAACGTGACCGGACTTGATCTGATCAATTACGTTCTCGGCCCATTCCAGGTTGGCGCGCATGTTTCGGATTCCGTTGTCAAGCGTGAGCAGCCAGAAATAGTGTTCCCTCGGCGATGGGATTTCCTTTTGGAAAGGATGGATCATTTCAGGGACCTGGTCGTATTGACCCAGGATCATCCGCATAATGGCGGCATAGCCTTCGAACTTCGCCAGGATTTCCTCGTCAGAGAGCTGCCCGGCGAAAAAAACCTGAATAAGCGAAGCGCTGCGCGGTTCACCCATCGGAGGCGGCCCGGAAAGGAATTTCAGCAGTTCTGCTCTCCCCGCCTCGGTGATATGGTAAACCTTGCGGTCGGGACGATCCTCCTGGGGGACCTTCTCCATTTCAGCAAAGCCCTGCTCGGTCAGGCGAGCCAGGGTGCGGTAGATCTGGCTCTGGTCAGCCGGCCAGAAGTGGCGGACAGAGGTATCAAAGATCTTTTTCAGATCGTAGCCGGTACATGGGTGATAGTTCAAAAATCCAAGCAAAGCATATTCGAGAGACATTACTATATTGCTCCTATATAGGATTAGTATTATATTATACTGTTCATATATTATAGCTTTTTTTATTAATTGTCAAGGTCAAGAGAAACCAAAAAGCCGCTTGGATACCCAGCGGCTTTTGGTCTACTTTCCACTTTCAAGTAGGATGCGAATTTTGGATCTTGCTCTATTCGGCGGAGATGAGGCAGTTCATTAGAATGGCCCGTAGTTTATGGCGACGGCAATTCCAAGGAAAACAAGCGTGGCAAGAAAGACCCACAACCAGAGCTTGGCCGTCCAGCGGATCCATTTGGGGAAGCTGACGACGGTCAGCCCCAGACTGATGAGCAGAACGGGGTTGGTGGGGTACGCCAGGTTGGAGAATCCATCGCCAAAGATGTAGGCCAGCACGGCGGTCTGCCGCGTGATTCCGATCAGGTCGGCCAACGGCAGGACGATGGGCATCATCAGAAAAGCCTTGGCGGATCCAGAAGGGATAAGGAATTCGACGCCGAGGGCCAGCAGATAGATGACCACCGTGGCCGTCCATGAGCTGAGCTGGGAGAATGGTTCTGCGACAGCATGAAGCAGCGTATCCGTGACCGCGCCGCTGTCCATGATGTAACGGATGCTGGAGGCCATGAGAATCAAACGGAACAGCCGGTGCGATTCCGATCAGGCCTTCCTTCAGTCCACGCCAGACGGTTTTTGATCCCGCCCCGGAGAGGAATCCCGCACCCAGCCCGCCGATCAAAAAGAGGAGGCCCACAATCGGGAGCGCGTAATCTGAGATTCCGGGGACGAAGGGAGCTGCCAACATGGCAAGCAGAATGAGCAGGATGAATAACCCAAAGAAATTCATGGCACGATTTTGCTTTGGATCCCTGGCCGTGAAGGATTCATCCAGGTTTTT
This sequence comes from uncultured Chloroflexia bacterium, assembly GCA_963774975.1. Taxonomy (GTDB): domain Bacteria; phylum Chloroflexota; class Anaerolineae; order Anaerolineales; family Villigracilaceae; genus JBGPQJ01. The sequence goes on from CAVZGY010000009.1 coordinate 49,054, forward strand.
TCCTTTTTCCCGCTCGGCGTGATCATCACCATGGACGAGGGATTTGGACGGGTCGCGGTCGATTTTTCGCGCATAAGAGGAGAGAAAAAGCCCAAAGATCAGGTAGATGACCATGAAAATTATGATCCGCAGCCATGCCCCGGAAAAAATCGGCAGCCCGGCGATTTGCTGCGCCACTCCCAGGGTATAAGGGTTGGTAATCGCTGCCGAGAATCCCATGTTGACGGCCAGGATGGACATTCCAAGCCCGACCAGCGCGTCCCAGCCGAGGGAGTAGGAGAAGGCGATCATCAAGGGCACAAGCAGCACAACTTCCTCGAAGGTACCCAGCGTCGCGCCAAGGAACATAAAGGCCAGGCAGACCATCCACAAAAGCAGGTATTTACGACCGCGGAAACGGCGTACGACCCGACCGATGAACGCCCGCAAGGTGCCTGTCTTGTCCATCACGGCAAACGCGCCGCCCGCAAAGAACAACACCACGATGATGACGATGATCGTCAGACCGGCTTCACTGCCAAGGACCGCAATGGGGGCGATAAACCATTGCCAGACGGGATAATAAGGGTCCTCGATATACTGAAACGAACCGGGATCGATGGTCACCCGTCCGTCCACTTCGACGCGGGTGTATTGTCCCGCAGGAATGACGAGGGTGAGAATCCCCGCACCCATCATCAACACAAACAAAATAACCAGCGATTGCATGAAAGCTCGCCGGCTGATCTGGGCTCCTGCTCTTTGGTCCATGTTTACACTCCTATACAAAGAGTATGGTATTTATCCAAATGGTGAATGGGATTGGTTGGCCATTACCTCAGATGGAAAATTAAATGCCTCTTCACTTCTACCTTTAATTATAGTGGGAACAGGATTTCCGCACCCGCTATAAACCTTATCCATCCAAAATAAAAAACTTCTTGCCCCAGGCAGACGCCCGATCCAGCTCACCATCCTTGAGCGGACCCTGTTCACCGGTCACCAGGAACCCTTCCAGGCGGCGCCACCAGCTGTCCGCCTTTCTTGACGAGCGATTTTGCGATGGAGTTGGCTGCATAGCCACCTTTGTCCACAACGAATCGCAAGGTCTTCGAATCGATGGTGTCCAGCCAGATGCCGGGTATCGAATGCCGCCACCCGCATCCCCGTGAGGGAATTTTTCGGGATCGAGTTAAGGAATTTCGAGACAGCCTCCGTCGGCCGGAAGCCTCGCGTTGGAGAACCGACGATTAATATGTCCAACCCGGACATGCTATCTACTGTCATCTTCCCAACAGGCAGCGTCTGCACGCTTCCCTGCTCGGCCAGGACGGCGCCGATGGCCTGTGCTATTTTCTCCGTGTTGCCAAATACAAAATCGTAGACGACCAATCCTTTCATTTCTTTCTCCTTAAGTTCTAATATTTAAAAACATCCATGCTCCAGGCCAGCGATCCAGGCAACAATACTCAGCCAGGTGGCAACTGTTTTGGTGGCGTTTCTCATAGTTGCTCCCTGGATAGCTTGAACAATCTCAAGGCAATCAGAAAATACCAGGCCACCCGAAACGGGGCAGAGACGGGATGCGGGATCCAATAGATTTCCGGTAAAACCACCAGGGTGATAAAGTAGCACAGTCCAATCCCATTCGCCAGGATCCCGACAATGGCAGTGGCTTTGCTGAAAACACCACCCGTCAGCATCACGAGTGAGATGATCAAGCCGGCCGACAGCACAAGGAACAGGCTGATATATATACCGCTCCCCTGATACATGCTGTCCGGATGGTTCACCGCCAGCAACGCCTCTCCTGCCGCCTGGTAAGAGAGTCTTTGCGCATCGGTGGTGGCCGCAGCATACCTTTCGACTGAGAGCCAGCATGGATAAGGCCTGGTTCGAGGCGAAGTAGACCGCGATCCCTATCAGACCGGCGGTCACCGCGATCAACATGGCGCTACGATTGGTTTGCTTCAGGGCACTGTACAAGGCCAGGAAGACCAAACCCAACAGGGCATATTCGATAAGATCAAAGAAATTCAGAAAGGTGAGAGCGACCAGCCGGTTATCCTGAAAAAGACTGAACCAATCGACTGCGGTTATGAGCGGTGTCGTAGGCACACCATCGATGAACCCGGATATTGCCAGCAGGCTCAATTCCGCCCCAAGGTTTCTTCTGAACACGAACACCGCCAGCAGTGCGGCGATTCCGCCGACCACGTAGAGCAATTTCCAGTTCTGGTTTTGTGTCATGGATAGCCTGCCAATCACGAATGGATTTCCGGCGATAATTTTCCCGCCAGGCTGCCAGCCCAGGCGCGGATGGCTTCCCAGTCGCGGATATCGCTGGCAGGTTCCTGGCCGGCCATCAAATTGAGAGGGAAACGCAGGGAAGCCGGGTCGTATTTTCCGCCGAACATTTCGAGAGCCACCGGCGAAAGCCAGGGATATTTCGCCAATTCTTTTTCAAGCTGGTCCCCGTGAATCCTGCCACTCCTGAGGGTCATGAGGCTCATGGACTGGACCTAACGCGAAAATTGCGACGGGTCTCTCTCCAAGCACTTTTCGATGCCGCGTCAGGAACTGGTGAGCATCCTTGTGCCAGTGGAACATGAAGAGCGGCGCACCCAGCACGACTGCGCGATATCCATCCAAGATACGCACCTCACGTGCGAACTTAATCTCCACCGCAAGCCCGGCTGCACGAAGCGTCCCGGCAATTGCTTCAGCGACTTCCTGCGTGGAGCCGTACCGGGTGGCATAGGCAACAAGGATTAAATCCTTCATCTATTACTCCTTTTTGTTTACATTTTTGGCCAGTCGAAACACTTCTGCTCTGGATAGCGTTATAAACCTGAGGTGGTTGCCCATTTAATGTTTCAGAGGCATCAGTCCACTTATCAAAAAACTTGCAGGGTCTTGCATCAGAATAGATAGGGGATGAACATTTTGCTGTGTTTCATATAGGCAGCATAGTCATCCCCAAAATAATCGATATTTTCCCGCTCCTCGACTCGCGCGGTGGCAGTGAGAAAAAGGGTGCAGAGCAATGCCAGCCCCGCGTCGAGCCAGGAGGGTGATTTAAAGAACATGCCCCAGGCAAGAAACAGCAGCGAACTGTACAGCGGGTGGCGGATGTAACGGATACAAGCCGACTGTCACAAGCCGGGAGGTCTTCTCCATCCCCAGCAGTGACGGGTCGCTCCGTTCCGTATCCTGCCGGCCGATTTCGCGAAGCAGCCTCACTCCCAGAATCACGAGCACCAACGAGGCGATCAGCAGAATCCACGAAACCAGTTGGTACCACGCCAGATGGGTCACTGAACCAACCCCTGGCATTTAGCAGGAACATGATCCACAAAATCTCCCAGGCAAAGAATCGGTAAAACCCGTGCGAGCGCGGGTGCAGCAGTGCTCGGCGGGAGATGGTCATAAGAGCGATGGTCCCCAGGAAAAAAATCACAATTTCCATCGTTGCCTCCATAAGCACCTTGGTTGCCAGTGTGCATCCATTCAAGCAAGGAAGAATGAGCGGTCAATTCAATTTACGACAACAGAGGGTTCAGGTTGTAATCAATTTTACCAACTCATTCTATTGAGCCGCACCCGCATTCACCTCCATGATTCAGGCATTGGCATCAATCAAAACTGCCCGGAAATAATCATTGACAGATTTCATATTAGTAGTAGAATACCGCACAATATGCTTTCAACTGTCCGCTTTTATTTTGCGTACTACTTTTACGGTCTCCGCACTTCGGTTGCCGTTGGTGGCGCTTAAGCGAACAGAATAGCGATATTCTATAAGTTCAAAGAGCGAGACCATACGGTCTCGCTCTTTTTTTGTGCAAGGAGCAATAAATGCCAATCCGAGGAATCCGCGGCGCGACCACGGTCACTGCCGATGAACCAGAGCTCATCCTGAAAGCCACACAGGAGTTGCTCGAGTCCATCCAGGAAGCCAATCCAGGGATGAAGCCCGAGGATATCGCCAGCGTTCTCTTCACCGTTACGGACGACCTCGCATCGGTCTTCCCCGCGCAAGCCGCGCGGACATTGGGCTGGGTGCAGGTGCCGCTGATCTGTGCCAATGAAATCCCAGTGAAAGGAAGCCTGCCGCTGTGCATTCGAGTGCTCATCCACTGGAACACTGAAAAACCACAAAACGAAATCAAACACATGTATTTACGAGACGCAATCAAATTACGCCCCGATTTGGCGAAATAACCCAAAGGAGAATAAGAGATGATGATCATCATGAAGGCGAATGCCACTCCCCAGCAAGTGGAACATGTCGTCGAACACATCAAAGCCGCTGGTCTGTCTGTGCATCTCTCCCAGGGAATCGAGCAGACAGTGATCGGTGCGATCGGTGAAACGCATAATATTCCCGAAGATCGATTCGAAGGTCTGGATGGCGTGGAAATGGTCAAACGGATCACGCAGCCTTTCAAGCTTGCTTCGCGCCAATTCCATCCTGAGAATTCTGTTTTCCCCCTGGATGGCTTCACCATCGGCGGCGAGGAGATTGCCGATCATCGCGGGTCCCTGCTCCGTGGAGAGCCTTTCCCAGATCGTCGAGACAGCCATCGCCGTCAAAGAGGCCGGCGCATCCGCTTTACGGGGAGGAGTCTTCAAGCCGCGCACTTCCCCATACGCCTTTCAAGGCCTTGGCGAGGAAGGCCTCCAATACATGGCAGAAGCCCGCGCGCAGACCGGCCTGCCCATCGTGGCCGAGATCATGTCGCAAACACAGCTCGACGTGATGGTGAAATATGCCGACGTCCTCCAGGTCGGCGCGCGCAACATGCAGAATTACAATCTCCTGCGCGCCATCGGCGAGACCCAGACTCCGGTTTTGCTCAAGCGCGGACTCTCCGCCACCATCGAAGAATTGCTGATGTCTGCCGAGTACATTCTTGCAGGCGGAAATCATCGGGTGATTTTGTGCGAGCGCGGAATCCGCACATTTGAGACGGCCACGCGCAACACCACCGACATCAACGCCATCCCCGTATTGAAAAGCCTGACGCATCTGCCCGTCGTTCTCGACCCCTCTCACTCAACGGGTCACGTGGATTACGTCCCAGCAGTCGCGCGGGCGGCCGTTGCTGCCGGCGCTGACGGCCTTCTGGTGGAAGTCCATCCCGATCCCGCGCATGCCGTTTCAGATGGCAAACAATCACTGAGACCCGAGAATTTTGCAGAGATGGTGAAACAGGTCGGCCAAATCGCGCAGGTTATGAACCGCCGGCTCGCGACTGTTCAGATGGCAACGGTGTGACATGCCAGACGAAGATGGCTTTTTCCTTTCCCGGTCCCGCATCGTGATCATCGGACTCGGATTGATGGGAGGCTCGCTGGCGCTGGCGCTGAAAGGCAGGTGCGCCGAGGTCTACGGGATTGATTCGGATCAGGCCACACTCGAATTGGCCCGCCGTCAAAACATCGTGGACCGCGCTGACAGCGACCCCGCCAGACTGTTACCCGGTGCCGATATGGTCATCCTGGCCGCTCCCGTCCCGATGATATTGAACCTCTTAGAGCAGTTGCCAGCATTCATGCCGGACCCATGCGTCGTGCTTGACCTAGGCTCGACGAAGCGCTTGATCGTCGAGGCCATGTCGCGCCTGCCGGATCGTTTCACCCCCATTGGAGGGCATCCGCTTTGCGGAAAGGAAAAACTCTCGCTTGCCAATGCCGAGCGGACTATCTACTATGCCGCACCATTTCTACTCACACCGCTGGAAAGAACTTCAGCACGGGCATTATCTGCCGCGAAGCAGATCATCGAAGCGATTGGAGCCAAGGCCATCATCCTCGACGCTGAGGAGCATGACCGCGTCCTCGCAGCAACCAGCCACTTGCCTTTCCTGCTTTCATCCGCGCTTTCGTCTCGTGACACCGGACGATGCTCATTCCCTTCATCGGTCCCGGTTTCAGATCCACAAGCAGGCTGGCGGGGACATCCTCCTCAATGATGTTAGGCGTTCTTCAATCGAACCGCGATAACGTGATCGAGGTAATCCGTCACTACCATGCTGTTCTCGATGAAATCGAAACAGCACTTGAAGAGAGAAATGAAGCCCAACTTCAAACGCTCTTGAATAAAGCAGAATCTCGATACATTGATCTAATGACTCGTTGAGCATCGATATGCAAATCCGCCCACTCACCCACCCCCTCGATGCTGTCGTCCGCGTGCCAGGCTCGAAGTCATTGACCAACCGAGCGTTGCTTATTGCGTCATTGGCAGAGGGGAAAACTCGTCTCACCCACGCGCTGTATTCCGATGACTCACTTTATTTTGCCAAAGCTTTGCAAACGCTGGGATTCGAAATCCTAATGGATGAAAAAGAAAAGGAAATAACCGTCACTGGCCTGGGTGGGAGGATCCCGACCGATAACGCCACTCTTTTCATTGGGAACGCGGGGACTGCTGCCCGATTCCTGACCGCATTTTTAACGCTTGGGCGTGGAGAATTCATCGTCGATGGTGATGAGCGGATGCGGGAACGCCCCATCGGTGATTTGATCGAGGCGCTACGCTCATTGGGTGCAAATCTCGGCCCAGTTAACGTCTCTGACTGGTCATCAATTTCCGATTACTCACACGTTTGCCCGCCTGTCAAAATCATCGCATCTGGCTTGCGGGGCGGAAAAACGCAAATAGCCGGAGACATATCCTCGCAGTTCTTGTCGGCCTTGTTGATGATTGCCCCATACGCAAACAATCCAATTGAAATTTCGCTTTCAACCGATCTCAATTCCAAACCTTACGTGGATATGACTCTGTCTACCATGCATGATTTCGGTGTGGAGATTCAACGAAACGGATATCAATCATTCAGGATCCCGCTTAAGCATTACAAACCGCGAACAACCTATGAGATTGAATCTGACGCATCTGCCGCCTCTTACTTCTTTGCTGCGCCTGCAATCTGTGGAGGCAAGGTCAAGGTGGAAAATATAACGCTCAACTCAAAACAAGGCGACATCACTTTCCTTGATGTTTTAAAGCAAATGGGATGCCTCATTTCTGAAAAGGATGGCTGCATTTCCGTAACCGGTCCCCCTGAACTAAGCGGGATAGACATAGACATGCGTGACATCCCCGATACTGCTCAAACCCTTGCTGCGATTGCGCCTTTTGCATCTTCTCCAACAAGGATTCGCGGCATCGCGTCTGCCCGCGTCAAAGAGACGGATCGCGTCCACGCGACAAGCATCGAGCTTGCACGGCTTGGTGTACAGGTCGAAGAGCATGATGATGGTCTGACCATTCACCCCTGCAAACACTTCGTTCCTGCCAACATCCAGACTTACAAAGACCACCGCATGGCCATGGCTTTTTCGCTAATTGGTCTCCGTGTCCCCGGCGTGACCATCGAAAACCCGGAATGCGTGTCGAAAACATTCCCAAATTTCTTTGAAGTGCTTGAAACGTTATATCGCCATCCACAGAGTGAAATGATCACCCCTTCGGCATAAACTTATGCAACCCTCTGAACTGAAACTTGGACTCACCGGTTATCCTCTCGATCACAGCCTCTCCCCAAAAATCCACGCTGCCGCAATGGCCTCGTGTGGATTGCAAGGCGAGTATTTACTGTTTCCCGTCAGGCCTGATGACACCCAGAGCTTGAATAATTTACTGACTCGCGTTCGCAAAAAAGAAATTCAAGGATTGAACATTACCATTCCGCACAAACAAACTGTCATTCCATTGCTCGATGAACTAACGCCGACCGCAAAGGCCATTGGTGCAGTCAATACGGTTTACATGGATAACAATAAACTTATTGGAGACAACACGGATGCGGCGGGATTCTTAACCGACCTGAAACGGATAACTAACTTTTCAAATTCCAACGAGAAATCTTCCGCCTTAATTCTTGGGGCAGGCGGATCAGCGCGAGCCGTTGTCCATGCCTTGACCCGTGACGGCTGGAAGGTTACAGTTGCCGCGCGGCGAGTCGATCAAGCCGGTGAATTGGCCAGGCAGTTCAAAGACATTAAAATCGTGGAAATCAACGATCGAGCATTGCAATCTTCAACCCCGAATTTGATTGTCAACACCACCCCACTGGGAATGGCTCCGCACAACGACCTATCTCCCTGGCCGGATTTACCCTTTTCCACCTCAGGCAGTAATTTACGATCTGGTCTACAATCCGCGCGAGACGAAATTGGTAAAAGATGCCCGGGCGCAAGGATTGACTGCCCATACCGGCTTGGGCATGCTTATCGAACAAGCCGCCCTGGCCTTTGAAATTTGGACCGGGCTTTGCCCCAGTCGTTCGGTCCTGTTTGAAGCGATGAATTAATAACCATCAAACCTGGAGAGATCATGTTACGATTTTTATCCGCAGGCGAATCACACGGCAAGGCCTTGACCGCCATCCTCGATGGAATCCCCGCCGGGTTGCCCATCACGGCTGCCATCATCGACCTTGAACTGGCTCGCCGCCAAAAGGGTTACGGTTCAGGCGGACGGATGAAGATCGAGAAAGATACCGTACAAATCCTCGGGGGCATCCTGGCCGGCGAAACGACGGGAGCCCCAATTGCCCTGCTCGTTGAAAATGAAGATCACGTCAAGTGGAAAGGCAAGGCCATCGAGCCGATGACCGCGCCACGACCCGGTCACGCCGACCTGACCGGCGCGGTGAAGTATGGCTACAAGGATTTACGCCCTGCGCTCGAACGGGCTTCCGCAAGGGAAACGGCCATGCGCGTCGCAGCCGGTGCCGTCTGCAAACACTTCCTTGCCCAGTTTGGAATCGTCATCGGAGGATATGTCTCTTCCATCGGCGAAGTGCAAACCGACTTCGGTGATATGCCCTACCCGGAGCGATTTGCCCGCGCGGAAGAATCCGAGGTCCGGTGCCCCGACGAATCATACGCAGCGAAAATGCGGGACGCCATCGAAAGGACCATTCACGGTAAAAACACGTTGGGCGGCGTGATCGAGGTTGTCGCCCTGAACGTACCTGTAGGTCTGGGGAGCTTTGTCCAATGGGACAAACGCCTCGAAGCCAGACTGGCCATGGCGATCATGTCCGTGCAGGCTATTAAAGGGGTTGAAATCGGGGATGCCTTTGAAAATGCAAGACTCCCCGGCACACAGGCCCATGACCCAATCGGACTGGAAGGTGCGAACATTCATCGCCTGTCCAACAGGGCTGGCGGCATCGAGGCAGGCATATCCAACGGGCAGCCGATCGTTATCCGCGCGGCGATGAAACCGATCGCAACGACATTGACCCCGCAGCAGACGGTCGATCTGGCAACCGGCAAGGAATCCCCGACCAACTATGAACGCTCCGACTTCTGCCCTGTTCCACGCGCCGTGCCCATCCTTGAAGCCATGGCTGCTTTCGTGCTGGCGGATGCATTGATCGAAAAACTTGGCGGGGATTCAATGGACGAAATGAAACCAAGGTTCGAACAACTTCGAAAAGCACGCCTCGAAGATTTAAAGATGGATAACATCCCGCACATTTATTGGGAATGATCATGAATCACATCTTCCTTTACGGACCGCCGGATGCGGAAAATCGACCATCGGGCAGATTCTCGGACATAACCTGGAAATGCCTTTTGTCGACCTGGATCAGGCCGTCGAAGCAAAAGCGGGGCTGTCCATCCAACAAATCATGGAGCGGCAGGGTGAATCCGCTTTTCGCGATTTGGAATCGGTAACATTAAAGGAAGTGATACAGGTTAAGGAGAGCGTGATCGCATTAGGGGGTGGTTCGCTCCTGCGGGCTGAAAATCGCACGCTTGTTGAGGAAAACGGCAGAGTGGTATTGCTCAAAGCAGCAAGTGAGACCTTGCTGAATAGACTTAAGTCTGATTCGAATAAACGTCCATTGCTGCAGGGGAGCTTGGAGGAAAAATTATCGTCCCTGCTCGCCAAACGAGAGGAGCATTACAACTCATTTCCGTTGAGCATTCCCGTCGACGGGATGACAGCTGAGCAAAATGCCCATCAGGTCCGGATTGCCCTGGGTCGGTATCATTTATCGGCGATGGGACAATACGATGTCATCGTTCAAGGTAATGGCATGGAATTAATTGGCGATTTGCTCAAAGAGCGCGGACTCAAAAATCCAATCGTTGTAACCGATACCAACGTAGCGATGCTCCATGCAGATAAGATCGTGGCATCCCTGCGTCAATCCGGTTTCAATCCAGGCTTATTAGTCATTCCTGCAGGCGAAGCTTATAAGAACTTGGATACCCTAAGCAAGCTCTGGCATGGTTTCATCGAGAATGGGGCGGACCGCAAGTCCACTATCCTCGCATTGGGCGGCGGTGTGGTCGGCGATTTGGCAGGTTTTGCCGCTTCCACCTTCATGCGCGGGGTAAACTGGGTGGCTATGCCCACCACACTGCTCGCCATGGTGGACGCATCGATCGGTGGCAAGACAGGGTTTGACCTGCCCGAAGGCAAGAACCTCATCGGCTCATTTTATCCGCCGAAATTGGTACTGACGGACCCGCAGATGTTGAAAACCTTGCCGGAAGCTGAATTAATCTCCGGCCTGGCCGAAGTGGTAAAGGCAGGAATCATCTCCGACCCGGATTTATTCAAGATATGCGCAAATGGCCTGGACTGGGTAAAAAACGATCTCGAAGAAATAATCAAGCGCGCAGTGGCGGTGAAGATACAAGTTATCGAAGAGGATCCATACGAAAGAGGCATCCGTGCCACGCTGAACCTGGGTCACACGGTCGGCCATGCCGTCGAACTGGTCAGCAGCTTTCAATTAAGGCACGGCGAAGCCGTGGCGATCGGGATGGTGGTGGAGGCGAAACTTGCTGAACGTTTAGCGGTTGCAGGCAAAGGTTTGTCCGGAGCGATTGCCGAATCGCTTTCAGCGCTGAGGCTGCCCGTCCATATCCCCAAGGAATTACCCCGGGAGGATCTGCTCCACGCCATGCGCATGGACAAGAAAAAATCAAGGGACACCGTTCGATTCGCTTTACCTGCGGAGATCGGACGTGTCGAACTTTTGGACGTGGACGATCTGGAAATGGTTTTGGAGGAAAGATGAAGATACTGGTTTTACATGGACCGAATTTGAATCTGCTGGGAACCCGTGAGCCGGAAATCTATGGCTCAATGACATTGGATGAGATCAACGCCAAGCTGGTCGAGCTGGGAAAATCGCATGGCGCGGATGTGAAATGCCTGCAATCGAATCACGAGGGAGAGTTGATTGACGCCTTGCACGAGGCACGCACATGGGCAAACGGGGTGGTGTTCAATCCTGGTGGTTACACTCACACTTCTGTTGCCCTGCGCGATGCCATAGCGTCGATAGGGATCCCCGTCGTCGAGATCCACCTGTCGAACGTGTATGCGCGCGAGGAATTCAGGCATCATTCCATTGATTTCAGCCGTCTGCAAGGGAAAAGTGATCGGTTTCGGGTGGAAATCCTATGCGCTTGGAATGATGGCGTTGCTGGAAGCCTGAGGAAAAATGCCAGGCAAGTTCATTTCGTATCGGTATAAGAGTGTCTGGAGATGATGTGAATACTCAGTTCGAACTAATTCGCCAATCCCCCACCGTTTCGCTGAACGACCGCATCCTGTCTTTCAAGGCGGCCGGCCATCAAGTCATTCCACTACAGGTGGGCGATCCGGATTTCGCCACTCCGCAGCCGGTGATCGATGCAGCTCTGCAATCCTTGAAGGATGGGGCAACGCATTACGCTCCCAGCCAGGGTCTGCCGGACTTGCGAAAAGCAGCGGCCTTCAAGCTGGAACGTGACAACGGAGTTGTTTACGACCCGGATGCGGAGCTGATGATTACGCACGGCGGGATTCACGCGTATTACGCTGCCATGCAATCCATCCTGAACCCCGGGGATGACGTGCTCATCCCGGACCCCAGCTGGGCAACTCACGCGAACATGGCGATCATGCTCCGAGGCAATGTGATTCGCGTCCCTGCTCCGGCGGAGAACGGCTTCCTCCCGGCGTTTGAATCCTGGGAGAAAGCGCTCACGCCCCGCAGCAAGGTGATCGTCATCAATTATCCATCCAACCCGACAGGCGCTTATCCTTCCCGCGCGTATCTGCAAAAACTCCATGATTTTGCCTCCGCCCACAACCTTTGGATCGTCAGCGATGAAGTTTACGAAAACCTTTATTATGCTGAAAAGCCCACTTCTGCCGCTGCCATCCCCGGAGCCAGGGAACACACCCTGGTTGTGCATAGTCTCTCCAAGACCTATGCCATGACAGGCTGGCGGGTGGGATACCTCGCCGCCCCTGCCAAAGTAATTGACAATGCCTTGAAAGCCGGGCAAAACTCGATTACCTGTGTGGCTCCGTTCGTACAAAAAGCCGCTGCGTTCGCACTCACCGATCCCGGAGTTCAACAGTCTGCCGCGAAGATGCGGGCGGCTTATGCCCGTCGGCGTCAGCGAGTCCTGGATATTGCAGGAGAAGCAGGTGAAAGCCCCGTGCGTGTCACTCCGCCGATGGGCGCATTCTATTTCTTCCTGGATTTACGTGCGCTGAATTTGCCGTCGACTCCAGATCTGTGAGCGAATCCTCACCGAAGCAGGCGTTGGGCTTGTCCCCGGTTCGGCGTTTGGTGAGTATGGCGAAGGGTTTGTGCGGATGTCAACATGCGCTTCCGATGCGGATGTCGAAGCGGGTATTCGGGCTATCTTTGAGTGGGCAGAAAAACAATAAATGAATGGTTATCTTTACCAGGATGGAGTCAGAACCATGAGAGTTGCCTTCCAGGGTGAACCGGGAGCATATAGCGAGCAGGCCGTCTACGAATATTTTGGTCCGGTGGAATCGATACCGTGCGAGTCGTTTGAGGCTGCTTTCGCGGCAGTTTCTTCTGGAGTGTGCGAGTCGGCTTTGATCCCCATCGAAAATTCACTGGCGGGCAGCATTCACCAGAATTATGACCTGCTGCTGCGTCATAACCTGTTCATAACCGGCGAACATCTCCTGCGGGTTCGGCATTGCCTGATCGCCCTGCCGGGTGTTCATCAAACGGATATCCATAAAGTCATCAGCCATCCCCAGGCGCTCGGCCAGTGTGCGGATTATTTGCGCAGACATGGATTCAAACCCGAGGCGGTTTATGACACGGCCGGCAGCGTTAAAATGCTCAAGGATGCGGGAACACGTGATACCGCGGCAATCGCCTCCCGCCGCGCAGCCGAACTGTACGGGATGCAAATTCTGGAAGAAGACATTGAAGATAACCCCGAGAACTACACCCGTTTCCTTGCCATTGCGCAAAAGCCGGTCAGACCGGAAGGCGTCGCCAAAACATCCATCGTGTTTACGCTCAAGAACCAGCCCGGGGCTTTGTTCAAAGCGTTGAGCGTCTTCGCCTTGCGCGATATTGACCTGTCCAAAATAGAATCACGGCCGCTGGCGGGCAAACCCTGGGAGTATCTGTTTTATATTGACTTCATTGGCGATGAACACGAAGCGCATGTTGCAAAGGCGCTCGACCATCTCCGCGAGTATGCGGTCATGCTGCGCGTGCTGGGCTGTTATCACCGGTTTGAGGAGCATTAAGTCACTGCTCAATGTAACTTTCATCATTGATATTGCCGGATTCCACTTTTGCCCCTTGACTTATTTCCGAAAGAGCCTATAATCGAGCGAAATACCTACAGCCTATGTCTACACATTTGCAGCACATCACCATTATTGTCGTTCTTCTGTCGGTCCTTATTATTAAGGACCTGATTGTGGTTGAGACGGCAAAGGTGAAAGCAAAGTAGACACACCTACTCGAAGAACATGAGAGCCGCCCAACCACAGGGCGGCTCTCTTTTTGTACCTACCCCCAACTCATGAGCGGGAAGCAAAGAGAGAGCCATGCGTTCAGATACCGTCAAGAAAGGCTACGACAAGGCACCCCATCGCGCATTATTGCGCGCAACCGGGTTGAAGGATGAGGACTTCGGCAAGCCCTTCGTGGCCATTGTTAATTCCTATGTCGATATCGTTCCTGGTCACGTCCACCTGCAGGAGTTCGGCAAAATCGTGAAGGAAGCTGTGCGCGCTGCCGGCGGTGTGCCCTTTGAATTCAACACCATCGGCGTGGACGACGGAATCGCGATGGGGCACATGGGCATGAAGTATTCGCTGCCATCGCGTGAATTGATCGCAGACTGTGTCGAGACGATGATCGAAGCCCACCGCTTTGACGCGATGGTCTGCATCCCGAACTGTGACAAAATCGTCCCCGGAATGCTGCTGGCGGCGATGCGCGTCAACATCCCGACGATTTTTGTCAGCGGCGGGGCGATGGCAGCCGGGAAAACGCCCGAAGGGGAAACGCTCGATCTGATCTCGGTATTCGAAGGTGTGGGGGCGTTCTCGGCAGGAAAAATCGATGAGAAGCGATTGACCACCCTGGAAAGATTTGCCTGCCCATCGTGCGGGTCGTGCTCCGGGATGTTCACCGCCAATTCAATGAACTGCCTGATGGAAGCCATCGGACTGGCGCTGCCCTTCAATGGCTCCGCACTGGCAAAAACGGATGAGCGCGAGGCGCTGGCAAGGAAGGCCGCCACACAGGTGATGACTCTCCTAGATCGCGATATCAAACCACGCGATATTGTGACCGCCGAGGCGATCGATGATGCCTTCGCGCTGGACATGGCGATGGGCGGCTCATCGAACACGGTGCTGCATACACTGGCATTGGCGAATGAAGCCGGAGTGGATTATCCGCTCTCCCGCATCAATACCGTGGCGGATAAAGTCCCGCACATCTGCAAGGTCTCCCCAGCGGGCAAATGGCATATGGAGGATGTGCACCGCGCAGGCGGTATCCCGGCGATTTTGAACGAGGTCCAGCGCGGAACGGGGATGCTGCATCTCGATCGAATGACTGTTTCAGGAATGACCCTGGGGGAATCCATCAAAGGGGCACAAATCAAGGATGAAGAAGTAATTCGTCGTTATGAAAATGCCCATTCGAAGCGCGGCGGGCTGGCTATCCTGTTCGGCAACCTGGCTCCGAAAGGCGCAGTCGTCAAAGTGGGCGGCGTCAGTGCGGAGATGATGAAATTCTCAGGTCCGGCGCGGATTTACGAATCACAGGATGACGCCCTGGCGGGAATCCTGGCGAAACAGGTCCAACCCGGCGACGTGGTCGTCATCCGCTACGAAGGTCCGAAAGGGCGGACCAGGAATGCAGGAGATGCTCTCACCGACTTCCGCGATCATGGGCCAGGGTCTGGGCGACAAGGTCGCGCTCATCACCGATGGGCGGTTTAGCGGTGGGACGCGCGGGGCTTGTATCGGGCATGTTTCCCCGGAGGCGGCTGCGGGGGGTCCGATCGCCGCGCTCGAAAACGGAGACATCGTCGAGATTGACCTGGAAGCCCGGAAATTGGACGTACGGCTCAGCGGAGAAATCATCCAAAATAGATTATCCGCTTTGCCGCCATTCAAAAGCAAAGTGCAGAGCAAGTGGCTTAAACGGTATTCGCATTTTGTGACAAGCGCGGACACGGGCGCAGTCTTAAGGTCGGATTTCTAACCGCTGAAGAAGCGGTTGGACAAATCGAGGAGCGCAATGATGAAACTTAGTGGTGCAGAAATAATGTGGGAATGTCTGGTGCGCGAAGGCGTGGATGTGGTCTTCGGATACCCCGGCGGCGCGAACATGCCGATCTACGATGCCATGCTCAACTACCCCATCCATCACGTGCTGGTGCGGCATGAACAGGGTGCTGCGCACATGGCGGATGGTTATGCCCGCGCTTCGGGCAAGGTCGGCGTGGCCATGGCAACCTCGGGACCCGGCGCGACCAACCTGGTGACCGGAATTGCCACCGCGATGATGGATTCATCCCCGGTGGTGTTCATCACCGGGCAGGTGGCGGCGCACCTGATCGGCGGGGACGCCTTCCAGGAAGTGGACATGACCGGCATTACGCTGCCCATCACCAAGCACAATTATCTGGTGACCCGCGCGGACGAGGTTGCCGAGGTGGTGCGGGAGGCATTTTACATCGCGCGCAGCGGGCGGCCGGGGCCGGTTTTGATCGACATCTGCAAAAATGCGCAGATCGAGAAGGCGGAGTTTGTCTATCCGGAGGAAGTCCATCTGGCTGGGTACCAGCCCCCCTCCCATGCACCCAGGGCATCGCTGGAGCAGGCCGTCAAGCTGCTCGAAAAAGCCAACCGCCCGGTGATTTTATGCGGGCATGGCGTGTTGATGTCGGGCGCGGAGGAGGTCCTTCAGCATTTCGCCGTCAAGACCAATACCCCGGTCACCAGCACATTGCTCGGATTAGGCGCGTTCCCCGCTTCGCACCCACTGAGCCTGGGGATGATGGGCATGCACGGCGAAGCGCACTGCAACCTGGCCATCCAGAATGCCGATTTGCTGCTGGCCTTTGGGATGCGCTTCGACGACCGGGTCACCGGCACCCTGAAGACCTATGCGCCCAACGCCAAGAAAATCCATATCGAAATCGATCCTTCCGAGCTTCATAAAAATGTCCAGGTGGATGTGCCGCTGGTTGGCGACCTGAAAACCGTCATCTCGGATCTTGTGCCGCTGGTGGATGAGTACGACCATGACGAATGGATGCAGCAAATCGCGGAATGGCGCTCCGAAGGCGACCAGCGCAGCATCATGGCCTGGTCCGAGGATGGCAAATTGCATGTTGCCCATCTGGTCCGTGATATCTGGGAGGCGACTGGCGGCGGTGCCATCGTGACCACCGACGTCGGACAGCACCAGATGTGGACCGCGCAATACTATTTCCTGGATAAACCCAATCGCTGGATCACCTCAGGCGGTGCCGGGACGATGGGTTTCGGTCTGCCTTCGGCGATCGGAGCCTGGTTCGCGGATAAAGACCAGGAAATCTGGACCGTTGCAGGCGATGGCGGCTTCCAGATGACGGCGGCGGAACTGACCACTGCCGTGCAGGAAGGCGCGAATGTCAAGGTCGCCATCATGAACAACAGTTTCCTGGGCATGGTGCGCCAATGGCAGGAGTTCTTCTTCGAAAAACGCTATTCGGCGGTGAACATGGTCAGCCCGGACTTCGTCAAACTGGCGGAAGCGCACGGCGTCCCGGCCCGGCTCGTCACAAAGCCCGAGGACGTCAAGGATGCCATCGAATGGGCTCGCAAGACGAAAGGACCCGTGGTGCTGGAATTCCGCGTGGAGCAGGAAGAAGCCGTGTACCCGATGGTGCCGGCCGGCGCCGCCCTGGACAATATGATCCGTCGCCCGGTCAAGGCCACCCCGTAGGAGGAAGACATGCAATATACCTTCATTACACTCGTAGAAAACAAGCCCGGCGTGTTGAACCGTGTGGCATCGCTTTTTCGACGCCGCAACTTCAACATTGAATCGCTGGCTGTCGGGCGGACGGAAAAGCCCGATGTCTCGCGCATGACCATCGTGGTGGAATGCCACGGCGACATGGACGCTCACAAGATCGAGGCGAATCTGTACAAGCTGGTCAATGTCATCGACGTGCAGGATGTCACCCAGCAGCCCTCCGTGGCCCGCGACCTGGCGCTGATCAAGGTGAAGGCCACGCCCGAACAACGCGCCCAGGTCAACAACCTGGCGGAGATCTTCCGCGCGCGCATCGTCGATGTGGCGGCCGATTCGGTCATCGTCGAGGTGACCGGGACGGAGGAGAAAATCGAAGGCATGATCGAATTGCTGCGCCCGATCGGCATCATGGAGATGGTGCGCACCGGCCAGGTGGCAATGACGCGCGGCGCGTACGCGGGCATCCGCCGCACCCCGGGCGCGAACGGCAACGGGTGGCACGAAACGGACGAGTCGGGGCTGGCGGAATATTAAAAACCAGAGAAGTGTGGCGAGAGAATGGAGATCAGCAAGAACACTCAAAAATCTCCCTGCTCTCTGTTCATCTAATCTCTACTGAACTAATCTTACAGGAGTGAAGGCATGGCAAAAATCAATTTTGGCGGAACGGTCGAGGCAGTGGTCACGCGCGAGGAATTCCCTCTGGAAAAGGCGCGCGATGTGCTTAAAAACGAAACCGTGGCGGTGCTTGGCTATGGCGTGCAGGGTCCTGCCCAGGCCATGAACATGCGCGACAACGGGATCAAGGTGATTGTCGGGCAGCGTGAGGGAACCTCCAACTGGGATAAAGCCGTTGCCGATGGCTGGGTCCCGGGCGAGACACTTTTCCCGGTCGAGCAGGCCGCCGAGCGCGGGACGGTCATTCAATATTTACTGTCGGATGCCGGGCAGCGGTCACAGTGGCCAAAGATCGTTGAGTGTTTGAACGAAGGCGATATGCTGTACTTCTCCCATGGTTTCTCGGTGACCTTCAAGGATGACACCGGCGTCATTCCCCCGCCGCATGTGGATGTGGCACTGGTCGCTCCCAAAGGTTCGGGGCGCAGCGTACGCGAGAATTACCTCGACGGCTCGGGAATCAACGCAAGTTTTGCCGTCCATCAGGATTACACCGGGCATGCCACCGAGCGGACCCTCGCGCTGGGAATTGCCATTGGCGCCGGTTACCTTTTCCCGACCACCTTCAAACTCGAAGTCTACAGCGACTTGACCGGGGAACGCGGGATTTTGATGGGCGCGCTGGCCGGCGTGATGGAAGCTCAATACAACGAATTGCGCAAGCACGGACACAGCCCGTCCGAAGCTTTCAATGAGACCGTCGAGGAACTCACGCAATCTCTCATCCGCCTGGTGGGCAAGAACGGCATGGACTGGATGTACGCCAACTGCTCCACCACCGCCCAGCGCGGCGCGCTCGACTGGAAGGGCAGGTTCCGTGATGCGGTGGCCCCGGTGTTCACCGACCTGTATCACAGCGTGGAAACCGGCAACGAAGCGCGCATCACGCTGGAAGCCAACTCCCACCCCGATTACCGGGAAGGGTTGGAAAAAGAACTCGCCGCGATTCGTGATTCTGAGATGTGGCAGGCGGGTGCCGCGGTGCGGTCGCTGCGACCGGAGAATTGGAAGAAGTAAACGTAGGTCACGTTTGAAACGTGACCTACAGGAGCAATCATGGCAATAAACAACTACGTAAAAATGTTCGACACCACCCTGCGCGACGGCGAGCAATCACCCGGTGCGACAATGACTTCGGCTGAAAAGCTGGAGGTGGCGCGCTCGCTCGCCCGCATGGGTGTGGATATCATCGAAGCCGGGTTCCCGGCCGCCTCGCCCGATGACCTTGAAGCGGTGCGGCGTATCGCCAATGAAGTGGGCAACCCACCGAAAGGTGACCCAAATGCCAAGGTCCCGGTGATTGCCGGACTGGCGCGCGCCAACAAGAGCGATATCGATAAAGCCTGGGAAGCGGTCAAAGGCGCGGCCCATCCCCGCATCCACACTTTTTTGGCGACTTCCCCCATCCACATGAAGTTCAAGCTCAAAATGGACCCCGAGGAGGTTGTCGAGCGCGTGCGTGAAATGGTAGCGTATGCTAAAACCCTGTGCGAAGATGTGGAGTTCAGCCCCGAGGATGCCGGGCGATCCGAGCCGGATTTCCTGTACGTGGTGCTGGCCGAGGCCATCAAAGCGGGCGCCACCACGCTCAACATCCCCGACACCGTGGGCTACACAACGCCCGACGAGTTCGGTGCGCTGATCGCGGGCATCATGAAGAATGTGCCCGGGATTGAAAACGTGACCGTTTCGGTGCACACGCCACGACGACCTTGGGCTGGCGACCGCCAATGCGCTGGCAGGCATCCAGGCCGGTGCACGCCAGGCCGAGGTGACCATCAACGGCATCGGCGAACGGGCGGGTAACACCTCGCTCGAAGAAGTGGTGATGACGCTCAAGACCCGCCACCCGGTTTTTGGGCTGGAGACCGGCATCGATACCACCCAGATCAGCCGTGTCAGCAAACTGGTCAGCAATTACACCGGTATGGTCGTCCAGCCCAACAAGGCGATCGTCGGCGCGAATGCCTTCGCCCACGAAGCCGGCATCCACCAGGACGGCATGCTCAAGAACAACCAGACCTATGAGATCATGCGCCCCGAGGATGTTGGCGTCAACCAGTCCAAGCTGGTGCTCGGCAAACACAGCGGACGCCACGCCCTTCGCGCCCGTCTCGCCGAAATGGGACATTCACTCGATGAAACCGAGCTGGATAAGGCGTTTTCCCGCTTCAAGGAGCTCGCCGACCGCAAAAAAGTCATCACGGATGCCGACCTGGAGGCGCTCATTGCGGATGAATTCTACCGCCCGCGCGATATTTATGCGCTGGAAGGACTGCAGGTCACCTGCGGCACGATGGGAATGCCCACCGCAACCATCCGCCTGCGCGGTCCCGACGGCAAGATCCATACCCACGCCAATATCGGCACCGGTCCGGTGGATGCCACCTACAAGGCTATCGACGCGATCGTGAAAGTCCCTGCGACCCTGCTTGAGTTCAACATCCACGCCATTACTGAAGGGATCGACGCCCTCGGCGAAGTGACGGTCCGCGTCCAGCCCAAGGAAGCCATCAGCAAAATGGATGCCCAAAAGGAGACCAGTTATGCGCGCGTCTTTGGCGGCCACGGTGCCGATACCGATATCATCGTCGCCAGCGCGAAGGCCTATCTTGCCGCGCTTAACAAACTGATCGTCGCCCAAACTGAAAGCTCTGAAATCCACCAGCATGATTATGGAGTCATGCTGGGATAAATTCATTCAATAAGGAGAACACCATGAACGCCGCAAAGAACAATGAAAATGAAACCGCCCAGACATCATCCTTTGATCCATTTCCCGAACCACAGACCGTGCCCAAGGGATGGGATGTCAGCAACCTGATCTCCAAGAGAATCCCGAAGGTCGTTACCAAAGCCATTCTTGAATTGGAAAAGAAATATCGCTACCCCGGAATCATGTATGACTAGAACGTTGTTCGAGAAGATCTGGGATTCCCATCTTGTTGCCCAGCAACCGGACTCCCCGGCTATTCTTTATATCGACCTGCATCTCGTTCACGAAGTCACCTCGCCGCAAGCCTTCACCGGTCTGCGCCAGCGTGGATTGAAGGTCCGCCGCCCCGAACGCACCGTCGCCACGATGGACCATTCCATCCCGACCACATCGCTCGATGTGCCCATCGCCGATCCGCTCGCCGCCGCCCAGATCAAACAGATGGAGGTCAATGCGAGCGAATTCGGCATCACGCTGCACGGAATGAACAGCCCGCATCGCGGCATTGTCCACGTCATCGGGCCGGAGCTGGGCCTGACCCAGCCGGGGATGACCATCGTTTGCGGCGACAGCCACACCGCCACGCACGGCGCCTTCGGCGCGCTGGCGTTCGGCATCGGCACCAGCGAAGTGGAACACGTTCTCGCCACGCAATGCCTGCTTCAGAACAAGCCGAAGACCTGCGAGATCCGCGTGGATGGGAGGCTGCCCGCCGGCGTCTCCGCGAAGGATATCATCCTGGCGCTGATCGCCAAAATCGGCATCGGCGGCGGGACGGGACATGTCTTCGAGTACACCGGCAGCGCCATACGCGGTCTGACGATGGAAGAGCGCATGACCATCTGCAATATGTCCATTGAAGGCGGTGCGCGCGCCGGCCTGATCGCCCCCGACGAAACCACCTACGACTACCTGCATGGGCGCGAACAGGCTCCCAAAGGCAGCGGATTGGGATGAAGCCGTCGCCCGCTGGAAGACCCTCCCCACGGATGAAGGCGCGACCTATGATAAATCCGTCACACTGGATGCCGCCCAACTCGAGCCGATGATCACCTATGGGACCAATCCCGGCATGGGCATGAAGATCACCGAACGCGTACCCGATCCCGTCCACGCTCAGCGATGCCAGCCAGAAACTCGCCCTCGAAAAAGCCCTGACCTACATGGGCCTGCAGCCCGGGCAGTCCCTGCTCGGCAAGAAGGTGGATGTGGTCTTCATCGGCTCCTGCACCAACTCGCGCATCTCCGACCTGCGCCTGGCGGCTTCGCTGCTGAAAGGGCGCAAAGTGGCCGGTGGATTGCGCGTGATGGTCGTGCCCGGTTCGCAGGATGTCAAGAAACAGGCTGAATCCGAAGGCCTCGACAGGATTTTCAAGGAAGCCGGCGCAGAGTGGCGCGAAGCCGGCTGCTCGATGTGCATCGCCATGAACGGCGACCAGCTCGAACCGGGGCAATACGCCGTCAGCACCAGCAACCGCAACTTTGAAGGCCGCCAGGGCAAGGGCGGGCGCACCTTCCTCGCCATCTCCACTCACCGCCGCCGCGACCGCCATCACCGGCGTCGTGGCCGATCCGCGCGCATTGGCAGGATAAAGACATGGCTCAATTTACACACGCTCACCTCCCGCGTCGTTGTCTCTGCCCGTCAACAACATCGACACCGACCAGATCATCCCGGCTCGCTTCCTGAAGGCGACCGACAAGAAGGACATGGGCGGCAATCTGTTTGCCGATTGGCGCTACAACGATGATGGTTCTCCCAAAGCGGATTTTGTGATCAACAAGCCTGAATCAGCCGGGGCACAAATTCTCCTGGCAGGAGACAACTTCGGGTGCGGATCGAGCCGCGAGCATGCCCCCTGGGCGCTGACCGGTTACGGATTCCGCACTGTGATCAGCACCTCCTTTGCAGACATCTTCCGAAACAATGCGCTGAAGAATGGTTTGATACCCATTATCGTGGACAAGAAAACCCACCAGATGCTGCTCGACCTCGCTGAGGAAGCTCCCCGCGCCGAACTGACCATTGACCTCGCTTCCCAGACCCTCTCCTACCCGGGCGGCTCTGTCAACTTTCCCATCGATCCGTTCAACAAGACCTGCCTGCTCAACGGCGTCGACGAACTCGGATATATTCTGGGGTTCGAAAAAGAAATCGCGGCGTTCGAACGAAGAGAATAGGGAGTAGAGAATAGAGAACAGCCACCAATCCCCGCTCTCTATTCTCCAATAATGAACATGAATATTCAAATTTACGACACCACCCTGCGCGATGGCACCCAGTCCGAAGGATTCAACCTGTCTGTCAGTGACAAGGTACGCATCGCTCAAAAACTGGACCACCTCGGCGTGGCGTTCATCGAAGGCGGCTGGCCCGGCTCCAACCCCAAGGACGTAGAGTTTTTCGAGCGCGCCCGTGATATGGACTGGACCACTGCCAGGATCGCCGCCTTCGGCGCCACCTGCCGCGCCAAAGGCGGACCTGAAGACGATGCCAGCATCAAGGCGTTGCTCGATTCCGGTTCACCGGTCTGCACCGTTTTCGGCAAGACCTGGACCCTGCATGTCACCGACGTGCTGCTCACCACGCTGGAAGACAACCTGCGCATCATCGAGCAGTCCGTGACCTATTTGCGCGGCAACAATCGGCGCGTCATCTACGATGCCGAGCACTTCTTCGACGGCTATAAGGCCGACCCTGCCTACGCGCTTGAGACGCTCAAAGCCGCCATCCGCGGCGGGGCGGAAACGGTCGTGCTGTGCGACACCAACGGCGGCACCATGCCCTGGGAAGTGGAGAAAATCGTCCGCGAAGTAAAAGCGGGAATTCATCATCCCTTCGGCATCCACACCCATAATGACGGTGAATGCGCCGTGGTCAACTCACTGGTGGCGGTGCGCGAAGGCGCCATCCAGGTACAGGGCACGATCAACGGCGTCGGCGAGCGCTGCGGCAACGCCAATCTCGTCTCCATCATCGCGGACCTGGAGCTCAAAATGGGCAAGCGCTGCCTGCCGGATGGCGGACTTGCCAAACTAACCGAGTTGTCGCACTTTGTGGATGAGGTCGCCAATCTCACCCCCAACGACCACCTGCCTTATGTCGGCAAGAGCGCCTTCGCCCACAAAGGCGGCGTGCATGTCGCAGCCATGCGCCGTTCGGCACAGTCCTACCAGCATATTCCGCCGGAAGCGGTCGGCAACAAGATGCGCGTGGTTGTCTCGGATCTGTCCGGGCGCGGCAACCTGCTCAGCAAGGCCGAGGAGCACGGCGTGGAAGTGGAAGGCGACGAAGTCGTGCCCGTGCTCAACGACATAAAAGAACTCGAGGCGCGCGGATTTTCCTTCGAAGCCGCCGACGCTTCCGTGGCGATGATGCTCAAGCGCCAGGAGATGTACTACAAACCGCCTTTTGAGTTGATCGACTTTCTGGTCAATGTGGAACACCGCACCGGGCGCGGAATTTTTGCCGAAGCCATGGTCAAAGTGCGGGTCAAAGGGGATGTGCTGCATACCGCCGCCGAGGGGAATGGTCCCGTTAATGCGCTGGACCTTGCCTTGCGGAAGGCGCTTGTCCCGACCTACCCCCAACTTGCCCTGTTCCACCTGGCCGATTACAAGGTCCGCATCCTGGATTCGGATAACGGCACCGAAGCGACGACCCGGGTGTTGATCGACACCCAGAACGGCACGCAGCGCTGGAGCACCGTCGGCGCGAGCGCAAATATCATCGAGGCCAGCTGGCTCGCGCTGGTGGATTCGATCGAGTATGGGTTGTTGTTGGCACATTGATCACATTGCAATCATTTCGATTTCTGATTGGAACATTATCAAAGCGATAGGTATAAAGGACATCGATGAATTTCAAGATTACGCTCCTCCCCGGTGACGGCATCGGACCCGAAGTGATCGGCGAAGCTGTCCGCGCCCTTGAAGCAGTCGCCGGAAAATTCGGACATACCTTTGCCTTCACAGAACGCCTGATGGGCGGCTGTTCCATCGATAAGTATGGTACCTCGCTCACCGACGAAACTCTCGCAGATTGCAAAGCTTCCGATGCGGTGCTGCTGGGTGCGGTCGGCGGACCCAAGTGGGACGACCCCAACGCCAAGGAGCGCCCCGAGCGCGGATTGCTCGCCCTGCGCAAGGGCCTGGGTGTGTTCGCCAACCTGCGCCCGGTTAAAGTTCATCCGGCGTTGGTCGACTCCTCTCCACTCAAGCCTGAAAAACTGCAGGGTGTGGATATCCTCGTCATCCGTGAGCTGACCGGGGGCCTGTACTTCGGCCAGCCCAAGCTGCGTGAGATGAAAGACGGGCACGAGCATGGTATCGACACGCTCGAATACTACGATTACGAAATCCGCCGCGTCGTGGAATTGGCTTTCAAACTGGCTGCCGGCCGCAGGAAAAAGGTCACCTCGGTGGACAAAGCCAACATCCTTGAAACATCGCGGATGTGGCGCCAGATCGCGACCCAGATCGGGGCACAGCATCCGGACATCGCGCTGGAGCATGTCCTGGTGGATACCGCCTCCATGCGGCTGGTCACGGGTCCCGCCTGGATGGATGTGATCGTCACCGAGAACATGTTTGGCGACATCCTGACAGACGAAGCCAGTGTCCTCGCAGGCTCGATGGGTATGCTGCCGTCCGCCAGCCTGGGAGACAGTGGACCGGGATTACCCCAGCACACAACGCTGGGACTTTATGAACCCATCCACGGCTCAGCGCCCGATATCGCCGGGAAAGGGATCGCCAATCCGATCGGGACGATCCTGTCTTCCGCCATGCTGCTGCGGCATTCGCTCGATCTGAATGTCGAAGCCGCTGCGCTTGAATCCGCAGTTGAGGCAGCCATTGCTGAAGGTTGCCGCACTGCGGACATTGGCGGAAAAATGACCACCCGCCAGATGGCGGATGAAATAATCAGCAGGTTGTAATTTACCGGATGAGCGAGGACTGACTCGTTCGTTCGAAAAAAGGAGAGTATCACCATGGGCATGGAATCGAAATACATCTGGATGGACGGCGAACTGGTGCCATTCGAAAAAGCCACCATCCACGTGCTGACCCCGGCACTGCACTACGGCGCGGCGGTGTTCGAAGGAATACGCGCCTACCAAACGGATAAGGGACCGGCGGTCTTTCGTCTGTGGGACCATGCCGAACGATTGATCAACTCGGCACAAGTCTTCGGCTTCCGCAATTTGCCGTTCACTGTCGAGCAGGTTGTGAAAGCGGTCAAGGATACCGTGCGGGCGAACGGGTTCGCTGACTGCTACATCCGCCCGCTGCTCTATCTGACGGGCGGCGGCTGGAACCTGAACGTGGACGGTGGCAAAGCCAGCCTGGCCATCGCCACCTGGGAATGGGGAAATTACCTCGGCGAGGAAGCGCTTGCCAAGGGTATCCGCGCCAATATCTCCTCGTTTACACGCCACCATGTCAATGTCAGCATGACCAAGGCCAAGGTCTCGGGCAACTACGCCAACAGTTTCCTCGCCAAGACAGAATCGGAACGACTCGGCTTCCAGGAAGCCATCATGCTCGACACTACGGGATATGTGGCGGAATGCACCGGAGAGAATATATTCATTGTGCGCCGCGGCAAGTTATACACCCCCTCCACCGCCCCGGTCCTGGAGGGAATTACCCGCCACTCCATCCACACCATCGCGCAGGATTTGGGATACACCATCATTGAAATGCCGATCAGCCGCGACCAGCTCTATACCGCCGATGAAGTGTTCGTGGTCGGTACCGCCGCCGAGTGCATCGGCCTGAGCGAGATCGATTTCCGCAAGATCGGCGACGGCCAGACCGGACCGATGACCCGCGCCATCCAGAACGTATACCACGAGGCCATTCGCGGCAAGGTGGCGAAGTACGAGTCGTGGTGCGATTATGTGGATTAACAATCAGGATTAACTTTTTTGCTTAAGGCAATTCAATGTATCAAGGTGTACTACACCGCTATGGACACTTGTTGGATTTACCCCCGCACACACATACCGTAAGTTTATGCGAGGGGGACACGCCTCTCATCCCCGCTGACCGTTTAGTCCGCCAGCTCGGGGGTGGATTTGAGCTTTATATCAAATTCGAAGGGCTCAACCCAACCGGTTCCTTCAAAGACCGCGGCATGACTGCGGCCGTGAGTGAAGCGGCGGGTCGCAGCGCGACGGCCATTATCTGCGCTTCGACCGGGAATACCGCGGCTTCGGCGGCGGCCTACGCAGCGCGCGCGGGGATGAAGTGTATTGTCTTGATTCCGCAAGGCAAAGTCGCGGGGGGAAAGCTCGCCGGAGCAGCCGCGTATGGCGCACAGGTGATTCAAATCGACGGGTCGTTCGATGACGCCCTGACCCTGGTGGTCGGGATCACCAATAAGCACCCGATCTGTCTCGTCAACTCCATCAACCCCTACCGCATTGAAGGACAGAAGACCGCCGCGTTCGAGATTTGTGATGTGCTTGGGAACGCACCTGACTGGTTGTGTCTGCCGGTCGGCAATGCGGGTAACATCACATCCTATTGGGCCGGCTTCCAGCACTACGATAAGCTGAAATCAACAGGGCTGCCGCAGGTGCTCGGCGTGCAGGCAGCGGGCGCTGCGCCGCTGGTGCTCGGACATCCGGTTGAAAATCCGGAGACGATTGCCACCGCGATTCGCATCGGCAAACCGGCGCGCGGCGAGCAGGCGCTGCAGGCCGCCGAAGAATCAAAAGGACGAATCATTTCTGCGACCGATGAGCAAATCATCGATATGCAGAAGATGCTCGCTCAACTTGAAGGCCTGTGGGTTGAGCCTGCTTCCGCCGCAGGTCTGGCAGGGCTCCAGATCGAGATCGCCAGCGGGCGGTTGAACCCCAAAGGCAAACGCGTCGTCGCAGTCTGCACCGGGCACGGGTTGAAAGACCCGGATATCGTAATCAAGGATATGCCCAAGCCGCAGGTCGTGCCTCCAAAGCTGGAATCTTTGGAAAGACTGATCCTATCTTGAAAATACAAGTGAAAGTTCCCGCAACAACAGCCAATCTCGGACCCGGTTTCGATGCACTGGGGCTCGCGCTCGATCTATGGAACGAAGCCGAGTTCACCCCGACGAATGACAAGAAAATCACGGTCAGCATCGCCGGTGAAGGCGTGGACCAATTGCCGACGGACGCCAACAACTCCATCGTGGATGCTGCCCTGCAGGTCTATGATCTTGCCGGCAGGCCATGCCCGGGTTTTCACGTCCATTGTCTAAATCGCGTGCCGCTGGGGTCCGGGCTCGGGTCAAGCTCAGCGGCGATGCTGACCGGCCTGCTCGGCGCGAACGCGCTGCTCGGTGATCCTTATTCGAGAGAGACCATTCTCAAGCTCGCGATCGAGAGTGAAGGCCATCCCGACAACGTCGCGCCGGCAATGCTGGGAGGCTTGGTGGCGTCGATCATCCATGAGAGTCATGTCGTTTCGCTCCGGCTCACGCTCACCAGCCAGCGTACTCCGATTCATATCACCGTGGTGTTTCCGGAGTTCGACTTCCCCACCAAACAGGCGCGCGCGATTTTACCCAAGCAGCTCGACCGGAAGGATGCCATCTACAACATCAGCCGGGCCGTGATCGTGACCGAAGCCTTTCGCGTGGGCGACCTGAAAATGCTTGGTGAGGCAATGACCGATAAACTGCACCAACCCTATCGCCTGCCGTTGATCCCGGGTGCGCAGGCTGCCATGGATGCCATGAAACATGCGGGGGCGGCAGCCGTTGCACTCTCAGGCGCAGGGCCAAGTCTGATCGCATTTTCCGCAAATAGCGAAAAAGCCATTGGGGAAGCATCCAAAAAAGCATTTGAAGAAGCAGGGCTGGAGGCGCGTATCTTCAAGCTAAAGATCAGCCGCAAAGGCGCAGAAGTCCATCGCAGGGATTGATCAGGGGCGGTGGAGACTGACGGTTAAACCTCGCCTTGGTCATGATGTGTGTCCTAAAGGGGTAGATCATAGCCGAGAGGTCCGGCCAAAAATACTCATTATTTATCCTTTTTCTTCCACCATATTCCGGTGCATTCCGGCAGAATGACACCTTGATCATTCTCCTTTATCTTTGCAATCATCTCATCTCCAAAAAAGAACTTCGATGACGCTTCTGCTTCGGCTCTATCTTTAAACCGGTAATCTGTCCTAATCCAACTCCGTTGAAAACCGTGCGATTCCAGATAGGCGTAATAGTCCAGCAGATGGACCGGCGGCTCCGGTTGTTCGAAACCTGTTCCCAATGTTTCCAAAAGAATAATGGTTCCTCCCGGCCGCACCACGCGCCGTAATTCTCCCATCGCCTTGGAAAGCTCCTCCCGCCAGTTCCTGGGGTTATCCACCACGACGTAACACACACTCCACCCGGAGATGGCGACATCGGCCGCGCCTGATTTCATGGCCATGGCACGATGATCGCTGACAGCCACTGTCCAGTTCTTTTGACCACCCTTCGCCAATTTTTCTGCTGCCACAGACAACATATGCGGCGAATGGTCAAAGGCGTGAACGTGTTTAACAACCGGCGCCATCATGCACGTCAACCGCCCTGTCCCGGCACCAAATTCCGCGACGGTCAGGCCGGCAAACGGCACGACCTGATTGAGCGCACGGAAAATATTCCCTTGACAGTCCTCCCGCGAGACCAATAATTCATATTGTGCAGCTTGTTCGCGGTAAATTTCCTGATGGTCTGTCATATGAGACTTGTTATACTCCCATCGCCCAACCAGCCTGATGATTAATCCTTCAATTCACCGGAATCCAACATTTTCATGATGCGGTCCAGATAGGTGCGGTCGCGATCCGGTGCCTCGGGATTGATGCGGGAGGCTTCTTCAAAGAAATGGCGGCGGCCGCGTCCTTTTTTCTGTCCCTCGGCGGTGTGCATGTCCAGGGCGTAGTCGGGGATAACCGGCAGTAGGCTACCTGCCTTGCTGGCGTGGTTGATCCAGTTGATCATCTCATCAGACGAGCGGTCCTTTTTGCAGGAGCAAAGATAACGGACGGCGTGAATGGCGTAGAGCTTGCGCTCACCCACCGCCCGGTCACAGGCTTCATTCATTTGGAAAAGACTTTGAATCATCACAGGAGCAAGAGGTTCGCCGAAACCGATGTCTTCGACTGAGATCACCTGCAGACGATGCCAGAGATAATCCTCCAGCGCCGGGCTGGTGATGATCATTTCATAAGCCAGGAGCGCGGCATTTTCTTCATTGCCGCGTCGAATCTCCTTTTGCAGCGCCTGAAATGACATGGTCAGCTTGAAAACCGTTATACGTTTTGACATCCACCCAGGGGTCACGATCGAGATGGGACATTTTTATCCTCCTTGGAATTGTTGAGATAATCATGGATGATACCGGCAAAGATGGCGACCGTCGCGGGGAGGCTGGCGATCTCCACCCATTCGTCCGGGGCATGCGGATTGCCGCCTGTGGGACCGAATCCGCACAGGGTCGGGATGCCGGCTCCGATCAACATGTAGCCCTCGTTGGCCGGCCCAGCCCCGGCAGTTTCCCAGCGCCTGCCGGTCACTTTTTCTGTGTAATCCTGTGCGAGCACCGCGAGGGGATGATTCTTCGGGATGGCGGCACCAGGAATATCCACTGTCACTTCCATGGTGAACTTGATTCGAGGGCGCATCCCTTCCACTTGGCGAATCAACTCCCGGACATGGTCAAGCACCTCGGCTGACGATTGCCCGGGCAGCAGGCGGATGTCCACCACCGCCGTGGCTGAATCTGGAACGATGCTGGGGTAGCTCCCGCCTTGAAAGATCGTACCGGGTGTGATGGTGAGACCCAAATGCTCGAAGCCGGGGGAGAGTCTCAACGGGCAGGTTCAGCGATTCGAGTTTCAGCAGCAGGTCCGCCAGAGCCGTCACAGCATTGGCGCCCAGAGAGCGGTTATGCCATTCCGCCAGACCGGCATGGACGGACTGGCCTTTTGCCGTCAGCGTCAGTCGAACCAGCCCGCGGTGCCCGATGCAGACGATATCGCTGGTGTAGGCATAGATCGCCCCTTTCGCATGCAGCGCGTCTGAATCAAGAAGATAACGCACCCCGAGCGGACTGCAGGCACCGGATTCTTCGTCCACCACGCCGGCAACCACTACCTGCTGACGGGCAGGGTCAATCAGCTTGAGTTCCCGCAGCAACGCGAGAGTGTACAGACCACAGGCGATTCCCGCCTTGTTATCCGCCGCCCCGCGCCCGATGACGCGTCCTTGTTTGATATCTGCAGAAAAAGGCGGGCAGGACCATGATGTCTCACTTCCCTCCGCCACAGTATCCATATGAGCGATCAATGCAAATTGATCGGAGCCCTCGCCATAACTCACCAGGATGTTCGGGCGTTCCGATTGCAGCGCAACCAAGCGAGATTTGAGTCCCAACTTGTCGGCTTCCTGTCCGATGCGGGACGCAAGCGGAGCTTCCACGTCGCGTCCGTTGACGGTCGGGATGCGGACCAAGTCCTGCAGAAAGGAAGTGATTCCGGGTTGATATCGCCCGGCTGCGGAAAGCAGGGATGCAATCTCCGGGATCACCGCAATCCATTCTCCATCAATTGGATGAAGCGGTCCTGGTTGATCTCCAGGATGATCTCGGTGTTGGGAGCTTTGCCGGTGTTACCGTACCAGTCCACAACGGTCTGGCCGCGGGTTTGAGAGCCGTGCAGCTCGACGGAAACATGCCTGGTTTCGGATTTCGTCACGATCTCCGGCTCGACCGCAGCAGCCAGAGCCAACCCGTCCGGGGCAAAGAGCATGTCCTGCCCGAGGCGTTCGCGGATGAAGGTCAGGATCTTTTGATTGGTGTCATGGAAAAACTTGGACCGGGCAGTCCCCAAACCGAAGAAACGGTCCAGTGTCTGGCGGGTAAAAACATGCTCCAGGGTGGTCTCCCACGAAAGCAGGGTGATCATCGGCCAGGAGTCAAAGACCATCGAGGCTGCCTCGGGGTCGGCGTGAATGTTGAACTCGGCGGTGACCGTACTGGTGTTGCCCTTGCTGTAGATGGCGCCGCCCATGATCACCAGCCGCTTGAACTTCTTCGGCAGGTCGGGGTCAAGGATAAGCGCCGCTGCCAGGTTAGTGAGCGGACCGATGGCGGCCAGGACGAGCTCGCCGGGATTCTCAGTCGCCAACCGGATCAGCGCGTGGACGGCATGCTCGGACTGCACTGATCGTTTGGAAGCCGGGATGCCGCAGTCCCCGAGGCCGTCCTCCCCGTGCACATGGGCTGCGCTGATTGAGCGGGAGATCAGCGGCCGGTCGCAGCCGCGGATAGACCGGTACCTGCTTGCCGGCGGCGTCAAGAATCTTCAGCGCATTGGCGGTGGTCAGGTCAAGACCCACGTTGCCGTTCACCGTGGTGATGGCCTCCACCTTGACGTCCGGATAGGCCAGCGCCAGCAGGATGGCATGGGCGTCGTCCACGCCGGGGTCGGTATCGATGATCAGCCTTCTCATAATCCATGCCTCCTATTTTTTGACGCGTTTCATGAGTTCGGAATGTTGATGTTCGAGTTCACGCCGCGCGGCATTGAAATCCACCGACAGCCAGCGGTTATCACGGAATAGCCAGCTTCCGTTCACCATCACGTCGCGCACGTGCTGCCCGGTGACGGAGTACACCAGCGCGGTGTAGAGGTCCTGCCCGCCGAGCGGTGACCAGCCGATTTCGTCCAGATCGAGGGCGATCAGGTCTGCTTTCTTGCCTGTTTCGAGGGAACCGATCTCCTTCTCCAGGCCGAGGGCGCGTGCGCCGCCCAGCGTGGCCATTTCCAAGACAGTACGGGTGGAGATGGCAGCCGGGTCGCGGTGAAGCAGCGCCATCAGCTTCCCGGTGAGGGTCATCTCCTTGAACATGTCGTAGCTGTTGTTGTTGGTCACGTTGTCGGTGCCCATGGCAACATTGATTCCGGCATCAAGCATTTCCACCAGAGGTGGAACACCGGCCGCGTTGCGCATGTCCGAGGAAGGCGCGAAGATCACACTGAAGAGTGTATGGGCGACGGTGGAAAAATCGGAAGGCGGCAGGGTGATGCAGTGAGCCGCCAGGATGGGATGTTCCAGAAAGCCCATCTGCATGAGCTGCTGGATGGCGGAGTGCCCGTACTTTTCCTGACAGTAGACATCCTCTTCATCGCCGGTGCCGAAGTGCGTGTGAAAACCGGTTTTGAAACGGTCAGCCAGCTCCAGTTCGAGCTGCATGGCGGTCTCGCTGTTATCCACAAAGAAGGCATGCGGTCCGACCCAGCCGGTCAGGAGCGGATCACCCTGCAGCGCATCGAGAAAAGCCGTCGCGGCAGCCAGCTCGCGCTGCCGGGCTTCATCCTTGCCCAGTTCGACAATGCCGTAGGCCAGCGACGCGCGCAGGCCGCTCTTCCGCACTTCCGGAACAATGCGGTCCATCCAGAAATACTGGTCGGCGAAACAGGTTGTCCCGGTGCGGATCATTTCCGCGCAGGAGACCGCCACCGCCCCGGGGAGCATGCCGGGGTCCATTTCGAGCTCGAGCACACGGATGGTGTTGTACCAGCCCTCCATGGTGAAAAGTGTCTGCCCTTCCACGTGCCCGCGGAACAGGGTCATGGGGGTGTGCGTGTGGGCATTGATCAGTCCCGGCATCACCAGGCGGTTCTTAAGATCGACACTCTCGTCAAACTTTCGGCGGCTGTCCAGGTCCTTTTGCAGCCCCATTTCGACGATGCGGTCATCTTCGATAACCAGGTACCCTTCTTTCAGGATCGTGTCCTTTCGGTCCAGTGCAACCACCTGGTCGCTTTTCAAGAGCACGCTGCCCATTTAAGTTCCTCCGATAATGTGTTGGATTTGGATAACACGATCTCGACACTTATGATGCTACAATATTATACAGTCAAGTTGCAACAACCTACACAATAGATCAGCGGAGGCTTCCATGGAATGGCATATCAAGTGCGACGCAAAGGACATTTCCCGCTACATCTTCTGCCCGGGTGACCAGCAGCGCGCACGGAAGATCGCGGACCAGTTTGACTCCTCCCGCCTGGTGACAGAAAGCCGGGGCTATATCGTTTTCTCCGGTGAGTACCAGGGTGTCTTCATGACCGTGTGCGGTACCGGCATGGGCGGCCCGGCGGTGGCGATCGGGGTGGAGGAGCTGGCTCACATGGGCGGGGATACTTTCATCCGCGTGGGGTCGTGCGGCGTGTTCCAGGAGGGACAGAAACCCGGCGATGTGATCGCCGCCAGCGGGACGGTGCGCGCCGGCGGGACCAGCATGGCCTACCTGCCTCTCACCTTCCCGGCTGTCCCGACCTTTTCAGTTCTACGCGCCCTCGTAGAAGCGGGCGAGGAGTTGAAGATTCCAGTGACGGTCGGCGTCGGCATTGCGGGGGATGCATTTTACGCTCCCCGCGAAGAGGGGCTATCCCAGCATATGAAATCTGCCGGATTGGTCTTTGTCGAGATGGAAAGCGACACCCTGTTTATCGTCGGCGCGGTGCGCGGCTGGCGGACCGGCGCCATTTTCACCTCGGACGGCGCGCCAGGCATGATCAAGCCGGAGTGGGGCGAGGCGGATTTCCGCCGCGGGGAGATGGAGGCGATCAAGATCGCGCTGCAGGCCATGTGGTCCATTGCCCAGGCCGACCAGGCCAAATAAGTTCGGTTTCGAGAAGAAATACCGGTCTTCCCTCCATCAATATAGAGGGAAGACTTTTTATAGGCCTGGATTGGAATCCCCGTTGTTGGAATTGTAGAACCGGTTGGTGGCGATGAACATCAGCATCAGCGCAATGAGCGCGCTGCCCAGTTCACGCGGGATGCCGGAACCGATCTGCAGCCCGACCAGCGATCCGGTGCGCAATCCGCCCAGCAAAACGCTGAACAGCACCACGCCGGCAGGATGCAGGTGACCGGCGAACGCAACGATCAGGCCGTCGAAGTCGTTCACCGCGGAAAATGTGGAAACAAAATGATAATGCACGCCCAGGACTTCGATGCCGCCCGCCAGCCCGGCCAGGACACCGCTGAGCATCATGGTCACAAGGGCTGGCGCATGCCTGGGCATGCCGCCGTACAGCGCAAAGCGGGGAGCTTTTCCGCTCGTGCGAATTTCCAGACCGCGGGCAGTGCGCCAGAGGTAAACATAAACAAGCAGCGCAGCGGTCAACGCGAACAGGAATCCCAATGTCAGCTTGGTGCTCGGCAGCAAAGGGGTAAGGCGCGCGCTCAAATCCACACCGGGCAATCGGACCACGCCCACCAGCACAACGGCAATTGGATTAAGGACCAGCGTCGAGAGAATCTCGTTGACCCCGATGTAATGCTTGAGCATCCCCGGCAGCAACCCCCACAGTCCTCCAAAAAGCGCCGCCCCGAGCAGAGCGATCAACGCATGAAAGCCCGGAGGCAGGGATAGGGACCCGGCCAACCAGCTTGCCGCTGCCGCCCCGAAGAGCATCTGGCCCGCCTGCCCAATCGAGAAAAAACCGCCGCGCAAAGCAACCGTGGCAGAAAGACCGGTGAAGATCAACGGCGTGGCGAAGGTCAGCGCAGTGATCAGCGCACAGCGACCCGGACCTGCCTTGCAGCCGAATCCGGCATCGAAGAGACTGGCATATGCCTCCAGCGGATTCTCCCCGACCGCCAGGATGAGCAACGCACCTGCCAGAAGGCTGAGAAATACTGGCAGCAGCAGCCAGAAGGCGCGTTTCGGTATCCGGGCGAGTGCAGGCTTCATTTAAGGCAGGCTTCAAGGAACAAGGCGGCTAGACCTGCCGGGTGCGGCGGTGCAGGTGGTTGGGTTTGGTCTGCATGAATCCGCTGGCCAGAATCGCGGACGAATAGCGGGAGGCTTTCTCGTGCTGCTTGGCTTCCAGGTCCGCCCGCCGCACCAGGTACCCGGTGACGCGCACGAACTCGGACGACGCGCTGCCGATGGAGAGATTGCGCGTGCCGTGGGCATGCGCGCCGCGGATGATGTCCAGCACGGCCCGTGGATTCCCTGCCGCGGTCTGGTCGAACTCCAGGATGGTGCTGGTCCCGCCCAGGAGCTGACGATGAGTGGGAGCTTCGGCCAGAAGATGTGCATACAGGTCGGGCTCCTCACCGGAAGGCACGCGGGAGCTGGGGGTCACGCCCACGTCGGTGCTGATCCCCACCTGGGCGTGGTAACAGGCATGACCGGCGGTGCCCTGGCAGTAGGGATTGGGATTCTTGCGGATCAGATCGCCGATCCGGTTGGCGATTTTATCAGCCAGGAGATTGGCTTCCCCGGCATGGCCATAGCGAAGATCGGGGTTTCCACTGCGAGCCAGGGTCTCGTTCACGGCTTCTGCAAGCCCGAAGATGGCGGTATAGGCAGAGAACTTTTCCCGATGTAAAAGCCCCTCCTCGATCCAAGTGTTGTCCTCGAACCACTGGATGTCGTCCACCAGGAAGGCGGTCCGGCTGGCGGTCACTTCCGAGGCCTTTGAGACGACATGCGGCAGGACTCGCTCCAACAAATCTTCCTGGCTGCCATCGGACAGGCGGGCGGCCTCCTGCAGGTTGATGCGCACCAGCGTGTAGATCCCGCCGCCGAGCCGCATTCCGTTGTAACAGCTGGCTACGGCATAATCCTCCCCCCAGTCCCTGAGCATCATGGGATGGTTGAGAAAATAGGGTTTGGTCAGTTCCAGCGCATTGCGGACTGCCTGCAGCGCAAAATCCTCGGATGTAATTTCCGGGTCGTAGCGCAGGGTGAGGTTGGTGATCGTGCGCAATTCGCGATCCACATCCAACAGGAGACGACCAACAGCTGTTTCCCTGGGACCAAGATTAGCATGCACGAACGCACTGGGATTCAGGCGGTCCACCAGCATCCAGAATTGTTTCAATATGCGGCGGGCGGTGTCCTCAGGGACTGTATCCAGATAGGGTTCGAGCAGCTCATCCAGCCGGCCGACAAACACCGGGTTGCCGCTCGGCACATATTTATAAGCGGTCAGGAGAGAGGCAGTGGCATCGAAAAGGTCCCGCGCGGGAGGCAATTCTAAAAACGCAGATCCGTTCTGCAGGAGCCGGGCAAAATCCGGCGCGACATATCTCGGATGATAAGGTGCGGCGCCTTCGCTGATCAAGCAGATCACGCCCGAGTCGATCAGCTCAAGCGCTTCCGGCGAAAGTGCAGGATAAGGCAGCGCGTTGACAGCAACGGCGGCCAATGTATCGCGTTTCTGCTCGAAGATGGAATCGCGCGCATGAATGACCTGGCTCACAAAGGCTTTGTACTCATCAAGTCGTTCAGCGGTCAGCCCCTTGTTCAGATCTTCGAAGGGCATAAAAGGTGACAACTTGCGGGTTTCCTGTTTTTCCATTTGAATCTTCCTTTTCTATAAAGAGCGTTCCACATGAATAAGACCTGATTTTTGTGCCGTGCCTACCAGGCGGTCCATGATTTCATCCGGGGGCGATATCCACGTTTCAGCTTGACCGGATGTGCCGTGAGGGCGGAAGCGCAGGAATTTTAATCGGATCTCCGGATCAATACCGGCCAGAAAGCGAGCCGTGGCTTCCGCGCTGGCCTCCGAATCCGTAAATCCCGGCACCACCACCTGCTGGACCGAGTGGAGCTTCTTCCTGTCATGGAGAAAGTGTATCGAGTTCGAGGGTGGGCGCCAGTTCACCACCGGTGAGTTCGATGTGGCGCTGTGGATCGATGACTTTCAGGTCCACGATGGCCATATCCAGGTTTTCGAGCAGCGGCAGGTAAGCCTGCGGCCCGGCGTGACCATTGGTTTCGATCAGCGTTGTCAATGAAGAACTCGATTTGACCAGCGCAAAAAATTCGGAAATGAAATCCGCCTGTGACATCGGTTCGCCGCCTGAGACCGTCACTCCTGAAATAAAGCTGGAGAGCGGTTTGACTTTTCTCCAAAGTTCTTCAACGGATATCGACACCGCGCGCGGTGAACTGTTCGATGGGCAGGTGTGGATGCATGTGTCACATTCGGTGCAACGCGTAGAGTCCCAGACCACCACGCCATCGACCAGGCTGAGCGCATCGGAAGGGCAGGTCTCCACGCACAGCCCGCAGTGATTGCATAAATTAATCGTGTAGGGGTTGTGGCAGTACATACAATGCAGATTGCATCCCTGCAGGAAGATGACCGTCCGGTTGCCCGGCCCGTCCACAAAGCTTTGCGACAGAATATGGTTGATCCACCCGCGGTGAATGATGGGCTTCACTGACGCATTCTTGCTCATCGTACGAGGCATGTTCGTCTGCATCGATTAACGGATTCCCATTTACCGCCCCTCGGGTTGTGCCTGGAGGCTGTTCGCGAGGGATTCGATCTCTTTGAATTCAGGCAGTGTCGTCGCAGCACCCAGGCTTCTGACCTTGAGCGACCCGGCAGCCACCGCCCAGCACAGGCTGCGCGGCAGGTCCAGCCCACGCGACAACCCATAAAGTAAACCGGAACGGAAGGCATCCCCCGCACCAGTCGCATCCACGGCAGTGACGGCAGGCGGGTCGATGGTGAAGGCGCGGCCTTGCGCATCGACCGCGTGCACCTGATGAGGACCGTCGGTGGTGATGACGATTCCCTTGGAGATGGACTGCAGCCGCTGCGCATGCTGGCGCACATCCACGCCCGGGAAATTCTGGCGAATATACGGACCGGAATTGGTGGCGATGCTGGTAAAGGGCAGCACGGGATGGTCCGGCCAGATCACATCCCCGATGGCGGTCGCCACGCCGTTCTCCGCATGCGAGCTGCGCAACGGCTTGCCTTTCCGGCCCGCCGTAGAGGTCGAGAGCAAGATATTTGGCACCTGCCAGCATCTCTCGCGCCATGGGGATTTTGGGCGCCTGGGGATACCAGAATATGAGGAAGGATCGCTCCCCGTCCGGCGTGACAATCGCCCGGGTGAAAGGCGTGGTCACGTCCTGCCGCTGCTCGACCAGGCTGCGATCAAGGGCAGGGTAACGGCTCAACTTTTCAAGGACCTGCTCCCCGTAGGCATCCCGGCCGATGACATTGCCGCACAACCGGACCTTCACCCCCATGGCCGCCAGCCAGACGGCGGTATTGGCCGCCGCTCCCGCCCAGGTGGTAGCTGTCAGACTGTCGGAAAGACCGCATTCTCAGGCGAGGGCAGACCGTCCGCCTGGATGATGTTATCCACGCCGATCTCGCCGTAGCAAAAGACATCACATGTGTCCATCTAATCCTTCCTGACTATTCTTTAATTTTCGACCAGATCAGGTCGCGGCATTTTTGCTCATCCACGCCGGTCACGACCCGGATTACAGACTGACCTTCGACGGTGGGCACAAACCGCGTGAGGCCGCGCAAGGCTGGATGGGTTAGTTCAACCTCGAACGCTCGACTCCCGCGTCTCAAAGAGGGTCTCGTCCACCAGGTAGGCAGCCGCGACTGCATCATGCAGGGCACAGCCACCCTTTTCCCAGCCCATCGCTTCCACGCGGTCGATCCAGCCGGGAGCCTGTGCGCAGAGCAGTTCGACCGCAGGATGGCCTCCCGGCAGGGAAGCGAAATCGGCTCTCGAAAAATGAACACGGCGGGTGACATCCAACCCGAGGACATGCACATTCCAGCCGGCGTTGAGCACGATCTGCGCGGCTTCCGGGTCGCAGCGGGCATTGAATTCCGGCATTGGATTCTGAATATTGAATGACCCCCCCATGACGATCACCTGCCGGGCGAGGGGGATGATGTCCGGAGCAAGTCGAACCGCTAGAGCCAGGTTGGTCATAGGTCCAAGGGATAGAATAACCACCTGACCTGGATTGGTGCGTATCGCGTCAATTATCAAGTTTGCTGCAAGGGTTGCAGCCAGCCGCGGTTCCCATGAAAGGGTTTCTCCATACCCAGACTGCCAACTGGTAAACCAGTGCGTGTCTGCAACGAGAGGTCTCCCAGCACCGATGTCCCAGCGGGATGTGTGCGCCGTCCAGCCAGGTGAGCAACCGGTCGAGGTTCAGCGTTGTATCCTTGATGGATGCATTACCAAAGACCGAGCCGGCGCCAACCACCTGGTCATCCTTTTGGCGCAAGAGAAAGATCAACGCGGCGCCATCGTCAATTTCGGCACCGGGCGTACCCAGGCTTACATCCGTATCCAGGTAAACAAGTTTTTCAATCATCGTGTGACCAAAAAAGGGGTGCAACGTGAATTGCACACCCTTATTGTTCTATATTTTTATCACAGGTTAAGCGGGTCCTTCTGCTGTTTTGGCGGCCTCCTCCGCACGAAGCGACGCACGGAAGCGACGTCGGGCCATGCTGAGCGCGAGCTTGGTGCGCAACGCGATGATGGTCAGCACGACCAATGTGGCCAGGTAGGGCAGCAGCTTGACCAGGTTGGGCGGCAGGTCGGTCACCGCCTGGACGCGCACCGAGAAAGCATCCGCGAATCCGAAGAACATGCTGGCAAAGAAAACGCCGAAGGGATGGTTCATGCCAAACATGGCAGCTGCAATGGCAACCCAGCCGCGCCCGGCGCTCATGTTGCGGGTGAACAGTTTGAGATGCCCGATGGAGAGAAAAGCACCTCCCAGTCCGCACAGTGCTCCAGCGATGACCAATGCCAGGGTTTGCAGCAGGACAGCTCTGATCCCTACTGTCTCCGCCGCGCCTTTCGCTTCGCCCGTCGCGCGTAGGTGGCGGCCGCTGCGCATCTTGTACAGGACAATGAACATCACGATCGTCGCCAGCCACGAAAAGTAGACGATGATGTTGTAACCGCTGAGAATAGGTCCAATGACCGGGATTTCTTTGATGAGCGGGAGTTCAATGTCCGGAAGGCGCACAATGCTGGGATCCGACCAGCTGCCCACATTACCGAACATGACGCGCATCACAAAAACGGTCAGCTCGGCGATGATCAAATTGAAGGCAATCGCCAGGATCACCAGATCCACTTTGTACTTATGGTAAAGAAAGGCAAAAAACAAACCAAGGGAACCCCCGGCGATCATGGCCATCAACAGACCGGCATAGGAATTTCCCAGGTAAAAAGCAGCCACAATACCCACAAAAGCTCCAAGCAGCATCTTGGCTTCCAACGCGAGATTAAGCACGCCAGCCTGGTTGCAGAGAGCTCCGCCCAGCGCCGCCAGAAGGATGGGCGTGGCCAGGCGGATACTGCTTTGGAGAAGTTCAATCGTAAAAACGCTGAAGAAGCCTTCCATGTTAGTGGCCTTCTCCTTTCAGGCGGCTGGCTGGTTTATGGGTGAACCAACTCCGCACGCGAGTAATACCGTCTTGATAAAAATTTCCTGCCGCGACAAAGAGGATGATGAAGCCGATAATGGTGGCTCCCAGTTCGCGCGGGATTGCCAGCTGCAATTGCAGACCAAGCTGAGCACCCAGTTTGAGACCGGAGAAAAGGATGGCGACGATGAACACACCCACGGGATGGACCTGCCCAAGAATGGCAGCCGTCAGGCCATCAAAACCCAGTCCGACCGAGAAACCCGTCATGATCCTGCGGTGGACGCCCATCACTTCGATGGAACCTGCCAGCCCGGCGAGAGCGCCGCTGATCAGCATGGCGCGGATGGCAGACCTGTCGCTGCGGATGCCGCCAAACAGGGCAAACCGGCCGGATTGTCCGGCCATGCGCTGTTCGTAGCCGTACTTGGTACGCCAAAGGTAGATGTAAACAGCGACCACGGCGATCACCGCGATCACAAAACCCACACCCATTTTGGAGCCTGGAAAGAAGGACATCAATTCTGCAGTTTCATCAATAACGGGCGAATGTGCTGTCGTGCTGCGATCGCCGCGCATCGGGAATTGCACCAGGTATTCAACGATCAGCACAGCAATGGAATTCAACATGATGGTAGCCAGCAGTTCGTTGACCCCAATCTTGACCTTCAGAATGCCAGGGATCCAGCCGTAAGCAGCACCAACCAGCATCCCGGCCAGTATCAGAACTATTGGGTGGATGATGGGCGGCAGGTGAATCGCGTATCCCAGCCAGGCAGCGGCGGCGGCGCCCAAGAGATATTGACCTTCCTGGCCGATGCTGAACAGCCCGGAACGGAAGGCCACTACTGCAGATAACCCTGTCAGTATAATGGGAGTGGCGCGTTCCAGCGTGGAGATGAAAATGCAGTTACCGTAGGCTTCACACCCAAATCCTTTGGAAAAGAGGATGCCGTAGGATTCAAAGAGGGGTTTCTTCAATATAAGAATAAGAACGCCCATGACGACCAGACCGGAAAGAATCGCCAGGACAGGCACAAGGATGGCGTCCTGAATTTTCTTGAATTGGGGATCATTCATGACTTCACCTCTTGTTGGTTGCCCTGTTTGTTGGCCTCTGAATGCTGTTTCAGTTCTTCCAGGGTCCCGCCAGCCATCAGGATGCCCACTTCCTCCTCGGTGGCAGTGGCGGCATCCAGTTCGCCCTGGATCTTTCCGCGGTAGATGACCAGAATGCGGTCGGCAAGTGCCATGGCCTCTTCCAGTTCAACAGAGACCAGCAGCACGCCGGCGCCTTTATCGCGTTCTTCAATCAGTGTTTTATGGACAAATTCGATGCTGCCGACATCCAGCCCTCGGGTGGGTTGATTGGCGATCACAAAAGAGGGATCCCCGGATAACTCGCGTCCCACCACCACTTTTTGCAGGTTGCCGCCTGAAAGCATGGAGATGCCTTCTCCCGGTCTCGCTGCAGAGATCGAGAAGGCATTCACCACCTGTTTGGCGAACTCGTTGATCGATTTCATCAACAAGAATCCATAGCGGGTGAACTCTGAGTGGTTGTACCTTGAGACGATCAAATTCTCATCCAGCGTGGTCTGAAGGTTTAATCCAACCACCATGCGGTCCTCAGGGATATGCGCCATGCCCATATCCCGTCGTTCACCCACTGAGTAGTCATTAATAGCCTTACCTCTGAAAATGATCTCCCCACCATCCAGGGTGTTCATCCCCGAGACCACTTCCACAAGTTCAGTCTGCCCGTTTCCGCTGACCCCCGCAATGGCCACGATCTCACCCTGATGAACTTTGAAGGAGACATGGGAAATCGCAGCAAGTCCATTCACATCAGCAACGCTGATATCCCTGACTTCCAGTACGGGTTCGCCTCGTTTGGTTTCCTTCTTGTCCACCTTCAAAAGGACTTCGCGCCCCACCATCATGCTTGCCAGTTCGGGGATGGACGTTTCAGAGACCTTTTTTGTACCCATCATTTTGCCGCCGCGCATCACACTGACCCGGTCGGCCACCATCATCACTTCAATTAATTTATGGGTAATGAAGATGATGGTGTAACCCAGCTTGGATAGCCCGCGGATCACCGTGATCAGTTCATTCACTTCCTGGGGGGTGAGCACGGCGGTGGGTTCATCCAGAATGAGTATCTTTGCGTTGCGTTCCAAAACCTTGAGGATTTCCACCCGCTGCTGCATTCCCACTGGCAGGTCGCGGATCCTTGCTGCGGGGTCCACCGGCAGGTTGTATTTTTTCGATAATTCGTTGATGAGTTCATATTCCTTCTGGGTGTTCAGGAAACCCAGCCTGCTGGGTTCCATGCCCAGCAGGATATTCTCCGCCACGGTGAAGGAGCGGACCAGCTTGAAGTGCTGGTGCACCATGCCGATGCCGTTCCGGATGGCATCATCCGGGTGACCGATCCGCACCGGCTGCGAGTCGATCAGGATCTCACCGGAATCCGCTTTGATCAGGCCGTACAGGATGTTCATCAGGGTGGTTTTTCCCGCGCCGTTCTCTCCCACCAGGGCATGCACTTCGCCCTTCTCCACTGAAAAATCGACATGGTCATTTGCAAGCACATTGGTGGATGCAAAGAACCTGGTCATGCCTTTCATTTCGATGGCAAGCGTCATGGGCACATCCTTTAGATGGACCCCGGGTCAAAAACCCCGGGGTCCTTTCTTACATATCGAACTTTAATTTATTTCGCGAGCAGTTCCACACACTCAGGAGTTTCAGGCAAGAACGCATCGCAGACTTTGTACTCACCGTTGACGATCTTTGTGCGATATTCTTCCACAAGCGTCTTGATCTCGGGCAGCTGGGCGGTCATCTCAGCCGGACCCTGGGTCTCAAATGTGGTGGAGCCTTCGTCCCAAGACAGGCCGGCAAACCCTTCCTTCAAACCACGGCGCTCGAACCCGCCCTTGAATGCATCCTCTGTGACCAGTTTGATCGGGTCAAAGGTGGTGGATTCAACCTTCTTGAGCATGGAGACGATCACATGTCCGGGCTGGATGTCATCCTGGTTGGAGTCCACGCCGATGGCATAGAGATCGCGCTGTGCGGCAGCTTCCAGTACACCTTCGCCCGAACGGCCTGCAATCTGGTAGACAATATCAGCCCCCTGATCATACAGACCCAGAGCGGTCTCGAGTCCGAGGGACGGGTTGGAGAAATCGAAGCCGAGGTAGCTGACCAGCACTTCGCATTCCGGGCAGACTTCCAGTACACCCTGCTTGTAACCGTAGTAGAACTGATTTAGACCGGGTGCATCTCCACCGACCACTGCGCCTACCTTCTTGGATTCAGTGAGCGAGCCGGCGATCAAACCTGCCAGGAAACTGGATTCATGCACATCGATCTGGTAAGCAACCATATTCTCGGGCAGAGTGTCAAGGAAGATTTCCGAGGGGGAGGCAAACTTCTGGTCCGGGAATTCAGCAGCAAGGTTGACGAACATCTCGGTGTCCATGGCCAGCCCAAGCACAAGATCGTAGCCCTTGGAAATAGCACCGCGTAGAGCAGTCTCATGCTCAGCGACACCATTGGTCTCAATGATGTCACATTTCA
This sequence comes from uncultured Chloroflexia bacterium, assembly GCA_963774975.1. Lineage (GTDB taxonomy): Bacteria > Chloroflexota > Anaerolineae > Anaerolineales > Villigracilaceae > JBGPQJ01. The sequence goes on from CAVZGY010000009.1 coordinate 93,559, forward strand.
CAGGCAGCTCTTCGTTTGCTCTTTTAATGCCGCGTGCAGAGGCATCAATAAAGGAGCGGTCACCCAATGGATTGGGGGTGATCAGCGCGCAGGTGAATTCAGGTTCTTCAGGAGCTGGGGTTGCCGCCGGGGCGCACGCAGACAGAGCCATCGTGGCCATTGCCAGAACGCTCAATACCAACAACAAATTCTTTTTCATGTCTTCTTTTCTCCTCTTGTTTTATTGGTTGGAAAAGTAATTTGTTACGGAAAAGAATTTTTGTCAGGCCACCTCCTAAACATGAAATTGGGTCTGCATGGCCGAACTCATTGCGAGATCAATCATGCGTTAAACCGCTTCTGGCATGGAGCATTAGCCGATTTGTTTATCTTCTGAGCGATAGCATATATTATACATAAAAAGCATATTTATCATGATGGTTCATAACAAGATGAATAGACAGGATAATGGCTCGGGAACATTACTCCGGGAGTTGGAAAGATGTCTTCCGCCATGTGCGGATCTGGTCCAACCCACATCTCTCCTCGATTGTTAAAGAGCAGGGTTTCGCCATCGCAAATCTGTCTTGCTCCAATTATTGATGGTGAGTCCTGAGAAAATTATCCACCTCTTCGCGTGTGGACAGTGAGGGTTGCGCCCCAAACTTCGTGGTTGCCAACGCACCGCAGGCGTTGGCAACCGTCAGAGCTTCACGAATCGGTTTGTCCTCTGCCAGTGAGACCGCCAACCCGCCAATAAAGGCGTCTCCCGCAGCCGTGGTGTCCATTACGTCCACTTGAAATGCGGGCACGTGATAGCTGTCATTTTTTGTCACCGTAAGGGCGCCATATTCACCCCGGGTGACGATGACCATTTCCGCGCCCTGAGCTATCAGCTGCCGCGCAGCGGCTTCTGCTGACGTGGAATCGGTAACCGGTCGGTCGGCCAGCAAGCTTAGTTCCAATTCGTTGGGTACAAGGATATCAGTTAATCTCAAAAATTCAGGCGCCACCTTCCGGGCTGGGGCCGGGTTGACGATCACAATCATTCCCTTCTCCCGAGCCCCTTGTGCTGCGACTGTGACTGTCTCAGCCAGAATTTCAAATTGCAGCAAAAGAATTTTCGCATCAGGCAAATCAGCCACATCGTTAGGTGTTACTTTTGCATTTGCGCCCGGAGAGAGAACAATGCTATTCTGACCATGCGCATCCACAATGATTGTAGCCGTGCCCGTTGCTGCGGCATCTCGCTGGACCCGGCTTGTATCCACCTTATTCCTGGTCAAATTATCCAGGAGCGATTGCCCAAAAACATCATTGCCCACACGTCCCAACATGGATACCTGCGCACCCAGCCGGGCTGCGGCCACCGCCTGGTTCGCCCCCTTACCGCCGGGGATGATCGCCAGGTCTTCGCCGCTGATGGTTTCTCCAGGCGCTGGAAAACGCGGCGCACGTACGACCAGATCCATGTTGAGGCTGCCAACCACAAGAATATCATTCATGCCTGACTGCTCCTGCAGTGCGAGATTGATTGATGAACGGTGCCTGGATGTTTACAAAGGATGATAACAAGTATATGATTACCCTAATAAATGTGCAATGATTTCTCGATGGCTAATCCATCGTTGGCAAGAATAGAGCAATCCCATTCCCAGAATAAGAGCGCGGAGGCAAAATGACAAAAATGCTGCTTGATTTATTCGGCGTAAAGAAACCGGTCATTGCAATGGCGCATATCCCGGCCATGCCGGGAACGCCTCGGTACGATCCCGGAAGCGGAGTCGAAGGAGCCCTGGAGGCCGTGCACCGTGACGTACAGCACCTGTTGGCCAATGGCGTCGATGCGATCCTCTTTTGTAATGAAGACGATCGTCCCTACACGTTCCATGCCGGTTTTGAAGCCGTCGCGGTGATGACGCGCATCGTGACAGAGCTGCGTCCCACCGACCGCCCTTTTGGGGTGGATTTCCTTTGGGATCCCAAAGCTCCCCTGGCCATCTGCAAAGCAACGGGCGGGTCGTTTATCCGGGAAGTCGTCACAGGCGTTTATGAAAGCGATATGGGGATGTGGTCGACTGATGCGGCCGACCTGTACCGTTTCCGTCACAACATCGATGCAGACCAGGTTCGCGTTTTTGCCAATATCACCCCGGAATTTGCCTCCCCGCTGGGCACACGAGATGTAGCCCAACGTGCACGCAGCGCCGTGGTGTCCACTCTCGTCGATGCGATTCTCATCGCCGGTCCCATGGCCGGTGCAGAGCCGGATTTTTCGGTTGTGCAACAGGCGAAGGAAGCGGTTGGAAACCAGGTGCCTGTGCTGCTCAACACAGGGGCTAAAAAGGAGAATATTCGTCAATATTTAAGTGTGGCCGATGGTGTCATTGTTGGGTCAACCTTAAAAGTGGAGGGTAAGACCTGGAATCCTGTCGACCCGGGCCGGGTGAAAGCTTTTATGGACACGGTCCGCGATTTTCGCAAGGAAATTTCATGACCCATAAATATCTACTGGGAATTGATCTTGGCACAACGGGCACAAAGATTCTCTTAATCGACCTGGCAGGGGGGATCAAATCCGACGTCAATCGGCCTGCCACTCTCTTTTCTTCCCAAGCCAACTGGGCGGAGGAGGATCCGCTCGAATGGTGGCGAAATGTTTGTAAAGGGATTCCTGAATGTCTGAGTAAGGGAAACGTAGATGCCAAAACCATACTTGCAGTGGGTGTCAGCGGGATGGTGCCTACGACCATCCTTGTGGGCAGGGATGGAAGACCCTTCAAGACTCAGCATCCAGCAGAACGATGCGCGGTCCTTTGCAGAGGTCGAAGAATTCAAGACCCGTGTTGACGAGGAGGAAATCTTCAATCGCACAGGGTCCATGATCACACAGCAGAGCATTGGTCCGAAACTGCTGTGGCTGGCCAGACATGAACCGGACCACTTGAAGAACACGGCCTGGGTCATGGGCTCTTACGATTACATTAATTTTCTTCTGACAGGGAAGCCCTCAGCAGAGCAGAACTGGGCGCTGGAAAGCGGTCTTTATGATATCCACAACAGGGATTGGATCGATGATTTATTGGAACTCTCCACGATCCAGCGCGGTCAACTACCGCCTGTGCACAGACCTGATGAAGTCATTGGGCATGTATCAGAACTCGGCAGCCGCCGAGACCGGCCTGACGGCTGGCACTCCAGTTGTGGCCGGAAGCGCCGACCACGTTGCCTCCGCTTTCTCTGCCGGTGTCAGACAAAATGGGGACTTGCTGATAAAACTGGGTGGCGCTGGAGATATCCTTTATTCTCTTGATTCAATGGTGATGAACAAATCGCTCTATTTGGATTTCCATGTCATTCCCGGTCTATACCTGATCAACGGCTGCATGGCTTCCAGCGGCTCCATTATTAAATGGTTTCGGGACCAGTTCGGCTCGGGAAATGACTATCCGGAATTGGATGCTGAAGCGTGGGACATCCCGGCAGGCTCCGATGGATTAATCCTGTTGCCTTATTTTCTTGGCGAGAAGACTCCCCTCTTTGATCCACACGCGCGAGGGATTTTCTTTGGATTGTCCCTTCGCCACACTCGGTCTCATCTCTACCATGCGATCCTGGAGGGAATTTCGTATGGTTTTTATAATCATATCCGGGTTCTGGAGGAAGCCGGCCTTAAGATCCAGAGCGTGAAAGTCACAAACGGCGGTGCATCCAGCAAACTCTGGCGGCAAATCACATCGGATGTTGTCGGATTCCCGCTGGAAGAGGTGGAAAATCACCCGGGATCTTCTTTGGGAGCTGCGTTTGTGGCGGGTATGGGAATAGGAGCTTTTTCTAATTGGGATGAGATAGAGAAATATATCAACATCCGAACGAAAACCACTCCAAACCTGGAACGGCACGAAAAATACAAAGCACTGTTTGAGCTTTACCGGGAACTCTACCAGACGAACCGGCAGAATTTCAGGAAACTGGCTGCCCTGGATGGGTAGGAGATTCAGCTTAGCTGTTGAGTCTTTTGTAGCTCCCTTTGTTTTGATGATAGAACTGCACGAATTCAGCGAACAACTTATCGTAAATCGCCCGGTTATCCGGATTCGGCGAATAGATGGCCTTGAACTCGACCATCTGCGGAATATCCTCGAAGGTCAGGTGCCCCAGCCCGACAGCGGCGATGAAGGCCGCCCCGCGCGCATTGGCCTGGATCGGGTCGCGCACCTGGCGGATGGTCACGTTCATCACGTCAGCCAGGATCTGGCTCCAGACGTCCGATTTGGCCCCACCGCCGACGAAGTTCAGCTGCGTCACTTTGCGGCCCATGAACCTTTCTGCGGGTCCAATGAGCCAGCGCGTATTGAGCGCCACCCCTTCCAGGAAGGCGCGGACGATGTCCTCGCGGGTATTCTCCAGCGAGATGTTGAACAGGGCGGCGCGGGCATTGCGGTCGTCAATGGGAGCGCGCTCACCATAGATCCAGGGCATGTACATCAGTCCATGGCTGCCGGGCGGGACCTTCGCGGCAATGCGGTCAAAGATCTGGAAGACATCCGGGACCTGCTCCTCCTTCAGGAGCTCATCGTTGTGATACAGGATTTTGTCGCGCAGGTAATTCAGGTTGCCGCCGGCCGTCGTTTGCACGACGATCATCAGGTATTTATCGGGCCTTGCACAAGGGACCGACGCCATCCAGGAGGAAAGGTCCGTTTTCTTGTAGGGAACATGGGCAGTGACCCAATTGGAGGTGCCGATATAAACATGGGCATCGAAATCATTCACGGCGCCAGCCCCGATGGTTGCCGCGCTGACATCGATGGACCCGGCAACCACCTTGACCCCGTCCCTCAGCCCCAGAACGTGGGCCACCTCCGGCTTCAGATCGCCGATCACGGAAGTGCACGGGACAACCTCCGGGAATTTGTCCGGGGAAATCCCCGAAGCCTTGAGCAGCCCCTCATCATAAGCAATGTGCCGGGTGTCCCGGTTGTCGGTCACCCAGGAGGTCAGGATCGAATCGGAGGTGGCCACGAATTCCCCGGTCAGACGCAGGTTCATGTAATCCAGAGCCGTCAGAAACTTGTAGGTCTTTTTATAGACTGCGGGATACTCGTAGCGGACAAGCAGCATATGCGCCGCCGGGTCCGTGCCGGTGTGCGTGGGTGCGCCGCCGGTCAATCTGATCCAGCGCAGCAGCTTGAACACGTCGTAACCCGCCACCTGGATCAATCCGCCGGTAATCTTGTGAAGATGCCGGGCGCCGCGCATGTCCAGCCACGAGATCACGTTCATCAGCGCCTCGCCCTTATCGTCGACAGGGATGGTGCATTCCGCCTGCGTCGAACAGCAGACGGCCACGATGTGCTCGACGGGCACAAGTTCCTTCTGGATCAACCGTTTCGATGTCGCCAGGAAGGCATCCCACCAGTCCTTCGGATCCTGCTCCGCGCCGCCGTCAGGCAGGATGTGGACCGGCATTTCCTGGACCTCCCAGCCGGCGACCCGCCCGGAGGTGGAGATCAATGCAGTCTTCAAGGCTGAGGTGCCGAGGTCGACAGCGAGGATATAGGGTTGTTTGTCCAAGGTCAGCTCCTAGAATGTAATGTGAGGTCGATCAGCTTCTGCGGTTGGTGTGAAAAGGCAGCGATCGGGATCTCCCCGCGCACCATTCCCAGAAGGGTCTCGGTCAGCAGGCGGTTGACAGGCGTCGGGACACCGAACTTCTCCCCGTAGCGCACGACCGCCCCCTGCAGCCACTCGATCTCACTCTTGCGGCGCCCGGCGTGCAGGTCGATGTGGAAGGAGGGCATCTTCCCGCCCCGGCCCCCGCCCACGACTTTCTTCAGCACCGGGCGGGCCAGGAAGGACGGCAGATGCAAAGCCCATGCCAGAGCCCGCACGGGCATTTCAGGCAGGTTGGCCGGGTGGATCCCCTGGGCGGCCATGACCGCCAGCGCCTCATGCCCCATGCGCACCTCCAGGTCGTACAGCCCCGGATGAGAAAACACCTCCGCCGGGCTCATGTCGACGATGGCTGCAGTGGCGGTCCCCGGCAGGTTGGCCAGAAGCTTGGACCACTTCATATCCGCCGCGCGCGGGTAGAGGTGTGCATTCAAACTGGCTGAATTCAGCGCAGCCACCAGCCGTTTTGAAAGAGGGTGCCCCTCCGCGATCCCGATCCCGCGCGCCTTCTCCAGGACGATATCACCGGCAGCACGCCGGGCGATCGAACAGGTTACCGTGCCGGCGATGACACGCTCCGGACCGAGCACATCTGCTATTTCAGGTTCGTTGTCGACACCGTTCTGCAGGCTGAGGATGGGCGGCATCCGGTCCACGAACGGCATGACCTGCTCCAGGGCGGCGGCGGTGTCGAAGGACTTCATGGCAAAGATGGCCACGTTAAAAGGCTCTTGCTGGATCGCCTCCCCAAGCGAGGTCAGGCACCCGAAGGAGCCTGAAGGGACGACGAATGGCTCCTCTGCGCCCCGGCGTTTGTCGATGGACACGTCCAACCGCAGCCCGCGCTCACGCAGTTCAGCTGTGATGGAGGGCTGCTCAATAAAGACCACCCGGTGCCCGGCCAGCACCAGGGAACCGCCCACGTAGGTCCCTATGGCTCCTGCGCCAAAAACCAACACCGAGATCGATTTCGAGTCACTCATCCAGATTCCTCCATTGCAGCCGGATGTACTGGCAAGTCATTAATGTTCTGTAATGATACAACACTATTCACAGGCATTAGGCTCGTCCTGTATATGCACCAAAAAGAGCCGCCCATGATAAAAGCGGCTCTTTTTTCATTTTATGCATTAAGACTTTAAGCAATTTCCAGTTTTTCTTTTCCGGGGTGCAAGATGACCATTGCTTTTTCTTTGCAGAGTTGTTCCAAATCCGCACGGCTAAATCGCAAGGGCAGCCCATCAAACAAAGTCATGATGAGACGAATCATAAAGGGATGACGCCGCAGACGCAGTTCAATAAAATCAGCCATCCGGGTCGGGTCCGTCACTGGTTCTGCCACGGCATCAAATTCACGGTCCCGGACCTGGACATGCACGGATGGATTCGCCAGGATATTCTTGTACCAGTCCGCTTCAGCTCCTCGAGCCGAGGCAATGTAATAATTGCCGTTCACTTCCTCATACTGCAAAGGGGTGGTGCGCGGAAGCCCGGATTTTCGCCCAAGGGTGGTCAGGAGCAGAACGACACGGGTGGGGCCAAATCCGCGCTTGTAATTGGCCATCATCCGGGCATTGAGGCCTTTCATGCGGTGATAGTGGGTTTGTGGGGACATGGCCGTTTGGCTAGAAATCAGTTACAGGCTTCAGCTCTATTGGCGGGTAGATCTGACCCGCGGTGGGCGGCATGGGGTTGTAGACCCAGTCCACCTCCACCACCCCGGCTTTGATCCCGCCCACGCGCCGGATTCCCTGGTACGTGCCCCTCAGCAGAACGTCCTCCATGGTCAGCGCCATGCTGAAGACCGCCATGGGCACCCCCGCCGGGATGGCCGACAACTCGTCCGCATAGACCGAGGTGGAGAACAGCACATGTTGCGCATCCAGGCTCTGGGTCTGGATGGCCGGGATGATGACCGGATGACCATCCGCGCCGATGGTGCACAGAAATTTCAGGTTGTCGAGCTTGTTCACAAAGGCGCGCGTCCATGAATTGAGAACCGGCTTCTGACCCGGTTTGCGTCCAAGCGTGCGCGCCAGCATGGTCTTGACCGCGGCAAAGATGATCGTGTTCATCGGCAGCGGGGATTTGCCGGTATGCCCGACCAGGTCCAGGTAATAAACCGTATGCACACCGAAGTAGGCGTTGTAGCGGAACATCGGCACGTTGTTGTAGTGATCGTATTCCGGTCCTTCTTTGGCAAAATGAGTGTAAATGGCTTTGCCGCGCCACAGCTCCTTGTTCAAACTCATGATGAGAAAGCCGGTTTTCGGATTGGCGAGGATGTTCTTTTTGGATGTCCCTTCGACGAACTGGCCGAAGCACATCTGAGTCGGTCCGCAGGCCATGAGCGATGAAATAAGTGTCACATGAGGCAGTCCCTCCGGAGTGACGGTCGCCAGTAGGCCGATCTTCAGCTCAGGCCGGGTGCTCTGGATGTCTTCTTCAGAAAAGGTATTCAGGAGTGTGGGGAGAGTCATAATGTGCTCCTAGTCTGTCTCCACGACACGGGTTGCCCCGGTGGCGACGATAAGGTCCGGATGAAATCCAGAGGCTTGGGCGATCTGTTCACAGCGGTTCAATTCTTCATGCGTCATCAGCGGAGTTGCGGCATACTTCCATTCCAGACCGAGACGCGTGTACTGGTCACGGCACAGGTTGTTGAAGGCGCACAATTCCCAGCGGGAGACGGTCCCGTCGAGTTTGTCGGACAGGTGGCGGCCGATCGCCGACAAATTCTCCTCCGAGCATGTCGCGCCGGGGATCAGCGGAGTGCGTATCCACAAGCGGATGGGACGATCCTGGCTGCGGATGAAATCCCGGATATGGTTCAAGTTTTCGAGAATGGTTTCATTGGAAACACCGGTGAACTTCTGGTGTGCATGCAAGTCCTGGAGCTTCAAGTCGAACAACACCAGATCGGTGTACGGCAGGAGGCGGTCCAGCGTCCGAGTGCTGCACAAACCGCAGGTATCGAGGGCGGTCGAGATGCCCTGTTCCTTCAAGCCGCGCAAAAGCGCTTCGGCAAAGTCCGGCTGGAGGGTCGGCTCGCCGCCCGAGAGAGTCACCCCGCCGCCTGATTTCTCGTAATAAGCGCGGTCCTTGAGCAGCTCGGCCAGCACTTCATCCACCGTTACTTCCCTGCCCACCATTTCCCGCGCGCCGGAGGGACAAGCCTCGACGCATATCCCGCACACTTCACAGTGTTCGCGGTCGATGGACAGTCCCTGCTCGGTCAGGGATAGGCAGCCGTTCGGGCAGGCGGCTACGCAGGTCCTGCATCCGATACAGCGGACGGAGAACCACTGTGTCTGCAGACTGCTGGAGATACTCTCCGGGTTGTGGCACCAATCGCAGTGCAGCGGGCAGCCCTTGAAGAAGACCGTGGTGCGGAGACCCGGCCCGTCTTCAGTGGAGAGGCGCTGCAGGTGCAGGATGCGGCCGGTGATCATCGCATCTGGTGGCTTTCGCGGGCGATGATCTCGTTTTGCAGTTCCCGCCCGATGGAGGTGAAGTAGGCATTGTAGCCGGTGACGCGCACCAGCAGGTGGCGGTAGTTCTCGGGGTGTTTCTGGGCATCCCGCAGCAGGTCCGCGTCGATCAGGTTGATCTGCAACGCCGAGCCGCCATTCTCGATGTAACCTTTGAGGAAAGCCTTGAACTTCTCGCGGTGCTCGGGGTCGCGCAGGATGGACGGATTAAAAGTCATCGTGTGACTGCCGCCGTTGGGCAGCAGGTTCAGGTAATCGTCCCAGTCCCCTTTACCGCCCTCCGCCCTTCCGCCCAGCACCTTGCCCACCGAGTTGACGTTGGCGGTCGGTCCGTTGATGTCCGCGCCGTTCGAAGGGCACAGCGCGTTGGACAGGAACTTGCCGCGCGGACGCCCGTCCGGGCTGGCAGGCAGGATGAACGAATCCGCCACCCAGTAATTCCAGGACAGCATGCCGGGGCGGTACTGCCTGCCCGTGGACCGGGTCTTGTACTTCCAGGTCTCCTCCGTCCACAGTTCCATCACCTGGCGAGCCAGCGCGTCGGCGGCATCGTCATCGCGACCGTACTTGGGAGCCTTGTGCAGGGCACGCGCCTGCAGCACCTCGTGCCCGACCCAGTTATCCCTGAGCGCTTGCACCAGTTCGGTCATCGTGCAGAACTTCTGGTCATAGACGAGATACTTGACCGCCAGAAGCGAGTCGACGGTGGTGGCGTAGGTAACCGCCTCGATGGTCACGTAACCCAGTTGCGCGCCGCCTTCGTTAATGTCCAATCCTTTCTGTGCGCAACCCTTGACCAGGCAGGAGACATAAGGTGTCGGCGCATACTTCGCCCGGATGGACTCGGACTGCTCGTACAGGTCCACGATGCGGCGGATGATGTGGCGGGTCTGGACGGCGTAGGCATCCCAGAACTGCTGCCAGGTGCCGAACTGCGCCGGATCGCCGGTGTCCGCCCCCGAGCGGACAGGCTTGTCCGTTTTGCCGGTGATGCCGTCCGTGAACGGGATCAGGTCATAGCCGCCGGTCAGAGTCAGCTCCACGGCTTTCAGCAGATTCAGGTTGGCGTCCACCGTACCGGAGCGGTCGTTGCCGACCATCGTGTTTTCGAGGCAGCCGACCGGAGCATAGTCAAAGACATTGTTCTCATTGATGAGATGTTCGACACCGGATTTCCTTGCCTGGAACATCATGCCAGCCATGGAGCGTTCGTCGAAGTTGAGCAGGAAGGGCGATCCCTGGCTGGAAGCGATCATCTCCACCACGCGGTCAAGCAGCGATTCGGGCGAACCCCTGTGCAGGCGCACGTTGGGCTTCGGCTCGAGGATGGGAGACATCTCATCGATCACGTCCAGCAGCACATACGTAAGGTCGTTGGACATATCCCGAGCGTCTGCGCCCATACCCGAGATGGTGAAAAGCTGGCCGTAACCAGCGGTGATGCCCTGGTTGCCGCCGGTGCGGATCATGCCGTCGTAGGCGGTGTTGCAGTGCATCCAGAAGCACTTCAGGATCTCCTTGCCGAATTCCGGGTCCATCCCTTCGCGAATGGATTTCTCCCACCACGGGAACAGGTACTGGTCGAGCCGCCCGAAGGAGACACCCGGGCCAGGGTAATTCTCATCGGACATGACCAGCATGTGCGTCAGCCACAGCGACTGGACAGCTTCCCAGAATGTCTGTGCCGGCTCCCAGGGGACGCGGGTCAGGTGGTCGGCCATCTGCAGGAGTTCGTTCTTCCGGGCGAGGTCTGTTTCCGTCTCAGCCAGCCGGGCGCATGCTTTGGAATATTCAGCCGCCAGGTCGCGCGGCATGGTCGCAGCAGTCATCATCGCCCGCAGTTGCCCGCCCTTTTTGCCGCGCTGCTCAGATGGTGTCAAAGCGGCATAAGCTTTCTCGAGTTCCGCATGGACTGCCTTCCAGCCCTCGCGGAGGATGCGGCCGTAGTCGGGGATGAGGTGCCCGGAGGTGGCGCCGGCGTTTCCGTATCCGTGGTTGTGGAACCAGAGCATGGCCGCCCGCGCACCTTTCGGTCCGTACACCAGGCTGTCGCGCTCTTGGGTTTCTTTTTTAGTGAGACAGGCGGAAGTCTGCACGTTGAAGCGCGCCCCAGCGATCAGATCGCCGGGCAGGATCTCCTTCGGGAGATAACCCACCATCACCTCACGGTTGAACCAGGCACGCCGTTCAGGCAGGGACCACTTCCAGAACTCCGGGTGCAGCCTCACCGGGCGTGCCATCTGGCTGAACGAAGAGCGGAAGGTCTGCAGGAAACCGTACGTCTCCGGGACAATGTAAAAGGACAGCTCGTTGTACTGGAAATCCCAGGGCGTGCCGGTGGTCCAGGCGGTGTACTCGTTGTTCCAGGCCCGCGAAACCCCTTGGAAATAATAATCGCGCAACCATTGGATGCGCGGGGTCATATTGGCGGGGGTTTTTATGGCAAAGCGGGGCTTTTCGATGACGACAGGTGTGGTCATGGCTGCCTCCTTGAGGCATTTTTTGATAGATTTTAATAAGGGTAAATTTATTATATATCAACTATGTGCGGGGGCGCCGTGTAGACCGAGGTGGAGAACAGCACATGCTGCGCATCCAGGCTCTGGGTCTGGATGGCGCGGGATGATGACCGGATGACCATCCGCGCCGACGGTGCAGAGAAATTTCAGGTTGTCGAGCTTGTTCACAAAGGCGCGAGTCCATGAATTGAGAACCGGCGTCTGACCCGGCTTGCGTCCAAGCGTGCGCGCCAGCATGGATTAACCGCGGCAAAGATGATCGTGTTCATCGGCAGCGGGGACCTGCCGGTATGCCCGACCAGGTCCAGGTAGTAGACTGTATGCACGCCGAAGTAGGCGTTGTAGCGGAACATGGGCACGTTGTTGTAGTGATCGTATTCCGGTCCTTCTTTGGCAAAATGCGTGTAAACGGCTTCGCCGCGCCACAGCTCCTTGTTCAGACTCATGATGAGAAAGCCGGCCTTCGGATTGGCGAGGATGTTCTTCTTGGACGTCCCTTCGACAAACTGGCCGAAGCACATCCGAGTCGGTCCGCAAGCCATCAGCGAGGAGATGCAGCGACACGTGCGGAAGCCCTTCGGGGTGACAGTCGCCAGAAGACCGATCTTCAGCTCCGGCCGTGGTGCTCTGGATGTCTTCTTCAGAAAAGGTATTCAGGAGTGTGGGAGAAGGCATAATGTGCTCCTAGTTTATTTCCGCAACACGGGTTGCCCCGGTGGCGAAGATAAGGTCCGGATGAAATCCGGAGGTTTTGGCGATCTGTTCACAGTGAGTTCAATTCTTCATACGGTCATCAAGCGGAGTCGCCGCATACTTCCACTCCAACCGAGACGCGCGTATTGGTCGCGGCACAGGTTGTTGAATGCGCATAATTCCCAGCGGGAGACGGTCCCGTCCATTTTATCGGACAGGTAACGGCCAATCGCGGCAGCTTCTGCTCCGAGCATGTCGCGCCGGGATTCAGCGGAGTGCGTATCCACAAGCGGATGGGACGATCTGGCTGCGGATGAAATCGCGGATATGGTTCAAGTTTTTGAGAATGGTTTCGTTGGAAACACCGGTGAATTTCTGGTGTGCATGCGAGTCCTGGAGCTTCAAGTCGAACAACACCAGATCGGTGTACGGCAGGAGGCGGTCCAGCGTCCGAGCGGCTGCACAAGCCGCAGGTATCGACAGCGGTCGAGATGCCCTGTTCCGTCAAGCCGTGCAACAGCGCCTCAGCAAAGTCCGGCTGGAGGTCGGCTCGCCGCCGAGAGCGTCACCCCGCCGCCCGATTTCTCGTAGTAAGCGCGGTCCTTGAGCAGCTCGGCCAAGCACGTCATTCGCCGTTACTTCCCTGCCCACCATTTCGCGCGCGCCGGAGGGACAGGCTTCGACACACCTCCCGCACACTTCACAGCGTTCGCGGTCGATGCGACAGTCCCTGCTCGGTCAGGGACAGGCAGCCGTTCGGGCAGGCGGATAGGCAGGTGCTGCATCCGATACAGCGGGCGGAGAACCACTGTGTCTGCAGACTGCTGGAGATACTCTCCGGGTTGTGGCACCAGTCGCAGTGCAGCGGGCAGCCCTTGAAGAAGACCGTGGTGCGGAGACCCGGTCCGTCTTCAGTGGAGAGGCGCTGCAGGTGCAGGATGCGGCCGGTGATCATCGCATCTGGTGGCTTTCGCGGGCGATGATCTCGTTCTGCAGTTCGCGCCCGATGGAGGTGAAGTAGGCGTTGTAGCCGGTGACGCGCACCAGCAGGTGGCGGTAGTTCTCGGGGTGCTTCTGGGCATCGCGCAGCAGGTCCGCGTCGATCAGGTTGATCTGCAGCGCCGAGCCGCCGTTCTCGACGCAGCCTTTGAGGAAAGCCTTGAACTTCTCACGGTGCTCGGGGTCGCGCAGGATGGATGGATTGAAGGTCATCGTGTGACTGCCGCCGTTGGGCAGGGTTCAGGTAATCTTCCCAGTCCCCTTTACCGCCCTCGCGCCCTGACCGCCCAGCACCTTGCCCACCGAGTTGACGTTGGCGGTCGGGCCGTTGATGTCCGCGCCGTTCGAAGGGCACAGTGCGTTGGACAGGAACTTGCCGCGCGGACGCCCGTCCGGGCTGGCTGGCAGGATGAACGAATCCGCCACCCAGTAGTTCCAGGACAGCATGCCGGGGCGGTACCGCCTGCCCGTGGACCGGGTTCGTACTTCCAGGTCTCATCCGTCCACAGCTCCATCACCTGGCGAGCCAGCGCGTCGGCGGCATCGTCGTCGCGGCCGTACTTGGGAGCCTTGTGCAGGGCACGCGCCTGCAGCACCTCGTGTCCGACCCAGTTATCCCTGAGGGCCTGCACCAGTTCGGTCATGGTGCAGAACTTCGTCATAGACGAGATACTTGACCGCCAGCAGCGAGTTCGACGGTGGTGGCGGTAAGTCACGGCTTCGATGGTGACGTAACCCAGTTGCGCGCCACCTTCGTTAATGTCCAATCCCTTCTCGGCGCAACCCTTGACCAGGCAGGAGACATACGGTGTCGGCGCATACTTCGCCCGGATGGACTCGGATTGTTCGTACAGCTCAACGATACGTTGGATGATATGCCGGGTCTGGGCAGCGTAGGCCTCCCAGAACTGCTCCCAGGTGGCGAACTGCGCCGGATCGCCGGTGTCCGCACCCGAGCGGACAGGTTTGTCCGTTTTGCCGGTGATGCCGTCCGTGAACGGGATCAGGTCATAGCCGCCGGTCAGAGTCAACTCGACCGCCTTGAGCAGATTCGAAATTCGCGTCCACCGTGCCGGAGCGGTCGTTGCCGACCATCGTGTTTTCGAAGGCAGCCCGACCGGAGCGTAGTCGAAGACATTGTTCTCATTGATCAGGTGGGTTCGACACCGGATTTCCTTGCCTGGAACATCATGCCAGCCATGGAGCGTTCGTCGAAGTTGAGCAGGAAGGGCGATCCCTGGCTGGAGGCGATCATCTCCACCACGCGGTCAAGCAGCGATTTCGGGCGAACCCCTGTGCAGGCGCACGTTGGGCTTCGGCTCGAGGATGGGCGACATCTCATCGATCACGTCCAGCAGCACATAGGTCAGCTCGTTGGACATATCCCGAGCGTCTGCGCCCATACCCGAGATGGTGAAAAGCTGGCCGTAACCCGCAGTGATGCCCTGGTTGCCGCCGGTGCGGATCATGCCGTCGTAGGCGGTGTTGCAGTGAATCCAGAAGCACTTCAGGATCTCCTTGCCGAATTCCGGATCCATCCCTGCGCGAATGGATTTCTCCCACGACGGGAACAGGTACTGGTCGAGCCGCCCGAAGGAGACACCCGGGCCGGGGTAATTCTCATCGGACATGACCAGCATGTGCGTCAGCCACAGCGACTGGACAGCTTCCCAGAATGTCTGTGCCGGCTCCCAGGGGACGCGGGTCAGGTGGTCGGCCATCTGCAGGAGTTCGTTCTTCCGGGCGAGGTCCGTTTCCGTCTCGGCCAGCCGGGCGCACGCTTTGGAATATTCAGCCGCCAGGTCGCGCGGCATGGTCGCAGCAGTCATCATCGCCCGCAGTTGCCCGCCCTTTTTGCCGCGCTGCTCTGATGGTGTCAAGCGGCATAAGCTTTCTCGAGTTCCGCATGGACTGCCTTCCAGCCCTCGCGGAGGATGCGGCCGTAGTCGGGGATGAGGTGCCCGGAGGCTGGCGCCGGCGTTTCCGTAGCCGTGGTTGTGGAACCAGAGCATGGCCGCCCGCGCTCCCTTCGGTCCGTACACCAGGCTGTCGCGCTCTCGGACTTCTTTTTTAGTGAGGCAGGCGGAAGTCTGCACGTTGAAGCGCGCCCCAGCGATCAGATCGCCGGGCAGGACCTCCTTCGGGAGATAACCCACCATCACCTCGCGGTTGAACCAGGCACGCCGTTCAGGCAGGGACCACTTCCAGAACTCCGGGTGCAGCGTCACCGGGCGTGCCATCTGCTGAACGAGGAACGGAAGGTTTGCAGGAAGCCATACGTCTCCGGGACAATGTAAAAGGACAGCTCGTTGTACTGGAAATCCCAGGGCGTGCCGGTGGTCCAGGCGGTGTACTCGTTGTTCCAGGCGCGCGAGACCCCCTGGAAATAATAATCGCGCAACCATTGGATGCGCGGGGTCATATTGGCGGGGGTTTTTATGGCAAAGCGGGGCTTTTCGACGACGACAGGTGTGGTCATGGCTGCCTCCTTGAGGCATTTTCTGATAGATCTTAATAAGGATGAATTTATTATATATCAACTAGCCATCCGGGTTTTCAAAATAAGACACCACTTTACAAATGGCTTATGGTTCTATTCCTTGCATGCCGTTCAACCCATAATTGCGCTACACTATAAGCGTAAAACGTGTTTGCTACCCGGGAACCAGACGCCCCGTGGCAGCGTCTGGTGGGAGGAGGGCTTTCCCATGGACACCAACCGCAAGCTGATCCCAAATTCCAAAATCCTTGCCTCGCTTGTTGTTTTCATCGTCGCAGGCGCGTTGATTCTGTTTGCCTTGAGCAGATCCGGTTTACCGAGCACAGGAGAAAACACCCCCATGCCCTATACCATTGATACAGGACCAGCGGAATCCGGCACGGGAACCAGCGAGGCTGACAAGGGCGAATACGGTATCGAGGTGGATGTCAGCGAGGGACAGGCCCAACTCCAGACACCGGTGCCGCTGCCAGTCGCGACCGGTGAGCCGCTCTCCCCTCAGGAAGTCGAGGATATCTTCTCGCGCCTGCCCGCCCTGCCCCTTTCCCCGGCTGAACAGACCGAATTCAACTATCCTGTCATCCTGCTGCCTCCTCCCCGCCCTGGCATCACGATCAAGGAAAGTTTCCCGCCCTCCGAATTCGAACCCACTCCCCAGGTCGGCTCACCCGGACCGCTGGAGGTCCTGCGCTATGCCCCGCAGGGAGAGATCCCGATCGCGCCGTTCGTCTCCGTCACCTTCAACCAGCCGATGGTGCCGTTGGGTACTCTCGAAGATCTCGCCGCGGAAGATGTGCCCGTGCAAGTCGACCCTCCGCTGCCCGGCACCTGGCGCTGGATGGGAACGCGCACCCTCACCTTCGAATACGACTCCGAGTTGATCGACCGTCTGCCTAAGGCAACGGCCTACACGGTCACCATCCCCGCAGGGACGAAATCTGTCTCAGGAGGAGTTCTGGCCCAAGCGGTCTCATGGACGTTCAGCACACCCCCACCTGTCGTCACGACATTTTATCCGCAGAACATCCCGCAGCCCCTGCAGCCGCTGATGTTTGTGGCTTTCGACCAGCGCATCGACCCGGATGCAGTCCTGAAGACAATCCAGGTCTATGCCGGTAACAAGCAGGTGGACCTGGTCCTCGCAACCTCCTCCGAGATCGAAAAGGATCAACAGATCAGTTCGTATGTCGAGAGTGCCCAGGACAGCCGCTGGCTGGTCTTCAAAGCGCTTTACCCGTTTCCCGCGGATACTTCCATCTCCGTCACCATCGGACCCGGCACACCTTCTGCGGAAGGACCACTCGTCACCACCTCCGCACAATCTTTTGGATTCTCGACCTATGCACCATTGAAAGTTGTGGAGCACGGTTGTTACTGGTACGACGGTCCCTGCCCGCCGATGACGCCTTTCTACATCCGCTTCAACAACCCGTTGGATACCAAGGCTTTTATACAGGAGATGCTGCGCATCACGCCGGAGATCCCCGGCATGGTCGTCAACGTCCAGTACGACACGATCGTCATCAGCGGGGAGACCCAGGGACAGACCACCTATACCGTGACACTTTCCGCTGCGCTGAAGGACATCTTCGGCCAGACATTGGGGCGTGAGCAGAGACTGACCTTCAAGGTCGGGAAGGCTGAACCGCAACTTTTCGGTCCGGACCAGGTCTTCGTCACACTGGACCCGGCGAGCATAAAGCCGGTCTTCTCTGTGTACGCCATCAACTATGCCAAACTCCCGGTGAAGATCTACGCTGTTCAGCCGGAGGATTGGAAAGCATTTCAGGCCTACCTGCGCAACTGGCAGCAGACGGATCAGCCCAGCCAGATGCCGGGCAAACTTGTGTTCGATGAAACCATCACTCTGGATATTCCCGATGACACACTTTCAGAAGTCGACATCGACCTTTCACCTTATTTGAAAAACGGCTTTGGACATTTCATCGTGAATGTCCAACCGCCGGCAGGGATGTTCGAATCCCAGGATGACAAGTGGCGCCGCTTTGCCCAGACCATCCACACCTGGGTGCAGGTCACCCAGATCGGCGTGGACGCCTACACAGACTACTCCGACATGATCGTCTGGACGACGGACCTGAAGAATGGGTCGCCGCTCGCAGGCATCAGCATCCAGCCCGAGAAAGGTGGACGCACCTTCACCACCGGCCCGGACGGCACATCCCGTGTCGCCATCCCCTCCGGGGCGACCTACCTGGTCGCCAGCAGGGGCGCGGACAAAGCCATGCTGCTGTACTCGCCTTACATTTGGGAGGATACCGGATGGCAGCCTTCATCGCCTTCGGATTTCCTGCGCTGGTACACCTTCGATGACCGCAAGATGTACCGCCCCGGCGAAGAAGTTCATATCAAAGGTTGGCTGCGACAACTTGGTGGAAGGCAGAACGGGGATGTGAGCCTGGTCGGGGGCAAAGTCGCTTCCGTGTCGTATCAGCTTACCGATCCGCAGGGGAACGCCATCGGCGACGGGCAGGCAGATGTCAATGCCCTGGGTGGATTTGATTTCGTCTTCACCATCCCGCAAACAGTAAACCTTGGTTATGCCCAGCTTAACCTGAGCGCACAGGGCGACCTGAGCGGCCTGGAGGGCACCTCCTTCACCCATTCCCTCCAGATTCAGGAGTTCCGCCGGCCTGAATTCGAAGTCACTGCGCGCAACGAAACGACCGGTCCGTATTTTGCCGGACGGGCATGCCGTGCTTGCCGTGGAGGCGAAATACTATGCCGGCGGCGCGCTGCCTAACGCGGATGTCACCTGGCAGGTCACCACCACACCGGGTCACTATGCGCCGCCCAACTGGCCTGACTTTGTCTTTGGCGAATGGACCCCCTGGTGGTGGGATTATTATCGTTATGATGAGTTCGGGCCTGGAGATGGCGGCACCACTGAAACCTTCACCGGCAAGACAGATGTTACCGGTACCCACTACCTGCGGCTCGACTTCAGCCAGAAAGGCCAGCCAGATGAAAATCCGCGGCCGATGAGCGTGGTCGCGCAGGCTACGGTGATGGACGTGAACCGGCAGGCCTGGGCCAGCACCACATCCCTGCTCGTTCACCCCGCGGACCTGTACATCGGCCTGCGCAGCGAACGATATTTCGTCGAAAAAGGCACGCCTATCAAGGTCGACTTCATCGTCACCGACCTGGACGGCAATCCAATTGCCGGCCGCCCGGTGGTGATCACCGCCGCCCGGCTGGAATGGAAACTAAAAGATGGCATCTGGACTGAGGAGGAAGTCGACACTCAGACCTGCGAGAAACGCTCCGCGCTCGAACCGGATACCTGCTCCTTTGAGACTCCTATCGGAGGCAGCTACCGCATCGCCGCGGTGGTCACCGATGCCCAAGGCCGCCAGAACCAGACCAGCTTCACGCGCTGGGTCAGCGGCGGGCAACAACCCCCGTCACGCCGGGTGGAACAGGAAGAGGTGACGCTGATCCCCGACAAGGAAACCTACCAGCCGGGCGACACTGCCCAAATCCTGGTGCAGTCGCCGTTCAGCCCCGCCGAAGGGCTGCTGACCGTCAGCCGCAGCGGATTCCTGTACACCACCCGCTTCACTATTACAAATGGGTCCACCACATTGAACATCCCCATCCAGGCCGAACACATCCCCAACCTGAACATTCAAGTGGATCTGGCCGGCTCCGCACCGCGCACGGATGACATGGGCGAGCCGCTGGACAATGTCCCACCGCGCCCGGCCTTTGCCACGGCACAGTTGACGCTCAAAATCCCGCCGCTTCAACGAACATTGTCGCTTGAAGTAGCACCCGATACAGTCCCAGATTGAACCGGGGGGCGAGACCATGCTGAGGGTGGTCTTAAAGGATGCCAATGGTCAGCCCGTCACAAACGCGGAACTGGCAGTGGTGGTCGTGGATGAAGCCATCCTTGCGTTGACGAATTACCAGATGACGGACCCGATCAGCATCTTCTACTCCCAGCGCGGTTCCGGCGTGATGAGTTTATATGGCCGTACCAGCCTGGTTCTAGCGAATCCACAAATACTGGTGGAGCAGGTGACGACGCAAAACCGGATGCTGGACGGCATGGGAGGAGGATCGCCAATGGCGACCATGATGCCTGCAATGGAAGCTCCGTCTGCATCGGAAGAGGAGAAATCAGCCGGCGCCCAACCCACCGCCATCGACGTGCGCTCGGATTTCAACCCCCTGGCCACGTTCGCCCCGGAAGTTCGCACGGGCTCAAACGGCGAGGCAGTGGTGTTCATCCGGCTGCCCGACAACCTGACCCGCTACCGCATCATGGTGGTGGGCGTGGACAATTCCGGGCGTCAGTTCGGCATGGGTGAATTGAACCTCACCGCGCGCCTGCCGCTGATGGTGCGTCCCTCCGCCCCGCGCTTCCTCAACTTTGGAG
Organism: uncultured Chloroflexia bacterium; assembly: GCA_963774975.1. GTDB lineage: Bacteria > Chloroflexota > Anaerolineae > Anaerolineales > Villigracilaceae > JBGPQJ01. The sequence goes on from CAVZGY010000009.1 coordinate 113,824, forward strand.
ACAAGTTCGAACTGCCTGTTGTTCTGCAGAACCAGACCGATTCGCCGATGACGGTGGATGTTGTCGCCCGCGCCACTAATCTCGAGCTGGCTCAAGCCGGCTTGAGAGTTATTATTCCCGCCAACGACCGAATCGAAGTGCGCTTCCCAGCCAGTACGCAGAAAGCCGGCACGGCGCGCATCCAGATTGCAGCCATCTCGGGGACCTATGCCGATGCCGCGGTCGTGGAACTGCCCGTTTACACGCCCGCCACCACCGAAGCCTTTGCCACCTATGGCGTGATTGACGAAGGCGCAATCGCCCAACCCGTGCTGTATCCCACCGGCGTCTTCCCGCAGTACGGCGGGTTGGAAATCAACACTTCGTCGACTGCTTTGCAAGCTCTTACCGATGCTGTGCTGTATCTTGTCTCTTATCCCTTTGAGTGCTCCGAGCAGCTGGCGTCGCGAATTCTGGCTGTTGCCGCACTGCGCGATGTTCTGACTGCCTTCGAAGCGGACGGCCTGCCTGCTCCCGAGGAAATGGAGGCGGCAGTTGTGCGTGACATCGCGCGGCTGCAGGGCATGCAGAATTACGACGGCGGCTTCCCCTATTGGCGGCGCGGGTTCGAGTCGATTCCCTTCAACACCATCCACGTGGCGCATGCCCTGGTCCGCGCCGGGCAAAAGGGATTCGACGTACCCCCGGAAATGCTGCAGGGCGCCATGAATTACCTGCGCGATATCGAATCTTATTACCCCTACTGGTACAGCGAGCAAACCCGCTGGACGCTGAGCGCATACGCCCTGTATGTGCGTGACTTATCCGGCGCTCGCGACGCGCAAAAAGCCAGCCGTCTGCTCAATGAGGCCGGGCTTGACAATCTGTCCATGGAAGCGATCGGCTGGTTGTGGCCGGTGATCGACAACGAGTCGCAGCTGGAGGACATCCGCCGCTTCGTGACCAACCACGTGGTGGAGACCGCCGGTGCGGCCAACTTCACCACCTCCTATGACGACCAGACCTACCTGCTGCTCAGTTCCGACCGCCGTACCGATGCCATCCTGCTCGACGCGCTGATGGAGGACAACCCGCAGAGCGACTTGATCCCAAAGGTGGTCACCGGTTTGCTGGCGCACCGCACCAAGGGACGCTGGGACAGCACCCAGGAAAATGTCTTCGTGCTGCTCTCGCTGGATCGCTACTTCAATACCTACGAATCGCAGACACCGGACTTCGTCGCGCGCTTGTGGCTCGGCGACACCTATGCCGGCAGCAGCGAGTTCCGCGGGCGGACGACCGAGATCCACGAGACGCTCATCCCGATGACCTATGTGCTCTCGGAGACCGCATCGGGCGGAGGCACCGAGGACTTCATCATCAGCAAGGAGGGACCGGGACGGCTTTATTACCGGCTCGGGCTGCGCTACGCCCCAACAGACCTCAACCTGGACCCGCTCGACATGGGCTTCGTTGTCTTGCGTCGCTACGAACCGGTGGATGACCCGGAGGATGTCACGCAGGACAGTGATGGCACCTGGCATATCAAAGCCGGAGCACGTGTCCGTGTGCACATCACCCTTGTGGCAGACAACCGCCGCTACCATGTGGCCTTGGTGGACCCGCTGCCGGCCGGATTGGAGATCGTCAATCCCGCGCTGGCCGTGTCTCAGAACGCTCCACAGGAGGACCCGGTAGCCCGTCCCTACGGCTGGTGGTGGTGGGGGACGTGGTACGAACATCAGAACATGCGCGATGACCGCGCTGAGGCATTCACACCCCTGCTCTGGGACGGCGTGCATGAATACACCTACATCGCCCGTGCCACCACCCCCGGCACATTCGTCGTCCCACCCGCCAAGGCGGAAGAGATGTACTCTCCCGAAGTGTTCGGCCGCAGCGGAAGTGATTGGGTGATCGTGAAGTAATCGAATTGTGAAAAGTCATTCCAATGTAATAAACGCAAGAATCCCCTCGATGGAGGGGATTCTTGCCGAACACTCCGGGTGGCGGTCCGCTTCGGAGTAGCGCATCCTCATCTCAAACTCATTCCCACAATCAGAACAACGATATTCATACAAAGGCATAGGTCGTTTCCTTTTTCATCCCCACCAGGATGAGGTTGTGATCTCAAACAAAAAGACGTTCTATTGGTCGTCCACGCAGGAGGAATCCTGCCTGACCACGGTTTGGACAAAGGTCATTGACGAACCATTCATCGA
>CAVZGY010000010.1:0-116114 GCA_963774975.1 uncultured Chloroflexia bacterium
TTCGGAGGATGGGATCCTGGAAAAATTGGATTTGGTCATAATTATCTCTTTATGAATTTCTAAAGTATTTTTGCATTACTGCTCAGTCAGCAATTGATTTATTGCTTGCTCAGTCTCCGCGTAATTTCCCTCGCCAATGTGAACATAACGAATGTGACCGTTCTTGTCGATCAGGTACATGGTAGGCCAATAGCGGTTCTTGTATGCCCGCCAGTTTTCGCCATCGTTGTCCTGCACCACCGGGTAGGGGACATTCAGATCAATGACAGCCTGTTGGAGATTATCCAGGTCCTTTTCATAGCCAAACTCGGGAAAGTGGTTGCCGATCACCACAAGACCTTTCTCTGCATATTGTTCGTGCCATTCCCTCAACGAGGGAATTACATTTTTGCAGTTTATTCAACCAAACGTCCACATATCGACCAGCACCACCTTACCGCGCAAATCTGCCAGGCGGAGCGGGGCCGAAGTATTCAGCCAGGAATCCCCGACCAGCTCGGGAGCAGCTCCCAGATCGGGATAGTCCACCCGAGAAGGTTCGTCTTCAGGGGAAGCGGGAGGTGTGGGAGATGCCATGGAGGCGCAGGCTGTCAAGCCAGCAGCAAGGATGAATACCACTAAGAATTTCATAGAAGACACCAATCGAATTAGCCCAATTCTACTTGGCATATATTACAAAAAGATTAAGAAATGATAATGGGAGGATTATGCCGGCAGGTGGAGGTGGAAGGACGTGCCTGCCCCAAGCTGGCTTTCAACGGAAATATCTCCGCCATGCGCCCGGACAATTCCCCTCGCAATGGCCAGCCCCAGGCCGGATCCGCCTGTGCCGCGGTTACGGGATTTCTCGCCCCGGTAGAAACGATCAAAGATGTGCGGCAGGTCTTCGGGGCTGATGCCCTCGCCGGTGTCTGTCACTGTGATATGGATTTCCGAATCCTCGCGCCACGCGGAGACTGTCACCGCTCCACCAGAAGGCGTATGCCGAAGGGCGTTGCCAATCAGGTTGTTGAGCAGCCGCCCGATGCGCAGCGAATCCAGCGTGACCGGGTCCACGTCGGAGGCGGCAGATCCACTCAGGGTCACGCCTCGTTCACGGGCGAGTGCAGAAAAACTTTCCAGCGTATCCGAAAGCAGGTCGGACAGGGAGCAGGCAGCAGGTTGGATGACCAGCCCGCCCGCATCGAGCTGCGCGACCTGGAACAGGTCGTCGATCAGCATCGAAAGGTCATTCACCTGACGCTGGGTGGTGCGCAGGTAGCGCTGCGTCGTATCGGCATCATCCACCACACCATCGGCGAGTGCTTCAATTTGCACGCGGATGGCGGTGAGCGGTGTCTGCAGGTCATGGGTCGCCCAGGCCACCAGTTCGCGGCGCAGGGTATCGAGCTCGCGCTGCCGGGCGTCGGCATCCTGCAATTGCTCCGCCATGTGGTTGAAGCTTGCAGCCAGTGCGGCAATCTCATCACGCCCTTCCAGAGGCGCGCGCGCGGACAGGTCTCCCTGCGCGAGGCGACCAGCGGCATTTTTGAGCGAATCGATGCGGCGAGTAATCGCGCTCGAAAGGAAATATCCGAGCAGCATGGCGATACCCGTTGCAAAAAGAAGAAGCACCAAGGCAAGCTGGAGATCATGGGTGCTGGCGAACATCAGTCGGGCGGTCGCCCAGACGTTGAAGAAGGTCAGCAGGCTGGCGAACGCATAACTGCCAAGGAGCGCCAGCCGCAGCGACGGTGTTCGCTCCAGCCATCCAAGGCGGTAAGCAAGATAACCGGCCAGGCCGGAAACCACCGCGGTAATACCCAGGAAGGCGGCCATCAGGCTCAAGTCTCCCATCGGCGGGTGCATGACGAGATAGAAGACAACCAGCGAGAGCACCAGCACGGCCAGTATTCCGATGGCAAAACGCAGGGGGAGTGAAAGGCGCGAAGTTTTCATGGCTCAAACTTATAGCCCACGCCCCAGACGGTGACCAGCCGCACGGGGTGCGAAGCATCCTTTTCTATTTTTTCGCGCAGGCGGCGCAGGTGGACGGTGACGGTGCCCGGATCGATGTACTCCGTAACGCCCCAGACACGTTCGAGCAGCTGCTCCCGGGTGAACACCTGCCGGGGGTGCTGCACCAGGAGCCACAACAGGTCAAATTCTCGGCTGGTGAGGCTGATCTCCTGTCCGGCGAGCGAGACAAGGCGGGTTTGCGGATCAATGCCCAGGTCTCCGTAGGTTAGTGCCTTCTCGGCGCGGCCTTCCTCCCGGTGGATGCGGCGCATCACTGCCCGCACCCGGCTGACCAGTTCCTGCGGGCTGAACGGTTTGACTACGTAATCATCGGCGCCCAGCTCCAGTCCGGCGATGCGCTCCACTTCCTCACGCCGGGCGGTGATGATGATGACCGGCACGTCGCTTCGGTCGCGCAGCCAGCGCAGGATGGAAAAGCCGTCCGTCCCGGGCAGCATCACATCCAGAACGACCAGGTCCGGCAGGTGTTGATCAAGCATTTGGAGTGCGGCATTGCCGTCGCGGGCAGTCTGCACCTGGTAACCGGCGCGGCGTAGGTAAATATCCACCACCTCGGCGATGGTGGGCTCATCTTCTATGATCAGGATTTCCTGGGGGCTCATCCTCCTATTATCCCCTTCCCTGCTTACAACGCAAGGACAAAAAGATTACCAAATTCTTACAATATATCAACGACATTCAGCCTCCCGTAATGATTACTTACGGACTTTGTAATTACTTCTGGATAAGATAATCACAACTTACCCACCCATTCTTTTCAGGAGGAACAATGAAATTCAAGGATCATTTACTATCTTCGGTTATTGCACTCTCGCTCATCTTAAGTGCGTGCGCACCTGCCGCCCAGAAGGATTCCATGATGGAAAAGCCCACCGAGGCCATGATGGACAAACCCGCCGAGGAAGCGATGATGGACAAGACTGCCACACCCGAAGCCATGATGGACAAACCCACTGAAGGCGCGATGATGGAAGCCCCGGACTGGTTCAGCACCCCGTTGACCAACGTCAACAGCGGCGAGAGCTTCACCATCAACGACTTCAAAGGCAAGGTCGTGCTGGTGGAGACCATGGCACAGTGGTGTCCCAACTGCAAAAAACAACAGCAGCAGGTCAAATCCCTGCACGAAAAATTGGGCATGCCCGCCGACCTCGTTTCCATCGCCCTCGATATTGACCCCAACGAAAACGCTGACACACTCAAGGCTTATGCCGCTGGCAATGGCTTCGATTGGATTTACGCTGTCGCTCCTGCGGAAGTCTCACGCGAAATCAGCAATCTTTATGGGGATCAGTTTCTCAACCCGCCTTCCACCCCGATACTGATCATTGACCGAAAGGGCGAAGTCCATGTGCTGCCGTTCGGTATCAAGAGTGCGGACGAATTGAAGGAAGCCATTGAGCCATACCTGAACGGAATGTAACTTTCACACCATCCTCCCCCGATCCGCTCGTCAGGCAAAATAACCCTGGCGGGCGGAAATCCGGGGGAAAGGAATAATCCATGGAAGCAATCCTCACCTCCTTATCGGTCGGCCTGCTGGCCACCACCAGCCCCTGCATCCTGCCGCTGTATCCCGGTTTCCTCGCCTACCTAAGCGCTAACCAGGCTGCTGGAGGCAAATCGCGGTATTTCCTGGGCGTGTTTGTCTTGCTCGGCGTGCTGACCATGATGCTTGCTCTCGGCGGGCTGATCGCAATCTTGTCCGTATCCATTGGCAGCGCGCTCACGGTCATTATCCCGATTGCTGACCTACTGATTGTCGGATTGGGGGTGTTGCTCCTGTTAAACATTAACCCATTCAAACAGATGCCGCAGATCCAAGCGCCGGGGCTTAAACACCCGTTCGCCAATGCCTTCGTTTATGGGTTGTTGTATGGGCCAATCGCCCTGCCCTGCTCGGGTCCGCTGGTGGTCGGGATTTTCGCTGTCTCGCTGACCACCACGGAAGTTTTAAGCAAGTTGTCTGTCTTTTTCTGGTTTGGAATCGGGATTGGTTTTCCGCTGCTTGTGTTGTCGTTGATTTCCGGTTCGCTTCAGCGGCAGGTCACGCGTTTTTTCGCCGTTCATGCCCGCACGGTCAACCTCTTCGGTGGAATCCTGCTGGTGTCTATCGGTATTTATGATTTTTCAACAAATCTGGAATTCCTGCTGCCTTACCTCAGCGGATGAACTGCACCCCTCCACTTGAAGGTTTTTCTTTCATTAGATTAACTCCGAGTTAGAAAACAGCAAAAAATATTGACCCCTGGGGACTATTTCGATAAACTTAGTCTTTATTAATGGATTAAGTTTTCGAGTAAAAAATGACTTTTTTTAGCGGACTTGAAACCTCCCTGCTAGCCACCATCCAAAGCATCTACGATGCCTGGGGATGGTTTGGCGTGGCGGCGCTCCTGGCTTTCGAAAACGCCACGGGGATTATGCCCGGCGAGATCATTCTCGGTTTGGCCGGTTGGATGCTCATCGAGGCGCACCAATTGCCTCCCTCGATGATTTTTGTCGGTGGATTCTATACAGCGGTGGGATGTGCCATCGGCGCCTCGGTCACCTATTGGGTGGCGCGCTTGGGCGGGCGCCCGTTGATCGACAAACTCGTCCGCTGGGTGCGCATGAATCCCTCGCACATCGACCGGGCGCAGGCTCAGTTCCAGCGTTGGGGGGCCGGGTTGACGCTGATTGGCCGTTTCATCCCCGGCCTGCGCGTCCTGATCAGCATCCCGGCAGGCTTGGCACGCATGCCCTTCGCCACCTATTTCATTGCCACGTTCATTGGTGTCTATGTGTACTCCACGCTGATGATTGGCGCGGGTTATCTGGTGGGACATGAATGGCCGCTCGTCGTTGCCTTTGGGAAGCAGGCCATGCCTTACCTGATTACCGCCGGAATTGTCACCCTGGCAATTTATGCCATGATCTATTTCCGCTCATCGCTTCAGAAATTCTTTATTGTTCGCGCGAACGAGAAGTAAATCGCAATCCCTTTTTCAAACAAGCCCAACAGCAATTTTCATAATATCGCTCATTGACTCGCAGCATCTTGCCAGTCAACAACCGAAACGCTGTTAGAATCATTTCGTACACTGATTCCTATCCAGAAAGGCGTTGTGCCGTCATGACCCTCCAGCAGGAAAAAACCAATCAGGCGGTAGAGATCCTGAATGAAAAGAAAATCGATGCATGGATGACCTTCGTGCGCGAAACGAGCGGCGTGCGCGACCCCGTTTTGGACCTGCTCATCGGCCCGGGGGATCTGACCTGGCCTTCGGCGCTCATCCTGACCCGCCGTGGAGAGAAGATCGCCATTGTCGGCAACATCGAGAAAGACGCTGTCGGTCGCCTGGGCATTTTTACCGAAATACATGGGTACGACAAATCGATCCGCGATCTGCTTCGGGGAACGGTCACCCAACTCGATCCGCGGCAGGTGGCGGTGAACACGTCCCGCAACAACGTCCACGCGGACGGCCTGACCCATGCCATGTACGAGTTCCTGAAGGAATACCTTGCGAACACGCCTTACGCGGACCGGTTGATCAGCGCGGAACCGGTTATCAACTCCCTGCGCGGACGCAAGACCCCCGCTGAGCAGGCGCGCATCCGCCGCGCAGTTAAGATCACGGAAGAGATCTTCCAGAAGACCTTCGATTTCATCAAGGTCGGCATGACCGAAGCCCAGGTTGCCGAGTTTATGCATGGACAGATGAAAGAGTTCGGGGTGGATTTTGCCTGGCCGCGCGAGAGCAACCCCACCGTCAACGCGGGTCCTCTTTCACCCGTGGGACACAGCGGTCCGACGGACATCCAAATCGAACGCGGGCATCTCCTGCACTTTGATTTTGGCGTTAAGTTCGAAGGATACTGTTCCGATATTCAACGTGTCGCGTATGTCCTGCGCGAAGGCGAGACAGAAGCGCCGAAGGAAGTCCAGCGCGGATTCGCCGTGATTCGCTCCGCCATCGAGAATGCCCGGGCGGCAATGAAACCGGGCGTTACGGGGAACTCCATCGATGGCATCGCTCGCGGCATCGTCACCGATTCAGGCTATCCCGAGTTCAACTACGCCCTCGGCCACCAGCTCGGACGCGTTGCTCACGACGGCGGTGCGCTGCTCGGTCCGTTATGGGAGAAATACGGAGACTCGCCCAACCAGGTTCTGGAGATCGGACAGGTGTTCACCATCGAACCCGGATTGGCTGTGCCGGACCATGGTTACATCGGCGTGGAAGAGGATGTCCTGGTCACGAAAGACGGCGCACAATACTTTCATGACCCTCAACGGGAAATTGTGTTGCTGAAGATATAACCGAATAAGCGAAAGTGAAGCAATCCGGATCAGCCGGTCGGAAGGAGGACCTGCACTGAGGTCCCTTTCCCAGGCTGACTTGCGATGCTGATCTTTCCATGATGGGCTTCCACCAATCCCTTGGCGATGGACAAACCAAGCCCGTTACCGCGCACAGCCTCCTCCTGTCCGGGTACCTGGTAAAAACGCTCAAAGATGTGGGAAAGGTGTTCGGGGGGAATTCCCGACCCGCTGTCCATTACCGTAATAGCCACCTGCCTGCCGCTAACGTGTGACGCCAGACGGACTGTCCCCCCGGAGGGGGTGAATCGCAAGGCGTTATCCAATAAGATGAGCAGCACCTGGCGCAGACGTACTCTATCGCCTCTCACGGTTCCCGAGGCCTCTTCCACACTCACGCGTACTTCTCTGGCAACGGCCAGCTTTTCCACCTGGCGGGCGGTCTCACCCAGTAATTCCGAAATGGCGATGGGATCATCAACCAGCGTAAGACGGTGCGCATCCAGGCGGGACAACAGCAGCAGGTCCTCAACCAGCCGGTCCATATAATCTACGTCATTGACAATATCCTGCAAGGATTCCTTGCGCTCTTCAGCCGAGGAAGTGCGTAAAGCATAGTCAGCGTTGGCTCGCAAAAGGGTCAACGGGGCGCGCAGCTCATGGCTGGCGTTGGAGATGAATTGCTGCTGCTGGTCCCATGCGCGCTGGGCAGGTTTGATAGATCGTCCGGCCAGCACCCATGATGCAAATGCCATCAGTAAACTCGCTATGCTGCCCAGGATAAAAAGCCCGAACAGGTACTGGGAAAGAAGACGATCCTGGTCGTTGAGCAGGCGGCCGACCTGCAGGATCGCTCCCCCTCCGATGTTATAGGTCAACAACCGCAGGTGTGTGTCATCACTGAGTTTGACGGTGCGCAGGTCCGAACCTGTCTGGCGGGCATGATTAATCGCCGCAGGATCTGCAGCGATCAACTGCCCGCTGATCGCAAGGCTCCCTCCATCCGGGAGAACAAAGACGGGCGCCAGGCTGCCATCATAACGTTCATCACCCTCATCGCCTGTTTGACCTGCGCCTGGTAAAACCGCCCCTTCCCCTTCCTCTTCATCCGAGCCGTTGCTCCGGGGAGTAAGACCGATGCCGGGATTGACCGAACGATTAGTATCTTGCAGCCAGGCCTGTTCGGCTGCAGTCAAGGCAGCCGTCAACGGCAGCCCTCTCGCCCGGAACTCTGTTGCCATCCGATATTGAAGCGCCAGGTCTGTCGCGCGCTGGAAGTAAAGCGTCAGCAGCCCGTAGGTGGCCGCGCCAAGCAGTACCACCAGGGTGAAGCTAGCCGCAAGATAAAGCAGGCTGAGGCGGACGCGCAGTGATCTAAGCATGGGTTTGATCCAGAGAATAACCAAAACCGCGCTGGGTGCGGATCGGGTCCTTCATCCCCGGCCGGCGAAGCTTGGCGCGCAGGTAGGATATATATACATCGACCATGGATGGCTGGACCTCGGCGGCATAGGACCAGACGTAATCGAGCAGGAATTGCCGGGAAAGCGTCTGCCCCGGATGGCGCATGAAGCATTCGAGCAGGTTCCACTCGGTGCGGGTCAGATCTAGGGGTGAATCGCCACGGCGGGCGGTATGGGTACGGGTATCCAGCACCAGGCTCCCCACCCGCAGCTCGAACGTGTCAGCGGAGCTCCCATTAAGTCTCCGGCCAAGAGCGTGTAATCGTGCGATCAATTCATCAAAGGCAAACGGTTTGGTCAGGTAATCATCGGCCCCGCTGTAAAGGCCGGCAACGCGGTCTTCCACCTGGGAGCGGGCTGTGAGCATGAGCAGACCCATCGGCAACTTGGCCGTGCGGATGGCCTGGCAGACGGCGGGACCGTCACGGCCGGGGAGCATCCAGTCCACGATGGCAACGTCATGGGCGCCGCGCAGGGCGATCTCCACGCCCTCATCGCCGCTGTAGGCGGGATCCACCTGAAAACCCTCGCTGGATAAGGTCTTCAACATCAACGCAGACAGCCGCCGGTCATCTTCAATTAAAAGAACGCGCATTGCTCAATCTCCTTAAACAAGTGTAGCAGAGAAATATTGGAATCGGATTGGAAAACTGGGGGGGCGATTCCCAGACAATCCCAAGCATGGAAAAGTATCCTTAGGTCTGTAATCATTTCACTTATGGAGGTTTTCAATGAAAAAGAGTTCCCTGTTTGTTTCCACTGTTTTGACCGCTTTCGTGCTCGCCGTGTTGGCCGGGGCGGTGACAGCCTACCGCGCCTTCACCGTCAGCATTGTACAATCGCCGCAACCGGTTCCGGTGATGCAAACCTTCCAAAACCAGATCTCGCCCGAGCAGGCAGCCCAACTTGCAGCGCAATATTGGGGCCGCAATGACCTGTACAGTGTGGAAAACACCCAGGTCAATGGAATCAGCGCCTACAAGGTGACCTTCAGCTCAGGCGACGTGGTTCATATAAGCACGGACGGCCAGGTTCTGGGTGCCTTTGCAGCGCCTCGCAACGTGCCGCAAAACAACCTGTCCTTCCAGCCTGCCCAACCCAGCTTCCAGTTCTCGGATGATGACCACGGGGGCGACGATGACTAAGACTGGCACTGCCGCGCAAAATAAACCTGCCAACCGCTGGCTGGACGTGCAGATCGTCATCCTCACGCTGACCATGACCCTCAGCCTGTTCCTCTGGAACCTGTTCGCGGGCGGCAATCGCCCATCCAATTCAGGGGCAGCGGCCAATGCTCAGAGTATGAACACCGTAGCATTTGCTCCCTCCCAGCCGAGGGTTCGCATCCTGCTCGGCGGAGCGGCACCCCAGGCTCCATTGCAGTTCTCATCCAGCGCGCCGGCGCCGGTCACCGTAACCGGTTCATCCCGTTAATGAAACGACTCGAATTTCACGCCATGGGCAGCCGCATGCTGGCAATACTGGACAGTTCATCCCCTGCTGCCGGGAGCGTCCTTCAGAACGTTCCCGGCTGGTTTGAACAATGGGAACAGGTCCTCAGCCGTTTCCGGCTCGACAGCGAACTGAGCCTCCTGAACCGCTCGGAAGGGCAACCAGTGTCTGTCAGCGATACGCTCTGGGATGTCTTCCACTCTGCCCGTCAGGCGGAACAGGATACCGATGGGCTGGTCCGTCCGACCGTACTGGATGCCTTGCTCCAGGCAGGGTATGACCGGTCTTTCGACAGGCTGCCTCCATTTCAGCAGCCAGAGACGACAGGTGTGCTGGAACTTCCCACGCGCACGACAACCATCGCCTGGGATAAGACGACCCGCACAATCTGCCTGCCGGAGGGAGTCCACCTTGACTTCGGCGGGGTGGCTAAGGGATGGGCAGCAGAGAAGGCTGCAGGGCATTTGAAACACTACGGTCCTGCCCTGGTGGATGCCGGCGGCGATATCGCCATAAGCGCGCCGCGCCCGGCAGGCCAGCCATGGCCGATCGGCATACGCGATCCTTTTCAAGCCGAGAACCACTTTGAGACGCTGCTGATTAAATACGGTGGAGTGGCGACCTCCGGCATCGACTATCACCGCTGGCAGCAGGGCGGGCAATGGAACCACCACATCATCGACCCGCGCAGCGGGCTGCCGGCTGATACGGACCTGTTGACCGTGACGGTCGTCGCACAGGATGCCATCCGCGCAGAGGCCGCTGCCAAGGCTGTGTTAATCCTGGGCAGCGCCGCCGGCATGGATTGGCTCGAATCTGACCCCGCACTCGCAGGGATTCTCGTCCTGCAATCGGGCGAGACACACTACAGCGATCGAATTCGCAATTATCTTTGGAGGGAGAAATGACTCAACTACCAATTAATGAACAAGATCAGGAATCATCCATGAGTGCCGGGACAGGGGCGATCATCTTCGCCTCGGCCGCGCTGGGAATCGCAGCCGCCGTGCTGGTGCTGCCCAACTGGATTCCCGGTTTGGCGGGGTCGTTGACCGGCACAGATCCAAAAGCGTTCTGGTACCTGTCGCGTTCCACAGCCTTTGTGGCCATGGGCATCCTGTGGGCATCCATGATGCTCGGGGTGGGAATCACCAACAAGATGGCCCGTCTGTGGCCGGGAGCGCCGGCGGCCTTCGCCCTGCACGAATATCTAAGCCTTTTGGGGTTGGGTTTTGCCGCCTTTCACGGGTTGATCCTGCTCGGGGACCATTATGCCAGTTTTAACCTGGCCCAGGTGCTGACCCCTTTCGCGACGTCAGGCTTTCATCCCTTCTGGGTGGGGCTCGGGCAGCTGGGGTTCTACACCTGGGCGATCGTGACCGCCAGCTTCTATGTCCGCAAACACATCGGCCAAAACGCCTGGCGCATGCTGCATTTTGTCAGCTTCTTTACCTTCATGGCTGCCCTGTTCCACGGCATTGCCAGCGGAACGGACACCAGCCTGACCTGGGTGCAGGGCTTTTACTGGCTGACCGGAGGCAGTTTGCTTTTCCTTACTACGGCGAGAGTGGTCAACAGCCTGGTTCTGCGGGGGGAGAAACTCCTGGCTGGATCTCCGCGAAGATAACAAGGAAATGAAGTATCGCAACCTACACAAGCAGGGCTGAACTGCCCTGCTTGTGTTTGGAAATGAATTCCAGTATAGTCTATTGGAAAAACAATAAACTTCCCCACATGAAAACACTATAATGTTGAATTTATAAAATTCCTGGTTTGGTGTGGCATCGCTCAATTCGAAGGGCATGGGCACGGTTTATTTTATATGATATGAAGAACGCCAATAACATCACACAGACGCCGGCAAGCAGTAATTAGGAACACAGTAAATTTTCAACCTTCATGATAGACTTGCTACAGAAAAGGACAAATATATGTCCGCTCACACTGCCACCGCCCAGGCTCACCCGAATATCGCCTTCATAAAATACTGGGGCAACCGCGACAACGCGCTGCGCCTGCCGATGAACGGTTCCATCTCGATGAACCTGGATGGACTCGTGACCCGCACTTCGGTCAGCTTCCAACCTTCGCTGGCGCTGGATGAATTCGTGCTCAACGGTCGCGAGACGACCGGTCATGCCCTCGAACGAGTCAGTACCATGCTGGATCTTGTGCGGGCAAAAGCGGGGCTCAAGATGCGCGCGGAAGTGGTCAGCGAGAACAACTTCCCCACCGGGGCGGGGATCGCCTCTTCAGCTTCGGCGTTTGCCGCGTTGACCCTGGCTGCCTCCAAAGCCGCGGGGTTGGATTTACCCGAAGCGGAACTCTCCTGCCTCGCGCGGCGCGGCTCAGGCTCCGCCTGCCGCTCCATCCCTGGCGGGTTCGTCGAGTGGCAGCCGGGCACAGGCGATGAGGATTCCTTTGCCTTCTCAATTGCCGCACCAGAACACTGGCCGCTGGTCGATTGCGTCGCGGTGGTCTCAGCCGGGCATAAAACGACCGGCTCGACGGAAGGTCACATGCTGGCAGCAACCAGTCCCCTGCAGGAGGCTCGTGTGGCTGATGCTCCCCGCCGGCTGGAGGTCTGCCGGGAAGCCATTCTTAACCGCGATTTTGAAATGTTGGCCGAGATCCTCGAACACGACTCCGACCTGATGCATGCCGTCATGATGACCTCGCGTCCTGCCCTGTTCTACTGGGAACCCGTCACGCTCTTAGTTATGGACATGGTCCGCACCTGGCGCAAGGAGGGCCTGCCGGTGGCCTACACCATCGATGCCGGGCCGAACGTGCACGTCATCTGCCTAAAAGAGAGAGCCGACGAAGTTCGTGAAAAGTTGAGCGCTCTTCAGGGTGTGAGCCGCGTGCTGACAGCCGGTGCCGGTGGTCCAGCCCGGATCGAAAAGTAAATCAGATATCCAGTATGCAGCCAGGGGGCGTCCGTATGGTTTAGCGGCTCCGATAATGGATTCTCTTCTGTCAGTTAGTCTAATCCCTCATTAAGCCGTCCAAAATCAATTAACGATATAATCGAAAGACCGCGCTGGAAAACACTGTGACTTGGCGCGAGGAGAAGAAATGACGCTTTTAATTTTTTTTGTTGTGTTCCTGGCAGTGGTGATCATCCATGAGTTGGGTCACTTTTTTGCATCCAAGGCAGGGAAGGTCGAAGTCGAGGAGTTCGGTTTCGGTTTGCCGCCGCGCGTTCTCACCATGTTCAAGTGGCGCGAGACGGAGTTCACTCTCAACGCGCTCCCCATCGGCGGGTTTGTGCGTCCGAAAGGCGAGAATGATCCCTCCGTGCCCGGTGGCCTAGCTGCCGCCAGCCCGTGGACCCGCCTGGGCGTGATGCTTGCCGGCCCGGCGATGAATCTCATTGCGGGCGTGTTGATCTACACCTTGATCTTCACCCAGTCCGGCGTCCCGGATGTCAGCCGGGTCATTCTGGTCGAAGTGTCGCCTAATTCCCCTGCTGAGCAGGCCGGTTTCCTTGCCGGCGATCTGATTCTGAGTGCCAACGGTAAGCCCATCGAAAGTACAGAGGCGATCCGCTCGGTCATCTACGCCAACATGGACCAGCCTGTCGTGATCGTTTATGAGCGCGCTGGGGAACAGTACACAACCACGGTCACCCCCTCCAGCGAGCGAACAGTGGAAGAGGGAGCCACAGGTGTGTTGCTGGGCAACCCCGTCCAGAAGGCAACCTTGTTGACCGCGCTGCCGCTTGGTATTCGCGTGACAGGCATGTACATCTACGAGATCGCGACTCTGCCCGCGCGGCTCATTCAAGGGACCATCCCGGCGGAACAGGCGCGTTTCATCGGTTTGAAAGGGATGTATGATTTCATGTCTCAGGCAGTGACCCGCGACCAGGAGACCCGCCAGACCCTGGCGGCGCAGCCCGCCGGCGCGGCCACCGAGACACCCACCTACTACACGCTGGCGCTGATCGCCACCCTGAATATCTCATTGGGCATCTTCAACCTGCTGCCCCTGCCGGCGCTGGATGGCGGGCGCATTATCTTCCTGCTGCCCGAGCTCATCTTCCGTAAGCGTGTGCCTCACAAGGTTGAGAACACCGTCCACGCGGTGGGCATCATGCTCCTGCTGGCTTTGATGCTGTACATCAACGTGATGGATTTTATCAATCCCGTTGCCATCACTCTGCCTTAAACACACAAGGGCGGACGAGTGTCCGCCCTTTGATTTTCCTGAAGCGAGTCAGCCATGTCCAAAGTTCCCTTTTCGCGCGTCGTGGATGCGCTGCTGGATACCAGCACCGCCTTCCCTCACCGCTTCCTAAAAAATTTCTCTGACCTTGAACCCGGCGATATTAAAACGCTCCAGGCCGCCTGGCCGCAGGTGTCCGCTTCGCGCAAGCACCAGCTCATGAAGGACCTCGAAAAACTCAGCGCGGACGATACCCTGGTCTCGCTGGAAGCCTTTGCCCGCGCCATGCTGGACGACCCGGATGCCCAGGTGCGGCTGTTCGCCATCCGCATGTTGTGGGAGAGCGATGACGCCCGAATGGCCGGTACACTCATCCGCATCATGATGGAGGATTCTTCGGAGGAAGTGCGCGGCGAGGCTGCGTCCGTGCTCGGCCGGTACGTGTACCTGGGCGAGCTGGAGGAAGTTCCCACCCCGCTTCTCAAAGAGGTGGAGGAAGCGCTGCTCGCGACCGCACAACAGGAGGAGCATCGACTGTCAAAACGGATGGCCGTGGAGGCGCTGGGATACTCCTCCCGCCCCGAAGTGCCAGCCCTTATCCGCAACGCCTTCAGCCAGCACGACCCGCAGTGGGTGGCCAGCGCGCTCTTCGCGATGGGGCGCTCCGCCGACCCGGACCTTTGGCAGGATGACGTCCTGTATTCGCTCGACCACGACAACCTCGAGATTCGCCTGGCTGCCGTTGAGGCCGCGGGCGAGTTGGCCCTGGAGTCCGCCCGCCCGGCCTTATTGGAGGCGCTCGATACCGAGGACAACGAGGAGATCTCCCGCGCGATCATCTGGTCGCTCTCGCAGATCGGCGGCGAGGATGTGCAAATCGTCCTTTACAACCTGGCAGACGCCACGGAGGATGACGACCTGGCAGAATTTATCGAAGAAGCGCTCGAAAACCTGACCTTCACCGATGACCTTTCGCGCTATGACCTGCTCGCCGTCGACCCGGATGAGCCCGAAAAATAAACCGCAACTCTCCAAAACACCCGAACAACACAGCCGCCAATGACCCTCTCCGAACTCTTAACAACGTTTGCCGAAAACATCCTGCCGATTTTCCTCATCAGCGGCTCTGCCTACCTGGTCGGGAAATATTTGGCGCTCGATTCACGAACGGTTGGCCGCCTGGTCTTTTATTTCTTCGGGCCGGTGTTGATATTCAATCTCATCACAAAGAGCCAGCTTCCCTTCGATGAAATGCTGAAAACCGCCGGGTTCGCCGCAGCCGTCATGCTCGCCTGCGGTCTGATCGCCTTTTTAGCCGGCCTTGCCCTTCGCCTGGAACGGCGGGCGTTGATGGCGGTCATCCTGGTCAGCATGTTTGCCAACAACGGCAATTTCGGGCTGCCGCTCGTCTCCTTTGCCTTTGGACCCTCCGCATTGGCGCACTCGAGTATCTACTTCATCACTTCTGCAATCATGATCAACAGTATTGGTGTTTTGATCGCCTCTCTCGGCCATACTGACATCAAGCGTGCCCTGCTCGGTCTTATAAAAGTACCGTTGATTTACGCCTTGATCCTCGCGTTGATCGTCATCCGCTTCGAATTGATATTGCCCGTTCCAATTGAGAGGTCCGTTACACTGGTGGCTGGCGCCACGGTTCCGATGATGCTGGTGCTGCTCGGGCTGGAACTGCAAAAGGCGCAATGGACTCGCAATCTGCGCGGATTGACGCTGGGCACGTCCGTACGTCTTCTGGCGGGACCCGTTGTCGCGCTTTTCCTGACCTCATTGATGGGAATCACGGGCGCCGCCAAACAGGGCAGCGTGCTGGAGGCGTCCATGCCCAGCGCGGTGATGACCACCGTACTAGCCGCCGAATACAATCTCGATTCGTCGCTGGTCACCGGGACGATTCTCGTCACCACGCTGCTCAGCCCTCTGACCTTGACCCCGTTGATACTTTTCTTGAAATAGGAAATCTTATGAGCGAAACAGCGCTTTCCCGTGTCCATATTTGGGTGCGCGGACGGGTGCAGGGGGTCGGCTTCCGCGCCTTCGTCCAGCAATCGGCCATGGTGATGGGTTTGAAAGGCTGGGTGCGCAACGTCGGCTGGGATCAGGTGGAGACCATCGCCGAGGGGGATAAATCCGTGCTGGAGCAATTCGTCGGAGCGGTGCGAACCGGTCCGCGCGCCTCGCAAGTGGAGGATGCCCGGGTCGAGTGGGAACCCGCCTCGGGTGAGTTCGAGTCGTTCCAGGTGAGATCAAGCCGATAGGCTAAGCGAATCCCAATTCCCGTTCCTTCAACGAAACCCAGCGATTCGGCCCATCTCCAATCACGATATGATCGAGCACATCCACATCCAGCAGTTTGCCAACCTGGACGATGGCTCGCGTCACCGCGATGTCATCCAGCGAAGGAGTTGGGTCGCCGCTGGGGTAGTTGTGGACGACGATCAGGCAGAGAGCATTGCGCCGGACAGCCGCTTTGAAAATCTCCCCCACCTTGATCTGGGCCGTGTTCACCGAGCCGTGGTACACGCTGTCGATGGCGAGCACGTGGTTGCGTGTGTCGAGCAGGATGACGCGCAAGTGCTCCTGCTCCAACGCGGACATCTCGTACTGCACCAGCGCCGCCGCGTCCGCCGGGCTGTTGACCGTGGCGCGTTCTCCGGCGCTTCGAGCTTCAACCGGTTTCCCAACTCGATGGCCGCCTTGAGCTGCACTGCCTTCGCCTCGCCGATTCCGTGCTGCTCACACAACTCATAAAATGGAGCGCGATGCAAGCCTGCGAGGCCTTTGAACTTGAGCAGCAGCCGCTGCCCGACCTGGACTGCGTTCTCGCCGGGTACTCCGACCCTCAGCAGGATGGCCAACAGTTCGGCGTTGGATAACGCCTGAGGCCCCAGCGCAGCCATTCGTTCTCTCGGGCGTTCGCTGACGTGCAGGTCGGTGATGCGATAAACGGGACGGGAACCGGTTTTAGTCATGATTTTCTCCCTCGAACCAATTATCTCTATTTTTCAGCGGAATCCCCGGCAGCCATTCTTGACATCCACTCCTGCATCAGTTAGAATACCGTTCGCCCTGTAATCGGGCCTGTAGCGCAGTTGGGAGCGCGCCTCAATCGCACTGAGGAGGTCAGGGGTTCGAATCCCCTCAGGTCCACTGGGTTCAGTGATTGCGGATTTCAGATTGCCGGGCAAGTCAGAATCTACAATGCCGCTCACTGAAAATTGAACACCGACATGGGCCCATAGCGCAGTTGGGAGCGCGTCTCAATGGCATTGAGAAGGTCGCGAGTTCGAATCTCGCTGGGTCCACCTGGAATAAGCATTGGCGGTTGGTTTTGGCATTTGCCGGGGCCAATCGCTCGGTGTTATAATAGGCAAAATTAAAAGCCACGGCAGGAGTAGTAGGTCGTCCCGCCAGCGAGATGGGAGAGCAAGGTGGAAGCCCGTCACGGCGCACACGGGAGCGCCAGGAGACCGAACTCGCCTGTCACCCAAATGAGGGAGGCTGCGCTGGTGAACGCGGAAAAAACACCGCAGGTAGTCAGCGCCGGGATAGCCCGTTACAGCAAGCTTGAGTGACGTTCATAATTTTGGACGTAACCAGGGTGGTACCGCGGAGAACCCCTTCGTCCCTGTTTGGATGAAGGGATTTTTGTTAACTAAAGAGGACAGAATGGCCACAAAAACATCTGCAAAGAAGAAACCCACGACCGGGAAACCCGCATCCAAAAAGCCGGTTGCTAAGAAGAAAACCGCGCCTGTTGCGAAAAAGCCGGTTGTGAAGAAACCAGCTGTACAGAAAAAAGTGGCAGTTAAAAAGGCTGCTCCGGCAAAGGCTGTCAAACCTGCTGCGAAAAAACCAGTCTCCAAGATGGTGAACACAAAGGTGGCAGCAAAAAAGCCCCCGCTGTGCCGGTTAAAACCACGAGCAAGAAGGCAGTCCCTGCCAAGCCTGCAGTGGCGACAAAGCCCAAGGCCCAAAAACCGGCGGTGACCCAGGCAGCCGCAAAGGCCGCGAAGCCTGTCACCGATATTTCTTACAATCCCAGAGCCTATGAAAAGAAGTGGCAGGAGAAATGGGAAGCGGATGGGCTGTATCGCTCCGTGATCGATGAATCCAAGCCCAAGCACTACGCATTGACTATGCTGCCGTACCCTAGCGGCGACCTGCACATAGGTCACTGGTACGCGATGATACCGCCCGATTCACGGGCACGCTACATGCGCATGAAGGGAAACAATGTCCTGTTCCCTATGGGATTCGACGCCTTCGGTCTAAACGCCGAAAATGCCGCCATTAAGGACGGTATTCACCCGATGAAGCGGACGTTCGCGAACATCGAACGGATGCGCAAGCAGATGAGATCCATGGGTACGATGTTCGACTGGCAGCGCGAGGCGGTCTCAGCTGATCCTTCCTATTACAAATGGACAGAGTGGTTCTTCATCCAGTTGTACAAGGCTGGGCTGGCATATCGCAAAATGTCACCCGTGGATTTCTGTCCGAACTGCAACACGACGCTGGCGCGCGAGCAGGTTTGGGGCGAAAACCGCGTCTGCGAACGATGCGGCACGCCCGTCATTAAAAAGAACCTGGACCAGTGGTTCTTCAAAGCCACGAAGTATGCCGATGAACTGTTGCGATTCGATGAAATAGACTGGCCTGAACGCGTCAAAATATTGCAGACGAATTGGATCGGACGAAGCGAAGGCGCGTCTGTCATTTTTAGAACGGAAGCCGGCGATCCCATCGAGGTCTTCACCACCCGCCCGGACACACTTTGGGGTGCGACCTTCATGGTCCTGGCGCCCGAGCATCCCCTGGTGGACAAGCTCACCGCCGACACCCAGAGACTGGAAGTGGAGGCTTACAAGTTCGCTGCCTCCCGCCAGAGTGACATCGACCGGGAAGCCGCCGACAAGGAAAAGACCGGCGTGTGGACCGGCGGGCATGCCATCAATCCGGTCAACAATTCCCGCATCCCGATCTGGATCGCGGACTACGTGTTGATGAGCTATGGCACGGGCGCGATCATGGCTGTTCCCGCGCATGACGAGCGCGACTTCGCCTTTGCCCGCAAGTATCACCTGCTGATCATGCCGGTCATCCAGCCCGAGGAGCATCCCCGGCTGGACGGTGCCACCATGGATGCGGCGTATGTCGGCGGCGGGCACATGGTCAACTCTGGCCAGTTTAACGGGACCATCGTCAACGAGGAGAAGGGGCGCAAGAATCCCGGCATTTCCGCGGTCATCGACTGGCTGGAAAAGCAGGGCATCGGCAGGGAAACCATCAACTATCGCTACCGCGACTGGTTGATCAGCCGCCAACGTTATTGGGGTTCGCCCATCCCGATGATCCACTGCGAGAAACACGGCTGGAATCCGGTGCCCGACAAGGACCTGCCCGTGCTGCTGCCCGATGATGTCGAGTGGAAGCCGACCGGCGAAAGCCCGCTCAAGCTGCACCCTACCTGGAAGAACACCTCCTGCCCGGTCTGCGGCGGGCCAGCCGAGCGCGAAACTGACACCATGGACACATTCATGTGCTCCTCCTGGTATCACCTGCGTTATCTGTCGCCGAAGTACGACAAGGGTCCGTTCGACCAAGCCGAATACAACTATTGGATGCCCGTGGACACCTACACCGGCGGTATCGAACATGCCACCATGCACCTGCTGTACACTCGCTTTTTTCACAAAGCCTTGCGCGACCTGGGCATTACCAAAGGCAACGAACCGATGCTGCAGCTGCGTAACCAGGGCATGGTGCTGGCAGAGGATCATGCCAAGATGTCCAAGAGCCGCGGTAACGTGGTCGCACCCGATATGCTGGTCGAAAAGTACGGCGCGGACACCGTACGTGCCTACCTGATGTTCTTTGCGCGCTGGGAGATGGGCGCGCCGTGGGACTCGACAGGGCATCGAAGGGACTGCCCGCTGGATGCGCCGAGTCTGGATGTTATTTACAGACGCTTTGGACTCACCCGAGTCTGGTTCCGACGAAACCAAACAGACTCTGCGCCGCAAGGTGCACCAGACCCTGAAGCGGGTGACGCGCGATTTCGAGCAGTTCCAGTTCAACACCATCATCTCGTCCCTGATGGAATTACTCAACGACCTGTACAAGGCGCGCGAAGCTGGTGCCGCCGGCTCAACTGAATGGAAAGAAGCCCTGGAGATTTACCTGAAGATGCTGGCGCCGGTCGCGCCGCATATCAGCGAGGAACTGTGGATGCGTCTGGGCAAGCCCTACTCCATCCACACCCAGAATTGGCCGGCCGTGGACGAAGCTGCCGCCCACGAGGATGAAATCACTCTGGTGGTGCAGGTTAACGGCAAACTGCGAGACCGGGTCACCGTGCCGGCGGATGTCTCCGATGAGAGCTGCCAAATCCGCTGCGCTGGCAAGCGAGACAGTGAAGAAACACCTCGAGGGTAAATCGCCCAAACAGGTGGTGTATGTCAAAGGACGGCTGGTGAATATTGTGGTGTAAGATTGCGAACATCAGCCAGCCTGTCTTCTTTGGAGGAGTCCATGCCCATCCTGCAAGACCCCGAAGAAAATGAAATCCGTGCGTTGCTGAAGCATACCGGCAGCCTCGAGGGCAAAACCGTGCTGGAGGTCGGCAGCGGCGATGGGCGGCTAACCTGGCGCTATGCCGGCGACGCCGCGTTTGTCACGGGTCTTGACCCTGACACAGAGAGATATCAACGCGCTCTCGCAGATTTTCCACCTCAGCTAAAAAGCAAAGTGGAGCTGCATAACATCGGGCTGGACGATTTCGCCGCCCAGACGCATACCGACCAATTCGACATCGCCATCCTTTCCTGGTCACTCTGATGAATGCCGCCTGAGCGCATGGTCCATGCGCTGGAGACGGTTCACACACTCGTCAAGCCCGGCGGCCTGCTGATCGATATTCACCCGGGGCTGGATAAAGCCTGGGTGGAAGTGCGGGTAAACGGAAAGGATTATTTTCTCGATGTCGTCGAGGAAACGGATAAATACATAGAATATCAACAAGCCAGTGAGGCTTTGACAGAAATTGTGAAACTGGGACTCTTCAGCGTGGAGGAGCCCGGTAAATTTATCTTTATCATCCATGCCGGTTCGATGGGCGAAATGCGTGAATTCCTCTCCGCCAACTGGAAGGATGCCATACTCAACGATTCCCTGGATGGCAAAGCCAGGGATTATTTCTCGAAAGCGGCAGATAGCTTTGAGATCCTGATTCGTCAAGAAATCCTGATCACCACATTCAAGCGCACATAACACAATCAAAAAGAATACGCCGGCCGGCGCATGCTTTTTGATTTAAAGCAGAAGAATTAACCCCGCACAATATTTAACGCAGCAGGTAGAATCTCGACCGATAATTTCCGCAGGTTGGAACCAAAGCTTGTGAATATTTCCCCGTCTGCGTGGATGTAAAGCGGTTTATCGGAGGTCAGCGAAAGCCGGGTGAAATTTCCCATTCGGACGCAGTCGAACCGCCCATGCGTGCCGTTCATCACCTCGGGGATAAGCCTGAACATCATCGCCCGGGAAATCTTGCGCACTGTTGCGTAATGCAAGATTCCGTCATCGATGCTCGCATCCGGCGCGACGTGGAAACCGCCTCCCTCTCGCGGACCATTGCACAGGGTCAGCATCAGCGTGCTCTCATCCCAACTTTCCTTGTCAGTCTCGATATGCAAACCGGCGGGATCAAAATTAAGGAGTATCGTCTGGATCACCGCCGTGAGATACATCAGAAATCCTCGCAGGAGAGGCAGGCGGTGTGAGCGGATGGTCACCACCGCATCGAAACCGATGCCGAGCGTATTGTTGAAAAATTCCCTTCGACCCTGTTCATCCACCAGCATGCCCACGTCCACCCTTGAGGGTTCTCCGTGCAGGGCATATGCCAGGGCGCGATCTGCCTTGTCAGGAACCCCGACAGCATGTGCGAAATCGTTGCCTGAGCCGAGCGGCACCACCCCCAGGATGGGACGTTTCTCCTCGGGGAATTGCATCAGCCCGTTGACCACCTCGTGGACCGTACCATCGCCTCCCAGGGCGATCACCATGTCGTATCCATCGAGGGCAGCCTGCCGCGCCAGTTCGGTGGCATGAGTCGGGTAGACCGTTCCGCTCCAATCCGCGTGGCCATATTCCGCTACGATCGGTCGCAGATCATCTGCCACCCGCCAGGCATTGCCCATGTCAGCCATGGGATTCAGAATCAGCTTTGCTTTACGGGGCATGGTCTCCTCCAAAAAAATAAAAATCCCTGCAAGTATTTGCAAGGATTAAACACGCGGGCTATCTAAAAAGTTACCCTTATTTAGCGGGAACGAGATGGCGCAGCTCGCCGGTATTTCTGGCAGCCTGCATGAAGGAACCGCGTGCACTGCGCTTGGCGCGGTAGAGTGCACCATCTGCAGCACGCAGCAGGTCCGCCGCGGAATAGGCGTGGAGGGGAAAAATGGCAATGCCGCCGGAGATGTCGAACGCCTTTCGGGAGCCGTCGGGCATGTCGATGGCCAGATGACGCAGGGCACGCTGCAATTTTTGAGTCACCATCAGCGCCGCCTCGAAGGTGGCTTCCGGCATAATCAGGGTCAGCTCATCACCTCCATAACGGGCCAGGAAGTCGGTGGTACGAAGGTTGTTCGCCAGTGTGGAAAATGTCTGCTGAAGGACGCGGTCGCCGGTGGCGTGACCATAGGTATCGTTGACTGCTTTGAAACCGTCCAAATCCATCATCACCACAGCAAAGGGGTGGTTGAAGCGGCGGGCGCGCTGCACCTCGATCTCCAATCGTTCATCCAGGGCGCGGCGGTTGGGCAGGTTGGTCAGGATGTCGGTATACGCCTGGCGGCTGACCGCTTCATGCAGACGGGCATTGATGATGGCAATCGCGGCCTGATCGGCCAGCAACTGCAACAACCGGAGTTCCTCGTGCGAGAAGGGTCCGGTATTGGAACGCGACAGGTTCATCACACCGACGACGTGCGAGCTCATCTTGAGCGGGATGCCGATGATGGAGCCGATCCAGTCCTTGGGCGCTCCCTGGTAAAGCGGATGGTTCTGCATATCCTCCACGATCACCGTTCCCGAGGTGTGTGCAACCGTGTAGGTCAGCCCGTTCGGGCGCGGGTCGGACATCATCACATTGCGCCTGCCGTCGCCGTCCAGCGATGTACCAAACCTCAGTTTATCGTTCTGATAGAGGAAAATATGGACGGTGCGCGCATTTTGAACCAGTTTTATGGCCTCCAGCGCAACCGTGTAGAGGACATTTCCCAACTCCAGGGAGGAGGTCAGGTTGAGGCTGATGCGCTTAAGCGCATCCAGTTCCTGTGCCTGCTGCTGGACAATTTGCAGCAAACCCAGGAGCAGACGCTCGTCATCCTTGCTCAAATTCCCCGAAAGCAACCGCTGGCGAGCGAGGAAGAGAGCCTCTGATTTGAAATCTGTCATCCACTCATCCCAAAGAGGATTGAAAAACCTACCCTATACTTTAGCATAAAACCTCTTTCAATCCAAGAGTCTCTTTATGGGGATTTACTGGACGGCGGGTGGTATATATCTGCCACCCCACATTTGGATGCCTTGCCGGTCGGCGCTTGCTCCCCCGAAGACTGTGCTAAAATCAAGGTGGACTTTGTACAGAAATTCACATCCCCTAACCGGAGAGGCTGCTCATGCCTGAACCCATAATTTCCATTCCTCCTGTCACTCCTTTGAATCCGCGTAAGCGTGCCATTCTCGTCGGCGCGTCAAGCGGAGTTGGCGCCGCCCTGGCGCGCCGTCTCGCGCGCGAAGGTTACACCGTCGCCTGCCTTGCGCGTCGTGCTGAACTGCTCGAGACCTTATGCAATGAGATAAACCAGGCTTCCGGCGAAACGCGCGCCGTCCCTTACACCCATGACGTGACCAACACCAAGGTCATCTCCCAGTTGTTCAAAGATATTGTGACAGATTTCGGCGGGCTCGACCTGCTCATCTATTGCGCCGGCATCTCACTTCCTGTCGGGCTGAAAAACTACGATTTCGAAAAGGACCGGGCCACCACCGAAGCCAACTACGTTGGCGCATTGGCATGGCTCAACCCGGCGGCAGAGATGTTCCAGAGCCTGAAGAAGGGTCAGATCGTCGGCATCTCGTCGGTGGCGGGAGAACGCGGCAGGGTTGGGAATCCCTCCTACAATGCGTCCAAGGCGGCGCTCACCTGCTACCTCGAAGCGCTGCGCAACCGGCTTACACGGTACGGGGTTCACGTGCTGACCGTCAAACCGGGGTTCGTGCAGACGGACATGGTCAAGGATGCCAAAAAACTCTTCTGGGTGGTCTCTCCGGAGCAGGCGGCTGAAGATATCTGGAAGGGCATACGCAAGCGCAAGCAGGACATTTACGTTCCAGCCCGCTGGCGGCTGATGATGTTCATCATCCGCATTATCCCTTCCTTTATTTTCCGGAAAATGACATTCTAGACTGGCACAGCCAGGGGAATTATGACTCAATCTTTTTCATACAAGAATCTTACTTTTATCGAAAACTTCGGGCATTCATTAAGTGCCCCTGCCTTTGTCCATCATCCCTCCAGCGTGGACGAAATCCACGAGGCCTTTCATCTCGCAAAAAAAGAGGGGATGACGGTCACATTGCGCGGCGCCGGACGCAGCTATAATGACGCCGCCCTCAACAGTCTCGGCATTGTGCTCGACCTGCAGGGGGTGAACAAAATCCTCGAGTGGAATCCCGAGACCGGAGTGGTGATCGCCGAGCCGGGAGTCACTCTCGCCAAGCTATGGCAGGTTGTGCTGCCCGATGGCTGGTGGCCGCCAGTCGTCTCCGGGACGATGACCACCACCCTGGGCGGCTGCCTGGGGATGAACATTCACGGCAAGAACAACTTCAAGAAGGGCACCATCGGGGAGCATGTGCTTGAGTTCACCGCGTTGCTGCCCACCGGCGCCCAAATCACCTGCAATCCGAAGAAGAACGGCGACCTGTTTCGTGCCATGATCGGGGGGATGGGCATGCTGGGTGTGTTCACGTCGATCACGCTTCAGATGAAGAAAATGCATTCGGGGCTGCTGCAGGTCCACGCGTATCCGGTGCACAACCTCGAGGAGCACCTGAAAGCCCTGCTGGACGGCGCACCGCAGCATGATTACATCGTCGGCTGGCTGGATGCCACAGCGGGAGGCAAAGACCTGGGTCGAGGTCAGATCCATGCTGCGGATTATCTGCATGAGGGCGACGACCCCGATGCAAAAAAGACCATGCAGGTGGATTACCAGACTCTTCCCGACCGGATGTTTGGAGTTTTCCCGAAATCCATCATTCATTACTTCATGGCTCCGTTTATGAACAATCTCGGGACGTGGGGAGTGAACACGGCCAAATATGTGATGAGTCTTCGCAAGGGGATCCACCGGCAGTCGCATGCCGCCTTTCATTTCCTGCTCGATTATGTCCCCAATTGGGAGCTGGCCTACGGACGGGGCGGATTGATCCAGTACCAGTCCTTCCTGCCCAAAGAATCAGCCCAGGAGGCCTGGATGGAATTACTAACGCTTTCACATACGAAGCGGCTGCCCTCGTACCTGGGTGTGACCAAGCGCCACCGGCCCGACGACTTCCTGCTCAGCCACTCGGTGGATGGGTTCTCGCTGGCCATGGATTTCAAGGTCACCCGTTCAAACAAGGAAAAACTGGCGGTCATGCTGCAAGATTTCGACCGGATCGTGCTCGGGGCTGGCGGACGGTTTTACTTCGCGAAGAACAGCGAGACTACGCCGGAGACGGCCCGCCAATTCCTGGGGGAAGAGACCATCGAAAAATTCCGCGCGCTCAAACAGCGTACCGACCCGGACCACCTGCTTGAATCAGATCTTTTTCGGCGGGTATTTGGATAATGCCAAGGGCGGCCAAATTGGCCGCCCTTAATTTTTTTATCTGGCGTACCCTAATTATTTGGAAACAATTTCCTTCGTCCAGTAACCCACCTGCGGTTCCTCTCCAGGATAGGGATCCTGACGATTAATCTTTCGCAACACGTACCGCAACACTTCTCCCGCAGTGCCCAGGAGGGGAATCACCAGGATGACCCCGACCACTCCCCACAGCGCTGCAGCCACTACCAATCCAAGGATCACGAGGAACACAGGCATGTGAACCGCCTTCCCAGCCAGCTTGGGAAAAATTACCAGGCGGATATACTGATTCACAAGCGTATTAACCCCCCACACCAGAAGGGTCAGGATTATCGGGTCAAGCGTGAGATATGAAGAACCCTGTGTATAGGTTACCAAAATGATCAAGATATATGAAATTAATGGACCGAAGGTCGGGATTAAATTTAGAAACCCGGTAATTATTCCCAATAAACCTGCGTAAGGGATTCCAAAAAGGAAGAGTTCCAGCGCGGTGGTCGTGCCGACGATGAACGACGTGATCACCGTGGATCGTAACCAGCCATTCCATACCGCAGACAATCTGTCAGCCAGGATGCCGAATTCACGCTGCGAGACCTCTGAAAGGGATTGAAATGACCTCGCAAGATTCGCCGGCATCTCCAGAATAAACAAAAAAGCCAGGAAGAAGGAGGTGGCTGTAAGCGCTATGAATTGCAATCCCGCGGACATTTGTTCTTCGAAGGATAAAACCCCTTTTCGGAGAACCTCAGTAATCCATTGGACACTTTCTGGATACTGTGCGGTGAGGGATTGAATAGCCGGAATTAATTCATCGTTCCCTTGCAAATCAGCCAGCATCGATTGTGTATTTGTAACAAACCATTGGATCACATTGCCAAAAAGAAGGAAAAGGATGACCGCAATCGGGATTATGATTACAAACACAGCAGCTGTGCGTGAGAGCTTTGTCTTTGTTTGCAGTTTGTTAATCGGGTAGGATAGAATAAGGATAAAAATACCGGTGATCCCCAGCATGTTAAACATTGGCAGCATCGTCGATATCAGGAGAAGCACACCCAGCAATAAAATGACGATGGCTGCCTGACGGGTAAACTGACTCCATTCGCCGGGCGGGGGAGGCGGGGGCGGTTGATGTGGTTGAAGTTCGATTTCTTTCATGGGTTCTCTCCTATTACCGACTCACCTGCTTATGATCGTCCCCCATGATTTTATGTGACATGACTCAATAAAAATGGGTTTTCTGCCTGGTGGATAGAGTTAATTATAATGGAATTGTTCTTCTCATGTTGTTTATCATTGTTGGGAAATGGAAGAGATAAACCCTGTTCATGAAAACGCCCTGCGACGTTATTAGTCTCGGACTGATCCCCTATGATGACGCCTGGGCACTCCAGGATCAATTCGCCGCGGAGATTGCGCGCGGGGAACGACCTGCCACGCTGCTCCTGCTGGAGCATCCGCACATCTATACCTTCGGTCGGCGCGGGCAGGAGAATAACCTGCTGCTGGACGATCGTCAACTCAAAGAGCGCGGGTTGACCATCCGCTGGGTGGACCGCGGCGGCGATGTGACCTACCACGGACCCGGGCAGCTGGTCGGTTATCCAGTGATTCCGCTCGGAAAACTGGACCAGAACGCACGCCTGCCGGAGGTCGATTACACCGGGTACCTGCGCCGGCTGGAGAAAATGCTCATCGTTTCGCTGGCAGGTTTCGGTCTTGCAGTTGGCCAAGTTCCAGGTCTGACCGGCGTGTGGATCCAACCCGATGTGTATTCACGCTGCCCGCGCTGCCGCCCCGAAGACCGCCAGAAACCTGCCAAGATCGCCGCCATTGGCGTCAAAGTGGATGCGAACGGGATCTCACGCCACGGATTCGCGCTCAATGTGAACCCCGACATGAGCTACTTTGACGGCATTCGTCCCTGCGGATTGACTGAACCGGTGGTGAGCCTGGCTGACCTGCGCGACCCCGTTCCGCCAATGAAAGATGTGAAACAGGCTGTCATCGAAGCTTTCAGCAGTGTTTTTGAAGCAGAGATGTCCCGGCAGGACGATTTTTCTGTTTGACTTTTTGCGGGTTAATCGGTACACTATATTTTAGTTTTTACGCCACGCTTTGGAGGAGTCCATGCCAGAATTTCAACTTGTCATGCGCGCCGGTCCCACACCGGGCAAAGCCTTCCCCGTCACTGGCAATTCGTTCACCATCGGACGGGAACCGGGCAACGGTATTGTCATCAACGATCCGGAAATCTCCCGCAAGCATTCCCGCATGTGGCTGCAGGGAAGCACCTACTCGATCGAAGACCTCGGCTCGACCAACGGGACTTTCGTTAATGGGGTACGCCTGAGTGCGCCTCATTCCCTGCGCCCAGGTGAGGTGGTCGCACTGGGTGAACAGATTTCCCTCGTGTTCGAAGCGGTGGTCAGCGACCCGAACGCGACCGTGATGCACGCCGCCAAGCCTGAGATCCCGGCGCCTGCTCCGGTATCCCAGCCGATTTCGCAACCGATCCCCGCCTATGCAGGTCAGGTGCCTGTCGGCCCCGAGCCTGTCACGCCTGAAAAGAAGAAGCGCTCTCCAGTCATGGCGGTTGTCATCGCGCTGCTGATCATCTTCTTGTGCATTTTCTGTTTGTGCGTGGGGTTCTTCTGGTGGGTGGATTCAAGCAGCAGCTGGTGCCAGGTCCTTCCCTTCCTGGTTCCCTTGTTCGGCGGAGCCTGCCCGTAATTTTCCCAATGGTACCTCCCCCCTCTTCAGGAAACTGGAGAGGGGTTTTTATTTGGCATTCTCCAGAATGTCCAGCATGACGTTGAGCGCCTGAAGTCTTTGTGCGGTATCCGTGTAATCGCCTGACCGTAACGCAATATCCGCTTCGACCAGCAGGTTCTCGAGATACTTGTTGAGGATGCCGTCCGGCCGGCGCAGGTAATCAGCGGTGATGTTCTTTTGCCGCATGACGGATGCGTCTGCCAGCCATGCGGTCTGGAAATATGCCGACGGGTCGAACATCTGCTGATAGCGCCGGACCGTATCGTAGAACTGGACGGACAATCGGACATCCTCGATATGCGACAGGTCCACCGGCTGCTCGTTTAGGTGGGCGAGGAAATCTTCCTCCAGCTGGTCCAGGGTCAGCCCAAAATGATTCTGCAACGCCAGATCAATCGCATCGGATTGAAGGCCGCTGGGAGCAGGATGGATGTCACGGTAGAAGGCATTGAAGGCATCCCAACCATAATTCTCCACAAGGTACTGCACCAGCGCGCCGGCTTCGAGATATCCAATCTCATGCTGGGACGGGTAAAAGGAATCCGCCAGCGGGCGCAGGGGGATGTACCAGTTCAGGCTGAGCAGCGCCGCCGCACGAGGGATGAGCGGCTCGGGCTTGAAATGTCCGCCTGTCTGGTAGACTGCCAATCCCTCGAGCAGGATGGTGGGACGCAGGTCGCCGCCCAGTGTTCGATCCAGCCAGTGAACTGATTCATGATTGAATACCATATCAAACGTACTGCCGGCATAATTGCGGTCGAGATAGGAAACATAGATCGCGCCATTGGTGAAACCCCCATGACCGAGGGTGCGCGACATGATCACCACAGGGATTTTCTCTTTCTCAGGTCCGGGCATCAAAAGGGAGAGGTTATCAGCGATTGCATCTGCGGTTTCTCCCAATGCTTCAATATCCCGGGCTGCATCTGTCCCCGAGATGTAATTGATTGTGCAACATTGAGTGACGACCGATTCCCAGCGAGCCTCCCGCTCAGAGACAGGGAGAGCATTTCGGGGGTACAGGTGGATGGCTTGCTGCCAGGAGGGACCATCGGGAGTGACGGAAAAGGAAAGCAAGTGGACGCCCGGATTGAGCCCGGACGTATCCCAAACCCACCAGAACGTTGCCTGCTGGCGTCCGGCAATCCCATAGGGACTGAAATCCGCTGTGCCGATCAACTGGTCGCCAAGCCGGACCTCGACCTTTCTCCCATCGCGTATCAAAACCTGTCGGGGTGATGACTTCAAAGCTGACCTGGTCACCCACGTAGAGCGGTCCGTCCGGGTGGACATGCAGCCGGAATTGAGGGTCAGGGGTGGGTGACGGGACCGGCGAAAGAGTCGGCGCAACCGTCTTAACAACAGCATCCCCGGCAGGGGTGCACGCAGCCAACAGGATAAAGGTCAGGACGAGCAGGAGACGGCGCATGGGCGCAATTATACTAGTTGTAAAATATGAGATGTACCGCTAGAATGTAAGCTGAGAGGACAAATGGATCAAAGTATAAAACCTGCTTCGCCAAAGTGGGGCAGGACCACGAAAATTATTGTGGCGGTGAGCCTGCTTGCGCTAACAGTGGCGGTAATTATCCGTTTTCAGGAGCTCTTCCCGCCGCTGATCATGGCGCTTATTATTGCTTATCTTTTTTACCCGACCGCATCCTTTCTGGAACGGAGGGCGCGCATGCCGTGGGGGCTCTCGGTTACGCTGATTTACCTGGTGCTTGCGCTGATTATCATTGGCTTGCTGGCGCTGGGGGGATTTGAGATAGTCTCCCAGATCCAGAGCCTCATCGATGCGATCGAATCCCTGCTGGACCAGCTCCCGGTGCTTTTGGATTCTCTCAAGTTGCAGGTCATCGTCATCGGCCCCTACACGTATGACCTGAGCAGCCTCGGCATCGACCTGAGCGGACTGAGCGACCAGCTCATTAATTCGACGCAAGCCGTGTTGAGGCAAACTGGCACGGTCCTCGGCTCCGTGGCGAGCAGCGCCATCAGCACCATAGGTTGGCTGCTCTTCATTTTATTTGTCTCCTACTTCCTTTTGATCGAAAGCGGCGGGTTGCGCGAAAGAATCTTCTCCTACGATTTTCGCGATTACAACGAGGATGCCAGAAGGTTTACTGAACGGCTGGGCAACATCTGGAATGCCTTCCTGCGCGGGCAGTTGATCATGTTTTTCCTCGCGATCTTCATTTACACAATTGTGTTGGGAATTCTGGGTATTCGCTTCGCCTTTGGGCTGGCCTTGATCGCGGGTCTGGCACGATTCCTGCCCTATGTGGGTACGACCATCAACTGGATCCTGTTGGGATTGATTGCTTACTTTCAAGATTACAAGCTATTCGGCATGTCCCCCCTAGCGTATACAGCTATGGTGATCATTATCGCCATCGTTATTGACTATATTTTGGATTATGCAGTGTCCACGCGCATCATGTCGCACACGCTGAAAGTCCACTCGGCAGCCATCCTGATTGCGGTGATCGTCGCAGCGGACTTGCTAGGTCTTCTGGGAGTGGTCATCGCAGCGCCTATTTTGGCCACCGTGCAGCTGGCTTACACCTACATCTTCCGCAAGTTGAACGACGAGGACCCCTGGCCGCCCGAGGAGCACCAAGAGTCCTATTCGCTGCGAAAACAATTCAAGGACTGGCTGGGCAAGATACGCCCGCCTCGTAAAAAACCCGCCTCATAAACCAGCCGGCTCTGATTTATAATTTGTCCATTCACCCCATAGGAGGACACATGTCCAAGAACGCACCTGAACCCAAGACCGATACACTGGCTGAAACCGAGAACTATCTGGTTTGGAGCGCTGAAGAACCGGACGGCGAGACAACTTATCATGTTGAGCTTGGAAACCTGACCGTTCATTTCTTCCGTGAGGAGTGGGACGAATTCCTCACCCTGGTGCGGTCGCTGGGCAAGTAAACACGCAACGGAGAGGGGCGCAGAAAACTGCGCCCCTTTATGATTCCCATGCCAAATTCAATTGTTGACATTCCCGGGATCGAAGTCGGTCACGCCACGGACCTGGATGCACTGACCGGCTGTACTGTTATCCTGTGTCGGAAAGGCGCGGTCGGCGGTGTGGACGTACGCGGAGGCGCACCCGGCACCCGGGAGACCGACCTGCTTAACCCGCTCAACCTGGTCGAGAAGGTGCATGCCGTCGTGCTGGCAGGTGGATCAGCCTATGGGCTGGATGCCGCCAGCGGGGTGATGCGCTACCTCGAGGAACAAGGCATCGGCTTCGACACGGGTGCAGCGAAAGTACCCATCGTTCCTGCTGCGATTCTTTACGACCTCGCCCTCGGCAGCGCCAAAGTCCGCCCGGACGCGGACATGGGTTATCGCGCTGCAGAGTCCGCTTCGGCCGAGTCATGCCCGGAGGGGAACGTCGGCGCGGGGACAGGCGCCACGGTGGGGAAAATCTTCGGGATGAAGAGTGCGATGAAGAGCGGATTGGGATCGTCCTGCGTGGACGCGGGAGGCGGTGTGCTGGTCGGAGCTCTGGTGGCGGTCAATGCCTTTGGGGATGTGGTCGATCCACATACCGGAGACATCCTCGTCGGCGCGCGCTCAACCCAGCTCGGTCCGCTCCATTTGGGGGCGGAGGGTTACTTCGCCAACACACTGGAGACGATGCGCACCTTCACGGGGCGTACCGTGATGGGGTTCGCAACAAAATCCAACACGGTCATCGGCGTGGTGGCTACCAACGCGCATCTGGAAAAAGTCGGGGCAGCCAAGGTTGCCCAGATGGCGCACGATGGACTGGCGAGAGTCATCCGCCCGGCTCATACCATGCTGGACGGTGACACGATCTTCGCCCTCTCCACCGGAAATAAAAACGCCGACGTGACGACGGTCGGCGCATTTGCAGCGGAAGCGATGACGGAAGCAATTCTCAGGGCGGTGCAGGCGGCGGAGTCTGCCGGTGGTCTGCCGGGGCGGAAGACCGGCTAGGTCCTTCCGCTTTCATCCAGAGCAGCGTACGGTGCAGCACAAACCCTGCTGCGCAGATGGCCTCCTCCGATTGATGGGCAGGATATTCCAGATAGCAGGCTCCGGCGCGAATCCATGGAAGAGCGGATCCGCACCAGCATGGCATGCAGGGCATCATTTGCATCGTTAGGAGCGGAGGCCACCCACAGTGTATCCACACGATCCTTGCCATAGACCACCGAGGCGGTCGATCGCATCTCACCTGCGCGCCAGGCGGTCCAGTGGTCCACGCTGACGTCAGCCAGGAAATTCCCGAGGGTGCTCGCCAGCCCGGGCTTCAGGACGTTCCAGAAATTCGAATAATACCAACCGATTCCCTGGGGATGGAGGCGCTCAAGCCAGGCCCTTTGCTCCGCCCAGTCCGCTGAGCGGCGTGACCGGATCTGCGTGCCTTGCGAAGCCTGCAGGATGGGAGCGCTGGACGAGGAATGATAAGTGGTGCGCCGGTAGTGTTCGCGAAAGCCAAGGTCCTCGTAGAGGGTGATCGCGCCGGGATTGTCCTCGCGCACGTGCAGCCAGATTTCATCGGCATACTTCTCGCGGGCATGTTTCATGGCCTTGTCCGTCAGCATCCTGCCGATGCCCCGGCGCCGGTAATCGGGGTGGGTGGCCACATTGGCAATTAGAAAGACGCGCTTGTTTCGCCGGTTGTAGGGAATCAGGCTGACGTTGCCGATGATGCGCCCATTGTCCTCCCAGACGTAGCCGGTGAGCGGGAGGGAGATCGAATCAGAGGCCTTGCTCGCCCAGCGCATGAAGGCCGAGTCCGCCGCGGAACGGCGCATGTCCTGCAGGTAGCGTTTACCGTCGCGGTCCATCGTGCTTTTGAAGCATAATTCGACCAGGTCGGCGACGGCGGACAGGTCGCGCATGGGATTCAGAGAGCGGATTCGGCCGGGCGTACCGGGGGAAACTGCCAGTGCGGAAGCGGTCATTTTATGGATATTATAGCAGGTAGGCCGGGTAACCAACCTTTGCTGATGCCAATCACGGGTAAAATTATATTCATACACTTCTCTAACACATCTCTTTCGGTCTGAAGGACGGGGCTTTGCTATAATCGCTACAATCATGAATGGAAATTTTACAGGTGCGTTTTTCCGCGCCTGACGAGAGGAACACCGCCTATGATGCGTTTTGACCGATTCACCGAGAGAGCCCAGGAGGCCGCCCAGCGCGCCGCGGAGATCATCCAGCGTTACGGGCACAACCAGATCGACACGGAGCACATCCTGCTCGCGCTGATCGAACAGCCGGGCGGGGTCATCCCGCAAATCCTGGAAATTCTCAACGTCAATGCCGATGCTCTGTCCGAGCGGATCGACAGCGCGCTGCGCTCCACACCCAAGGCCAACATCTTTGGGGGCGGCGCCGGGCAGATCTTCATCACCCCCCGCGTGAAACGAATTATCGACCTCGCCAACGAGGAAGCCAACCGCCTCAAGGACGAGTACATTTCCACCGAGCACATCTTCCTGGCGATATTGACCGAGCGCAACACCCCGGCCGCGCGCATCCTCGAAAGCGCCGGCCTGAACCGCGACCGGGTCTTCGACGCCGTCATGCAGATCCGCGGCGGGCAGCGCGTGACCGACCCCCAGGCCGAGACACGTTACCGCACCCTCGAAAAATATTCCCGCGACCTGACCCAGCTTGCCCGCGAAGGCAAACTTGACCCGGTCATCGGGCGCGATACCGAGATACTGCGGCTGATCCAGATCCTCTCCCGCCGCACCAAGAACAACCCCGTGTTGATCGGCGAAGCCGGCGTGGGCAAGACCGCCATCGTCGAGGGGCTGGCACAGAAGATCGCCACCAACGACGTCCCGGAAATCCTGACGGGCAAGCGGGTCGTTGCTCTTGACCTGGGTGCAATGATCGCCGGCTCGCGCTTCCGCGGCGAGTTCGAGGAACGGCTCAAAGCCGTCATGGAGGAAGTCCAGCGGGCGCAGGGCGAGGTCATCCTGATGATCGACGAACTGCACACCGTGATCGGCGCCGGCGCGGCGCAGGGCGCCATGGATGCTTCCAACATGCTCAAGCCCGCCCTGTCACGCGGCGAGCTGCAGTGCATCGGCGCGACC
The DNA here is from genome assembly GCA_963774975.1 of uncultured Chloroflexia bacterium. Lineage (GTDB taxonomy): Bacteria > Chloroflexota > Anaerolineae > Anaerolineales > Villigracilaceae > JBGPQJ01. Next base: position 34,232 of record CAVZGY010000010.1, read on the forward strand.
ACCCTGGACGAATTTCACAAGCATATTGAAAAGGACGCTGCCCTCGAGCGCCGATTCGCCCCGATCTATGTCGAGGAACCGAGCGTGGACGACACCATCAAGATGTTGATGGGTCTGCGCGACCGGTATGAGGCGCATCACAAGGTGCGTTTCTCCGACGATGCCCTGGTCGCCGCCGCCCGGCTGGCAGAGCGCTACGTCACCGACCGCCACCTGCCCGATAAAGCCATCGACCTGATGGACGAATCCGCTGCCAAGCTGCGCGTGGCACTCTATTCGATGCCGCCCGAACTCAAGGAAGCGAAAACCATACTTGACCGCATGCTGGCCGAGGAGGCTGCTGCTGCGAACGAAGGCAACTACCAGCGCGCTGCCGAGATCAAGGTCGAACGGCTGCGCCATGAGACGGATTACCGCAAGAAGCGCACAGACTGGGAATCGGAGCACAAGCTGGATGAAGTGGTGGATGTGAACGACATCGCCGAAGTCGTCCATCAATGGACCGGCATCCCTGTCAGTCAGATGATGGAGACCGAATCGCAGAAACTCCTGCACATGGAGGAGCGCCTGCACGAGCGCATCATCGGGCAGGAGGAGGCCATCCACGCCATCTCGGATGCCATCCGCCGCGCCCGCTCCGGGCTGAAGGACCCCAGCCGCCCGATCGGCTCCTTTATTTTCATCGGACCCTCCGGTGTCGGCAAGACCGAGCTGGCCAAGGCGCTGGCCTGGTTCATGTTCGATGACGAAGAAGCCCTGGTGCGCATCGACATGTCCGAGTACCGCGAGCAGCATACGGTGAGCCGGCTCTTCGGCGCACCTCCCGGCTACGTGGGCTACGAAGAAGGCGGTCAACTGACCGAGGCCGTCCGCCGCCGCCCCTACCGGGTGCTGCTGTTCGACGAGATCGAGAAAGCCCATCCCGAAGTCTGGAACGCGCTGCTGCAGATCCTGGACGACGGCCGCATGACCGACGGGCAGGGCAACGTGGTGGATTTCCGCAACAGTGTGCTCATCATGACCTCCAACCTGGGCACCGAATACGTGCGGCGCAGCGGCTCGCTGGGCTTCCTGCAGAATATTGAAAGCGATGAAGACCGCGAAGCCCACGACAAGATCGAGAAGGCGCTCAAGGGTGCGTTCCGCCCCGAGTTCCTGAACCGCATCGACGAGATCATCATGTTCTCACCGCTCAGCGTGGAGCAGATGGAGGAGATCGTCGACCTGCAGGTGAAGGAGATGCAGGATCGGTTGAATGAATTCAACATCAAGATCACGCTGACCAAACACGCCCGCACCTGGCTGGCCAAGGCAGGCTATGACCCGGCCTTCGGCGCCCGCCCGCTGCGACGCGCGCTGCAGAAGTATGTGGAGAGTCCGCTCTCGGTGGAATTACTGGAACACAAGTATAAAGAAGGCGGCAGCGTGACCGTGGACGTGAAGGACGACAAGATCATCTTCAAAAACAAATAAACAAGCATCTCATCCGGGGCGGGACAAAACACCCGCCCCTTTGATTCTCCATGAAGAACAATTCCTTTCTTTAAATTTCTCATTATCGTGCTCGGACTATGGCTGGCTTATTTCCACCACCATTGTCTTGATCATCGCGTTGACCGCGATGGGACCCAACAGCCGCGCCGTCATCATGATGGGCGCCGGGTTGATCCTGTTGTGGGTCGCGCTGGGTGGGTCTCTGATGTTTGCCTTTCGAAACCGCATCCGGCAGTTGGTGCTGGGTCTGCGCGGCGACTGGCGGCTCAAGTTCGTGCTCTTCGCCACCCTGCTCGCCTTGCTCGAGGAGGTTGTCACCGTCAGCATGACCAACCTCGCGCCGTTGTTCGGTGTCCCGGTCGGAGCGGCATACATCACCGCCTCGGCCAATTATCTCGACGTGGTCGCGCTGCACAGCGTGGTGGTTTTCATTCCCATGTTCATCGGCTGGGCGTTTATCCTCAGCCGCTGGGATTTCACTCCTGCACAAGTATTCTTACTGTTCGGGTTAACGGGCACGCTGGCGGAGGTCAGCTTTGGGGGCGCGGGGCAGTTTGCCCAGATCGCCATGTGGACTTTTGTATACGGGTTGATGGTCTTCCTGCCGGCGTATTGCATCCCTTCAGAACGTGGCGCGCGCCCTGTCCGCTGGTGGCATTTTCCATTGGCGGTCGTCCTGCCGATCGTATTTACAATCCCGGTGGCGGTGGTCATCGGGACTCTGCATCCCATTCCCATCCATTTTCCCCCCATCACTCCTAATTCCTAATTAATCCAATCGGAGGGTTTTTCGCTTGATTTAGGGGTAAAATGGCGCATTGCATTTTCCAGGAGGAATAAACATGGAAGAACAACCCAAGAGTTTCTTTTCGAATCCTGTAGTGATCATCATTGCCGTGGTCATCGTAGTGCTCTGTTGCTGCGTCCTCATTGTAGGCGCGGGCGGCGTTGCATTATTTGAATACGGCAAACAAGTGGCAACCTCGATGCCCGAAATCCCTGGCTTCGACCTGGACTCCCCCACTCCCATGGCTCCCGCGGAGGTGACACGCACGCCGTCCGACCAGATCTCCTCGGAAACGCTGGATACGCTGCGAAACTCAATCGTACCGGTCAATGACCTGCGTGAACTCGCCTGCCGGTTCTACGGCAAATGCAGCATCCCTGAAACTTATCCCTCCGGACCTTTTCAGGTGGGCGATTCGCAGACCTTTTGGGCGACCAACACCGACAACAACGAGAACTTCAAGGTGGACGCAACCCTTGAATACCTGACCGACCACGCCTATTTCTGGGTGGAGGACGGTGTTCGTGTGGACCAGGGTGAGGTGCGTGCGCTTCTGGATGCTTTCGAGACTGAAATGTACCCCACCAACCGCGCCTTTTTCGGCAGCGAATGGTCCCCCGGCGTGGATGAAGACCCGCATATTTACATTCTTTACACAACCGGTATCGGTAGAGGCATCGCCGGATATTACTCCTCGAATGACGAATTCCACCCGGACGCAAACGAATTCTCCAATGCGCACGAGATGTTCGTGTTCAACGCGGACAACACCTTCCTTGACGATGAGTTCACCTACGGCGTCCTGGCCCATGAATTCCAGCACATGATTCACTGGAAGCAGGATCGCAACGAAATGTCATGGCTGAATGAAGGCTCCTCAGAGCTGGCTGGTTTTCTAAACGGATACGGTGGAGGCGGATTTGATTATGCCTTCATCGGCGACCCGGACTTGCAGCTCACCGACTGGCCGAACGATCCCAATGCCACCACTCCGCATTACGGCGCGAGTTTCATGTTCATGACCTATTTCCTTGACCGCTTTGGGGAGGAAGCCACCCAGAAACTCGTCAGTCACGCCGCCAACGGCATGGACAGCGTCGACCAGACCCTGAGCGAAATTGACGCCCGCCACCCCTTCACCGGCGAACCCCTCAGCGCGGATGATGTGTTCCAGGATTGGACCATCGCCAACTACCTGATGGATGGCTCAGTCGAAGACGGGCGCTTCTATTACCATAATTATCCCGGCGCGCCGCAGGCGTATGAAACCGAAACGCTCGCCTGCCCGCAGGATCAAATCAACCGCTCCGTGTCTCAATACGGCGCGGATTACATCGCCCTGGGCTGCAGCGCCGGACAGTACAACCTCCATTTTGAGGGCGCCACGGCCACCGGCCTGCTGCCGTCAGATGCCTATTCGGGCAGGATGTCCTTCTGGTCCAACAAAGGCGACGAATCGGACATGACCCTCACCCGCGAGTTCGACTTCACCGGCGTCAGCGGGCCGATCGACATGACCTACCAGACCTGGTATGACCTCGAGGCGGATTACGATTATGCATACGCGCTCGCATCCACCGATGGCCAGACCTGGCAGATCCTCAACACACCCTCCTGCACCACGGAGGATCCCTCTGGCAACTCCTATGGCTGCGGCTACAACGCCCTGAGCGGCGGCGGAAGCAGCGCGCAGTGGATCCAGGAATCAGTGGACCTCTCAGATTATGCCGGACAAAAAGTGCAGGTACGTTTTGAGTATGTGACCGACGCTGCTGTGAATGGTGAAGGATTGCAGGTAGATGACATCTCCGTGCCGGCTGTCGATTACTTTACCGATTTTGAATCCGACAACGGCGGCTGGGAACCGGCAGGCTTTGCCCGGGTCGAGAACATCCTTCCCCAGGCATTCCGCCTGACCCTGATCGTCAAACACAGCAACGGCGAGACCACTGTCACGCCTGTGACTCTCGAACTCGGAAAATGTTACGGACCTCCCGCTTGACCTGCAGGACGGCGACCAGGCTGTTCTGGTGGTGAGTGGCACGACCCGCTTTACCCGTGAACCTGCCGTCTATTCGCTGGAGGTGAAATAATGACCACGGCTCCCACATCCGAAGTATTGCCCGTTTCCGACTTGATCGCCTACCAGGAAGGCGCCGTCGTCAGCCGGCAGATTGTCAAGGCGGAGGTAGGGAACGTCACCCTCTTCGCCTTCGACCTCGGGCAGGAATTGAGCGAGCACACGGCACCGTTCGACGCGCTGGTCCATGTGCTGGATGGCGAAGTGGAGGTCCGCATCTCGGGGAAACCCTTCACGCTCAAAACCGGTGAAGCCATCATCATGCCGGCCAATGAACCGCATGCGCTCAAGGCGCTGACCAGGTTCAAAATGCTCCTGACCATGATCAGGGCATAAGAATTTCTAGAATTAAATCAAGAGACGGCAGCTCAATCACTGCCGTCTCTTTTGCATTATTATCCTTATCCCCTGATGTTATTCCACTCTCCGCCTTTTAACTCAGCGAAGAACATATCCCGGTCTTCCTTCTCGGGTATCTCCTCCCCGGCTTGCTGCGCGGATTTAAGATAAAGCTTCGCCTCGATCACATTGCCTGTCAAGCGCATGAGCGCGCGCCATGCACTCAAAGGCAAAGGCCTGGTCGAACTTCTCCAATTCATCCAGATGTTCTTCGGTCAATTCGAGTGTTCGGCGCGCATAGAGCAGCGCAAGCTCGGCGTCGCCCAGCACAGAGTACACGCGCGAGAGCAGCCAGACTCCCCGCTGATAGTGGACGGCCGTTCCCGCCACACGCCAGTGCGCCAGCGAGGTGTGGGCATAATCCGCCAGGCACTCGTTTTCGACAGGGGTGCGGTCAATTTTATCGAGCAGCTCCCATGTCTTGCCATGGTACTGAACGGCAAAAAAGCGATGCACATCGGCTTCGGAATATTGCTTTTCATCGGGCATGGCAATCTCCTTTGGCTGTGGTTTCCCGGTTCAGCAGAAGCCGACTAAATATGTATAGCCCGCCCCTCTGCGCCGTGAGCGGCCTCCATCAGCACCTCGGAGAGGGTCGGGTGAGCATGGACGTTGCGGGCGATCTCGTGCGGGGTCAGTTCCAGCATGTGCGCCAGGGTCAGCTCGGGCAGCAGTTCGGTCACTTCCGGGCCGATCATGTGCGCACCTAAAATCTCGCCATACTTTTCGTCCACCACAATCTTGACCCAGCCGGCATAGTCGCCCAGCCCGAGAGCCTTGCCGTTCGCCTGGAACGGGAACCGCCCCACCTTGACCGTGTACCCGCGTTCCTTGGCCTGCGCCTCGGTGATGCCAAAGGAGGCGATCTGCGGCTGGCAGTACGTGGCGCGCGGCATCATCTCGTAATCCAGCGTGACCGTTTCCGCGCCGGCGATGTTCTCGGCACAGACAATGCCCATCGCCGAGCCGACATGCGCCAGCATCAGCTTGCCGGTCACATCGCCGATGGCCCAGATGCCGGGGACGTTGGTTTGCATCTTCTCATCGATCTCGACAAAGCCGCGCTCGCTGATCTTGACACCCACTTCTTCCAGTCCCAGTCCTTTGGAGTTGGGACGGAAGCCGATCGCCACCAGCGCCTGGTCCGCTTCGAGGACTTTGGTCTCGCCCTCAGCGGATACCGTCACCTTGACACCGGTTTTGGTCGCTTCGACCGACTCCACCTTGTGCCCAAGCAGGGACTTGATGCCGCGCTTCTTGAACGCCTTGTCCAGCTCGGCGCTGACCTCCTCGTCCTCCAGCGGCACGAGGCGCGGCAGCATCTCGACGATGGTCACTTCGACCCCGTACGAACTCCAGACCGTGGAGAATTCCACGCCGATCGCGCCTGACCCAATCACGATCACGGACTTGGGTAACTTCTCCTGCAGGATGGCTTCGAGATAGGTCACCACCTTCTCGCCGTCCACCTTCCACGCACCGGGCACTGCCGACGTTGCGCCGGTGGCCACGATGATATTCTTTGCCTTCAGTTCGGTGACCTTGCCGTCCTTGTCGGACACGGCAACCGTGTCCTTCGCGGTCAGTTTAGCCGTGCCCATGTGGACGGTTATATTGTTCTTCTTCATCAGGAAACCGACACCCTTCACCAACCGGTCCGAGACCTGACGTGAGCGTTTGACCGCCACGCCGAAATCCAGTTTCAGATTCTCGAAGGAAAAGCCGAATTCCTTGCCGCGTTCCCGAAGAGTATGTGCCACCTCGGCATTTTTCAACAGCGACTTGGACGGGATACAGCCCACATTGAGACACACGCCGCCCAGCCATTGTTTATCCACGATGGCGGTCTTCTGCCCCAACTGCGACGCGCGGATGGCAGCCACGTACCCGCCTGGTCCTGCACCAATGACAACGACATCATAATTCTCAGCCATGAAATTCTCCTTTTAACGGGATCCTTTTCCCGATAGTGTATTCAGAACCCTGCAATTTTACTACGCTTGACGGAGATGTCCGCCTTCACCGCGACTCTTCAACCAATCCTTGACCGCCGGTCCGGTGCCCATCGACCAGGGCTTAAGCTCGGAGGGCGGGACAAGTTTATAGGCGGAGAGTTCTTCCCCCAACACGATATCTCCATGCGCTTTGATGTGATAAGCAATGACAACCTGGTTCTTCTGTGGGAAAGCATAATTTCCGATGAAACCAACGATTTCACCGTCCAGCCCCAGCTCTTCCTTCAGCTCCCGCAAGATACCGCTCTCAGGCGATTCACCTTTCTCAAGGAAACCGGCTACGATACCCAGATATTTTTCCGGCCACTCCTTGTTGCGGATCAATATTACCGAATCGCCCAACTCCACAACAGCGGCCACAACAGGAACGGGGTTATCCCAGAAAACGTAACCACACTCCGCCGAACAGGTTAACCGTTCTCGACCACCCTGCATGGTCGTCGTCAGCGAGCTGCCACATTGTGGGCAATATTTCATTGCGCTCAAATTGTCTTCTCCGCAACCATCAAAAACAATGGATAGGTTCTTCCACTATCATCTCCCCGCTTCCTGAATGTGTGAACAGTGGAAAACCTTACATGGCTAAAACCGGCGGCCTCAACCGATCGCAGAAGTTCCGCCCGATCAAATCCATGATGCACGCCGGTGACTTGTTTGCCGTGGAATGAGCCGTCTTCCTTCTCAAGATCGGAGATGCACAGGTAACCGCCAGCCTCGAGGAGGGTATGGAAATGTTTCAGCAACGGGTTAATTTCAGGGATGTGATGAAGCGCCATTAACGAGTAAATGATTCCAAAACGCGAAGCCGGCAGCGGGTCGCTCGAAAGGTCGAGCCTGAGCGGATGCATGTTACGCACACCCGCCGACTGGATTTTTCCCGCAAGCACATCGAGCATGCCCTGGGAGGTATCCGCCAGTGTGATCGAAGCAAATTCATTTTGCAGTGCAAAGCTGAGCAGACCTGTGCCGCAGCCGTATTCGAGGGCGGTCATCCCCGGCTTGAGAGGCACGGCAGCATGGATGGCGTCTGCCACCACCCGGGCACGCTCCACCTTGGCGGGATCGGAATCCCAGTCTTTGGCACGCTCATCGAAGTTGATCACTGCCAGTTTTCCAGCGTCTCTTTGACTTTGGCAAGGAACCAATCTGCCGAGGCGCCGTCCAGAATGCGGTGGTCGAATACAAAGGACAGATAGACCATCGGGCGAATGGCGATGGAATCACCCCCGTTGGCATCCGTGACCACCACCGCCCGTTTTTGCATCGCGCCGACGCCCAGGATGCCGCACTGAGGCTGGTTAATGATGGGCATGGCAAACAGCGAATTGCTGACCCCATGGTTGGTGAGTGTGAACGTGCCGCCTTTAACTTCATCCGGCTGAAGTTTTTTAGCGCGCGCCCGGCTGGAGAAGTCGTTCACTGCTCGCGCAACTCCGAGAAGGGAAAGACCGTCTGCGTTCTTGATGACAGGCACAATCAAACCTTCCTCACCCAACGAGGTGGCCATGCCGATGTTGACTGCCTTGTGAACCAGCACCCCCTCGTCGGTCCAGGAGGAATTGGTCATGGGGAAGGCTTTTATTCCAGCAGCGATGGCTGCAATGAAATAAGCTGTAAACGTCAAGTTGACGCCGTCCCGGGCAAAAGTTTCTTTATTGGCACCACGATGGGCAACGACCCGGCTCATGTCCGCTTCCATGACGGTTAGCACATGGGGCGATGTTCGCTTGCTCGCCAGCATGTGCTCGGCAATCGATTTGCGGATGACGGAATGCTTGATCAACCTGTCTCCGTGTTGTGAAATGACTGGTGTTATAACCGCCAACGTCCCGCCATTTTCCGCGAAAGCCAGCACGTCGTCTTTGGTGATGCGTCCATTCAAACCAGTCCCTTTGACCTGCTGCAGATCGATCCCGCGCTCGGAGGCGATCTTCGCGACCACCGGGGAGATGAAGCCCAGATCCCCTTTTCCGGATGGCACATTCGTGACCACCACCGCTGTCGGTGCTGAGGCTGGTTGCGAATCAGTGACAGCAGCAGATGGAACTGATGTGCCCACTTCAGACACATCCACGTTCTCACCCGGCTGGCCGATTACGGCAAGCACTTCTCCCACTTTGGCCGGGGAGTTTTCAGGAAACAATACTTTGAGCAACACACCCGTCGCTGGTGAGGGGATTTCGGTGTCCACCTTGTCGGTATTGACCTCGAGCAAGGGTTCCAACTCCTTGACTTGGTCACCTTCCTGCTTAAGCCACTTCGTTATGGTTACTTCTTCAACGCCTTCGCCTAAGCGAGGGACAAGGACTTTAGTCAGCATGTGCAGCTCCTAATATTCACCACAAAGAACACTAAGTGTCACAAAGGACTTCTTCGTGCGCCTTCGTGCCCTTTGTGGTCATTTGATCTTTGGGTATTTCCCTGGCGATACTTCGTACATCATTTCATACACGGCATCGAAGATGGTCTCCGCATTCGGCTTGGACCAGTAATCGCCATCTGAGCCATAGGCGGGCCGATGAGCGGACCCGGGCAGCGTCCTCGGCGCGGAATCGAGCCAGGCATAGCCGCCCTGATTCTCCAGCACCTCCTGCATCATATAGGCTGTCGTGCCTCCCGGCACGTCTTCGTCCACGAAAAGGATGCGGCTTGTCTTTTTGAGCGATTCGAGTATCGCACCATGAATGTCAAACGGCAGCAGGGATTGCACATCGACCACCTCGGCCTCGATTCCCACCCTGGATAACTTATCAGCGGCATCCAACGCGATACGGCAGCAGGCACCGTAGGTGACGACCGTCGCATCCGTACCCGTGCGCAGGATCTCGGGAATGCCCGGCAGCACAGTGATGTCACCAAGGTTATCCGGCAGGCGTTCTTTCACGCGGTAACCGTTCAGCACCTCCACCACCAGCCCCGGGTCGTCGGACTTGAGCAGGGTATTGTAAAAGCCGGCGGCGCGGGTCATGTCGCGCGGGACAAGCACGTGCATACCCCGCACCAGGTGGATGATCCCCGCCATGGGTGAACCGGAATGCCAGATCCCTTCGAGACGATGGCCTCGCGTGCGGACGATGACCGGGGCTTTCTGTCCGCCTGCGGTGCGCCAGTGAAGCGTGGCGAGATCGTCGCTCATCAGTTGCAGCGCGTACAGCAGGTAATCGAGGTACTGTATCTCACAGATGGGGCGCAGCCCGCGCATCGCCAGGCCGATGGCCTGCCCGAGGATGGTCGCCTCGCGGATGCCGGTATCCGAGACGCGCAGCGCGCCGTATTTCTCCTGCATCCCCTTGAAGCCCTGGTTAACATCGCCCAGCCTGCCCACGTCCTCGCCAAAGGCGACCAGTCGCGGCTCGCGCGCGAGCATGGCATCAAAGGCGAGGTTGATGACCTCGAATCCCATCAGCGTGGGCGATTTTGCAGAATAGGTCGGCGCAACGGCAGGGACCTTCAATGCGGATGTATTGTCTTCGATATAAAGCAACGCATTGTAATAGGATTCATTCTTCGCGTCATCGGCTTTTTTCCACTCCACCAGAGCATCTCGCGCTGGACTGGCCTCATCGCGCATCAACCTCAGCGCTTCATGGACATGCATGTGCATATCCCGCCGCACCGGGGCAGGGATGGCAGCGAGCCGGTCCTTGATACCTCGCAAAGTGTCGGAATGTGTGGAGGCAACCGTAACCTGCTCGAGAAGTTTCAAAACCTGCTGACGTTCAACAAGCAAAGGGTTGAGGTAGGCCTCCCAGGCGGATTTGCGAATATCCTCGATCGCCTGGGCATCCTCAACCTCCCAGGATTTGAGTTCCTTGTCGGAAGCCACCTCGCTGGCGATGATCCACTCGCGCATCTTGCGCAGCCCGTCGTACTCCTCCTCCCACTTGAGCCGCTCAGCGGACTTGTAGCGCTCATGGCTGCCGCTGGTGCTGTGCCCGAGCGGTTGGGTCACGTCGACCACGTGCACCAACGCAGGGATGTGATACGTGCGGGCGATCTCGGCCGCAGTTTGATAGGTCTCATAGAGCGCGGGGTAATCCCAGCCGCGGACCGAGTACAGGTCATAGCCGCGGTCGGCCTTCTCCGCAGGGAGCGAGGCGTCACGCTCGAACCCCTTCAGGATCGCGCCGATATTTTCCTTGACCATCTGGAACTGATTGGGGACGGAGATGCCGTAGCCATCGTCGAAGATGGAGATGACCGCGGGAGCCTTGAGCACGCCGATGGCGTTGACCGATTCCCAGAACATGCCCTCGGCGGTGGACGCATTTCCGATGGTCGCCCAGGTCACCTCGTCGCCGCTGCGGGAGAAGCGAGTCTGGTCTTTGAGCGACTCCAACTCGCGGTACAGGCGCGAGGCGTAAGCCAGTCCGACCGCGCGCGGCATCTGGGCAGCAGTCGGGGAGACATCCGCAGCGACGTTGTACATCCCCGTTTGATCGCGCCATGAGCCGTCCGGGTTGATAAAGCGCGAGACGAAATGTCCGTTCATGGATCGGCCGGCGGTCGCGGGCTCGTAATACAGATCCGTGTGGGCATAGAGCTGGGCAAAGAACGCGCTGAATTCCAGGACGCCGAGCGCGAACATCCAGGTCATGTCCCGGTAGTAACCGGAGCGCCAGTCGCCCCGTTGAAAGGCGCGCGCGATGGCGAGCTGTGGAATTTCTTTGCCGTCGCCAAAAATACCGAATTTTGCCTTGCCCGAGAGCACTTCGCGCCGTCCAATGACGGATGCCTGGCGGGAGCGGTAGGCGAGGCGGTAATCCTTGATGATCTCTTCCGGAGGCAGGGGCAGGTTTATGGACTTGCGCTTGGGCATGGTCACCTTTGAGAGTCAGGTATCGGACTGAGTTACTCCGATTATAGCGCAGGGGGATTAAAAATAAAAATAGAACACGATTCAATAAGCGTCACACTTGCACTCCCTGGCACCGCCCGCACACCCCGCTTAGTTCGCGGGGCAGGTGGCAGGTGTGCAGCGCAGGTGAAAGTGTTGCGAGGAGGACGGTTTGTACCTGCGGTGTGAGCAGGTACGCCCGACGTCCCGCACTTGCGGTGTGGGCAGGTGGGCAATCTCATATCATCTGCAGATCGCCACGCCGCTAAAGAACAGCAACTCGCGATGACACGACAAAATTCAACTATACTTGTCCCCATGTCCATGCCCTTGCCCGTTTCGCAAGTAAACATCCCTCCCGGAGTGATCGACCTGGGCGCCGGCAACCCGCCGTTTTCGCTGCTGCCGCTTGACCTGCTGCGCGCCGCCGCCGAATCCTGTTTCGCGCGCGGGGATCCCGACTTTTTACAATACGGCGCCGAGCAGGGTGACGGCTACTTCCGCCTGGCGCTGGCTGGGTTTCTCACCGACGGCTATGGATTTCCAGTAAACGCCAATAATCTCTTCGTGACGGACGGCATCTCCGGCGGGCTGGACCTGCTCTGCTCGCTCTTCACCCGCGCTGGAGACACGATCTTCGTCGAAGAGCCCTCCTACTTCCTAGCGCTGCGCATCTTTGCCGATCACGGCTTGAAAGTCGTGTCCATTGATACTGATGAGGATGGATTGGTGGTCGAATCGCTTGAGGAGAAGTTAAAGGAAAACCGCCCAAAATTCCTGTACATCATCCCCACCTACCAGAATCCCAGCGGGCACACCCTATCCGCAGAACGACGCACGCGTCTTGTGGGACTGGCGCGGGAATATGATTTCCTGATCCTGGCGGACGAGGTCTACCACTTCCTGAGTTATGACCAACAGCCCCCGAAAGCGTTTGCCGCCTGGACGGAAGACCCCCACATCCTATCCCTCGGCTCGTTCTCCAAGATACTCGCCCCCGGTCTGCGGCTGGGATGGATTCAGGCAGGCACGGAAAAGATCCAAAAACTGGCAGGCTGCGGCCTGCTGGACAGCGGCGGCGGGTTGAACCCGTTCACCTCCGCCATCGTGCGCGAGGTTATCGAATCGGACGGATTGATTCAGAACATCGTTCGGCTGAAGGATATCTACAGGTCAAAGCTGAATGTGATGGATTCCGCCCTGCGTCGCCACCTCCCCGAATTAATCTGGAAAGTGCCGCAGGGTGGGTATTTCTTATGGGTGCGCCTGCCCAATGGAATGGATGCGGCAGGACTGCAAAATAATGCGCTGGAAAACAAGGTCAACTTCCGTCCAGGCTTGCGCTTCTCCAGCCAGGACGGGCTGCGCGACTTCATTCGATTGAGTTTTGTGTTTTATGAGGCTGATGAGATCGATGAGGGGATTGTGAGATTGAAGAGTTGTTTTGCGCATGTCTAAATAGGTGGCCAAATAGCCAAGCTTTCCAGCACGTGCAGATAGAGCTATGGGTGGAATTAGTTTTTACTAGCCTCATCTCGAAAAATATATATCAATGGGGATATTTTTTTCAGCTCCACAATTTTGGCATGTCAAGCCACCGACCATGAATTGACTAAGGTTTTTAGGCTTTCTATGGTAGGACATTTGGCTACCGCAAATCCTACAAATAGTATGTTGTTTTTGGTTCAGCCGCTCAAGCAATAAAGTACGTGCTCCTGCATAGTCGATGACACTTTTATTTATTCTCAGCCAGCCAACCATTAAAACAATTCCAAATATCAGAATATTTCTAACCACATCCGTTCTATCGCTTGTTATAGCCATAACAGCCGCGACCGTTAAGAAAACAACGATAAATATAACTATCGAGATTCGTTTAGAAACCCAGATACTCAGAATCATCAGGAACATAGCCAGCAAGATTAAAAAACCAATTACCCATTCCATATGTTTCTAAATCCCAGACTTGAAACGACGAATTCAATCATGTTTGTTTTTGAAAATTAGCTATCTGGTTGTGCGGTATTAAATTTACTTGAACAGAAAACTGAGTGATGGATATCAAACCGCCTTCCTGTTATATCACTTCAACCGTTCCGTCACCCTTGCACCACATCCAGCATCTTGACCCTATCGCTGGCTGTCGCGTCGGTTGGAGCACCTTAGTGTGCAACCAATGATTATTTATATCATCCGTGGTATTTGCGATGAATGCTGATGAATGATGGGCGATGCTTTTGAAATATCAATAACAAAAGTAAATCGCGCTTCATAGGTGATCAATTCGTCTTCCACACTGAATTTCCACTGATATATCCCGCTGACGACGAAAAGGATTGCATTCAGCTGTTGAGTCTTAATGGTTTTAGGATGTAAAGTTAATTTCAGATTCTTTCTGCTGAATAATTTTTTGAAATACTCCCTGATTTTCTCCGGTGTATTTTGTATACGATCAGAAAATGTAGGAATAATGATCGCATCGTGATCATATAGAGCCAATAAATTTTCCAGCTCGCGTTGATGCACCAGTTTTATCCATCTCTCAACGATTTTCAGTGGGTTGCGAAGCATATGGATTACATCTCCAATTCTTGATCCCAATGGTTTACTAACGTGGTACGGAATCCAGCGAGAGGATCTCCGTAACGGTCGAATATGAAGAGTACTTATTTCAACCGTTCCGCCACCAACTCTACCACATCCAGCACCTTGACCATACCGCCGTCCAGTGGAATCGATGTTGAATTCCTTCTTTATGCTTATTTATATTTTAATGATGCTTCGCATTCACCTGTCATTCTATTTCCAATGCATAAATTTAAGCGCAGTACATCATTCCTCTGTTGATACTGCTGATAGAGGCAATCTGCAAGTATCATGGGCTGATTTGAACCGCCCGCAAAGAAAGCCGCTTCCCACTTGCAATGATCGTTAGCCACCGTCTCCCAATCAGCCTCGATTTGTAGAAGATCCGCGTAATGCGATGCATCCATATGTCCTTGCAACTCATTAATGAGCAAATTTAATTTTTCTTGTTCAGTCTGGCTCAATCGGCTTACACATTGATTCAATTCCAATTGAGTCAATGCGGATGAACAATTGTTTACTGGCGTAGTTTCCGGGGTCGGAGCTGATTTGGTGGGTTGTGAAGAACACGCGGAAAGTGCAATTATTGAAAGAGTTCTTCCCACTAGTAATATAGGTTTCATGATCGCGAATCGAAGAAGTGAGCTCCTAACTGGTGTTTAGTCGGCCCGTCTGTCACTGTGTGGCACTTCGGCACAACTTATAGACGGCCAAAAAATAATCCGCTTTTTCAACCGTTCCGCACCAGTTCTGCTCCAACCCTCACAGACTTCTCGGCTCACAACTCCAACTGCGCCGCGAGCACCTCTGCGACATCCATGACTTTCACCTTTTCGTTGAGCGCCTTGGATTTGGTCGCGTCCTCGAACATGATCATGCAATAGGGACAGGCGGTCGCGACCACGTCCGCTTTCGCGTCGAGGGCATCCTGCAGGCGGTGATGATTGATGCGCGTGGTGATGTCGGTTTCGAGCCACATGCCGCCGCCCCCGCCGCCGCAACACAGACTATCCTCCATCTTTCGCGCCATCTCAACGCGCTGAACCCCAGCCTTGTCCAGAAGCGCGCGAGGTTCCTTGTAGATTTCATTGTAGCGCCCAAGATAACAGGAGTCGTGATACGAAACCCTGCCCTGAACGCCGTTCGGGTTCGATCCCGGAACGGGGAGGTTCAATTCAGCCAGCAGTTCCGTGTAATGCATCACTTTGTAATCGCCGCCCATCTGGGGATATTCATTCTTGAGCGTGTTGAAGCAATGCGGGCAGGCTGTGACAACGCGGTTGAACTTGATCTTGCTGAAGGTTTCGATATTCTGTTTGGCAAATTCCTGGAACATGTACTCATGCCCCATGCGGCGGGCCGTTTCACCGCAGCACATTTCATCAAAACCCAGCACGCCAAAATCCACGCCTGCTTTTTGCAAGAGTTTAACGAAGGCTCTCGCCACTTTTTTGTTGCGCTGATCGAAAGCCGCCGCGCACCCGACGAAGTAGAGCACATCCACCTGGTCGCCTGCGGCAAGTTCGCGCACATTCAGTCCCTCCGCCCATTCCATTTTCTGGTCGGGGGGAATCCCCCAGGGATTCGCCTGCCGCTCGAAGTTGCGGAGCAGGTCCGAGATGGCCTTCGGCAATTTGCCGCTGGTCAGCGCCTGGAAACGGCGCAGGTCGATCACTTCGTCAACAGGGTTGATGAAGACCGGGCACTTGACGATACACGCGCCGCAGGTGGTGCACTGCCAGGAATAATTCTCCGGCACCACGTTGCCAAGCAGGTCGGCCTCGGGTTTGGCTTCCCCCGTCAGCAGGGCATTGTTCATCCCTTTGCGCATCATTTGAACGAGATCGCGGGGCGAGTAATCCATGCCGCTGATATTGGCGGGGCAGGCCTCCTGGCAGCGCCCGCACTTCAGGCAGGCATCGAACGAGAGCAATTGCTGAGGTGTGAATTCTGCGATCTTGCCGACACCGAGGAGTTCCGTCGTTTCGATATCCTCGATCTTTTGCATGGCGCCCATGGGCTCTTGAGGGCGCACGAGAATGTTGAGCGGACCGGTGAGCATGTGGCGCAGTTTTGTGAACGGCACAGACGCCACAAGCAGGAGTGCAACGATCACATGCACGACAACAAGGGTGTTATGCCATTCGAAGGCCTGTTGGGTCGTCATGCCGGCGGCAAGAAAAACACCCGCCAACCAATTGCCGATGGGGGACCAGGCCGCCCAGGGCGGATCGACCACCATCAAGCGCGTCGCTTCGTTGGTGAACCCGATCAGCGCGAGAAGAAGCAGCATGGCCAGGGCATACCAGTCATCCCAGCTGGTTTGTAATGCTTTGGGGCGCAGCACCAGGCGGCGGAATCCCGCCATCAACACGCCGAGGATGATAAAGAGGCCGGCGACATCCATGGCCGTTTCGTAGCCGAGATACCAGCTCATGCGGGGGAAGGTCTCCAACGCAAAGGGCAGGAACAACTTCATCTGCATCAGGTTGATGGCCGTTCCGATCACCTGAACGACCACCCCCCAGAAGATCAGGAAGTGCATCAGGCCGGGATACCATTTCTTGAGGATACGTTTCTGCCCGATCACCTGGACAAAAAAATCCCGGAGCGCGTGTTTATGCAGGATCAGGCGTGGAGCTTGCTGGGTTGTTGTGGTCATGATTCGCCCACCTTGACGTAAATTTGTCCGTTCACGATTTCTGTCTCAAGCGCCAGAAGCGGTTTGGGCGGAGGGCCGCTGATGACCGAACCATCCTCCAGCTTGAAGTAACCTTCATGGCAGGGGCAATCGATCGTTCCTGTCTGGTTGTTCCATTTGACGGTGCAGGCGAAATGCGTGCAAGCCGCGGAATAGGCTTTCAGCCCGTCGGGAGAGTTGATCACAATGGCGGGGTACCGCCCGAAGGGAATGGTGCGGGATTCTCCGACCGGCAGTTCATCCTCCCCGCAAACGAGCTCAGGTTCGGATGGATAGATCTCCAATTTGGCCGGGAAAAAATAGGCTACCACGGGCGCGGCGACCACGCCGGCGCACAGGGCGATTCCAACGCCCTTCACCAGTGTTAGAAAGTCATGTCGGGTAATGTCAGGCATCGCTAACTCACTTCTCCCCAGACGGTCAGGGCAATGACAATGATCAATGCGATCACGGAGAGGGCGGCGCGAATCCACCAGGCCCGTTTTGTGTCATCTTTTTTATCGATGAAGGGCAGGAACATAAACGCCAGCAAACCCACGATCACCGCAACCGTGACGAATACCCTGCCTTCGATCTGACCCCAAAACACATAATCGGGGACCACCTTGAGCAACTGGTATAGAAAAAGGAAGTACCACTCGGGTTTGACATGCAGGGGTGTATCCAGCGGGTCGGCGGGGTCCTCCAAACCGACATGAAAGAACATGCCAAGCGCACCGACGAGCACAACAATACCGATGATGACGAGCATCACGCGGAGCTCGGTCATAAAATGGTCCGGGTAGAAGGGGACGCTGTCGTCGTGTTCCGGTTCGGGATGAGGGGTGGTCATATCTCCTCCTAGAGTGGGCGCATGACGCCGAGCCGCCGCACCATCATGAAGTGCCCCAGCATGAAGGCGACGGTAATGATTGGCACGACAAGGATGTGCAAGCCGTAGAATCGTCCCAACGTGGCTTCAGTAACCCCCCAGCCGTCGCGCAGGAAGATCAGCACCAGGTTGCCAATCGCAGGTACGGAACCGGCGATCTCTGTGCCGACTGTGCTTGCCCAAAACGCGCGCTGATCCCACGGGAGCAAATAGCCTGTAAAACCAAAAGCGAGCGTGAGGATGAGCAGCATCACGCCGCTGACCCAGTTCAATTCGCGCGGGGCTTTGTAAGTCCCCATGACGAAGACCCGAATCATGTGCGCGATGCACATCACGATCATTCCGTTGGCAGCCCAGTGGTGGATGGAGCGGATGGCGGCGCCGAAATAGACCTCGTTCTCGATGAATTGAATGCTGGCGTAGGCGTCCGCGGCAGTGGGTTTGTAATAGAACGCCAGCATGATCCCCGTCGTTCCTTGAACGATAAACAGGAAAGCCGTAATACCCCCGAGGCAATACCACCACCTGCGTGCAAAGCTATGCACGGGTTTATTGGCGATCTCCGAAAGCGGACCCGAGATTTTATAACGGTCATCCACCCATTCGTAGGCGCGTTTCGTCAGCGGCTTGAAGGGTTTACGCTGGGTCCAGACGGATGCGGATTGATAGAAGCCAAAGAGAAAGACCAGCCCCAGCGTTCCAAACACCAGCCAGCGCGATGTGGGAGTCCACAAGTTGGTATGCTCGCCTTGAATATGACAATGCAGGCACGGCTCCTGCTTGGTTTGTGGAACTTCAGGGGAAAATTCGCTGACCGCCTGTCCGGCCGAGGCGACCGGCTGGTAAGCCTGTCCATGGAGAAAAGTCGCCAGGAACAGCACGCCAGTGAGGATTAGAATGGCTGTTCCGGTGAAAAGGAACTTGCGGGCTAGCGGCATAGACACCTCTCAATATCGAACAACGGTCCCTGCCCCCGCTGGTGTGGCGGATCACTAGACTGATAACAGGGCAATGGTTTGGTTCTACTCGTACCCGCCCTTGTGCGTTTCCTTTAATTCTCTAAAAACAGTATAGCATCTTGAACAGGTTAAGCCTTAAGACGTTTGGCAACTATTTCCGCGACATCCATCACATTAACCACCCCCCCATCAGCCTTGGACGCATCCGTGAGCATGATCATACAGAAGGGGCAGCCCACCGCCAGCGTTTCAGCGCCAGCCGAAGGTCCTGCTGCACTTAGCAGGGTCGCCTTGGCTTCGGCAAAGCGTGCGCGGTTGACGTTGGTATCGCCGTGTTCCTCCTCCTTCCACATCTGCGCGCCGCCTGCGCCGCAGCAGAAGGATTTATCCTTATTGCGAGGCATCTCGATCACCTCCAGCCGGGCAGCCTTCAGGTCATCCCGAGGCGCGTCGAAGACCTGGTTGTGCCTGCCGAGGTAACACGGATCGTGGAACGTCACCCGTAACTGTTCACTACTCTCCACTAACTGAATCTTCCCCGCCCCGACCAGTTCATTGATCAACTGCGTGTGATGGATGACCGTATAGTTCCCGCCGAATTGGGGATACTCATTCTTCAACGTATGCAGGCAGTGCGGGCAGGTGGTGACGATCCGCCTGGGCGCCACCTCGTTCAGGATGTCCACATTTTGCCTAGCCAGCCCGAAGAAAATGTCCTCACGCCCGGCGCGCCGCGCTGAATCACCTGTGCAGGATTCATTCTTTCCAAGAACTGCAAAATTCACGCCGGCGGCATTCAGGATTTGTGCAAATGCCTGGGCTGTCTTCTGGGCGCGCGAGTCCGTGGCCGGCGCGCAGCCCACCCACCACAATAGTTCCGGCTCGGGGTTCTGCTCAACCGTCGGGACGTTCAACCCTTCCGCCCACTTCATACGGTCTGACTGGCTGATGTTCCATGGATTCGCGTTGCGTTCCATACCCTTGAACGCCGTCTCCAATTGCTTCGGGAAACTACTTTCCATCATGGAGAGGTTGCGACGGATGTCGAGGATGTCACGCATCGGTTCGTTACCCACCGGGCAGATGTCCACGCACGCGCCGCACGCAGTGCATGCCCAGACAGACTCCTCATTAATCGCATACTCCAACAGGGGGGTATCCATCGCGCCGCCGTGGTTCAGGCGATAGCGCTTGTTGATTTCCAGCGCGGCGGGACTCAACAGTTTGCCAGTGTTGTATGCCGGGCAGACTTCCTGGCAGCGGAAGCACATGATGCAGGCATAGCTGTCCATCACCTGCTCCCAGCCAAGGTCGGTCAGCCGCGCCGCGCCAAATTGTTCAATGGACTGATCGTCGAGGTTGATATATCCCATCTGACCGATGGATTTACGTTCAGGCTTGAGCGCAAAGTTAAGCGGCGCAAAGAACATGTGGACGTGTTTCGAGTACGGGAAGTAAGGCAGGAAGGCAAGGATCGACCCAAAGTAAACCCAGAAAAAGGCATGCTCGCCCAGCGCGATCACGTTCGCATCCATGCCGGACCAGATCCCTGCAAGCGCGGAGGCAACGGGCTCCCACACATTCGGCCCGCCCACGCCTGCGAGATAAAAAGAGTTGGTGAACAGGCGCGCAGAGTTACAGATCACAATGAAGAGTACAACGATCAACGAATCCCGTTTGATTCCGGAACGGGCGCGTGGATCCAACAGGCTCGTCTCACGCGTGGATAGGTTTGCCGGGCGGAAGACAAAGCGTCGAACCGCCATGAACAGGGTACCGATCAACACTGTTACAGTCGCAACGTCCGCGAACGACAGGTAGAGGCGGCCGAACAAGCCCAGATGATCGAGCGCCCTGAACCCCGTGAGCGCGTAAATCGAATCGGCAAGGTCGATCACCAACAAGCAGAGAAAACCCCAGCCGATGAGGGCGTGGAACAGGCTGGGGATGAAGCGATAACGGAAGACTGGCTGGAAGCTGACGACCTTGAAGAAAACATCCACAATACGACTACGCGCAATGCGCCAATCGGGCTTACCCTGCCCGCTGGCGATGATGGCGATAATCCGCCGGACGCCGCGCCAGGTGAAATACAGTGATAGGCCGACAGCAACGATAAACAGGATTTTCTCGACAGGGGTCAGCATGCGCACCTCGAAAGAAAAAACGCGGACGGTTTCCGATTGATGGTGAGGTTCCCTTCCGCGTTGCCGTATATTATTTTACTTGAACTTGGTTG
The DNA here is from genome assembly GCA_963774975.1 of uncultured Chloroflexia bacterium. Lineage (GTDB taxonomy): Bacteria > Chloroflexota > Anaerolineae > Anaerolineales > Villigracilaceae > JBGPQJ01. The sequence continues at coordinate 55,200 of CAVZGY010000010.1, forward strand.
AATTGTTGTCCTTTCCCGCCAACCCTCACACGACCCTGACCCTACCCCAGCCCCAGGTAGGACGCTGTGGGGAGACCATTGCCAAGCGGGACGATAGACTCTTCACCTGTTTTTACAGGCCAGGATCACGTCCACTGGCAACCCCCACAATACGAGAGCCTTAGCTTCCACAATTTGAAATCCAGCTTTCACGATTATGTCTCTGGCAAAGATAGGCCGGCAATCAATAAAAGTAGGGAACCGCAAGTGCAGCCACTCGTAAAATCCAACAACCGGTCCCTTCCTTTTTGCGAGTGTCACCACACTAATCCGTCCACCAGGATTCAACACCCGCCGGCACTCCTCCAACACAATGGGCAGCTCGGAAGTGTCGAATAACTCCAATGTGAAGCTCATGAACAACGCATCGAAGGAATTGGCCGGGAAGGGAAGATGAGCCGCATCGCCGCATTGAAGCATGGCCTTATTTTTCGACCCCCTCCGGAACAACCGGCTGCGCGCCTGCCCCAGCATTCCCTCTGAAAGATCGAGACCGTAAATCCGGCCTTCAGGACCAACCTGATTTGCCAGGGTCAACAAGCTGTGCCCTGTGCCGCATCCCGTCTCGAGTATCGTCTCCCCCGCCGCGGCATTCAGCAGTTCGAGACCCTTCTCCCGGAACTTGCGCTCGCTGCTTCCGGCGATCAGGTCATACCACCCGCTCAGCCGGTTGTAGCTGGATCTCGCTGCATGTTTTGAGCGTGTGACGCGCGTCACCTCGGGCATCATATCTATAGGCTTTCCTATCTAAGGATAACTGGCCGTTTCCCCGATGATTTCCCAACCGCGCTCCTGCGCCAGGGCGCGCAGCTTCGCATCCGGGTAGACAGCCACCGGGTGGTCCGCGTGTTCGAGCAAGGGGACGTCCATCAGTGTGTCGCCATAGGCATAATCCACGCGGTTCACGTTCAGGCGATGCAGCACCTGCTCGATCTTGCGTTCGCTGGCCACCAGGTCCGTAGCGAGGCGGACGCGTCCATTAACATACTCCACCGGGGTGCCGATGGCCTGCGCGCCGAATCGCTTTGCAAACGCCTCAACGCCTGGCTCGAAGACGCTGCTGGCAACATGGACCTGTGCGCCGGACTCGCTGTGCTGTTGGAGCCGGGTGATCACGTCCTCGCGGCGCTTGGGCCAGAGATTGTGCTCCACCGTCCACTCGGCGACCTGCGCGAACTTCTCCGGTGTGGCATCCTTGATCAGCGCAAGGCTGTCCACCATGAGATCCTGGCCCCACTTCTGCCAGTCGATCCAACCCCGCTTGGCGAGAAAGTAGTTGGGCAGCATGGAGGCCATGTACAGGGTGGCGCGAGTTTTGCTCTGGTTGTGGCGCACCCAGTCCACCAGCCCCAGCACCGGGGAGCCGGTGGTCAATGTGCCCATCATGTCGGATATGACAATCATATTTAATCCTTTGACTTCAAGAGTATGCCAATTTCTGCTGGTCAATGTTTGGTTCTGTCCAACAGCTCGCGCGTTAACTGAATCTGACCCATATGGGTCGCCGTATGTTTAAGGGCATGCCCCAGCACCCAGGCGACTGTCACTTCACGCTGGTGACGGAACATGCGCCGGGTCTCCAAATCAGACAGGGTCATCCCTTCAAGAACTCCGGAGATATAAGCACGGTTGTCGGCAAGGCGCTTCAACAACGCGTTTACTTCCATGCCCTGCACCTTGAATTCGGCGTCCCGGTCGCGGTTGGAGTTGTCCCCTGCGATCACCTCGCCGATCAAAAAACGTTCCGCCCCGGTAAGATGAAAGACCAACACCCCGATCGAGTTCATGCCCGGCTGCGGAGACCCAATCCAGCGCGGCGGGTGTGAGTCCATCCAATCCATTTTCGATATCGCTGTGCAGTTCGTTCAGGTTATTCAGGAAATCTTCATAGAAAAGCTGCATGGCTTGCTCCTTGTGGCGTTATTCGCAATCATTATAGCATTCGGCGAAGTGATACAATCACGCCATGGGTACGCTTTACCTCGTCGCCACGCCGATCGGCAACCTGGAGGACATGAGTCCGCGCGCGGTGCGCACGCTGCGCGAGGCGCAGCTCATCGCTGCCGAGGATACCCGCCACACCCGTCAGCTGTTGACGCACTTTGACATCCACACACCGCTGACGAGCTACTTCGAGCACAACAAGCTGGCCAAACTGGACAAGATTCTCTCCGCCCTTGCCGAAGGAGATGTCGCCCTCGTCTCGGACGCCGGTATGCCGGGTATCAACGACCCCGGCTACGAACTGGTAAAAGCGGCGCTGGATGCCGGCCACACTGTCAGCCCGCTGCCCGGACCCTCGGCGCCAATCACCGCCCTGGCCGCCTCCGGCCTGCCAACTGATGCTTTTCTTTATCTCGGCTACCTTCCGCGAAAATCATCCGAGCGGAAGGAGTTTTTGATGAAGGCGGCGGAACAGCCTTATACGCTGGTTTTCTTTGAAGCGCCTCACCGCCTGCTCGAATCGCTCGATGACCTTCTGGATGTTCTTGGAGACCGCCCCATGACGGCAGCACGCGAGTTGACCAAAATCCACGAGCAGTTCGTGCGCGGACAGGTCCGCGAGGTGCGGGAGCATTTCACCCAGCATGAGCCGCGGGGCGAATTTGTCCTGGTCGTGGCCGGTCAGCGTGAATCCGTGCATGAGCGTTGGACTGAAAAGCGCTTGCAGGCTGCCATCGCGCGCGAACTAAAAAACGGTAAAAAAGCCAAGGAAATTTCCGTTCTGCTGGCGACACAATCCGGCTGGAACAAAAAAGAAATTTACTCTCTTATGAACAGGAAAACTGAATCAGAATGAACCTCGACGACCTCAATAACATCCAACAAATCGACAAGCAAAACATGCTCAGACGAAATCGACGGTCTGCCCGACCAACTCGCAAATGCCTGGGCGTTGGGGCAATCCCTGCCGGACCCCGGCTCCGCACAGGGTGTGCGGCAGGTCATCGTCTGCGGTATGGGCGGCTCCGCCATCGGCGCGGACCTGCTGGCAGCCTACATTGCTCCATTCTGCAAGGTGCCGGTCATTGTCCACCGCGATTACGGACTGCCGGCCTGGGCGCACGGCGAAGAAACACTCGTCATCGCCTCCTCGCACTCGGGTAATACCGAGGAAACACTCGATTCTTTTGAGCACTGCATTGAAAAATGACTGCCGTGTAGTGGCAGTCTGCACGGGCGGCGAACTGGCGGAACAGGCCAGAAAACACAATATTGTTTGCTGGCAGTTCGAGCACAAGGGACAGCCGCGCGCCGCGGTGGGATTTTCCTTTGGATTGCTGCTGAGGCTGTTCTGCCGTTTGGGGTTAATTCCCGACCAGTCGGCTGAAATCGAATCGGCAGTGGCTGAGATGAAGAAACAGCAGGCAGGTCTGGTTGCGTCGGTCCCTGCGGCGAACAATCCCGCCAAACGCTACGGCGGCCAGCTTGTGGGTCGCTGGGTGAGCGTCTATGGTGCGGGCATCCTTGCTCCGGTAGCGCGTCGTTGGAAGGGGCAGATCAACGAACTGGCAAAGGCTGGCGCCAACTTCGAATTCCTGCCCGAAGCCGACCACAACGCCTTTGCAGCGCTGGTCAATCCCCCCGACCTGCTCATGCCGCGCACCTTGACCCTGTTTCTGCGCTGCGCATCGGACCACCCACGAAACCGCCTGCGCACCGAAATCACCCGGCAGGGATTCATGCTCGAAGGCTTGAATGCGGACATGTACGAAGCCAAAGGCGACAGCCCCCTCGCGCAAATGTGGACCGCCATCCACTTTGGGGATTACATGGCTTTTTATCTCGCGATCGCCTACCAGGTTGACCCAACTCCGGTGGACGCTCTGCAAAGTTTGAAAGCGGCTCTGAAGGATGCCCGCTAAACAAAAAATCCATTGTGGTGAGGCTGCATGCATATACTGGTCACGAATGATGATGGTGTAACCGCACCCGGGCTGCTGGCTCTTGCCCAGGAAATGCGCAGGCTGGGGAAGGTAACCGTGCTGGCACCTGACCACAACTGGTCGGCCTCGGGGCATGTCAAAACGATGGAACGTCCCTTGCGCGTGCGTGAAACGAAACTGGCAGACGGCTCCCCCGCCCTCACCACCGACGGAGCACCCTCTGACTGTGTGGCGCTGGCCTTGCTGGGCGTGGTGCGGGAAAAGATCGACCTGGTAGTGTCGGGCATCAATCCCAACGCCAACATCGGGCACGACGTCACGTACTCCGGCACGGTCACCGCGGCAATGGAGGCGGTTATCAGCGATGTGCCGGGAATAGCCGTTTCGCTTGATTCCAAGCCCGGTCACGGCGAGTTGGATTACGGTCCCGCCGCGCGTGTGGCTGCGCGGGTCGCCTCGCAGGTGATCGCCAACGTACTGCCGGAAGGCGTGTTGCTCAATGTCAACGTGCCGTGCCTGCCGGAAGACCAGATCAAAGGAATTCAGATCACCCGCCAGGGGCTGCGAGTCTATCACGATGCGCTGGACGCACGCAAAGATCCGCGCGGCCGGCCGTATTACTGGATCGGCGGTGAGTTTCCCACCGGTGTTGAGGAGGATGGAACCGATGTCGGCGCTCTAGGGGAAGGATATGTCTCCGTCACCCCGTTGCAGTTAGATTTGACGGCGTATAAGGCAATGGACAGGTTAAAAGCGTGGCAGTGGTCGTTTGACAAAAAATGAAAGGATACCCACATGTCCCCCTTCTCCTCTCCCCCCAATCCGCAAGACTACAATGCCCTGGTCTGGGACATTGCCCGGCAGGTGCCGTCCGGCCGGGTGACCACCTACGGGCAGATCGCATCCATGATCCCGCCGCCGGGGACGGTAAATCTCAAGAGCTATGAATCGCTTGGTCCCCGCTGGGTGGGCAGCGCGATGGCTCACTGTCCGGATGACGTGCCATGGCAGCGGGTGATCAACTCACAGGGCAAGATCAGTCCACGTCCCGGTGCGGAGAAGCAGCGTGAGCTGCTGGAAGCCGAAGGAGTGGAATTCAGCGACAGCGGCAAGGTGGACCTCGCACGATTCGGGTGGAAAGGTCCTGATGGAGAATGGCTCAAGGCGCATGGACTCTTTCCACCAAAAGGTGTGAGCGGAAATCAACCCGCGCTATTTTAAATAGTACGGAGGGAGTATGGGGTTCTTAAAAAAATTAGGAGGCTTCTTTTCAGCAAAACCCGCTGATGACCAGGTTTCGTATTACATAAAAGTTAAATGCAGTCGCTGCGGCGAGGAGATACAGGCGCGGATCAATTTGTTCAACGACCTCAGTATCGAATACGATGACTCCGGTAACACAAGCGGATATGTTTGCCGCAAGGTCATCGTCGGCAGCCAGCGCTGTTACCAACCCATCGATGTCAGCCTAATTTTTGATGCCAAACGCCGGTTGGTGGACAAACAGATCACGGGCGGCCAATTCGTAGAATAACCCTGGATATCAAAAGCCATCCTGCACATTTGCACAGGATGGCTTTTTTTTGTAAGCTAATTCTTCTTCGTCTGCTCCACCACAAACATCTCCAGTGCCGTTTCGATCGGCATGACCCCCGTCTTGACATCCTCATCCAACTCCAGAAGGCGGTGATAAATCGCCTCAAGCGCCTCGAGGCTGAATCCGCGTGCCTGACCGAAGATTTTCTCGGCAACGAATGGAGCGATGCCCAACTCCTTGGCCACGGTCTGTGCGTTCCCCCGCGCGTCCATGATCTCGCGGGCTTGCAGCAGCAGGCGGAACTGGCGCACCACCATGCCTAAAAGCTGGAAAGGTTCTTCGCTTTCGAGCAACTGATGGAGCGAGGCCAGCGCTTTTTTCCCATTGCCGGTCCCCAGCGCATCCACCATTTCGAACACGTTGCCCTGGGCAGTGACGATGCTCACGGCTTCCACGTCTGCCAGTTCGATGGCATGTTTGTAATCGACATACGTCAACAGCTTGGTGATTTCCTGGGAGGCCTGGCGCGTGTCTTCGCCGGTCATTTCAGCGAGGCGAGCTGCCGCCTGCCGGTCGATCTTCCCACCTTGAGCCTGAGCTTCTTTGACGATCCATTCGGGCATCTCGCGCAGTTTGGGCATGTTGTACGCCTGGGCATCGACATTTTGCCCGGCGTTTCTCGCCCATTTCACCAGCCAGTGAGTTTCTTTTAACTGCCCCACTTCAATGAGAATGAGATTTGCGCTTTCCGGCGCCTGTTTCAGGAATTCAAGGAATTTTTTCTGCTGGGATGCCTGTGTGTAACGCGCAGAAGGGCTGCTGAAAATAATTAATCGCTGTGCAGCAAGAAAAGGCATGGAATTGACAGCGTTGTTCAAGTCGTCCTCGGTCACGGTGCGCCCATCCAGCCGGGACGTGTTCATGGCGGCGGTGGTCGGGTCACCCATGCCTTTGTGAAACTCGTTCACGCGGCTGGTGATGGCGTATTCGTCTGTGCCGTAGAAAAGGTGGACTGGCATGGCTGGCTGTTTACTTTCGCGTCACGATGCGGTGCACGCCCCTGCGGACGCTGTACACATCCACGATGGCCAGGCTGCCGGGGTCGCCCGAGGTGGTAATGCGCTGCTGGATGACAGGCGCAAGCGGCTGGCTGACCATGAATCCAATCGCGGAAAGCAGGATCACAAGCGGCAACCGGTCGAGGCGCTGGCGACCGCTTTTTGCACCGGTCATGCCCAGCCAGGCGAGAGTCCCGGCCAGCGCACCGGCGACCACATAATTCGTCCCGCAGCCGGGATGCACCGCCAGCCTGGATTCCCCATTTCGCAGGCGCGCGAGCGCCTCCGTCGCTGCCTCGCGAACGGACTCGGTTGGCACATCACCCAGGATGAAGAATCCGCCCGGGTTGGAATGCCCCGCCAGGGCTTTGCCCGGGAAGTGCCCGGAGAGAATGTGAATCGTGGCGTGTTCCAGTCCGTGGTTGCGACGGGTGGCTAGGATAACGGGAGAGTCCAGAAGGTTGGCCATTTTTTATTGTCCGGTGAGCAGGCTGAGGGTGGATGGATGCGAGGTGATTATAGCAAAAAACGCAGGCAAGCACCGGACATCGGTCCATTTCGTCAATTATCTTCACGAGTCAATATTAGAAAAAAAGCTATCTGGAAATTTTAAGACGTGTGCCCACCAGTGGATGCTATAATCCAAGTAGCCCCCAGATAAAGCGATATCCAAACCGCCCATGTCGTTTGTCCACCTTCACGTTCACACGGTTTACTCGCTTCTCGACGGATTTTCAAACGTCAAGAAGCTGGTCAAACGCGCCAGGGAGATGGACATGCCGGCGCTGGCGATCACCGACCACGGCACGATGTTTGGCGTGATCGAGTTCTTCAATGCCGCGACCGAAGCCGGCATCAAGCCCATCATCGGCATGGAGTCGTACATGGCGGCGCGCGGGATGAAGGACCGCGACTCAAAGCTCGATAAGAAATCCTCGCACCTGCTGCTGCTGGCCGAGAACGAGACGGGTTACCACAACCTGCTGCAGATCGCCTCCGCCGCGCAGTTGGAAGGCTTCTATTATTATCCCCGCGTCGACCACGAGTTCCTGGCGGCGCACTCCGAAGGCCTGATCTGCACCTCGGGCTGCATGTCGGCTGAGATTCCCCGCCTGCTGGTTGATGAGAATCCGCAGGAAGCCGTCCGCCGCATGGACTGGTACTACGATGTCTTCGGTCCCGACCGATTCTACGTGGAACTGCAGCAGCACAACATCCGCGAACTGGTGGACCTGAACAAGCGGCTGGTGGAGCTCGGCGCGCGCTACTCGGCGAAGTTCGTCGCCACCAACGACGTGCATTACATCGAGCAGACGGATGCGCAAGTACCAGGACGTGCTGCTCGCCATCCAGACCGGGGCGCTGCTCAGCGACCCCAACCGCATGCGCTACGAGGACCCGTCCTATTACCTGCGCTCGCCGCAGGAGATGTCCACCCTGTTTGCGGAAATTCCCGAAGTCGCTTTCCAACACGGTGGCCATCGCCGAGCGCTGCAAAGTGGATCTGGGTTTCAAAGGTTACCACCTGCCCGAGTTCCCTGTGCCGGAGGAACACACCACCGGCACCTACCTGCGGACCCTGTGCGAGCAGGGCGCGCAGCGGCGCTTCGGCGATCGGGCATCCGCTCCCCACATCCGCGAGCGGCTGGACTACGAGCTCAAGATCATCCACGACATGGGCTTCGACGCCTACTTCCTGATCGTGTGGGACCTGTGCCGCTTCGCCCGCGAGCAGGGCATCTGGTACAACGCGCGCGGCTCGGCAGCCGGCTCCATCGTGGCCTACACCCTCGAGATCACGCTGGTGGATCCCATCCAGCACGGACTGCATCTTCGAACGATTCCTCAATCCCGGGCGCGTGTCCATGCCGGACATCGACCTCGACTTCCGCGATGACCGCCGCGCCGAGATGCTGGCTTACACCGCCCGCAAGTACGGCGACGACAAGGTGGCGCAGATCATCACCTTCGGCACCATGGCGGCGCGCGGAGCGCTGCGCGACGTGGCCCGCGTGATGGACATCCCCATCCCCGAAGTGGACCGCGTGGCCAAGCTCGTGCCGAACATCCCCGGCAAGCCGATGAACCTGAGCGACGCGCTCAAGGAAGTCCCCGACCTGCAGGCGGCCTACAACTCCAACGAGACCATGCGCGAACTGATCGACACCGCCATCCACATGGAGGGGACGGTGCGCAATGCCGGCACCCATGCGGCAGGCGTGGTCATCGGCGATAAGCCGCTGCTCGACTACCTTCCGCTGCACCGCCCCACCTCGGGCTCGGAGGAAACCCCCATCAAGACGGTCACCCAGTTCGAGATGGGCATCCTCGACAGCCTGGGCATGCTCAAGGTGGATTTCCTCGGCCTGTCCACGCTGACCGTCATGGCGCGCGCCTGTGACATGATCAAAGCCCGTCACGGCAAGGAATTCACGCTCGACAACATCCCCGTGGATGACCCGGAGAGTTTCAAACTCTATGGGCGCGGACAGACCGCAGGCGTCTTCCAGGTGGAAGGCACGGGTATGACCCGCTACCTGATGGAGATGAAACCGCAGACACAGGACAACATCATCGCCATGGTGGCGCTTTACCGCCCCGGCCCGCTGGAGTTCATCCCCGAGCTACATCAAGCGCATGCACGGCCAGGAGAAGGTCGAGTACCGCCACCCGTCCATGGAGCCCATCTTCAAGGATACCTACGGCATCCCGATCTACCAGGAACAGATCATGCGGGCGGCGGTCGAACTGGCCGGCTACACTCCCTCCGAATCGGACGACCTGCGCAAGGCCATCGCCAAGAAACAGCCTGAGAAGATCGTCAAACACAAGCAGAAATTCATCAAAGGGGCATCCAAAACGATGCCCAAAGAAACCGCCGAGTTGATCTTCACCGATTGGGAGGAGTTCGCCCGATACGGCTTCAACAAGAGCCATGCCGCCGATTACGGCGTCATCTCGGTGCAGACCGCCTACCTGAAGACTCATTACCCGGCCGAGTACATGACCGCCCTCATGTCGGTCTTCAAGAACGACACCGACCGCATCGCCCTGTACGTGGCCGATACACGCTCGCTGGGCATCGAAGTCCTGCCGCCGGATGTGAATGCCTCCTGTTACGATTTCACCATCGAGGACATCCAATCGGAAAAGGGAACGAGGCCGGCTGTCCGGTACGGCTTAGGCGCGGTGAAGAACGTCGGCGAAGGACCGGTGCAACTGATCTTCGATGCACGCAAGGGCGGCTCCTTCACCGACCTGAACGATTTCGCCCGCCGGGTGGACCTGCGCGCGGCAGGCAAGCGCGCCATCGAGAGTCTCATCAAGGTGGGGGCGCTTGACAGCCTAGGTCCGCGCCCCGCCATGCTGGCCTCGGTTGACCGCATCCTGGCGGCCAGCGCCAGCCACTTCCGCGCGGCGGAGGCCGGGCAAATGTCCCTGTTCGGGGCTGCGACGGGAGTCCAGGCGGAGACCATCACCCTGCCCGAGAACATCAAGGTCGACCGCAAGGAAATGCTCAACTGGGAGCGCGAGCTGATCGGCCTGTATCTGTCCGACCACCCGCTGTCCGGTCACACCGAACTGTTGACCAATGCCGTCAGCCACAACTCCATTACCCTCAACGATGCCGCTCACGAAGAACGGGTGCGGGTGGCGGGCATGGTGGCGGCGGTACGGCCGTACAAGACCAAGACCGACAAGATGATGGGCTTTGTGACCATCGAGGATATGCAAGGCACCGTTGAACTGGTCATCTTCCCGAGGACCTGGGACAAGACACGGAACCTGTGCGAACAGGGCAAGGTGATTGTGATCGACGGCAAGGTGGATTCGTCCAGCCAGCCGCCGAAGATTCTGGTGGACGAGATCAAGACGGAAGTAACTTTCTACGCGTCTTCTCCGGCGCCGCTTCAAAGCAAAAAGGATAAGCCTGCTCCCGTTATAAAAAGATCAGCGGCTCCTCCTCAGCAACCTGCCGCGCAGCCCGCGCCCCGCCCGGCCGCGAACACTCCGGCCAATGACTTCATCCCCGATCCTGACGACGAGCTGGACGGAGCTCCGCCGCCCCCGGAATTCCCTCCCGACTGGGAGAATTACGTCGCCCCCAACCGGCAGTATGGATTCGGAGTCCCGGCCACGCCCGATGCGGCTTTCTTCCCTGCGCAGCCTGCGGAGAAAATCGAGGAAGAGCCTAAGGCAAGCGCGACAACACCAGCAAACGATTCTCAACAGGTTGAGTTTGTCCCAGAAATCCCGGCAGCCGTAGAATCCCTGCCTGAACCCGTGGTAGCAGCCTCGCGTGAGCCTGTGGCTGAAATAGCGGACCCACCCTCAGCACGCACGGACCTGATCCCGGATGCCGGCCTGACACTCAGCGCGGTCATCGAATCGCTGGAGTTGGAGCGCCCGACCCCGCTTCCCGTCCTGCCGCCGCAAGTCATTTCAGCTCCGGAGGTTGGCAACACACCCCCGCAGTTGATCTCCATCCTGATGCGCCCCAGCGGCAACCCGGAACGCGACCGGCGCCGCATCAAACATATTTACGGCATCCTCATCTCCTACCCCGGCCTGGACCGCTTCTCCTTCCGCATCTTCGAGGACGGGAAGGGTTACCTGTTGGACTTCCCCAACGACACCACGCGCGTTTGCCCGGACATGCTCGAGCGGTTGAAGAGGCTGATCGGCGAAGACAGTTGGCGGGTGGAACCGCTGGTGTACCAGTAGAACTCATTTCTTGAATTTAAAGAATCAGGGTGGTGAGCAGTATTGCTGCTCACCACCCTGATTCTTTTTCATCCCCCGATTACGGGGGAGGGCAAGGTAGGGGCAAATACTTACAACGTCATCCTGACCGTATTGCACCTCGCGCAGTTGGGATCGAAGCACAACAGCGCCTTGGGGTCCTGGTTAATTTTGCTGATGACCGCATGGAACAATGCCGCCAGCGGGACAGCCTGGATGGCTGAACTGCCGGCTGTGACCCTCTTCGTGAAGGGTTGGATATCCTTTGCGATGGCTTGAAACCCTGCCGAGCATCCCGGGAAGCCCGGGCATTCAATCACACGCTCGTTGACCGAGGTCGAGGCGAAGTTGTGACCGGCCAGCTTTAGAGGCGCCGGACGGGTCAGCATGTCCCTCACCAGCGCCCAGCGGATGAACTGCCGGCGTCCGGCAAGTTTTTCAGCGGCATGCATGCTCGTGTTGACGGTGTGGTCCACGCCGGCCAGTACCACCCAGCCGTTTTCTTCTGCCAAGGCCTGGATCGGCGCAAGCGGCTCTTTGAGGGTTTGCGTGGCAAGCATGGCATCCGCGTTGAACCCGGCGAAAGAGAGAATCGGGTGGCTGGAGCGTTTCGCACCGGCACGCTGGCGCAAAGCTTCGGGGATGGCACCCATCAACACGTCGGCCGGCATGTGGGGAGTGAAGAATTCAGGCTCAGCGTTGAAAGGGTCCGGCTTGCCATAGTCCATCGCGTTGTTATCGGGTCCGGCCTGCGGGACGAGCATCGTCTTGTAGGTATGGGTCGGCATGACCACCCCGCCGAAGGAATCGACGAAGGCTTGCACAACCATGGGCGCCCCGCCCTCGACCTCGCCGAACGACTTGAGCGAGGCGTGCGCGATGACCGGCGCGTCTTTCAAGCCGAGACTGTCCAGGGCGGTTTTGAGCTCAGTGTAAGTGGTCATGTCCAGCCGATGCGCGGATTACTTTCCCTTCCACTCGGGTTTTCGTTTTTCAAGGAAGGCTTTCATGCCTTCCTTCTGGTCTTCGGTGGCAAATAATAAATAGAAGAGACGCCGTTCATCGGCAAGTCCTTCGGCTAATGTCGATTCAAAGGCGGCATTGACCGCCTGCTTGGCGTGACGCACAGCGACCGGGGCGCGCGCGGCGACTTCCGCAGCCAGGGCGAGGGCTTCGTCCAGATAGCGTTCCACCGGCACGACGCGGTTGACCAGCCCGAACTGCTGGGCTTCGGCTGCAGACAACATTCGGTTGTTGAGGATGACTTCCATTGCCAACGCCTTGCCGAGGGCATGCGTCAGCCGCTGGGTGCCGCCCGCGCCGGGGATCACGCCGAGCGTCACCTCGGGCAGGCCGAACTTTGCCGTCTCGGAGGCGACGATCATGTCGCAGGAAAGCGCCAGCTCGCAGCCGCCGCCCAGCGCGAAGCCCGAGACAGCCGCGATGACCGGTTTGTTGATCTTGCGAAGGCTGTCGAACAGCTCGACGAACCCCTTGGCCATCATCTCCATCACGGAGGCGTCGGCCATCTCCTTGATGTCGGCGCCGGCGGCGAAGGTTTTCTCGCTGCCGGTGATGACCATCGCGCCGATCGCAGTATCAGCGTCAAACGCTGCCAGGGCTTCGATTAATTCAGTGAGCAGCACCGCATTGAGGGCATTGAGCGCCTGGGGGCGGTTGAGGGTGATCAAGCCGACCCGCCCGCGGGTTTCAGTCAAAATGGATGTGTTTGCCATATCACCTCCGCCTGTCTCATTTGATTATACGTGAAAATGGCAGGCGTTCATCCATGGAAGTGAGCGGGCGACTTTCACACCACCTCCGGGATGTATAATAGCCACATCGCTGGTATCGTTTCGCACTCACCCTGGAGGTCATCATGACATTTGCCCTTACCCTTCATTCCATTCTTCGCTGGGCGACCATCATCGTCGCGGTGGCTGCCCTGATCAAATTTGGCATCGGCTGGTTCGGGAAAAAGCCCTACGATGAACCCGCCAATCGACTGAGGATGGCATATACCTCATTGATGGATGTGCAGCTTCTTCTCGGCGGCTTCTATCTGATCCTGGGAGGCATGCAGGGATTCTGGCCTGCTTACCGCCTCGAGCATCTGGGGATCATGCTCGTGGCGGTCGTGCTGGCGCATCTCACCAGCCTGGGCAAGGACAAGGGCGATGCCGTCCGCTACCGCAACGGCTTTCTATTTCTTCTCGCATCGCTCATTGTGGTGGTCGTCGGCGTTTCCCTCCTGCCCGGCAGCCGGTGGTTGACCATAACCGGGTTGTTTTAAGCGTCAGTTCTGCAAGCAAATACGCCTAGGGAGACGAATCGCCATCCCTGCGCGTATTTGCTTGTAGAAAAATCTTGAACGTGGTCTCTCTGGGCGTTTGTAAAGTGGGGTACGATTAATCACGAACGAAGTGGGAGTTTACAAATCGTCTAACCAGGGAGAAAGCATGACGATCCGTAACGCCCCTCCCCGGCACCGGGAGGTGTTTCCAATCATGTCTGCAAGCCTGTCCCTCAGGGTGTTTCGATGCTGAGCCGCCTGCGGGCTTTTTTTGCGCCACCGGTATTCCCGCAGGACGAGGATAAGACCCGCCAGGCTGCGGAGGATAAATCCCGTCAGATGGAACAAATGCGCGCCTTGTTCAGCATTGAACAGGCAGTCCTGAGCAGCATGGACCTGCACCAGATCCTGTATCTGCTCGTTCGCGAAGTGGTCAAGCAGCTGCATGTGGATGCGGTCTCCGTGCTGCTGGTCAACCCCAAGACACAGAGGCTTGAATTTGCCGCCGGGGAGGGTTTCCGCACACAGGCCTTGAGGTTTACCCGCCTCGAAATCGGCAGCGGGCTTGCCGGGCAGGCTGCCCAGCAACTCAAGACCTTGTATATCGAAGATTTGACCACACTTGACAACCCTGTTCTGACAAAATCCATTGCAGGGGAGGAATTCGTTACCTATTATGGAGTCCCCCTGTTCGGCAAGGACCAACTGCAGGGTGTATTGGAAATATTCCATCGCTCCCCTCTGGCGCCTGACCCTGAATGGTTGGCCGTCCTGGATACCCTGGCCGCCCAGGCAGCCATCTCGATACATAACGCCAGCCTGCTGGAGGATATGCAGCAGAGCCTAAAAGAAACCAACGCCCTTTACCGCATCAACCAAAGCCTGGCGAGTTCACTGGATCCCGACCAGTTGATGCAGGATGTGGTGGACCTTTTGTACAGGGATTTTGGTTATTACCATGTTCAGATTTTTCTGATGGACTCCGCCAGCAATATCCTGGCGGCCGGTCATGGGAGTGGAGAACGGGGCAAGCTCTTACAGAAGGACGGCTTCAGCCTGCCGGTGGGCACTGGCATTGTCGGCCATGTGGCGGAGATTGGCGAGCCATTCACGACCAACGCCGTTGACCAGGTCCTTTTCTACGTCAGCAATCCGCTTCTGCCGGACACCCAATCGGAGATGGCAATTCCCATCAAAATTGAGGGACAGGTGCTGGGTGTATTGGACATTCAGCAGACTTCCATCAGCGCCCTGACTGACCGGCAGATGTACCTGATGGAGGCGGTCGCAGACCAGTTGGCTGTGTCCTTGCAGAAAGCCAGCTTGTATGCCAAGCTGCAGAATTCACTTCAGCAAGAGAAAGCCATGCGCAGTCAGCTGATTCAGAACGAACGGTTGGTGGTGGTCGGCCGCCTGCTGGCTTCCGTCTCCCACGAACTGAATAACCCGATTCAGGCCATTCAGAATGCCTTGTTCTTAATCAAAGAGGAGGAAACATTCAGCGAGCAAGGCCGGCAGGACCTGGAAATTGTCATCTCGGAAACTGAACGAATGGCCGCCCTGATCGACCGCCTGCGCACCGCCTACCGCCCAACCCGCTCGGAAGATTACCAGGATGTCCAGATTAATGACCTGGTTGAATATGTGCACGCCCTGACCGCCACCCACATGCGCCATAACGGCATCCGATTCGAATTCAAGCCTGACCCCGACCTGCCGCTTATTTCCGGAAACCCCGAACAACTTCGCCAGGTCATTCTGAACCTGTTCATGAATGCCATCGAAGCGATGCGCGAAGGTGGGCAATTGACTGTTCGGAGTGAACATCTTCATCAGCAGGGAAAAACCCTGCTTACTTTCACCGACACAGGCGCAGGGATCGATCCGCAACTTCTTCCGCACATCTTCGAACCGTTCATCACCAGCAAGGACATGGGCACCGGGCTCGGTCTGACCATTACCTATGACATCATCCAGCAGCACAGTGGCGAGATCCAGGCTGCGAACGACCCCCAGGGAGGGGCATTCTTCAAGATCTGGCTTCCGGTGAAGGATAAGGGGCTACCATGACTCTCAACGGCCACATTCTGATCATCGACGACGAGGCTGCTTTACGCCAAACCCTCACGCGCATCCTGCAGCGAGCCGGGCTTCATGTCACCAGCGCAGCCAGCGGACAAGAGGGGCTTGACTACGTGACGAAGCTGCCCTTTGACCTGGTCTACCTGGACATCCGCATGCCGGATATGAACGGGATGGAGGTGCTCAAGATCATGCATGCCGCTTTTCCGGAGCTGCCTGTGGTGCTCTTCACAGCCCAACCTGACCTGTCCTCCGCGCTGGAAGCGCTGCGTCGGGGAGCCACCGATTACCTTTTGAAGCCGCTTCAGCCGGATGACATCGTCGAACGCACCCGCGCCATCCTTACCCGGCGCCAGACAGAGCAGCGCAAGCAGGAGATCCAGGAACAGATCGAGAGTCTGCAGGCTGAATTGCGCAGGCTGACGACAGATGTGAGCCAACCAACTCAACCCGTTACCCCATCAGCGGCGGGTGAACGCTACCTGAAACGCGGCAAGCTGGCCCTCGATTTGCACACCCGCCGGCTGACGATCAACGGGCGCGAGGCTGACCTGCCTCCCACCGCTTTCGACTACCTGCTGGTGCTGGCCCGCCATGCCCCGAACGTGGTCGATTACCAAACGCTGGTGGCTGAAGCCCAGGGTTACCAGGCTGACCTGCACGAGGCGCAGGAAGTGGTCAAGTGGCACGTCCATCATATTCGCCAGGCCATCGAGCCGAATGTACGCAAGCCCATCCTGCTGATCAATGTCCGGGGCAGCGGATACCGCCTGGTGATTGACTGAACTTTACCCTGTTCCGAATTTGACATCCGCCTCCTGTTTCCCGGGAGGCGGATTTTTTGCCAACTTTTACCAACCAAGGCCTCCACAAGCCAATCGTTCCGCAGGCGGGTGCCGGTGGATAATGGTAGCAACTATGAGCGCTACCACACTATCCAACCCCCAGACGCAGGCGCGCATCCTGATTGTCGATGACCATCCCGGCACGGCAAGGACGCTCGGGCGCGCCATCTCCCAGCTCGGACCGGGCATCGAGGTCATCGCCGCCATTGGCGGCAAGGATGCCTTGAATCAGGTCAAGGACCTGCCCGTGGACCTGCTGATCACCGACATGATGATGCCCGATATGAACGGACTGGAGTTGATCGAAAAACTCCGCCAGCACCCCGGCGGGCGCCCCTCCTATAACATCTTGATCACCGCCTACGATGTGCCCGGCTTGAGGGAAATGGCACAGCGGCTGAAGGTGAATGAGACTCTGATCAAGCCGATTCCCCCCGAACAGATCTGCCAGGTGGTGAGCCGGCATCTGGAGGATATGAGGAAATCGCAGGGCACGAGCCAGGTCTATCCCTCCGGGAATGCGTTCAAGATCCTGGTCGCGGATGACATGCCGGACAATGTGTCCCTGCTTGCGCGCTACCTGAACGATAAAGGTTATGAATTGTTGATGGCCAGCGACGGAGAGGAGACCCTGGAAGTCCTTCGCACTGAATTGCCGGATCTGGTACTGCTGGATGTCAACATGCCCAAGAAGGACGGCTTCGCAGTCCTGAGTGAGATGCGCTCCGATCCCAGGATCGCACACATCCCCGTGATCATCCTGACGGCGAACCGTCTCGACTCCACGGATGTGCAGACCGGGCTGAACATGGGCGCGGACGATTACGTGATGAAACCGTTCGACCGCCGCGAGCTGATGGCGCGCATCCAGACGAAGCTGCGGGTCAAGAGCGCCGAGGATGATATCCGGCGGCGTAACCGGGAAATGAACGTGATGATGGAGATCGGGAATCTCTCCGCCATACGTCGTCCTCTGAATGAACTGTTGGAGGCGATCCTGGATGTGCTGGTGACAGGCATGGGGGCGAATGCCGGGTATATCTTGAATCCCGAAAAACCACTTTATAAGGCCTACCCCTACTCGTCGCCCAAGATCGAGAGCGGACGCGCGAATGAACTTATCCTTGAATTGAGTAAAACAGGCGGGCCGCTCATCATTAAGGATACCTCTGCCGGGGAACACTGGATGGCGAAGTGGAATGAAAAGGTTCATTCTGCTGCGGCTGCCCCGCTTGCGGACTGGCTGGGAGGTTCTCTTGGCTTGATCCTGCTGACTCATGAGCAGCCCGGTCACTTCAAACCAGAGCATGCTGCCTTGATCCAGGCGGTGGCAAACCAGATCGCGGCCGTGGTGGACCGGGCAGGCCTGTATGAGGCTCTGAAGGAAGAGAAAGTTAAGGCGTGAACAGGAGATGAATATGAAAAATCAATATCGCTTCAACGGGCGAAAATTACAATGGGCAGTCATCTGCCTCGTCGGAATTGCAGTGGTCATGACCGCTTGCAGTTCGCCGGCTGAGGCTTCCACACCCTCCCCGGTTCCGGTAGTGGAGACTCCAATCGTTCCCACCCCTGTGCCGTTATCGTTTAAAGAATTGTGGGAATCCTCTCCTCATGCCGACGACCAGGCCGAGGCTTTCAGACATTGGGACGAAGCAGATCCCCAGGAAATTCCCGCGATGTGTGCCCAATGCCACAGCAGACCAGGATTTCTGGATTTTCTTGGCGTGGACGGGACAGCAGTCGATGTGGTGGACAGCCCCAAACCGATTGGGACAACGGTCACCTGTTATGTGTGCCACAACGAAGCGACCTATACCCTGGACAGCGTCACCTTTACTTCGGGCGAGTACATTGGCGGGCTTGGTGCGGAGGCGCGCTGCATCACCTGCCATCAGGGGCGCGGTTCGACCGAAACTGTTGACAATGCCATTAATAAGCTGGAGTTGACCGAGGATGATGTTCCCAACGCGAGCCTGGCTTTTGTGAACAGCCATTCCACTTCGGCCGCCACCCCCTTTGGATCTGAAGTTCATGGCGCCTATGAATACGCCGGCAATTCCTACCATGGCCGGTTCAACCGTGGGGATGAATTCTTCGGCTGCACTCGCTGCCATGAACAGCACAGCCTCGAGCTGAAAATCGAAACCTGCAGTGAGTGTCACACCTTCGACGGCGTGGACCCCAAGAGTATTCGCGTCAACACAACCGACATCGATGGAGACGGGGATTTTTCGGAAGGTATCTTTTACGAGGTGGAATATATTCAGTCCAAACTCCTTCAGGCAATCCAGGCTTATGCGAAGGATGTCGCAGGCGTGCCGATCGCTTATGACCTGACCCTCCACCCTTATTTCTTCACAGACACCAATAGTAATGGCATTGTCGACCCGGAGGAAGCCGTAGCTGAGAATCGTTACCTCAGTTGGACTCCGCGTCTGCTGAGGGCGGCCTACAACTATAACTACTCCGCTCACGACGAGGGCGCCTTTGCGCACAACAGCATTTACATCCTCCAGGTGCTGTATGACAGCCTGGCTGATATCGGCGGGGAAACTTCTGGCATGACTAGGCCGTAAGCGCGTGAAAGTGAGCAACCTGTGAATAAAAGCGTTACAGCTTCAATCAAAGGATGTGCAGCATGAGATGGTGGCAAAATCAGGGACTTAACTTCAAGGTCGCTGTGGGTATTGCGCTCACGATGGTGCTGGTCCTGGGAGCCGTGTTTTTTGTCCTTTCCCGCCATTTCAGGACGGTGATGTGGGACAGCGAGATTCAGAAGATCCAGACCATCAACTCCGTTGCCGAGACAATGTTGGTCGACGCCATGATGACCGGGAACAAGTCGGTCATCCAGGATGCGCTCGAAAGACTGGGCAGGAATGTGGCCAACCAGCAGTTATACAGTATCGCGGTTTACGATGATGATTATGCCCTCACGTCATTCGCCTCCGGTTTTCCCGGGGGGCAGGCCATCCCAAAAGAAAGCATGCCTTCCAGTGAGGAGGATCCTTCCTGCTGGGGTTGTCATCAGCTTTCCGCAGCGGAACGTCCCGCCTTTCTGGCAGTGACTGTGGGCGGGCGCGACATCATCCGCAACTCGGTGCCTCTATATAACGAGGAACGCTGCCAGTCCTGTCACGGAACCGGCACGCACGTCCTGGGCGATATCATGGTGGACTACAGTCAGGATCAGTTCAAGCAGTCCTACAACACAGTCCTGCTGGGTCTTCTGGGCGGTATGGTGGCAGCCATCGGCCTGGTGGCATTGGTGATGTTTCAGGTCATGCGTCGCATCGTACTCAACCCCGTGGAAGAAATCGCCGAGGTGGCGGATTCGGTTTCGCGCGGCACCCTGGACCGCCAGATTCAGGTGCGCAGCAACGATGAGCTCGGCGTTCTGGGGCGTACGTTCAACAGCATGACCTCTCAGTTGCGCGACTTGATCGGTTCATTGGAACAGCGCGTGGCAGACCGGACAAAGGCGCTGAGAACATCCGCGGAGGTCAGCCGGCGGCTCTCGACCATTCTTGACCAGAAGGAATTGGTGAAGGAAGTGGTGGAGCAGGTACAGTCGGCTTTCAACTATTACCACGCGCATATTTACCTGGTGGACGAAACCAGCGGTGACCTGATCATGGCTGGTGGAACAGGCGAAGCCGGCGCCACCCTGCTGGCGCGCGGTCACAAACTCCCCAAAGGCAAAGGCCTGGTGGGACGCGCAGCCGACATCAATGCCATGGTGCTCGTGCCTGATACTTCCAAAAATCCGGACTGGCTGCCCAACCCCTTGCTGCCTGAGACCAAATCTGAGGTGGCCGTGCCCATCTCCATGGGAGAGCAGGTGCTGGGGGTCCTGGACGTGCAGCACAATATCGCTGATGGCTTGCAGCAGGAGGATGCAGACATGCTTGCCTCCATCGCCAGCCAGGTAGCCATCGCCCTGCAGAATACTTCTTCCTATGCGGAAGCCCAGCAAAGGGCCGAACGGGAGACTTTGATCGCATCCATCGGCCAGCAGATTCAGAGCGCCACCACCGTGGAAAGCGCTCTGCAAGTGGCAGTACGCGAGATCGGGCGTGCCTTGGGCCAACCAGCAAGTGTTAGACTGAAAACTACGGATGATCCTCAGGAATGAGGATAGGAGAGGGTGTAGTATGAAGAAGCTTCTTTTTCTTCCGGATTTTCATGACGAAGACAAGCAACGTACCGGGCGATATCTCAATATCATCATTTTGAGTGGAATTGGATTACTGTCCGTACTTCTTGTCTCTCGTCTCTTGCAAAGTTTCATCTTATCGCCCACAAATGTTCTGTTGTTGATTCTGGTGGGCATCCTGATCACGTTGCGTGTGCTTCTCCAGTTTGGTTATGTTCGTACAGCCAGCCTGATTCTCGTCACAATCACATGGGTTGCGATGACATATCAGGCATATTCCAACGATGGAGTTCGCGATGTCTCAATTGTGGCTTATGCTGTAGTCATCCTCATGACCAGTCTGCTGTTAGGCTGGCAATACAGTCTTCCATTCTTTGGATTGAGTGTTGCCGCGATGCTGATTATGGCCAATCAAGAGGTCAGGGGGCTTCGGGCGGTTTCATATGACACATCAATGAATACAGCTGTTGACCTGATAGCCATTTATTCCTTGATAGTTGTCATGACCTATTTGCTCATCAGTGGATTGCAGAAATCAATAAAAAGTGCCAAAGCGTCATCTCAGGAACTCAGGATTGCAAACGATGAATTGCAGGCTTTTCAAGCACAACTCGAGCAGCGCGTGAATGAACGCACCAAGGCGCTGACAGCATCCACTGAAGTCAGCCGCCGCCTCTCGACCATCCTTGACCCGAAGCAACTCGTAAAGGAAGTAGTGGATCAGGTGCAGGACGCCTTTGATTTCTACCATGTACACATCTATTTACAGGATGAAGCCAGCGGAGATCTGATCATGGCTGGCGGCACCGGTGAAGCTGGCGTCGCGATGCTTGCCCGCGGTCACAAAATATCCAAAGGCAGAGGCCTGGTCGGACATGCTGCAGAGGCAAATGCCCCTGTGCTCGTTCCGGACACTTCAAAAGATATAAACTGGCTTCCCAACCCCTTGCTTCCTGATACGAAATCGGAAGTCGCCGTGCCGATATCGATCGGTAATGATGTTCTGGGTGTGCTCGACGTACAGCAGAATATAGTCGCCGGGCTCAAAGAGGATGATGTTGTTCTGCTTCAATCAATCGCCAACCAGGTCGCCATTGCGGTGCGCAACGCGCGTTCTTATGAAGAATCCAAGTCCAAGGCTGAATTGGAGACAATGATCAATACCATCGGCCAGAAGATTCAGCGTGCCGGCACGGTGGAGGATGTTTTGCAAACCGCCATCCATGAAGTGGGAATGGCCTTGGGCGCCTCACGCGTAAGCGCCACCCTGCAGCCAGCCCGAACAGCGATGGAGCCTCACACCATCGCTGGAGGCAATGGAGCCGACCCGAAGAGGTAAACTGATGCCTTACGTCATTGCGATCTGCCATCAAAAAGGCGGTGTGGCCAAGACCACCACAGCCATCAGTCTGGGAGCAAGTTTCGCCAGGCTGGGGATCAAGACCTTGTTGATCGATCTTGACCCGCAGGCCAACCTGACCTCCGGCGTTGGGCTGGATTCCAACGAGACCAGTTATTCCATCGCCGAGGTGCTGACGGGCGAAGTGGACCTTGCGTCCACCAGGGCAGAGACCAGCCTGCCGGGCCTGGACATCATCCCGTCCAACGATGCGATGCTGACGATCAACCGCGAGTTGTATCAAATGCCGGAGTACGAATACAAGCTGCGCAAAGTATTGCAGACGCCAAGCGTTCAGGATTGTCAGGTGGTGATGCTGGATTGCCCCCCCTCGGTGGGACCGCTCACGTTCAACGCCCTCACCGCCGCAGACCTGCTGATCATTCCCACGCAGTGTGAATTCTTTTCCATCCAGGCTTTGACGGATATGTTCGAACTGATCCGATTGATTCGAAAGCGAACCAACCCCGAGCTGGCTTACCGCCTGCTGGTGACCATGTTCGACAGGCGCGGCAGCTTTCACACGCGCATGTTGGAACAAATGCGCACGTATTTCGACGTCGGACTTTTGAATACCATTATCGGCTTTGACACCAAATTACGCGAAGCCCAGCTGGCCGGGACGCCCGTCCTGGTCCATGCACCGACCAGCCGGGGCGCGCAGCAGTATCAGCAGCTCGCTGAGGAGCTAAACGTTTATGTCACAAAACAACCCCAAATACAAGCGGCTTGAATCCCTGCTTTCGGATGCCAGGCAGGTCGACCCCGACCCCAACCAAGAGGGTGAAGGTCAGCTGTCGAAAACGCTGAAAACACAGATTCCCCAGCCGGATGCAAAGCCTGCCACTCCTGAAGCGGAAGTGCTTAAATCCCAGGTTGTTGAACCGGAGGCACAGCCTGTAAACTTGCAGGTGGTTCAACCTGAGGTACAGGCCCTCGCACCGGAAGTATCGCCTATCGATCGCTTGGTCGAACCGGTGGATGCACAGGTTACCGGCTCGGTTGCCATGACAGCAACTCAGGAGACTGCTCAACAAGTCTCTATGACATCAGCCGCTCGAAAGACCATCGCCAAATTCCAAATGGCGCTTTCTCCAAAGGAAAAAAGCACAGCTACGGACACGGCGGGGACCGCCACCGGCAGGCAGTTCCAATTGGCCTTATGGACTGCCGGAATCTTTACCATCCTTGGGGTGGTCTTCTTTATCTTCTCGGTCTATAACGTCTTTATTCTCCAGAAGGGTCATTTTGATGCTTCGGATTATCTGCTCACGCCGGTTACGATCCTGATGGTGGCAGCGGGTATTACCAGCTTTGTCCTGATTCGCCGGGGCTGGCTGGTGAGAGGACTCTGGATAATTTATGGCGTTGCTGTTGTTCCGCCCATCCTGGCAGTTCTTGTCCTGGGTAATGTTTTTGCGCTTGCCCTGGCCTACATTGTGATCCTGGCGACTGTCCTGATCACCTGGGTATTTCCAGAGTCAGAACGGCGGAAGGCGATCATTGTTACGGCTGTTGCTGTTCTGGTCACAATCGGCATCGAATTGTGGAATCCGGCTTTCAGACTCAGGTCCACCACACTGCAGACTTTTGCCCCGTTTGCAATCGGTCTGGCGGTGATTGGGTTGGTGGCTTTTTTTATCCGGCAGGCATACATCGGGAGCATCCGTACAAAATTAATTACGGCTTTTGTGCTCATGGCATTATTGTCCATGGGAGTTGCGTCTTATTCCTCCATCCAATCCATGCGCACCACACTCACGGAGAACATTGGTGTCAATCTTAAAACCTCTCCGAGGCAAAGGCAGCGGAAATTGGCCAGACAGTCAAGCGTGAATATGATCTTGTGGGTTCGCTGGTTATCAACGAGTCCGTGCGTGATGCCGCAGTAAAGGCAAACCGGGAGAACATACGAGGCCAGGCAGCCATTGACACCCTCGATCAGCAGTGGAGGGCGGCAGACGCAGCGAATGACAACGCCAACCCGCTGGTGGCTTCCGTCCTGGGGAATGAGCTCTCTGCAGAACTAGTGCACTTCAAGGAAAAATTCCCCTCGCATGTGGAGGTGTTCCTCACCGACCGTCAGGGGTTGAATGTCGCCTCCACCAACCGCACATCGGACTATTACCAGGGAGATGAAGAATGGTGGCAGACGGCAGCCCATCAGGGGGTGTATATCGGCCAGCCGGAGTACGACGAAAGCAGCCAAACCTTAGCCATCATCATGGCTGCCGCCATCTATGCGGAGAATGGCACGGATGTTGTAGGCGTATTGCGCTCGACAGTGGAATTCAACACTCTCGCAGATGCCCTCACCAGCGGGCAGTTCGGGCAGACCGGAAATACGGATATCTACCTGCCCAACGGTCAGGAACTTGAACTGGAAGCCGAGGAGGATGGGACTTACCATCTGGCTATCGAGGATGCAGCTCTTGATCTCAGTGCTTTATTTGTGACCAACCAAATCTTCACCGAATTATTGCATGACGACATTCCCACTCTCGCCAGTCAGGCTCCTGTAGGCGCTCCCGGCTCTGAAATGGCTGCCCGGGCCATCTCCAGTCTTGGATGGCGGGTCGTAGCCAGGCAGTCCAGTGCAGAAGCACTGGCACCGGTGGACGCCCAGACGCGCAGCAATATTCTCATGGTACTCGTCATCACCGCCATCGTCGGTGCCACAGCGGTGTTCCTGGCCCGCCTGATTACCAATCCCATTCTCAAGCTCAAGACCATGGCGGACAAGGTAGCTTCCGGAGAACTTGATGCCGAAGTAAAGGTGACCACCCGTGATGAAGTGGGTGTTCTGGCAGCCACATTCAACAACATGACCTCGCAATTAAGAAATCTGGTTGGTTCTCTCGAGCAGCGCGTCGCTGACCGGACCCACGACCTGGAGCTGGCCTCCGAAGTAGGCCGCACCGTGACCAGGAAGGTTGCGGACATGGATGAAATGTTGACGACAGCCGCCGAGTTAATCCGCTCCCGGTTCGGTCTGTATTACACACAGGTGTATCTGACTGATCCGGCTGAGCGCCTGCTCCTCCTGCGCGCCGGCACTGGGGATGTGGGCGAGGCGCTCCTTAAGCGGGGGCATCGCCTGACCATCGATTACGCCTCCCTGAACGGTCGTGCAGTGAAGGACCGGAAACCGGTTATTGTGGCCGATACGCTGGAAAACCCGAACTTCAAACCCAATCCATTGCTCCCCAAGACCCGTTCCGAGATGGCCGTCCCGTTGATCTCGGGCGAACGCATCCTCGGCGTGCTCGATATGCAGAGCGAGCAGCCGGGCACCCTGAGCGAGACGAACCTGCCTGCTTTCGAAGCCCTGGCCGGGCAGCTGGCCATCGCCATCCAGAACTCCCAGCTGTTCGCCGAAACCGAACAGGCTCGTGCTGAAATCGAATCTCAGGCGCGACGGCTGACGCGGACGGGCTGGGCAACTTATATGGATGCCATCCACAAGCCGGAGCAGACCAGCTTTGTGTTCGATCAAAACCGGATGGTAACATTGACAGGCGCTGAAGTTTCGTCGTCGACCAATGTCCACGCGCTGTCACTTCCTCTGGAAATTACCGGGGAACCGGTTGGAGCCTTCAACGTGGAATTGCAGGGCGAAGCCTGGACAGATGAGAGGAAGGAACTCGTTCAACGTGTGGCGCGCCAGGTGACCCAGCAGATCGAGAACCTGCGCCTGCTCGAAACAGCGGAACGGTATCGCGCCGAGGCGGAACAAATCACGCGTCGCCTGACCCACGAAGGTTGGGAAGCTTACACCGATTCAATGGCCGAGGGTCCTTTGGGATACGCCTACAATCTGGCAGAAGTGGTTTCCCTGAAAGAAGACGGACACCAGAGCGAGTCTCACGCCATGGCTGTTCCTCTATCGGTACGCGACGAGGCCATCGGCCAGTTGACGGTCGACAAAGTCATGTCCACGGAGGAAGCGCGCGAGATCGTCGAAGCCGTCGCCGGTCAGTTAAGTTCCCATATAGAAAACCTCAGGCTTTCCGAGCAAAATGAAAAACGCGCCGCGGAATTGGAGCAGGCTGTCAACCGGCTGCGCGAACTGGACCGTTTGAAGTCCTCGTTCCTGGCCAACATGTCGCATGAGCTGCGCACGCCGCTCAACTCCATCCTCGGCTTTGCTGACGTGATGCTGGAAGAGCTGGACGGTCCTCTGACGGATAACATGCAGAATGATCTCGGCTTGATCCAGAAGAACGGGAAGCATCTGCTGCACCTGATCAACGACGTGCTCGACATGGCCAAGATCGAGGCCGGGCGTATGAACCTGAACATCGAGAAATTCCGGGTGCACGAGATTCTGGACGAGGTCACCAGCATCACCTCCACGCTGGCCAGCGAAAAGAATATCTCACTATTCATTGAAAGCGAATCTGACAGGGAAGTGGAAATCTTGGCAGACCGCACACGCCTGCGCCAGGTGATGATAAATCTGGTCAACAATTCCATTAAATTTACCGAACGGGGAAAGATCTCGATCCTTGCCACCTGCACGGATGAACATGTCCTGATAAAGGTGAAGGATACCGGCATAGGAATCCCCACCGACAAACTGGAAGATGTCTTCACGGAATTCGCCCAGGTGGATTCCTCCTCCACACGCAAGGCGGGTGGCACCGGCCTGGGTCTACCCATCAGCCGCAGACTGATTGAAATACACGGCGGGCGCCTGTGGGCAGAAAGCTCCGGCGTGGAGGGCGAGGGCTCCGTGTTCTATGTGGAACTCCCGCTTGAAGCGCGGCTCACCGAACCCGCGGAGAAACTGGAAAAGTAGAATGGCATCTCCGAGATTCCTTCAATGCGTCGAGTGCGGTCAGCAGCAGTCGTATGAACCCTTTGTACCGGCTGTCTGTAAAAGCTGCAGTTCGCAATGGCTGGAAGCGCAGTACGACTTCGAGGTCTTTAAACGCGAGATTCTGCGGGGTCTACCGGACCGTCCGTCCAACATGTGGCGGTACCAGGACATCCTGCCGCTGGCAGACCCCTCCGCTCTCGATCTCTACCCTGCCGGAGGGACGCCCCTGTGGCTGTCTCAGCGCTTCGCACCGGCGCTTGGGCATGACCATGTGTATATCAAGGATGAACGCTACGGCCCGACCAGCTCCTTCAAGGACCGGCAAGCCGCGGTCGCGGTGGCAGCGATGAATGAGGGCGGAGTGCGGGAGGCGGTGATCGCCTCCACGGGGAATGCCGCGGTAGCCTATGCGGCTGCCTGCGCCCGGGCGGGTATCAAGTTGTGGGTTTTTATGACCAGCCTCGTCCCGCAGGAGAAGCTGCGCGAGGCGGCATTGTTCGGCGCGGAGGTCATCCGCGTCAGCGGCAATTACGACCAGACCAAGCAGATCGCCTCGCAGTTTGCGCAGCGCAGGCGTCTGCATCTCGACCGCGGTGCAAGTTCGATTCCATCGCGCGAGTCGATGAAGACCATTGCCTACGAGATCGTCGAACAACTGGGATGGCGCGCGCCGGATTGGTATATCCAGGCCGTCAGCGGTGGGCTGGGCCCCTTGGGTGTCTATCAGGGTTTCAAGGAAATGCTTGAAATGGGCCTGATCAGCAAAATACCCAAACTCGCAGTCATCCAGGCAGAGGGCTGTTCTCCTATGGTGAAGGCTTTCAAAGAAGGGCATGATACGGCTGAGCCGGTCATCCCCGACACGCGCATCATCATCCTTTCCACCGGAGACCCGGGCAAGTCCTACACCTATCTGTGGAACTTGACCCGGCTCCATGGTGGCACGATGGAATCCGTCACGGATGCTGAGGCGTTTGCAGCCATGCGCGCCCTGGCGAAAAGCGAGGGCATGGCGGTTGAGCCCGCGACTGCGGTCGCCTTTGCCGGTCTGGAAAAAATGTTAAAATCGGGAACAATCATCCCGGACGAAACAGTCGTGGTAAACTGCACCGGGCACACCTTCCCCGTCGAAAAGCACATCCTCGGCGACCAATGGGCGGTGGATGTGCACCTGAGCCAGGACCAATCCCCCGCGCCGCGCGAAGGTCTGCAGGCTGCGCTCGAGAACCTCGACGAGAAGGTCACCACGGTCCTGCTGGTCGATGACAACGACGACGATGCCCTGCTGATCCGGCGGCTGCTTGAGAGCCGTAAAAATTACCGTATGTACCATGCCAGGGATGGCTGGGAAGGCTTGTCGATGGCACGCCAGAAGTTACCCGACCTGATCGTGAGCGACCTGACCATGCCGGGCATCGACGGATTCGGCCTCGTGGAGGAACTCAAGCTCGATCCGCGCACAAAGAATATTCCGGTCGTGGTGGTCAGCGCCAAGGACATCACCCCCGAGGAACGAAAACGTCTTAATGGTCATATCGAGGCCGTGTATCAAAAAGGATCACTACCCACCCGCAAATTCGTGGACCAGGTCATCCACGTCATTGAAGACAAGATCGATGAGAAAAGTGGGACCTAGAGGAGAGACATATAATGGGAAACAATGTTCTGTATATAGAAGATAATCAAGACAATATGATGCTGGTTAAGCGCGCGCTTGAAGCGCGCGGGTATCGGCTTCTGGAGGCTGAGAATGGCCAGGGAGGAGTTGCCGTGGCCGAGACCCAGGATGTGGATCTGATTCTGCTGGACATCAACCTGCCGGATATCGACGGGTATGAGGTGGCGCGCCGCTTGCGCACCAGCTCCAAGACCGCACTGGCTTATGTGCCGATCATCGCCGTCACCGCCAATGCCTTAAAGGGCGATGCTGAGAAAGCGCTCGAGGCCGGCTGCGATGTGTACATGTCCAAGCCGATCAACATACGCGAGTTATGGGCGCGCGTGGAAGCCTTTGTGCCGGCACCCTCTCCCAAATCAGCTCCTTAATCTCATCGGACATATTACAATGCTTCCTATCATGGCAGCTTCCAAAACAACTCCGTCGAAAATTTCCTACGTAACAGACCTCTCCTGTTCCGGTTGCGGCCGCAGGTTCTCCGTGCAGGAGATCCACACCTATTGTCCGGACTGCCAGTCTCCTCTGCTGGTGAACTACGACCTGGCCGAAGCGCACCGGCATGTGGACCGCAGCGAGATCCACAGCCGATTGAAGGGGATGTGGCGCTGGCACGAACTCCTGCCGGTCCTGGATCCTCAGAACATGGTCTCTCTTGGCGAGGGGGATACCGCCCTGCTCAGGCTTCCGCACCTGGAAAAATCCCTCGGGCTGGAGAATTTATTCGTAAAGGATGAAAGCAGCAACCCCACCGGGTCCTTCAAAGCGCGCGGACTCTCCGCCGCGATCTCGAAGGCCAGGGAACTTGGCATTAAAAAGGTCATCATCCCCACGGCCGGCAATGCGGGCGGAGCCATGGCAGCCTACGCCGCGCGGGCGGACATGCAGGCCATGATCTACATGCCGAAGGACACACCGCGTGCGAACATGGAAGAAAGCCGCATGGCCGGTGCGGAAGTGGTTTTGGTGGAGGGATTGATCAGCGACGCTGCAGGCATGGCAGGAGTCAAGGCGCGCGAGGAGGGCTGGTTCGACCTTTCCACCTTCAAGGAACCTTACCGCACGGAAGGTAAGAAGATCATGGGTTACGAGCTTGCCGAAGCCTTTGACTGGACCTTACCGGAAGTCATCATCTATCCCACGGGCGGCGGCACCGGCCTGGTCGGGATGTGGAAGGCTTTCGCTGAACTCGAGGAGTTGGGCTGGCTGAAGGATGCAAAACGTCCGCGCATGGTCTCGGTGCAGGCGGCTGGTTGTGCGCCGGTCGTGCGGGCCTATGAATCGGGCGCCACCTTCTGCGATTTCTGGACCAACGCCAGCACGGTCGCCTCCGGATTGCGCGTGCCCAAAAGCTTCGCGGATTCCATCATCCTTCAGGACATCCGAGACAGCCACGGGATAGCCGTGGCCGTCAGCGACGAGGAACTCCTGGCTTCCCAAAATGAGTTGTGCCGGGCGGAGGGCATCTTCGCCGCCCCCGAAGGTGCGGCAACGCTCGCGGCGTTGAAGAAACTTATTCAGCAGAAGTGGGTCGACCCGCAGGAACGCATCGTCCTGTTCAACACGGGCTCCGGGCTGAAATACCTCGACTAATGAGAAGAACCCTGCGTGGAAAGAAAGAAGAAAGAGGATAGAAATCTTCCCTCTTTCTTCTTTCTTTAGAACAGGCATGCCGTGAGAGAAATCTATTCAGGTCCGGCCGGGAAAACGAACTTGGTCGGGTCGTCCGTAAAACTGTTCCAGGCAATGACCGTTTGAGGGGTGATTTCGAAGAGTCCACCCGCATCCCATGAGTCCGGCTGCGGGGAATATCCTGCCGTGGCATACTTATCCGCATAAGCCTGCGCTACCTGGACTGCCAATTCCCTGTCTGGTTTTATTTCCCCGGCTGTGCCTTCCACAATCACAGCTTTTTCGCCGCTTTCCAGGTGGAGACTGATGAACGGATTGAGGGCAATGTTTCTGGCATGTCGCGTCTGAGGACTGCCGTCAAAATAAAGGCGGCCATTCACCCAGACCGCCCATTTGGGGATGGAATGAGGCTTGCCGTTGGGACGGACACTGCACAGCCAATAATGTTTGGCTTCGGTTAACTTAATTTCCACTTCTTCCCATGAGAGAAGGCTTTTGGGATGATCCGCATACCCTTCGGGAAAGTGTGGACGGGAAACGAGGGGAGTTGTCATGAAATTGATCCTCCTTTGGCTTGAGACATTGGTGGTCGATTAACAAAGAGATCGAGGTCCCGATCCCACCCTTGTCATCAATCGATTAGGCTCGATTTTTTCATGTAGAGGATTCTTTCAGGAAAGCCAGGGTTCGGTCCCACGCCAGGCTCGCAGCCGCCTGGTTGTATGCCTGCGGGCGGTCAGGTTCAAAGAACCAGTGTCCGGCGCCGCTGTAGCGATGGAAAGTCACCGGGCGGCCGGCGTGCCTCAGTGATTCCTCCAATTCGCCGACGTTGGATTGCGGCTCAAACTCATCGTTCCCGGCAAAGTGGCCGAGGTAAGCCGCTCTTGACTTGCTGAAATCAGCCGGCCCGGTACCGTAAAAAAGGACGACGGAGCGGATGCGGTCTGGGTCGGCGGAACCGAGGTCCAGTGCATAATAGGCCCCCAGAGAGAAGCCAATCACCGCAAGGCCGTCCCCGGCTTGCCCGGCACGTTCGCCGAGATACTTCGCTGCTTCCGCGATCTCAGCCTTGGCCTGGAGGTGGTTGGCGTCGAGAGCACTGCCAAGCGCTTCCGCGTCAGGGATGGTATCTGCCACCTTGCCATGATAAAGGTCCGGGGCGAATGCCATGAAACCAGATTCGGCCAGTCGCGTGCAGAAAGCCTTGATCGTGTCGTTCAATCCCCACCAGGCGTGAAGGACCAATACACCGGGTCCCTTGCTCGTAGTCGGGACAGCGAGAAATCCTTGAGGTTGAGTTTTTATCATGTGGAATCCTTTTAGTGGTTGTAGTGTATCGCGTAGCTGACCAACGGTTTACGACCTATCCCTGGCACTCACCTGCCTTGATGCTCTCGCAAAGTCCGAAGGTCGAATGTACGCAGTGTCAGAAGGCTGGCCATTAGGCGCAGGAAGGTTGTTAAATTTTCGCAGATTTAGCCGTGTTTCGGCACGTAATTTAGCACAACAATCCCGCAGTCAAATGATGTGGATTTTACCAATGTCAGGTTTTGTTTGCTGTCAAGTTCTTTGAAAATGCTCATTCCGCTGCCAATTGCAGTTGGATTAATGAAAAGATGAAACTCGTCAATCAGTCCTTGTTTGATCAGAGCCGATACAAAAGAAGCGCCTCCATAAGCGATGATGTCTTTACCGTCTTGTTTTTTTAGTTTGGTGATTTCGTCAACAAGGTCGCCCTTTGCCAAAACGGTATTGTCCCATTCTGACTTTTCAAGCGTTTTGGTAAAAACGACTTTTGCTGTATTAATAAATTTATCAGCGCCTTCCAGTTCAGGGTGTGAAGCCCAGTGTGGGATAAAACCCTGTGCAAGTTTTCGTCCAAGAACGATGCAGTCAACGGGTTCAGTTAATTCTGTGACATATTTTTTTAATTCGTCGTCCCAATTCCACACCATCCAGTCCATTTCCCTGTTTGTTCCAGCAATGTATCCGTCCACGGACATTTGTACTTGAAGTTTTAATTTTCTCATTGTCGTTTTCTCCTTTACCAATAAATTGTTATGCCTGTTTACAAATAAAAACAATTACATATGATCATAGACGTAGAAGATGTAATCCTGAGATGTCGTTTTGACTCCCAGGTCGTTCAATAATCTAAGAAGTTGTGCGCGATGATCTGTGCCGTGGTTAGCCACATGGAGAAGCACCTGCCACACGATGAGGTCTTTGTCTTCTTCCGGTTCTTTTATCGGTTTGTCGAACAACATCTCGTCCCGCAAAGCCGCTAGATAATCGCGCATACTTTGCTCAACACTGTCCCAGTGTGAGCGGATGATTTTCCGATCGTCAACGTTGGCGGGAGGAAGCGGCTCTGAAGGGTCGACGCCTCGCAGTTCGCAGAACCATACTTCATCCACGTCCAGGAGATGAACAATTTGGTCTCGAACAGATCCATGAGAATACTTTACATCTTGCGTGAACTGCTCATGGGTTAGTTGAGTAACGTAACTATCCCATATCTTGCGGTTTTCAGTGAAGTGATAGTCGTAGAAATGACGAAAGGCTTTTGCATCCATACTGTTAAAGTCTCCTTCTTTTTGCAGATTGCGATCGGATTCTAGTTCAAGCTCTTCCCTAATCGTACCACCTCCCTCACCAGGAAATCAAAATCGTCCCGGCGGGTGCGATGGTTGGTGTTGGCAACATGCAAGACAAACTTGCCCAGAAGGGTGGTACCGGAGGGCACCGCGAGGCCGCTTTCCTGCAGCTCCTCCAGGATGCGCCGGTTGAGCACATCCAGCGCAGCGTTATCCAGACCGGGCCGGACATAACGAAAGCAGACTACGTTAAGTGTGACCGGGGTGACCAGTTCCAGCTCCGGGGTGGCTTCGACCAAGCTGCCCAGGTAACGAGCCTGGTCGATGTTCTGCTCGATCATGCTGCCATACCTGTCAATGCCGTGTTCCTTGAGCGACATCCAGGCCTTCAACGCCCGGAATTGCTTCGAGAGCAGAAAATCATAATCGGTCAGGTAGGGGACATCGCGACCGGACAGGCCGCGCTCCCCTTCCCCATGAGCCAGGTAGGCGGGTGTCAGTGAGAAGGTTTCGCGGTGCTCGCGCTCGTGGCGCACCAGTACGCAGCCGATTTCGTAGGGCATGTACATCCATTTATGCAGGTCAAAGGCGAGCAAGTCAGCCCTTTCCAGCCCGGCGACCAGATGTTTAGCCGAGGGGACCAGGGCAGCCCAGATACCGAAAGCCCCATCGACGTGAAGCCAAAGGTCCTCCCGTGCACAGAGATCGGCCAGCGCTTCCAGGTCATCGACAGCACCGGTATTGGTGGTTCCCGCCGCACCGACGACGCAGAAGGGCTGGTTCCCGTCCGCGCGATCACGGGCAATGGCAGCCTCCAGCGCGCGGACGTCCATGCGAAATTGCCCGTCGACCGGCAACAGGCGCAGCGCCTGGCTCCCCAAGCCGAGCAACTCGGTCGCTTTCTGGATGGAGCTGTGGATCTCCCGGGAAGCGTACAGCGTCATCTGGCGGGGAGCGGCGCGCAAGCCCTGCTGACGCAGGTCAAAACCGGCACGCGAGTTGCGCGCAACAGTCAGGCCGATCAGATTGGCTACCGAACAGCCGCTGGTCAGCACTCCGCTGGCTGAAGCCGGGTAGCCCAGCATCTCCTTAAGCCAGTTCAAGACCTGGTGCTCGACATAAAGAGCGCTGTGATAGGACATGTCCCCGCTGTTGGTGTTCATCGAAGCGGCCAGCAGGTCGGCCAACGCGCCCAGGACCGTCCCGGTGCCGAAGACCCAGCCCCAAAAGCGCGGGTGGATGTTGCCGATCGGATACGGCAGGATGTATTCCTGGAACTCCCGGTAGATCTCCTCCGGCGCTTGCGGGGCGACCGGCAGAGCTCCCTCGAAATAGAACTTGACCTCGGCAGGCGCATGCTGCCACGGCGGGCGCTCCCGGACCGTTCTCGTGTAATCGAGCATGTCGTCCACCATGCGATGGGCGAGCGCTCGCATGGATTCCCAATCCTGAGGGTCCAGGTTTTTTTCAGGGGCAGGTGTATTTTCTTGTGGCATTTTGGGCAGCTCTCTTATAACTTTTATTTACGTCGTACTCCCAATACCGCTATCTTCGTCGCATGGTTGAAAGGCGCAGGGTCGGCGATCACTTCCCCGACCTGTGTCGCGTCATACCCGATGAAATCCGCAGGAACCGGTATCAATTCCCTCACACTCAAATATCCATCCGCACACAACCGCTCTAAAATCTCAATGTACTCCCGCCCGCTCACATACATGGCATTGTTGATCGTCACCAAATATCCTCCATCATTGATCAACGGCCGCACCTTGTTGATGACCCGGGCACTCTCGTGGACTAGATCCACCACCCCTTTCGAGGTCTGGGAAAAGAGCGGCGGGTCCAGGAAGACGCAGTCAAACCCGTCCCCCGACCGCTTCAGCCGGCTGACTTCCGTCCAAAAATCGCCCGCCAGAAAATCCGCTTTCCGTATCGCAAACCCGTTCAAGGTATATGATGTTTTCGCTACATTCAAATACTTCCGATTGCGTTCCAGGTGGACCACCCGTGTCGCCCCGCCAGCTTGAGCGGCCACCCCCAGGCTCCCTGTGTAGGCGAAAGTATTCAAAACCGTTTTGCCCCGCAACTGGTTGCGCGCCCACCGCCGAAGATTCCGCGTATCCAGATAAAAACTGGCGTCCCGATTGAGGCACACATCGATCGCGTACCAGACTCCATCTTCGCGCACCCTATCATCCGGCGCCGTCCCAAACAATAAACGCCCCTGCCTTTCATCGGCGCGAGGGCTGTTCCGTATTTTGAGCACTCCTGCACGAAGCCACGGCAAACGCGCCCGGAGTATTTCCTGGGCCGTTTGGGCTAACGGAGAACCTTGTTGTGGAGGATCAGAATAGTCGTGAAATACCGCAGTCGTCGCATACAGGTCAACAGCCAGCGCCGCACAACCTTCGGTGAAACCGTTAAAAAGCCGGAAGGCTGTCTCATGCCGGGCGTCGAACAATTCCCGGCGATCTGCAATGGCCTTCACTAGCAGGTTTTCCAGTAATGTATTGCGCTTTGAAATTGATTCTAGTTTCACTTAATTCTATTCTTAATCGCTAATTTTTAACCAGTTTAGGCTCCGAGAATCGTACACGCTAATATAATAAGTGCAACGCTTGCATACTTCAGGGTAATTGCCACTCCTGTGAAGCGCAATTATTCTTTTAAGATCCTCCCCTTCCCAAATTTCTTTGAGTGAGGATTCTTTAACATTGCCAATTATTAACTCCGCCTCGATATCTCGGCAAGCACATGCATTCACCATCCCGTTTGCCAAAACCACTGGTTTTGCATATAGCATGTGACACTCACCACGCTTATATGGCATTGGTACAGGCTTTACCCCGACCCTTCTCAAATCTCCAGGTTTAATTTTTCCTGCCCAAGAATCATAATAAATAGTTTCTTGAATAGCAAGAAGATTTTCTTTTTCATATTCACGAAACTTTTCCCATGTTTCCCCTTTACACTTTGAAGGTGGACAGCGGAGTGCAATAAATAGACGTATTGGAGAATTAGTTCTCCGCTTTGCCTCTATCAACGCATCAATATTTAGACAGACACGCTCGAAATTGTCAACACCCATGATCATTTTGTACGTCTCCCGGTCAAATCCACCAAGGGAGATGTAAATAGATAGCTTACCCCCATATCTCATCAGATTCTCGCTCACTTGAGGTTTCATCAAGATTGCATTTGTAAAAAAGTAGAATCCCTCGATATTGGAACATTTATTAAGATAATCAAGCCTAGTAAATATGTGAGGATCGACAAATGGATCACCTACTATTGGCGTTAGAGAAATATGTTTACCCCCCAATGATACATACTCATCAATTATGTGTTCAAATAATTGGATATCCATTATTTCTTTTGGTCTTTTCATTTTTCGATAAGCGCAAAAAACGCATTTTGCATTGCAGATATTCGTGCCCTCTATGTGTAACAACTGAGGAAGCCTATTTACTTCCACTAATCTATTGTGAATGCGCAGAGATCGAAAACGAAAGTTGTATTCGGTTGTTGTAATAGAAATTAAAAGATAATATAGTTGAATGACTAAATGGTTAGAATGCTTCTTTATTTGTCTTCTAAATTTTCTAAATAATTGCATTGCAATCATTCCCAGTTGTTATATATTCATTCAACATCTGTTGGTAAAGAAAACTGGCATTAGTATTTTCAGTCCAACTAGGTGTTTTACTGCCGTTTGAAAGCCTGTTGTTTTATAGATTTCTTACGGTCTAAAACCTCAAATTACGATAGCCATTAGGCTGCGATTGATAAGGATCGATTTGTGAAATCTAAATCACGTATAACTCAAAGTTTCTCACGAACCGAGGTGACAGTCATCTCTAAGATGACTGTCACCTATCTTAAGCCTTCAGCACTCTCCCCAACTCTGCCGTAGACTTCAGAATCTCATCCGCCCCCATGCGGCGCAGCTCGGCCTCATCACCGAATCCACATAATACACCCACGGTCTGCGCGCCAGCGGAGCGTCCAGCACGGATGTCCACGATCGTGTCGCCGATCATCAGGCAGTTCTCCGGCGCGACGCCCATCTTCCCGGCTGCCCAAATCACCGGGTCGGGATAGGGCTTGGTGTGCGGGCAGGTCAGCGCGGTGGCAACACAGTTGAAGTAACGGGACAGATCGAATCGCTCAAGGAACATGTGCGTGGATTTAACATCCCGCGCGCTGACCACCGACATCGGGTAATGCCCGTCCAGTTCATCGAGCATTTCAGCCACACCTGAGATCAGCCGGGCGGCTTCGTGCCGCCCGTGCGCCATGCCGCTGGCAGGACGCCAGCGGCGCAGCCGGAACGGCTTCGGCCGGCGGGGTCGGTGCCGCTGAAGCCATTCCACCAGCGCGATTGCCTCATCGTCGATTCCCAGCCGGTCAGCGTAACCCAGCACGACATTGCCAGGCGCCTCCGCCCACATGACAAACCGCCGGGCAATATGCTGCCTGTCCCAAAAGGGGAACACGTCCAGCGGTTTTAAAAGTCGTTTGACGGTATCAACGAAAAGGTCGTCGGTGTCGTTCAGCGTCCCGTCCACGTCGAAGCACAGGGCCTGGATGCGCCCCACGTCCAGCGGCATCAGCCCCCCAGCGCGACGAACAGGGCGGTGCCCGCCAGGGTCAGGCTGACGACCAGCGCGGCGGTCAGGAACAACACGCCGCAGGATAGAAGGACATTTTTCGACAAGGATTCAGAGGGCTCCATGGTGCCAATTTTACCCTCTCCCGCTTAAAAACTGGCTGATTTTGGCACTTGTGCTATACTGAAACCGGAATTTTTCCCGTAAGCTGGCGTAAATCCACCCATTTGGGGATGACCGGCTGCTGCTTGAATCTGTATATTTAGTACGAGGACACATGCCGAAGGACGAACGTTCAACCGTTGAGCTGCTCTACCAGGTCAGCCGCGAGGTCGCCACTCAACTGGACCTCAAGGTGGTGCTGACGCGCCTGCTGTTCGCCACGCTGAAGACCGTGGGCAGCGAACGCGCCACGATCATCGTGCTCGACGACAACGAGAAACCGGTCGAACTCGGCCATCGTCTACGGCACCGAGGTTAAGGAAAGCACGCCCCAGCAGTTGAAGGATACGGTCGATCGCGGGCTGGCAGGATGGGTGGTGCGCAACCGCAAGGGGGCGCTGCTGGAGGACACCAGCAAGGACGATCGCTGGCTGCGCCGCCCCGACGATGCCGCCGACCAGAGCGGAGCGAAGTCCGCCATCTGCATCCCGCTGCTGGCGCGCGAGAAGCTGGTCGGGGTGATGACACTGGTCCATTCGAAGCCCAAGGCTTTCGACGACGAATCCTTTGCACTCGCGCAAGCCATCGCCGACCAAGCCGGAATCGCCGTGCTCAACGCGCGGTTGTACGCCGACAGCCAGCGCCAGGCGCGGGTCATGACCGCGCTGGCCGAAGGGGCGATGGCAATCAACTCATCCCTGCGGCTGGGGGACGTGCTGCAGCAGATCCTCAACGAAACCATGCAGGCTTTGCAGGTGAAGATCGTCGCCATGGCCATGGCCGACCCGTCGGGCGGAGGGTTCACCTATCGCGCCGCGACCGGCGAGAACGCGCTCATGATCGTCGGCCGGCAGATTCCTCCCGGGCAGGGATTCGTGGGCTGGGTGGCACAGGATGGAAAAGGGGTGATCATCCCGGCCGCCTCGCAGGACCCCCGCTACTCCCCGAGCGACCAGATTCCCGGTGTGATCGTGCGCGCCGTCGCCGCTGCGCCGATCCATTACCAGGGTCAGCTCATCGGCGTGCTGGAGGCCATCAACCCCATCTCCAAGTCCTTCGACGGCGATGCGCTGCTCGTGCTGCAGGGCATCGGCAGCATGGCGGGCTCCACCATCCAGAATGCGCAGCTCTTCGAGCGGCTGCAGACCGCGCACCAGCGTTACCGCGATCTGTTCGACGACAGCGTGGACCCGATCATGATCACCGACTGGGACGGCAACGTCACCGAGGTCAACCGGCAGGCGGTGGGTATCACCGGCTGCAGCAACGAAGAACTGCGCGCCATGAAGATCAGCCAGATCCACACCATCAACCTGGAGAAGACCGGCATCGGCTTCGAACTGCTGCGCCAGTTCCCGGTGTCGTATGAATCCGAGGTGCGCAGCAAGGGCGGCACCATCACACCGGTGGAGGTGCAGGCGCGCCGGGTGGCGTTCAACGACATCGAATCCATCCAGTGGATCCTGCGCGACATCACCACCCGCAAGGAACTGGACACGCTGCGCAACGACCTGGCGGCGATGATCTACCACGACCTGCGTTCCCCGCTGGCCAATATCGTCTCGAGCATGGAAATTCTCAACTCGATGTTCCCGCCTGAGGAGGCCGAGTCGGCGGCCTCGGTCATGGCCATCGCCCAGCATTCCATCGACCGCATCCAACGCCTGATCAACTCCCTGCTGGACATCAATCGCCTCGAAGCCGGTCAGCCTCTGGGCGAAATGCAGCCCGCCTCCGTGTCGGAACTGATCGGAGACGCGATCAAGGCCGTGCGAGCCATCACCGACAGCCGGCAGCAGGTGTTGAGCACCAATATCGCCCCGGACCTGCCGCGCGTGCTGGTGGATGCGGACATGATCCGCCGCGTGTTGATCAACCTGCTCGAGAATGCCAGCAAGTACACCCCCGCCGAGAACGAGATCATCGCCGGCGCCGACCTGGACGGGGAATGGGTGCGCTTCTGGGTGCAGGATTTCGGTCTGGGCATCCCGATCGAGGAACAGGGGCGCATTTTCGACAAGTACACGCGCGTCAAGCGCCAGGGCAGCCCGCGCGGATTCGGCGTGGGGCTGGCGTTCTGCCGGCTGGCGGTCGAAGCGCACAACGGGGATATCTGGGTTGAAAGCCAGGTGGGCAAGGGGTCGAAGTTCATCCTGACCCTGCCTGTGGCCTTTGAAGAATGACATTTCCCCCGGGTGAAGCGAGTGCCGGCCCGGGAAATCATTTACAGGAGTAGTTATGCAGGAACTTGCTGAGAATATTTATTTGGAAGACGGCTATGCAGGCGTCACGCTGGGCGCGATCAACCTGCCTCACGGATTGATCCAGATCGATGCGCCTCCCGCTCCGGAGGACGGGCGCGCCTGGCGCGCGGCGCTGCTCAACCTGGGCGGCGGCGTGGAACGGGTGCTGGTCAACCTCGACTCTCACCCCGACCGGACACTCGGCGCGCGTGCCATGGACTGCACGGTCATCGCCCACGAGACCACGGCGCAGGTCTTCCGCAGCCGTCCCAACACCTTCAAAGCGCAAGGCGACGAGACCGGTGCCGATTGGGAGCGCATCCCCGGCATCGGCTCCATCCGCTGGGCGCTGCCCGAGATCACATTCACTGAACAGATGGTCATCCACTGGAACAACGTGCCGGTCGTGCTCGAGCATCACGCCGGCCCCAGCGCGGGCGCGATCTGGGTGGTGCTGCCTTCAGAGCGCATCGTCTTCATCGGCGACCTGGTGCTCAAGGGCCAGCCTCCGTTCTTTGCGAACGCCAACCTGCCGGCGTGGATCGAATCGCTGGAGGTGCTGCTCAAAGCGCCGTACCGCGGCTCGGTCATCGTCAGCAGCCGGGGCGGGATCGTCTCGGAGACGGTCATCCGCAACCAGCTTGAACTGATCAAGAAGGCCAACTCGGACCTGGACAAGCTCGCCAACCGGCAGGCCTCGCCTGCTGCGACTGAAAAACTGATCAATCCCCTTCTGGCTTCCATCCGCTCACCTGCTTCGCGGCACAAGCAGTTTGCCCAGCGCCTGCGGTATGGGTTGAACCGTTATTACGTCCGCCACTATCACCTCACGAGCAGCTCCGCAGGAGAAGAGGAATAATGGACTTCCCTTACCAGCCTGTCGTGGCATTGACCCGCGGACGAATTGTCGAATCGCTTCACCTCGGCGCCGTGGCGGTGGTGGATGTGAACGGAAAATTGACGGCCTCCTACGGCGACCCGGAAGTCATCACCTATCTTCGCTCGACTGCCAAGCCGTTCCAGGCGCTGCCCTTCATCGAACGCGACGGCGATGCTCATTTCAAGCTGACACCGCGCGAGGTGGCTTTGATCTGCGCCTCGCACTCGGGCACCGACGAGCACGTCGCCGTGGTGCGCGGCATGCAGCAGAAGATCGGCGTGACCGAGGCCGACCTGATGTGCGGCGCGCATTATCCCTACGACGAGCCGACCGCCGAGACCATGAAGGCGCGCGGCGAAAAGCCCACCCCCTACCGCCACAACTGTTCCGGGAAACACACCGGCATGCTGGCTCACGCTAAAATGCGGAATCTCACCACGCAGGACTACATCGATTTCGCGCACCCGGTGCAGGAATCCATCCTGCAGGCCTTTGCCGACATGACCGATGTGCCTGTGGAGAAGGTCGAGCTGGGCGTGGACGGTTGTTCCGCGCCGAACTTCGCCGTGCCGCTGCGCAGTGCTGCGCTGGCCTTCGCCCGCCTGTGCGACCCTCGCGGCCTCGCGCCGGTCCGCGCCGAGGCCTGCCGCCGCATCACCTCGTCCATGATGGCGCACCCCGACATGGTCGACGGCCCCGGGGAATTCGACACGCGCCTGATGGAAGTCGGGAAGGGGCGCATCGTGTCGAAGGGGGGCGCGGAGGGCTATCAGGGCATCGGCCTGCTCCCCGGCGCGCTTGGAGCAGACTCCCCCGCGCTGGGTATCGCGCTCAAGATCTCAGACGGCGACCAGGGCTCCCGCGCCCGCTCCATTGTCACCCTCGAGGTGCTGCGCCAGCTCGGCGCTCTGAAGGAATCCCAGCTCGAAGAATTATCCGCTTTCGGGCCGAAAACGCTGACCAACTGGCGTAAAGTCGAGGTGGGGAGTCAGCCGGGCGGCGTTCACGCTTAAAATGGCCTGAGCTTTGCAATGACCAACTCTGCACTTCGGCCGCGCGCGCAAAAAATCCACCGCCGTCTGATTGAATTCTACGGGGAGCCGGTCTGGCGCACGCCTCTCCCACCGGTCGATGAGTTGGTTTCCACCATTCTCTCGCAGAATACCAACGATACCAACCGTGACCGGGCGTTCAATGCGCTGCAGGCGAAATATCCCACCTGGGAGGCGGTCCGCGACGCGCCCACCACGGAAGTGGTGGACACCATCCGCCCGGCGGGTCTGGCGAATCAAAAGGGACCGCGCATCCAGCAGGTGTTGCGCGAGATCACGGCCGAACGCGGCGGGCTGGACCTGTCCTTCCTGAAGGAGATGCCGCTCGAGGAGGCCCGCGCCTGGCTGATGAAATTCAACGGGGTGGGACCCAAGACTGCCGCCATCGTGCTGTGCTTTTCGCTGGGGCGTCCTGCTTTCCCTGTGGATACCCACATCTACCGGGTGTCCGGGCGGATCGGCCTTCGACCCGAGAAAATGACCGTTGAAGACGCGCATACGCATTTGGAGGCGGTTTTCCCGCCCGAAACCTATTACGCCGCGCATTTGAACATCATCCGCCTCGGGCGGGAGGTGTGCGCCGCGAGAAAACCGAATTGTCGAGACTGCCCTGTGAGGAAATTGTGTGATACGGGAAAAAAGACCTGATAGTACTGACAGGTCAATTGCCTTCTAACCCAAAAGCTCTATAATGAAATAAATTGAATTTTGGAAAGGAGGTCAAACCATGCACAGCCTGGGTACGAAGGGCCAAGGCTTGGTTGAATATGCATTAATACTTATTTTTGTTGCCATCGTTGTTATTGCAGCTCTCACCTTGCTTGGTCCGACGCTTGGAAATACTTACTCTGACATTATCGATATGTTCCCATGATTTTTTATTTTATTTATTAGTCATAAATCCCCGCAAAATGCGCGGGGATTTATTTTATATCTTGCTGGGCGCAAGCCTGGATGGACTCGCTAGGTGTGGGGCTGGAATCATAGCCGAGCAAAGATTATCTAATCTTTGCTAAGCTGTCCCCAACGTCGTCAGGCTGTTCCAGATTTCGGCATTGAGCTTTTGGCGTTGCTCCCGGGCGAAGGACCAGAACAGGCTTTGCGCACGGGTGAAGGGATAGTTGTGGCGCCGCGCAATGTAAATGGTGCGTTCAAGATTTAATCCGCTCATCTCCACCCGTTTGATCAGCCCGAGGGACAATCCGCGCGCCGCGATCATCTCCGTTACGAAGGCAATTCCCATGCCGCGCTCCACGGCCAGTTCGATGGCTTCCGAGCTGCCCAATTCCATGATGATATTGAGCATGTCCGGCGTGACGCCATTTGCTCGAAGTCCCTCAAGCAGTGTATCGCGTGTGCCGGAGGATTCCTCGCGCATGATGATCGGTTGGTCGATGATGTCCATGGCTTTAACATGCCCGTTCGCCGCCCAGGGATGGTTGGGCGGCACGACCATGATCACCTTCTCGGTGAATACCGGCTCTGACTCAAGATCGTGATGCTCGAACATGCGGCTGGTGACCCCCAGCGGAATCATTTCACCGAGCAATTGCTCCAACACCTGCTCCCGTGACAACACCTTGATGCGCGACCGGACCGACGGGAATTGCTTCTGGAACTGGGACAATAAGCTGGGCATAAGGTACCGCCCGGACGAAGTGGAGCAGCCAAGCAACAGGTCCCCGCCGATCTGCTTGGTGGCATTCTGCATCGCATCCTCGAATCTGCTCGAGGAATGAAGCACTTCGCGCGCCAGCGGCAGGATGGCGGTGCCCGCCTCGCTCAACTCGACGGACCGTCCGCGGCGGATGAACAACTCCACCCCGTATTCTCTTTCGATGGCCTGGATGTTCTGGCTGATCGCCGATTGCGACAATTGCAACCGTTCTGCAGCACGGCTGAAATTTCCCTCCTCCGCTGCAGTGACAAAAACACGAAGTTCTGACAGGTTGATCATGGTTCTCCGCCCGTTTTAAGGACATTTTTCTGTGATGAGCTGCTCAACCAA
The DNA here is from genome assembly GCA_963774975.1 of uncultured Chloroflexia bacterium. Taxonomy (GTDB): domain Bacteria; phylum Chloroflexota; class Anaerolineae; order Anaerolineales; family Villigracilaceae; genus JBGPQJ01. The sequence goes on from CAVZGY010000010.1 coordinate 98,923, forward strand.
GTATAAGTTACCCTTAAGGGTTTTTCCAGTTACTTTCGTCTTAACTTATAAAAAAGGAGCGTGGGGTCCCATCCACGCTCCAATCTATAAGAAAATCTTTCTCTTTTTAGTCTGAGATATCGTCCACGTAATCCACCACCCCCTGGCAGGATAACGTCAGATGAGCTGAAACGTTTTCCCAGGTCAGATCCTGCCCATCAAGGTAGGTGAGCTTGACAGCGTCATACAGGCAGCCTGCGCCGGCATTATAGTTCACCAGGGTTAGTTTCCACATATCCTCGTAGGAGCCCACGCGCCCGGGTGTTTGTCCCGTCAGTTCCTCGACGATTCGACCTGCCTGTTCGCAATTGGCAAGCATGGTTTGCGCAAAAACATCCACACTGAAGTCCGCCTTGGTCATGTCGAGGCCGGTCGGGCAATCCGCACAGGTGGCGTCCACGCTGCTGACCAGCGCCCCTCTCAGCATGGCCTGCTGCTCAGGTTCGAGAATGGCGTAACCCATGGAACAGGTTTCCGATGACAATACAAAGGGACAGAATTGGTTATAGAAATCGGGATTCCAAAGGAAGGTGGTATCTGCACCGTTATCCGTCAGTTGACCAAAACCCACGTCCTCCCCTTGCGCGAACGTTCCGGGCCAAAACTGGCTTTCGCGGCTGAACATATTCTTCAGCAGAAAAGCCGGGACGCCCGTGTTGGTTGCAACATGGATGATCAGAGCATCAAATCGGTTTTGCCATTCAGTGACCGTCTCCCGCGCAATTTCCAAGCCGCACGTGCTGGCAGCCCCCGACGAGGTCAGTCCGTCGTCCGGGCAGGAGCTTGCATCCACGAAGCCTTTTGAGATCAGGTTACCGGCAAGGATTGCATAAGGAACGTTGGAAGCAAGTTCGGGGGCGGTGCGCGGTGTGGTCAACCACTCGGGTAACGGGCCGGGCGGCGGAAAGGCTTCCCAGGTTTCGGCACACGTAGCGGTTGGCATGCCAGTCCATTGGCTGCTGAGGACGGTCACATACCAAATAGGCTGGGACTCCTCTTCCGGTTGCAGGACGTTTACCCGAACCAACGCTGTGAACGGCTTGCTGCTGTCACCGTAGGTGGAGAATGCCCAGAACTCCATCTGGATCCCTTCTGGCCTGGTCACATAAAGAGAAAAGGGGCAGCGCGCGCCGCCGCACTCGAAGGGAGATGACCCCACCACCCCGGCAATGGAGGTGATGTGTTCGTCGGGGAGGGGTTCCTCGCCGCGCAGGACAAGCGTGGGGCGTGTGGAACAACCGCCGTCCGGGCGCTGGTTGCAATTCTCCAGTTCGATCCACACCTGGGGGGCCGGCAGGCTGACGCCGATGGTCTTTTCCAATGTTTCAGAGCTTGAGAAGTGCAGATAATAACCGCCGCAAGCCTGCGGGTCGCTGGCGAAAACCTCGTCCGGGCACGGGTCGGTTTCGATCCAGTCATCGTATATTTCTTCACCGCATTGCTGGTAAATATCGGCAGGCAGGGGCTGGCCTTCAATATCGATGACAATTTCGCAGACGACCTCGTTATTTTCCCATGCGGTCAGCCACCACGTGAAGGCGACATACGGGACAACGACTTTGGAATAGCGATCAGGGCCGGGGGGTTCGGGGAGCGCGCGTGAAGCGACCGGGAGGGCAGGCACCAGACTTCCTCCCACAGTGATCAACGCCACAAGCAGTGCAATTCTTGCCGGCAGTTTCACCGCAGCCCCTTCTGAAAAAAATCAGAGTCCGCTTTTATTATAGCGGACTCTGTGCTCGAATGCTACTTCGTTTCCTTCTCGAGATCTTCGAGCGCTTCAAGCTCGCGGCGCAGGTTGTTCCAACGAACGATCAGGCTGATGACGTAGAACGTCAGCGTAACAAAGATGATGGCGTAGGCGGAGTAGAAGAATCGGGTGGTATCGGGAGTGGACATGGTTATGCTCCTGAATTACTGGGATAACTTGAGTTTAAGCTGCTCGACGGTCTGGGCCAGGTTGCCGATGCGGATGCGGTGCCAGAAGAGGGTGATGAAAACCACCGTAAAGACTGCGATCGCAAAGAACATGGAGTTCAGCATCTTGGAGGTCATATCAAAACCACCCTCGGCAGCCGCATTTGCCCCGCCCACCACCACGGGATGAATGGTGCGGAACAGGCGAATGGACATGAACGTGAGCGGGACGCTCAAGCCTCCGATCAGGGCGTAGACGGCGCCGAAGCGGGCGCGCCGCTCGGGGTCTTCAATTCCCTGGCGCAGAAGCATGTAGGCGATATAAATCAGCTCGAGGATGGCCGCCGTGGTCAGGCGCGGGTCCCAAGTCCACCAGGTATTCCAAGCCGGGTAAGCCCAGATCGAACCGGTGACAATGGCGATGAAAAAGAACACCAGGCTGATCTCCACCGCTGCAACCTCGACGATATCCCACTTCATGTTTTTTGTGCGCAGGTAAGCGATGCCAGAAACACCGGCGGCAATGAAGCCCAGCATGCCCACCCAGGCGGTCGCCACATGGAAGTAAAAGACCTTCTGCACCGCGCCCATGACGGCTTCCAGAGGCGCATAGAAGAAGACCATCCAGATGGCGGCAGCAAAGAGCAGGATGGAAACTACTTCGAGAACACGCAATGCTTTAGGGGTTGGGGTCATACTTTCTCCTTGACGAAAAATGAAATCTATTCTTCGACCACATAGTCGAAGACCATGAAAGCAATGGCAATAAAAATCACATCATAGACCACCAACAGGTTGAGCCAGGGCAGTATCTCGTCCATGGGCAACCCCTGCAGGAATCCGCTGCTGGCTTTGACCGCCGCCACCAGCACGGGCACAATCACTGGAAAAAGCAGGATGGGCAGCATCACATCGCGAGTGCGAGTCTGCACCGCCATGCTGGAGAGCAGCGTCCCCACCGCCACGTATCCGATGGAACCCAGCAGGATCACGCCGATGAGACCGGGGTCGAATAAATTCGTATTGTACAGGATGCTGTAGACCGGCAGGACCACTGCCTCGACGATGAACATGAATGCCAGGTTGCTGATGACTTTGCCAAAGTAGATGGCGCTGCGATCCACGGGCGCAAGCAGCAGGCCGTCGAGACAGCCGCGGTCCTTTTCAACGGCCATCGAGCGGTTAAGCCCCAATGTGCCGGCAAAGGCAAAGGTAACCCACAACACGCCGGAGGTGATGGTGGCGCGGGTCTTGACGTCCAACTCGAGGGCAAAATTAAAAATCAGGATGACCAGCAGAGCAAAGACCAGCATGGCCGAGAGCAGTTCGCGCGAGCGCAGCTCAGCCGCCAGGTCCTTCCAGGCGATGGCGCCTACCGCCCTGAGAAAACCGCCGAAACTGGACGAGGAGCCTCGGGAACCGGACTTGTTCATGCGGCCAATGCCTGTTTGTAGAATGTGAGCAAATTGCCCGACCCGAGTTCCTCACGGGTGCAAGAGGCGGTGATCATGCCGCGCGAAAGAACGTCAAAACGGGAGCCAAGTTCCTCGGCGCGGGCGAGGTCGTGGGAGGTCATCACCACCGTCCGGCCGCGCGCAGCCACGTTGCGCAGCACATCATCCAGCATGGAGGAGGCATCCTGGTCGAGGCCGGTGTACGGCTCGTCGAACAGGACAACTTCGGGGTCGTGGAGCACCGCCCGTCCGATGGCAAGGCGTTGCTGCATGCCGCGCGAAAAGGTGCGCACAAGGTCGCGGCGGCGCGGTTCCAACCCGATCAGCTGGAGCACCTCGCTAATGCGCGCGTCGAGATTCTGCAGGTCGTACATGCGGCCGAAAAAGCGGAGATTTTCCTCGGCGGTCAGGTCGCCGTACAGCAACGGAAGATGCGAGACCACGCCCAGCGCCCGCCGGACATCGGCGGCCTGTGCCGGCAGGTCATGCCCGGCGATGGTCACCTGCCCCAGCGAGGGCCGCGAGAGGGAGGCCAGGATGCGCAGGAAGGTTGTCTTGCCCGCGCCGTTGGGGCCGAGCAGCACGACAAACTCGCCCTGATCCACGTGGAAATCCAATCCGCGCAGGACGGTCTTCATGCCAAAGCGTTTGAGAAGTTTCCTGACTTCGATCATGGCGCAGTTTAGATGCGGTCCTTCAGCTGCGCTTTCAAGTCGGCGCGGCGCTTTTGGTAGGCGTCCTCGGAAATATTACCGGCGCGGTACTGGTCATCGAGGGCGATGATGGCGTCCATGATTTCCTCCGCCGATTCCCCGGCAGGTTCCGGGATAATTTCCTCATCCTCATCCTGCGGTTTCCGGCGGTCCCGCAGGAAGAGGAACACACCCACCGCGATGAACGCCAAGCCGAGAGCGCCGACGCCTATCAGTAAACCGGTGTTATCGTCCGCGCTGGTGGCGGGAGCAGATTCTGCCTTGGGCATTCCCGAAACTTCGAAGGTGAGAGAGTCACCGCTTGCGAAAGGACCACCTGAGAACACCAGATTTTGCGATCCGGATTCAGAGGGCTGGCTGGTCAACTGGTCGCTTAAGACCTTGACACCCACAGGTGCGATGAGGTTCACGGATGGCACGGAAATCCCAAAGGGGACGGAAATTTCCGCGCTTTTATCATAGGGCATGGCGAACCCCGTCACCACCGCGTATTGCTTATCGCTCGGGGGAACGGCAAAGCCATCGGCAGTGGAAAGGAATTGCGCTTCGCCCTGTTGGAGATCAAAACCTAGCGTTTCCACACCCTCCGGCATGGGTGCAAAGGGAAGTGTTTGTCCGTCCGTGGAAAAAACAACTGTCTTGTTGCCGGGATTGCTGATGGCAAAAAACTCCAGCACGCCAATGCGGGCTTCATCGAATTGGATGATGAGGTGACCCTGATCGACTTGCAGATTGTCTAGATCGTTCGTGGTTTCATAGACGGCAATAGGCGCGAGAGCAACCTGCGTAACACCGGCTTCGGTGACCGCGATATCCGATTCATAAGGAACGTCAAAGACATTCACCTGTGATATGAAGAAACGTCCCTCGGGGATTTCGACATTTTCAAAAGTGTATGAGCCATCCGCCTGAACCTCGCCAGTCAGTTCGAGCACCTGCTCAGGCGCGGAGGCAGCATCCTGCCCATGATCGAATCCGAAGAGGGACACCGCGAGGCCGGCTGGGAGCGCCCCGCCGGAGACATTGGCAACCGACCCGGTCACATCCCCGGTCGTGTTGGGAGCGATCGTCGGGACGGGAGTTGCGTCCAGCACAGGCTGGGACGTGCCTTCGGCAGTTCCCACAGGGATTAACGCACCTTCGGGTGTTGAGTCAGCCGGGGTGGGCGTGACCGCCTCGGTCGGGGAAGGCTGCGGCGTGGCAGTCGGCAGGGCCTCGGCAAATGTCAAAGACCGGACGTAAGCTGCCAACGCCCAGCGTTCATCCTCCGACAACTGGTCAAAAGCCGGCATTCCAGTCCCGCCTTGGGTCATGGCATTGAACAGGTCCTGCTCGGTGCGTTTTGCCATGAATTGCTGGTCCGATAAATCAACCTTGGCAATCGTCGACCCATCCTCACCGTGGCATTCTGTACAATTGGCCTCGTAGAGTTCTTTTCCCTGGGCAAGCTCTTCCGCCGAGGTATGCAGGCTGAGGGCGTAAGCGACCACGTCCCAACGCTGCTGTTCATTCAGACTGCCCGAGAATGGCGGCATGAAATTTTCTATCTTTCCCTGCGAGACGATGGTGAAATAGTTCGATGGGATGGCCGCGCGGCCGACGGATGGCAACCCAAAGGCGGGGACCTTCACACTGAGCTGCAGCCCTTGAGGTCCATCACCTCGCCCTTCATCTCCGTGGCAGGGAGCGCATTTTTCCGTATAAATGGCAGAGCCGGCTTGCAAAGAAGGAGCTTCAGCTGGAAAAAGCGCACCCAGAGTCGGCGCCGGTGTGGGCGATTTATAGTTGGGGGGCGGTGTGATGTCGGAGGCGAGAGAGAAGTTGCACGCCGAGAGAAGAACAGCGGTCAGGACGAAAATGATAACAAAACGAAATTTCATGATTTACCTTTGCTCAGGGGGAGCTGATGAAGACCCAACGTCCCACCGGAAGATTATTTGATCACCTTGCCGCAATACGGGCAGAAACGGTCCGAGGCCATGATGGGACGCCCGCAATTGGGGCAGAAGCCGCCCGATTTTTCCTTGCGCTCGCTGCGCCGGGCGGCGATCAGCGATTCGAGATCGTCGTCCGCATCCCCGCTGCTTTGCGAGGCCGGCACCGCGGAGTCCGCACGCCGGGCAGCAATGGCCGCTTCGATGCGTTTTTCGGCGTCACCCGAGGAAGCGGTTTTGGGCGAAAGAAGATCAATTTTCCGAAGCACCACTGCGCCGTGCTGCAGAAGCGCCGCCCGCTGCTGAGGATAATCCTCAGCGGGAATTTTTCCGAGTGAATTGTCAAAGTCGAGTTCTTGGAGCGCCATAATGATGCTATCACGCTCGGCCATGAGCGACGATAACTCATGCCCGCCGGCAGCCACCGCCGGCTGGCGTTTTTCAAGGAACGGTCTGGCAATGAACAATGCTGTCACTACCAGGACAGCCAGAAAAAGAAGAATTGCGCCGATATCCATGTGTTATTTTGCCTTGAGTGAATCGATCACCGACGTGATTTGCGACAGAGACTGGAAGGGGCCTACCTGAATATAGTGGATGACCCCGTCGCGATCGATGAAGTAAGTTTCAGGGACTCCCTTGATGCGGAAGGCCTGCGAGATGCGCGTGCCCAAGTCTGCGCCGTTGGCAAACGTAATGTCAAATTTTTCGAGATACCCGAGGGCTTCAGGTTCCGTGTCCACGTAATCCACGCCAAGGAAAACGACATCGCCTTCGGGCTGGTAGAGGCGCCATGCTTCCTCCAGGTCGTTCGCTTCCTGCTCGCAGGGTTTGCACCAGGATGCCCAGAAGTTGATGACCACGATCTTGCCTTTCAGGTCGGATAACTTCACCTGTGAGGCGCCTTCGTAATCATAGCCCGGGAAGGAGGTCAGGGTGAAATCGGGAGCGGTTTCGCCCACCTGAACCGTCCCCTGCTGGGTGCGCCGCAGGCCGAGCGCCACCACGCCGAACAACGCGATCACGCCGATCCACACGAGCGCCTGCGCCCACACCGGGACGCGCTTTTTTTCAGGAGGACCTTCGGGAGATGTTTGTGTCATGAATGATTTCTCCAGGATTCACGAACGCTCGGATTCTACACCGCGCGACCGGGATTATTTTCGTTTCTTCAGTTCGTCTTCCAGCCGGGCAACATATTCATCGGAAGTTGGCTCGGCTGGCTTGGGTGACTCTTCAGCGGAGGCAGGCAAGACTTCAGCGCCAACTGTCTCTTTGGACGGTCGGAAGGTGCGCACCAGGATGACCACCCCCACAATAAACAGGATCGGCGGAACAAGGTAGACCAGCCAGTTCAGGCCGGTGCGCGGCGGCTCCGAGAGAACACGCGCGCCATACTGGTCGACGAAATACTGCTTGATCTGTTCATCCGTCCAGCCGGCTGCCAGTTTCTCGCGAATCAGGGCGCGCCACTGGGCACACGCCTGGGTCGGGCAGACATCCAGCGGGGTGTTCTCGCACACCGGGCAGAACAACTGCTTGGCAATGCGATTGACCTCATTGTCGGAGGGAGTCGGGTCCTGGGCGAAGGCTGTTCCAGCCCACAACGCTGAAAAAACCAGGATGATCGGTAGAAGCCAGAGAAGTTTTTTCATATTTATTCATCAATCCGCGGCAGATGCCTGCCGTGCGGTTCGTGCGCGCTCGCGCGCGGATTCGTATTCGGGGTCCTTGTCCGGCCACACCGCGACGAGAGCTCCAAAGATGAACAGGAGGCTGCCCGCCCACAGCCAGTTCACCAGCGGGTTGTGGTAAATCTTGAATGTCGCACCGCTGGCCAGGATCGGCTGCCAATCGATCAAAATGACGTATAGGTCATCCTGAATGGTACTGCGCACCCCGGGGATGGTCATGGGCTGCTGCGACTTCATAGTAAAAAGTCCCGGCGGGGATACAGTTCGGTGATCACTTCCCCGTCGCGGCTGACCTCGACCACAGCACGGGCAATGTTGACATTGCTGCCATCTGCCGTATCGAAAACGGCAAGATCCTTGTAGGTGAGAGTGTATCCGCCCAATTGCATGGATTCTCCCTGGGCGATCGTCCCCTGCGTCTCGGTCTGGAACATTTCCAGCCCCAGGATACCGATAGCCATGAGGACCATGCTGATGTGGATGGTATACCCGCCGTAACGCCGGCGGTTGCGCCCGACCAGGCGCCACGAAGAAAGGAGCGAAATTCTCGCCGGTGGCCTTTGATCTCGCCCGGATTCCACGCCAGAGTTCATGCAGGGTGATGAACAGGCTCAGGATGATGATGAACAAACCGAAAAGCGCGATCGGGTTGCGCAGACCAAGCGCAAAGATGATGACTTCGGCCACAACGGCAGCCACAGCCGGCTTCCACATCGCCCGCCCGAGGGTTTTGGCGGTGGAATGTCCCCATGCGGATAAGAGGCGCAACACCCATCAGGAAGATCAACGCAGCAAACAGCGGCGAGGTCGCGCGCTCATAGAACGGCGGACCGACGGTGACCTTCTGCCCGGTAAATAGCTCGGAGATGAGCGGGAAGAATACGCCCCAGAAGCAGACGACCAGGATGCTCATAAAGAAAAGGTTGTTGAGCAGAAAGAACGCCTCGCGCGACAACACCGACTTCAATTCAGATTCCGACTTGAGGTCGTTCCACCGGTAGATCAGCAGGCCGATGGAAACGATGAAGGTAATCGCCATGAAGATGAAGAAAGCCGGTCCGATCGCACTCTGTGCAAAGGCATGCACCGAGGAGAGCACGCCCGACCGGGTGAGGAAGGTGCCGATGATGACCAGCAAATAGGTCAGGATGATCAACAACGTGTTCCAGTGCTTGAACATGCCGCGCTTTTCCTGGATCATCACCGAATGAACGAACGCGGTGCCGGTCAGCCAGGGCATGAATGCCGCAATCTCGACCGGGTCCCAGCCCCAGTAACCGCCCCACCCGAGAACATCATACGCCCAACGGCCGCCGAGTACCAGTCCCAGCGAGAGAAACATCCACGCCACCAGAGTCCAGCGGCGGGTGATGCGGATCCAGCGGTCGTCGGTGCGGCCGGTCACCAGCGCAGCGATGGCGAAGGCAAAGGGAATGACGAACGAGACAAAGCCAAGGTAGAGCATCGGCGGGTGGATGATCATGCCCGGGTGGCGAAGGAGCGGGTTGAGACCGCGTCCGTCCGCTGGGGTGAAAGGCACCGAGCCCTGCGGCTGGAACATGGCGGTGATCACATTCCCGTCAAAGGTTTGCCAGTAGCGGGCAAAGGGATTCTCGTAGAAAGCCACCAGGGCGAGGAAGAAGGCCAGCGTCACCGATGAAACGACGATCACCCAGGGCAGGAACTCGCGGTCGCGGTCCCACTTGCGCAGCATCACCGCCGAGGTAAATACAGCCAGCAGCCAGGACCAGAAGAGCAGCGAGCCGGCCTGACCGCCCCAAAGCGCCGTCACCTTGAGATAGGTGGGCATGCTGCGGCTGGTCACCGAGTAGACGAAGTCAAGCTCGAAGTGATTGGTGGTGATCAAGTAAATCAAAGTCAGGGAGGACAGCGTGATCAAAGGGAAGGAAAGCATCATCGCATTACGGGCGCTTTCCACCCAGCGCTGCGACGGCTTGAAATAGCCATAGACCGCCGCGCCGATCGCGAAGAGCGCCGTAAGGAAGGAAATCACCAGCACGCCATAACCAAATTGGGCAATCATATCATCTCCTCATGAACGTCCAACAAAAACCCGGTCTCTTTTCGCCAGTAAACTTTATGACCATTTGGCAAGAGCCGGGTTTGTTGCGGGAAGGACGAGAAAGCCGCTGCTCCCACGAACTTGTCATCGAAGGGAACAGCGATCGGATATCGACTTTAATTAATTTCCAGCCCCGGTGGCTGGCACCTGGCTGGGGACAGCCTCTTCGTACCGGGTCGGGCATTTGAGCAGCAATTCATCGGCGTAGAACACGCCGTCATCCGCCATATGGCCTGTCATGATAGCCTGAGCTTCGTTACGAAGCAGGTCAGGTTTCGGACCGACATACACCACCTTGATGTGAGAGCGGTTCGGATCAATGACCGCCTGATGCAGCATTTCCGCCAGACCGCCCTGCGCCTCGATCTCCTTGTTGTCGCCGGTGACATGCGCAACGGTGAAGGATAGAGTCAGTGTTTCGGGATCATATTGGATGGTATCGCCGATGATCGCGCCGGAGACGCGCATGTTGCGCCCGACCACCTCCTGCCCCTTGGCCTTGAGTTCATCAACTGTCATAAAATATTCGGCGCTGGCCTGGGTGGAAGAGGCAATCAAGTAGACTACTGCCGCCAGGATCAACACACCACCCACAATGAACTTCGCACGCTGCATAATATCGACCTCCAGATTGATGGATGAAAAATTAATGCCCGTTGATGATTCTACACATGGAGATTAAGGCAAGGTGAGAAGCTTGCCACCCTGGAATAAGTCATGACCTCCATCGTGGATTTATATGACAAATTTCGTCCAATTCTAACATTTATCTGGGTGCCGCACCAACATAATTGCAAATATTCCCCAGCAAGCCCGTCCGTGGAATCGTGACATTTATCGTTATAATCGCTGATAATTAATCCTATGCCCATCTAATATGCCGACTTATAATCTCATCCTGAAATACTGCAAATACCCCACACCTACCCCATAGAAAAACTTCGGGAGAGTGATAATGAGCAAGAAAAATCTACACACAGAAAGGCGGCGAATCAGCCTGGTTGTCTTGACCAGTCTGGGACTTGTGCTCGCGTTAGGAGCGTGGATTGGACTCTCGGGGAGTCCATCCGCCCTGGCAGCACCGGTGCCTCTGCCCGCCCTGCAAAACACGACCCCTGACGAAGTCTGCCTCGGCTGCCATACACAGCCGGGAATGACCGTCGAAATGCCCAACGGGGAAGTGCTTCCTCTGACCATCGATGAACCGGTTTTCGAAGCCAGCGTTCACGGTGAGAATGAAGTCACATGCGTCTCCTGCCATACCACCATCAGCGAATTTCCCCATCCCGAGAAAACCGCAGACAGCCTGCGTGATTTCGCCCTTGAGAATTACACGACATGCAAGCAGTGCCACGAAGAGCAATTTATCAAGACCCTCGACAGTGTTCATCAAAAAGCATTGGCAGGCGGGAACACCAATGCAGCCGTCTGCACCGACTGTCACAATCCGCACACACAACCCCGTCTCACCGACCCTGAATCAGGTGAATTGACGCAGGCGGCGCGGGTTCATATTCCAGATACCTGCGCACGCTGCCACAGCAGCATCCATGAAATGTATCAAACCACCGTTCACGGCTCCGCGCTGTCCGGTGAAGGCAATCCCGATGTCCCGACCTGCATCGACTGCCACGGTGTTCATGATATTGCAGACCCGACCACCAGTGAGTTCCGGCTCGCGTCGCCCACCGAAATGTGCGGGAAATGCCACACGGACGAAGAGAAAATGGCCAAGTACGGCCTATCCACAAATGTTCTGAACACTTATGTGGGCGATTTCCACGGCACCACCGTGATCTTCGAACAGCAGTCTCCGGATCAGGAAACGAATAAGCCGGTTTGCTTTGACTGTCACGGGGTTCACGACATCAAGAGCGTTGACGACCCTCAAAGCGGAATCGCCATCAAGGAAAACCTGCTCATCAAGTGCGCACGCTGTCACGGCGAGGGTATTCCGCCAGGTTTTACCGATTCATGGCTGAGCCACTACACTCCCAGCGTAAAGGATTATCCGCTGGTTTACTTCGTAAACGTCTTTTACCTGATTTTGATCCCGCTCGTTCTGGGCGGCATGGTCATCTTCGTCATCAGCGACATCGTGCGCAGAATTATCGACCGTCGCAAGAAAGGAGCAGCGCACTAATGAGCGAGCATCGGACTTATCTAAGGTTCCCCCTTGCGCGTCGTATTGAGCATGTGATCATGCTCGTTTCCTTCAGCACGCTGGCCCTCACCGGTCTCCCGCAAAAATTTCCCACCTGGGGAATCTCACAGGCGCTGGTAAGTTTGTTGGGTGGTATCGAAGCCACCCGCTTGATCCATCACGGTGCAGCTGTGATCCTGATGCTTGGGACCATATGGCACATCCTGGTAGCCGGCTACAAAATGTACGTCGAGCGAACGCCCCTTTCCATGCTCCCTCTCCTCAAAGACGGCAAGGACGCCTGGCAGGCCTTCTCCTACAATCTCGGCATCGGCAAATCACGCCCGCAGATGGGACGCTATACCTTCGAAGAAAAGCTGGAATATTGGGCCTTCGTGTGGGGCGCCATCGTGATGGGGATGACCGGCTTCATGATGTGGAATCCGATCTCCACCGCGCAATTTTTCCCGGGGCAGGTCATTCCGGCAGCCAAGGCTGCCCACGGCGCAGAAGCCATCCTTGCTGTGGTGGCCATCATCATCTGGCATTTTTATGGCGTTCACCTCAAACTCTTCAACAAGGCGATGTGGACCGGCCGGATGAGCGAAGAGGAAATGCTGCATGAGCATCCGCTTGAACTGGCGGATATCAAAGCTGGGCTGGTGTCACAGACCGTGGACCCGGCTATCAAGCGCAAACGCCAAATGGTGTACTTCCCGATCGCAGCTGTCTTGGCTCTGGTCATGCTGGGAGGCGTCTACGGTTTTATCAATATCGAGTCGACCGTGGTCACCGAAATCCCTCCGGCCAGCACAGTGACTGTTTTTGACCCGCAGACTCCCACTCCCCTCCCGACGGTTCCTCCAACTCCGACAGCCCAGGCCGTTGCTCCCGGTGCTCTGACCTGGGACGCTTATGCCGCTCTTGTTTTCGAGAACAAGTGTGGAACATGTCACGGCGAAGCCAAATTTGGTGGCCTTTCTCTGCAAACTTATGCGGATGCACTGACTGGAGGCAATAACGGCGCAGTCATCATCCCCGGCGACAGCGCGGGCAGTCCGCTTGTCATCGTGCAGGAAGCAGGCGGTCATGCCGGGCAGCTCACGCCTGAAGAGTTAGCGGCCATCAAGGAATGGATCGACGCCGGAGCGCCCGAAAAGTAAATTGCAAACCGTTAATAACTTGCGGAGTTTCCACGTCACGACATGGAAACTCCGCATTCTTTTTTGAAAATTCAGCTTTATAATCGCCACTTGGAGGAGAGTTATATGTCGAAATTGAAGGATTTCTTCTTTCCACCGGCCAATTCGCCGCGCTGGATGTATATTTTGCCGATCGTCTCGATCGTCATCCTGGTATTGCTTGTGGTCTATGGCGGCATCCACAGCTGGGAATACACCAATTCACCTGCTTTCTGCGGAACAACCTGTCATACCATGCCGCCACAGCATGTGACCTACCTCCAGTCCCCACACGCCAACGTGACGTGCGAAGAATGCCATATCGGTCGGGCTTCCTTCACGGACCAATTAATGCGGAAATCGCAAGGACTCAAGGAGACCTATTATACGATCTTTAATCTTTACACTCTTCCGATCTATGCTGAAGCTCTGCGTCCGGCCCGTGACACCTGCGAGACATGCCATCTGCCCGAGCAATTCTCAGACGACAGTCTGCGGGTCATCAATCGCTATGCGGATGACCTGGAAAACACCCTCACCAGCACCTATCTTGTGCTGAAGACAGGCGGCGGTGATGAGCGCGAAGGACTGGGCCGCGGCATTCACTGGCATATTGCCAACAAAGTCGAGTATTACGCAACCGACGATCTCAGCCAGATGATTCCTTACGTCCGTGTATATAACGAGGATGGCACTACCACAGAGTATGTCGACGTTGAATCCGGTTTTGATCCCAGCACCATCGACGAGAGTCAGATAAAAGAAATGGATTGCACGACCTGTCACAACAGGGTGTCGCACGATTTCAAATTTCCCCACGATTCCATGGATGATTACATGTCGCGCGGTCTCATCAATCCTGACATTCCCGAGATACATAAGATGGGGGTTGAAGTCCTAAGCGCTGACTATGGCACGCAGGAAGAGGGCCTGGCTGCCATCGCCGACCTGGAAGCGTATTACCAGCAGAACCACTCCGATTACTACACTGACAATACTGGAACCATCAAGACCAGCATTGCTGAAATTCAAAGAATTTACAGTGATACCGTTTTTCATGACCAGAAGGTGGATTGGATGACTCACCCGAATAATCTGGGGCATATCGATTCTCCCGGCTGCTTCCGCTGTCATGACGGCAAACATTTGAATCCGGACCAGGAAGCCGTCCGGCTGGAATGCAACCTGTGCCACTCCATCCCCAAAGTTGCAGGAGAGCAGGACTTTGTCACCAACATCGAGATCAGTCGTGGACCCGAACCAGAATCGCATCTCAGTCCGAACTGGATCAGCCTGCACAACCAGATGTTTGACAGCACCTGCGCCAGCTGCCACACCACCGAAAACGCCGGCACGACAGCCAACACCTCCTTTTGCTCCAACAGCGCCTGTCATGGCAGTGCTTACACCTATGCCGGATTCGATGCTCCGAAGTTGAGGGAGATTCTAAAAGCCCAGTTGCCGCCTCCTGCCCCCACCCCGACCCCTGCGCCGACTCCTGCCGCCAACACAACCCCGGACTACGATGTCAACGTCGCGCCTCTCTTCGCCGCATGTACGGCCTGCCATAATTCGACCTCGCTCACTGGCGGACTCGACCTTGGCTCGTACGATGGATTGATGAAAGGCGGCAATAGCGGAGCGGTTGTACTTCCCGGTGATTCGGCCGGTAGTCTCCTGGTGCAGATTCAAAGCGGCAAGCATTTTGCCAATCTTTCATCTTCAGAGTTGGAGTTGGTAAAATACTGGATTTCTAAGGGAGCCGAAGGCCCTCTGACTCCTACGCCTGCGTCATCTTCCCCAGCCACCGGCAGTCTGACTTACGAATATAGTATTGCGCCAATCCTAGCCGCACGCTGCACCATGTGCCACCAGGGTGAGGCTGCCCCCGATGGTCTCGATCTGACCAGCTTTGCAGGATTGATGAAGGGAAACAAGGATGGCGCCGTAATCGTTCCAGGCGATTCGGCAGACAGCGAGCTGATCGAAGTGCAGAGCGGAAAGCATTTTGGCAACTTCACCGCTGAAGAGCTTAAACTTTTCAAGCAATGGATTGATGCCGGCGCGATCGAAAAGTAATGTGCGTTGATTAAACAAAAAAAAATGGACGCCACTTGGCGTCCATTTTTTTTTGTTGTGAGAATTTATGGTTGAGTGGGTATGGTCTGCCCATGTGCTGGCGCCTGTTCAGCTACAGTAACATGCGCTTCTTCGTAGATGGTGTGGTCCACGACCCGCAGGTACCGGACGCCCACTGAGAAAAGCATCAGACCGTAGGCGATAATTCCCATGCCTGCCAGCCACTCGATCAGCGCCGGGCGGTAGGAGGTGTAACTAACCGCCAACTCTCCCGGCAGGTAGGACACCATCACAAGCTGGCCAACGAGATTGGTATCCCATCGGTAGGCTGCCACACCAGCCACAATCATTGCAAGAGCAAGCATGCGAACCGCAGGCATCATGCGGGTTTTCTTGTTCAACAGAATGACGATCGGCAGCACAGCCCCTAAAAGTATTTCCACGAACCAGAAGTTGAAAGACAGTACGCCGCTGGTGAGAATTGCCAACCCTTCCGTTCGTCCGGCCTGGTAGGTGTAATTCATTGACAAGGCATCCCAGAAGCGGAAGTAGAGATAAGCTACCATGATCCAGCCAATGAAATAGGCTACACGTTCCAGTAATTCATCCTTGACTTTGGCTCGTCTGGTGACCCGCGACGAGAGCATGGAGGCGAAGACGGTCAGCGACATGCCGGCAGCCACCGCGGACATAATGAAAAGCACGGCCACGTCCGGACGATACCATATCGGGCGGGATTTCAGCACACCGTATACCGCCCCCAGAGAGGATTGGTGAAGCATGGAAAGGCATAATCCGGCGATCGCCAGGTAAGGTGCTATGTGATGTGTATTCTCCATCCTCGAAGCCAGCCAGGGATAACGGGTGCGAAGCCACTCGAAGGACGACAAGGTCGGCAGGACCTCCAACAGAAGCACGGTCAAATACAGGATCACGCACATGGTGACTTCCCAAAGCAGGGAATGTTTATTCCAATAAATCAAAGCGTGCCAGAAACGATCCGGGCGGCCGATATCCAGCAGGAGTGCGAACATGGCCATGGTATAGCCAGCGAGACCGATGAAGGTGGCGGTCCGCGCGACTGGCTCGTATTTTTTCAAACCCAGGAGGTAGACCCCTGCGCACAGGAAGAATGCCCCGCCTGCAATGGCAATGGAAGAAAGGTCAATGGCGATCCAAAGACCCCATGGCACGAGGTCGGTCAGGTTGGTCGCCGCCAGACCTTGGGTAAGAATGTACAGTCCGGCAGCCACCCCCAGGCCAAGGAATACGCTGAGCAGAATGACCCACTTCCCCCAGGCGGATGTAATGAAGGTTTTTATTGTGGCAATGTTCATGTCAGGCCTCCGAATCCACAGGCAGATAATAAACACGCGGGCCGGTACCCAGGTCCTCGCGCAGGCGGTAACTCGGGTGTTCTTTGAGCAGCATGCTGACTTCCGAGTGCGGATCGTTCAAATCGCCAAAGATCCGTGCGCGGGTCGGGCAGACACCTACACAGGCCGGGGTGGCCTCGCGATCGACGCCGGGAGTCAGGCCGAGAGCCAGGCCGCGGTCGATGCGCTGATAGCAAAAGGAACATTTTTCAGGCACACCGCGCGGGCGGCGTTCCACATCGGGTTGACCCCATTCCGGCACGGCCGGGTTGGCGCCGTCAAATTTTTTCCAATTGAACGAGCGCGCGCCGTATGGGCAGGCCACTTCGCAATACCGGCAGCCGATGCACCGGTTATAGTCCATCATCACGATGCCGTCGGGGCGGTAATAATTGGCGCCCACCATGCAGACATCCACACAGGGAGCTTTTTCACATTGCATGCACGGCCGAGGAAGGTAGACCTCCTTGTCGCCGATCTTGCCGGCTTCGAGGACAGGATTCCATGTGATCTCGGGTGAAACGTCGTTGTGGGCGCGGCAGGCCAGGACGCAGTATCCGCATCCAGTGCATTTATTCA
>CAVZGY010000011.1:0-256706 GCA_963774975.1 uncultured Chloroflexia bacterium
TAACAACAGGTCCGGAGCAGCTCCAAAGTAATTTGCATCATTAGTGACACTTATGTTGCGCGTTGTACCGTTACCATCGGTGTATGAACTGGAGGCTGTCGCTGTATCCGTGTGTTGACCGGATGCCCAGCTCGCACCAGTGTAGGTACAGCTGAATGTGCCTCCGGTGAGGATGATACCCGGGTCGCATCCCCCTGGCAATGTGAAAACACTATCGCTCAGGTTCACCGTCAAATCGACATTTCCAGTGTTGTTCACTGTGAAGCGGAACTGGGGATTCGTTCCTGAAAGCAGGTATGGACCTGGTGCAGTATCTGCAGGGAGCCACGAAGCACCATTGTCAATCGAGACTTCCTTATTAATAGTCAAGACCGGATCAGCCACAAAGACAGATGCTGAAGCGGTATTTCCGGTCCCGCCGTTCGACGAGGTCACAGCACCCGTTGTGTTATTCTTCGTCCCTGCTGATGCTGCGGTTATTGGCACACTGATAGTACAGTTCCCGCCCGCAGCAATGTTCCCTCCTGCCAATGTAATCGTAGATGGAGTGACGGTCGTCAGTGTCCCGCCGCACTGCGTACTTGAATTGTTCGCCACCGTCAGCCCAGCAGGCAATTCGTCTGCAAAGGTCACGCTCGTCAAGGCTGTTCCCGAGTTCGGATTCGTGAGTGTGAAATCCAGCGTGACGTTATTGCCGGTCAAGACTGTGGCCACCGAGAACGATTTGGCGATGCTCGGTGGTGCCACCACTGTTATCGAAGCATTGGCTGTGTTCCCCGTCCCTCCGTTCGTCGACGTCACATCGCCTGTCGTGTTGTCCTTCGTCCCCTCAATCGTTCCTGTTACATCCACACTCACCGTACACGTTCCGGAGGGGGCGATCGTGCCGGCGCTGAAAGTTAGGGTAGTATCGCCACCTGCAGGGGCGAAGGTGGGCGTGCCGCAGTTAGTTGTCGTTGTGTTCGGCAATGCCGCCACCAATAAGCCTGTGGGTAATGTATCGGAAAAGGTCACACCCTCCAGGTCAACAGTATTGGCCGGTGGATTGGTGATGGTGAACGTGAGGACGCTGGTCCCGCCTACTGGAATCGTGGTCGGCAAGAAGGCCTTGGCGATCACGGGCGGGATAGGCAGGTAGTCTGTGACAGTATCCTGCAGTGGGATGAGCTGTTCGTCACTAGTTACATTTACAATATTGACAACAGTAGTCTGACCCAGAGAAACCGGATTGTCGACCGTGACCGAAAAAGTAACGGTCATAAAATCGGAGCCGCTTCCGGGGGTGCCGTCGCTGGCGTCCAGATCGAAACTGTCCACAGCAACCACCAAAGCAGGCGGGATTCCGTTGTTCAAATCCTGGTTGGCGCCGCCAGATATGTTGTCTTTGGTAATATTATTCTGATCGGGAATAGTAAAGCTAAACTGGACATTATCTATGCTCAAAGACTCGCCATTACCTGCATAACCTTGCGCCGTGATACGAAGAAGGGTGTTCGAGCTGATCTGCGCAGCGGTAAGGATATGATTTAAATTTAACGTATTAAAATCGTCGTTGTCACTGACCAAGTCAGCCCAGCTAGAGCCACCATCACCAGAAAGTTGGATCAGAACCGTGTCCGTTGCCTCATTGTTACCGTTTTCGGATGCGCTCAAGGTCAAGGTCACGCTGGAACCGGTTACAGCACTGACAATGGACAAGTCAAGCGCTCGTTCGGCATAGTAAGGGGTGCCCGTACCTAGGTCGCTACCGCCGCGATCACCGTCGAAACTCAAAACCCCGCCTGTCACCTGAATATTGCGGGCTGAGGGGTCCTGTCCAGTTTCCCCACCGCCTTCAACCCAGGAGGTACTCCAGGTTGCAGTTCCATTGCTGTTGCTGTAAGACTGGGAGGTAAAGTTATCAAGATAAGTTCCGCTGGAGCCTCGGATGAGTCCAAGGGCGGTGGTGCTGTTCGGCACATAAGTGGTTCCCACTGGCACTGGATCCGTTACCACGATATTATTCAAGGGACTGCCGCTGGTGTTCTCGATGGCAATTGTATAAGTGATAGTATCGCCTGGGTTCACGGTCCCGACCGCGCTGGAGGTCTTGTCCACACTCATGTAGACAGGGACTGTGACCGTCACATCCTCGCCCGTGCTGCTTGCCGGATCGTATAAAGAGATCAACGAGCCAGTGGTGGTCGTGCGAACAGGATCAAGAAACGTGGCTGTTGCGGGATTCTGGTATGTGCCAGGTGCGGTGCCAGCATTCACATTCACTGTAAATGTAATCGTTACCGAACCTCCGCCCGGAATAAGGAATGTCCCCCATGTTGGCGTACCAGTGGGTGCAGTCGGATCGGTAGTGGTCGTACGTACGGCATTCCCCGATAAATTGATGGAAGTAGTGGAGGCATAAGTAAAACCGGATGGTAATGTATCTGAAATATCCACACCAGCTGCACCGCCCGCTCCTGTTGCGTTTGTGACAGTGATTGTGTAAGTAGCGGTTGTGCCTGCTACCACATTCGGGGTTGATGTAGTCTTGGTGGTGGTCAATGAAACTGGCACACAATTCGCACCGGAAATCGAAGCCGGGACATCGGTCGAAGAAACGTTCGTCGCGAGCACACCGGGACCGCCTGGGGTTGCGCCAAAGGGGCTCAAGTCTGTGGTACTGGTTCCATTTAGACCGCCTGCCACGCTTGATGTCCCGGTCACAGCACCTGAGGTGTACACAAAACCGCCGCCGCCGCCGCCGCCTGGTCCGTGATGATTATTACCGGTTCCCGTACCAGCCGTACCTGGCGCTGAAGTTGCCCATGCGTTCCCGCCATTGCCACCTTGCGCTGTGACAGTCAAGGTGCCCACATTTCCACTACCATTCCGAGCTATCACAACCACGCTGCCACCTGCGCCACCACCGCCACCACTATCATTTAGAACTGTTTGATTTGCAGTTGCACCATTTGCATTGATAGTCCCTGTCCCGGTAATGGTACCCGCGCGGACAATGACTACGCCTCCACCTGCCGCACCACTACTGGCGAAACCTGCCGCTGGCGTTCCTGTTCCATTATTGGTCGTGCCTGCACCACCACCACCACCCAGGATTAACCTTGGGGCTGAACCTGGGAATGGCGCACCGCCAAAACCACCACTGACTACAGCCGTATTCCAGGTATCACCTCCCATACCGCCATAACCACCGTTGCCACCGCCACCGCCGCCACTGTTCCGGTCATTCGCAGAAGGTTGTCCATCTGTGCTTCCACCGCCACCATTCCCAGCAGCACCACGGCCATAGCTGCCGTTTGGATAGCCCTCAACGGTATTGTCCAAAAGCGCACCATTATCGTTAAGGTATCGTGATGTACCAGCATATCCTTCACCTTTGGAACCATTGGCATTGTTAGTTGAGAGGGTACGGTAATCTGTATAAGCCCCTGCGCCGCCCGCCAACTGCCGGCCACCTCCACCTCGGAATCCGCGCGCGCTTACATCCACAGTATTTCCATTCCAATTTAATGCCCCTGCAACATCAAATGCAACGATACCACCTGTGTTTCCATCCCAACGCAATGCGGTCAAAGTGCCGTTGAGTGTCGCGCTCGAATACTGAGGTACACGAATCACCTGATAACGGCGTTGTCCCTGTGTGGCGCCCCCTGTATTATTGGCAGTAAAGTAACCATTCACCAAACCGCTGGAAATCGGAACCGACCCGGCAGCAACTGGTCCAGTGGCAACTACATATTCATAAAGCCCTGCTGAAAAATTCGCAGCCACATTCCCACCTGCATATTGTGGCTCGCCTGTCGTATACGGCACCGTATTACCAACTGTACCTGCAGTGCCTACACCGCTTCCATATCTTTGATCGTTATTGAAATCAATATCAGCCCCCTGCATCTGGACTACCAGAAGCAAATCACCGGCCGCAATTGCGGGACCACCGCCTGTCCGTGCAGTACCCACCGGTATGGAAGTTGCTCCCGCCACAGGGTTTCCAGTACCAGGGTAATATGTATTAACCACCCCACTAAGTTCAGTGGTTGGTCCTTCCTTGCCTGGAATTCCACATATACCTGCCTTGTCCGCATATACTTTTTGTTCTTTTTGGAAAATAGACAAGGAAGATATCAAAATCACGACCAGGGCTATAGATTGCACACCCCGCCAGATTCTCACTACGCCAATTCTAATAAATCTTCGATTCATAATCCAAATAAAGGGAAGATACCCTTAACTTTTTAATTTTACTTTAATTTCGCTTTTCCCTCATCCCCCCAAAGGGCCACCCACTTAACAAAAACCACAGGTTTGGAGCCTGTGGTTCAGTGGAGATGGCGGGAATCGAATGTTATCCCCTCAATCCCGCCAAGAGCGCGGGACTTCGAGGACCTGCGTTCGTGAAACAAAAACGCGCCGGTTAAGCGCGTTTTGCGTTCAGTGGAGATGGCGGGAATCGAACCCGCGTCCGAAAGAATCGATCACCGGAAATCTACGAGCGTAGACGGTTGGATGTGTCGCCGCAGGGGACCCGGCCGGCAAAATTCACCTGCGGCCATTCACTCAGGCCCGAAAGCCCTCTTTCGCACCGTTAGTGACGTGGCGGCGCGGCACTCTGCCTTTTTGTCGCCCATTCGCTCTCCGGGCGGAGATCGGGAACGGTGGACGCCGCCTCGCTAAGAGGCGGACCGTTTACTCTCTACTGCGGATTAGGCAGCGAGGGGCATAGCGGCGTAGGAAGTGCGGTTGGCACTTGATTTTTTGTGCTGAGTTAACGAGTTCGGCACCTCTCGGCTCGCATTCCGGGACCAGCCTCTCCCGTCGAAGCCTGTCATCCCCGGGAGTGGGAAGTCCCCACGACGGATTCGCCACAGCCTGCGTGGTTTGTCCTGCTTCTTCATTATAACATATCGACCATTCTTCCCATTTTTTCATCCCGGTTCGACAAATCTATTGCCTGCAAAAGCGCTTTATGCTAGACTGTACAGAAGGACAATACCGCGATTTTGTCCAGGAGCCGCTATGCCTGAAAAAATCCTCATCATCGATGACGACGTCGACACACTTCGCTTGGTCGGACTGATGCTCCAGCGCCAGGGCTACCAGATCATTGCCGCCAACAACGGGGAGCAGGGACTGGCCCACGCCGACGCCGAAACCCCTGACCTGATCCTGTTGGACGTGATGATGCCCCAGATGGATGGTTACGAAGTCGCCCGCCGGCTGCGCGCCAACCCCGACACCGCCAACATCCCCATCCTGATGTTCACTGCCAAAACTCAACTTGACGACAAAGTGACCGGCTTCGAAGCCGGCGCTGACGATTACCTGACCAAGCCCACCCATCCCACCGAACTCCAGGCGCATGTCAAAGCGCTGTTATCCCGCTCCACCAAGGGACGCGGAACCAACCCCCCGTCCACACCCACCGAACCGGCTGCCTATTTCATCGGCGTGCTCGCCCCCCGTGGCGGCTTGGGCGTTTCCACCATCGCAGTCAATCTTGCCGTTTCCCTGCTGAAGAAAACCAATGGCGATGTCATCCTCGCCGAATTCCGCCCCGGCCAGGGAACGATTGGCATCGACTTGAATCTCTCCAGCTCAGGTGGGCTGGTCGACCTGTTGTGCAGCAACCCCACCGACATCACCCGTGCTCGAATCCGCGAGGAGCTTGCCACCCATCAAAGCGGATTAAAATTCCTACCCGCCTCCTTCCAACCAAGAGACACCTCGTTGATGGCGAATACCGCTCAATTTGAAAGCCTGATCGGTCGATTGGCATTCATGAGCGCATTTATCGTGCTCGACCTGGGGAGCGGATTGCCGGCCAGCGTCCAAAAATTCGTCAAGAACCTGCACGAGGTTCTCGTTGTGACCGAACCCATGCCCGCGACGCTGATCCACACGCGCGCCATGATCGAAGACCTGGTGGACCTGGGTGTGGACTTGCGAAAAATATCGGTGGTAGCCAATTACCGCATCCGATCTGATCTACACCTGTCGGTGGCTCAGATTCAGGAACAGCTCGGGCATCAGGTCGCGATTTCGATCACGCCTGCCCCCGAGGTCATCCAGCATGCCACTCGCAACAAAACGGCCGCTGTTCTGGTTCAAACGGATAATCTCACCACCAAACAATTCGACGCCCTTGCAGATCAGATTGTCGAACGCGCTCCAAAAGCTCACAGGAAATGACCACCCTTTCCAGCCAGACAATGGCTGATCTCGAATACGCTGCGGATCTTTTCCGGGAATCGAAACGCGCGGTTGTGCTGACAGGTGCGGGGATATCCACCCCCTCCGGAATCCCGGACTTTCGGTCGGAAGGAACAGGCTTGTGGTCGCGTGACGAACCATTGGAAGTGGCATCGCTTTCCACGTTTCGCACAGACCCCGCCAAATTCTACGAATGGTTCAGACCGCTAGCCAGCCAGATCTACAATGCTCAGCCCAACCAGGCGCACATTGCGCTGGCTCAACTGGAAAAAGTCGGTCGATTGGATTCGATCATCACTCAGAACATTGACATGCTTCATCAAAAAGCAGGGGCGGAAAATGTGATCGAGGTGCATGGCACCTTGCGGACACTCTCCTGCACGCAATGCTACCAGCAGGTGGATTACCAGAATTTTTTAGCGCCTTTCATTGAGAATGGTAACCTACCGCATTGCCCTGCCTGCAATGCCGTCCTGAAACCGGATGTGATTCTTTTTGGTGAGCAGCTCCCCCAAAAAGCCTGTCTTGAAGCGCAAAAGGCTTGCCGTAATTGCGATCTGATCCTTGTGGCTGGCTCATCTCTCGAAGTGCTGCCTGTGGCAGGATTACCGATGCAGGCTATTGATCGAGGAGCACACCTGATCATCATCAATCAGACCTCGACCTATTTATCCGTTCGAGCGGATATTAATATTTTCGAAAATGTTGTTGACGTAATCCCATTGATTAGAGACCAGGTAATGTATGGACAAACCATCTGATGCCCGTTTATTAAAAGATTATCGCCGCCTGATCGAGATTGCACGGGACCTTGCCTCCACTCTCGACCTGGACCCCCTGCTGCACCGCATCATCAACGCCGCCAAGGACATCGCAGGAGCGGATGCGGCGTCGATTTTGCTCTACGATTCCATTTCACGCCAGCTTCATTTCCAGGTGGCGACCAACATGGACGAACCGACCATACGAGGTTTGATTGTTCCCCTCGAAGACAGCATCGCAGGCTGGATCGTCAAGCACCGCGAACCGGCGTTCAGCAACAATGTCCTGCAGGACAAGCGCTATTTTGCGAACGTGTCGAAGGAGACGGGGTATGAGACCCGGTCGCTGCTTGGCGTGCCGCTTATCACCAAGGACAAGGTCATCGGTGTGCTCGAGGTGATCAATAAAAAATCGGGCGAATTCAATGAAAACGACGAGAATTTATTGACCGTGCTTGGCGCACAGGCGGCAGTTGCCATCGAAAATACGCGTTTGTTTCAGCAATCCGACCTGGTCTCAGAGTTCGTCCACGAACTGCGCACGCCCTTGGCGGCCATCAGCACTGCGACCTATCTCCTGCTGCGGCCTGAAATCTCCCCCGAGCAGAGCCAGCAAATTGCGACCAATGTCCATAACGAGGCTTTAAGGTTGAACACGATGACCTCCTCGTTCCTGGACCTGGCAAGGTTGGAATCCGGTCGCATCCAATTCAAGACCACTCTCTTTGACATCGGCAAATTAATGGAAGAATGCGCATCTCTCCTCCAGACCAAAGCCGATGAAATGCACGTCCAGATACGCGTCAAGCCCTCCAAAAAACTCCAGGTCGAAGCGGACCGGGATAAGATGAAACAGGTCCTTATAAACTTGTTATCAAATGGAATTAAATACAATAAACCAGAAGGAACCGTGACTCTCTCTGCCCAAGCGGATGGCAACGAAACCATCCTGACTGTCGCAGACACGGGCGTGGGCATCCCGGCAGACGCCTTACCGTATCTGTTCCAAAAATTCTATCGGGTGCGTGACACAGAAGGCAAGGTCAGCGGTACCGGGCTGGGACTATCCATTTGCAAACAGATCGTGCAAGGGCATGGAGGCACGATCACTGTACACAGCCAGGTCCACAAGGGGACTATCTTCACGATCCATCTGCCGCAGAAGTGAATGATCGGGGCAGGTTTTTGAACCTGCCCCGATTTTTTTATGCATTCAATAGAACTTTCAGCATCCCGGTTTTTTCGGCTTCACCGAAGGCTTTGAGCCCATCACGAAGGGAATATTCCGCAGCAATGAGCAGAGTGGGGTCCACCTGCTTTTTCGCGAGCAGACGAAGCGCCGGCTCGAAAGGACCGCAGCGCGAGCCGATGAGTTGGATCTCGTCGACGACGATGGATGAAAAATTGACCGTCATATCGCCTTTATAAGTTGATTTAAGAATCAACGTTCCGCGCGGCCTCAGCGCTTTCTGTGCCAATTCGAAACCGGACGGAGATCCTGTTGCTTCAACGACCAGGTCATATCGCCAGTGGTGCACATCTTCCGCTTCAATCAAGCGAATTCCACGCCCGGCAAGTAAATTCTTCTGCAAAGGGTGACGGGCAACGACTTTCAAGTCGCAGCCGGTTAACACCAATGTTTGCGCGATGAGCTGGCCCAGCCGGCCTGCACCGATGAGAAGAACCCTGTCCGTCGGACGAATCTGCACTTGCTGCTGAATCTCGAGCGCTGCTGCGAGTGGTTCGCTAAACACAGCTGCCGCATCGGACACCTCATCAGGAACCAGGTGCAGGTTCTCAAGCGGAAGTGTGGTGTATTCCGCAAAGACTCCATCCCGATTGACAATTCCTAAGACAGACCGATTTTCACAATGGGTTGATCGCCCGGAGCGGCATTGCTCGCAATCTCTACAGACTACATTAATTTCCCCTACAACGCGTTTACCCACCCATGCCGGGTCCGGAGAGCTGATCACCTCCCCGACAAATTCATGCCCGGGGACTGCCGGTATAGGGATAATATCCCTTTACCAGCTCGAGATCGGTGCCACAGATGCCCGCCTTGCGAATCTTAATTAGCGCCTCTCCAGGCTTAACCGGCTTGGGCATCTCACGCAGGGAAAGCTGATTATTCTCCAGCCAGAGCGTCTGCATAGAAATCTTACCTGGGTCCCTTGCGTCCGAACTGCCGTTCCAACATGTCGACGGACAAATGGATCATGGTCGGACGGCCATGCGGACAGGTGCGAGGAGATTGGCACGCTTCCAGATCGATCAGCAGCGCCCGTTGTTCATCCGGTGCAAGCACCTGGCCAGCTTTGACCGCCAGCCGCTTGCAGACCCGCGCAGCAATTCGATGTTCGATTTCGTTTTGCAGGGGCGCTTCATCTTCCTCAAAATCCTCGACAAGAGCACGTAATGCCGAGGCGGGGTCCGCTTGGCCAAAGAGTACCGGAATGGCACGGACCTGGAAGTCGTTCATCCCGAATGACTCCACCTGAAAACCAAAGTGCTGTAGGATGGGAAGTTGATTGCTCAGCAGGCTGGTCTGAGCCGGAGTCAGCGTGACGACCACGGGCGAGAGCAACGCCTGGGAGGGGATGTTCTTTTGGTCGTGCTGAGCCATCAATTTCTCGAAAAGCACCCGCTCGTGTGCCGCGTGCTGATCGATGAGATACAGGCCATCCGGTCCTTCGGCGATCAAGTAGGATGCCCCGATCTGCCCGATAAGGCGCAGCAAAGGCAGGTTGGATAAAGTCCCCTGGCGCGATTCGATGGGAGGAGATTGAAGAGCAGCGGATGCAGTTTGTTCATTTCCAGCTGTAGAATGGGCAATGGACCAATCCAAGCCAGGCGATGACGACCTGGCACTCCCCCACAGGTTCTGCGCCGGCATCTGTGGCACCGGCGTGTACGCCAGCAAGGATCGGCGAATGGCTCGCTGGACAAAACTGAAGACCCGGTCGGGATTCCTGAACCGAATTTCAGCCTTCTGGGGATGCACATTGACATCCACTTCTTCCGGCGAGATCTCCAGGAACACGACTGCCATGGGGTAACGCCCCACCATCAACAAGGTGTGATAAGCCTGCATCAAGGCCGTGGTCAGGGAAACATCCTGCACCCAGCGTCCATTGACAAAGAAAGTAATCTCCTTGCGGTTCGACCGCGTCAGCGAAGTGGGACTGATAAAACCCGAGATTGTCAGCCCGTCGTCTTTAAAACCAACTTCAAGCATCTGCCGGGCAGTCTCAACACCATATAACGAAGCGAGGATGGCGCGCCGATCGCCGTCGCCGGAGGTTTGAAGTGTGGGGGTTCCTTTATCGACGAGTCGGAAGCGAACCAAAGGATAGGCGAGCGCATAGCGCGTCAACAGGTTATCGATCACTCTTCTTTCGGTGGCATCCTGTTTCAGAAATTTCAAGCGTGCCGGGACGTTGAAAAACAAATCTTCCACACGGACCACGGTCCCTGCCGGTGCTCCTACTTTCTCAAGCTTGCCGGTACGTCCGCCCTCGACCTTGATACGGGCTCCGGCAGTTGCCTCCGGTGTTCGGGAGGTCAGTGTCAGGCGTGAAACGGAGCCGATGGCTGCCAGCGCCTCGCCGCGAAAGCCGAGCGTGGATATGCGGAACAGGTCCGCCGCGGAGACCAGCTTGGAAGTGGCATGGCGTTCCACCGCGAGCGCAAGATCCGCTTCCGGGATGCCCGATCCATCGTCCCCCACTTCGATCAACCGCCGCCCGGCCTCCTCGACCGTCACCGTGATGGCACGCGCGCCGGCGTCCAGGGAATTTTCCACCATTTCCTTGACCACCGACGAAGGGCGTTCAACCACTTCGCCGGCGGCGATCTGGGAGGCAACCTCAGCAGGCAGGATGCGGATGGGCATGAATTCATTATAACCCGAGACACAAGGTATAATCGCTCCGTGAAATTCACGACCCTCTTCTTTGACCTCGACGACACCCTCTATCCTGCATCAAGCGGTTTGTGGGAAGCCATCCGCGACCGGATCAGCTTGTTCATGGATGAATTCCTGAACATTCCCCTGGAGGAGATCCCCGGCTTGCGGCGAAAATACTTTGAAGACTATGGAACCGCACTGCGCGGATTGGAAGCCAACTACCCCGTACGGCGCGAGGACTACCTGGCCTTTGTGCATGACCTGCCTTTGCGCGATTACATCCAACCCGATCCGGAGTTGAAAGTGGTTCTAAAGGGATTACCCGTTCGAAAACTGATCTTCACCAACGCGGATGAGGCACATGCCCGCAGGGTGCTGGAAGTTCTCGAGGTCGCCCAGTTCTTTGATGGAATTGTGGACATCAACGACATGGAGCCATATTGCAAACCCATGCCCGAGTCCTTTCAGCGCGCCATGCTTCAAGCGGATGAAACAAATCCCGGAAGCTGCGTGTTGATCGACGATATGTTGCGAAACACCACTGGGGCCGCCTCGGTCGGAATGCGTTCCATCCTTTTCGGAACTGACGGCCATCAGTCTGGCTTGGATGCCACGCTGTTAAAATGGAGCGACCTGCCGAAAGTTCTCGCTGAATTGGAGAGACGGGAAATGTAATGCAAAACCCCGATAACATTTACCTGGTCCTTTGCATACTGGGAGCGATTCTCATCGGCTCGAATCTATTAATGTACGGTATTGTTCGCGGTTCGAGAGGCATGAACTTCGACTGGTTCAAGGAATTTGGCAAGACCGCCCGCCAACCGTGGTCAAAGGAAGACGACGGTTTGACAGAATTGGCCAGGCAAGCCGATAAAATCCGATCAGAAAAGATCGACGATGAAAATCCTGAAGAAAAATCGAGATAGGTTCTAACACATTTCTTACACGGGGGATGCACTCCTTTCAGGTATTTTTAATCCCATTCTGGTATTCTTGTTTTCAACAATTTCTCGTTTTAATTATTTTGTGGAGGTAAAGTGAAAAAAGGTCTGGTTTATTCCCTGGTTGCGATTATCGCTGTCATCCTGCTGGCAGGCGCATTTTCGGGAGGATTCCTCGTCGGGCATTATCTCCCCTTTAGCGATCTAACAGCTTCTTCCGTTGGAGCACCTTCCCTGTTGGAAGACTCCACAGTGACACCGTCCGGTGTGCAGGGCGATCCGGAATCCGCCACGCCGCAGGATCTGGAAACACTGTTCAAGCCGTTCTGGGAAACCTGGGCGATCGTCCATGCGCAGTTTGTGGACCAACCCGTGGACGATGTGGCATTGATGCGTGGCGCGATTCGCGGCATGCTTGAATCATTGGGAGATGAACATACCAGCTACATGGATCCCCAGGAATTTACGGATGCAAATGCCGGGTTGGAAGGTTCCTATGAGGGCATTGGCGCATATGTCGACACTGGCGGTGATTACCTGACCGTCACCAGCCCCATCCCCGGCTCCCCTGCTGAAAAAGCAGGATTAAAACCTGGAGATGAAATCATCGCGATCAATGGCGAAGACATGACCGGGATTAATCCCGAACTCGCACGGCGAAAAGTTCTCGGTCCGGCCGGAACGGTGGTCGTCCTGACCATCCGCCGTGAGGGGACTGAAGAACCATTCGACGTCGAGATCACCCGTGACAAAATCAACATTGCCAGCGTGGAATCGAAAATGCTCGAAAACGAAATCGCTTATGTCAAACTTAATACCTTTGGAGACACGACCAGCCGGGACCTAAAAAACCAGCTTGGCGATCTAATGGACCAGAACCCGAAGGGGCTGATCCTTGACCTGCGTTACAACGGCGGAGGGTACCTTCAGACGGCAGTTGAAGTCACCTCGCAATTCATCTCCGAAGGGGTCGTGCTTTACGAGCAGTATGGCGACGGTCGAAAGGATAGTTACGATGCCATCCCGGGCGGTTTGGCACTCGACATCCCCATGGTTGTTTTGATCAACAAGGGTTCCGCCTCCGCTTCGGAAATCGTCGCTGGCGCTCTGCAGGATACCGGTCGCGCCCAGCTGGTCGGGGAGACTTCCTACGGAAAAGGTTCGGTGCAGAACTGGATTCCGCTCCAAGATGAACAGGGGGCCGTCCGGGTGACGGTTGCTAAATGGCTGACCCCCGAAGGCCGCACCATTCATAAACTCGGGCTGACTCCTGATGTGGTCGTCGAATTGACCGACGAGGATGCTGCTGCCGAACGCGACCCTCAACTCGACAAGGCGATTGAATTGCTGTCGAAGTAAACAAGCAACCTGATTGATAATTTTCCGTATGAGTGATTAACGGAGGAAATATTATGTTCCTTTTTGATCCAAACTACCTGGTGTACATGCTGCCGGCATTGCTCGTCACCATGGTCGCGTCCTTCTATGTGAAAGCATCCTACAACAAGTGGAGCAAGGTGCCTGCCCGAAGCGGCCTAACGGGCGCACAGGCAGCGCAACGATTAATCAATAACGGCGGCCTCTATGGTGTTGAAATCCAGGGGATCCAAGGGAAAATGACGGATCATTATGACCCTCGCAGCAAAGTCCTTGGTCTGTCTGCGGGGGTTGGCAACAGCAGCTCCGTGGCCGCTCTTGCCATTGCTGCGCACGAACTCGGTCACGCCATGCAGGATGCCGAGGATTATTTTCCTCTCAAGCTGCGCTCGGCGCTCGTTCCTGCAGTCAATATCGGGTCAAATCTCGGTTGGTTCCTGATCATGATCGGCATCTTCCTGCAGATTTCACAATTGGCCTGGCTGGGAGTGTTTGCATTTGCGGCAGGCGCAGTCTTCGCAGTTGCGACGCTGCCTGTCGAGTTTGACGCCTCCTCCCGCGCGAAACGACTTCTAGCCGACAGCGGGATCATCGCGGGCGAAGATGAGCAGCGTGGCGTGAACGCAGTACTCACCGCTGCCTCGCTGACCTATGTTGCGGCGCTGGTGACGGCCATTCTCCAATTGTTCTACTTCTCAGGGCTGGCAGGTGGTATTGGCCGTCGCAGGGATTGATCAAATCATTTCGCTATGAAACGATAAGAGAAGACGGAGTCAACCGTCTTTTTTTATCCCTGACTTATCCCTTATAATCCATCATATGCGCAAGATTCTCATTTTGGTGATCGTTGTTCTCGCTGTGTCCCTTATCGCCTTTCGATTCAGCGAAATCCAATCCATTATCGAAACACTTCAGAACGCGGATGTACGCTTTTTCCCATTCGCCCTGGGGCTGCAATTTGCCTGGTTCTTCGGCCTGGCAGCCGCATTCAGGTCGCTGTATCGCATTATGGGGATCAATGAAAAAATCCCTCACCTTGCCGGCGTGGCAGTCAGCGCAAATTTCATCAACGTCGTCGCTCCGACAGGGGGGATCGGGGGAATGGCTGTGTTCGTGGATGATGCGGATAAACGAGGTCATCCCCATGGACGCGTACTGGCAGTCACCGCTTTGTACGTCTTTCTGGATTACATTTCGTTCCTGGTGGTCCTGGCGGCCGGTTTTGTCGTCCTGCTTCGGAGAAATATTGTAAGTTCAGGCGAGATCACCGCTTCCTTGATCCTGCTCACCCTGGTGACTTTTGTTGGCTGGCTTATTCTGACAGGAATACGTTCTCCTGATAAGTTCGGGCAAGTGCTGGGTAATATTTTTAGAGGCGCCAACAACCTGCTCAGGCCAATCCTCAAGCGTGATTACCTACACGAAGACCAAGCCCACTTGTTTGCCTCCGAGGTCGCTGACGGTCTGGCTGTGCTGCGCACTGAACACAAGGGACTCATCCGGCCCATGTTCTTTCTTATCGTCAACCGGTTGATCCAGATGGGCATCCTGGCGTTTTGCTTCCTCAGTTTTGATGTAGTGTTCACGCTTGGAACACTCGTCGCCGGGTATGCGATCGGCTACCTTTTTCTCATCGTCTCTCCCACCCCGTCAGGAATCGGGATCGTGGAGGGCGGCCTTCCACTTGCCCTCACCTCCCTTCGTGTACCGTTTGAACAAGGATTGGTCGTTACACTGGCTTACCGGGCTGTGACTTTTTGGATGCCGCTTGGGTTGGGTGCCATCGCATTCCGTTTTACACACCGCAGGAAACCCAAGCAAGCTGACATTAAACCTCCCGATTCGGGGAGACAAAATAAGTGAATACCAATAACTCTCAATCTTTAGCTCTGCTTAAGAAACTGGTCGAAATAGAATCGCCATCCCACGACAAATCGGCCGTGGATAAGGTGGGGCAAATAGTATCTGAAGAATGCCGTCAACTGGCAGCCGAGATGGAAGTGGTCTCCCAAGCCGAGGTTGGCAACCATCTCATGGCACGTTGGGGATCGGGGACGAACGGCATACTTCTGCTCCACCATATGGACACCGTTTTTCCAATCGGGACGCTTGCGAAAATGCCTTATTATCAAAAAGACGAAAAGACCTACGGCCCCGGTGTCCTCGACATGAAGGGCGGGATTGTTGTCACTCTGTCGGCTATTCGTCAGCTTCGTGAGGAAAACCGGATGCCGGCACGCCCAGTTACGGCACTTTTCACCTCCGACGAGGAAATCGGATCAGATTCCTCCCGGGCTTTGATTGAAGACCTGGCGCGCGAGTCCACTTTGGTGCTGGTGCTCGAATCTGGTCTGGAGGATGGCGCTTTGAAAGTGTGGCGAAAAGGCGTGGGGGAATACCATGTCAAGGTGACGGGACGCGCCTCCCATGCTGGAGGTGCTCACGAAGAAGGTCGAAATGCCATCCAGGAGATGGCGCATCAAGTTCTGGCGATTCAGGCGATGACAGATTACAGCAAAGGGACTACGCTCAACGTGGGCACGATAAAAGGAGGCACAGCCTCCAATGTGGTTCCGGCCGAATGTGAAGCGCTTGTGGATTATAGAGTCCTTGTTCCTGAAGAAGCCGATCGAGTCGATGCGGCCATGAGGTCATTGAAACCCATCACGTCGGGGACCAGTCTCAAGGTGACCGGTGGATTGAACCGTCCACCCATGCCTGAAGACAAAATAATGAAGAAAACCTTCGAGAAAGCGCTGCAGATTGCCGCCGGTATCGGTATGACTCTCAAAGCTGGAGGCTCAGGCGGCGGCTCGGATGCGAATTTCGTCGCGCCGCTGGGCATTCCCGTTCTTGATGGCCTCGGCACCTTTGGAGAAGGGTATCACTCCGAAAGAGAATACATATTCACGGAGAGTCTTTACTCCCGGTCCAAGCTGATCGCTGCGCTCATCAGCCAGTGGTAGATAATTATTTACCCTATCAATATCGAAAACCAGCATACTCCAATACCCCTTATAATCGGTGGATATGCCGCCCGCCTATATAACCAATTGGTTTAAGCTTGCCCGACAGGATCGCCACTTACACCCTAATGTGGCGATTTACTACGTCACCGGGCAGTGCAACCTGAATTGCATGTATTGCGAAGATTTCGGCGCGCGGCGTAATTCAGCCAACGAGAGCCCTCTCCCCATTGAACAGGCAAAACATATTCTGCGAGTCATCCGCACCGGAACTGACGCGCTCTTCCTGACGGGTGGCGAACCGTTGACCCACCCGCAAATCGATGATTTGGTCTCCTTTGCCAAGCGTGACCTGCGATTCCGTGAAGTGACTCTCATCACCAATGGTTTGCTGCTGCCTGCACACGAAACTCTGCTCCCATTGCTGGACCGGTTGATCATCAGTCTTGATTCAACCGACCCGGAGGTCTGGTCCGGGATGATCGGCATGCAGGCAAGCTCCGCCGAAACCATTCTGAAAAATATCGAAACGACTGCCTTGCTTCAAAAAAAATATCGATTTATCCTGGCGGTCAATACCGTCATCGCGCCTGAAAGCCTGCCCAGTGCAGAGGCCGTTTTGAATTTTTGCATGGAAAACAAGATGCTGATTTCTTTTTCACCCCAATCAGTAAATAACTGGCCGCGCTACGAACTGACCATCTCTCCAGAATATCAAGCCTTCATTAGCAAACTTATCACACTAAAAAAACACAGCGCTCCCATTTTGGGAAGCACTGCCTACTTGAAGACTCTTTCCCGTTTTGAGCCTTATGACTGTTACTCCACGCTCGTCCCGCGCATCTATTCCAACGGCGACCTGGCTTACCCGTGCCGGCCGCTCGAAAAAGGGAATAATGGTCAGGGAGGCCGGACCATTAATCTATTGGACTTCCATAATTGGGATGAGGCCTGGGAATTGGCAAAACGGACTTATGGACAGCCGCCTCGAAATTGCCACAGCTGTTTTCAGCAATGCTATGCGGAGCCGTCGCTGATGCAGTCCCGTCCTTTGTCTCTGCTTTGGGAAACTCTTCGATATTCAGCCAGCCGTAAGGGTAAGCTGACCACTTACGCTCCCGGTTAAAATCAACTAATCAGGCGACAGAAGCTCGTTGTGATCTGTGGAGAGTGAATCCTTCAAATACTCCAAGGAGTTAATGGACGTCTTGGCAACCATTTCAATGGCAGTTGTAAGGACAACTATTACTTTATTAGACATTATATTTCTCCTATTTAGATATTATTAGACTAAATTATATCATCAAGTTGGAAGTTTTATTCCATTTTGGCATTACCTATCCACTTTTAACCGGGAAATAGATGAGTGAATATTCCAATCAACCATTAATCATCGGCGGCGGCGTGGCGGGACTCACGACTGCGTTGCATCTTGCCGAGCGAGGATTAAAACCGCTCATTCTCGAGGCAGATCCACAATTCATCGGAGGGAGGCTGGCCGGCAAAGGTGAGATCGAGGTCAACGGGTGGCAGTTCCCCCTCGAGCATGGTGTCCACGGAATTTGGTCACCCTACCGCAACCTGCAGGCGATGCTTGCCCGTCATAATTTGCGCCCAGTCTTCGTCCCTGCCCAGGAGGAGCTTTGGCTTTTCCGTGAAATGGGCGTTGTCCGATCGGCGCCGGTCGGCAGTGCTATCCGTCATAGCTGGTTCCCTGCGCCTTTGCATTACCTCCAGCTTTTCCTAAATCCGCGCTTTCTATTGACCATCGATATCCGCGACTGGTTGAAATTATTCCACGTCTGGTCGGTTCTCATCATGGCAGTCGGCATCGATCCCTTTGGAGAGAACCAACCGATGGAAGGGATGATGCTCGGTGCCGCCATTCGGAAGTGGTCGCCGGCGCTGCGCGGCTTCTTCACCGGGCTGGCGCGCAACGGCCTCTCCACACACGCCGATGAAATCCCCCTGGCAGGTTTCCTGGCCTTTCTGCGTTTCTACACCATCTTGCGGCGTGATGCCTGGGTTTTCTCCTACCTCCCCAA
Source organism: uncultured Chloroflexia bacterium (assembly GCA_963774975.1). GTDB lineage: Bacteria > Chloroflexota > Anaerolineae > Anaerolineales > Villigracilaceae > JBGPQJ01. The sequence goes on from CAVZGY010000011.1 coordinate 18,211, forward strand.
CGATGGAGGCAGTGAGGTGTGCCTACCTCTCTCAGCCAAGATTAGTGAACTTGGCGGCCAGATCAAGCTGGGGGTAAAGGTAATCCGTTTGGAAAAAGGACAGAACGGCTGGACCGTTTGGGCGGAGGAGGCCGGTCAAAGTGTCATGTACACCTCTGACCATGTCATCCTGGCAGCCGACTCCCCCGCTGCTGCCACGATTATCAAGGGCAGTTTCCCCTCTGAAGCACAATCGCTGACTTTCCCGCGCGGAATGGCCAATGCGGTCATCCGCGTTTGGTTCGACCGGCAGCCCAAACCGGGTCCTGAAGCAGGTATCTTCACAGGAGAATTCATCCTTCATAATTTTTTCTGGCTCGACCGGATTTATTCCCCTTATCGCGCGTGGAGCAAAGCCTCGGGTGGAAGCGTGATCGAGGCGCATATTTACGGACCGCCCGAAATATTGGAGCAACCGGATGCGTTGCTCTTGACCAACGGCATCATGGATATTTATCAAGCCTATCCTGAATTACGCGGACACCTTATCGCGCAACATCTGCAGCGCAATCCTGCCACCCACACCCTGCCCTCCCTCGGTCCGCGAAACACACATCTGGGAGTCGAAACCCCCTGGGATGGATTGTATTGCGCCGGTGATTGGGTACGCGATCCTCTACCGGCTTTTTTTCTCGAACGTTCGTGTGCGACAGGCATCAAAGCCGCAAACGCTGTTCTGATTTCCTTGAAGATGGATCCATGGACATTGGTGGAATATCTGCCTCCGGAATCCTTTGTAGGGTGGATCGAAAAAAGGATGAGACGCGGTCGGCAAAGAATCAGGAATCAAAAAAAGTAAGTTGTTAAAAAAGAATCTCACTGAAATCATTGCATAATAAAATATTTATTTCAAAATTTAACTGCCACAATATGCAGTTAAATTTTGTGTTAGAATATATGTTCTAGAACGAAAAATTGAGTCTTGCGCAGAATGAAAAGTAGGTATATAGTATGAACTCTCCGCACGTTAGAGATTCAGACCATTTTTATAAATTAGATAGCTACGCGAAAGAGATTGCGGTAAAAATCTACTTTTTTAGTTTGCGTTCCCTGAACATCGTCCAGTGCCCCCAAATATGGGCAGGACAAGCGATTGAACTCTATATATAGGGTATGTTGCCGATTTAGTATATTCCAAGTCATGAGGTTGAAATGCTCCCGTTTGAACAAGGTGGTCTTGATTCCCTTTGCGGCCTTTACAGCATCGTCAACGCTGAGCGTGTGGTCAACAACACCAGCAATGACGATTCGCTGGTTCTGTTCAACGATATCATCTCCTACCTAAATAGAAAAAGACAATTGAGTGGAATTCTCGTCGAGGGGATGTATTTGAAGAACGTCAAGATAGTCCTGGAAAATGTAGTCAATGGACGTATCCCCTACCAGCGGCTCCCCTTCGCTGGCAAGCCCAACCCCGATCTGGATGAATTCTGGAAGGAGATCCAACGTTTCCTGGAGGAAAAAACCCACCGGGCTGTCATCCTGAGCCTGTCCGGAGTCCACGATCATTTCACTGTCATCCGAAGCATCTCGGACAGGCAGATGCAGCTGTTTGACTCCAATGCCTGGTACCGCATTAACCGCAATAACTGCACCACCACAAATCAAACCAAACGGCGCATACACGTTCTGTACCCTGCCCAAACATACTTCCTGGGTCGAAATTGATCCAGATTGAATAGAATTTCCATCGTTTGCAAACCTAAGGAAAATCAATCGCCTCGGAACTTACCCGAGGCGATTATTGTTGCAGTTCGCTAAAAACTATGCCAAATTAATTTGGCCAGTACTTCCGCCCTTGCTAATCTACTCCCCAAAAAGAACATCCACAGACATGCCAGCTCTCAGTTCCGGGGGTGGGTTGTCGAGGGCAATGACCGTACGGTAGACCACGTCGCCGCCGAGAGTCTCCGCCTGGGGCGAGATCCTGATCACGCGGCCGCTGATTTCCTGCGATAATGCATCCACGAACACGGTCACGGCCTGGCCGATGGTCACATCAGGCACGTCACGCTCGCTCAAGTCTGTGGTCTCGACCTGCAAATTGGCAACATCGCTAATCTCTACGAGAGCCTGCCCCGGAAGGATATATTCGCCCGGGACCACATTCGTAGAAACGACCGTTCCAGAGAATGGAGCCAGTAGTCGCGAATTGGCCAATCTGGTTTGAGCGACGGTCAAATTATCTTTTGCCTGCTGCAGCATCGCAAGTTGTTTACCCGTGGCATCTTCGGGAACGGACTCACCTTTTAGCGTCGCCAGGTACCATTGCGCTTCCTGGTAAGCAGCCTGGGCTGCTGCCAGATTCGCATCGGCGGTGGCAAAATCGTTCTCTGAAGGTTTACCCTTCGCCCAATTAAGATTGGCCAAAGCGGCGTTATAGGCTCGTTGCGCATTGTAGAGGTCAGTTTCCGCCCTTGCCCGTTTCGGGTCAGCAGTTGATAATTCAGTGACGTTTTGCCATGACGATTTAGCACGATCCAAGGCTTGTTCCGCCAGTGTCAATTGGGATTCATAATAATCGATGTCTTTTTCGTCAGCCCTGCCGCGGTTGAGCGTATTGACTTTCTTCTGGGCATCGTCCGCCGCTTTTTCAGCGGCAGCAACCGCCTGCTCAGCAGCTGCGATGGAGGCCTGTGACGTCATTTCTCTCAGGGTTCGCTCAGCTGCTGCAACCTCAAGCCGAATGGCTGCATCGTCCAATTCAAGGAGGGTTTGACCAGCTTGCACCTTGTTGCCTTCCGCAACCGGCACCGACTTGACGCTCCCGCCAAGCGTCAGCGCCAATCTCGCATTGCTCGCCGGTACGACAATCCCCGAAGCAGTCACTCCCGATACGTTGCCACCGCTTCCTGTAACCGCCTCCGGTGTGGATGCGCTGCCGCCACTATCCAGCATGACCGTCGGCAGAGTCTCAGACGAACCAATGGCACTGCAGGCGGATAGAAGAACTGCCATTAAGATAACAACTGTAACTTTCATGTGATTCTCCTAGACCTTACCCTCGCCTGTACCATTTTCCGAAATCAGTCCGTCGCGCAGAGTGACCACACGCCGGGCATATTTTATTACCCGAGGGTCGTGGGTGGCGAACACGAAAGTGACGCCTGTTTCCTTATTGAGACGAGTCATGATCTCCATCACTTGTTCACCGTTTTTGGTATCGAGGTTGGCAGTCGGCTCATCGGCCAGGACCAGGGTGGGTTTGGTGGCCAACGCTCGGGCAATTGCCACACGCTGCTGCTCGCCGCCGCTCAACTGGTCGGGGCGATGATGCGCGCGGTCGGATAGAGCCACCGCAGCCAGCAGTTCATCGATGCGTGCTTTTCGATCCGCTGGTTTCTGATGATCCAGCAGCAGCGGCATTTCGACGTTCTCGTAGGCATTCAACGTCGGAATGAGCGCAAAGAACTGAAAGATGAACCCGATCGTCCCTCGGCGCATGTCCGCGCGCTGGTTGCGGTTCAGACCGGTGACATCCTTGCCGTCGACGAACACCTTTCCGCTGGTGGGCTGATCGAGGCAGCCAATCAATTGCAGCAGGGTGGTTTTCCCCGAGCCGGAGGGACCGACCAGGGCAGTGAACTCCCCGTTTTCGATGGACAAACTGACGCCTCGCAAAGCCTGCGTCTCAATCTTTCCGATTTTATAGATACGAGTTGCATTTTCGACACGAGTGACTTCCATGATAACCTCCTTATTTTCCGCCACGCAGCGCTTCGACGGGTTCCACATGAGCAGCCAGCCAGGCTGGATAAAGCGCGGCCAGCAGGGTGACAACCAGAGCAGTGATGGACAGGGTAATCGAATCGCCAAGAGTTGGGTAGGCGTAAATCCTATCCCGGAAAAGCGCACCCGTTATACCCATATTTCCAACATAAAAGCCGACGGTCGCAAAGTAGTAGATCATCAGCCCGCCCAGAATCAAGCCGATGATGATACCGCCAATGGCAAGCAGGGTCGATTCGGCGAAGAACATGGCCATGATGCGGCCGCTTTTCATCCCCATCGACGCCAGGATGCCAATTTCGCGGGTACGTTCGAAGACCGCCATGACCAGGGTATTCACGATAACGGTGACCGTGATGGCAAGGACAATCATGTAAAGCACCACCAGGTAGGCGCCGGCAAACTCATCCAGCATCACCATTAACTGATTGGCATCCTTCCAGGTGACAATGGTGAAATTGTCTGTTTTCAGGGCAGCAGCCACGGTATCGGTTTGGTCACGTTCTTTCAACAGGACATAAATCGCGCTGGCATGGTTTCCAGCCTGTGTAATAGCCTGGGCTTTTGACATCGGGAGGAAAACCACCCCATCATCGTAGGCGGGCGTTTGAATGGCGAAAATCCCTCGAACGATAAACGGCTGTTGTGCCACGTCTCCATTGGATGTGTTGACCATCAAATTGATGGTATCGCCCGTATCAATCTTCAACTGGTCTGCCAGTCGTTTGCCGATCATTACGCCCTCGCGGTCGTCTGCAGCTGGGAAATCACCACTAACAAGTCCATCTTTGAATTGGGAATAGGATTGAGAAGATGTGTCGATGCCAATCACCCGCACGCCTGTGTACTCGTCACCCGAGGTGATAATGCCGCTGGCATAAAGCCGGGGGGTCGCATAAACGACGGGCTCCAGCGCAGCGATTTTCGCTGCAACTTCACCCGGGTTCTCGATCAGGTCCTCCCACTTAAGGCTGGTGCGATCCGCCTCATAGGATTTTTCACGAACCTGAAAATGTCCACTCTCAAGTTTGATGGTCAGGTCCATGGAATCCCGCATTTCTCCCTGAAGGACTGCAGCCATCAGGAGCAGGCAGGCCAAGCCCATGCCCAGCGCTAGCGATGAGAACAAGGAACGACGTTTGTTGCGTCCCACATCGCGAAAGGCCATTTTAAAGAGTTGTATCATCGCCGCCTCCTAGACATAATGCAGGGCATCCGCCGGTTCGCGGCGTGATGCCTCAAAGGCCGGGTAGAGGGAAGCCAACGTGGAAATGATCAAAATGGGCAGCGCACGACCCAGTATATTTTCCAACCCAAGAGTTGGATAAACACGCTCATTGATCAAAGCCGCATATTCAGTCATGGTTGTGAACGCGGTGAAATCAAACCCGACGATGCCCATCAGTCCATTCATGGCAATTCCCAACGCAATACCGGCAATTAATCCAACCACTCCCATCATCGTCCCTTCCAATATGAAGAGCAGGGAAATCTGGCGGGGTTTAAGGCCCATCGCACCCATCAAGCCGATTTCGCGGGTTCGTTCATAAACGGCCATCATCAGCAGGTTCATAATGCCGATACCGGCTACGAGGATGATAATAAAACCAAATATATCCATCGCCTTGCCTTTTGTGGCAAGTGCTGCCTTCAGCTCGGGGAAGTTGGTTTCCCAGGAGGCAATCTCATAACCGGGTACTGTTTTTTCAAGTTTGACGATCACACCAGACTCTTCGCCAAGTTTTTCCAACGTCACCACGACTTCCGTAGATTGGCCGGGCAGACCGTAAAGGTCCTGGGCTTCCTTGAGTGACATGAACACGCTGCGCTTTTCGATCTCGCCCATTCCAAGGTCGTAAATACCGACCACGGTCACCGTCCGCTGGCGCATCTGCTCATGAGCGGAACGGCCTGCGAGCGTGAAGCGGTCACCCACTTCCACATCCATCGCGGAAGCCAATCCCTGCCCGATCAAGACGCTGTCCAAATCGTCGGCTGTAAGATACCGCCCGGAAGTGATGTTCTGGGCGGGCAGGCTGACCGGCTGCTCGGCCTCGGGTTCGATCCCCACGATGTTGACCGGGAACGCGCCTTCGCGAGTGGTGGCCAGACCACCGGTATTGATGCGGCGCGAGGCTGCGACCACGTTGGGTATCGCAAGCGCTGCATCCACCGCAGTCTGATCATCTTCCAGTGGAAGCAGCGGAGTTTTACTTGAATTTTCCGAGTATCCAACGGCGTGGATTTGTATGTTCCCGCCAAGGAACTTGATCGCGTTTCCGTAGATGGCATTGTTGAATCCGGCAACAAAAGCATCGTAGAACATCAAAAACCACAGAGACATGGCCATGGCGATCACGACGATGACTGTTCGGCGACGGTGCCGCCAGATGTTGCGCCAGGCTAGGCGCAGGTATAGCATCATAGTTGCTCCTTTCAAAAATCTCTAAATGATGGCGGGAATCCCGCACCAAACTTGAAAACCGCGTTCATTCAATCCACTTGCGAATCGACTCGGAATCCATCAATTGTATTGAACCTTTCCTGGCGCCCAGGATGCGTTCCAAAGCATCGGCATTCGCAGCGACCGCATCATTCAGGATCCGAAATCTCTCTTCGGGTTCTAATGAGATGGTTCCTATCTCATGACCAAGAATGATTTCACCAAACTTATTGCCCAGTCCATTTATGGCCTGCAGAACAATCTCCATCGCCTGTTCCGGGTAAGCCGTGGACAAGAATCCTTCCTGAATACCTGCCTTGATCACCGGTACAAAAGAAGGCGCAAACCGCTTGAGCAACCGTTTGAACATTTTCTCCCGCAGGATGGCATTTTCGTCGGAGTACCAGACCCGAAGAATCGCCAGGAGGTAATCCTTCTGTGCCGCCTTCCACTGCACGGCTGTGCTGAAATATTTCTGCAGTTTCTCGAGCGCGGAAAGGTTTGGGTCATCCAGTATGGGCGAAACGGCTTTTTCAGCGTTATCCGCAAACCGGTCGATCAAGGCCTCCAATAAGGCGGGCTTTGAGTCAAAGTAATGATAGAAGGCGCCTTTGGAGATTTTCAATGCATCGATGATATCTTGAATGGACATTTGCTCATAGCCCTTGGTGTAGACCAGGGTTTGGGCGGCATCCAGGATTTCATTTCGGCGCGAGGCGTAGTCTTCTTCTTTGACTTTTCTAGCCATTCTGTTTTTCTTTTATAAACCGCCAGTCGGTTTATTTTTCAGCCAGATTATAGAACTTTGGCATTAAAAAGTCAATATGACCATCGTCTTAATCGCCCCTACCTAATCCTAGGTTGTTGATGGTTATAATATCCCCATGCCGCTTGAATCCTTGCTTATACACTGGCGCAGCGATCCGGACACCGCCCCCAACATCCCGACCTGGAGGACAACTCCTGCCAAGCCCGCGCAGGTCCAACCATTTCCGGTTGACCTCCCCACCCCGATTGCCGGCGGGCTTGCCTCGCGAGGAATCACCTCACTGTACAGCCACCAGGCGGAAGCGTGGCAACACTCCCGGCAAGGCGAGAATATTGTTCTGGCGACAGGTACCGCCAGCGGCAAAACGCTTGGCTACAACCTTCCAGTCCTATCGTCTCTGCTTGAAAACCCTGACGCCAGGGCGCTTTACCTCTTCCCGACCAAGGCGCTTACCCAGGACCAGCTTTCCGCGCTGGAAGATTTGCTGTCTGTCATCGAAAAGGAAAGTCTGGCAGCTACAGGACTTAACCCAGCCATTTATGATGGTGACACTCCCTCGTCCAAGCGAGCCACCATCCGGAAAAACTCCCGGATCATATTTTCCAACCCCGACATGCTACATACCGGTATCCTACCGCATCACACTAACTGGGCGGATTTCCTGCGCAATCTGCGCTTCGTGGTCATCGACGAGATGCATTCTTACCGGGGCGTGTTCGGATCGCATGTAGCAAATGTGATTCGCCGGCTCAAGCGTGTGGCGGATTACTACGGTTCGCAGCCTCAGTTCATCCTCACTTCCGCCACGATCGGTAACCCGGCGGAACTAGGCGAGCGCCTGATCGAAGCGCCTGTTACTCTGGTGAGTGAGGACGGCTCTGGGCGTGGTGAACGGCATTTCCTCATTTACAACCCGCCAGTGGTGGACGAAGCACTCGGCTTGCGGAAAAGCTCGGTGCAGGAAAGTGTCCGCTTGGCGCAGGATTTACTCCGTCAAGGCTTGCAGAGTGTCGTCTTCGCGCGCTCCCGCCGCAGTGTGGAAATTTTGCTTAAGTATTTGCAGGAAGGACTCCCACCCGCCTCCCCCATTTCCCAGGGAAATGGGGGAGGCAAGGAGGGGGTCCGTGGCTACCGCTCGGGTTACCTGCCACGCCAACGTCGCGAGATCGAGAAAGGTCTGCGCGACGGTTCAGTGAAAATGGTCGTCGCCACCAATGCCCTCGAGCTGGGAATCGATATCGGCGGGCTGGGTGCGGCGCTGTTGGTCGGGTATCCGGGTACCATCGCCAGCACGATCCAACAAGCGGGACGTGCCGGGCGCGGGGATGATCCCGCACTTGCTGTGCTGGTCGCCACCGCCAACCCCCTCGACCAGTTCCTTGCCCATCATCCTGAATATTTTTTCGCGCGTTCGCCCGAGCAGGCGCTGATCAATCCGGACCACCTGCTCATTCTGCTCAACCATTTGCGCTGCGCCATGTTCGAGCTCCCGTTTCGAAAAGGCGAGGCCTTCGGCGGGCAACCTGTCGAAGAATATCTCGATTTCCTGGTATCCAACCAGGAGTCGCACCTTTCGAACGACCAGTATTTTTGGATGGCGGACGCCTACCCGGCCGCTGGAGTTTCGCTGCGCTCGGCATCGCCCACAAACATCCTCCTTCACTCCGACCAGGGAGGCGAATCCACGACCATTGGCGAGATCGACCTCGAGTCCGCACCCTGGATGGTGCATCCACACGCAGTGTACTTGCACGAGGGACAACAATACTTCGTTCAGGATCTGGATTTCGAGCGTCACGCCGCCACGCTGATCCCTGTGGCATTGGATTACTACACCGAGCCGCTGCGCGAGACGGACGTCAGCCTGATAAACCTTCTGGAGGATAAAGCAACGCCCCTTGCAACCAAAGCCTATGGGGAATTGCAGGTCACCACGCAGGTGAAGGGTTTCCGCAAACGAATGTGGCTCTCGGGAGACAACATTGGCGAGGAGTCGCTGGACCTGCCGCCAACAGAGCTGCAAACCACCGGGTACTGGATCGCCATTTCAGAGGAGACCGTATCGAAACTCGCCAAGGACGGCCTGTGGACCAACGCGCCTAATGACTACGGTCCCGAGTGGCCAAAGATCCGTGACCGAATCCGCGCCCGGGACGGCTACCGCTGCCAGGTCTGTGGAATTCCCGAAAGCGGCGTTCGGCAGCCGGGCGACGACATGTCACCCGAGCGCAATCTCGCCGGCACGAAGCCGGCGAGGCAGCATGATGTTCATCACAAAATTCCCTTCCGCCAGTTCCGCGACGAGACCGGCCGAATCCTGCGCGAACGCGCCAACCGGCCTGACAACCTTGTCACCCTGTGCCCGGAATGCCATAAAAAAGCAGAACAAAATGTGCGCATGCGCAGCGGATTGGCAGGTTTGGCGACCGTGCTGGGGCAGTTGGCGCCACTCTACCTGATGTGCGACGCGGGCGACCTGGGTGTGCACTTCGACCCGCAGGCCGCATTCGTAGAAGGATTGCCGGCCGTGGTCCTGTTCGACCAGGTGCCGGCCGGAATCGGCTTCAGCCAGAAATTGTTCGAGATGCACGATGAATTGCTCTCCCGCTCTCTGGAACTGGTGCTTGAATGTCCCTGCGAGGACGGCTGCCCATCCTGTGTCGGTCCCGCCGGAGAGAATGGCGTGGGTGGGAAGCAGGAAACGGTTGCTATTTTGAAAGAGTTGGTCCGTCAAGTCTAAAAGAAATAAATTACTTGCGGGGCAGCCGGTAATTCCAACATGCGATAAAATTCCCCCATGTCCAAACCCACCCTGGCCGACAAACTCAAATCCCTGGGCGTCAAAGTCGGCACATCGGAGATCAATCCCCCGGCGGCAAAAACTGCCGGGACGGATTCGCTCGAATCCGCGCTGGACGGTCACTGGGTGGACACACCTCTCGGCGGGACACTGATCCACGAGGAGCATTATCCGCTTGAGTATCGGCACGGAATTGCCCCGCTGTTTGCCCCCGCTCCCCTGCACAATCTCGCCAACTGGGCTGGAGACTGCTCGTCTGCGCGACATGCCTTTGGGGCAACTGGCTTTCCTGGATACCGAGACCAGTGGTCTCGCCGGCGGCACGGGGACGTACGCCTTCCTGGTGGGGATCGGACGCTTCGAGAAAACCGATACTGGTGAGGATTTCCACCTCGCCCAATTCTTCATGCGGGATCCGGCGGAAGAGCCTGCGCTGCTGACTGCCATCGAACAGTTCCTTGCCCCTTGCGCCGCATTGGTGACATTCAACGGCAAAGCCTTCGACGCTCCGCTGCTCGCCACCCGTTACCGGTTGCACCATATGCCAGTCCCCTTTGCGGACTTCTCCCACGTGGACCTGCTGCCGCTCGCCCGCCGGCTGTGGCGCGACCGCCTGCCCTCCCGCGCATTGAAGTATCTCGAGGAGAACGTATTGTCAGCACCTCGCACGGTCGAGGAGGTGCCCGGCTACGAGATCCCCTACCTTTATTTCGACTTCCTTCGTAATGGCGATCCACTTCCGCTCAAGGGCGTGTTCTACCACAACGACATGGACGTGGTCGCCATGACCGCGCTCTTCAGCCACATGGCGGGGCTGCTCGCGGACCCGCATGCTCACGACCACGAGTATGGCCTCGATGTGGTCGCGCTGGCGAAGCTGTTCGAGGACATGGGACAATGGGACGATGCGGCGCGCCTGTACGAACGCGGGCTGGAGATCGGTCTGCCCGAGGACGGATTCTGGGAAGCGGTGAGACGCCTGTCCTTGCTCCAACGACGGCGCGGGGATATGGACTCAGCGTTGAAGTTGTGGGAAAAAGCCGCCGCCGAGGGGCACATCTACGCCCATGTGGAGTTGAGCAAACACTACGAGCACCGCGTCAAGGACCCGAAGATGGCACTGCGCTGGGCGAAGTCCGCGCACAAACTCGCAGAGGCACCAAGTCTGCCTCCCTACGAGCGCAAGCACTGGGAGGAGGATCTGATCAAACGCATCGAGAGATTGGAAGGCAAAGTCTGCTCGGTGAAAGCAACCAAGAAGAAAAAGAGTGCCACCTAACAAAAATGCAAGGCACATCTTTTCTTTTCTCATCGGCTTGCCTTTGACTGGAAAAGTCATTATATTGAAAGATATGAAGAACGTCCCAAGGGGCGTTTTTCTTGTTTTATCGGACATAGCACGATATCACCTAAGGAGGTACCATGCAAAACAAGTTTGCTGTAATCTTTGGGGGAGCGATCGCTGGAACCCTGCTCATTCTTTACACCTTTGCAGTCACCTACATGACCGTATTAGTCTACCGCGCCGGGCAGGTCAGGCCGGACAGGGCGATCGAATTTTCGAGCGGCCTGGTCTATGTTGCCACCATGATTGGCGGTCTGGTCGCAGCGCTGGTTATCGCGAAACTGGCCATCACCAAACCTGGCAGGAATCCGGGGGTCATGCGCGCCACCGCCGACGAGAATGGGACACCCAATGAATGGGTCACTCGGCTTGCCATTGCCTACCTCGCCATCTGGCTGGTCACCGGTCTGGTTGCGCTTATTGTCGGCGGGATGTTGTACCCGGAGGTGAATCAATCCCTCAACGCCATCGGCACGACCTGGCTTGGTCTGGCTGTCGCTTCAGGGTATGCCTACTTCGGTATCAAGCCTGAGGGGTGATTCGAATACTGCTTGAGCTCTTGAAACACACTAAAATATTATCTAATTACCATGAACAAGCACCCGCTGGTTTTTCAGCGGGTGCTTCAATGCCTGGGAGCAAAGGGAACACGTAAGGGTAAAAACGGTCAAAAAGTAGATAGCAATATCCCGTATCGGGATGTATAATATCCAAATTATCCATAAATCTAGATATTTAAAAGGGACCCCTATGAAAGTATTTATATTTTTATCTCTTTGCTCAATTCTAATTGCAGCCTGTGGAACCTCCGCCCCGGCAGCAATAACAGTTACTGAGACTCTCGTTTCTTCGACGGCATCCTCCGTCGAATTACCAACGCTCGCCCCGAGCGCAACACCATCTGATCCGGTTTTACCTTCCCCCACGCCTTCGTCGACACCGATTGATTCGGCCGCTGCCCCCACCCCCACCGCCATGCCGGCTCAGGACTGCATCAACAAGGCAGCCTTCTCCGCAGATGTCACTATTCCAGATGGCATGGTCATCAAGATGGGAGAACCGTTCACCAAAACATGGCGTGTACGCAATGAAGGCACATGCACCTGGAACGGATACGAGCTGGTTTATGCCGGGGGCGAAGCCATGAACGGCGCCATGTCCAATCCTATGCCAGAGATTAAACCGGACGCTTATGGGAATGTTTCAGTCGAATTGACAGCCCCGCAACGCGGGGGTGGAGCTACCGGTTACTGGCTTATTAAGAACACCACCGGGGAGACCTTTGGAGTGGGAGCTGAAGGCGATGGGCTATTGTGGGTGCAGATCAATGTCACCTACCCGCTGCCCTCTGGCGCAACACCGGTCGCCGCAGGGACTACACCAGTGGCGACCGGCGCTAGCCCGGTATCTGCAGTACCGACTTCGGTGCCTGCCTCAACAACGCAGACGAGCCAGGCGGACTGCGGTTATACCAGAAATGTCGACTACGAATCCCAGATCGTGGCCCTGATTAATAATTTCCGTGCGCAGAATGGACTGGGTACGTTGACCCCGGATGATCGCCTGAATGCTGCAGCGATTAAACACAGCCTGGATATGGCTTGCAACGCTATCATTTCACACACAGGGACCGATGGAACCACCTGGTACGATCGTGTGGCCGCTCAGGGATTCGCCAATTACAATTCCGCCCGCGAAAATATCTATGTTGGTAACCCAGCTTTTGGCGGGGATGCCCAAGGTGCCTTCACCTGGTGGTTGAACAGCGAGATCCACCGCAAGACCCTGATGAACCCGGATGCTAAACTGATTGGCGTCGCCTACATTTACTCGGATGCCAGCGCTTACGGAGGCAATTACACAACGGTTTTCGCACGACCCTAGATCGCTAAAATCCAATTTACATAAGTTGAATAATACAAGCGCAGCCGCATGGCTCCGCTTGTATTTTGGTTGGAATCGCTGTATAGTTTTCTTAGTGAAATTTTCCACACACAATAACCTAAAAAGGAGCCAGCTATGAACACGAAGAACCTTGTCATCGCCAGCCTGATTGGCGGTCTCATCTCCATCATCCTTTCGAATGTTCCTATTATTAATTTTGTTAATTGTGTGTTGTGTGCAGGCTTCTGGCTTGGACCTCTGTTCGCCGTCTGGTTTTACAAACGGCAATCAGGAAGCGTCACTCTTGGGCAAGGAGCAGGAATCGGAGCGTTGGCCGGAGTCTGGGCGGGAGCGTTTGGCATTTTCCTGGCTCTCTTCAACCTGGCAGGATTCGCGTCCATGATGCAAACCTATGCCCAGTTCATGCCTCCGGATGCGGTGGACATGGACCCGTCCCTGTTCGGCGCCATGGGTTGGTTGTTCAACTTCCTCGGCGTGGGATTTGACATTGTGGTCGGGACCATCGGCGGGCTGGTCGGTGGCGCCATCTGGAAGGATAAGACGCCGGTTGCCCCTGCCCTCCCCCCGCACCGGTTGGCTAAACATCCACCCCGGTTGCTTGTTTCAAGAATAGCTGCCTTCCAAATTTGCGGATGGCTGTGTTAGCTTTCTCCGTTTCGGTGCGGAGAATGGTCAATTGTTGAAAAAAATGACGAAAGGTCACCCATGAATATCGCGCTATGGGTCGTCCAGGCGATTTTAGCCATCAAACTCATCACTGCTGCGTTCTCACACGGGATACCGCAATCCAAACCGACCATGCAGCAAGCCATCGATAAAATGGGAACAGGCGCCCGTTTCTGGCATATCCTGGTCACCATCCTTTCCATCGTGGTGGCAGCAGGTTTGATCCTGCCTGGTCTTTTGGGGCTCCAGCCGCTGATCACGGTATGGGCCGCTTTGATTGCCGCCCTTATGATGCTTGCTTCCATCTACTTCCATGTTAAATTCAGGGAAAAACCGAATGTCTTTGTGAGTATCGTCCTCCTGGCATTCGCTGTCTTCATCGCTTACGGGCGGCTGGTTCTGGCACCCTTTTAATAAAATCAGTCCATGCTGCGAGTCACTCCGCTCGATGACGTCACCCGTTTCGACGCCGCCCTGTCCGTGGCAGGTTGGGGGTATTACTGGACTACTTTCTACTCCGTTGACGGCTTGCTCATCGATTCAGGCTGCACTCACACTGCCCAGAGTCTGGAAGAAATATCTCCACGGCGGGAAAATCACCAGCATTATCAACACGCATACACATGAAGACCATATCGGTGCCAATGGAGTCCTGCAGCACTCCGATAGGGAATTAAAGATACTCGCCCACCCTTTGGCGTTGCCCGTGCTGGAAAATCCTCGTGAGCTTCAACCGCTTCAACTTTACCGGCAAATCTTCTGGGGATGGCCGGAATCCTTCCCACGCCGAAGCGGTAAATGATGGTCAAATGATATCCACAGCGAGGTTTCGCTTTCAGGTGATATACACGCCCGGGCACAGTCCAGACCACCTCTGTCTTTACGAGCCTGACAAAGGCTGGCTGTTTACAGGTGACCTGTTCGTGGGAGGCCGGGACCGAGGCGTCGTTTCGGGCTGCGATATCTGGCAGATGATCACCTCCTTGAAAAAGGTCGCCGCGCTGCCCCTTACCCGGATGTTTCCCGGCTCCGCCCGTACGAGGGACAATCCCCATGCTGACCTTTCCGCGCGGATCAACTACCTCGAGGAAACAGGCGAGAGGGTTCTGGATTTGCATCGAAAAAGGGTGGAGTGTCGATGCCATTGCACGGGAGGTGTTTGGCGGTCCCATGCTGATCGAATTCATCACGCGGGGACATTTTTCCCGCCGCAATCTGGTACTATCCTACTTGAAGATACTTAATGCTGAGGAAGTTCCAAAATGAAAGGAAATATCCGTCTGCGTGAAGTGGAAGAAACCGTCGATACCATCCTGTCGAATAAAACCAGGGCTGCCCTGGAATAAGATTTTTTCATAGACCATGCTTCCGACGTCCGGTGTTGTCCATTATCTTGATCATGTCTCCCTTGAGATCAGGGACATCGTATTGGAATTGCGCAACTTGATCACGTCGGTTGCTCCAGATGCAGCGGAAGTCCGCCACTCGAAGGGCTTCAGCTATTTCCACGACCAACGCGGAGGCACGGTCAGCGCTGGTATCTGCCAGATAATAATCTTTGATGATCATGTCCGCCTGGCCTTCATCCACGGAGCATTCCTGCCCGACCCCCTGGGTTTATTGGTTGGCGAGGCAAAGTATAAGAAATATATACGGATTACATCCTATGAAAATGCGCCTTGGGATTATTTGAAATCGATGATCGCAAAATCGTCCAATTTCGACCCCCGCTCGATCACCTTGAGCGAACCAGAAACATAAACCATGATGCAACCTTCTTCCATATCCCGCATCTAATCAAAAACCCTAATGGAGTAATCCTAATGTCCAAGAAACCATCGAAAAAACAACAAAACTCATCCCCTGCCTGGCTAAAGTGGGCTATTATCGGCGGCCTCGCCCTGATCGTTGTTGCGGTCGTGGCTGGGTTGTTCATGAATCAACCAGCAGAATCGGTCAAAGCCCTCCCCACGGAGGTCTCCGTCGATGAGGCTTACGAGATGTACAATGAGGGTGCTTTCCTGCTTGACGTGCGCACCCAGGAAGAATGGGAAGAATACCACGCCCCCGGTACAACCCTCATCCCACTCGATCAGCTGCCCGACCGGCTGGCGGAAGTGCCAACCGACCAGACCATTGTCGTGGTCTGTCGCTCCGGCAATCGGAGTCAACAAGGCCGTGACATCCTTAAACAGGCAGGTTACGAACAGGTCACCAGCATGGCCGGCGGGTTGAAAACCTGGCAGGCTCAGGGATATCCCGTCACCACCGGTCCATAAATTACCAAATCAACTGCTCATCGCCTCGAGAATCTTGACACCCTCGAGGCGCACGTTTATACTCTTATTGAAAAAGATTTTCATTATCAGGTGAAACATGACTGCAGATCTCTGGCTCAATCAATTGAAGGACAACGGCTACCGCTTGACGGACTCGCGCAAGGCGGTGGTTGAAACGGTCGCTGCCACCACCCACGCCCTCACCCCGGTGGAAGTTTACGACCGGGCGCGCAAGTCCTGCCCCGGGATGGGATTGGTCACCGTCTACCGGACGCTGGAGAAACTCGAGGAGCTGGGGCTAATCCAGCGTGTTCACCAGAGGCACGGCTGCCAGGCATTTATCGCGCGCGGAAACGGCCATGAGCACCTGTTGCTTTGCACAAAGTGCGGCGCGACGGTTCACTTCAGCGGGGATCAACTCAACCTGTTGTTTGATTCCATATCCAACAAAACCGGCTACACCGTAGAAGAACACTGGCTGCAACTTTTTGGACTTGTGCAAAGAATGTAAAAGGAAAGGTTAAGAATGATCAAAAAAGTTGTCTACTCGCTATTATTGTTTTCACTCCTTCTGGCTGCGTGTACGGCAAACCAGGCTTCATCCCAAATTACACAGGACAACCCGGTGAGCGTCCTGGCCAGCACCAGCTTCCTGGCTGACATCACCCAGAATGTCGCCGGGGACCGTCTCGTAGTGGATACTCTTCTTCCTCTGGGTGTGGACCCACACACCTTTCAGCCCAGGCCGGCAGATGCCGCCAAGGTCGCCGCCAGCTACTGTGCTCGATCCTGAATGGCGCGGAGTATGAACACTTTATCGAGCCGCTACTCGAGAACGCCGGCGGCGAGCGCTGGTGATCGAGGCCTCCGCAGGACTGACTCCGCGTCCATCCGCAGATGACCAAGAGCACGAATGCCGGCGACCCGCATTTCTGGCTCGACCCGAGCCTGGTCATCACCTACGTGGAAAACATCCGCGACGGACTAACCACAGCCGACCCCGAAGGAGCGGAAGTTTACAAAGCCAACGCCGATGCGTACATCGCACAGCTAAAGGAATTGGATAGCTGGATAAAATCCCAAGTGGAGACCATCCCCTCCGAAAAACGCCTCCTCGTCACCAATCACGAGAACCTGGGGTATTTTGCAGACCGGTATGGATTCACCATCGTTGGGACGGTCATCCCCAGCCTGAGCAGCGAGGCCTCCCCCTCCGCGCAGGAGATGGCGGCACTGGTGGAGCAGATAAAATGCCAGCGGCGCAATCGCGATATTTCTCGATGCCGCAGACAACCCGGCTCTCGCCAGGCAAATTGCCAGGGAGGCCGGCGTGGAGGTGATCACCGAATTGCACCTGGAATCACTGACCGCAGCAGATGGACCGGCGCCGACTTACATCGACATGATGAAGTACAATACGGACCTCATCGTTAAGAACAGCGATAACTGATGCTGTTTCCTGCAATTTGTCAGTCCTCACCTGTTCAATGGAAAATACATGACAGAAACCCCGCATCGACTTGAAGTGATCGACATCAGCATCGGCTACGGCGACAAGGTCGTCCTGAGAGACGTTTCATTCCAGATTCCCCACGGCGCACGTGTGGCAGTGGTCGGTCCCAACGGCGCGGGAAAATCCACGCTGTTCAAGGGATTGGTCGGCTTGTTGCCTTTAAAGTCCGGCCGGATCCTCATCCATGGATTGGATCTTGGCCTGCATCAGGATTGTGTCGCCTATGTGCCTCAACGCGAGGAGGTGGATTGGAAATTCCCGGTCACCGTCGCGGATGTGGTCATGATGGGGCGCTATGGCAAGCTGGGGTGGTTAAGAAAACCCTCGAAAGCGGACCAGGAAGTGGTGCGCGAGTCTCTTACACATTTGGGCGTCGCCGACCTGTGGAATAAATCCATCGGCGAACTTTCCGGCGGACAGCAGCAGCGCGTCTTCCTGGCGCGGGCCGTCGCCCAGGAGCCGCACATCCTGTTGATGGATGAGCCTTTCACCGGCGTGGATATCACCACGCAGGAAACCACGTTGAACCTGCTGGAAACTTTGCGCGAGCGCTCGGTGACGGCCATCATCTCCACCCACGACCTGAACCTGGCTGCGAGCCGCTTCGATTACATTCTTTTGTTGAATAAACGGGTCATCGCCTTTGGCCCGCCCGGTGAAGTCATGCGGCAGGAAAATCTCTCCCAGGCCTTCGGCAATTCGTTATTGGTCATGGAAAACGGTAGCCATGCTGGTGGACGAATGCTGCCCGCCCGCCGATGACCACCCGCACGAGCCACCCTCCAACGAGGCGCATCATGATTGAGTGGCTGCTTGAGCCTTTGACCTACGCATTCATGCAACGCGGACTGGCTGCCTCCGTGATGGTGGGAATCCTGTGCGCGGTGATGGGCACGTACGTCGTGCTGCGCGGGATGGCCTTCCTGGGAGATGCCATGGCGCATGCCATCCTGCCGGGCATCGCCATCGCCTACATCCTGGACGGCAGCCTGCTGATCGGCGCCATCGCAGCCGCCGGCGCTGTCGCCGCTGGGTATCGGTTTTATCTCGCGCGGCGGCAATCTGAAAGAGGATACCGCCATCGGCATCCTGTTCGCGGCCGCGCTCTCGCTGGGGGTGGCGCTCATCAGCACCATGCAGACCTACGCGGTGGACTTGAGCCACATCCTTTTTGGCAATGTTCTGGGGGTCAGCGCCAGTGACCTGTGGCTGACGGCCGTCCTCGGGGCGGGAATCCTGCTGACCGTTGGGTTGCTGTACAAGCAGTTCCTGGTGATCTCGTTCGACCCGGTGCTGGCAGCCACCCTGCGCCTGCCCGCGGAATTACTGCGTTACGTCATGCTGCTGCTGCTCGCGCTGACCGTGGTCATCTCTCTGCAGACGGTGGGCGTGGGACTCGCGTCCGCGATGCTGGTCACCCCCGCGGCGACCGCCTACCTGTTGACCCGACGCCTTTGGTCGATGATGCTGGTCTCAGCGTTGATCGGGGCGCTGTCCTCCGTCATCGGCCTGTACCTGAGCTACTACCTGAACATCGTTTCCGGCGCAGCCATCGTGTTGACGGCGACAACGTTTTTCCTTTTCGCCTTCATCTGGAAAAGATTGAGGTGAAAGGAAGGGGGAATAAAGCAGCGAATAAGTTCGCTTGCGCGGTTCGCAAATTTGCCTTATAGTGGGTGTAACCAGTCATTGGAGCAGACCCTGATGGAAGAAGCGCCAGGAAAAATTGAATTCATCGATCGAATCCTCTCATCCCGCTCAAAGCTGGACGAGGTTGTGGGGAAATTCACCCCGCTGTTCATGACCGCGCCGGGAGCAAGCGGTGACTGGTCGGTCAAGGACATCCTTGCCCACATCTCCTGGCACGAACAGGAAATGTTCAACCTCATTTTAAATCGCACCCTGGCAGGGTCTGACCTTTGGAACGTCTCACTCGCACTGAGAAACCAGACCATCTATGAAGAAAACCGGGAACGCGATTTGAAGGATGTCCAGGACGACTACAAGATCGTCTTCGAGGGCTTAATGGATGTGATGCAAACCCTCACCGACGCGGACCTGCAGGATGCCAGCCATTTCAAGGGGATGCCGTCCGACTGGAAACCATGGGAGATTATCGCCCAAAACACCTATGAACATTACGACGACCATCTGACCGACCTGGCTGACTGGCTGGAAAAATCCAAACAAAGCTGAATGATCCACAGGGAGATGCTGACATGGCCTTGCCTCAATTAACCTCCAAGCAATACAAAGTGGAAATCTTCACCTCCCAGTTTTTTCTGGCAGGCATTTTGGAGCCGGTGGGATCCCTGATGCCCTACCTCAACAATGCCGACCGGAACAACATTCTGCTCAAGCAGGTCAGCGCGACGCCCATTGATCCGGCCTTCAATATGCCGACCTTTGCAGCGGAGGAGTTGTGGCTGCCACGCAAGGAGATAATCGCCATCCGTTTTCTGGATACAATTTCCTCGGACACGATGCCGCTTCTCGCCAACAAGGAAAAAGTTCGCGTTTTCCTTCCGCACATCGTCATCCAAGCCACGTTCTCGCGCGGGGCGGACACAAAAATCCACGAGGTCTTCGATGCACTCTCCGGGGACTGGGTGGCGGCTGCCGATGCCCAGATCTACCCCATGCACCCGATGAAATGCCAGTTCGGACGCGATGCACAGAGGATATTGATCATCAAGCGCTACATCCAGTTTTACCAGCACATCAAGGATTAACCCTGATGGTCAAACAAGACTCCCCGTTCAGGGGAGTTTTTATATTACAAGGTGCTGCGGAAAAATCAACTCAAAACTTCCACATTCACCATATCAGAAAAATATTAATGGATTAGGTTTTTCCCGCAAGTAGCAGTAGAATTCAGCCATGCAAAAAACCTCCATCATTTTAACTGCTGCGTTATTTCTCCTTGCTGCCTGCTCCCCCTCCAACTCCGAGCCGCCACCCGCCACACTCGTTCCAGCACCGACGCTTCCACCCACACCCACGATCGCCATATCGCTGCCAGGGGAAACCCCCACCGACACCCCTGCATCCACCCCGACGGAGGCAACCCCGGGTATTCCCGAAATTCCCCAGATCAACCTGGAGGTGCTGCTGGATTACGACGATCACCGGGCGGAGGTCTTCGAGACCATCATCTACCCCAACCGGACCGGAATCCCGCTGACCTACCTGGTGCTGGCAATTGAATCGAATTTCTGGGAGGGCGCGTTCAACCTGACCGCTGCCACTGTCGATAATGTTCCCGTCACGCCGATTCTCGACGAGCAATACATGGAAATCCCGCTCCCACAGGTTCTGGAGCCCGATGCGGTTGCGACTCTGAAATTCCAGTACACGCTGGACATCCCGGTGCTGAAGGACCCCTGGCTGGGCGAATTGAACCTCACCACCTTCGGCTACTCCGACCGGCAGCTCAATCTATCGAACTGGTATCCGTTCGTCGTGCCGTACCTGCCCGAGAAGGGCTGGCTGCTGAACGACCCGTGGATTTCCGGTGAATACCTCGTTTACCCGATCGCTGATTTCACCGTCCATCTCCGCTTCAACGACCCGGCCAATCCGCCCATCGTGGCCGCCAGCGGATTTGAGCAGCCCTCGCCGCAGACCGGACCCGCCTCCAATTTTCACCACTACACCCTCGAGCGTGGACGCGCGTTCGCCATCTCAGCCAGCTACGAGTACCTGGTCAGCGAACAGGATGCGGGCGGCGTGCTCGTCAGGAGCTACTACTTCCCCGAGCACCAGGCGGCGGGACAGGCCGTCCTGCAGGCCTCTGCCCAAGCCGTCCAGATATTCTCGGAGAAGTTCGGCCCGCCTCCCCATTCCACCCTGTCTGCTGTTGAGGCGGATTTTGACGACGGCATGGAATTCTCCGGGCTGTACTTTCTGGGAAAGGAATATTACGAAAGCTACGACGGCACGCCTACGAACTACGCCACGCTGCTCGCCGCGCACGAAACCGGTCATCAGTGGTGGTTCGAGCGCGTCGCCAGTGATCAGGCCAAAGAACCGTGGCTCGATGAAGCATTGACGACCTACTCGGAGTTGGTCTTCCTCGAGTCCGCTTACCCTGAATGGGTGAGCTGGTGGTGGCCTTTCCGGGTGGACAGCTACGAGCCGCAGGGCTGGGTGGACACGAGCATCTACAGCGGCGGTAAGTTCCGTCCCTACGTCAATGCGGTCTACCTGCGCGGAGCGCATTTCATGCATGACCTGCGACTGCGGATGGGCGACGAGTCGTTCTTCGCCTTCATGCGCGACTACCTGGCACGGATGGACGGCGGGATCGCCACGAAAGAGAACTTTTTGACCATCCTGCGCGAGCACACAAGCGCGGACGTCTCTGATATTATTGCGGCGTATTTCCAGGATCCGCGCTGATGCGTTTACGAACCACCCTGATCGCGCTGTTCATCTTTTTATTGACGGGATGCACGGGGACGACGGCGTCCGCGTCATTGCCTGTGACCGGACTTTTCCTGGTCACTGCCAACCCGCGTGCCACGGCCACAGCGACTCCCTTCCAGCCGATGCTGCCGACGGGCACCGCCACATCGCTCCCACCAACGGACACCGCCACTCCGCTGCCTCCCACGCTGACGCTGCTACCCTCCGCGACAAGCTTGCCGCCCACCGCCACCCAACCTCCCGCCACACCCCAGCCCGTCGAACGGACGACCTACCTGCTCTTCACGACGATGGATTACGCCAATCACTCCCTTTACGTGGACCAGCAAACTGCCTACACCAACCACTCGTCCGATACCCTCTATGAGCTGGTGCTGGGCGTGGAACCCAATTTCTGGGAGGGCCGATTCAACCTGCGGCAGATCACTTCGGATGGCATGCCTGTCAATTACACGCTGCAAAGTCACCGGCTGACGGTTTCACTGCCCCAACCCCTGCCTCCCGGTGGGTCGACCTTGCTGGCATTATCCTACGACATTTCGCTCCCCTACAAATCGAGCGGCTTGGTTTATGGATACAACGACGTCCAGGCTAACCTCGTGGACTGGTTCCCATTCATCGTCCCGTATAAACCAGGCGCAGGATGGCTCTTACATGACGTCTACCCCTGGGGCGAGAACCTGGTCTACGATGCATCCGACTTCGAGGTGAACCTGCGCTTCGTGGACGCGTACAATCCGCCGGTCGTCGCGGCATCGTCGCCGGGTGAAGCCAACAACGAATGGACCCGCTACCGGCTGCCCAATGCGCGGACTTTTTCCTTTTCGATGAGTCCTTACTATCTCGTCTCGACGGAATACGCCAATGGGATACCGGTCTCCAGCTATTATTTCTCGGGGCATGACTGGGGCGGACAGGCGGCGGCAACCAAAGGCGCGCAGGCCGTTTCGGTTTTTTCCGAAAAGTTCGGACCGTATCCCTACGCCTCGCTGAGCATCGTCGAGACGGGGCTGCCGGACGGGATGGAATTCGACGGGCTGGTGTTCCTCAGCAGCGCGTTCTTTGCCGGCTACGACGGCACGAATGCCAACAACCTGACCGTGATCGGGGTGCACGAGATCGCCCACCAGTGGTGGTTCGGCCTGGTCGGTAACGACCAGTCGCTCGAGCCCTGGCTGGACGAAGCCATGGCTGCATATTCCGAGCATATCTTCCTCGAGAACACCACGCCCGGGCTGCTGGGCTGGTGGTGGAACACGCGCGTCAATTTCTACGAGCCGCACGGTTATGTGGACACGTCCGTCTACAACGGCGGGTCGTTCAGGAACTACACCAACGCGGTGTACCTGGTCGGCGCATATTTCATGGATGCGATTCGGGAACGCATCGGAGACGAGGCGTTCTTCGCCTTCCTGAAGAGTTATCTCATCCAGATGGGACACCAGCGCGCCACCGCGGACGACTGGTTCCGCATCCTGCGCGAGACCACCAGCACGGACGTTTCGGATATCCAGTCGAAGTATTTTCAGTATTCGCATTGATGAGGTATAACGGGAGGGAGAGGGCAGGGCGAGGCGTGCATCGCCCCAACGGACCACACCCCAACGAGCCGCGCCTCTACAAGCTCAACCAGCGCAACGCCCCTCTCGACCAAAAAACTTTAGGAGTATCTTATGACCCAAAACCGTATGCCAGTATTATTCGTCGGGCACGGCAACCCGATGAACGCCATCGAAGAGAACGAATTTTCCCAGGCCTGGAGCGCCGCTGGAAAATCGCTGCCCAAACCCAAAGCCATCCTGTGCGTCTCAGCCCACTGGGAGACCGCCGGCACCAAGGTCACGGCGATGGACAAGCCCAAGACCATCCATGATTTCTACGGGTTTCCGAACGAGCTTTTCGAGGTGGACTACCCGGCAGCGGGTTCTCCTGACCTCGCCCAGACCGTCCGCAAGGCGATCAGGATGACCGAGGTACAGCCCGACCTCGAGTGGGGACTCGACCACGGGACGTGGTCCGTGCTCAGGCGCATGTTCCCACATGGCGGACGTGCCCGTCGTCCAGCTCAGCCTCGACCGGACCAAACCGTTCGAACATCACTACGAACTTGGCAGGCAGTTGAAGGAACTGCGCGACGAAGACGTGCTGATCATCGGCAGCGGGAACCTGGTCCACAACCTGCGGGTGGTGGTCTTTGAAGATGTCGCCTTCGATTGGGCGGTGGACTATGACAACAAGGTCCGCCAGTGGATATTGGAGGACGACCATGAGCCGATCATCCATTATGAAAAACAGGGACAGTCGGCGCAGCTCTCGGTCAACTCCGGCGAGCACTACCTGCCGCTGCTCTACACGCTCGGGCTGAAGGAAGCCGGCGAACCGGTCAGCTTCTTCGCGGACAAGGTGTGGGGCGGGTCAATCAGCATGAGGTCGGTGAGGATCGGGTAGGCCATGCATCCGAAACAGAGAACCCTCGGTTGGATCATCCTCTTCGGAGGACTGGCTGTCTTGGCCAGCTATGTGTATGCGGCGCTGGCGTACCCGTCCACGCTGCCTGAATTATGGGGGAACACGCCGGAGAGACTGCTTCCCCTCTACACGGTGAATATGTTTCTGGGCGCGGCAGGCTTATTTCGCCTACAGCTATTTCCTGCTCTTCCGCGTTGACCCGGAGCAGACGCGGATTTTCAAGAACTTCACCTTTTCCATCTTCAACTGGATCTATCTCGGCATCCTGATCCCCTCCGCGCTTTGGACGCCGCTCGCGCTGGCGATGCTCGAACAACCCTCCGAGGCGCTGTGGGTCGTGATCCGCGCTGTGCTGGCGTTGACAGGACTCGCCTCGCTCGCGCTCCTGGCGGCTTTGCTCACTCTGACACCTCGCCCGGGCGGCTGGTCGTACAGGCTGGCTGTGCTGGGTGCCGTCTTCTTCAGTCTGCAGACCGCCATCCTCGACACGCTGGTCTGGCCGATTTATTTCTCTGTCTAACAAATCCAGATCTTAGAGTTCGCTTATCAGTTCGGCAGTCAAGCAGACCTAATAAGAGGCGAATCCTGATACTTTCAATAAAGTAAACTTACACAACAAACTATTTCACTTAGTGTAGAATTTAATCATTATCGATGCATGAGGGGTTATTTGAACGCTGAGGAGTTGTTGCAAGCTGGGATTGAATCTGCCAAAGCGGGGGACAGGGCTAAAGCGTCTAACCTCCTAGCTGCATCATTGAAATTGAATCCCAACTCAGAACAGGCATGGCTATGGCTTGGCAGTTGTCTCGCATCTCGGAAAGAAAAAGAATATTGCTTTAATCGCGCCTTGACGATCAACCCGGGCAGCGCGGAAGCCAAACAACAGCTTGGCCGATTGACTGCCCCCATCCCAACCTCCACAACCCCGACCGTCGAGAAACCTCCTCAGGTTGATCCAGAACCCTATCAGGCTGAATCCAAAGCAGAAATTTCACCTGCCGCAGAAAACCCGCATCCTGAGGGAAAATCCTACACCAAGCTCATCGCCTCCCTGACCGGATTCATCCTGGGTCTCATAATCTTTGGAGGTCTACTCGCTATTATCGTCAATAATGGATCTTTTGCCAGGCGGACCATGCCCTTTGCTGCCGTGCTGTGGACGCCAACTCATACGTTGACCGTCACGCCAACCCCCACCAAGAAAATTGTCCACACACCAACTCAAACGCCAACCGTCATACCTTCGCCAACAATTCTCACTTATACGCAACGCATGGAACTGGCAAATCCATTTTATAACGAAGGCTTTAAGCAATATTACGATGGGAAATGGGCAGAATCCATCCTGGCTTGGGACGAGGTCATTAAGCTCGTTCCAGAAGATGACATTGCTTATCGAATGCGCGGCGATGCCTACTTGGGGTTGCTAAAAAACCAACGCGTCCTTGGTGAATTTATCTCCAACCTTGAACAAGCGATTAGCGATTACGACACTGCCATATCCATAAACCCTACAAACGGCAATTATTATTTAGCGCGCTATTATGCCTATATCAACTTTGCAGACATCCAAGAAACACGGGCTGATTTCGTAGAGATCGAAAAAATTGCCCTGGAAAACATTCAGATGTCATATTTTTACGGCAATGTGGAAGAATTCTCAAATCGCCATATTCTTTTCACTCTTATTTATGTTGGAGAATGTGACAAGGCACTGGAAGAGATAAATAAACAATTCAAGGAACAAACTGAACCCAGCGCAACACTCAATTCGGCTATGGCTAAAGCCTATATGTGCAAAGGTCTTCCTGACAAAGCACTGAATTATATTGATAAGGCAAATAAAATAAAAGAAGAAGATTATCGAATTTTTAACAGAGCGTTAATATTATATGCTCTTGGCAGGTACAAGGATGCAGAACAGGAAATAAATCGTTCCATAAATAAAGATCCTTACTATTCCGGTTATCGTTATTATCTTCGCAGTCTGATTTATATCGCCTTGGGTGACTTAGTGAAAGCCCAACAGGATCTTGACTTCGGATCTGGCCAAACTTGGGGTCAAGGCGGGTTATATGCGTATGCCCAAGGGAAAATTGCTCTCGCGAATAAGGACACGGAATCTGCGATTTCATATTTTCAGGAAGCCGAAGCGACTTATTTCGACCAGGACATGATTTTGGAAATGATTCGAGCGGACCTTGCGAAACTGGATGCAAAACCTCTTGAAATCGTGCCTTATTCAATAAACGCGACTTCCATCCCCACTCCCACCGTCACCCTGACCCCGCGATCGACGTCAACGCCGCAATTCTCACCAACTCCCAATAAATTCAATAAGACCTTTACGCCTGATCCAATCCTTAACTATGCCTCCGTGGTGGATCTGGAAACAGGGACAGGACCCATTCGATTACGACGCAATGACGAATTACTGATAAGGTTCCAGCCTGCCACACCATTGGATAATAGGTTGGCTCAATCCTTATCCGTATTTTTACGACCCTCCAACGAAAATCAAGAATATACTTTGCAATTGTTACTTTATGACTTTGAAACCGCATCATGGACTGTTATAAATAATACGAAATGGGGTGAGAACGAATTGGACATCGCGTGGAATTACGTCTCACCCGATGGTGACGTATACGCACGCCTGCACAATGTGAGCATGGACGAAATCGTCGAATTAATTAATTTTGGCGTGAGCATTGCCATCATTAATTCCGATGGCAATGTTGAGCTTCACGGCGTGACGCCTTGAGAGCAACTATGGATAATAAATCAAGCACGCTGAGGGATTGGTTGATTTTTGGATCACTGGGAGTGATGGTCAGTCTCTGCATCGTCGCGATTGTTGGCGGAGGCCTATTCTATAACGAAGTTTACTACACCGTTCTGCCCACCGGCACGACGGTCCCAAGTAACACTCCCATCCCGACAGAAACAGCTACTCCCACGCTCACATCCACACCTCCGCCTGCGGGGCCGACCCTGGATGCAAACCTCATAATCGGTCAAGCCTACGAAATGATGGAGGCCGGTGATTTTCAGGGCGCCATTGACTTGCTGGAAGAGAATCTGGATGGAATAACAGATGAATTTCAAAGGGCTCTGGCTATTCAAACTATCGCCGATCTATATTCAACCCTGGGCAATTATCAATTCGCCGTGGTGTATTATGAGAAGCTTTATGAGTTGCAGCCGATTGCCTACGTGCTTTATCTGATTGCTTCCAATTATGATGCAGCCGGAAATCTCGTAAAAGCACAGGAATACTACCTGAAGTGCCTCGAACTGTATGATCCCGGGTTCTCGGAATCCGATCGTGAAATTGTAAAGCAACGATCAGAGGAACTAAAGACTGTCTTAACGGGTGCCACACTGACTCCAACCCCAACTGCCACACCAGAATAAACGATTTATTGATAAGATTAATTGCTTTCTTCACAGGTGGATTGGATAGATGAGATCCACCTGTTTTTTCACTTTACCTGCCATGAATCTCACGTTCACCCGCCACGGCGGGTCCCTGGCCAACACCTATTTTCGATGACCCCATTCAACCAACCCATCACGGAGATCATCCGCCAACGCTTCTCGTGCCGGACGTACCTCAACGAGCCGCTGGACGAGTCGCAGCGGGAGGGGATCCAGTCGTTCATGGACCAACTGCCGGCCGGCCCGTTCGGGTCGCGCCCGCGCTTCGTACTGGCGGCGGCCTCGGAGGACGACCGCTCCTCCCTGCGCGGACTCGGCACCTACGGGTTCATCCAGGGCGCGACCGCCTTCGTCATCGGCGCGGCAAAGATGGAGGGCAAATGGCTGGAAGACTTCGGCTGCCAAATGGAGACCATCATCCTGTACCTCACCAGTCTGGGACTGGGCACCTGCTGGCTGGGGGGCAGTTTCACGCGCAGCTCGTTCGGCAGGAAAATCGGGCTGAAGGACGGCGAGCACATCCCGTCGGTGACCGCCTTCGGCGAGTACGCGGACCCCGCCCGGGCCCGCCGCGGATTGATCCGCCGCGTCGCGCGGGGGAGCGGACCGCCTGCCGTGGGAGCAGCTGTTCTTCGAGCGGGATTTCGACCGCCCGCTGAGCTCAGCGAGCGCAGGCGCGGACCAGCTCGCGCTGGAGATGGTGCGGCTAGCGCCGTCCGCGTCCAACAAACAGCCCTGGCGCATCGTCAGGGACGGGGACGTCTTTCACTTCTTCCTGCAGCGGACATCAGGTTATCGTGAAGGTCTGCTGAAGAAAGCGCTGGGGATCGTCGACCTGCAGCGCGTGGACATGGGCATCGCCATGTGTCACTTTGATTTGATGAATAAAGAGTCGGAGATTCAAGGGTATTGGGAAGTGCAGGAACCAACCGTCAAAAAACCAGATGAGCTAATAGAATACACAGCAAGCTGGGTGACAGGGGGCATCGGAAATCTTTAGATTATTCCGATATCCATTTCGGAATTGTGCAATTAGCCACTTGAAATTAGCACTTGTTCGTTGTAGCATAAGCAGAATGATATTCACGGTGCGGGATATTGGATAGTCATCTGTGTTCAAACAGAACAACTCACAAAAGTATATCAAGGATCCATTCAGGAGCATTTCAATGAAACAAACATCGATGCTGCTCATTGCGCTGGTCGTCTTGATGACGACAGGGTGTAATTTACCCAACCCCACGCCTACGGAACCGCCTTGCTCTGTAGGCAATCTCATTGCGAGTATTGAAGCCGCGAACGACACCCCGGCTACGACTGACATCATTGACCTCAACCCGGGATGTGTTTACGAATTAATGTCAGTCCATAACCAATTTCACGGTCCGAATGGACTGCCTGCAATCTCTTCGCACATAATTATCAATGGTCATGGGGCGGTTATTACCCGGCTCAATCCATCAGGGGAATCCTTTCGGATTTTTGTGATCGAAGGTAATGGGAATCTTGAGCTCAACGATATGACTCTAAGTGGAGGCTATTCCTACGACCCCGCCGACCCGAACGATGCCCAGAAAAACAGCGGCGGCGCAATTCAAAATTTGGGTCAATTGTCTGTTCGGAATAGCGTGATTGCAGGGAACTCCGCCAGGGAGGGTGGTGGGATTTTTAATTTCGGGACTATGAACCTTTTTCAAGTTACAGTCGATTCAAACAATGATTATTTCGGGCTGCCGGGTGGAGCAGGAATTTTTAACATGGGAGATGCCCTTATCGATTCATCCACCATCAGTCACAACGGTATGGGTATGGGTTACGACGGGATTTTCAACGGCACCACCCTTGAAATGATCAACTCCACAGTGAGCAGCAATGGAGGCTCAGGGATCGACAATGAAGGCGAACTGATACTGAACCACGTCACGATCGCATTTAACGAGGCTGGCGCTTTGGGCTCAGCGGGTGACGTGTATCTTACCAACTCACTCATCGCCGATGAGGGTTGTACAGGTAACACCGTTCATCCTGTATTTCCTAACATTGACATCGACGGAACCTGTGGTGGTCTGACCGTGCCTATCGATGCCATTGAATTAGGACCATTGACAGATAATGGCGGCAACACGTTGACCCATGCGCTAGGGGCGGGAAGCGTCGCCATCGACCTCGTCGTGAGGGGATGTCTGCCGACCGACCAACGAGGAGAAACGCGTCCTTCAGGATCCAAAATGCGACGTCGGGTCGTTTGAATACACTGGCTTGGTCGCACCGCAGATCGGCAGCACCGAAACACCCACGGTGGCATTCACGGATACCCCTCCACCGCAGGGTTGCACTTTTACAGCAGGGATGAATTTATTTTGTCGATCTGGTCCAGGTGCATCGGCTTACCCGGTGGTGGATAGCTTTATTAAAGGACAGAGCGCGCCGGTCACCGGGCAGAGCGCAGACGGGAAGTTCCTGTACGTGGCGGGACCCAATAATGGCCTGACCTGCGCCGTACCCAACGCGGATAGTTTCGGGACAACCAGGGGTGATTGCATGGAGCTTTCAGTCTTTACACCCGTGCCGCCGCCGATCACACCCACAACCGAAAAGCAGGGGGATGACTCGTCCCCGTCTGCGTGCTATGTCGAACAACCCAGTAGTGCGCCGAAATGCGTGTCACCCTGCCCGGCTGGTGCAATCCCGGGTGACCCTTGTACGCCATGAGGCGGTCGGATCAAGCAACGAGTTGTGAAAAGCGGCCTATCCCCCGTCCCACCTGCCGGCTACATTCATTTTGCTTTTGCTGCCGTCGTCTGCTCCGGCTCGAGCAGCACCCCATTATTCGATACATAGGTCTCGGTACATACGGAGCGGTTGAAACAACAGGGTCTTCGGTCTCCCGCCGTAAGCTTCGAGAGCGCCACCTCGATCCGCCGCCGGCGCGTTTCGGGTTGCTTGGTCGAGCGTATCCAGCGGATCCAGTCCCAGCGCGCCATGGGCGTGATCTCCGTCCATAAAGTGTGTGCCTGTGGGATGGCTGCGAGGGCGTCCTTCAAATCTGACGGCACATCGGGTTCCGTCCATTCTTTAACCGGCTCGATCGCCAGCCTTACCGTATCGCCCACGTCCGCTCCAATGGTTTTAAGCATGGTTTTATCGAGCTTGAACCAGTGGCTGCCCTTGCCGTCCGGTTCGAGTGCGGCTTGAAAATCGAGACCATTGATGGTTCCCCGGACCATGGTCATGCCTCGTGACGGAAGCTTCGCGCTTGCGCTCTTGGGCAGCGTGAGAAGGGTCCATGAGCCGATTTTAAACAGCTTGGCTTCACAACGGATGATCGACATATTTCCTGGTTCCTTGATCGTTCCCATAAGTGTTATTCTATCAAACCTTCCCTTTTTAGTCTAAGATGGATACTGTGCGTTGCAGTCGGAGGGGGCATGCGTAGGTGTTGCGAAAAGGAGCCTGGGTTTGTCCAGGCTCCTTTTTGACACATAACAAAACACCTAGCCGGTTCGAGATTCTATGGTTGCGGCGTTGCAATGGGTTGGGATATCACAGGCACATCAGAAACAGTGATATACACATTCATGTTGTCCTGTCCACCAGGTCCGTAGGCACCCAGCCCATATTGAACCTGACCAGCAACGGGAGGACAGTCTGTGTAAGTTCCAGATACGGGAGCGTAAGGCACCAAATCTTGACCGTTCCGTTCAAAGACAATCCTGTCCACCCATCCCTCGACGGACCAACTGACCTGAACACATTGTCCAAGCGTGGTGCTGCTGGGATCGACTCTGAAACTGGTGATATACGGCGGAGGCACCGGAGCCGGAGTGGGCTGGCTGGGATCGACTACGCTCACCCCCGCCCAGATGGTCTGACCGAAAGCCTGCTTGCCGGCATTGTTCATCTGCCAGAAACCCTGATAGACTCCGGGCGCTGCCGGCGCTGTGAGCGTGGCGGATAGATCGACCGTCGCACCGGGGGCAACGGTTGTCGTTATGGGTACAGGCTGTCCGCCCATTTGAGCGGCTGGAGTGTTTCCATAAGCATAGGCAAGCTGGTAACCCGGCACCCAGGAGCAGGTCCCTGTATTCTTGACCCGCCATGTTTTGACGAACACCTGGCCGGGGGTCACCGCAGGAGGCGCGGTCATGTTCTTATCGTCATAGGTGACATCCGCGACATAAGCCATATCGTCCACGCAGCTGGGTGGAACGGCGGTATTCGGATCCAAATCAAGGTACTGCTTGGCAAGCGCCCCTAATGTGCCGTTATTATTGAGGGTCGTCAGTGCCTCATTGATCTTCGCCTGCAGTGTGGGGCTGTCGAGAGGCATGGCAATCGCATACCGCTGGGGGTTCAATCCAGTGCCGGCCATCTTCAGGCCATTCTTCTGCTGGTAAACCTGGGCGGTTTCCGTGTCCATGAGCGCGATATCGATCTTGGATGCGGAAAGGTTTGCAATGAGATCGTCATTGTTTATAAAGCGATACAGCTGGCTGGAGGGCATGATCCCCGGTTCGACATAGGTCGTGGTCATATAGCTGTCGTAGACAGAACTTTGCTGAACCCCGACACGGTAGGCGGGCAATTGCGAGACCGAGGTGATCACGAGCGTGCTGCCTGGGGGTGCAAGGGCTGCGGCGGTGTCTGTTAAATAAACATTGCTGAACAGCATCGCCTGCTCGCGTTCCGGCGTCACCGTGATGGCGGAAACAGCAATGTCGATCTGGCCGGTCAGCAGGGCGTTGTAGAGCCCGTTGAAGGCGTAGTTACGCACATCCATGGGCAGGTCCATTTGCTCGCCGAGCGCGGTGATCATGG
Organism: uncultured Chloroflexia bacterium; assembly: GCA_963774975.1. Classification (GTDB taxonomy): domain Bacteria; phylum Chloroflexota; class Anaerolineae; order Anaerolineales; family Villigracilaceae; genus JBGPQJ01. The sequence continues at coordinate 50,858 of CAVZGY010000011.1, forward strand.
CAATATCAAATCCATCCGCCTTGTAATCGGTATCGATGAATTCAAATGGAGGATAGTCCATGGAAACGCCGACGACGATCTTGCCATTTTTCTGGATTCGGTCCCAGGTGGCATCGGCAGGCGGAGTCTCCTCTGCACCACTACAGGAAGTCAACAGAACGGCTGCCAGAAGAAAAACTGCAGTTAAAACTTGGAATTTTTTCATTTGTTTGCTCCTTTCATACAGAACAAGAATTATACGACCTATTTACGTCGCCGGCTTTTCTAATCCCCCTCCACCAGCACCTTCATCTGCTCCATATACGCCAGCAGTAGGTCACGCTTGAAGCGTGACGAATTTCCAGCTAATCCCCCTCCACCAGCTGCTTCATCTGCTCCACATACGCCAGGCTTTGGTGCCGGAAGTAGGTGTTGTACAGCGTGGCATAATGTCCGCCCTTGCTGAGCAGCCCGTCGTGATTGCCCTCTTCGATGATGCGCCCGGTCTCCATCACCACGATGCGGTCCGCCGCCTTGACGGTGGATAGGCGGTGCGCGATCAGGATGCTGGTGGACTGGTGCAGGATCAAGTTCAGCGCCTGCTGGATCTGCCACTCGGTGAACGGGTCCACGCTGGCGGTGGCTTCATCCAGGATGAAGATGGCTGGCTTCTGCACCAGCACGCGCATCAGTGCCACCAATTGCCGCTGCCCCATCGACAGGCGCCCGCCCCGCTCCCCCACTTCCGTGTTCAATCCCTCCGGCAGGATGTCCAGCCACTCCCCATCGCCGATACGGCGCGCCATCGTGGACATCTCCGCATCGGTCACCTCAGGCGCGGCATAGCGGATGTTGTCCGCGATGGTGCCGGCGAACAGGAACGGCACCTGCGAGACGATGCCCAGCTGCCGGCGGTACTTCTGCAGGTTGAACGAGCGGATGTCCATGCCGTCCACAGTCAGTCGTCCGCCCTGGAACTCGTAGAAGCGCGCGATCAATTTCGCGATGGACGACTTGCCAGCGCCGGTGTGCCCGACCAGCGCCAGATTCTCCCCGGGCTGGACGGTCAGGTTGAAGTGAGTCAGAACCGGGTCTTTCTCCCCGTAACTGAAATCCAGGTCCTCGAAGCGAATCTGCCCCTTGAGCACCGGCACATCCCGGTCAGCCACCTGCACGACGTTCGGATCGGCGTCGATCAGGGCGAACACGCGCTCGGCAGCCGCCAGCCCCGACTGGATCTGCGCCCAGAAGGCCGACAGGTTCATCACCGGGAACAGGAAGTTGTCCAGGCTCATGATGAACAGGTACCATGCCCCGGCGGTGAGGATGCCCTGCGCCACGCCCATCCCGCCCACGTAGACCAGCACGGCGATGAACAACCCGCCCATCACGTTCAGGGTGGGGAAGACCAGCGAGAGCACCAATCCGCGCTGGACGTTGACATGGTAGGACTGCTGGTTGGCCGCGTCGAAAGTGCCGAAGATGCTGGTCTCCTGCCGGAAGTTCTTGGCGATGGCGATGCCGGAGACGGTCTCCTTGATGGTCGAGTTGACGTTGGCCATGGCCTGCATGCCGCGCTTGGTGACGCGCCGCGCCAGGCTGCGGTAAGCCGATGGCCATGCCGAAGATGATCGGCAGGAACAGGAGCAGCAGCAGCGTCATCTGCCACGAGGTGCGCCAGAGGATGACCCCCAGCAGCACCGCCTGGAAGATCTGCGCCGCGATATCGGTGATGATGACGATCAACTGCCCGAAATCGTTGGTGTCGCTGGTGATGCGCGAGACGATGCGCCCCGAGGAGAACTGGTCGTAGAAGGACAGGTCGTGCTCCGCTGCGGCGCGGAAGGCCTGCGTGCGCAGGGTCAGCACCACGTCGCCCACGGCGCGCTGGGTGAGGCTGCGCCGCGCCCAGTTCAAGCCGTATTCGAGCACGCCCACCAGCGCCACGCCCAGCCCGACCAGCAGGATGGTCTCCAGGGGCAGGACCGGCTGCTCCGCGATGAACCCGATCACCCGGCTGACGACCACCGGCAGGGCGGCCATGACCGCCGACATGGCCACCGTCAGCACGATGATGAGGATCATCCGCGTGCGCATCACCTTGAAATAACCGACGATGCGCCGCGTCAGTTCACGGTCGTTGTACTGGCGGTCGTATTTCTCGGTGTCGAGGCCTTCGAAGAATCCCATCCTACTCCCTGAAAATCCTGCTGTAGGCTTCCGAGGTCTTCATCAAGTCATCGTGGCTGCCCATGGCGGCGATGCGCCCCTTGCGCAGGACGATGATCAGGTCCGCCCAGCGGATCTGCGACAGGCGGTGGGTGATGATGAAGGTGGTGCGTCCCTTCGCGGCGGCGGCAATCGCGCGCTGAATCCGGTCCTCGGTGGCGCTGTCGATGGCGGAGGTCGAATCGTCGAGGATCAGGATGCGCGGGTCAGTGAGGAAGGCGCGCGCCAGCGCCAGCCTCTGGCGCTGCCCGCCCGAGAGCGTCACTCCGCGCTCGCCGATGACCGTGTCGTATCCCTGCTTCGAAAGTATTGATGAAGTCATCGGCCTGGGCGGCGTCCGCCGCGGCTTTGATCTCGAAGGGCATGGCGGTTGGCTTGCCAAAGGCAATGTTGTCGCTGACCGAGCGCGAGAACAGGAAGATATCCTGCTCGATGATGGAGATCTGCTGGCGCAGGGTGGCGAGGTTCCACTCGCGCACGTCCACCCCGTCCACCAGCACCTGGCCGCCGGTGATGTCGTAGGTGCGGTTGACCAGCTTCGCCAGCGTGGTCTTGCCCGCGCCCGTCTGCCCGACGATGGCCACCGTCTGGCCGGCCTGTACCTTGAAGGATATTTCCTCGAGGACAGGCGAGCCGTCCGCTTGAGAGTCGTTGGAATCCGGATAAATAAAGTCCACTCCGCGGAACTCGACCTCGCCGCGCATCGGCTGGCTGTAACCGGCGGCGTTCTGGTCCAGGCGGGTCTCGCGGTTCATCAGCTCGAGGATGCGGCGTGCGCTGGACACGCCCAGCGCGACCTGCGTGTACGCCCAGGTGGAGGTGAAGGTGGGGAATTCCAGCAGGCGCAGAATTCCGAAGTAGGCCACCACGTCGCCGACGCTCAGAATCCCCTGGCTGTAGAGCAGGAGGGCATGGGTCAGGCCGGTGGCGAAGGCCAGCCCCAGCAGCAGCATGCCCCCAAAGCGGGCTTCGACATCGCCCTGCTTGACGAACCAGTTCCGCACGCGCGTGGCGTTGACGACGAATTTGTCCACCTCGGCATTTTCCTGAGCCGCGCCTTTGACCGTTTCGACGCCGTCCAGGGATTCGGAAAGGTGGGTGTTCATCTCCCCGAAGGTGCTGCGCACCTCGTCGGTGATCGGCGACAGGGTTTTCAGGTAGCGGACAAGCAGGACGAAATACAGGATGATGAACAGCAGCGGAGTCAGAATCAACGAGGGGTGGTAACGCGACGCAGAGAAAAGCGGCATCAGCAGGAAGAATCCCGAGCCGATCACCAGGTTCAGGCCGGGGCTGAAAAGCAGGTTCACCTCCCGGACATCGTTGGTGGCGCGCGCCATCGTGTCGCCCACCGGCTGCAGGCTGTGAAAGGTCATGCTCTTCCCCAACAGGGAGACATACAGCTCCTCCCGGATATCGCGCTCCACCTTTTGCGCCATCAGCTCCGCGCCGAAGTTCCGCCCAAACTGCAGCACGCCGCGCAGGATCTGCGTCCCGCCGATGATGAGCGCCAGTGGCAGCAGCACGCTCGTGTCCGGGACGGGCTGCAGCATGGCGTTGAACGCCTGGCCTGTCAAGACCGGCACCACCAGTGCCAGGACGGCATTTCCCAGCGCACCGGTGAACAGGATCAGCAGGATATGCCAGTAACGGGAGGCATGCGACCAGATCCAGCGCACCGGACCGGTGCGGTCGGAGGTCAGTTGCTTCTTGTGGGCAAGAGTGAATTCAGTAGGAGCAGTTACGATGGCCATGGGAAATGGACGTTATGGGTGGAAACTGCATTAACGGGATAACAAGGTGCTATTCTACTCCTTTTTGCTTCAAATGGTAAACGATACGGGTTCAAAACCACGGTTTCACTCAAGGGACAGGTGACACTTGTGACTTGTCCAATCCCTTTTTCCATTGTACACTTTCATAAATCCCCCATAAAGCGAGGCCACCATGTCCAAGGAACATTCGCGTTATCGCTGGGTAGTCGTTGCCATCTTCTTTTTCTTCATGCTCCTGCACCAGAGCGACAAATTATTAATCGGTCCGCTCACTCCCGACATCATTGCCGAATTCAAGATCAGCATGACCCAGATGGGGGCGGTCAACACGGGGGCTCTGATCGTGGGCGCCCTGCTTTACCCGCTTTGGGGGTATCTCTACGATCGGTATGCGCGTGCCAAACTGCTGGCGCTGGCCTCCTTGATCTGGGGAGCCACCACCTGGTTGAGCGCCATCGTCAAAACCTATCCCGCCTTCCTCGTGACCCGGTCATCCACCGGCATTGACGATTCCGCCTATCCCGGCCTGTTCAGCCTGGTGGCCGATTACTTCGGCCCCAAGATGCGCGGCAAGGTCTACGGCGTGCTGCAACTGACCCAGCCCATCGGTTACCTGATCGGCATGGTGCTGGCGTTAATGCTTGCTCCGGCCATCGGGTGGAGGTCAATTTTCTATATCACCGGATCGCTGGGGCTGGTACTGGCTGTGGTCATCTATTTTGGGGTCAAGGAAATGCCTCGCGGCCAGGCTGAGCCTGAACTGGAAGGCATGGAGATCGGGCAGTATAAATTCTCCTGGGACCAGGCAAAAAATGTCTTCAAGAAGAAAACCATGTGGTTCGTCTTCCTGCAGGGTTTTGCGGGCGTGTTCCCTTGGAATGTCATCACCTACTGGTTCTTCACCTACCTCGAGTTGGAACGCGGGTATGATGCCAACAGCATCCTGTTCACCATGGGGCCGGTCATTATTATTCTGGCAGGCGGGTATTTCCTGGGCGGCGCACTGGGCGACTGGGCATTTAAGAAGAACGTTCGAGGACGTATCATCGTCTCAAGCGCAGGCGTGCTGCTGGGGGCTATTTTCCTTTACATGGCCATCAAAACACCTATATATGACCAAACCCAGTTCTTCATCCTGATGGCGCTGACTGCCCTGTTCATGCCGCTCTCCTCGCCCAACGTCATCGCCACCGTGTACGACATTACCCCACCCGAAGTCCGCTCCACGGCCCAGTCAGTGGAATACTTCGTTGAAAGCAGCGGCGCAGCATTAGCGCCCCTCATGGCCGGCATCATCGCGGATGCATTAAACCTGGAGACTTCCATCCTGACCATCTGCACCATCGCCTGGCTGTTGTGCTTCATCTTCTACCTCGGCGCGATGTTCACCATCAAGAAGGACGTCCATTCCCTGCGGACCCAGATGGAAGAGCGCGCGAACATCGAACGCGCAAAGCATGCGCCAGCTGCCTGATATGGATATCAGTAAAATTGATCCATCCCGCAAACAGGATAGGAAAGAGTTCCTTAACCTGCCGTTCAGGATATACAAGGATACCCCGCAGTGGGTGCCGATGATGGAATCGGATGCCAGGCTGATGCTGGATACCAAAAAGCATCCCTACTACCAGCATTCACGGGCGGCATTCTTCCTGGCTCAGGAAGATGGACAAACAATCGGGCGGCTGGCTGTGCTCGACAACCATTGGGGCAACCAGCACAACCACGGTTCTGAGGGATTCTTCTACCTGTTCGAGTGTGAGAATAACCTCGAGGCGGCGCACGGACTTTTCGATGCAGGCTGCCGTTGGGCACGCGAGCGAGGCTTGACGACCCTGACCGGCCCTCATGGTTTTACCCAGCTGGACGGCGGCGGTATGCTGGTCAAAGGCTTCGAACATCGTGCATCTTTCGGCATGCTCTACAATCTGCCGTATTATCCTGATCTCCTCGAAGCGTGCGGATTCGTTCATATCGCCGATTCTGTTTCAGGTTACATCGACGCCAACCTCCAATTCCCGGAACGCATCATGGAGCTTTCCGAGCGCATCCAACAGCGGCGTGGATTGCACATCGCCCGGTTCGAAAGCCGGAAGGACATCAAGAAATTCATCCCCAAGCTGAAGGATCTTTATAACGGGGCGATGATCGGCACGGAAGGAGGAATCCCATTGACCGACGGCGAGGTGGACGCCATCGCGAACCAGCTGTTATGGTTCGTAGACCCGAAACTGGTCAAAATCGTCATGAAAGGAGATCAGCCTGTCGGCTTCCTGCTGGCGTACGCCGACATCTCGAAGGCGCTGCAAAAAACGAAGGGGCGTTTCTTCCCCTTTGGCTGGCTGACCATGCTGCTTGAACTGCGCCGCTCCGACTTCCTGAATATCAACGGCGCCGGCATGCTCGAGGAATACCGAGGGTCGGGCGGTACGGCCATCCTTTTCACCGAAATGTTCAAGACGGTCAAGGAAGGCGGCCGCTTCAAAGCTGCGGAAGCCGTGCAGATCGGCACGGAAAACGACCGGATGCAGCGCGAAATGAAGAATTTCGGCATCGATTTTTACAAGATGCACAGAACTTATAAAAAAGATCTGTAACTCCAATTGATCTGGAACTTTCTCCCACTATGAATTTCGAAGAGAACACGGGATTTTGCTAACCGCCATCAATTTTTCCGCTGACCGCCACCGCCCGCAGCGGAGGAAGGACGCTGATAAATCCCCTTATATCAACCACCCCATCGAAGTGGCGGAGCTGCTCTGGCGGGTGGGCGGCATTCGCGACCAGGCGGTTATTCTTGCGGCGATCCTGCACGATACCATCGAAGATACCGAGACGACCCCGGAGGAAATCCGAAGTTTATTCGGCGAGGAAGTGCTGGGGATCGTGCTCGAGTGCACCGACGACAAATCGCTGCCTTACCTGGATCGCAAGCGTTTACAGATTGAAACCGCTCCCCACAAGTCGGAAAAAGCCAAGCTGGTCAAGCTGGCGGACAAGATCTGCAACATCCATGACCTTAACCAATCCCCGCCGCGCTGGTGGCCGAAAATCCAGAAAGCAGGAATACCTGCTGTGGTCCGAGAAGGTGGTGGCTGGCTTGCGAGGGGTAAATCAAGAACTTGAAACACTCTATGATCAGGAACTGGCTGCGGGCAGGAAAATCCTGCAAATGAAATAATCCATTTTTCATTCTTTCATCAGGAGGCACTCATGGTCCACGTCATTATCGATACCACTGCCGGTCTGCCAAGGGATCTCACCAGAAAACTGGGCATCCCTGTAATTCCACAATATGTCATTTTCGGAGAAAAAACCTACCGGGATGATTCTGAATTGGACACCCTGACATTTCTAAAATTACCTAAAGGAATCAAAACAGCTTCCAAAAACAGCCGCACCTCCCCCCGAACTTTATAAGCCCTACTTTCAGCAGGCTGCCGATAAGGGAGAATCGGTGGTGGTCATCACCCCCTCGGAGAAGGTCAGCGGGACCTACAATTCCGCCATGATCGCCCGCGATGACTTCAAGAACGCCGATATCCGCGTGATCGATTCGCGCAGCATTGCCGGAAACCTGGGAACGCTTTCCCTTTTGGCGCATGAGATGGCACAATCCGGAAAAACCGCCGATGAGATCGAGGCTAAAATCAAGGAGCTGATTCCACGCGGGCGGACCTATTTCCTGATCGACACCCTGGAATATCTGCAAAAGGGCGGGCGTATCGGAAGCGCCAGGGCATTGCTTGGCGAACTTCTGCAGGTCAAGCCGATCCTGCAGATCAAGGACGGGCAGGTGGCGCCTTTCGACCAGGAACGGACCAAGAAACGCGCCCTGGCGAAACTGATGGAGATCGTGAGCGAACAAGTCAAGAGTCAGCAGCGACCCGCACCTGTGTGTCATGCACGTCGAAGCGCAGGAGGATGCCAAAGCATTAGCCGATACGTTGTCCTCAAACCTGAAAATTTCAAACATCCCCATCTATGAGCTGCCGCCGGCCATCGTCGTACATGCCGGACCGAAGACGCTGGCTGTGGGATTTTTTGCCTAAGGGAAGGTGAATCCATGGAAAAAAGAAAATTTGGAAGGACTGGACATTTAAGCACCATTGCCATCTTCGGCGCAGCGGCCTTTGGAGAGGTCTCCCAGGAGGAAGCCGACCGTGTGATGGAGATGATTATTGAGGCGGGCGTCAACCACATCGACGTGGCGCCGTCCTACGGGCAGGCGGAGATACGCATCGGACCGTGGATGCCGCGCGAGCGGAATCGCTTCTTCCTCGGGTGCAAGACCACCGAGAGGACAAAAGAAGGCGCTTGGAATGAGATGCAATCCTCACTCAAGCGGCTGCAGACCGATCGCTTCGACCTGTACCAGCTTCATGCAGTCTGTTCTTTCGAGGAGTTGGACGCTCGTCACGGCAAAAGGCGGCGCGCTCGAGGCCGCAGTGAAAGCCCGTCAGGAAGGACTGACTCAATTTATCGGCATCACAGGCCACGGGGTGGACGCTCCGGCGATCTATCTCGAAGCTTTGAAACGATTCGATTTCGATTCCATCCTGTTCCCGTTGAATTTCGTCCAGATGGCCAATCCAAAATATCGTTCGGATGCCGAAGCGCTGATCGCCGAATGCCGTCGAAAGGACGTCGGCACGATGGTGATCAAGACCATCACGAAAGGTCCCTGGAAGGACGATGCAAAATGGGCGGCCTGCTGGTATGAGCCCTTCAGCGAAATGGACTCCATCCAGCGGGCTGTCAACTTTGCGCTATCGTACGATGTCACCGGATTGTGCACGGTCGGCGATATCCAGGTCCTGCCCAAAGTGCTGGAGGCTTGTGAAAAATTTACGCCTCTATCGCCGGACGAGAGGGAAAAACTGATAGAATCAGGGCGCAGTTTTGAACCCCTGTTTGCGTGAATGGAGACAAACTTAATGGATTCTCGCGAGGAACTGTTCGCGGCAATCAAGGAAGGCGACCAGGCCACAGTGGAACGACTGGTGGCTGAAGACCGGTCGTTGGTCAACGCGCAGGATGAGCAGGGATTATCCGCTGTGATGACCGCTGCTTACCACCAGAAACCCGAGATTGTTGCTTTTCTGGTCAAAAAACGCGCGAAGCTGAATCTTTTCGATGCGTGCGCCGTTGGCAAGGTGGAACGGGTCAAGTCCATCCTTAAGAGGAAATCCAAGCTGCTCAATGAATTTGCCCCGGATGGTTTCCAGCCGCTCGGGCTGGCCTCCTTTTTCGGCCATGTGGAAGTCGTCCGCTTTCTGCTCGAATCCGGGGCTGAGGTCAACACTCCCTCCCAGAATGGTCTGAAAGTCACTCCGCTTAACTCCGCGGCAGCGGGACGTCATTATGAAATCGCCATGCTGCTGCTTGAGCGCGACGCCAACCCCAACATCCGCCAGGAGGGAGATTTCGTCCCCCTGCACTCAGCAGCGATGAATGGGCAGATCGAGATGGTAAAAATCCTGCTCCAGTACGGGGCGGACAAGGATCTGAAAAGCCTGGACGGGAAAACCGCCCGGGATTACGCGCTCGAGAACGGGCATAAAATCGTCGCCGAAGTGCTGGCTTAACCCAGGTCGATAATGATCAAGCCGGAGCGAAATCCCGCTCCGGCTTTTTTTACTCCCCCGCAAGGATTTCGGACAAATCAAGTATAATTTTGCCCATGCTTAATCCCGAACAGATCCAGGAAAAACTGGAGCACATCCTTTTAAAGGTATCCAAGCCGGGACGATATGTGGGCGGTGAATACAACATCACCGTCAAGGACTGGGACAAGTCGCAGGTGCGGGTCGCGCTTGTCTTTCCCGATATTTATGATATCGGGGTCTCGAATGTCGGGTTGAAAATCCTTTACGACCAGGTCAACCAGCGGGAGGATGCGCTGGCCGAACGCGCCTACGCCCCCTGGACGGACATGGAAGCGGTGATGCGCGAGAAGGGCATTCCCCTCTATTCGCTGGAATCCTTCCACCCGCTGGCAGCCTTCGACCTCATCGGCTTTTCGCTTCCCTACGAAACCCTCTACACCAACACGCTCAACATCCTCGACCTGGCCGGTATCCCGGTTAGAGCAGCCCAGCGGACCGAGCAGCACCCCATCGTGATCGCCGGCGGGCACTCCGCCATGAATCCCGAGCCGATGCATGCCTTCATCGACGCTTTTGCCATCGGCGAGGGCGAGGAGGTCATCCACGATATCGTCGAGGTAGTGAAGCAGGGCAAATTGACAGGCGCCTCTCGAATCGAAACCCTGCGCGCACTCGCAAATATCCCCGGAGTGTATGTTCCCCGATTTTTATGAAGTAACCTACCTGGATGACGGCACAGTGGAGGCGCTCACGCCGACCATCCCCGAGGCAAAACCAGTGATCACCAAGCGCATGGTGGCCAAGCTGCCACCCCCGCCGACCAAATTCATCGTGCCGAACATCGAGGTCGTCCACAACCGCGCCCCGGTGGAGATCATGCGCGGCTGCACGCGCGGCTGCCGGTTCTGCCACGCCGGGATGATCGTGCGTCCGGTGCGCGAGCGCTCAGTTGAGGAAGTGGTAAAAGCCGCCGAGGAGGCCATCCGCTCGACCGGCTTCGAGGAGCTGGCGCTGATGTCCCTCTCCTCCTCGGATTTCTCCCACATCGTGGAGCTGGTCACCGCCATCGGAGATAAATTTGCGGGCGAGCACCTCTCGGTGTCGCTGCCCTCACTGCGCATCGAATCCGTTTCAATCGATCTGATGGATAAGCTCAAGGACCGCCGCACCAGCGGATTCACCCTCGCGCCTGAGGCCGCCACGGAACGCATGCGCCGCATCATCAACAAGTTCATCCCGGATGACGACTTGATCAACACCACGCGCGAAATCTACGCCCGGGGTTGGAAGACCATCAAGCTGTATTTCATGATCGGGCATCCCAGTGAAACGATCGAGGACGTGCAGGCCATCGCCGACCTGTGCAAGCGGGTGCTGGCCGAGGGGCGAAAAGTGCAGGGCATGCGCGTCAAGTTGAATGTGGGTGTGAGCACCTTTGTCCCCAAACCGCAGACCCCCTTCCAGTGGGTCTCCTGCGACACGCCGGAGCAGATCCGTCTCAAGCAGGACCTGCTCAAACGCGAGCTGCGTGACAAGAACATCAAACTCACCTGGACTCGCCACGAGGACACTCTGCTAGAAGCCTGGCTCTCACGCGGCGACCGCAAGGTCAGCGAAGTAATCTACTCTGCCTGGAGGAAAGGCGCCAAGTTCGACGCGTGGAACGACCAGCATCATTACGACAAGTGGATGCAGGCTTTTGCCGAGCATGGACTCGACCCCGCCTTTTACACCCACCGCCAGCGCCGTACCGACGAGGTCTTCCCCTGGGACCACATCTCGGCGGCGGTGAAGAAATCCTTCCTGTTCCAGGATTTCCGCATGTCGCTGGAGGGCGAGATCCGCGTGGACTGCCGGCAGCATTGCTTCGCCTGCGGCATCCTGCCGACCTTTACCGGCGTGCGGCGCGAGAACCCGGGGGATTACTGGAAATGCCCCGAAGTCAAGACACCTGCCAGGAAATCCATGCTCGATTTGCCGGTGATGGGAGACTGACGTGAAACTCAAACCCACCGCCGCAGACCTGGTGGTCGCGCTGCCTGCCGCCTTGCTCATATTCATCAGTACGGTCATTGTTCACATCGGTGGTTGGCGCATCCACCGGGCTGGATCTCTCCAGCACGTGGGGCGGGTTGGTCATTTTGGCAGCGACGGCTTTCATCACCGGATTGATCATCGGGTTGGTCCGTAAAGAACGCGGACCCGCCACCGCGCTGGCAGCCGGCGAAATGGCTGCCGTGATATTCCTGGTGCTGCGGCTGGTCGCCCGTGACGGTGAAAGCTTCAACACGCTGATCTTTGGGCTGCCGGGGATGGTCGTCGCCATCGTGGCTTGTTTCCCGGGCGGAGTGCTGGGGGCGCGGCTGCGAGGCATTTCATGAGAATCCGCATCACCTTCGCCAAGACAGACGCGCTGCGCTACATCGGTCATCTCGACCTGCACAAGATGTGGGAGCGCGTTACGCGCCGGGCCGGCCTGTCACTGGCGTACAGCCAGGGATTCCATCCCTCGCCGAAGATCCAACTTGCCGCCGCCCTGCCGCTGGGATTCTCCTCCCGCTGTGAATTGGTGGACCTGTGGGTGGAAGGGGAAACCGACCTGTCGCGGCTTCCAGGTGACCTTCAAGAAGCTGTTCCGCCTGGATTAAAGATTCTGAGCGTGGCGGCCGTGGAGGAGAAAGGCCCCCCTCTGCAGACTCAGATCCTGTCTGCTGAATTCGAGGCGGTTCTTCCTGGGGACAAAAACAGCAGTGAGCTGGAAAATAATCTTGCGACCATTCTACAAGCGGATTCACTTCCCCGCGAGCGGCGCGGAAAATCCTACGACCTGCGGCCTCTGATCGAGGAATTGAAACTTCTCGACCCGGATGCAAATGGCAGAACTCACCTGTTCATGCGCCTCTCCGCCCGCGAGGGTGCCACCGGCCGCCCGGAAGAAGTATTGGATGCCCTGGATTTACCCCTCGACGGAATTCGCACCGAACGAACCCAGTTGATCTTCAAGGAAAACGTGTAGAATCTCCGGCATTACTCCCAACCCTCCGGGACAAAACCATGCCTCTGGCTGCCTCCATCCTGTTCGGCTTTGTGCCGATGTTCTTTTTCGCCTTTTTCATTTACTGGCTCGACCGGTATGAGAAGGAGCCGAAAGCCCTGCTGACCACCGTATTTTTCTGGGGGGTGATCGTCGCAGCGGGCGGAGCATTTCTCATCAACACCATGCTGGGATTGGGAGTTTATTTCATTACCGGGTCGGAAGCCGCCACCGAACTGACCAGCGGTTCGCTCATCGCACCCGTCGTGGAGGAAACCCTCAAGGGGCTGGCGGTGCTGGTCGTCTTTTTCATCTTCCGGCGCGAATTCAACTCGATCCTGGACGGCATCATCTACGCGTCCATTGTCGCGCTCGGCTTCGCTGCCGCGGAAAATTCCTTTTATATATTTGCCAGAGGTTATCAGGAGGATGGCTGGACCGGATTCTGGGTGGTGGCCTTCGTTCGCATCCTCCTGGTCGGGCTGCAACACCCCTTCTACACGTCGTTCATCGGGATCGGGCTGGCGGTCAGCCGGCTCAACCGGAACATGGCTGTTGTGCTGCTCGCTCCCCTGCTCGGATGGTGCGCGGCGGTCTTCACCCATGCCTTCCACAATACCCTGCTGTCTGTGGTGCCCGGTTTTGGCGGACTGGTATTCGGCGGCTTATTGGACTGGACCGGTTGGATAGCCATGTCCGGGTTTGCCATTTGGGCACTCAGGCGCGAGGGAATTCTATTAAAAAAACACCTGGCTGGTGAAGTAGAGTTGGGGACCTTTACATCGCCTCAGTACCTGACCGCCATCTCATCGCTCAGCCAGACGATGGCCGCTGTCAACGCTCTCTTTGGCAAAAAGTATGCGGCGACAGTAACGTTCTATCAACTCTGCGGGGAACTGGCTCACAAAAAGGAACAGCTTCTGACACTAGGAGACGAGACTGGGAATGGACTCATCATCCAGTCGCTTCGAAGCGAGTTGACCCGTCTCAGCCCGCAGGCATTGACTTTTGTTCCTCGCGCCTCCGAAGTGCCTCGTCGGGGTGCCGGATAAATCGTGGTAAAATTTTTGCCGTGCCCCTGTAGCTCAGTGGATAGAGCGTCGGCCTCCGGAGCCGAAAGCAAGAGTTCGAAGTCTCTTCAGGGGTACTTAGCTAAGAGCCAGTCATCTTCGAGATGACTGGCTCTTTTTCATGATTGGTAACCTGCATCATACAGGCAAATTCTAAATGGGAGTCGGTTTATTCTTTTCGTGCTTCAGTTTGCGCTTCTCCTTTTGAGTAAGCTTAGGTTTCTTCTTTTGTTCCCTGTTTCCTTTGTCGGCTTTCCCTTTTTCGTGCATGGCTAAGTCTCCTTTCATTCAAAGAAAATAAAACCCCTCTAAGGATAACGCAAAACTGTCCTTCTTGCAAATCCCCCAAGTGGGATGGACAGTGCCAATCAATTATTGGCCTTCTTCGAGCGGGACAGCCATGGCTTGAAACAGCGGCTCCATATCGCCGAAACGCACCATGCGGAATCCCTCTGCCAGGGTTGTCTTCGTGTCCCAGCCTGCCTTGACCGACATGGCTTTGGCCTGTTCCTGGATGAACATGGCAATCAATGGACGCATGTCCCCTTCGTATGAATCATCGAGCCAGGGGACGCGTTTCCCCCAGGTCTTCAACTGCAGACGGTATTGATTGAGCGTGTTGCGCATCATCTCACGGTGGGCGCACAGGGCAGCAATCTTCTTTTCGACGGTCGCTGAGATTTCCTCATAGTGGTTGATCTCCGGCAACTGTCGGGCAAAATACCACCGTTCGCAAACAGAGAACGTCTCAAGGCCCTCCTTAAAATGTTCCGGATAATGCTTGTCGAAACAGGAGACCCAGAAGGCTTCATCCACCGCCTGCGCCACGCGAACGTGGTCCTGGTTGTTCTCATACAACCCATCCGGATCAAAGGTGAAGACGGCATACGGCCTGTACTTGCGGAACAGGTACACGATCCGCTCGCGGATTTTTCCCAGCGGGACATCCGCCAGTACATCGGTCTCGAACCCAAGCTCAACAACCTCGCTGACGCCGAGGATATCAGCCGCCTTATGAAGTTGCTCGGTATTCCGGGCAATTGTCTCTTCGATGGACAATCCGACCAAATCCTTGCGGTCGTCGGTCACGCGGACGAGGATCACCTTCCATCCATCCTGCGCAAACTTGGCGAGCGTCGCACCGCAAAATGCAGCGGCATCATCGGCGTGGGGTGAGATCATCATTGCAACGGGCATGAGGTGCCTCTCAATTCCATAGTTTTTTCAACAAACTGTCAGCAGCTTCCAGGGCGATGGACTCGCTTCGCGCTTGCAGCTTGCCGGGATAACGATACGCCAGCGGCGCGATGTCCACTTCGTAGCCGCCCTCGGGATGCAACTCGGCGGTGTGCAGGTAGCTGATGCAGCCGTCGCTCACACTGGCAAACAGGGTATGCGCAGCGGGCGAGGCCGCCTTGACCTTCATGCCGATCTCGGTGAACGTCTCCGCAGCAAAGGTCACCAGCGCCAGATCGCCAATCCTTACGGCATTGACGCGCATCGGAACGGACCAGAATCCATCACGGGCTTCGATGACCGATTTCCACGGGTAGCGCTGGTTTAGCAGCAGGTCAGCGAAGATGGCCATAAAACCAGGCATCTTGGCGAGAGACAGCAGCGGCTTACCGTAATTCTTCGGCGGACGGGATGTTTCAACGCGTGTCTCTGTCGGGAGCCAGGCTTCAGACCGGGCGATCTCAAGTGGAGCATTCTTCAGCGGCTCAGATCCGCCGCGGACGGCAGCCAGCACCGCCTCCGCGACGGCATGGCCTTGCTCGGCTGCCTTTTCGAAGCCGCGCCCATCCTCCCAGTACATATCGGGGTTGATGTTCGCCGCTGCACCCTGAAGGAAGAGCGCCAGCCCGCCGAGTTCGGATTCAACCCGAGGGCGCATCTGCCCGATCCAATCAGCGGAGACCAGCAGGTTGGCAGGTCCAAGCACTGTGCCGTGGCAGGCGTAATTGACTATGGTGGCAACCCTCACCCCTGATCCCTCTCCCGATGGGAGATGGGAATCTGCAAAGACACTGACCACCTGCAAGGAGCTGTCCCGTGCGCCGGAGGGATTGCGCCCGATCTCCATGTGACCATCGGGCATCTTCTCGCGGCGGTTGATGCCGACGGAGGCTTCACCGAGGCAATACTCAAGCCTGGCTGGTTGCAGCTTTGCCTGCGCCTCCTCTACGGCAGCGGCGATGTTCTCCACCAGCGAATGGATGTACTCCCGGTTCTTCCGTGAGGATTTTTCGTCTGCATAAGCGATCGGGCCGGAGTGGGTGTGCGAGCAGCACAGGATCACCTCGGTCGGAGCCAGCCGGGCGCGGATGCGGTCCACGATGAATTCATTGATGGTCAGGATATCCAACGCCACTATCGCGACACGCGTTCTTCCGCTCTCAAGGACGAGGACAGTCGCGGTCAGGTCATCGTGGACGCCGGTATTGCCCTTTGAGCGGTCGCCGTAACCGATGAGGAAGATTCCCTTTGGAGGCGAAATAATCCGCCGCGCCACCCCCGCCGAGAGCGTGGACGAGGTCATGCCAGCCTCCTGCATGTTCAAGTTCTTGCGGGTCTCTTCAGGCGTGTCCCCGATGCGGTAGCTGCGGAAGATGAACCAGCCGATGAAGACGAAAACCGCCATCACCGGGAAGGACAGCCGCACGCCAAGCGGATTGGCCTGGGTGTAGCCAAAATTCTCCAGCAGCAGGGGCAGGATCAGGGTGCCGACCGCCGTGCCCAGCCCGATGGCGAAGGAAAATGTTCCGTAAAAGATCGCTTCGCGGCGGCGTTTGGTCAGCATCTCGTCATAGTCCACCAGGTTGCCCATCATGGCGTAGATCAGGATCAGGTAACCACCGAGCGCCGTCCCGACGAATGCCACGAAGATGTAAGCCAGAGTGGACGCGGGAATCCCATCCACACCGCCGATGAGAAAGCCGAACGCAAAGATGATGGCGAGCATGAGCATGCTGGCGTTTAGCAGGGTGCGCTGGCTGTATTTTTTGTTGAGCCACAGCCAGACGGGACCTGTCAGCGCGATGAAAATGATGAGCACACCCTGGTAGATGCCCACGTCACCCTCGGTGCCGCGCAGGACCAGGGTCACAAAATAGGGGAAGTTCGCCAGTACCATCTGGTAGGCGATATGGACGAACGCTGTGGAGAAAAACAGGATGAGGAACTGGTTGTTCTTGAATGTGGCGGCGAGTCCCGCCATGGGTGGCATCGGGTCGCCCACAGGACGGTCCGTCTCGCGCAGGCCGAACAGAGTGATGTAAATGGTGACGACACCCACCACGCCGACCACCGCTCCCATCGCCACCGCGCCGATGCTCTCGAAGAGCGGAGCTGCAACCAGCGATCCGATCAACACACCGATGATGCCAAAAACACCTTTCCAGTAACTCAGCCCGAGCCGGGCATGTGTCTCGGGCGCCATCTCAGGCATGGAGGCATCATAGGGAATGCCGACCAGGCTGTAGCTGGTGTGATAGATCAGGATGACGACAATGAAATACACCGCGTTGATCGTGTAGTTGGTCAGGCTGGGTGGAGTCCACAGGAGGACCGCCCCCAGCAGGATGACCGGCGCCGCGAACATCAGGAAGGGTCGCCGGCGCCCCCAGCGCGAACGGGTGTTGTCAGACCAGTTGCCGATGAACGGGTCGATCACCGCATCCCAAAAGGTGGCGATGAGCAGCAGCACACCCATGGTCACCGCCGGCAGGTAGACCGGGCGGCCTGAATCGGGCGGCGGAGCGTAAAAGTACAACAGCCAGGTGGAAACGGTGATGGCGAGGATGTTCAATCCTGCCGATGCGCTGGAGTAGAGCGCCACACGCCAGAAGGGAAGTTTATTGTTCTTCATGCCGGGCTCCTTAGGTCATGATGGTTTACATAATTATGCATCACATTGTAAAAATGGACACGATGTATTTTTCCTTCCCTACCCCCTCACAAAACAAAATCCCGAAGGTAAGGGACCTTCGGGATAATCAGGCTTCAGTGTTCTTTTTTCTCAAGCGCGGGTGAGACTCACGTAAACCGTCCCGCTGCGGGAACTGTAACCCGCCCAGACGGATTTGCCATCCACGCGGTATTCATCCAGCATGATGGAACGTCCATCCTGCCCTATATACTCGACATAGCTGGTCTTGCCAAGCGGCAGGCTGGTGACCTTGACCTTTTCGTCTTCAGTTTTACCCGTGCGGGCGAAGTTTTCCACGACCCTGGTAATAGTGGTTTTCTCTTCTGATTGCATTTAATTCCTCAATTCTGCTTGGGTTCCAGCAACCGGTGATACTCCATCTCGGCTTCCCTCGGCGTGATGGACAGGCTGGCGCTCCACTCTCCGATCAAGGCCTTGCTGGCGCGCTTCATCAAGGCATTGTCATATTCGTTCCAAGAATTGGCCCGGCGGTGGGCGGTCAAGTCGCGGATCACCTTGCAGAGCGATTCGATCCCGCCGTCATTCAATAGTTCCAATAAAAGGACATAACGCTGGCGGCGGTCGCCCGGAAGTGACTCAGCCGGGCTGGATAGGAGTGCGAGCATCTTTTTGAAGCGGGTCGCGGTGGTGGGATAACGCAGACGGTTTTTCATGGATCCATCCGCCGGCACCCAGATGGTGAGATCCGCTGTCTGGATCATGTAATACATCCCGGTGGTGTCGTTAACCGTATGCTTTTCAATGGCCTGCACATGTCCCAACCCGTAGGTGGCGTGCATGACCCTGTCGCCGGTCTGGAAGTCCATAAAAACCTCCTTGGTTTTGATGAAGGGGATAGAAAAACGCCTGTCCGGGAGAATGGACCGGCGTTTGGACCTGTAAAATTCAAGGTGAGGCTTTCATTATATCACCGAAGTAGTTCTGCCCCTACTTCGCCAGCGCTGATTCCAGATCGGACAAAATATCCTCGGCCGATTCAATGCCCGCAGATAAGCGTACCAGCCCGTCGGGGATTCCGACCCGGGCTCGTTCTTCCGCTGTGAGGCTGCGGTGCGAGGACGTGGCAGGATGCAGAACCAGTGAATAAACATCGCCGAGCGTGGTGGCAGGCAGGCAAATCGTCAGGGATTCCATGAAACGATACACTCGAGCTTTATCAGCGCCGTCAATTTCAAAGGAAAGCACGCCGCCGTATCCCTTCTCTTCAAACAGGCTTTGCGCAAGAGCATGTTGAGAGTGGGCTGAAAGTCCCGGATAGTTGACTTTCCTAATGCGCGGATGTTTCGCCAGCCATTCGGCAATTCGCTGAGCGTTTTGACATTGCTGTTTCATGCGCAGAGGCAGGGTTTTCAAGCCGCGCAAGGCCAGCCATGCTTCGAACGGACCCAGCACACCGCCGACCAGTTTATTCAGATCAAAGAGTTTGCTTTTGTTCTCTTTGGAGGTCGCGACTACTCCCGCCAGCACATCCCCATGACCTGAAAGGTATTTCGTGGCGCTGTGGATGACGAAATCCGCGCCGTGCCTGTAGGGATTGAACAGGTAGGGGGAGGCAAAGGTGTTATCCACCAGCAGCGACGCGCCGTAACGGTGGGCAAGTTCCGCAAGGGAGGGGATATCGGCGATTTTCAGCAGCGGATTGGAAATCGATTCGACAAAGAGCACAACCGCGCCGGTCTCCTTCAACGCAGATTCCACCTCAGCCAGTTCGGTGACATTCACCATGCGGATGGTTGCGCCCAGGCTGGCAAACAAGGCATTTAAAAGGGAATAGGTCGCGCCGTAAACATCCAGTGCGGCAACGACCGAGGCGCCCGCCTTCACGCCCGCAGCCAGCAGCGAGGCATGGATGGCTGCCATCCCGGAGCCATAAGCCTGCGCGGCCTCGGTCATCTCCAGGTTCGCGACTGCCGTTTCGAAGGCGTCGACGGTGGGATTCGAATAGCGCAGATAGACATGACCGGGCTTGTCGCCTGCAAAGACGGCGTCCAGGTCGTCCATGTTTTCGTACAGATATCCGACGGTGGGCCAGATGGGCGTGGACACAGGCCTGAAATCGGCTGGAGGCACGCGCTCGCCCGCATGCACAGCGCGCGTTTGAAAGGATTTTTGGGATAAGTCACTCATGGATGGTCACCTCATGTAATTATTATACAGAGTCCTGCACAATTGTCCAAAAATGAATTTCCCCGGCGCTGAAACTCATTGATTGGAATTCCGTATGTAAAATTGATGAATAAAACTCAAAAGGAGAGCAGCATGACCACTGAAATCAAAACGAACGAAAAGGAAAGCAAAAACCAAAAGGTAGCTTACAGAGGCGGCGCGTCAGACGCTGTGTATGCCTTTGGCTTGTTCGGAGCATGGTTCTATTATATAAGCACAGCGACGACATTCTGGGAAGGCCTGCTGGGACTCTTCAAGGGATTCTTTTGGCCCGGGTTCCTGGTTTATGAGTTGTTGAAATACCTGAATTTATAGCCCCTCCACCACCACCATATTGGTCCTCGCATACTTATGCCGCAGGGACCTCGCTCCGCTGTACTCCGGCGAGTTGAGCCAGGCCTTCACCCGCTCGACGGACTCGAACTGCAAGATGACCAGGCGGTTCGGAACCCAATCGCCCTCCAGCGCCTCCGTCCCGCCCCCGCGGGCGATGTATTTTCCGCCATAAATGGCCAGCGTGGGCGGGGCGAGCTTTTTGTATTCTTCATATCCTGCTGCATCGGTCACTTTGATATCCACAATTACATAGGCGGTCATGAGTATTCTCCCTCAACAAAATTGGTGAAAGATCACGCCAAAACAGGTTTCAAACCCTCCGCCCAGGAGCGGATCGCAGTCCAGTCGCGGTGATCGCCGCGCGGAAAAACCCCAAAAAGGACAGCGACTCGCAGCATCAACGTATCCCAGTTGAACGGCAGCTTGCTGAAGTCCAGCCTGCCCGCAAAGAGTCCCTCGCTGCGTGGATGGACCATGGCGCGCACCGGCGCGACCCATCCCATCACGGCAGAGCGGTAATTCTCCCCGTTTTTCATCGCCAGCGTAATACACACCGTGAACATCGCCAGTCGCTTCCCCCCCAGCGCGGACCGGTGCCTCTGTATGAACTCTACCGCTTCGGGCAACCACTTCGACCCGCGGATGGCGCTGCCCACCACCACCGCATCGTAAGGGGTCAGATCGGTCACCTTGTCCATTGAAACTACATCCACCGGAGTCCCGCCTTCAGAGAGCGTTTTGCCTATCGCTTCCGCCACCTCCCTCGTGGACCCCGCGCGGCTGGCATACGTAACAAGAATTCGATTCGTCATTACCCTTCTCCAATTTTTAGTATCGTTCGTTACCACGTGGATTAATTTTAGCACCCGTGGACTTCTGTGTCTTGCCCCCATTTCATCCCCGCATTTTCTTGAATTCTGAAAATGCGGGGATGAGGTCCGCGGAAGGCAGGGAGTGAGGGGGCAAGAATCGGAATTATGGCTATAATACTCATGACGGGTGAAAATCCCTAAAGGAGGAAAAATGGCTCCACATTCCGAAAAAGTGGTTGTCCATGGCGGAGGCTCAGATTCCGTCTATGGATTGGGCATGATCGGCGCATGGGTTTATTACATCGGTCGCGCCAAAACACCGAGGCTGCGGGTGATTGGATTTCTCAAAGGGGCTGGTCTGGCCTGCGATGTTGGTTTATGAAGTGTTGAAATTCTTGAACGAGGAATTACCGGCGACACAGCGGTTGGCCTCGCCTCAGCCTGCCCCGACCTTGTACCAGGCGCAGGCCGAGGTGAGCATACCTTCGAAAAAAGGTGCGGGCTTCAGCGCGAAAGCCGGCGAGAAGTGCAAAATCCAAACCGAAGAAGACTGCCCGAAAATAGGACAAGTCTTCTAAAATCCATAATTCCGACCGATGAGGTTGATATCCTTTTACGGCAAGGCGTCGAGGACCTTCAGCGCCAATGCCTTAAGATCCTCCTTATAATCTTCGGAGTATCCGATATTTCCGCCAACAGCCAGACCAAATACGTAAGGATATTCGGCAACAAACCAACCCGCTGAATCCTCGGTGACGACCCAGTACGATCGTTCCCCGAGATCAGATCCAGGTGTGACGCCAGCCTCCGGATCCGTCGCCTGGGCCATGAGCAATAATAGATTCTGCCATTCTTGCGAGCCCTCGGGGGCGCCTGACTTCACAACGGATATCACCATTGCAACATCACCCCCTTTGTATGTGCAATAGTCGAGCGGACCGCCGGTCACCTCGTCGATATCACCCCCCGGCGTGACGTCGATCAGCGCTGTTTCGACAAAAGGCTCCGCTTCTGCCGTCGTGATCAGGGAACAGATATCGACATTTGGTACGGGTGTGAGCGCAACTGGACTGGGAGTATCTACAGGGATTATTTCGGCTGTGGCGCTATTATTGGAAGATCCATTGACGGCAGTGGGAGTGGAAGTTGGGCCGCCATTGACGCCGTTACTTGGCGGGTTCATTGTGCAGGCACTAATGAGTAGTGACAGGGTGATTACCGCCAATGTGGATCGATACAAAGCAATAGATTTTTTCATAGCTACCTCTAAAGATTTTGATTTGATTTTATCGGAATTATAACCCCGCCCGTCTTCGGCTTCGTTCATCAATTAGCCTTTTTCAAATATATCAAGGTAGGTTCTGTAGACATAAGAACGACCATATTTTTTTGATTCATCCTTGATTTCCAATATACCCGCTTCAATGAGACGATCTATGAGTTTTTGAGCGCCAGTACGCGTGGTGAAACCCGTCCACTCCTGCATGACACTGACGGTAACAATGGGCTGAGCAAAGAGTTTGGGAAGTATTTTTAGCGCACTCTCATAGGAAGTTTTGTTCATTTTGCCGATCTGTTCAAGCGCCTGCTCCCGCAGAACAGTAATTTCACGGGCGGTCGCAACAGCTGCTTCTGATGTTTCGATGACGCCATCCAGGAAGAAGTTAATCCACTTTTCCACATTGCCTTCGTGATAATCAGCCAGACGCTGGTAATATATTTTTTGATATTTCTTGAAATAGGACGACAAATATAAAACGGGTTTTTCCAGCAATCCTTCCTGCCATAAATAAAAGGTGATCAACATGCGCCCTGTACGACCGTTTCCATCCAAAAAAGGATGGATCGTTTCAAATTGAGCATGTGTGAGCGCGGCTTTGATGAGTGGGGGCATATCATCTTTGGTGTGGAGAAATTTTTCCAGATCGCCCAAGGCGCGATTCATTTCATCCACGGGAGGGGGAACAAACTCGGCGTCTGATGGATCTTTTCCATTAATCCAGTTTTGACTTTTCCGAAAATTTCCCGGATCAGCGAAATGAGTGGCACGCCCCTTCTCTATTAACTCGCGATGAATTTCCCGAAGAAAGCGCAGAGAGAGCGGCAGGGTCTTCAACCGATCCATCCCATAATTGAGAGCACGGATGTAATGTAAAATGTCGTCCACATCCGTCGGCTTGCCACCTTCAATTTTCGCATCCGCTTCCAGCGCATCGATCAAGGTTGCTTTTGTGCCTTCTATCTGGCTGGATGCTACGGCATCTTTCCGAACATACATAAAAATAAAGAAGTCAACATCGGGTAATAATTGTGTGATGCCGTCCAATTTTCCCAACAGTCGCGAAGCCTGTGCGTCTTTTAGAAAGATTTGCGCAGAATGGGAAAGAAGCCCATCTCCTGGGAATTGGTCGGGAATAAAGGCTTTGAAACCCTGCGGTTGCTGTGCGTATTTTCCGATCATAAACTGTAGACATGCCTCTCGTGAATGTCTACAGTTTATGCCAAACAGTAGACATTGTCAATGGAGATGTCCACTGTTTTTCAAAGTTATGAAAGGAAAACTGATATATTCCTTTTGAATATCAGTTTTTCTTGAATTTTACAATATATGCCGGAAAGATGTATACAAACTGGGTGGTTTTGTAACCATTACGCCAAGGGATGTTCACAAACCGCCCCCCTCTCTTCCCCCGATTTTCTTGAAACATGTAAATTCCATCAGCCCTATCGCTTGCCCAACTGCCACTTGCCCCGCGAATTGAGCGGGGTGAGTGCGCTGAGGGGGGACTTTCACTCCACAACGATCACGTATTCCTTTTCAGCAGTCTGCCCGACGACCATGGTCGAGAAACAGCTCACAACGACTGTGAAAGTGAATGTCCCTGTTTCCTCCGGGATACCGCTGATCTTTGCACCATCGACGTGATCCACGAAAACAAGTTCAAGCCCCACAGGGAGCGTTCCGCTTGAAACGGATACACCAGCCACAGGTGTGACGTTTTCACTCACGCGGATCTCAACCTCATATTCCACGCCTGTTTGCGCGTTCGGCAGGGAATCGGGTTCGATCTTCAGCGGAGTAAGCACTGGCGTAAAAACATAGTTGAACGTGGGCGTCGCTTCCGTACGAGTGAAACGGGTAAAGACGGAACAGGCCAGTGACATCATCACGATGGACATCGCCAACAAAATACCCAAGGATTTATGTTTCATAAAGTTCACTTCTCTCCTGGTTGTTCAAACATTCCGGCTCTCTCGGAGTTGTTTTGATTACCAGCATCGTCGATTCTCATTCTGCCCCCCTCCGCTCCTTCGGAGCACCTCCCCCAAATGTCAAGCATTTGGGGGAGGCCAGGTGGGGGCTGAACGTACCAGCTTCACCCGCTTCTTCTTGACATCCACATGCTCGACCCTCCACCCCGCATTGGACCACGCCCGCGCTGTGACGTGGTTGCCTTCCTTTTCGCGCAGCCACCATCGTTCGTCCTCATAGGCGGAAGCAGGAAGTTTAAACTTCAGGATTCTCTCGATCTCCTCAAAACGGAGCGTAACTTCCCTTTGGCTTTCAGGCAAGCCGCGCAGGTATTTTTCAAGAGGTGTATATTTGCCGGACATAACAAATTCATTCTTTGCAACAGTTTTCCCGCAGCGACCCCATTGCAGGGAATTATCTTCTTTTTTTTACTAACCTGGTAATCCAAGTTGTTGTTTTAACAAACTAATCAATAATGGTTTGGCGACTTCAAACACAAAGCCACCCGTCTTTGCCATAATTTCTTTTGCTTTATTCCAAGTAGCATTGTCACGTGCAGATTCAAGAAACTCATGACCTTGCCAAGTTAATCTCCGAGGAATCCAATTTATGCCCTTCATACTTGAAGCGTCTATGGCATCTAGAAGGCCTGCTTCATTCAAAAGCATAATGTGGTAGCGAACTTGCTCGTCAGTATACCCATTAAATTCACATGAAATATCATCGTTATAATTTTCTTGCAATTCAATTCGCATCAATATAAGTCGAGCTAGATCCATGTCACGTTTCATTTAAATTTTCCTTTATGATAATCTCCATAACTTTCTCATCAACAACTAACCAGCAAGGATGAATAAATTATCCATTCTGAACAAAATAAGCATACAGCCAAAATTCCATCTGTGCAAGAGAACTGTCAAAAGCAAAAGCACTTCCCCTTCGCATCGGGTACAATTCGACCCAGAGGTCGAATGAGAACCCTACCTTTGATCGTCCTGACCGCTTTGCTTCTCAGCGCGTGCAGCGTCTCCCTGTCCGACGTCTCGACTCCCACCCTCACCGAGGAGCCGTTCAACACGCCCACCCTCCCGCCGACCGCCACCGTGCGTCCCTCCAACACACCGACCTTTACCCCGACCCTCGCGCCTACCGTCATCCCCGTCGAGGGGACGGTCCAGACCCAGCTCAACGTCCGCACCACGGCGGACAAGAACTCCCCCTCCCTCGGCATGATCAAAGCCGGCGAGAAGGTGCAGATCATCGGGAGGAACGAGGCGGGCGACTGGTGGCTGATCCTCTACCCGGCTGACCCATCCGGTCTGGGCTGGGTGGCCGCGCCTTTCATTTCGACGAGGTCCACGCCCGAGGTGCCGGTGGTCAGCGGCGACATCCTGCTCACGCAGGGCACCGCCGTCCCGCCGCCCACGTCCATTGGCGGGCTCTCGGCCGAGACGCTGGTCAAGGTCAACGTGCGCTCGGGTCCCGGCACGGCTTTCAACTCGCTGGGCATGATCGACCCCGAAAACTCCTTGACGCTGACCGGAAAGAACGAGGCCGGCACCTGGCTGCAGATCTTCAAAGTGGGCGGACCGGGCGACCGGGGCTGGGTCAGTTCCGCTTATGTGCGTGTGGATGGCGACACCGGTCAGCTTCCCATTTTCGACGAGTACGGGACTCCCGTTGTGCCGACCTCCGGTACCCCGCAGGCGGACCAGCCGACCCCGACCCTGGTTCCCGTTCCCGCAGCCGACGACGGCGACTCCGCGCAGAACCCCGCCGCGAACATCATCTTCTCCCCCGAGGGGTCACGCCGCTTCTCCTACTCCAGCGCGGTCTCCGTCCCCGAAGGCGACGCCTCCGACTGGGTGCAGTTCACGCCTTATTCGCCTCAGCCCGTCCAGACCGAACCCATCTTCCTGAGCCTCGACTGCGAAGGCAACGGTGACCTGACTGTCGAACTGTTGCAGGCTGGCGTGGCGCTCCCGAATTGGGGGTCTCTCACCTGCGATGAGGACTCTGGCGCGCTCGCACTCCCCGGCGGTTCGCCGTACATCCTCAAGCTCTCCGCGGCTCCCGGCGCGGGCGGCCTGCAGTCCGTGCTCTACACGCTCACGGTCGAAAGTGGACAGTAAGAATTCACTCCCGTCACTCGCTCAGTCCCCCTAATTTTCGATTTTCAAGAAAATGGTGGGACAAGGGGGGCTCTATTCCTCGTATTGCCTAATCATCTGCTCTCTGCTCCTCCTCTCCTCCTGCTCCCCCGCCCTCGAAACCCCCTGGACCTCCCTCGACCTGCGCCTGCTCGATCCGCTCGACGCGCCTGACCCCGCCCTCGACCTGATCGCCGTTTACACGCGCTCCGCGGGGCTTGAAGACCACATCCGCCTCGACTTCCTCGACGTCCCCGAAACTCCCGCCGCGGACATCTTCATCGCGCTCGATACCCAGCCCGGCGGGAACGAGATGGCGCACCTGAGCCGACTCGACCTGGCTGCGCTTTACCCCGAAGGCCTCGTCGAAACGGACATCGCCTACGACCTGCTGCTGGTCATCCCTGCCGAGGGCGAGCCGGGCGTGATCGACGTCGCTGAATCGACGCTCTCGACCCGCCTCAATCCGCGCATCGTCCGCGACCCCGCGCTCGACACGCTGACCGTGGTCTTCAACCGCTTCGACCTGCCCGCGGACTACTCCCTGCAGGTCTTCGTCACCCCCGCCGCGGAGCACGCACCTGCAGACCAAACCGCCGCCATTTCATCGGACTGCGCATCCCGAGGAGCGCGCCAATCTCCTGATGGCATTTTCAAACGCCTTCGACGCCACCACCCCCGCTCAGACTCTTCGACGCTGGGACGGCGCGCATACCGGTCCCTACGGTGAGCGGCACGGCTTGAATCCTTTGCTTGACGCAGCCGCGGCGAATCGCATTCCGCTCCTTCTGCTGGACCTCAAGACACCTGTGTCCCTCTCCGCGCTCGACCTGACCGGCGGCGTTGACCAGATAAAGCGCATGGTCGGTAACCGGTTGTTGATCCTGCCCGATGTGGTCTATGGCGCACCTGAGGAGGAATCCCTCTCCCGCAGTCTGCTCGCGGCTGAATCCTTTGACCTGCCCACCGGAAAGTTTATCTTCAGCCCCGTCAGCGTAAATAATGGCTATGCGATGCAATTTTTCTACGACCCACAGGCTGCCTCCCCGCTGACCGTCCTCGATTGGCAGGGACAAAAGATGCTCGGCTTGCCATCCGCGACCGAAGATCAGACGTCCCCTGACGGGCTGACGCTCGAGGCTCGCCGCGCGCTGGTCAATGCTGTGTTCGATCAGGGAATCGTCGTCTTCGGCGGCAGCCTGCCCAATTCGAGCTGGGGTGATTCAGACGCAGGCGCTGAAGGATTGCGCTACATCGCCGCCCATCCGTGGATCCAGCCTCTCGATGCCGATGCTTTGCTTGAATACCCCGCGGTGAGCGCTACCTCCGATCCGCGACCAGCGCCGGATAGCACGTCAGCGCCAACTGTCATTTACAACTCCCAGGGTCAGGCCACCGGCTACGATTCAGTCACCCTCCGAAATGAAATCCTCTCGCGCCTCGAGTCCGCCCCGGACAACTCCGCTGACCAACTCCGCCTGGGAGATGTTCTTCCTGCTGACGGCTCCTGTCGATGACCCCAAGCTCGCCGAATTGAACGCGCAGTATCTCGGCGATATCCTCACCCTACTCACCGCCGCGGATTGGGCTCAATCTCCTGCATCGCAATCGACCTGCTCCGTGGATTTGAACGCTGACCTGCTGCCGGATTGTGTCCTCTCGAACAGTCAATTCTTCGCTGTTTTCGAAAGCGACGGCGGGCGGCTGTCCTACCTTTTCTCGCACGACGGCAAGTCCGTTCACCAGCTCGTCGCGCCTGGCTGGCAGTTTACCACCGGCCTCAGCGACCGCACCGAGTGGCAGCCTAATCTTGGTCACGCCGCGGACCCTTCCCAGATCCCCGGCGCTTTCTTCATTTCGGAATCTCCATGGCGCATGTACACTCCTGCGCTGAATGATGATGGCAGTGTGACCTTTTCGTCCGCAGATGGGCAGAAAAAAATCTATCGCCTCGTTGAAGATGGCATCCAGCTCGATGTCAGCGGTGCCCCGCTATCGCTCAGCTCCGGGCTGGCTCTCGATCCATGGCGTCGGTTTGAACCCGGCTGGGGAAACGACTACCATGCCCAAATTGAGTCTGACTCTCTGACCTGGCGGCTGGAGGGTGGTCC
Organism: uncultured Chloroflexia bacterium; assembly: GCA_963774975.1. GTDB lineage: Bacteria > Chloroflexota > Anaerolineae > Anaerolineales > Villigracilaceae > JBGPQJ01. The sequence goes on from CAVZGY010000011.1 coordinate 79,331, forward strand.
GTCCGTGTCGATCCAGGTCGCGGATGAAAGCCTGTTTGCTTTCAATGACACACTCGAATATCTTGGGAAGCTCGAAGATCCCAACCAGGATTTTCCGCCCGGGCATTATCTGCCCCTGCCCATGGCAGTCATTGAATTTCAGGTTACGGATGGTCGTATGATCCAATTGACTGTTAGGTAACCGCTATGACGCAACATCCCGAAGTAAGGAAACCTTCGGGACGTTTGTTCGTTCATTACCGGGGCACGGGGGCAGAGCTTACTACTAACTGCTGCCGGCGTTGTTATGATTGTTCAAATTGCGGAAGAATTTGAGCGCACCCAGATTACTAAAACTACCTTCAGGCAAGCCGCCTTCATCTTGATAGACGGGGAACTTATGGCCGGAATCTCGTAACTGCTTCAGGGTTTGCCCCAGCCCCAAGGTGCCGAACTCTCTCGTGCGGGTCGTATGGTCGAGATCCAGGATCTCAGTCAGGATGGTTTAATTCGTCGACGCTTCCTGCAAAACCCGGCCATCCGGATCAATGATCGTCGAGCGCCCGCCGCCCCAGAGACCGATGCCGTTGATGCTGACAAAGTAAGTCTGGTTGAACATGGCGTTCGCACGCGCCATGACCAGCTCCAGCTCACGATCGGACGTGGGCGTGAGTGTGGGCTGCAGGATGACTTCAGCACCCATCCACGCCAGAGTACGTGCATTTTCAGGGAACCACATGTCATAGCAGATCATCAATCCAAACCGCCCCACATCGGGGACATTGAACACACAGAACTCGTTGCCTGGGGATGTGCCAGCCTCATAGGGCAGCCATGGGAACATCTTGCGATATTTGGCAATGATCTCACCTTGCGGTGAAATGACAAGCGAAGTGTTATAGAGTTTGTCTCCATCCAGCTCGAACATCGAACCGGGTACGACCCATTGGCCGGTCTTGCGAGCCAGCAGGCAAAGCCGCTCAGTCAGCGGACCGGGGATGGATTCACTATTCTTTTTCCACCAGTCTTTATTCTCAGGCGTGACGAATTGGGTCAGACCGGGGACAATGAGCTCATGGAAAACCACCATTTGAACCCAGGGAAAACTCTTCTGGATGTTGAAGGCGATGTCGCTCATTTTCTCGATGGTGGCTTCTGCATCCCATGGGACGACGGACATTTGCACACCGGAAATACCAAATAAACGCGTCATGGTTACTCTCCAAAAAAAAGAATGGCCGATAGTTAACTGTCAATTGCTGTTTGGTTTTATGGTCCTACACCGTTGGTCAGAGTAGGTGACATGCCGCAAATCGGTCAGGCAGAACCTCGCGAAGTAGTCCCGGTTCCTGCACGGGGCGAAGTTCAGGTTCTTTCTCACTGCAGATGGATTGCGCCAGCGGGCAGCGGGTGTGGAAGCGGCATCCGCTTGGCGGGTCGACCGGACTGGGCACGTTGCCTTCGAGCACGGTCAGTTCACGTTTTTGATCCACCACCGGCAGCGGGATCGCGCCGAACAAAGCCTTGGTATACGGGTGCAGGGGAGACTCAAAAACCAGTTCACTCGGACCGAGTTCCACCAATTTACCCAGGTACATCACTCCGATGCGGTCACTGATGTGCTGGACAACGCTGAGGTCGTGCGAAATAAAAAGATAAGTCAGCCCGTGTTCATGCCGCAGGTCTTCGAGCAGGTTGATGATCTGCGCCTGAACAGATACATCGAGGGCGGAGGTTGGTTCATCCAACACGATCAGGCGCGGATTAACGGCCAGGGCCCGGGCAATTGCCACCCGCTGGCATTGTCCCCCCGACATCTCATGCGGGAATCGGTCAAGATGTTGAATACCCAAGCCGACCTGCTCCAAAAGGTCAATAACACGAGGGCGGATATCATTGGGTGGCAGGATTTTGTGTGTGGTCAACGGCTCGGCTACAATCTGCTCCACTTTCATGCGCGGACTGAGTGATGAATATGGATTTTGGAAAACAATCTGGATTTCCCTGCGCAGGGCGCGAAATTCGTTATCGCTCAATTTACCAAAGCTGCGCCCGGCAAAGGTGATTTCTCCTGCGGTCGGCTCAATCAATCCCAGCATCAACCGACCCATGGTGGTTTTGCCGCAGCCCAATTCGCCCACCAGCCCCAGCACTTCGCCGGCATGGATGGTCAGGCTGACGTCATCCACGGCATATACATAACGTTTTGGCCCTGAAAGCCACCCACCGGGCAGGTGGAAGTGCTTTTTCAGGTTGCGGGTTTCGATCAGCGGCGTATTAGAGATTCGGATGGACATCGCTCAAATTCTCAACTAAGAAACACGCACTCACATGATCGCTGCCCAGGTCAAACAATGGCGGAGCTTTTTCCAGGCAGCGTTCCATCGTATGGTCGCACCTTGGGGCGAATGGACAGCCAGTCAGCGCGCCGGGGTTGGATGGGACTGTGCCCGCAATTACTTCCATGCGTTTGCCGCGCGAACCCGGTCGCGGGATGGCTGCCATCAGCCCCCTCGTATAAGGATGCTGAGGGTTGGTAAAAATCTCACGAGTGGTTCCTGTTTCAGCCACGCGCCCGGCATATAAGACAGCCAACCGGTCACAGGTCTGCGCGACGACCCCCAGGTTGTGGGTGATTAAAATTACGGAAAAATCAAATTTCGACTGTAACTCTCGCAACAACCGCAATATTTGCGCCTGGATGGTGACATCGAGAGCAGTGGTCGGCTCATCGGCGATCAGCAGCCGCGGCCGGCAGGAAAGCGCCATGGCGATCATCACACGTTGCTGCATCCCACCAGAGAGCTGGTGCGGGTACGAATCCAGAATTCGGTTGACATCCGGCAGGCCAACCGCGCTGAGCATATCAGCGGCATGGTTGACGGCCTCTTCAGCGGAAACCGGCAAATGCTGACGCACGACGCGTTCAATTTGCTCGCCGATCGTAAAGACCGGGTTGAGCGACGAGGATGGGTCCTGAAAGATCATGGCGATCTTGCCGCCGCGGACCATTTCTATTTCTTTATTAGAAATTTGAAGCAGGTCACGTCCTTCAAAGTTGACCTGACCCTGAGAAATATTCGCTGACCCGGGCAGCAAGCGTAGGATCGACAGGCCGGTCACTGTTTTTCCACAACCTGTTTCACCTACCAACCCAAAAATCTCACCCGGCTGCACGTCAAAGGTGATTCCGTTTAACGCCTTTAAGATACCCCGGCTGGTACGGAATTCGAGATACAGGTCGGAGACTTCGAGCAAAGGATCGGCCATAATGTTATCGATACTGCCTCGGATCAAAAATATCGCGCAGGGTGTCACCCAACAGGTTGAATGCCAGAACCACAACGAAAATAGCCAATCCGGGAAAGGTGGAGATCCACCACTGCTCGAGAATGTACGAACGCCCCTCGCTGACCATCAACCCCCAATCAGGTGCGGGCGGCTGGGTGCCTAGTCCAAGGAATGCCAGTCCGCCCATTGCTATGATGACTATACCCATATCCACTGTCGCCTGTACGAGGATGGGAGAGATGGTATTCGGTAAAATGTGGCGCAAAATGATGACCACATCACGCACGCCGATCGCCTGGGCTGCTTCGATGAAATAACGCTCTTTTAGCCCTACAGTCACGCCCCGCACCAGCCGCGTATACCACGGCCACCACGATACAACCAGGGCGATGGCTGCATTCCCCAGTCCGCGTCCGAGTGCCGAGGTGATGGCCATCGCCAGAAGCAGGGAAGGAAACGCCAGGAACAGATCAGTGATGCGCATGATGACTTCGTCGATCCGCCCGCCCTTATATCCGGCAACCGCACCCAGCGGTGCGCCAATCAATACGGCCAGCGTCACGACAATAATGGGTACGACCAGTGCTGAGCGCGATCCCACGATCACCCGGCTGAGCACATCCCGCCCCAACCGGTCAGTACCAAACCAGTGTTCCTGGGAAGGTGGCAGCATGGTATTGGGCACATTGGGCTTGCCTGCACCTTCCTCAGGGTAAGGAGCGATCTGGTAGGCAAAGACCGCCATCAGGATGAACGCAATGATCATGATTGTGCTGATCAGCGACAACGGGTCACGCAAAATAACCGACAGTACATGCTTGATTGTGCGCGTACTGGAAGGTTCCGTGTCAAGGGCGAGGACTGGGACAGCCATAAGCATTATTTCAAGCTGATGCGTGGATCAATCCACGCCTGCAGCAAATCCACATTAAGATTAATGAATACGTAACCTGCTGCACCAAAGAGCGTAATACCCATGATGGCAGGATAGTCGAGATTGAGCAGGGAGCGCACTGTGAAGAGACCCAGCCCGGGCCAGTTGAAAATGATCTCAACGAAAAATGTGCCGGTTAGAGCAAAGGCGAATGTCAGGCCGATCACAGTCAGCGTAGGACTTATGGCGTTCTTGAGCGCATAAACATAAACCACGACCCGATCCTTGATGCCGTAAGCGCGCGCCGTGCGAATGTAATCCTGCCCGAGCACTTCAAGCATGGTGGCACGAGTCATGCGGGCAACAAGTCCCATGGGATAGGCTGCCAGGGTGATGGCGGGCAATAAGAGATGATAGGTGGCGGATTTGAGTGCGATCCAATTGCGAGTCAGCAGGGAGTCGAGAAGGATGAAATTGGTAATCATTTCCACCGGGCTGGTGAAGCGCAGGTCAGCATCGATGCGACCAGCGAGAGGGAAAAGATGAAGGTTCCTGAAGAAGATGATTTGCAAAATAAGACCAAGAAAAAACGCGGGGAATGAAATACCTATGATCGAAATGGTGCGTACGAAAAAATCTGGTCCGCGACCTTGCGATTGGGCACTCAATACTCCCAGCGGTACGCCCAGAATCACTGCAAAAAACATACCCGCGAAGAGCAATTCCAGTGTGGCCGGAAGCCGGTCGGCTAGTTCCTGGGTTACAGGGCGCTTTGTCCCAATCGAGGTACCGAGATCACCCTGGAGAAGTTCCCCCATATAAATGGCATACTGAACCGGTAGAGGTTTATCCAGACCGAGTTTGATTCTGATCTTCTCGATTTCCTCAGGTCGGGCTTTAGGACCGATATACAGCGCGGCGGCATCGGAAGGAACCACGCGTGCCAACGCGAACGTGATAATCGACACCCCGATCAGCACGAACAAGGATGATAGTAAACGGCGCAGGATGAATTCGAATTTTTGCAAGGTGGGTTCGGCTGGGGCGGAGCTTTACTCCGCCCCAGCAATATTGAATGAGTTTACTCCGCCAGGCGCAGATCGTAGAAGAAATACTGCACAAACGGGTAGTTCAGGTTGTAATCAAAGCCTTCGATATGCTTGGGAATGATGAACACGGCTTTGGTGTCAAAGAGATATACACCAGGCGCTTGGTCCACGAGCATATTCATGGCTTCTATGTATTTGGCCTGGGAGGCTGCAGGGTCAGTGACGGTGGCACCGATGGCTTCGTCGAGGACCGTGTTGTATTCGGGGCTGTTCCAGTAGGACAGGTTGAAGAAGGGTTTCTCAGTGTAATAGAACAAGCTCCAAAGGTTGTCTGAACCGGCATCCGAGTAAGTCGGCCAATAGAGCACCAGGAAAATATCCTGCGCATTGGCCGGGTCTGACTTGGCTTCCTCCCACTGCTGGTTGAAGGCGATGGCTTCCGTGGTGACGTTTACACCGACCTGGGCAAAGGAATCTTTAATCAGCGGGGCAAAAGCAGCTTCTGTATCGTTCTCCGCCGCATAGGTCAAGCGCAGGTCGAAACCTCCGCCTTCGTAACCGGCTTCCTTCAGCAAATCCTTGGCCTTCTGTAAATCATAGGTGTACTGCCCGACTTCCGGGGACCAGGGCCACACACCTGCCGGAACAGGGCTGCGGCTCTGCGTGCCCAAACCCTTGGCGCCGATGGTGATGATATCCTGGTAGGGAATGGCATAGGAGAGGGCTTGGCGCACTTTGGGATTATCCAGGGGTGGACGCAGGGTATTGAAGTAGCCCAGGTAGTTGAAGAAGGAAGGCTCCTCAAAATAACTGTAGTCGGGATTGTCTTTGAACGTAGCATAGTTTTCGATGGGAATACGCGTCACAAGATCGACTTCACCACCTTCAAGCATTTGCTGCTGGGTGGTGGCTTCTGGAACAATCTGGACGAGGACTTTATCATACTGGCCATCGCTCCAACCACCCCAGTATTCTTCATTGCGGGTAAAGACAATTTCTGCATCCGGAGTATAGGATTCGACCATATAGGGACCGGTTCCATAGCTCATGCCATCGGACCAGAAATTCTCATCGGCAGCTGCCGCTTCGAGCGCTTTCGGGCTGACAATCCAGGCTGCGTAAAGCGATGACCCGATCAGATCCATCGGAGCAGCGGTGGAAAGGTTGAGCTTGACGGTCAGGTCGTCCACAACTTCGACGCTATCCAGCATCCACCAGATGAACGCTGCACCACCGCGGTCTTTGGCTGCTTCGAGCGATGCTTTTACAGCTTCCGCATTCATCGGCTCGCCATCGTGGAATTTGACATTTTCTCGCAGTTGGAATGTCCAAGTCTTGCCATCCGCGCTTGATTCCCAACTTTTGGCCAGCAGGGGCGTAAATTTCTCCGCTGCGTCCGGCGCATTGATGCGAAGCAACTGCTCATAGGAATTCGCCAGATAAGCTGCCTCAGTTGAGAACGAAGCGATCGGGTCCCAGGTGGTGATATTGGCGGTGTTGGCGATCTTTAGCACCTTGGGCGCAGGCGGCTCTGCGGGCATCTCCGTGGGGGCAGGTGCTTCCGTGGCCGCCGCTGGTTCCGTCGCCGGTTCGGGTGTGGCTGCAGGTGCACAGGCCGTTGCAAGCACAGCCATCACCAGCAGCGTGGAAAGGATTACATGCTTGTGTTTCATCTTTTTCTCCTCTATTTGGCATTTGGATGAAGGTAACACATGAATAATAGCACGGGAAATTTGCAGAAAGTTTGCAGAACATTGACTTATAATCAGGCTACTCAATGAAAGCCTCCGTCCTGCTGCGTACCAAATTTATCATTCCACCGATAAATCCGGAATATATCCCTCGTCCGCACTTATTGGCATGGATGAAAAAACAGGCCGAACGACGGCTGGTACTCATATCAGCCCCCCCCGGATACGGCAAAACCACTCTCCTGAGCAGCTACATCACTGGAACCGGCCACCCCGTTGCCTGGTTCCAACTTGACACTGGCGACTCCGACCCGATCATTTTTCTGACGCATCTTGTCGAATCGTTGCGCTGGATGGCCGGAGCCCCCACCACCTTCGGGCAAGCCTCCCGTACCCTGCTTGATTCTCCCGATGCCAGCCTCGATCCGCGACGGATCCTGACAGTATTGATCAACGAGCTTTCTGAGCAGTTCAAAGATCCTTACCTGCTAATCCTTGAGGATTATCACTTCATCGTTAACCCTGTCGTCCATCAGTTGATGGATTTTTTCCTCGAAAACGCTCCGGTCGATCTGCATTTTGCCATCTCCACCCGGGCTGATCCGCCATTATCCCTTGGTCGGTTGCGCGCCCACGGAATGCTGGCTGAGTTGCGTGCCGCAGATCTACGGTTTCGTGATGAGGAAGTCAGAACACTAATATCCCGAGACTTGCCGGGACTGTCAAGCGAAAGCCTTATTCAATTAAACGAAAAAACTGAAGGCTGGGTGGCAGCATTGCAGATCCTTCGCTCCAGTCTGAGCGGCCTCGATGCGCAAAGCGCTGAGGAGACCATCGCCAGCTTGAGCGGTTCGCATCGTTTTGTATTCGACTATCTCACCGAGGAAGTATTTCGTCGCTTGCCCGAATCCCGCCAGACTTTCCTGTTGCATACCGCCATCTTAAGCCAGATGGATGCACATGCCTGTTCAGCGGTCACCGACTTTCCAGATGCGCAAGTCGTGTTGGATGAACTTGAAGGGCAGAATTTGTTCCTCGCCAGTCTCGACCCCCAACGACGTTGGTTTCGTTACCATACCTTGTTCAGGGAGTTCTTACTAAGCACCCTCCACCGTGATCACCCCGACCTGGCCGCCCAACTTGAACTAAAGGCAGGCGCTTATTATGAACAGCACGGCGAGCCTGAAGCCGCTTTCCGTCACTACCTCCGGATTCCCGACCAGGCTGCTGCTGCGCGAGTTGCCTTGACTTTTGCCGCAGATTATGCGGAACGAGGCCGCAGCGATGTCCTCCACCGCCATCTCAGCGCGTTGACCATTGATATTTTATCCTCCCAGCCCGAGCTTTTACTCCAGGACGGAAACGCTCACCGCCATCTAGGCGATGCTGCCAACGCCACAGCTGCATACGAACAGGCACGCATTGCTTTTACCGCTCAGGATAATCCTGCTGGAATCAGTCGGGCTCTTACCGGTCTGGCTGAAGTCCAGCGCGGCGGGGGAAATTACCGTCAGGCAGAAATCCTTGCCCGCCAGGCACTCGAATCGGCTCCTGATTTGGATCATGCCGCTCGCGCTGAAGCCCTGATGGCACTCGCCAAGAGTACCGGTTTCCTGACCGGCATGGACGAAGGGCGCCTCCTGGCTGAAAAGGCGGTGGACGAATCCCGCAGCGCTGAAGGGCAGCTTTCACGTTTGGCACGTGCCGGTTTTCTACAATCTCTCGGTCAAATTTGCTGGTGGTACGGTGATCCGCAAGCCACTGTGCATTATTGCCAGGAAGCCCTACAATTAGCCCCCGTCGAAGTCTCGCCCACATCTGCGCAGGCGCATGTTTCACTCGTTTCACCTTATCTCTATTGGCGTGAGTTTGATAACGCTCTCAAACATGCAGAAAGCGGCCTGGAAATTGCTCAGACCCTGCAACTGAACGAACTTCTCCCCGCAGCCTACACCGCACTCGGGAACGTGCTTACCAGACTGGGTGAAACTGCCCGTGCTGAGGCCACGCTTCGCCATTCCGTAGAGTTGGCGCAGCATCTCGGAATCGCATCATATGAACTTCTAATGGCAACAGGTTATCTTGCCTACAACCTTTATAGTCAGGGGCGTGTGGATGAAGCCTGGCAGATGGCTGAAGGTGCGTTATGGTCATACACCGGCAATCCCGATGCCTATGAAGCTTTTGTCTGCCGTTCTGTACTCGCCGATGTGGCGCTTGAGAAAGGTCAGCTCAATCGCGCTGAAAACCTGTTCAACGAGATTCTGGGAGCCGGGAAACGTCGACAATTCAGGATCCCATTGGCGATGGTCTATTTTGGGCTGGCTTATATCCATCTGATGACCAATCGCCATGAAACCGGGTTGGAAAACGCGCGTGAAGCAGTACGGCTGATCAGCCCCACGCGCGCTGTTCAACTTTTCATCGATCAGGGAGACAAGACCCGGGTAGTCTGCGATGCACTTGCCCAGTCCGGGGAGGCGAATCCTTTCATCGAGAAGGTACTTGAGCAAATGACAGGTAAACATAAAGCATCAAAAATCAGCCTGGTGGACGAATCGGCGGTGGTCGTCCAATGCCTGGGTGATATCAGAGTGATGGCGGGAGGGCAGGAGATTTCACAGGAACGCTGGGTTTCGAGCAAAGCGCGCGACCTGCTGGCCTATTTTGTAACCTTCCGGCGCGAACGCATCCCGGCTGACCGCGCCTTTGAAGCCATCTGGTCAGACAAAGGAGGGCGCGGTCTGACAGCGTATCATACCGCACTCTCACGCCTGCGTTCTGCGCTAAGGGTGGGCGAATCCTCTCCACGTCTGATCCTGGTGGAGAGTGGGGATTACCACCTGGATGTGGCACGTTTTCGTATCGATGTAGATGAGTTCGATACTGCCCTAGCCAAAGCCCGTGCTGCATCAAGCTCTGAATCCGCAGAATGGTACGAGCACGCACTAAATCTATATCGGGGGGAGTATCTCCAGAATTTATACTTCGACTGGTTGATGCCGGAACGCCGCCGTTTAAGTCAGACCTATCTGGAGTCGTTACGCACGTTAGCTGAACATCATTACGCTCATTCACGTTTTACCCGTGCACTCGAACTACTCCAACGGGCTTTGCGGGTGGATAACCTGCTCGAGGATCTGCATTGCCAAGCCATGCGAGTTTACGCCGCATTGGGTGACCGTGCTGGTTTGGTACGTCAGTATCAAGAATTAAAGGATGTACTTTGGGACAAACTTGAAATGGAACCGTTGGCAACTACAAAGCAATTATATGAGAGGTTGTTGAGAGAATAGGAATCGCGCGAGTTTGAACCCATCTGGGGGAACGAATACCATGCTCAAATTGAGTCTGACATTCTGACTTGGCGGCTGGAGATTGGTCCGTCCGTGTCGATCCAGGTCGCGGGTGGAAGCCTGTTTGCTTTCAATGATTCGCTCGAATATCTCGGGAAACTCGAAGATCCCAACCAGGATTTCCCTCCCGGACACTATCTACCCCTGCCCATGGCGGTCATTGAATTTCAAATGACTGATGATGGTCCGTTGCAACTGCTTATAAAATAGGCTAATTCAAAAACGGATTTTTATACGTTTTAAAAAAAGTGTTTGTGCCTGATTGCACTATTCAAATAAATGTGGTAGATTATTATAAAATCAACAAGGGAGAGGGACCATGGCTGCAAAGGAAATTCCTGATATCATCGTCAGTCGTCTGCCAATTTACCTGCGGGCATTGCAACGCATGCTCGATAACGGAATCCAATCCACGTCTTCCCAGGAACTCGGCGAGAAGGTGGGAATTTCCGCCGCGCAAATCCGCAAGGACTTGTCCCAATTTGGCGAGTTCGGCAAACAGGGCACGGGTTACTTCATCCCCTTCCTGGTGGACAAGTTGAAACACATCCTGCAAGTCGACCGGCAGTGGGACGTGGTGGTGGTCGGCATGGGGGATATCGGTCATGCCATCGCACGTTACCAGGGATTAAACAACCGCGGTTTCAACGTCGTCCTCCTATTCGATCAAGACCCGGCCAAGATCGGAGATAAGGTGGGCGACCTCGTCATCCGTGATTCGAAGGACATGGTCAGCGCCATCCGCACCGAAGGAGTCAAGATGGCCATGTTGGCCGTGCCGGCAACGTCAGCCCAGCAGGTGGCGGATAAGCTGGTCGAGGCGGGCGTCAAGGCTATTCTGAATTATGCGCCGGTGAGCATCTCATTGCCATCGCATGTGCACCTGCAATACATCGACCCCGTTATCGGCTTGCAGAGGATGTCCTATTATCTAGATTAATTAAAAGTTCAGAAAAGCGACGCTCTTCTGAGCGTCGCTTTTTTATTACCAGACTTTTACCACAGCCACCTTCATGGTTTTATACGGGGGAAGGGGGTAGGGGGATGGGGTTGGTGCTGTTATGGCTTATAAAACCGAATGATTTAACCTGGGGTAGGTCATTTAATTTCAACCTACTTTTACTCCTACCACCTGGTCAATGATCGAAAGCATCGTCTCGAGGTTGGGGATGGATGCCACCGGCGTGGACGCGCCGCTGAACCATCCACCCCCTTTTTTAGATACCTTGAATACTCCGTCATGAACGGAGACTTGCTCAATTTCATTCCAGGGGTACGTTTTCTTGGAGACGGTCAATCCCGCCCGGTTGACCGCCACCGGTCCGAACGAAGCAGTCTGTCCCGAATTGTAGACATCCGCTGCCAGCTTGTATTGGATGGGCAGGATGTTTCGGCCGATCAATCCGCCCAAATGCTGGACGTTCTCTATCCCATTGTCGAACACCAGCTTTCCACCGCCCAATTTTTTTACCGTGTAGTGATAGGTTGTCCCGGTGGGGATGCCATAACTTAAGTGCCTCGTGATCGACAGGTAGAATTCCCCGATCTCCTCCCAACGCACCGGTTGGAGTCCTCGGCGGTCCTGATAGACCAGCCCTTTTTCATAGACCACAACGCACCGGTTTCGGTTGGTCAGCGCATACACAGCTACGGCAATTCCGCCGATGAACAATCCCACTGTAAAGATGACGGGAACCGAAACCAGGTTATACACCGACGCGAGACCATAACGCATGTATCCGCCGTAACCCGCATCCACTCCCCATCCACAAGTGATGGCGGACGCAATGACCATAACCGCCGCCATGATGGGAACTACCAGCCGGCTGGTTTTGCTCAGGGGGAAAAAATCGACAGGCGCTCCCAGTCCGGTCACGGACAAGAACGCCTCTGGAAGTTGAACGCGTTTGGGGGTGGTGGTCATGGCTAGACAGGCGGCAGGTTTCTCTTGAGGACGTTGTACATACCCAGTGCGCGCGCGGCGCCTTCGGCAACGCAGGTCTGAGGATTGTCCACCAGATAAGCCGGGATGCCCAACGATTTGGTCAGGAGCTTGTCCATACCTCGCAGCAGGGAACCGCCGCCGCAGAGGGCGACACCCCGGTCGATGATGTCCGCCACCAGTTCGGGCGGGGTTTTCTCGATCACCTTTCGGCAAGTCTCGCGGATGTTCTTCAACGGGTCCTGAAGCGCTTCGACGATCTCACTGGTGGTCAAAGTCACGGGGCGAGGAAGGCCCGACACCTGATCCTGTCCCTGCACTTCCATGCTCTGTTCCGTGTCCTGAGGGACGGCCGCCCCGATCTTGATCTTCATCTGCTCGGCGGTGATGTTGCCAATGATCACGCCGTACTTGCGGCGCACATAGGTCGTAATGGCTTCGTCCATGGCCATGCCGCCCGAACGGAGGGTTTCTGCTGAGACGATGCCGTACATCGCCATGACGGCCGCCTGAGTGGAACCGGCGCCGAGGCAGATGATCATGTTGCCGGATGGGGAATTGATGGGCAGGTCCACGCCGAGCGCGGCAGCCAAAGGCTGTTGGATCAAATAGGCATCGCGGCTTCCGGCCTGGAGGACCACCTCGTGCACCGCCCGGCTTTCCACGCTGGTCACGCCATAAGGGACGGTGATCATCACCCTGGGGCGGAAAAAGCGCATCGGACCGCTCAACCGGTCGAGCAGCACATACAACAGGGTTTCGGTTACGACGTAATCTGCAATGACCCCATTTTGGAGGGGGCGCATCACTTCGATGCTCTCCGGCACACGCCCGAGCATGTCGCGGGCTTCCTTGCCGACTGCGACCACTTTTTCCGTCGCGACATCAATCGCGACGATGGTGGGTTCTTCAATCAGGATTTGGGTGGCATCGGCGATGCGGATGAAATTCGTCCCCAGGTCGATCCCGATGTCTTTTGAAAAAAGGGCCATTCGATTAGTCTTCGTTCATGCCGGTGGATCGCTTCACACTGCGATAACGCCGTGCAGCATCCAAACGCAGGTTGGAACGTCGCAGGGCAGCTTCGATCGCCATGTATTTATCAGCGTCTTCCGGAGTAACCTGCGACAGGGCTTCCTCGGCATGCTTTCTGGCGGCTTCAGCGCGCGCCACATCAATCTCGGCCACGTTCTCGGCAGCATCCGCCAGGACGGTGACGATGGTGGGCTGGATCTCTGCTACACCGCCAGCCACCGTGAAAACTTCCTCCTGTCCCTGCCGGCGGACCTTGATGACCCCAAACTTCAAAGTGGTGAGGAGAGGCGCGTGGTGCGGCAGCACGCCCATTTCCCCGTCCATGCCCGGCAGGACGACAATATCCACGTCGCCTTCGAACACCGTCCGATCTTGAGAGACTATATCACAATGAATAGGCATAGGACCTGTTGCTTTTTACTAACTTCCCTCGGACATGCGATTGGCTTTTTCACGCGCGTCGTCGATGGTGCCGACCAGTTGGAAAGCCTGCTCGGGCAGGTCGTCGCATTTACCGTCGAGGATCTCGCGGAAGGAACGCACTGTTTCCTTGAGCGGGACATAAACACCCTTGATGCCGGTGAACTGCTCGGCCGTGACGAACGGCTGGCTGAAGAAACGTTCCATTTTGCGCGCGCGCGAGACCAGCAGCTTGTCGTCTTCGCTAAGTTCGTCCACGCCCAATATGGCGATGATGTCCTGCAAATCCTTATAGCGCTGAAGAACACGCTGGACTTCGCGGGCAGTGTTGTAATGCTCCGCGCCGACGATGTTTGGGTCGAGAATGCGGCTGGTGGAGGTCAACGGGTCCACGGCCGGGTAAATGCCCTTCTCAGCAATGGAGCGCTCGAGGGCGATGGTCGCGTCGAGGTGGGTAAAGGTCGCCACCGGTGCCGGGTCGGAGTAGTCGTCCGCCGGGACGTACACAGCCTGCATCGAGGTGATGGAGCCGGTGCGGGTGGAGGTGATGCGCTCCTGAAGCTCGCCCATTTCAGTTGCCAGGGTGGGCTGGTAACCCACCGCGGAGGGCATGCGCCCCAACAGCGCGGACACTTCAGAACCGGACATGGTGAAGCGGAAGATGTTGTCGATGAACAGCAGCACATCGCGTCCCTGGTCGCGGAAGTACTCCGCCATGGCCAGCGCCGAGAGCGCCACACGCAGGCGCACACCGGGGGGTTCGTTCATCTGCCCAAAGACCATCACGGTGTCCTTCATAACGCCGGACTCGATCATTTCGCGGTAGAGCGATGTGCCTTCACGCGTGCGTTCACCCACGCCGGCGAACACAGAGTTCCCCTTGTGGACGCGGGCAATGGAGGAAATAAGTTCGGTGATGACCACGGTCTTGCCGACGCCCGCGCCGCCGAAGATGCCGGTCTTGCCGCCCTTCGTAAAGGGGGCGATCAGGTCGATGACCTTGATGCCGGTCTCGAAGATCTGCACGCTTGTGGACTGCTCGTCAAAGGTGGGCGCCAGGCGGTGGATGGGATAGCGCTGCTCATACTTGACCTCGCCGCCGTTATCCACCGGTTCTCCGAGCACATTGAAAATCCGTCCGAGGGTCGCCGGTCCTACCGGGACCATGATCGGCGCGCCGGTCGACCGGACATCCACGCCTCGTTGAAGTCCGTCGGTGGTATCCATGGCTACCGTGCGCACCCAGTTATCGCCCAGGTGTTTCTGAACTTCCAGGGTAAGCGGAGATTGATCCTGCCGGTCGATGACCAGCGCTTCATATACTTCAGGGAGCTCCCCTTCCGGGAATGCCACATCCACCACGCCGCCTTGAATTTGAACTACACGGCCCGTACTTTTAGCCATTATCGCCTCCAACAGATTGGGTTGCCTGGGACAACGCCTCAGCGCCGCCCACTATGTCGAGCATGTCGTTGGTGATCGCCTGCTGGCGCACCTTGTTGTATTGCATTTGCAGCGCATCGACAAGTTCATTCGCGTTATCGGTGGCGTTGCGCATGGCCACCATGCGGGCTGCGTGCTCGGAAGCCAACGACTCAAGAATGGCCTGGTAGACCTGCAGCGCAGTGAAGCGCGGAATGATTTCGTCGAGTATTTCGCCTTCAGCCGGCTCATAGATATAAGCCGCCGGGGTGTGCTTTGTTTCAAAATCCTGAACGCGCCCTACATCGCTCCCCACTTCGAGCGGCAGCAGGCGCTTGACGGTTGGTTCCTGCCTGACCATGTTGATAAAACTAGTGTAAACCAGGTAGACTTCATCCGCCTGCCCGGACAAAAACTCGTCCACAGCCAGCCGCCCGATGGCGGACACGTCCTTGAAGGATGGCGCTGCCGGCAGGTTGCTGAAATCCGCGATGACCTTGTATTTGCGGCGGATGAGCAGGTCGCGTCCTTTACGTCCCACCGCGATCATGCTCACGGGGGTGGGATGTTTGCCGAAATTGCGAGTCACGAACCGGATCAGGTTGGTATTGTACGCGCCTGCCAACCCCCGGTCACCGCTGACCACCACCACCAGCGTGTTCTTGATCTCAGTCCGTTCGGTCAACAGCGGGTGCAGGCTTTGCCGGCCGGGCTGCTCGGCGACATGCCGAAGCACCTGCCAGGCTTTCGTGGCGTAGGGGCGCGTCGCCATGAGGGCGGCGATCGCCTTGCGCACATTGCTCGCGCTGACCGCCTGGAGGGCGCGGGTCACCTGCGAGATATTTTTGACGCTCCGGATGCGGAGCCGCATATCACGTGCGGATGCCATAGGGGTGTTTTACTCCGCCGTGTGGGTTAAGACTGCCATGAAGATTTGAATGCCGTCAGCGCTTCGCGCAGTTTCTTCTCGGTCTCCGGGGAGATGACCTTTTTCTCGGCGATATCCTTGCCGATCCCGGGATGGGAGGCATCCATGTATTTCTTCAGGTCGTTCTCCCACTGGCGCATCTTCTCGACCGCCACATCATCGGCAAAGCCGTTGGTACCGGCAAAAATGACGATCACCTGGTGCTCCAGCGAGACCGGCTCGTATTGCGGCTGCTTCAGGACTTCCTGCATGCGGCGGCCGCGGTTGAGCTGACCCTGGGTGGACTTGTCCAGGTCCGAACCGAATTGGGCGAAGGCTGCCAGTTCGCGGTAGGAGGCCATGTCCAGCTTGAGGCGGCCGGCCACCTGTCGCATCGACTTGGTCTGGGCAGCGCCGCCTACACGGGAAACGGAGATACCCACGTTCACCGCGGGGCGGATGCCGGCGTTGAACAGATTGCTCTCGAGATAAATCTGACCATCGGTGATCGAGATCACGTTGGTCGGCACATAAGCGGAGACGTCGCCCAGCAGTGTCTCGATAATGGGCAGCGCGGTCAATGAACCGCCGGAACCCGCCACCTTCACCACCTTGTATCCCTCACCTTTGGCTTTGGCGGCCTGCTCGGCATTATGCCTGGAAAGCGGTCCATCGAACACCACACCGTCCACCGAGTCTTTTTCTGTGGCAGCAGCCGCGGAGAATTCAGTTTTGGTGACCACATACTTCACCGCAAGGCGCGCGGCGCGTTCCAGCAGGCGGGAATGGAGGTAGAAAAGGTCGCCGGGGTAGGCTTCACGTCCGGGCGGGCGGCGCAGCAGCAGGGAGACCTGCCGGTACGCCCACGCATGCTTGGAGAGGTCGTCGTAGACCACCAGTGCATCGCGGCCGGTCTCCATGAACTCCTCGCCCATGGTGCAGCCGGCGTAGGGGGCGATGTATTGCAACGCAGCGGCTTCGTCCGCGGAGGCGACCACGACGATGGTGTGTGCCATCGCGCCCGTGCGCTCCAGCAGAGCGACCGTGCGGGCGACAGCGGCTTTCTTCTGGCCGATCGCCACGTAGATGCAGATCAGATCCTTGCCTTTTTGATTGATGACCGTGTCGATGGCAATGGCCGTCTTTCCGGTCTGCCGGTCGCCGATGATCAACTCGCGTTGTCCGCGCCCGATCGGGATCATGGCATCAATGGCTTTGATGCCGGTCTGGACAGGCGAATCCACGTCCTGGCGGTAAACCACACCCGGCGCGATGCGCTCGATCGGCCTGAAGCTGGTGAATTGGATGGGACCTTTCCCGTCAATCGGTTCTCCCAAAACATTGACCACACGTCCGATCAAACCATCTCCCACGGGAACAGAGGCAATGCGGCCCGTCGACCGGACGGACATTCCTTCCGCGATTTCAGAATACTCGCCCATGATGATCACGCCCACCTTGTTCTGTTCCAGGTTGAACGCGATGCCCATCACACCATTGGCAAATTGGACCAGTTCCTGCGAACGGACGTTGGCCAGCCCTTCCACGCGCGCGATTCCGTCGCCGGCTTCCAGCACTGTTCCAACATCGCTGATGGTCGCTTCGGGTTTGAACGATTCAATTTGCTTCTGAAAATCACTGGTGATCTGCTTGATCAGGTCGGACATTTCGCCTCCACACCTCAATTTTTAACAGTATTTGGGGGTTTTAAGCCGAATCCAAGACTGTTTAAATTCAAAAATGTTCCGGGGTATCCCCAGAGCGTGCTAATGATACCTGAATAAATAATCATTGTCCAGTTACGAAAATCATGTCGGAAAAACAGGTGTCTGAACGACGTATCTCAACCTTAAAATTGTTGAATTTCTCCGCAAAACTCTTGTAATTCTGGCTGATTGTTATATACTTCGCACGCGTAATTGCCAATCATTTTAAGGAGATTACTCCAATGTCCGAAACAATTCGCAATGAGGATAAACCTCCCAGTCAGCACCCGCGCCCGGCCGGCCGTTGGAAAGTGGCAGTGCTCGCCAACATCAAGGAGCACGGCAAGCCATTGCCGGAAGGCGTCCCCCCCGATGCCGGGTCGGACTTTGACTACATCGAGACGGTGGATCACATCCGGGCGGCAATCGAGACCGACGGGCACAAGACGCTTTTTATCCAGGCGGATGCCAACCTTCCCTTTGAATTAAAAAAACACAAACCCGACATTTGTTTTAACATCGCCGAAGGCTTGGGAGGCGACGGACGTGAAGCGCAAATCCCCGCCATATTGGAATTGTTCAAGATCCCCTATACAGGGTCCCGGGTGATGGCCAATGCCATCTCGTTGGATAAAACACTGACCAAACGCATCTGGCGTGACCGGCGGCTGCCGGTGGCTCCCTTCCAGGAATTCATCGTCGGCGACGAGTCGCTGCGGCCGGAATTACGATTCCCGCTCTTCGTCAAACCCGCCCGCGAAGGGACCGGCATGGGTGTGGACCCCAAAGCGATCGTCAACGATGAAGCCGAGCTCCGCGAGCGCGTGGAATACATCCTGCGCCTGTACAAACAGCCGGCTCTGGTCGAAACCTTTCTTTCAGGCCGTGAGTTCACCATCGGATTGATCGGCCGCTGGGACTCCAAGAAGTATTCCCGCCACCCGGAATGGTACGACGAAAAACACGGGTATCACGTCTTCCCGGTCCTCGAACTCGACAGCAGCCGCTCGGTAACGCCAGGAATCTACAGTCAGGCTTCCAAGACCAAATCGGTCGGCGAGGACGGCGCTCCGGGTTACGTCTGCCCGGCGGATGTTCCTCCAGAACTCTATAAAAAATTGCAGAACCTTACTGTCCGGGCCCATATGGCCATCAAGGCCATCGACGTGTCCCGCACGGATATCCGTCTGGACGCCAAAGGCGATCCGGTGTTGATGGAAATCAACACCCTGCCCGGCTTGACCCCCGATTACAGCGACCTGTGCCTTGAAGCGGGCTCCGAGGGGATCAAGTACGAAGACCTTATTCTCGATATTCTCTACTTGGGCGCCAGCCGGTGGGGAATGGTTGAACCGCGGGAACTGGCTGAGAATGGGAAGAAATAAGCGGACAGACGGTTGAAAGTTCACCTCCGGCATTTAATGGTAAAATAACCCCCGCTCAATTTGGAGAGGTCGCGTAGTCTGGCTTAGCGCGCACGCTTGGAAAGCGTGTAACCCAAAAAGGTTCGCGGGTTCGAATCCCGCCCTCTCCGCCACTCGAAAACGTCCCGGAAATGGGACGTTTTTATATTGGTTCACGCGCCCCCCAAAGTCCCGCGCTCTTGGCGGGATTGAGGGAACTCTTCAAATCCCACTCTTTCTGCCAACAATAAATCCCGGTCTCGGTTGAGATCGGGATTTACATTATATTTTCCCTTCAGATCAAGGTTGTTCTTTGGGTGTGCCAGCGTACACGGTCACGGTTTCAGCATCAAAATCCACTGCGCGGCCGAGGGGCATAGCCAAAGGCTGCCCTTTCCGGGTGATTAGCACTTCATAGAGTTTGGATTGTTCCCAAATCCCGCCACCTAGGATGTCATTTCCCTGGGTTTCCGGGGATGTGCGCCTCGAGCCCGCCATTATTCCCTGATAATCGCTCATGTTCAGTTGAGCTGACGCTTTGGCCAGGTCCGCGTTGTGACAGGATGCGCACGCGAGCGCGCCGGCATACCATATGTTCGTTTCCTTCAGCAATAAGCTTATATCCGCCTCATAAGTTGCCGTGCATTCGGTCCCCTTTTCATCGGTGAACTCAAAGAGGTCGCTCTCCGGGTAGCCGGCATCGATCCAGGCCTTGAACAGGTCCGTGGCGCCCACCTGGCATTTCAGGGAAATGGATTGTGCAGCACCCAAATCCGGGGTTGGCATACTGGCTGGAATCAGGGTCGGGATGGATGTGCGGACCGGCGTCGGGTCAGCCTTTGAACATTCCAGTGAACCTCCGCATCCAACTACAAAAAGGAATCCCACCCAAACGACCAGCAAGACAAGGAATCCTGCCAGAGTACCTAAAATGATTTTTCGAACATCGTCTTTCATATCATGTGCCTCCCCTAAGGCTGGGGCTGTTTCTGAATCACTGCACGGATATAGTTGACAACATCCCAGCGTTGCCTGACATTCAGATTCTCATTAAGATTTGGCATGCGGCCCGGCACACCGGCGGAGATGGTCACAAAAATCGCGCCGTCGCTCAGACCCACCACCCGCGCACTGGTCAGGTCCGCAGGAGGATTAACCAATGCCGCGCCGATCACACCATCTCCCTTACCCAAAACGCCATGACATTGAGCGCAATTGATGGTATAGAGCTGGGAGCCATTCAAGACAGACACATCATCAACGGGTATGGGATTGGCAGGGGCTCCCATGCCGGGGATATACGCAGCGCCTTCAACCGGTATTGAACCTTCGGCCACCGGTAACGGATTATCCATCGGCCTGTAGGACGGTTGGATTTCCATAAAGGTTATCCATTCCAGCTTGATGACATCGTAACTGAAGAGCATCAGTATGCCCAGAACGGAACCGACTACAACCAGCAGGACCAATACACGTTTGATCATAAGTGCACAGCCTCCGCCGGTTTTACCGATTCAGCACCGATGGCAGACATGGCCTGGGCAAACTGCGATTCTGCCTCCGCCGGGCAGGCAAACAACACGGCAATCTTTCCATCGCTGATCTCGGGGACATATTCCTTGGGGGTGTAGGACGGGAAATAACTGTCGAGAAAAACACCCAGGAAGGTTGCAATCAGCATGCCCAACATGGTCATTTCAAAAACGGCGACGATACTTGGCGGTACGGGAATCAAAGGCTGCCCGCCCACAGATATCGGGTACAACAGAGGCGTGCCTGCCGCGAGGAATACTCCGACCAGAAAGCCGGCAATCGCACCGCCTGCCGCCAGGCGTGGAACGTTGCTCCACGTCCGCGGCCGGCCCATCATGGCCTCAGTGATCGGGATGCCTGAAATGACATTCATTTCGGCATCAGCCACGCCCATCTCGCGCAGTCTTTCGATGCCATGCGAGGCGGGGTCAATGTCGGCGAAGACAACCAGGAGAGTCAATTTTTCTGTCATAGCCATTGTCCTTTCCATTCTATTCCAGGTCACTGACCGTCACAACGGTCTCTTTGCCGAACTGGCGAACCGAGTGAGCCAGCTGCCCTTCCTGTACTTCCCATACCGGCACCAGGGGGATGAGACGCGAGGCGATCATATACAGCAGGATAAAGAATGCCAGCGTGCCGATACTGAGCGGGATTTCAATGCCCGGCTGGTAAAGCTTCCAAGTGAAGGGCTGTCGGTTGATTGTCAATGATACCGGTATGATGATGTATCGTTCGAACCACATGGCCACATTGATCAGCAAACCGATGGTGAACAGGAGCGCCGGGTTGCGGCGGATGGATTTATTCCAGAGGGTAAGCCATGGGACGGCTACGTTAAAGAGTATCATCATCAGCCACATCCACGCCATCGGACCTTCTTCGTGAAAATGGAGCAACTTATCGGTCCACTTGTCGCCGCCGTACCACTGCACCATGTAATCGTTAAAGAAGAAATATGCCCAACCCATCGAGATGATCAACATCAACTTGCCGATAGCATCGAGATGCTCAGGCCGAATAAAGTATTTCATGTTCTTCATGGTCGCGCGAATGACAATCACGACCATGGCTACCGCTGCGACCCCGGATTGCAGCGCGCCGACCACGAAGTAGGGACCAAAGATGGTGGAGGACCAGCCGGGCCGCATGGCCGCGGCAAAATCCCACGACACGATGGTATGGACGGAAAACATGACAGGCAGAATGGCAAACGCGAAAATGTTCATGGCAATGCGCAAGTGTGCCCATTCGCCTTCCGTACCGCGGAATCCGAGAGCCAGAGTCCGGTAGAAGATCTTGCGCCAGCCGGTTGAGCGGTCCCGTGCCATGGCGACATCGGGGATAAGCGGAAGAAACAGGTACATCGTGCTTGCCAGCAGGTAAGTATTGATGGCAAGAAAATCCCAGGAAAGCGGCGAATGGAAGTTTGGCCACAATCCGCGCTGGTTGGGGTAAGGGAACAACCAATAAGAGATCCACACACGGCCCATATGCAGGAAAATGCTGATGCCCGCCTGGACCAGCCCGAGAGAGGTCATCAACTCAGCGGCACGGGTGAACGGACGACGGAACTCCGCCTTGAACACACGCAGTAGGGCTGAGACGAAAGTACCCGCGTGACTGATACCGATCCAAAAAACTGTGTTGACGAGAAAAATACCCCAGTAAGACGGGCGGTTGACTCCCGCAACGCCCAGGCCTTCGACAATCAGGTAGCCCCATGAACCAAACAGGCAGGTAGCCACAACGATGCCAAGCAGGACCGAGATCACCCAAAACTTCCATGAGGTGATATGCATAGCCTCCATCACCATGGCATTCATTTCGCCGCGCGGGCGCGGATCAAGCATCAGATGTTCTTCGCGCAAATGCGCGAGATGCGCATCGTGCTCGTGGGCTGCAACAGCATTACTCGTTGACGACATAGCCGGAGCCTCCCTTGAGATAAGTCACGCGCGGCAGCGTACCCAGGTCCTCGAGCAGCTGCACCGCATTTCCGCTTTTCATCATTTTGCCGACGTTGCTTTCGGGATCATCCAGGCGGCCAAAGACCAGCGCACTGGCCGGGCAGGCCTGGACGCAGGCCGGTTCAACTTCTCCATCCATCACCTCCCGGCTTTCACTCTTGGCGCGGTCTTCGGCTTTGTGAATCCGCTGGATGCAGAAGGTGCATTTTTCCATGATACCGCGTCGGCGAACGGTCACATCGGGGTTGAACTGGTTTTGGAGCGGATCAGGGATGTCTGCTGTGTAATCGCGCCAGTTGAAAACACGCACCTGGTAGGGGCAGTTGTTGGCGCAATAGCGGGTTCCCACACAGCGGTTGTACACCTGCAAATTGATCTGCTCGGCATTGCTGTGGACCGAGGCAAACACCGGGCAGACCGGCTCACACGGTGCAGCGCCACATTGCTGACACATGGTAGGCTGGCGCGGAGTGGCACGCACTTCAGGATACTCTCCCTCCCAGAAGCGTTCAATACGCATCCAGTGCAGGGAGCGCCCGTAGGCCGCATCCTCCTCACCTACGTACGGGATGTTGTTTTCCATTGCGCAGGCAGTTACACAAGCCTGGCAGCCTGTGCACACATCCTGATTTACCACGAGGCCCCATTTGCCCTTATTCTCATCCTCGGATTCCCGGACATCGTTCGCAACTTTAAATTGATCCATTGGACGCTCCTTATTTCTCGCCATCGCCGTAGACACCCATCATGCTCTCGTAACGAGCCAGAGGCCGCTGCCGACCGGTCCTTTCAACTCTTACCTTCGTCGCGGCAAAGGCCAGGTCACCCGCTTCGTTAAATTTTAAGCTGAACAGTCGGGAGGGATTTACACCGCGCCCCTCGGCATAACGCCCCAATGCGATATGACCCTGGCCGAACGGAATGGCAATCGTGTCGGGGCGAATGGCTGGATATATGTATACAGAGGCTTCCAGCGCCCCGGCTGGTGATGTGATTAAAACAATGTCGTCATTCTCCAGCCCGAGCTCTTCAGCGGTCTTCGGGTTAATTTGCACCCAGG
Source organism: uncultured Chloroflexia bacterium (assembly GCA_963774975.1). Taxonomy (GTDB): domain Bacteria; phylum Chloroflexota; class Anaerolineae; order Anaerolineales; family Villigracilaceae; genus JBGPQJ01. Next base: position 102,969 of record CAVZGY010000011.1, read on the forward strand.
AATTCCACATGACCGTGGTTGTGGGGTCCGGTGTTTCCTGAAGCCAGGGGTAGTTGGCTCCTGAACCATCTCCCAAAATAGGAGAAGGAAATGCCAACAAATGGAAATCACCTTCGCCATCAAATTCCGGTTCATCGATTCTTATCGCACGGCTCAATCCGGGGACTTGAGGAGCGAGCAAACCGGGTTGTGTTGTCCACCAGCCTCCGAATTGTTGCCAAAGCGACCAAAACGTGTTGATGTCGCCCGCATTATAAATTCCACCTTCGGTGGAAACCAATCCAAGCAGCTGGGTTTGAATGAATTCGACTTCATCCAAGAAAGGTAGTGCAGCAGCAACCTTAATTCCCACCTGTTTTACAGCAGCCAAAAGGACGTCAGCAGTGGCACGCGTGTTGTAATACGGTGCAACTGCGGGCTGGCTGCCGGAGATGGTCGCACGGTCGGCACCTGTCCAGATACGCTGGTAACCGAAAGATTCGAGTCCGGTATGATCCGGGAATATAAAGTCTGACTGCAGGGCCGTCTCATTTGGTGTGGAAGAAAATGAGATGACCAGAGGGACGTTTTTCAATGCCTCGGAGAATCCCAGTGAAGTCGGCAGTTCGAACAACGGATCGACTCCATGGACGAATAGAAGTCTTAATTTCGCCTGCAGCCATCCGCGTCACCAAATCCTGCAAATCCATTACAGTATCGGGGGGTTGGTAAACGTCTTCATTTACTCCTGTAGAGGGCGTGATGAATACACCACCCACTTTACCAAGATTACCTGTCAAGGCATTGAGCGCCAAAATGGCCTGCGCTGCTTCGGAACCATTGGACTGCCCAAGCGGTTCTCCGCCGGGAATCGCCAAAGCGGAATTCGCATTTGCATACATCTCCGCAAGTCGGGCAAGCTGCTTACGCTCAACGCCAGATACTTCAGCAACCAAATCCACATCCACTGCGGAGAATGCCGCTGGCAACGCGCCTCCACGAATATCAACAATAAGCCTGCCCAAAGCCAGTGCTACCATGCCTTCTGTTCCCGGGGTGACGGGAATCCACTCGTCAGCAATCATCGCTGTCTGCGACATGACGGGTTGGAACTGGACCAGATAACCCCGCCGGCCAGCCGTTCCCTGTCGCATCCGGGAAAAACCGCGAGCGTAGGCGACCGGTGAGAGCCAGGTCTCTGTAAAATTCGCGCCAAAGGAAAAGACCATGTCGGAGTTGCCCATGTCAAAAAACAACAGACTTGGCTGTCCAAAAAGGCTTTTTACCGCCTCGCTCAACGTGGCTTGGGCAGCGAACATACCCAATGCACCATAGCGTTTCGGAGCTTCGGCACCCAGAGCGGAGGTTAGTTGGGTCACCAGGTCGAAGAGATGATCCGGTGCTAGCCCCATCAGAAAGGCAATTTCATCGGGTGATTTATCCTTCAAGGCACCTGCGACAGTCGCAACAGCATCGTCCCAGGTCATATCTGTGAAACTTCCAGAGCCCCGTTGATTTTGTTTGACCGGGTTCTTCATCCGGTCAGGGTTGTAGAGACCCTGCAGCGTTGCCTGGCCGCGGGAGCAAGTCTTCCCAAGGTTAACCGGGTGAAGCTTGTTTCCCTCAACCTTTAACGCGCGACCTTGCATGGTGCGGATCACGAGTCCGCAGCCGGCAGCGCATTCACGGCAGGTTGTCGCGTAATAAGTGCTCTGCCCGTTCAAAGTATATTCGGGCATCTTCGTGTAAGGTTCGCGGACAACGTAACGCGATTGTGGTCCGCAACCGGTTAGGGCGGCCGTTACTGCTGTCCCAGCTCCGGCCAGCTTTAAAAATTCTCGCCGGGAAATCTTTTCAATCATAATTATTCCTTTCGCGCCCGGTTTAATAGTGACATGTTCCGCAATCCAGGAGTTTGATCAATTTTTCCTGATCTTCTCCTGCGCGTTTGCGGTGGCATTCAAGGCACCAGCCCATGTTCATGATCTGGGGGTTCTCGGCCACGGTCATTTTTTCGATTTCACCATGGCAGTTTTCGCAGTTCAGGCCGGCGGCGATATGCGGACGATGGTTAAAGTGTACAAAATTCGGGACAATCGCAACCGGTACCCATTGGATGGGTGTGTTTGATTCTGCATAATCTTTCAACTTCGCCAACTCGGGTGGCAGGGGGACCGTCCCATCGGCATATTTTTTTAATTGACCATGGCATGCCCAGCACTTCGACTGGGTCGGTAATCCAGCGGAAGCCTGAGTAAGAGGTCCGGGGTGACAGTACAGGCATTGAACACCCAGCCCGACATGCAAGTTATGGGGAAATTGAATCGGTTGAGGAGGAGGCGTCTGGGTTGTCTTGATTCCATAAGCCGCCCCTCCCAACAGGATAATTACAAAAAAGCCCACCCCTATCAAGACCAGCGGGTGCTTCATATATTTGAAGATTTTCTCACCCATCATGTTCTCCTGGATGTTTACTAAATATCATCGTTCTGAAATCAAACGCAGCAAATCCGGCTCGAGAAAGGTAATAACTATGCATTTGTATGCTTCAATTCTATTTCTTGCGCAACGCCGATACGACCAACGCGCCTATACCTACCAGCAAGCCCAGGAACATTGCCGAACCCAGGCAGACTAAAAGAATTGTTCCAATACCCGTAAACATGCCTCCAAGTATCGAGTTCGATGGAGGTCCGCCGATCGGGGGTTGCGGCGTCTCTTTTGCTGATGCAGGTTCAGATGTGGGAGGGATCATCGCCGAAGGCAATGTTTGAACGTATGCCAACACATCCCGGCCATCCTCCGCACTCCAACCGAGCTTTGCTCCAACCGGCATGTCCACGCCAGCCACACCGAATCTTGTCCGGTGAAGGAAACGCCAGGGATCCCTGCTGGCAACGGAACCGAGGGATTCGTCCACACCTTCGGTGCGAAAAACAATAAGCTTGCCGTCCACACCATGGCAATTGGCACATATTTGCTCATAAAGTGCTTTTCCGTGTTCCAGGTCTCCGCCGATCACCGTCAGAGACACATCATCAATATACTGGTCATCATCAACCAATCCAAACTTCAGGAAACGAGCCAACTTGTTTATGGCTGCATCATCCATGAAGGAAGAAAAATCATGTGCAGGATCCTTGCTTCCCTTGAGATGATCAACAAGTTCCTGTTCGGATAAATTCGGAACTAGTGCGCTGATACTTGGGAAACCAGTAAAATGCGAACCGGAGGCATAAGCGCCTTGCGATCCTTTGTAATCCCATCCATGGCACTCGACGCATCGCCAGGTGTCGGGGCCGGATCGCGAGTTGGTATTTTGACGTCCCCAAATTGGCATGTCATCTTCTGGTGCCTGTTGACCGATTGCTGAATACCACCGATCGTAAAGAATCGCACCCCGGATCACATCGTCGGGTGATGGGGTTTCTTCCTGAAATAAACTCTGAGGCTGGAAGGTGCTGGCTTGAACGCTGCTGGAGATAAAAGATATGAAGACAAATAAGGCAATGAAGGGAATGGAAATGTAGCGCTTCATGATCGGCCTCACTTTCGTAGATGAGGTAACCCACCCAAGTGGGCAATTATACTCTAAATATAAATATTCTAATAGAAAGCTTGGAAGTTTTCAGCATGTTATACTTACTATACATCATTATTGAGTTGGTCACACTTCCATGGTCAAAGCTTCCCGCCCCATATTCCTGATCACCATCGGCCTTGCATTTGCATTGGCAAGTGCTGCACTGACTCCTCCGGTGTTTTCCTGGAGGCAGACGACTCCCACAGCCATCGCAATCTCTGCCACGGAGGTACTCACTGCAACTGCAGTCCGCGAGACGGAAAAAGTCCCTGGCGAAACTAGTATCATTCTTCTATTAGGGATAATTCTCGTAGTAATCATTGTGGCAGCGATATTTTGGCATCGACGGGATTGGGAAAAGTAGTCTTTTTACGCCACCCTAACATGTTTCCTCTCGTTTCTTTATAAATTATTCTCTGCCCGGGCTGTATAAAATGCTCATCCTGCTCATCCCAGCAACCTTCATTTCTGTTTTTTTTGGACTAATAGGTTATCACGTCAACCAGCGAACGCCTTTGGCTGATTGGCGCATTTCGTTTCTTCAATCCGCGACATTCCTGGGCGGATACATGGTGCTATTCTCAGAGTTACTCAGTCTATTCCATGCATTGACCACATTTTGGGTCGCATTCTTCTGGAGTGCAGCACTGATCATTTCAATTGTTCTGGGATGGAGAAAAGGATGGATTGTTACGGGGGTCCTCTCCCTGAAGAACGCGTGGAAAAAACCAGATTGGTTTGATATTTTAGCCGGATCGCTTCTCTCAATAATCCTTTTTCTTCTTCTGGTTGTCGCTTTGAAATCCCCCATAAACAACAATGATTCTCTCCTTTACCATATGGGCAGGGTGGTTCATTGGGCTCAAAATTCAAGCCTGTCACATTATGCCACCCAATATGAACACCAGTTATCCAATCCAATCGTTGCTGAGTTAGCCATCCTTCATACAAGGTTGCTGGTTTACAACGACCAGTTAGCCAATATGATTCAATGGATGGCATTAATCGGAACAATAATCGGAATATCCGCCATTACAAAGCTTCTCGGAAATGGAAGACATGGGCAATGGCTCAGCATCGCATTTGCAGTCAGTATACCCATGTCAATCCTGCAAGCGACGAATCCTCAAAACGATCTGGTAACAGCGTTCTGGTTAATCTGTCTTCTCTATTATATTTTCCGGGAGGAAAAACAAGAGGAATCGCGCATATTTCTCCTCTCCCTTGGGCTTGCCCTGGGTTTAGGGATGGCAACAAAGGGAACATTTTATGTTTATGCCGTCGCACCAATGCTCTATTATTTAATTACTAGAGTACGCGTAACCCCTATTAAAAAAGTTATAACTAACGTCCTCATAATCGGCGCTGTAGTGGTTGTTATCAATGCAGGGTATTGGTCAAGAAACATCCTAACCTTTGGCACTCCGTTAGGTTCGCGAGAATTTTTATCCAACCACACTGCAAATAAATATTCTTTGGACAGAGTTTTGGGAACTGTATCATTAGGGATAATGCAGAATTTTGCCACCCCCGACGAAGGACTTAATGAATTAATTACAAGTAATATGAAAACCATTTTTGGTTCACTTGACCAAAATGCTCATCAATTCTCTTTAATTTGGGCATGGAATCACGAGGACTTTGCAGGGAATCCAGTTCATATTTTAATAATTCTTGCCGTATCGAGTTCAATTTTTATTTATCACAAAAAATTCAAAAAAAGCGCAATCCATTACTTGCTGGTGGTATTAGGAATATTCATCTTCCTTTCCAGTGTTGTATTTTATGGTGTATTTGGGATACGTTTCCAAATGCCCATTGTCATGGCATTTTCTCCTCTTGTCGCCAGCGCATTTGAATTAATCAATCATAGGCGTTTAACCATCGCTATAACCATCCTTCTTTTACTTTCGGCATTTCCATGGGTCCTGTTCAACCGTACTCGCCCGCTGATCGCCATGCGAGATTCAAGCGACCCGTATACCATCCCGTGCATTGCAGGTTGCACAGCTGGAAGTATTCTTATTGAACCACCAGAAAAAACCATGTTCGCGGTGTGGGGAAGTTTGGGAAGTGCTTACATCGAAGCGATGAATCAAGTCAAGGAAACGGGCTGTCAGGACATTGGACTGAAACTCGATTCAAATGATCTGGAGTATGCCTACTGGTATTTACTAGGCGCACCTCAGAACGGATTGCGGCTCGAAAGCATTGTCACTTACCCGGAGCTTGAGCGTTACCTGGACCCGAATTTCAAACCTTGTGTCATCATTTGCACAACCTGCGGAGAACAAACCCAGCTTTTCGGATTGGAACGAATCGGAAGCTACGGTGATGGCAGGATAAAGATATTTTCCGGGGAAAACTACGACATCGATAGCAAATAAAATCCCTCAGAGTAATCAGATGAATTTTATTGTCATTTTCTTGCCAGTGCCGTCTGCTCCAACGGCAGCAGACTGGCATAGATAAATTCATTGACCGGCGTTGGAATCCCCTTTTCTCGTCCCATACGCACCACAACGCCATTCTGAGCCTCTAGTTCCGAGCGCCTGCCTTCGAGGATATCCTTCTGCATCGAAGGGATCGTTCCTTCGGGAGCCCGGTCCACGACCGTTTCCATTATTTTCGTTGCAGTATCTTTGTCCAAAACAACTCCGTTAGCTTGGCCAACTGCAACAGTCTCCTCCATTGCACGGAGCAGCAACGCACGCGTCTCAGGCAGCGCGCGGATGACGCCAATCGGTTGACGCGTCACCGCTCCCACCCCGCTCACCGCGGCAATAAAAACGAACTTCTCCCACATGGCTTTGTGAATATCAACCGGAGCTTCAACCGATAAACCAGCCAGTTTACTAAAGATGTCAACCAGCTTGCTTACCCGCTTCGATTTCTTATTGTCCAATTCGCCAAAGGCGATGTAGGGTGGCACACCGACATGTTTAATAACACCCGGTTCACTGATGAATGCCGAAATACGGCATAAGCCTCCCAGTATATGCTCTCTCCCAAGAACGGAAGATAATTGCCCGGGGGCATCCACTCCATTTTCCAAAGGAATGACGAAGGCTTCCTCCTCCACCATAGGCTTCATGGCTTCAGCCGCAAGCGGGACATCCCATGCTTTTACGGCAACCAGGATAGTATCCACCCGCCCGATCTGTCCAGGATTATCCGTGGCTTGAGCTGGCTTGACGGTAAAATCCCCGAGAATGCTTTCGACCCGCAACCCGTTTTTCTTGATCGTCGCAAGGTGCTTTCCCCGGGCGATGAATGTAACATCATGCCCTCCCTGAGCCAACCGCCCGCCGAAATAACCTCCGACTCCACCTGTTCCGAAAATGGCAAATCGCATGGGTCAGCCTTCCCAACTTCGCGCCATGCTGATACGCTCTCCCAGAGGAGGGTGTGAATAGAACATGACCACCACCCAGCGTTCAGGATCGACCTCGCCCAAATTCTGGTTCGCTAAACGGGTGAACGCAGAACTGAAGGCCTCCCTTTTCCCGGTCGTCTGTAACGCATACTCATCAGCCATTCGCTCACGCCACCTTGAAACGGCATTCTCCAAGGGCATGATGATCAGCCCATACGCGCCAAGGATCAACTCAAGCATGGGCATCGCGGCTGGATCCGCGACGCTAGTAAAGCCGAAGTAAACCACAGCCCAATCCATCACCAGCGAGGCCAGGTACAATCCCACAAGAGTGACCACTGTACCAAATCCGATCAGCAATGGAATGTCCTTATGGACATGATGTCCCAATTCGTGGGCGAGGACCGTTTCGATCTCATCCGACGTAAATTCATTGAGCAACGTATCACCCAGAACAATTCGCCGCGTATTCCCGATCCCCATCAGGGCTGCATTAGCCGCCTTGGTGCGACGGGACATGTCAAATTTGAATACGCCTTTGACTTTTGTATTTGCGCGTTCAGCGAGGCGCATTAACCGCTCTGCCAGGTCCGCATGCTCTTCTCCCAAGGGGACGTATTTATTGAAAATGGGTGCAATCAAAACAGGAGCCAGATTGGCGAGAATCACCTGGAACAACAACACCGCACCGGCTGTCCACAACCACCAGGTATCGGGAAATGCCCGCAGAAAGGCATACACGCCCTCGAGCAGGATCAAACCGATCGGGAGTGCGATCGCCATCCCCTTCAATTGGTCCGCCACCCAATCTCTCATTGATTGTGTGGATTGGTCATAACGATGCGGGAGGGCAAATCCACCGTAATAACTCAGAGGGAGATTGATCAAAAACATGATCCCGCCATAGACCGCAGCAAACGCCGGGATAAGGATCCAGGGATTCGTTGTAAATCCGGACAGCCAATCCCGCAGAAAGACAGACCAGCCCAGGAATAACCAGGCGAGGGCATAGATCGCAGTGATGGAAGTATCCACCAACCACAAGCGCCGGCGGATTCGGGCATATTCCTTAGCCAATTTTTGTCTTTCAGGATCGAGTGTGGTCATCTGGATTAACGCTCCACCATCTCCACAGCCAGGTGCGTGATGATCTCTTCAACGGTCATCACCTGCCCATAAGATTTCAGTGCTGCCAGGAAAGCTTTGTGGACATGATCGGCTGGAATTTTTGTCACACCATATGTAAGCTCTTTTGTGGCACAGGCATCCGAAGCGACGACCAACTGAAAGCCATGATCCACTGCAGCTCGGGCAGTCGCGTCCACGCACATGTGGGTCATCATCCCGCACACAATGACTCGTTCGATTTCCCAGCTTTTGAGAAGGTCAAGCAGATTGGTGTCCCTGAACGAATTGGGGAAATGTTTCTGAACAAGCGGTTCGCCCTCAAAGTGAGCTACTGCATCGTGGATATGCGTCCCCTCGGAGCCGGGCAGAAAGATTGTTGCCCCTTCACGGGTGGAGACATGCTGGATGTGGACGGTGGGCTGCTTGTGCTCGCGGAAACATTGCAAAAGCTGATAGGCTTTCCGGGCAGCCTCCAGCGGATTCACAAGCTCTCCCTTTCCGCCGGGGAAATATTCGTTTTGAATGTCAATGATCAGTAATGCTGTTTTCATGGGCTACCTCCACAGATCACTTGGTATTAGGTGGGCTGCAGCTTGTGGAAAAGACGGACAAGCATATCAGCACTAACGATACCCATCAGGGTAAAGGATAGATCGATCAAGTCGAAGGTCCGGTATGGGAAGAAGAGCTGACTGAACTCTTCGAGAATTGCCAAAGCTGCAATGATCAATGAGCCATAAAAAACGTTCACCCGGGCGATGCGGACCTGTCGAGGAAATGCAGAGTTGACAAGGAAAGTCAGAATTCCATAAAGAACGAAATGCCCTAACCGATCACCATTGGGAAAGTGATAGAGCATCGCAACAGGTGAAGGCAGGGAGCCCAGATCTGCCAGCAGAATGACTCCAAGCATGAAAAAGATGAATAAGAGAGCCAGCCATTTCATCGTGGTCATTTCCTGCCAAAATCCGCCGGGTTCTCACCCCAAAGCTCGGTATCCCATTTCAAGACTTGAAGTCGGTCTGGATGGTCTCTCAGCCAGGATTCAGCTTTCGCTATCAATTCAAACAACTGTTCGTTCAGACGACCACGGGGCAGGGTGGTTTTCACTTTTCCAGATTTGAGCCAAGCGAGTGCTGTTTTGGAATCTGTGTAAATCGGCCAATCCTTCCCGCTCTCCCTCATCCAAGCCAGGGCATGGACAATCGCCAGGAACTCTCCAATGTTATTAGTCCCTCCTTGAAAGGGACCCAACTTGAATATCTGCCTGCCGGACTTCGTCTCGACACCGCGGTATTCGACCGGACCCGGCGAACCCGAACAGGCGGCATCGACACAAATCGAGGGGATCACCGGCTGGACCGTCGCGAACAACCATTGCTGTGACGTGACGGGTTTTCCATAGTGATCCTTGGGCGACCCGGAGAAGGCGGCTTTGGCGGCCTCCAGGCTGCCAAAGGATTTATATTCAGCATCGGTAAAGCCGGTCACCTGGGCTGAGCACTCGTCCCAAGAAGTAAAGATTCCTGTACGTCGACCCTTCCAGACGACATAATACTTCGGTTTTGACATAAGGCAATTGTACTGTAAACCAAAAGGGGACGGGAATTCCATCCCGTCCCCTTAGAAAACAATCTCTTATTTGAGTATTAGGATAATCGAATCCATTGCAAGGATGGCGCCATCCGCCGGACTTAGGTCGCTGATGTTGACAAAGATTGGACCTGAATAGTCAGTCGAAGACAAATCAAGGTTCAATTCAAAGGTCCCAGGTGCGCCCATGTCAGGTGCATCCACCATTAACGGACCGACTGCCAGCTCATTCAGGTACCTATCATAAGCGTGGTAGACAAGATTATTTTCAAATGGAGCAATGGTCACATCACCGGTGATGGTGCAGGTATTATCCACACCGATGCCAGGTTCAGGGGAAGTGATGGTAATCTCTCGGAATGCGCCGGGGACAATTTCCGAGGTCTGATGCACAAGCCACAGAAGCGGACCAGTGTCGAGGGGAAGCTGTAGCGAAGCCTGGACCTTCAACGTAGGGCAGCACATCGGGTCATTGGGTCCATGGACCATGGCATCCACAACAACTCTCAGGTCGTTGATAGCCATGGCATCGATACTGGCCCGGTCGTCGACATAGTAGTAACCAGCCTGGACAGGCTGTCCACCCTGGTTGAGTATGGCAACCACGTATTGAAAGACACCCGTCCCACCCATGTTGATTCCGATGGATACAGCCGCGTCCCCTAAACCATCACCATTGAGGTCGCCAAACGCGACTTTATCTGACATCGTCGCTTGAAAATAACCCGGCTGCGAAGTGTCAGTCCCGCTCTGGTAGGTGCCATCCACCAGAGTGAAGGATGGCATGCTCTCTCCGAAGTCAAAGGTGTATTCCGCATTCTTCACCTGTTCAAGAGTTAAATCAGCAACGACCGGAGTGGTGGGTTCAGGCAGGGAAGTCTCGGTCGCGGGCGCGGATGTCGGAGTCTGAGAGGTGCAGCCCGCAACAGCCAAAGAAAATACCAGCATCATTGCAACAATAATAGTGCGGTTCATCAGAATCGTCTCCTAGGGAATTAACGTCGTCCAGGTCGTGCCACCATCCGAGGTGGTGTACAGCGATGTGTGACTATCAGCATTCATAGTCATCACCCACCCGGTCGTCGTGCTGACAAAATCCATGGCCATAAGGCTATCGCCGAATGGCACGGACGGTGCAACCGTGTCCCAACTTTGAGCGGCATCGTGCGTAACAGCAAATCGCCCTGTTGCCCAGGCAAATCCGTCGGATGGACTGACAAAATCCACCAGTTCGCCTCGGCCTGCGCTGGCCACCGGCGCGGGAGCGGGAGTCCAGGTTACGCCGCCATCGTCCGAAGTATAGATGACCAGGTTGATGACATTGCTCACCAATGTGACCGGCATGACTCCATCATTCCCGAAGAAGACGGGAGGGTAAGTGCCCGTGAAGACTGTTCCAAAATCGGTCGGGATTGGACCAGACTGCTCACTCCAGGTGCTCCCACCATCGTTTGAATTGTACAGGTAAAGGTAATTGTCCATCGGGATGTTGCCGGTGACCCAGCCGCGATCCGTATCGAGGAAGGTCATTCCCGACTTTTGGCCGCTGCCGGGCAAGGCACCTTCACCCTCAGGCATGCCAGGTTCAGGAACATACTCAGGCGTCCATGTGGCTCCACTATCCGTGGTTGAATAAATTCCCACCCAGTTCGAGCCGGCGCCTGCGCCCAGGTCCGCCATGAAAAATCCATCGGTGGGATCGACAAAGCTGAATCGGCCTCCCATGCTAGGCGGCAGTGTGGATTCAGCCCAACTCGCGCCGCCGTCGGAGGTGCGATATAACTGGCCGGATTCCGCCGGGTCCATGGGATTTGAAACTGCCAGCCATCCGTGTGAGAGGTCGTAAAAATACCCGACTGCGCCGAAACCGAGATCAGCAACACCCGCAGGTGAGATATCGAACCACGTCACGCCCCCGTCTTCGGTGCGCAGTACATTCGTGCTCGTCATGCCCCACCCGTTTGTTTCGTCAAAGAATCGCATGGATGTCAACTGAGGAGCATCGACAACCGGCAAGGAATGTACCTCTCCTGATGTGGGTTCGGTCGGTGAAGGTTGAGGAGCTTGTGTTTCAGTGGATTCAAGCACAGGTGGGGAAGGTTCATCCACTGGTGGAGAGGTGGTCTCCTGAACTGAACAAGCCGCGATGGCAAGAAGGATTAAACCAAGCGATAAAAATAAGGGTAAAGGCTTCTTCATTTTTATCTCCTTTTTCATTAAAACCCATTGTAGCCCCTTGTCTGTAACGCTGCCAGTGTAAAAAAGTTCCCGAATCTTCTTAAATCAAAAGGTTGAAAGCCAGGCTTTCAACCTTGGTTTTTTTAGAAAAATTATCCGTTATAACCATTCAACGATGGTCGCTTCTCCCTGGCCTACACCCACGCACAAAGTGGCCAGACCGTGTTTGACATTTCCACGCCGGGATAATTCGTGGAGAAGCGTTGTCAGGATGCGGGCCCCTGAGCAGCCCAACGGGTGACCCAGGGCGATCGCCCCGCCGTTGACATTGGTGACCTCAGGGTCAAGGTCCAAATCCTCCATGACCGCCAGCGACTGAACCGCGAATGCCTCGTTCAACTCCACCAAGCCGATGTCTTTCATTTTCAAACCCGCGCGGGTGAGCGCCTTTTTCACAGCAGGGACAGGACCCACCCCCATGATGCGAGGTTCCACACCCGCGGAAGCACCAGAGACAATTCTTGCAAGAGGTTTGAAACCCATCGACACGGCTTTTTCTTCGCTCATCACCAATACGGCAGCCGCCCCATCATTCAAGCCGGATGAGTTGCCTGCGGTGACTGTGCCGCCTTCTTTCTTGAACGCCGGTTTGAGCCTGGCGAGCGATTCCATCGTCGTATCGCGGCGAGGGCGTTCATCGGTGGTCACTATCATCGGGTCGCCCTTCTTTTGCGGAACCGGCACCGGGATGATCTCTTCGGTAAATTTCCCTGAATCGATGGCCACAATGGCGCGCTGATGGGAGCGGACGGAAAACTGGTCCTGCAGCTCGCGCGTCAGATGCGGACGCTGCTCCGCGATATTCTCAGCAGTCTCGCCCATTGAATCGGTCCCGTACATTTCCTTCATTTTGGGGTTGGGGTACCGCCAGCCGAGCGCTGTATCGTAAGCCGTCAGATTGCCGAATCCGAATCCCTCTTCGGCCTTGGGCAGGGAGTAAGGCGCGCGAGACATCGATTCAACTCCACCGGCGATGAAGGTGTCCCCTTCTCCCGCCCGGATAGCCCGCGCAGCGATGTTCACGGCTGCCAGCCCCGACGCGCATAACCGGTTGACTGTGATTCCCGGCACGCTGGGGGGAAATCCCGCCAGGAGAAGGCTCATCCGCGCGACATTTCGGTTGTCCTCGCCCGCTTGGTTTGCGCATCCAAGGATGACTTCATCGACGAGGCCAGTGTCCAGTTTATTTCTTTCAAGGATCGCTTTAAGCACAAGCGCAGCCAAGTCATCCGGCCGCACCTTGGAAAGCACCCCGCCCAGAGCACCAATGGGCGTGCGAATCGTATCAACGATAACTGGAGTTGGCATGGAGGTCTCCCTAGGGAATTTGCTTATTACTATTTAAGTCTTTTAATGGGGATCCAGGCGAATTGAAACTGATAATTCAAAAGGATATATTTTCGATAACGCCAGAGATAAATCCCGAAACCCACTGCAGTCAGGAACAAAACCAGCCCGCCAAAATCACCCGCAAGCGAATTAATCAACTTCCACTGGCTGCTGAAGAAATAACCCAATCCCCCATATAGAATGATCCACATCGCTTCGCCTGCGATGACATAAAAAAGGAAGGAGCGGAAGCGGAGTTTGCTACTGCCCGACATTAAATTAACCGGTACTGCCAATGCAGTAATTAGGAAGCGGGTTATAAAGACTGCCACACCACTGCCGCGATCGAATGTGGATTGAGCCTTGATCCAAACATTTGAATTTCCATAACGTTTGGACGCCCACTTACCTCCCCAGCGACCGAGGGCGAATCCCAAAGTATCGCCTATCACTGCGCCAATCAGCCCCAATGCGGCTGCATAGTACCAGTCCATGGATCCCTGCCGGCTGAACACACCGGCTGCGATTACCAATAAACTGGTCGGCGCTGGAAGAAAACCCAAAGCGCCTGCCATCACGACCAGCCCGAGCACCGGTGCGCCATAAACCATTAAACTTAATTGAAGCAGATCCATAAATTCGGCCATTTCGATTTCCTTTATCGATCTAATCATACATAGTTTACTCTGTTCGTTCCCAAAAGACCAGATAATTTATCAAAATTGATAATAATCTTCATGGTTTCTTGATAATTACTTCACAAACTACGTAAAACAAGGATTGTTATTGTAATTACAGGAACGATTTTGAGATATCCATCTTTGGTATGGATGGTTTTAATGGTTGATTTTTACATGACTGCGATGTGACGATTAGCACTACCACCAATTTACCGAACGCGACATAATCAGAATGCAGAGCAATCTGCCAATTTTTGTCCAACTTCTCAAGAAGGAGATTACCGGATGCCGGCACAAGGTTGGATCGAAGTCTCGGATACCTACTGCAAAGGTTGTGAGCTGTGTATCAGCGCCTGCCCGCAACATGTGATCGCGCTCGATATGGATCGTCTTACCCCCAAAGGTTATCACCCCGCCCAATTAGTCAAAGACGGCTGCACGGGTTGCGCCATCTGTGCAGTGGTTTGCCCGGACGCAGCCATCACGGTTTACCGCGAAGTCACCAAGGCTGCGGCGCCTGCCTAGGAGAGCAAAATGTCAAAAGAACTCTATGAAGGCAATCAAGCCATGGCGGAAGCCGCCGTCCGCGCCGGGTTGGAAGCCTACTTCGGCTACCCCATCACCCCACAAACTGAAATCCTGGAACATCTTTCCAAACGCATGCCCGAGCTGGGACGCACCTTCGTCCAGGCCGAATCGGAAGTTGCCGCCATCAACATGGTGTACGGCGCCGCCTGCACCGGCGCACGGGTGATGAGCACTTCCTCCAGCCCCGGTGTATCGCTGATGATGGAAGGCATCTCCTACATCGCAGGGACGGAAGTCCCCGTGGTGCTGGTCAACGTGATGCGCGGCGGACCGGGACTCGGCAACATCGCCCCCTCGCAGGCGGATTACAACCAGGCTGTCCACGGCGGCGGGCATGGGGACTATTACCCCATCGTGCTCGCTCCGGCTTCCGTTCAGGAGGCGATCGACCTGATGGTTCTCTCCTTCGACCTGGCGGAGAAATACCGCTCGATCTGCATGCTCATCGCGGACGGGTCCATCGGCCAGATGATGGAACCGGTCGAAATGCCCGAGATGCGCCCGGTCGTCCGCAAGGACTGGGATTGGGCGGTCAACGGCGCCATGGGCAGCGAACGCACGGATCCTGTCTTCCATCTACATCAACCCGCCGGACGAGGAAATCGCCAACCTGCGCATGTTCAAACGCTGGCAGGAGATTCAAAAGAACGAGGTCCGTTACAAGGAATATTATCTCGACGACGCCGATTTTGTGATCATTGGTTTTGGCACGGCGGGGCGCGTGGCCCTTTCAGCTGTGCGGGCCGCCCGTCAGCAGGGAATCAAGGTTGGGTTGCTGCGGCCGATTACGGTGAGTCCGTTCCCCTCGAGCGTGATCGACCAGCTCGCCTCGCGAGCCTCCGCTTTCCTCGTGGTCGAGATGAATACCGGACAGATGCTCAACGACGTCCAGCTCGCAGTGAAGGGACGTGTCCCGGTGGAATTCTACGGGCGTCTGGGCGGCGTGGTCCCCTTTCCCAATGAAATATTTGATGAGATCAAACGTATCGCCACGTCAAAATTAAGCGTGGCTGTTGACCCGCGTGCTGCCTGGTACGAGCGCATGACTGCTGAAAAGTAGAGGTGAGAGATGGCTACCCTTGCAAAACCCGAAAACCTGGTCTACCAACGCCCCGAAGCATTCACAGATGTTTCGACCCACTATTGCCCCGGCTGTACTCACGGCGTGGCGCATCGCTTGATCGCCGAAGTGCTCGATGAGATGGGATTGGCCGAGAAGACCATCGGCGTTGCGCCGGTCGGCTGCTCGGTATTCGCCTACAACTATTTTGATACCGACTTCGTCGAAGCCGCCCACGGACGCGCGCCTGCCATGGCCACCGGAATCAAGCGCGTTCTCCCCGACCGGGTGGTGTTCACGTATCAGGGAGACGGCGACCTGGCTTCGATCGGCATGGGCG
The DNA here is from genome assembly GCA_963774975.1 of uncultured Chloroflexia bacterium. GTDB lineage: Bacteria > Chloroflexota > Anaerolineae > Anaerolineales > Villigracilaceae > JBGPQJ01. Next base: position 118,863 of record CAVZGY010000011.1, read on the forward strand.
AAATCATGCATGCGGCTGGACGGGGCGAGAACATCACCGTGGTCTTCATCAACAATGCCATTTACGGCATGACCGGTGGACAGATGGCGCCCACCTCGCTCCCGGGTCAGAAAACAACCTCCTCCCCCAACGGACGCGATGTGGAATTGCAGGGCTACCCGCTAAAAATGAGCGAAACGATCGCTACCATGGACGGGGCGGGCTATGTTGTTCGTCGCAGCCTGCACGACCCGAAGAACATCCGTCAGGCCAAGAAGGCGCTGCGCATGGCCTTTGAGACACAGATCCGCGGGCTGGGATTCTCGATGGTCGAACTGCTCTCCACCTGCCCGACCAACTGGGGCATCACTCCGTTGGAGTCGCTTAAGTGGTTGGAGGAGCACATGCTTCCAGTCTTTCCGCTGGGGGATTACAAAATTAGTTCATCCGTGGCTGAGATCAAAGTTTAGGAGAGGCACCATGCAAAAGGAAATCATTATCGCAGGTTTCGGCGGACAGGGTGTGCTCTTTGCAGGCCAGGTCCTGGCGTACGCCGCCATGGACTCTGGCAAGGAAGTCACCTGGATCCCATCCTATGGTCCCGAGATGCGAGGCGGCACGGCCAACTGTACCGTGGTCATCGCAGACGAGGAGATCGGTTCACCTCTGGTCCAAAATCCGCCTGCAGCGATTGCGCTCAACCTGCCTTCCTACGATAAGTACGAACCCTTGATACAAAAAGGCGGGGTGATGGTGGTCAATGCCTCCATGGTCGATCGCGGCGCGAAGCGGGAGGATATCACCACGATATTCGTCCATGCCAATGAGATTGCCGAGGAGATTGGCAATCGGAAATTGACCAACATGGTGGTGGTCGGCGCGCTGCTGGTAAATCTGCCGGAAATCCCGCTGGAAGCCGTTGAGGCGGCTCTCAAAGCCCACCTGCCTGAACGGCATCACAAGCTGCTTCCGATGAACTATGAAGCTCTTAAGCGTGGGTACGAAGAAGCCAAAAAACAAATCCCTGTTGCTGCTTGAAAAAAAACTGTAACCATGCGCGAGCCCGTCTCTCCCGAGGCGGGCTTTTTTTCAAAATCGCCAAAGGGTATAATCTCCCAATGCCTGATTCGATTTCACGGCTGACCGACATCAACCTCGATGACCTGGTCAATTCCATCGGTTGGCAGGATTCCCCCCGTCTCGCAAATCTACTGCGCACACTCTCACGGCCGGCAGCACGAAAATTCGCCCGCCAGATGCTTGAGTTCGATACCCAGACTGGTCAAAAGGACCTCGCCACAGCCTCCAGGGCCATGCTGGAAAAGTATGTGAAGGATGTGCGCATGTACGGGCTGGAACGATTCCCGCTGCAGGGTCCGATCCTGGCGCTATCCAATCATCCCGGCATGACCGATACCTTGTGCCTGTTTGCCGCAATCAACCGACCCGATCTTCGTAGCATCGCCCTCAACCGGCCTTTCCTTCAATCCCTGCCCCATGTGAGTCAGCATCTCTTCTTTATCAGTGACGAACCCTCTGAACGGTTGAGCGCTGTCCGCAAGGCGGCTGCCCATCTGCGCGGAGGAGGCGCTGTGCTGACCTTCCCCGCAGGAAAAATTGAACCTGACCCTCGAGTCTATCCGGGGGCGTTGGAGTCGCTCAGCACATGGACCGATTCCGCCGGGGTCTTCCTGCGATTTGCACCCGAGACACGAATTCTCCCGATGTTGGTCAGCAACGTGCTCTGGAAAAATGTGGTCAGTAACCCGATCACCAAACAAAAAAAAGTTCGTGAAGACCGCGAAAAACTGGGTGCTGCCTTTCAATTGCTGGCCCAGGTTATTTTTAATCTTCATCCATTGATGGTTACCGTTCAGGTGGGAGAGCCTGTTGGGCTGGCAGAGATCGGGTCAACAGAACTTCCAGCCATCCATGAGGCTGTTTTGGCGAGGATGAGAACCTTGATCGAAAATCCAACCCAGAACGAGGGAATCTCCCTCAGAGGTCTTGCTTGAGGACCTGGTGGATCAGAGGGTTCTGGATTGTTTTGATCCTCAGCCTGCTGGTGTGGGCGATATTGGCTGCCCCCCTGGCTGAAATTTGGGCATCTTTAAAACAACTTCATCTATGGCAGATCGTCTCCCTTCTGGCGATCAGCTTTATCGCGATCCTGTTCATGACCCTGCGCTGGTGGCTGGTGGTACGCGCAGAAAATTCAAAAGCCCCTTTCGTGAAATTGATCGGCTACCGGCTGGCAGCGTTCGGCATGAGCTATTTCACACCGGGACCTCAGGTGGGAGGCGAACCACTGCAAATCCTTTATCTGAGGCGCAATCACCAAATGACGGCAGCGCGCTCCACCGCCACGGTGATCATGGACAAGCTGCTCGAATTCCTGGTCAACGTGCTCTTCCTGGCAGCCGGGTTGGTCGTGGTCATCGGGCAGGGACTTTTCCCGTTGACCGGGAACCAGTTATTCGGAGGATTGGTTCCGCTTCTCCTGCTCATCATGATCCCACCGGTTCACCTGGTTTTGCTTTACCTTGGGATATATCCGGTTTCCAGTCTGGTTCGTGCAATTCAAAACCGCATAGGTCGGAGAAAAACGCTACACCTGGTGATGATCTCCGAGCGGATGGCCGGCATCTTCATGCGAAGGCATCCAAGCGCAATGGTATTAGCCTTACTTGCCTCCATACTGGCCTGGACCTGCATGTGGGCGGAATACTGGCTGATGGCACAGTTCATCCTGGTGGACATGACCATCTGGCAGGCACTGGCCGGCATGACGTTCCTGCAGATCGCATTCATGCTGCCTCTCCCTGGCGGTTTGGGAGCTATGGAAGCCAGCCAGGTATTCGTGTTGAGCGCTATGGGATTTCCTCCGTCCGCCGGCCTGACCATGAGCCTGCTCATGCGCGGACGGGACATGCTTATTGGCGGGCTGGGGTTACTGAGGGCAGGGAGACTATAATCAAACTGATGGATCCCGAAAACATAATTGCATCCTGGCTGGAGGAAAGCAGCGCGCGGCTGTATGTTGAAGGCCGCACTCTCGTCACGCTGAGTTACGCCCAGAGCCTGGACGGGAGTATCGCGCGAGAGCGGGGAAAACCGCTGGCTCTGAGCGGACCTGAGTCCATGCGGCTGACCCACCAGCTGCGCGCCGCGCAGGATGCCATCCTTGTGGGAATCGGAACGGTTCAGGCAGATAACCCTCAGTTGACGGTTCGCCTGGTCGAGGGAAAATCGCCCACGCCCATCATTCTCGATTCAAAGCTGGCTATTTCACCTCAAGCGAAACTGTTTCAAAACACAAAAAAGCCCATCCTTGCTTGTCTTGAATCCAAGGCGGATTCCACCAAGGCGAGGGACCTTCTCAGAAAAGGTGCATCCCTCCTGACAGTCAAGGCTGACGATGAAGGTCACCTTTCCCTTCCCCATCTGCTTAAAGAATTACCTGGCCGCGGAATCACGTCCGTGATGGTGGAAGGCGGCGCGAAGGTCATCGGCGCATTTATCCGGCAGAATCTGGTGGACAGGGTGATGCTGACGATCACGCCTGTTTATGTCGGCGGTTTGAAAGCGCTGGAACACCCACTTAACGATTCGCCGGTACTCAGTGAGACAAAGGTTTTTCCCGCCGGCAGGGATATCATTTTTCTAGGTGAATTCCCAGTCGACCTTTAGTCATTAACTGAGCAAGATGAATGCTGCTCCCTGCTTCGTCCGGTCTGAAACTCCCCAGCCCTAAAGGGCGGGGGTTCTTGGAGAAATCTCCAAGCAACGTTGGCCCGTTTCAAAGGCTCTACTCCGCCGCAAGGGTCGGAGATACATGACAGTCTGCGCTCGAACGCAGCCATACGATCCATATCGTGCTCGAGAGCAGATGTTGCACGCTCCGTTTACGTCGCGATGGATCACTGCACCGCAGCCAGGGCAGGTGTACACCCGTCCTCGTGGTGCATGGTCTTTCACCGAAACACAATTACTGCACGTGCGTGTGGAATAGTCTTCCGGGATTTGCTCGACCTGCATGCCATACTCTTGCGCCTTATAGGTCACATATTGCACGAGCTGGCCGTGCGGCCATTGGCTGACCTTCTGGTTGGAGTGTGCGCCCAAATCCACCCCCTCCTGTACGTCGCGCACATCCCCGACTGCAATCACCTGCACATCGTTGGCCTGGCAGAACTCAACCACCTGCCGGCTGGCCTTGTGCAGAATATCCCGCTGCTGGCGATACAGCTTCGCGCTGGCCTGTGCCTTGCTCCTCATCAACCTGCGATGGCGCTTCGAGCCAGGCTTGCAACGTGAGAGCTGGGAGCTGAGCGCTGCATGGCGTTTGTTGCGCAATCGCTTGACCGATCGCAGCGCCCGCCCGCTCACCACCAGGGTGTTTCCGGCTTCAGTAGTAACCGCCGCGATGTTGACCTCGCCCAGGTCCACCCCTGCCATCTGCCCGTTCTCTTTCACCGGCGGGTTTTCCAGGCCGGTATCAATCGTCAGGCATAGCTCGTAGTGGTCCGCTCGCCAGGTTAGCTCAACCTTACGAATTACCATATCCAGATATTCGCCAGGAACGGAAAACGTCATCGCGGGCGCGCGCTTCCCGTTGGAAAGAAGCAGTTGCCCGTCCTCCGTCCAATGAATGGCCAATTCCTTCCACACTACCGTCTGGTACTGCCTTGGACGATATGGATAGCGAGCATCGGGGTCTTCCTTGCGCAGCGCACAGGCGGTATCCACGTTGGCCTCCAGCTTCTGCGCCAATGCCTGGATGGTCTGGGAGTGCAGGGTGTACTGCCCCTTGAACCTCTTGCCCAAGTCTACCGACGATAGCCATTTTCCGCCCCGGCTCTCGATGTGGGCGTGCAGCATGTCCGACCAACACCGCCCGGCTTCGCGGCGCAAGGCTTCGCACAGCGTGTCTTGCTGCCGGTTCAGGTTTCGCAGTGGGAGCAAACGTACAATGCAGTTGGTGTCAGAAGTTCGATAGCCCATATCAAACGTTCTTCTGGTTCTCGATATACTGCTTGATGATCGCCAGGGTGCACCCCCGACTGTGGCGACGTAGTATGAATTTGTCCATAAGGTTGGCAAGCGGGTCCTCAGCCACTAGAATTCCTGACGCAAGAGATGGGATGAGCGCCCTTTCAAATAGCGCACTAGGCGATGAATACCAAATTGTGGGTCTATTTCGCACAACAGGTGTACATGATCGGGCATCACTTCCAACTCGATGACGGTAGCTTGAAATTCCTGAGCCGTCTGGTAGAGTATCTCTTTCAGGAGCACATCCACGCCGTTGACCAACAACTTGCGACGATATTTGGGACACCAAACCTCATGATATTTGCATGAGTAGACAACATTGTGGTTGGTTTTGAAGTCAGAACTTATGTTCTATATTGTATGGCATAGAGCTATAGAATGCAAGGCCCAAAACCCAGCGCTTCGCACCGCCGCCTTATATCCCTATGGCTACACTTGCACCTAACGCAAGTGCGGTGAAGCAAGGGGCTTTACTTACGGCGCTGTTTGGTAAAATGGATGTCAATGAAACGGCGCTCGCTCTATTTTGTCTCGCCTCGAAGTGCAGAGGTCCGCGAAGAAACGCTCGCTGAACCCGCGCCTGACCAGGTGCTAGTGGAAACCATTTGCTCCGCCATCAGCCCCGGCACGGAGTTGTTGGTTTATCGCGGGGAATTTCCCAATCTACCAGTTGACACGAACATCGAATCGTTGAAAGGGAATTTCACCTACCCCCTCTGTTATGGATATGCCTGTATCGGGCACGTCAAGGCAATCGGCGAACAGGTCAACAAGGAGTGGCAGGACCGCCTTGTCTTTTCCTTTCAACCTCATTGCTCCCATTTTCTCATCCGACCTGAATCCCTTCTTCCAGTTCCGCCCGATCTGCAAGCGGAGGCAGCTGCCTTCCTCCCCAACATGGAGACGGCGGTGAACCTCGTTCAGGATGCAAAGCCGATTCTCGGTGAACGGGCGATGGTCTTCGGACAAGGCATCGTGGGCCTGCTGACGGCCTCCCTTTTGATGGAATTCCCGCTGGACACCCTGCTAACTGCGGACCGGTTCGAACTTCGCCGCAAAGCATCGATGGACTTGGGTGTTAAAGCCTGCCTCGACCCCGGAAGACAGGATTTCAAAGCCGCAGCAAGGTCCCTGCTGAATACGGACGCAGATTTTTCCATCGAGCTCTCCGGTTCAAATGATGCATTGAATGACGCCATCGCTTTGACGGGTTTCAGCGGACGGGTCGTCATCGGTTCGTGGTATGGACGGAAACCCGCCCCACTCGACCTGGGAGGCGACTTCCACCGTTCGCGCATCAAGCTCATCTCAAGCCAGGTCAGCAGCATAAGCCCGGAGTTGACTGGCCGCTGGGACAAATCCCGCCGTTATAACGCTGCCTGGGAAGCCATCCGCCGCGTCCAGCCCGCAAAATGGATCACGTGCAGGTTTCCTTTTAACAAGGCACAGGACGCCTATCGCCTGCTGGATGAGTCCCCTGAAGAAGCAATCCAAGTGATGCTCACCTATTCTTAAAATCAACTTGTTCCACATCAATTCGATTAATAAAAAACGGAGCGCCACAAAATGGCACTCCGCCTGTTCTTAACAAACGATTATGGAACTAATGGCACTTTGAAAAGCAATCCGACCGCATAACCCACCAATGCACTCACCGTTCCAATGACAGCCATCTCCAAACCGCTCCGACCTGGGCTGCCGACAGTGATGCGCGCTTTGTACGCGCCAACCACGAACAAGGTCAACGCAGCAATGACGATGGATACGACCATGCTCACATCAACAGGCAAAAAGAAAAAGGGTACCATGGGGATGAGCGACCCCACGATGGCTGCAAAACCCACCACCAGCGCGGTTTTAACCGCACTGCCCTGCTTTTCTGGCGGGTTGAGTTGATGCTCCTCGGCCATCATCACCTCCACCCACACATCCGGGTTGGCCGTGATAACGTTTACGATCTTATCGAGCGTCTTCCCCTGAAAACCTTTCCGTGCGTAGATCTCGCGGATTTCCTTCTCCTCCAGTTCAGGCGCGAGGCGGATGTGACGGTACTCCCGCTCCTGCTCGCTCCTATATAAATCATCTTCCGCACGGGTGGAGGTATAGGCGACTGCCCCCATCGAGACAGATTCTGCAAACGTGGCGGCCATCCCCGCAGCCAGGACGATGCGCGGGTCATGGGTGGCAGCGGCCACCCCCAGAATCACACCCAGCACATTGACCAGACCGTCCTGCCCGCCCAGGATGATTTCAGAAAGGCGGGACCCGCGCGCATGAGGATCAGTCCTGTGGATGGCCAACGAATCCCCCCGGGGAGCATATTCAAATGGCGACATTGTACTTATCCTTTCCGAGAGTGTATCCCCATTCCTCAATGAAATTCTATCACCATTATCAAAAGGAAAAACTTGTTGGGATTATAATAACGGGGTTACCCAGGCCGCCCATGTCCTCATCCCATTCACATCAAGTTCCCCTCCCCAATCGTGCCTCTCTCACCAAATTTGCCTGGTTATCCATCGGGGCGGCACTCGCCACCATCGTCCTGAAAACAGCGGCGTATTATTTAACCGGTTCTATCGGATTACTCTCGGATGCCATTGAATCGCTGGTTAATCTCGCCGGCGCATTGATGGCCCTGTGGATGCTGACGATTGCTGCCCGCCCGCCGGACGACACCCACTCGTTCGGCCACAGCAAGGCGGAGTACTTCGCCAGCGGGGTGGAGGGGACGCTGATCCTGGTTGCCGCCGCCGCGATCGCCTATGCGGCCATTCAACGATTGCTCGATCCCCAGCCGCTGGAACAGGTGGGAATCGGTTTGCTTGTGTCTATCGCTGCTTCGACAATCAACTTTTTCGTTTCGCAGAATCCTGATGCGCGCGGGAAAGGCCAATAACTCCATCACGCTGGAAGCGGACGCCCAGCATCTCATGACCGATGTGTGGACATCGGTGGGGGTCGTCGCTGCCGTAGCGCTGGTGTCGGTCACTGGCTGGCTGCGCCTCGACCCTATCATTGCCCTGATCGTCGCTGCCAACATCGTCTGGACGGGATACCATCTTATTCAAAGGTCCATCCAGGGGTTGATGGACAAGGTCCTGCCGGAGCATGAGCAGGAGGCCATCGAGCATGTGATGGCTGACTATCGCAAGAAAGGCATTGAATTTCATGCCCTGCGGACGCGGCAGGCCGCCAACCGCCGCTTCATTGCCGTGCATATGCTGGTGCCCGGCGACTGGACCGTGCACGATGCGCATCATCTTGCCGAGGATTTCGAGCAGGATGTCATGAAGGTGCTGGGGGATACAAACATCGTCACTCATCTTGAACCCATCGAAGATGAAATATCCATGAACGATATCAGCATCGACCGGTAAAACAAACATCCCGACACTTGGCATCAAGTGTCGGGACGGGATGTTTTCTCACAGAACTAATTTCTACTCTCTGATCTCTCTACTCACTGCAACTGCTCCCATTCCGCCAGTTTCCCATCCAATTCCTTCTGCACGGAGTTGTACTCCCGGCCGAGTTTCGCCACCTGCCGGGGATCCGCGGGAGGGTTATCCAATTCGCGTTCGAGTTCTGCGAGTTTTACATCCAACCCGGCGATGGTGTTCTCGAGCTCCTGCAGTTTGGCCAGCCGTCGTCTTTCATCCTTCGATGCAGACGCGGAGGCACGCTTCGGCTTGTCAGCAGTTGGTTTGACGGCGACCGATTCGCGGGAGGCCTGATCCGCCGCGTCCTTCTTCGCGCGCAACTCGCTGTACGTCCCCTTGAAAACGGTTAAACGGGATTCGTCCGGTTCGATCTCCCACACCTGAGTCCCCAGCGCATCGATGAGATAGCGGTCGTGCGAAACAAGCAGGATGGTTCCGGCGTAATGGTCGAGCACGTCCTGCAGGATCTCCTGCGAGGGGATGTCGAGATGGTTGGTGGGCTCGTCGAGCAGGAGCAGGTTGGTCTCGTAGAGCGCCAACTTGGCGAGGGCCAGCCGCCCGCGCTCTCCACCGGAGAGGACCTCCACTTTTTTGTAGACATCGTCACCGGTGAACAGGTAACGCGCGAGGTAGTGACGCGCATCGGCGGGCAGCATCTGCGGCGCGACGGTTTGGATTTCCTGGATGAGATTATTTTCCGGATTGAGGCCTTCATGCGCCTGGGCAAAGTAGCCGACTTCAAGACTTGCACCCAGCAGGGTTTCGCCGCTGAGCGGCTCGAGCTGACCGAGCACGGTCTTCAGGAAGGTGGTTTTGCCCGCGCCGTTCGGGCCGATCAAGGCAGCGACTTCCTGCCGGCGCAGTTCGATGTCCGGCGCTTCAAAAAGCGGATGACCGGGATAGCCGATCTCCAGGCCTGCGAGTGCGCAGGACCATTTCGCCGCTGCGCTGTTCGGAGTGCAGGTGCAGGTTGAGGCGCGGCGGACGGTTATCCGGCAGGCGCAGGGCGCGCACGCGGCGCTCGGCCTCTTCCACGCCGAAGGGCGAGGTGGTCGTCTCCACGCCAAGCTGCGACCAGTTGGTGTTGACCACTGCCTCCATGCCGAATTGCTCGATGCCCTGCACGACGCGCGTCAGCCGCTTCAACTTCCCCTTGGCCTGCAGGGTGTTCTGCCCGGCGATGTTCTTCTTGATGTACTCCATGTCCTTGAGCAGCTTTTCCTTCTCGCCCTCAAACACTTCGTAGCGGCGCTCCCAGCGTTCCTGCCGCTGCTGCAGATAATGGCTGTAGTTGCCGCGATAGGATTCGGAGCCGGCCGGGGTCATCTCCAGGATGACATTGGCGACCTTATCGAGGAAATAGCGGTCGTGCGAGACGATGACCGCCGCGCCTTCCCACTGGTTGAGATAGCCTTCGAGCCACTCCACCGCGGCGATGTCGAGGTGGTTGGTCGGCTCGTCGAGCAGCAGCAGGTCGGGATCGGAAAGCAGCAGCCGGGCGAGGTAGGCGCGGGTGCGCTGCCCCCCCGAAAGATGGTCCAGCGACGCGGCGTAATCCCCCTCCGCGAAGCCGAGGCCGGTCAGCACCTGCTTGATGCGCGTGTTGTAGGTGTAGCCGCCCTTGCGCTCGAAGTCGTGCTGCAGCGCGCCGTAGCGGGCGAGGGCCTCCTCGGCATGAGCAGGGTCGGACATCAGCCCTTCGAGCCGGTTGAGTTCCGCCTGTTGCTCGAGCAGCGGGGCAAAGACCGAGAGACACTCGTCCCACAGGGTACCCTGCGTGTCGAAGTCCGCTTCCTGGGGCAGGTAGCCGATGCGGATGCCCCGCGCGCGGTGGAATGAACCGGAGGAGGCTTCATCTTCGCCAACCAGATATGCGCAGCAGGGTGGTCTTGCCGACGCCGTTCGCCCCGACGATGGCCAGCCGCTCGCCTTTGGCGACGCCGAAGGTCAGCCCGCTGAAGATGTCGCGGTGCCCGAAGGATTTGGTCAGGTTGGAGACGGTGATGAGGGACAAGGTTTGAACCAGATAAATAGAGATTAGAGATTGGTCGCAAGTGAGGCAACGCGGGGAATTATACCGCCAGTCTACTATGGCTCAGGTAATGCGAACATGCCAAATATTATCTACTGACCACATCACTATTGCGTTCCCATCAGGGGATCATCAGAATAATATCTGAAAAAATTTACTTGCATCCAAACTTGACTTATCTAATACCGCTGCGATATTCCCCTGGGAAGTATCATAAGAATTTATACTCTCAAAATCTGCAAGACCTGGCCCGGAGTAAAAGAATAATTTGTCCCGATTAGGTTGCCATCTCAAGTTACTTGGAACAGCATTATCAATGGTTAAATCCTGTTGTCCATCTAAAGTTAATATACGAAGCGCCTCATCGCCTTTTGCAATCGCGATAGTATTTCCTTCAGGAGACAATGACCATTCTAGCAAATTAACATCACTGTAACCTAGTTTCTCTTCGAATGAGGTTACGTCAGGAGCGGCTGTGCTTAATACATAGAGGTAGATACCAAATTCTGATGGTCCCAATGCGAGAACTCCTCCCAATTCATCGGGAAACCAATCACACCCTTTAAATACCAAATCAGAAGGTTCATCTTCGAATAAAGTGAAGCGATTTCCGGTTCTATGGTCAATCAAATAAACAAAAGAATTTAGATCTGAAGGCTCTGATGGGTCTGGAAGATGTAAAACTTCAATTTCGTACCTTCCACTAGGCGATTTTATCCCTTGAAGTTCTGGGTAATAGTAATAATCAACACCTTTTGGATTACGAGAGATAATTGGTGATTTGGGTAAGAGTTTCAGTGATTGATCCTCAAAGGAATATACCGACCATTGGATTGGTTTAATGTCACCTTTGGTTGCGGCAATACACAATTTTGTCCCAACTTCATTCCAAAAGACAGTTTTTACATATTTAGCTGAAATTCCATCGGGTGGCCATGGTAGGTAAGTCGGTGTTCAACTTTGGCGGCACCGTTGAAGTAATGGTCGGTACAAGGGTGCTAATTTGTGCATTTGATGGGGAAAATGAGGCTTTAGTGGGTGTTGCTATAATTTGAATTATGAGTTCTTTTGTGGCACTGGCTTCCAAGGTCACTGTTGGGGCAGCCAGGTTACTGCACCCAGCGAGAAGCAAGGCCATACCAAAAACCAAGAGCCAATTGACGTTTATTCACCGTCCCACCCACCTCACCGGTTGACTACAACCTCTCCCATTAAACAAATCTACTTCTGTTCAGACTTATAGACCTTGATGCGCGCTTTTTCAACGGTCACCAATCCCGCCGGGATATGAGGGGTGATCAGGTCAAGAAAACTCTCGATATTTTTCTCGGTATCGACAACTTCCACAACAATCGGCATATCCTCCGAGAGCGCCTCGATCTTGAAGGTATGGATCTGGCGCGTATTGGCGCCAAATCCCATCATCCCGCGCAGGACGGTTGCGCCTGCCAGGCCTTTCTCACGGGCTTGCAGGACAATCCATTCGTAGAGCGGTTTACCGTCATGCCGGTCGGACTCACCGATGAAAATTCGTAAAAGCAGACCTTGCTCAGGCAATTGCATGGATTACCTCCTTGACCTACACCAGATACTCTCTCATTTCAATGATTTAAAATAGTCGATGGTTATATTTATCATCCCCAGATCAGATAAGCGATCGTGTGGCCAACCCACACGGCCAGCAATCCCAGGATGACATTCGCGCCAACGTTGGCCAATGCGCTTGTCATTTCACCGCTGCGGGCGAGGTTGAACGTCTCATTGCCGAACGTGGAGAAGGTGGTGAATCCGCCCAGAAGGCCGATGAAGATAAATGCGCGCGCTTCACTGGTAAGCATTCCTCTCGCCTCGGCTAGCTGTGCCAAAAACCCGATCACAAAACAACCGACGACATTGACCGTCAAAGTTCCATAAGGGAAAGTGACATTCCTTGAAATCGCCTGTACCCAGCCGCTGACCAGATAACGCGCCACCGAGCCCAGCGCGCCGCCCATGCCGATAAGAAGAATATTAATCATATTTCGCTTTCCTCCGGCGGTTTCATGGTCTTGAAACTTCGGTACAGAAGAATATCATACACGATTTTTAATCCCCCTGACAAAAAGAACGGCACGCTGAACAGCGCCGGGATGCTAAGGAATATGCCCGAGAGCGAAGGGGAAATCGCCGCTCCCACCGAACGGGCAATGGTCGTCACGCCCGAGGCCGCGGAACGTTCGTCCGGGGCGACCACTGCCATGGTGTAGGACTGGCGCGTGGGCACGTCCATTTGGGAGATGCTGAAGCGCAGCAGCAGCGTCACGATGGCGAGCGGCAGGGTGGGCATCAGCGGCACCAACATCAGCAGGATATTGCTGGGGATGTGGGTGAAGACCATCGTGTTGATCAGTCCAAAACGGGCAGCGATGCGCGAGGCGAGCAGCGCGGAGATCCCTGCAAGAATATTTGCGCCGAAGAAGATCGTCCCCAGCACGCCTGGCTCAGTATGGAATTTAACCGAGAACCAGAACACCAGCAGGCTTTGAACGAGCAGCGCCCCGGCAAAGGCATCCAGCGCAAACAGGGCGCTCAACTTGAAGACCACATTGCGCGACTTGTGCAGGCCGAGTGTCCGCGGGGCTGAAACCGATTTCGGCAGACGGTGCCACTTCAACGGCAGAGGTGAGCAGCAGGAACAACAGAGTCAAGATCAATCCGCCGAGCGCGTATCCCGCCAGGACGACCCGGTAGGCATCGTCGGTAGACATTCCTCCTGCACGCAATCCCTGCGTCAGCCAACCGACGACCAGCGCACCGGCAGCCGTGGCGAATGATCCTGCCAGGGCATACCAGGCGAAGACCTGCGTGCGGCGCTTGTCGGGGATGAGCTGCGTGAGGCTGGCCTGCTCGATGGACAGGAACGGGCCGATCTCGTTTCCGCTTGGGCTGATGACCCCGATGATGGCGGCGGCCATCAGGATGACGATGTTGTTCGTGAGCAGAAAGACGACCCCCGCCCCAAGCATCAGCAGCGCGCCGAGAATGAGCGTCCGCCGCCGGCCAAAGCGGTCCGCAGAGGTGGTCAGCAGCAGAGAAATGGCCGCGTCACCTGCCAGCGTCAGCGTGAAGAGCAGGCCGATCTGAGTCTCGCGTAATCCCACCTCGACGAGGTACAACGCCAGGATGACGGACAGGAATCCGTAGCAGAACAGCCGGATGATGCGGGTCGAAAAGAGCAGGGTGATGTCGCGACGGTGAGTCACTTGTGCTATCTGCAAGCCATCTTAAAAATAAGAGGTGTCATTGCGAGCGAGCGACGCGAGCGAAGCAATCTATCAATTAAACGAGAGATTGCCACGGGCTTACGCCATCGCACACCTGCCCTAGCGGGCGTCGCCAGGGATGACACATAAGTTATTTTTTCGCCACGTCCAGCCGGCACCAGGCATACAGCGCGTCGTAGACCTCGAACTGCGCATCCAGGTTCTCGAGGTCCTCGGGGAAGCGCAGACTGAAGCCGCTGGCAATCGCTTCCAGTCCGCGAGCGATGGGATCCGAATCGATATCCTCACTCACGTCCGCGGCATGGACAATTTTCGCCAGGCGCAGCAGCCCGGGTTCTTTGAGGCCATATTTCAGGATAATGGATTCGAAGGAACAGCGTCCATCATCCTGATGACCCAACTCGACACCAGGCGCGTCAAAGGGAATGGCGCCGGTTTCTTCGACCACTTTCTCGATCTGGCTGGAGGGGACAAACAGGAATTCAGCGTCGCTGTCAACGAAACGCGTGATCAGCCAAGGACAGGCGACGCGGTCGACGTGCACGTGCGAACGAGTGATCCATTTCATGGGTTACTCCTTGCTTAGATGTCAGTTTGAGTTATGGAAATGGTTTTAATCTGTCAGAAACGATCTCACCCCAGACTGCTCGACCTAAATCACGGAGTCCCTTCATCCGGGTGCGCTTCAGGGATGTGCACCGGCTGTTCCTTGCCCAGTTCCAGCGAGCGCTGGTAGGCCGCCCAGATGGCGCGCGAGATGGCTGTGCGGAAGCCGGCTTTTTCGAGGTAATACAGCGCTTCTGCGGAAGTGCCGCCCGGCGAGGTGACCTGGTTGCGCAGCGCAGCGACATGCACCTCGTTGTTCTCGTAGAAATCCACCGATCCGCGCAGGGTCTGGACCACCAGCTGCTCGGCGATGCGGCGCGGAAAGCCCATGTGCACGCCCGCGTCGATCATCGCTTCCATGAACATGAACACGTAGGCCGGACCCGTACCGGAGAGCGCCGTGGCCATGTCGAGGTACTGCTCGTCCTCCACGAAGACTTCCTTGCCGAGACGCAGATAATATGGCGCGCGCAGTTTCCTTCTGCGAGCTGCTGACCGCCTCGGAGGCCGTCCAGACCGTGATCCCCTCGCCGATCTGGGCGGGCGTGTTGGGCATGGAGCGCACGATGGCGGAGTGTTTCAACCCATGGCTGAGCTTCTTGATGCTCGCACCGGCAATGATGGACAGCACCAGCGCCCCGGGCTTGATCCCCTTCAGGTTTTTCATCACCCCCGTCAGCCGCTGGGGCTTGACGGAGAGCACGACCACGTCCGCCTGTGAGGCAGCCAGGCTGTTGTCGGTGAAAGGCTGGACGCCATATTTCTGCTTGAAGCTGCTCGACGCGTTCTTTTCGAGGTCCGCTCGCCAGAAGATTCTTCGGAGAGGCCAATTTCTCTCGCAGCAAGCCGGCGATCATCGCCTCCGCCATCGCACCGGGACCGATAAAGGCAATCTTTGTTTTCAACATTGTTTTATCCTGTGAAATATCCGAGTGCGATGCGCAGGCGTTCCTCCACATCGTCCGGGGCGTCCTTGGGGATGGACTGGATGGCGGTCTGCGCTTCGATGACCGAGTAACCGAGGGCGGTCAGGGCGGCCAGCACTTCCGCGTCCGCGTCGGACATCATGGCGATCTTCTCCAACCCGCCCAGAGGTTTCATGCGGTCCTTCAGGTGGAGCACGATCTTCTGCGCGGTCTTTTTGCCCACGCCGGGGACGCGGCTGAGGACGTCGTCCTGCTCGTTGAAGACCGCCCGTTGAACGGCATCCACGTTGAGGGTGGAGAGCACCGAGAGAGCCACCTTCGGCCCGACCCCGTCCACGCCGAGCAGCAGCAGGAAGAGCTGCCGGTCCGCTGCGGATTCAAATCCATAAAGCGTCAGGGCATCTTCGCGTACGACCAGGTGTGTGTTGAGCAGCACGACCTCGCCGGTCTTGAGCTTGTCGCGCAGCGGCGCAGGGACGAACACGCGCATGCCGACTCCGCCGACATCGATAATGACGGCCGTATCTTCAATTTGAGTGATTTCTCCGCGCAGGGATGCGATCATGAATACCGCCTTGTGTGAATGTGAGTGATGGCAATGGCCAGGGCATCGGCCGCGTCATCGGGCTTCGGGATGGAGGGCATGGAAAGGAGCACGCGCACCATCTCCTGCACCTGCTTCTTGTCCGCCGAGCCGTAGCCGGCCACCGCCTGCTTGACCTCGTTGGGAGTGTACTCTGCCACGTCCAGGCCGGCTTCCGCGATGGCGAGCATCACAACACCGCGCGCCTGCCCGACTGCGATAGCCGTGCTGATGTTGCGCTGGAAGAAGAGTTTCTCCACCGCGATCGAATCGGGCTGGTGTCGGGAGATGATTACCTGCAGCTCATGGTAGAGCTGCGACAAGCGGTGATGGGCGAGCGTACTCCTTGGGTGTGGAGATAATGCCGAACTCCACCATTTCCAGGCTGCCGTCATCCCGTTCGCGGACCAGGCCGAAGCCAGTGGTGGCTGTTCCAGGGTCAATGCCAAGGACGAGGGTCATTTCCGGTTCCTAAAAAGACAGGGGCGACCGGCTGGTCGCCCCTGAAGGTTTATTCGGCTTCCAGCGCCGCAAGAGCTTCTTCTGAGATCTTCAAGTTGTGGTAGACGTTTTGCACATCATCCAGATCCTCGATGGTCTCGAACGCCCTGAGCACCTGGAGCGTTTCCTGGACGCCCAGCTCGAGGTCCTGCTTGGCAATCATCCGCAGACCCGCTTCATCGGGAAGAACCTTGGCAGCCTTCAGGGCATCGCTGATGGTCTTGAAGGATTCCACCGGGCCTATGATCTCGACATTATCGCCGTCCTCCAGAACATCATCCGCCCCGGCATCGATCGCCAGCTCAAAGGCTTTGTCGTACGATAATGCGCTTTTGGGGAAGGCGAAATAGGATTTCCGGTCGAACTGCCAGCCGACCGCACCAGCTTCCGCCATATTGCCGCCTACCTTGCCGAAGGTGTGGCGGACATCCGCGACCGTGCGGTTGCGGTTATCCGTGAGACATTCGACCATGAACGCTGACCCATGCGGGCCGTAGCCTTCCAGCGTGAACTCTTCAAAAGCAGCGGCTTCTTTGTCTTCGCCTGTGCCGCGCTTGATGGAACGCTCGATATTATCCTTGGGCATGTTCGCCGCGCGGGCTTTTTCTATGGCCAGCGCCAGACGGAAATTGTTGTCAGGATCGCCCCCGCCTCCGATGCGCGCGGCCATCACAATATCGCGCGCCAGACTCGTAAAAGCCGCCCCTCGCTTGGCGTCTGCCGCGCCTTTCTTCCGGCGAATGGTGTCCCAATGGCTGTGTCCAGACATAATTCTTCTTGCTCCTTCTATAAAAACTGCCACCTAAGTGGGGATTTTTGAATTTAGCCTGTGAATTATACCACGAGGGAAAATGAGCGTTTTTGTATCCCGATGCACCTAATGTGTCTGGTCGGCGTACTCCCACCAGAGCAACGTACCTGCAACACCAGCAATACATGTCAGGATGACAATCACTAGACTAACTCCAGTCAGGTCCCCACCTTGGGCGTAAACACCCGGAATCGCCCAGGGGAAATATTCCCCATAACCGATTATAGTCATCACCTGCGCGAGGGCAACGGCCAGAAACATCACCCCCATCGGCGCCAGGTAACCATGCCCATAGCTCGCAAAGAAAATAATCGGAGTGACCAAGGCGATGGTGAGTATGGCTGAGACAGCCAGTGTGATTCCACCCTGCACAAAGACCTGCGAAGGCACCTGAGGCAGCCCGAGCACCGTGCCAACGATCAATGCAATGGGAAAAACCATGGCGGCCAATATGGCCGACCACAAAGCAATCACCACATACTTCGCCAGGACAAAACTTGAGCGCGGCGTTGGGAGCGCAAGCAGGTCCTTCACGGTGCGGTCTGAATACTCGCGGCCGAAGACCCAACTGCCGATGAGTGTGAAAATAATGAGACCTCCCACTGCAGTACCCAACGCAAGGAAGTTCAAGTAGGTCGGCCAGTCCGCCGCGCCCATGGTGAGCTGAGCCTTTGCGCCGAGCAACCCCACCTTGCGTGCAAATTCCGGGTCCTTCAAGATGACCATGAAGAAACCACCCCCCAACGGGAACATCATATAACCGAGGGCTGTGAAAAAGGGCAATCGAGACCGACGGGCTTTTAATGTCTCGACCCAAATCGATTGTGTAAAATTAATCACCTACGCCTCCTTCGTCCATTCCGATAAGTCTCAGGAAATAATGTTCCAGGTCCTCTTCATCGACAATCAGCATGGTAGGCGCGTGGCCGGCATTGACCAGCCGGGTTGCAATCTCTTCGGGATGCTCGATGGCTTTTGGCTCCTTCGCTTCGATCACACCGTCAGGAGTGAGGGTTGCAGATATTCCGGCGGCGGACAGCACTTCGCACGCCGCCTGATTATCCCTTGCACGGATGAGCAACCGGCGCTGGCGCTCCTTCTCAAGTTCGTCCATGTCGAGTTCCCGAACCAACCGCCCCTGGTGGATGATGCCGATCCGTTCGGCCAGCCGCGACACTTCAGCCAGGATATGGCTCGACATGAAGACCGTGACACCTTCATCACGGACCAGTTCATTCAGGAGGGTGCGGATTTCGACGATCCCTGCCGGGTCCAACCCATTCGCTGGTTCGTCAAGGATTATCAGTTCAGGATGGTGCAGCAGCGCTTTGGCAAGACCCAGGCGCTGACCGTTGCCATGGGATAACGTCCCCGCGCGCCGGTCCGCATATTCGTGGAGTCCCAGGCGTTCGATCGCACGGTCAACTGCCTGAGGGTCGGTCCCCGGGCGAAGACGTCGCATCGTTTCAAGATTTTCCCGCACGGTAAGTTCTGGATACGCATCCGCGGTCTCCACCAGATAGCCGACCGAGTTCCAGGGATTTTTCCTGCCAACCTGAATCCGGGCTCCCAGCACGTGCGCATCACCCGAGGTGGATTTGATCATCCCGAGCAGCATGCGGATGGTGGTCGTCTTTCCCGCTCCGTTGAGGCCGAGGAAGGCATAAATTTCCCCTTTCGCGACGCGCAAGGATAATTGGTCGACGGCCGTAACGTCACCAAATTTTTTTGTCAGGTTGTTGGTTTCGATGGCGGTATTCATTTTTTGGCTGGCTCCTGACCTAGAACTCCTCTTTATTGAAACGCCATAGGGTCAAGACAACAAACAGGACACACTCAAGGAATATTAAGCCGATTGGCAGAAAAGAAGTAACGGGTTCCCCTCGCAGCAAGGCAGGGACTATCGCCATTGTATTATCGTTGACCGGGATGACCAGCGTCCAGGGCAGCACGTAACGCAGCGGCGGGACAGCTGCGATCAAGTACTGCTGAAGGAAAAGCAGCCCGAGACCGAGACCAATGACCGGACCGCGGTTGTTGAAAAAAGCGCCCATCATGAGTGTCAGGGTCAGGTAGAAGAGATGGCTGAGAAAGACTACACCAAAAGCCGACAGGAATGGCAGCGGGTCCAACATTGTCTTTGTGTAATAACAGAATAACCCGTAGGCGAACAGGCCGGGGACCAATACCATCGTCACCAGCACGCCCACGCTGTTTGCGGTTACCTTGGATAGGATGACTGAAGGTCGCGAAGCTGGCTTGGAGAGTATCCAGGCGATCGTCCCTTCCGACTTTTCTCCCACCAGGGCATCCTGCATGATGATGACCACGCCGATGGCCGGGAATAAGCCCATGAAAATCGAGAAAAGCATCATCCCTTCCTTGATAGTCGAAGTCCGGTGCGCTGAACATCACCCCGGCCAGCATGAAACCAGTGACACTCACCCAGATGATGCACTGGATCCACCACATTTTGGTTTTGAACCAGCCGGCGAACTCGTTATCCAGCAGGTTGTTCAACCCGCGGCGCCAGCCGTTTTCAGTGACCAGGAGTAGATCGCTATTTCCGGACATCCTGACCTCCTTCGACCACCTGCATGAAGATATCCTCCAACTCGTACTGCTTGAGCCGGAATTCGGTCACCACCACCGGGCTGTCCACCAGCAGCTTGAGAAGCTGCGCCTCAGCCATTGCAGGGTCGCTGACACTGACCTGCAGGGTGGTCTCGTCCCCGTGAGCGCCGGTCTTGACCCCGCTCACCCAGGGCTGGGACTTCACCAGGTTGACCGCCGTGTCCGCGTCCCCTTTCAAGTGGACCAGGTATATGATGCCTTCGCTGCCAGCCAGAAGTTCCTCGATGGGGCCTTCTGCGACCAGACGCGCCCTTGTTCAGGATGGCAACCGTGTCGCTCACCTTCTGGACGTCGTCCAGGATATGGGTGGAGTAGAACACGGTGGTGTGCTTGCGCAGCTTGGACATCACCTCCAGCACATCGCGCCGCCCGATCGGGTCGAGCGAAGCAGCCGGCTCATCCAGGATCAGCAGGTCGGGATAATTGATCTGCGCCTGCGCGATCCCTAATCTTTGCTTCTCACCGCCAGAGAAGGTCTTCATCGGGCGGTCGGCTTTTTCAGAAAGGTCCACCAGGTCGAGCATCTCGGCAATCCGAGCTTCAATGGCCTTGTTTGGACCTTTGAAGAAGAACTTCGCCACAAACCGCAGGGTCTCGCGGGCGGACATGTGCTCGTAGAAGTGCGGTTCCTGCGGAAGGTAGCCGATGCGGGCGCGGATGTCCACACTTTGTTTTGCCACGTCCATCTCAAAGACGGTTGCGCTGCCTGCAGTGGGACGCGTCAGCCCGAGCAACAATTTAATGGTCGTGGTTTTCCCGGCCCCGTTGGGTCCCAGGAAGCCATAGATCGAATTCTGGCGGACATCCAAATCCAGGGGTTTGAGCGCCGCGACATTCTTGTAGGTCTTGCTCAAGCCGCGGGTTGAAATGACAGTGGGAGAGTTTTCCTGCATCATAGTTCCTCCTTCCTCGCTTACTACTGGGGTTTATTACCGGCCGGCGGTTCCGTTCTTTCCACAACGATGGTGCCGCGCGTGACCAGGGCGGCGATCGCGCCAATGGCCGCCAACTGCGGGGCAAGAAGAACTCCGACCACGCTTATCGTAAGAGGGATGTCGATGAGCGTCCTGCCCTCCTCGTTCTTGATGATGACCCGCCGGATATTCCCCTCGTGCAACAACTCCTTGATCCTGGAGATCAGCGCATCCCCATCGAATTCAAACTCTTCCGATCGATAATCCTGTTCGCTCATGGAAAGGCTCCTTTCAAAACCTGATGAATGACACGGATGTCCACTTTTACTCACCGATCAGCTTGACCAGCACTCGCTTGCGCCGGCGGCCGTCGAACTCGCCGTAGAAAATCTGCTCCCAGGGACCAAAATCCAGCCGGCCTTCGGTGACGGCGACGACCACCTCCCGTCCCATCACCTGGCGCTTCATGTGCGCATCGGCATTGTCTTCGCCCGTGCGGTTGTGCCAGTACTGCGCCGACGGGTTCATGAGGGGCAAGTTTCTCCAGCCAGGTGTCGTAGTCGTGATGCAATCCTGAACTCATCATCATTGATGAACACTGAAGCAGTGATGTGCATGGCATTGACCAGGCACAGCCCTTCCTTGATCCCGCTTTCGCGCAGGCATTCCTGCACCTGCGAGGTGATGTTCACAAATCCGCGGCGGCTGGGAATTTCGAACCAGAGTTCTTTGCGAAAGGATTTCATTCTTCCTCTCCGTAAAAAATTATTATTGCGTCCGTGATTTTCGTTACAAATACTTTAACATTGTACAACCAATGTCAATCTAAATTTTTCAAGGATAAAAAACCATTATCCTGCTGGTATAATTGGACAATCGTTATCCTTTTCATCCTAGTCAAACACTTCATCAATAGATTGGCAAGCTAATCATGTCACAACCCTCCTGGATCGGACGTACACTCAGCGGACGCTACCGCATCGATGCCTTGCTCGGACAGGGCGGCATGTCGGCGGTTTATAAAGCCACCGACCCCAACCTCAAGCGCGTCGTCGCCATCAAGCTCATCCATTCGCACCTGTCGGGCGACACACAGTTCATCAAACGCTTTGAGGAGGAGGCCGCCGCCGTGGCCTCGCTGCGCCATCCCAACATCGTGCAGGTCTTCGACTTCAACGCGGACGCAGGCGTCTACTACATGGTGCTTGAATTCCTGCCCGGCGAGACCCTGCAGGACCGCCTCAAACGCCTAAGCGACGAGAAACGCCTGCTCTCCATCGAGGAATCCATCCAGTACACGATCAACATTTGCGACGCGCTCGGCTACGCCCACCAGCGCGGCATGGTGCACCGCGACATCAAACCCGCCAACATCATGCTCGACATTCACAACCAGGCCATCCTGATGGATTTCGGCATCGTCAAGATCGTCGGCGGCGACAGCCACACCGCCACCGGAGCAGTGGTGGGCACGGCGCGCTACATGTCGCCCGAGGTCATCCGCGCCGAAGTGCCCGACGCACGCGCCGATATCTACTCCCTGGGCGTGACGCTCTACGAAATGCTCAGCGGGCGCACCCCGTTCATGGCCGACTCCGCGATGACGCTGATGATGATGCACCTCAATGACCCGGTGCCAGATCCGCGCAACCTGCGGGCGGACGTGCCCCAGGCGATGGTGGATGTGCTGGTCAAAGCCATGAGCAAGAACCGGGAAGACCGGTACCGCTCCGCTGCGGAATTTGCCGCCGCGCTCAAGGGTGTACTGTCCGCTCAAGGGAGTCGCACCATCACCGCCCCCGTCTCTGCTGTTGCTGCGGCAAGCACCCTATCCGCTCCCAAACCCGAAAGCGTGGGTAACCTTCCCACGCAGTACGAATCCTCCATACCCGCCCTTCCACCTTCCCCGCCGCGGACGGGATACACTCCGCCCCCGCCGGCTGCTGCGCCTAAGAAAAAGGGGGGCTCAAAATTATGGATTATTGGCATCGTCGTGGCGTTATTTTTGTGCGCTGCGGTGGTCGTCGGAGGCGGCGGGGCATACATGTTCTCGAATCAGCTATTCACTAATTCATCCCCCACCCTGGACGTGGATGCCATCTCCACCTCCGCTGCGCAAACCGTTGAAACCGGTTTGACTCAGTTCCCTGTTCCGTCCATCGCGGCCAGCGAGACACTTGCTCCGGCTGAACCCACAGCCACGTCCGCGCCGACGGATATCCCCACACTCGAACCGACCGTCACACCAACCTACCCGCCGCTCTACGTGCGGATTAACGGTATCACCGTCGGCGCCAGCAACGAGTATGTGGTCGATTACGAAACCTTCGGCTACACCGAAGTGGTGCCGGGGCAGCATGTCCACTTCTTCTTCAATACCGTTCGGCCCGAACAGGCCGGCATGCCCGGCTCAGGTCCGTGGATCCTTTACGGCGGCCCGCGTCCGTTCACCAGGTACAGGGTAAGCGATCGTCCGGCAAACGCCACCCAGATGTGCGCCCTGGTGGCAAACCGCGACCACTCGGTTATCGCCGAAAGCGGCAATTGCGTCGACCTGCCGTAAATAACAGAAAATCCCGCCTTGTAAAAAAACAAGGTGGGATTTTTATTTGCCTGACCACAATCAGATTGTCTAGGGCAGCTCCAGCAGCAGGTATTCCGTTGCGACCCCATCGCTGCCGGTGACGGTGATCCCTCCGGGCTGTAAGGTCCGACCAGGTAGGATGTTTCCAGTTACATTGATCAGCACCAGCTCAATTTCTGTGCCCCGTAAAGTGTATGTTCCGCTGTGAGGCCGGGTTGGGCGGAGGATACTCCAGCCAGTGCACGGCAATGTCGTTGTACACCTCCAATGGGGTACCGGTGTTGGGCGGGTCAAGTGAGATGGTCACGCTTGTTGCGCGGCCGTTCCCGAAACATTTGATAAAAGCGTAGGATGTTCTTTCCCCTTCGCTCTCGTCGCTGTAATACACCGCATCGATCATCGCTGGAGTGGGAGTAGGCACGACAGGAGTTGGTGTGGCAGGCTGGCAGGCGGATACTGCTGAAATTCCAAGCACCATCAAAAGGACAATCGTCAGGACAGGTTTACGGTTCATGGGAATGCCTCCTTTCGTCCTCTTTAGGGTTTCCGGGAAACCTAAGGGGGACAGGCGTAGGTGCAGAACGTGGATTTTGGCAGACACCAATCGTCGATGGAGAAGGTGCTCTCAACCGATCCTGCCCCTAATTTCACTTCCGAGTATTATTTCGGTGAAATTTAGATTTGGAAAATTCGTGAATTCATCCACGCCCCCGGACGTGGGAACATCCCCCAGCGGACCTAAGTGAACGATGACCTCCTTGGAAAGAAGGAGGGCTTCATCCACGCTGAGGGTAATCTTACAGACCTCCCGGCTGGGATATAAATTTCCCCTGACCTCATAATCCACCGGCCAGTCCCCTTCCACCGTGTAGCTTCCCCCGGTTCCTGTAGCGGTCCCGATCATGGTAGCGGTGCCGGTTCCATTGCCCCAAAGTATCACGGGGTCTTCGGGATTCTTCTCATCGATGGCAAAGAACAACGGTATTGCCGCAGTAATGGTGACATCCCCCATCGCAACGCGCATGGTGCGGACGATCGTCAACGTAGCCTGCGCCCCGCTCAGATCAATTGGCAGAGTAGGAACAACTTGCGCTTCCGGCGGGGGCGGTGGGTTTTCCGGATTCTGCGCGGGCAGGTTGCAACTGGCGATAAGCAAACAAATTGCTGCAATAACAGAGATCTTTACCAATCCACTCATCCTTGCCTCCATCTAGATAGATCAGCAAGCCACCTGAAAAATATTACCGAAATTCCACGTCTGATTTATTTGCCAACATTTTCACCCAAGCGGGGTGATGGTTGTGGTAAATTTCACTTAATCTTAGCATTGTTTCCTCCATTTGGCATAATACATGTCACTCTAATCCTAAGATTGGATGCCTGAAAACATTTAATTTTCTTTCTTTGATAAAAAGGCGACGTAGAATCCGGGGATATAACAACCACGCAACGCTTGTGCCTGCGAATGTGTTGTATACTCATATTATCCAATTTATTCCAGGAGCAATCATGGTCACCATCGAAAAGGTCGATACCGGGAACAAGAAACAGGTCAAGGAGTTCATCGAGTTCCAGTACCTGCTTTACAGGGACTGCAAGCAATGGGTCCCGCCGATCTACGATGACATGTACATGGCGCTCAACCGGGAGAAACACCCCTTCCACCTGCACTCCCCTGTCGATTTCTTCCTCGCTTATAAAGAAGGAAAGATTGCCGGGCGCATCTCGGTCTTCGAGAACAAGGTTTTCAACAAACATCACAACGTAAAGAAAGCCAGCTTCTGCTACTTTGACAGCCTCGACGACCAGGAGGTCGCGGATGCACTCTTCAACGCCGCCTTTGAGTGGGCCAGGCCGCGCGGACTGGATACCATGATCGGTCCCAAGCCGTTCTCCGTCATCGATGGCTACGGCATTCTGGTGGAGGGGTTCGAGCACCGTCAGATGATGACCATGGCGAATTACAACTACGCTTATTATCCAAAACTCGTTGAGCACCTGGGTTTCGAGAAGGAAGTCGATTTCAGTTCCGCCCACATCAATGTGGCCGACTTCAAGATCCCTGAGAGATTTCACCGCATCGCCGAGCATGTTCAGGAGCGCGGCACACTGACAGTCAAGAAATTCAAAAATAAAAAGGAAGTCATCGCCTGGGCGGACCGCATCGGCAAGACCTACAACGATGCCATGATCAACAACTGGGAGTATTACCCGCTCAGCCCCGGCGAGATCAAGCTGGTGCTGGACAACATGCTGGTCATCGCGGACCCGAAGCTGATCAAGATCATCATGCACGGAGATGACATCGTCGGCTACCTGCTGGCCTTCCCGGATGTATCGTGGGGATTACAGAAGGCGCGCGGGAAACTCTTCCCCGGCATTCTTTTCCTGCTTTACTCGATGTTCACCACCAAGTGGGTGGCCCAGAACGGAATCGGCATCCTGCCCGGATTCAAAGGGCACGGCGGCAACGCGCTGGTCTATTCCGAGATGGAAAAGACGGTGAAGGAAGCCGGCTTCACGGATGCGGATTGCGTCAACATGGCCGAAACGGCCAAAGAGATTCGCAGTGACATGCAAAATCTCGGCGCGAAGATGTATAAGACGCACCGGGTGTATCGAAAGAGCATATAGGCGAAATAAGCCCCATCCCCCTAACCCCCTTCCCGTGGGAAGGGGGAATAGAGTAGCGAAAAAAAGTGTGTGGATGGCAAAGAACGCCTCCACACACTTTTTTTCGAACAATTCAGCAAGAATGAGCATATGTGAAAGGAGAAATTCATGAAAACTCATCCTCTTGGTTTCATCCCGGATGACAAACGAAAGGCTGTCTTCTATGTTGCCCTCGCTGCAACGTTGATCGTGATGGCTATTTTCCGATTCGTGCTGGATCCGCCGCTGCAGACGGAGGCAGCGCCGCAGGGCATCGTCTCGTTTGAGCTGGCAGGCTCTCAACTGAAAGCGGATGAGATCATCGCATCGTGGGATGCCACCGCCCAGCTTTACGCCGCCTTCGGGCTGGGATTCGACTTCCTGTTCATGCCGGTTTACGCCACAGCAATCGCGCTGGGGGTGTTGCTGGCTGCGGGACGGCACCCGGGGCGATTCGCATCGGTCGGGGCATGGATCGGCTGGGGCGCCTTCGCGGCAGCGCTTTTTGATTCAGCGGAGAATATCTGCCTGTTCAACCTGCTGCTGGGAAACAGCGGAGCGAATTACGCGGGCATGGCGGTGTTTTATGCGACGGTCAAGTTTGGGTTGATCCTGCTCGGCATCGGATATGCCCTCATTGGTTGGATATGGCCAAAGGCGAAGTAAATATTTAAAAAAGAAAAAACATTTCTAAGCCCCATCCCCCTAACCCCTAGCGAAGCATCCCCGCAGGGGGCTTCCCCAAGGAAGGGGGATTTTTGTACCGTGGGGGAAAGGGCAGCAAGCTGCCCTTTCCCCCAATCTCCTATACCTTCTAAAAGCCTCCATGATTTTTCGCACTGTTCTCATAGAGCTAATCGCTGTATTATTAACACATATCAGGAGCATCCCATGACCATTATCCTCCCCTTTGAATTCCATGTCTCGCGCGCGGCGCGGCAAAAATACCAATTTGACGAGGCGCTCTTCTCGACGGACGGACGCGTGATCATCGCGGACTTCTCCGCAGCGCGCCAGCTCGCAGAAAGAATCAGCGCCGTGCGAGGCGCGCCGGTGCCCGCCAGCGACATCAACGCGATGGGATTGATCGACGAGATCCTGCACATCGTCGTGCGCCAGTACGAGCTGCAAAACCCGGGCATCATGGCGCGCGCCATCGAATGGATGGGGCAGCACATGGGGCAGGAGACCTTCGAGAAAACGCTGCGGCGCTTCGTGGACGAGTTCCCGCCCATGGCCGTGTATAAAGGCCAGGTGAGCGACGATGAATATCTCGCCGGCTCGACGGACGGACGACCCAACCGCGCGATCGCGCTCGAGGAAATGCTGATGCTGCACATCACCAACCTCAACCCGGCCGTGCAGCCTTACAAGGAATTATTCGACGACGAGCCTTTGCGAACGGGCAGCGCCTATGAAGCCTTCGTCAGCGGCCTGTCAGACTTCTTTAGCGGCCAGCCAGCTTCCGGGTTGTTTGGCGCGCGGCGAGACCCTCCTCCACGTGCTGCGCGCGCCGGCCATCGCCTCACCCTATTCGCTGGCAGGCCAGCTCGAATTCCTGATGAACCGCTGGGCGGCGGTGCTGGGCGAGGCCTTCCTCCAGCGCTTGTTGCGCGCGATGGACTACATCAAGGAAGAGATCATCCGCGGACGTTGGGCGGGCGGATTCGGCGGCGGCGCGCCGGTGCTGGACTACCGCGGCGAGCCGGAGTACGAGCGCTTCAGCCCCGACAAGGACTGGATGCCGCGCATGGTGCTGATGGCCAAGAATTCCTACGTGTGGCTGGACCAGCTCAGCAAATGGTATCAGCGCGACATCCGCCGGCTCGACCAGATCCCCGACGAGGAGCTGGACAAACTGCGTGAACGCGGTATCACCGGGCTGTGGCTGATCGGCCTGTGGGAGCGCAGCCGCGCCAGCCAGCGCATCAAGCAGCGGATGGGCAACTCGGACGCGGTGGCCTCGGCTTACTCGCTGCTCAACTACGAGGTCGCCAATGATCTTGGAGGCTGGGAGGCGCTTGGAAATCTCAGGGCACGCGCCTGGCAGCGCGGCATCCGCCTCTCCGCGGACATGGTCCCCAACCACATGGGCATCGACTCGACCTGGGTGGCCGAACACCCCGACTGGTTCCTATCGCTGCCCTACCCGCCCTACCCCGGCTACTCGTTCAACAGCGAGGACCTCTCCGACGACGGGCGGATGGCGGTAATGATCGAGGACCACTACTACTCGAAATCCGATGCAGCGGTGGTGTTCAAGCGTGTGGACCGTAACAGCGGCGACGCACGCTACATCTACCACGGCAACGACGGCACCTCCATGCCGTGGAACGACACCGCCCAGCTCGACTTTCTCAACCCGGCCGTGCGCGAGGCCGTCATCCAGACCATTTTGCACGTCGCGCGCAACTTCCCGGTCATCCGCTTCGACGCCGCGATGACGCTCGCCAGGAAGCACATCCAGCGGCTGTGGTTCCCCGAACCAGGCGCGGGCGGCGCGATCCCCTCCCGTTCGGAACACGGCATGACGCGGGCGGATTTCGACGCGCGCATCCCGGTCGAGTTCTGGCGCGAGGTCGTAGACCGGGTCGCCGCCGAGGTGCCCGACACGCTCTTGCTGGCGGAGGCCTTCTGGCTGATGGAGGGCTACTTCGTGCGCACGCTCGGCATGCACCGCGTGTACAACTCCGCCTTCATGCACATGCTGCGCGACGAGGACAACGCCAAGTACCGCTCGGTGATGAAGAACACGCTGGAGTTCGACCCGCAGGTGCTCAAGCGCTTCGTCAACTTCATGAACAACCCGGATGAAAAGACCGCCGTCGAGCAGTTCGGCAGCGGCGACAAGTATTTCGGCGTCGCGGCGCTGATGGCGGCCCTGCCGGGCCTGCCCATGTTCGGGCACGGACAGTTCGAGGGCTTCCGGGAGAAATACGGGATGGAGTTCCGCCGCGCCCGCTGGGACGAACGCCCCGACGAAGGCCTGATGCGCGGCCACGAATGGAAGATCTTCCCGCTGCTGCACAAGCGCCATGTCTTCGCAGAGGTGGATAACTTCCTGCTGTTCGACTTCTTCACTTCAGAAGGTTTCGTCAACGAGGACGTGTTCGCCATCAGCAATCGTCATCACGGCGAGCGCGGACTTGTCATCTACCACAACAAATTCGCCGAGACCGCCGGCTGGGTCAAGACGTCCGTGGGCTTCATGGACAAGGTCGGCGGGCACATGGTGCAGCGGACTCTCGCCGAAGGGCTGAACCTGCCGCAGGATGGCTTTGCCATTTTCCGGGATTACGTCACGCACCTGGAATATATCCGACCGTGTGCGGAGCTGCGCGAAAAGGGTATCTTCGTCAGCCTGGGCGCCTACCAGTGCCACGCCTTCCTGGACTGGCGCTTCGTCAGCGGCGAACAATGGATGCAGATTCACGACCAGCTGAACGGTGCGGGCATCCCGTCCATGCAGGACAAATGGAATGTGCTCTTCGCGCCCAAGGTGGTGGAGGTCAAGGATGAGCCTAAGGTAAAGAAGGCTGTTCGAAAAGCCCCGGCGAAAAAGAAGCCCGCCACTGAGAAGAAAAAGGCGGCTCCAAAGACGAAGGCAGCCAAGCCCAAAGCAAAGATAGCAGAAAAAGCTGTGAAGAAAGCGACTGCGAAAAAGAAGACTGCTGCTGAGAAAAAGAGGGTAACTCTAAAAGTAAAAACAACGAAAAGCAAAAAGAAGAAATAAAGTATTCAAGTTGGTTGATATTAAAAACTAGCTATAACTGGTTATTTGATAGACACAGCAATTGGAGTGGATCTATGGATTTGAAGAGGCGCCAAGAGTTATATTTGGACGGTCTCGAGACTTCACTTGTGATGACGAGAATATGCTATGCTCGCCTCCGCGACGATACCGAATACTTTTTTCGACAAGGTAAGCGGATAAAATCTACCGAGAATTTTCAGATCCAAATCCTTCTTGACGCATGGTCTTTAGTCGACACCATAAACCGATTACGAATATTAGTTACTCAAGCCCCAGGACTCAAAAAGAATTCCAGTGTTATGCTATTTCAGAAGGATACCGAAGGCGTCGAGCTATTGCGGCATTTTGTTCAACATTTGAGTGGAGAAATTCCTAAACTAGAAAATACCGGATGGCCATTATTAGGATCGCTAACCTGGGTTAATGCTTCTCCTGAAATGCAAGCACAGAAGACAGTATCGGTATCTTTAATAATCCCTGGACGCCTTGCCAAGTCAGAAGGCTATCCATTGGTCAATCCAATTGGATTACAAATCGAACCGCCAGTAGATCACATTTCCTTGACTGCTTCAACTACGACAATAGATTTAAGTGATTTATCACGGAGCACCATACAATTCGAAACAAAGTTGAAGGCAGCAGTTGCTCGTGCAAAGGAGTATCAAAAAAGTGTTGGTGATAAGTCTGAAATTATGCTGATTGAATTACAAGAATGACCGGTCAGTAAACAAATGAAAACCCTACCTTTTGCCTTTTAACTACTGCAGCTAACATGCTACGTGCAGGGCATTTTCGGCGGTGTGAGTAGAGAGAAGCAGGGGCAGGCTACGCGCAAGGCGTTTTCGGCGGGGTGAGGCGGGGTCCATGCGTAGGAGGGGCAGAACATATGGAGGCTTCTGAAACCAGGAGGAAGCGATAAAAAGAGAAAGTAAAGTACTGGTCTTATTGTCAGCATGGCTGATTGCCAACCTTGTTCCCCACTTGATTGTTTTTCTCATAACAGGGAAGATTTACTATCAGCTATCCACAACGTGGATGATCGTTGCTGAAAGCACGATCATGCTGCTCAACTTGCTCCTGCCCATCCTTGCCCTGCGCTATATCTTCAAGCAGACCGGCAACATTTTCTCAAGCCTGGGATGGAAATGGAATGGATGGCGTACGGTTTGGATCGGCTTTTTAGGTTTCATTGTTTTATTGGTCATTACCGTTGTTACACAAGTACTTATTGGTGATCCAGTATCCACACCCGGGCGTGACTTCACGAGTTTTGTGGAATTAGTAATGGCATTGGTGTTACTGCTGGTGCTCACCGCCGTTGCTGAGGAGACGATGTTCCGAGGATGGATTCAAACAACTCTCACGCAGGATTATCGTGCCTGGGTTGGCATCGGAGTTACAGCCTTGCTGTTCGGGTTACGACATTTGCCTATGGACCTCTATGGCGGGTTCTCACTGCAATCCCCTCCATCCGCCTGGGTTTCCAGAATGATACAACTATATGTTGGAGCGATTATTTTTGGCATTGTGCGGCACTGGGCAAAGTCAACATGGGCTTCGTGGATTATGCACGAAGGTTTCCTGGTGCTGATCGTGCTCCTGGGCATTGCGTCGATTCAAGGACAATGATTGAGGATCCCCATCTGCGCCTGGGCATTTTCCGCGGCGTGAGCCGGGTCCATGCGTGGGGAACCGTAAATCCACGGCTAAAATCCCACAATATTGAGCACTTGAAAATAATATCGCGTCGTGATACTATTGCGGTGTGATTGAATCCTTTGCTTCTGAGGAAACAAAGAAAATCTTTCTTGGCAAAATCTCGACGAAATTGCCAAAGGACATTCAACGCACCGCCCGGCGCAAACTAATCTATATTGATGATGCCGAAGACCTGCAAGATCTGCTCGCTCCACCCGGGAACAGACTTGACAAGCTGAAAGGCGATAGGGCTGGGCAGTACAGCATCCGAATTAATGATCAGTGGCGAATTTGCTTTGATTGGCAGAATAATAAAGCCCAAAACGTGGAAATTGTTGATTATCACTCGTAAAGGTGAAGCCAATGGATAAACTGCTCTCCCCCATACACCCCGGAGAAGTCCTGCTCGAAGACTTCATGAAACCGCTTGGTCTAACTCAATACCGCCTGGCGCATGATATCGGCGTCACACCCATTCGAATCAGCCAGATCGTGAATGGTCAGCGCTCCATATCGGTGGACACCGCCATGCGGCTGGCGCGCTATTTTGGCACAAGTGCGGCGGTATGGCTGCGTTTGCAGGTCCGCTACGACCTTGAAGTCGCTGAAAAAGAATTGAGTGGGCGCATCAATCGAGAAGTCAAAGTCCATAGTCAATCTGTAGTACATCCTTAGCCTCGGCATTTCCGGCAGCGTGAGCCGGGTCCATGCGCGGGAGTGCCATCTCCAAAGCGATCTAAAAGTAATTAATCCGCTGCTTAGGTGATTTCTGTATCATAAGTCCAGCCTTTACGAAGTGGAAAATCTCCTGTTGTTAACAGTTTTAAAGCGTTCCTTTTATCGGTAACCTTTTTATTAGGAGAGTTTTTTATGGGTAAATCTCTTGAAATCCAAAACAATCCACCGCCTGTGTTTCTTGTCGCCGCTGGTAAAGACCAGTTCGGGGAACATCGTGGACTTGGTGTAAGCGCCATCACCTTCAAAGTAACTCCAAATGATGAAGATGGTCTCTTTATTTTGGAAAACACCTTTCATGAAAAAGGCGGCCCCGCCCGGCACCTGCATTATGACCAGGATGAATGGTTCTACGCGGTTGAGGGCGAGTTTGTGCTGGAGGTGGGGCAGGATAAATTTATGCTGAAACCTGGCGATTCAATATTAGCACCTCGTCAAGTTCCCCATGTCTGGGCATATACGGGCATTGGCAGGCGCGGAAGAATGCTGATCGCGTTCTTGCCTGCCGGGAAAATGGTATCCTTCTTCCGTGAAGTAACGAAGGCCAATGCAATGCCGCCGCAGGACCCGGAGCTTTGGCGAGCTCATGGCATGGAATTGCTTGGCCCACCACTGCCGGTCGAATGAGAACTGCCTAATATTTCGGGAAACACAACATGCAACCAGCCAATCTGTGCGGCTAAATTAAGTTTATTCTGAACCTGGGTATTTTCGACTACGTGAGCCGTGTCCATGCGAGATGGCATTCATCACTCTGTTACAAATTAGGGAAAAGTCCCATGAAAACTATCGCTCCATCCCCTATTGGCAAATTGATCAATGTTGGCGGGCATAGACTGCATATTTACACCACTGGTGAGGGAAATCCTGCGGTCATATTTGAATCCGGCGGAGGCAGCTGGTCATTGGACTGGCATCTGGTTCAGTCCGAAGTGGCTAAATTCACGCGCGCCAGTTCCTACGACCGGGCAGGCTTTGGGTGGAGCGAATCTGGACCCAAGCCGCGGACCAGCCTTCAAATTGCCACTGAACTGCACACGTTATTGGAAAGGTCCGAAGTTGAGAAACCCTGCATCCTGGTCGGGGCATCGTTTGGAGGGCACACCGTCCGCCTGTTCGCCAAAAATTACCCGGACGAAGTTGCCGGTATTATCCTGCTGGACGCGCGACACGAAGCAATCGATTCAAAAATGCCGCCAGCCTGGAAAAAAATGGAATCGTCCGGAAAAGGAATGAATCAGGTGATGCTGATGGCGTCCAAGGCAGGCGCGTTGAATCTGTTAGGGAGAATGATGGGAGAAAAAGCTGCTCCGCCAACCGTATCAAAGTTGCCGGCGGAACTAAGAACCATGTACCTGTCTGTTGGATATCAACCCAAGTATTTCCAAAGCAATCTTGACGAGTTGGCGGCTATCACAAAAAGCGACCGGCAGGTGAGCGCAAGCGGAAGCCTTGGCAGCCTGCCGCTCATAGTCGTCAGACATGGCATACCCGATCTATTTGCGCGGATGCCTGCGGATCAAGCGGTCAAGGCTGAGCAGGTTTGGCAGGAACTCCAAACCGACCTGGCCAGGCTGTCGTCGAACAGCCGACTGCTGGTCGCTGAAAAAAGCGGGCATGGGATTCAGACTGACCAGCCGGAACTGGTGGTTGCCGCCATCAGACAAATAGCGGAAACCGTACGTAAATGAGTCTTTTACGGATACGAAACACGATACAAAAATTCCCCACTTTAGGAGTTGAGAATGGCAGACCTTAAAACAATACCGACGAATGTAAATGTCCTAAAGTTTCTCAACGGGATCCCCAATGAACAGAGACGCAAAGACAGTCTTGTGATCCTGAACATGATGCGCGAGGTCACCGGGATCGAACCAGTCTATTGGGTGGGAAACATCATCGGGTTCGGTAAATATCATTACAAGTACGCCAGCGGGCACGAAGGTGATGCCTGTCAGATCGGTTTCTCGCCCCGAAAACAGAATTTAGCGCTGTACGTCCTGTCGGGGTTTAAGAACCAGCAAGCCCTCCTTGAGAAACTCGGCAAACACAAGTCGGGCGTGGCATGTCTGTACGTCAACAAGCTGGAGGACGTCCATTTGCCCACTCTGCGGAAGATCATCGAAGAATCTTACAAACATACGAAAAAGGGAACTGCCCAGGTTATTTCTCCAGTGTGAGTCGTGGCTATGCACTCTGTCCATAAGTATGAGGAAAAGCTATGTCAAACTCAGTGACCTACAACCAAGAGGATGGCTTTATCAGGATGGAATTACAGGGCAAGGTGGATAAAGCCCTGGTAAAAGAACTTGCCTCCCAAACGGCGCGTATCGCCAGGAAGTACGAGTGCTACCTTGTTCTTAATGATGCACGGGAGGCGACATCCGCGTTATCCACACTGGAAATCTTTGATCTGCCCAGGATCATTGTTGAGATTCTTACAGAAACGGGTTTGGAGGTGCAAAAATTCAAGCGGGCACTTGTCGTGTCCAAGGCTATTGATGACTTCACATTCTTTGAAACCGTTTCACAAAATCGGGGCCAGAAGGTCACGCTTTTCCGCGATTTCGATGAGGCGAGATCTTGGTTGCTGGGAGAGTAAAACCGCTCTTCCGCTCTGCTCAATCTGCGCAAGGTATTTTCTGTATAATGAATTTGATCCACGCATGTAGGAAACCAGTCCCATGACCTTATCTATACACAATACAGAAAAACGCTTGTCTCAATTAAGGAAAGAAGTCCTTAAGCGAGGCTTTGATCGCCACCTCACCGTTTTGAAAAACATCTCCGAGCTGCCCCCCGAGCTCCAATTGCCGACCTTGGCTATAGCGCCTGGCTACCAGACCATCCTGTACTTTCCTCCTCAGATTCAGCATGGCTGGAACTATGTACCAAAGCAGGCCATGCTATTCACACCCACAGACGTCACCCATCTCATGGCTTCCATTTGGTCCGAGGAGGAACCCCAGGTCACTTACCTAAAGGGAAGCGACCTGATGATTGTGAAAGCGACCTTGATATTGCTCTATGGTTTTCTGGAGATCGTTGCACAGGGCGATTCTTCACCCACGCGGCTTGGGGTGGAATTCAACACAGTCGCCTGGCATAGTGTCTCGCGTCCTTTGCGGCAATTACTGAAGGCGACCGAGGTCACACCCGATGTGGATGCAGAAAAATCCATCTCCTCTCCCGCTGTGCAACAAGCCTTGGAAGCATTGCCGGTAAAGTTTTCAAACGGAGCGAGAATTTACGGCTTGCTGCCCGGCGAAGCCTTGGAAACCCTGGTCTTTCAACCTGGCACGCGGGAGCGCTGGTTGCTCTTACTCCGCCGGAATGTAACGGCCAATACACTGCTGTTGCTCTCCAGCAATTATATGGTGGTGATCCAGGATGACCTGAAGGTCCCACATGGGTGGATCATCACGTACCTTCCTCGATGCAATATTGTCGGAATGCAGAACAAGCCCCGTGGCCTGTGGAATGAATTATCCATTCTGCTGAAAAGAGGCGATCAGTCTGTGGATTACAAGCTCATGCTCACGAGTGAAACTGTCGAAGCCTGGCGTGAGCGATGGGTCCAGCAAGGAGGTCAGTGGGTGGACCTTCCATAAGAAAATGTGAAGGAACCCAACTGACAATTTCATGGATATCCCAATCCTTTCCCTGGTTGTACTGACAGTCTCGCTGGTCACCACCGGCTGCCTGCCTCGTGCAGCGTTAACGCCAATGTCATTAATGTTATAATAATTTTGTCTTTACTGGAGGTAAGTGATATGGAAGCCTACCCGTTTGCTGATGAAGTAGCCCTGATCCTGTCCAATTACTGGAAAACCTCTGCTGAAAAACGATCCGAGCTGCCTGGTCGGGAGATCATTGACCGCATCCGTGGGCTGGTTGAACCGGCGTTCGATGCCAGCCCGGATCATACCGGTTTCATGAAGGATTTTATTGCCAAACAGGGAGACAAGGCGATGATCGCTGAATTCAGCGACCGCCTTAAGCACCTCATGTACCGCGACCCGGAACTGGCAAAAAACCTGGAGGCGCTGGCAGGTGATTTCCGTAATATCATCAACCAGTCTGCCGCCTATAACATCAATATTGAATGGGGCGACTCCAGCATCAGCGGCTCCACCGCCCAGGTGACGCAGGACCGAAAGGTTCAGATCGACACCATCGATCCTTCCAAGTTTATCGAAGATTGAAGTCGCAAACCCTCATAAACCTTGCGCCACCGACCAGGATGCCAACGATAGGCTGTTCGCGGAAAGTGGCGCTATTTATTTAACACGCTGAAGGAGGCTTGTGATGGACCAGAGCTCACAGAAACCCGCTTATGAATTCACGGCGACCCAGGCTGAATCACCGCGCTCGTCGGGAAGCCGATGGCTTTTGACGATCGCCGGCGCACTGGTTTCCCTTTCCCTGATTTACACCCTTCTCTATTTCGCCAACCCGGGGGCAAGCATCTTCGAGAATGTCCTGGTGACGGTGCTGGTGGGGTTTTTCCCGATCTCCTACCTGGCCTTCGAAGTGCGCGCCGGGCATCACAAGGACCGGTTGGTTTCACGCATCAACCTGCTGGGCTTCGCCGACGAGCGTGAGCAGGAACGCTGGGAGAAACTGTACCGCCAAATCAACCCGCCTCAGGAATACGTTTTATTCGTCACCCTGACATCGTTGATCAGCCTGTTCGGCTTTATCCTTCTTCGATTCAGCGCCGGCGACCTGCACGGGTTTACTTTTCCTCTGACCGATTTTGTGTTCCAGACCATGTTCTACAGCTTCCTGGGCGGGTATATCTTCGCGATCTACAACGTTTCGCGGCGTTACATGACCTACGACATGGCTCCCGGCGTTTATCTCCAATCCACGGTGCTGTTGATCACTGTCCTCATCATCGGCCTCATCCTTGCCCTCTTTCTGCAGGATCAGCGCGAAGTTGACCAGCAGATTTTGGCTGTCCCGTCAGCGTTGATTCCCATCCTGGCCTTCCTGATCGGTTACATCCCCGATTCGGGCATCCGGCTGATGAGATCCATCAGCGACCGGATCCAAAAAGTGGACGACCGCCGCGAGATCAACCTGGGCGAGGTGGACGGCATCAGCATCTGGCACGAAACACGCCTGCGTGAATCGGGCGTGGACAACGTCCAGAACCTGGCTGCCATGGACATCCGCCAGCTCCTGCTGACCAGCCGCTACAGCATGCCGCAGGTGATGAACTGGGTGGATCAGGCCATCCTGGTGACCACGCTCCCTCAAACCACCATTAAGAACCTTCGGCAAATCGGGATCACGACCATGACGGCTTTGATCCGGTTGCTGGAGCCGGTCCCCCCTGCCGAGCCGGAGCAGATCCGCCTTGTGCCAATCGACGAGAATGAGGAATTGTCGCATGATGAACTGGTGATGCTGGCATCGCTTTCCCGTTCGGTCATCGAATCCAGCCCGAACCTGGCCTATGTCCAGGCTTATTGGAATGCGATTCGCCAGGTCGAGACGGAACAGATCCGCGCCCAGACGCAGAATGTGCTCGCCGATATCACCAGGCTGGTTGCAAAGCCTGTCTTCGCCAACGACCGCACGCTCGACTTGCTGACCAGCCTGGTCAACGAAACCGACTTGAAACCGGAGGACCTGACCCGGGCTTTTGCCAAGGACGCAGCGTCCGCTGTGGGTTTGGCCAATGCCTACATCGAAAATGCATCCTATCAGGTCGCGATTGACATCCTGACCCGCGCGATCGTTGAGTACCGCGATCGGGATGAAGATCTCTCACCGGCGTATGCCAGCCGCGGGCTTGCGCGCGGATCGCTGGCGATCAACTTGAAAGCCGACGACAAGGAATATGCCAGGCTGATCGATGAATCCGATAAGGATTTCAAGGAGGCGACCAAGGCTAATCCCCGTTACCCGGTCACCTACATTTACCGGGGCGCTTTGCTCCTTCAACGCAAGGAGTTGCCGCAGGCGCTGGCGGCGCTGGACCAGGCTATCGAACTCGACCCGACCATCCCTAAAGCCTACCTGACCCGGGGCAAGATCTACGGCAATCTCAATCAATACGATCTGGCAATCGATGATTACAGCGAAGCCATCAAACTGGCCAAAGCCCGTGATTTGCAGCGCATCATGGAGGACGCGTATTACGAACGTGCCACGTTATTCCTGAACAGCTCTAGGCTGGAGGAGGCCAAGAGCGATTTTGACGAGGAGATTCTGCTGGACAGTCAGAATCCACAGGCCTACCTGGGGCGCGGCAAGACGCTGTTGCTGCGCGGAAGCAAAATGCTGGAACTGGGCGGGACCATATCCTACCCCATCCTGTTTCTTTTATCGCGGGCGATCAATGATTTCGAAGTGGTGATCGAGCTCTACAGACGCCAGCAAAAATCCGAACGCCGCGATCAATTGGATCCCAATGCCGCCCTTGCCTATTCCAACATCGCCCAGGCCTATTTCCAGATTGAACAATATATCGATGCCGTGGCCAACGTCCAGAAGGCGATCGAATTAAACGACCAAAGTTTGATCAACCTTAAGGTCCGCGGCTTGTCGTACATCAAGATCGGGGAATTGGAAAAAGCGTTGGGCGATCTGACCCAGTACATGACCAACCTGCCCAAAGAGTCATCCGAACGTCCCGCCTTGCAGGTGATCATCGAACAAGTCCAGAAAAAACTCAACTCACAAGCCGCGTCGTCCGCTACGAAAGGCACCCCACCGACCAGTTGACATTGCCCTGGTCAACTTCAGCCTGACGGTCCTTGTCGAGAGACTTGCCATAAATAATCCCCTGAAGGTGTGACCTCACCATACTGCAATTATTTGTATAATTACAAGGAAGAATGGTTGGAGTGACACAACAATGAATCGCTCAGACTTGAGTTCTCTTACATTAAAAAAACTGTCCTATTCCTCCAGGATATTCCTATTCATCGGTTTG
Source organism: uncultured Chloroflexia bacterium (assembly GCA_963774975.1). Lineage (GTDB taxonomy): Bacteria > Chloroflexota > Anaerolineae > Anaerolineales > Villigracilaceae > JBGPQJ01. The sequence goes on from CAVZGY010000011.1 coordinate 157,982, forward strand.
CTGGCTGCCATTTTGATTCTCGGTATCGTCGATTACGCCACCGGCGTGGACCTGGCCTTCACGATCTTCTACCTCATCCCCGTGGGAATCGCCGCCTGGTTTTTGGGCTGGGAAGCCGGCGTGTCCCTGTCCATCTTGAGCGCGCTGGCCTGGTACGTCGCCGATGCTTTCGCACAAATCGTCCCAAACGAAGATCCTTTCATCCCGGCCTGGAATACCGGCGTGCTCCTGATGGCCTTCCTCATCGTGACCGTGCTCCTGCACGTCCTGCACACGACTCTCGAGCGGGAAGCCATCAACGCGCGTATTGATCCACTCACGGGAGCGCCGAACACCCGGGCGTTTTATGAAGCCGCTGAGATACAGATCTCGCTCCTCAAGCGATACCAGCGTCCATTCAGCATCCTGTATCTCGATATCGACAATTTCAAGGAATTAAACGACACCCGCGGGCATTCCACCGGTGACAGCGCATTGAAAGTTGTGACGGAGACGCTCAAGCAAAACCTTCGAACCGGCGACACCGTTGCCAGGCTGGGAGGCGACGAATTCGCCATCCTTATCTCCGAAGCGGACGCGCGCGCAGCGGAGATCGTCTCCACCCGCATCCAGTCCGCGATTCGCTCCAAGCTGACGCTCACATGCAGCATCGGGGCGCTCACCTGCGTCGCGCCGCCCCCCTCCGTGGATGAACTGGTCCGAAAAGCGGACCACCTGATGTATGAAGCCAAGCGCAGCGGCAAGGATACGAAAATGTCCTCCACGTTTGCAGGCAACTAATTCCCCGATTGAAAAGATGACCTTTCCCATCGGGCACTGGTGATCGCATGCCCTTCCACATCGACTCTGATCTGATCATGCAAGCCAGAGAAGTCCTTTCCAGCCGGGAAAGGCTTTTTTGGATCATTGGCGGCGCTGGTTCCGGAAAGACAACGGTCTGCAGCATTCTCTCGGAGCGGTACTCGCTGCCAGTGTACGATATGGATGCCCATATTTATGGAACGTATCACAACCGGTTCTCGCCGGCTCGTCACCCCGTGAACACGGCCTGGTCAGCCTCCGAAAACGGACTGGCCTGGCTGCTCAGCATGTCCTGGGACAAATTCAACAGCTTCAACCAGGCAGCCCTCCCAGAATATCTCGATCTACTGGCCGAGGACCTCGCAGACATTCCCCCGGATTCACCGTTATTGATCGACGGCGGAATCACGAACCCGGCCATTCTCGCAAAGGTGCTTCCCGTCCGGCAGATTGTATGCCTGGCTGTCAAACCAGGAGTCAATGTATGGAATGGTGTTGACCGGCAGGCGATGAAAGAAGCGATATTTCAGCTTCCAGAACCAGAAAGGGCATGGCGCAGGTTCCTCGAATTTGACGATAAGATCAATCACACCATCGAAGTGGAATGCCTGGAAAACAATATCAAGATTTGCAAATCAAGGTCGTCCGCATCAGTGGAGGATTTGGCTAAGGATGTCGCCCGTCTGCTTGGACTTAATGAAAAGAAAAGTCGAACTTCGCACTAAAGTAAGTATCCTTTTGTAATTACTCTCAAGGCTTGGCTCAAGGATTAGAAAAGCCTTGGAAAACATCCCCCTATGATCGATCAGACATGCCAATATTGGACTATAATTGTCGCAATATTTTTGCCGCAACCCTATTCGCCAAAGGAGAATACAATGGACTTTAGTGCTATCAATTGGCTGGCTGTCATTGCATGTGTGGTGTTCAGTGTCGTCAGCGGCTCACTCTGGTTTGGACCCAAAACTTTCTTCCCAGTCTGGTGGAAGGCTATCGGAAAGAGTGAAAGCGATAAACCTGATGGAAGACCCATGACGTGGATACTCATCATGGTTTCCAGTTTCGTGCAGGCGGTATTCATGGCCCTGATGGTCAATGCCATGGGAAGTATGACCGGTGGCGCGACCCTCGTCTCAGGCATGACGGTGGGTTTCCTGCTCTGGCTGGGTTTCGTCGCACCGACCAGCCTTGTGAACAAGCTGTTCCCCGGATACCTAAAAGCATGGGCTATCGAAAATGGCAACCATTTAATAAACTTTGTTGTTTTTGGTGCGATCCTGGGTGCGTGGCATTAATCTTTTCCCTGGTCGTGTCAAATAAAGTTGCCTTACAGGCAAAATTCAAGGAGAACTTATGGAAACTCCCAAAAATACCTTCAAGAATATCAATGAGTATATTGCGCTCTTTCCCAAGGATATTCAAATCTTATTAAAACAAATGAGAGCCACCATAAAGGAGGCAGCGCCAGAAGCTGAAGAAGCGATAAAATATCAATTGCCGACCTTTGTCCTGAAGGGTATCAACCTCGTTCACTTTGCCGCCTTCAAGAATCACATCGGATTCTATCCGGTGCCGACCGGAATTGAAAAATTCAAAAAAGAGCTGGCCGCGTACAAAACCTCCAAAGGAGCGGTGCAATTCCCGCTCGATAAGCCGCTCCCGTTGGCGTTGATCCGCAAGATCGTCAAGTTCAGAGTGGCGGAAAACCTAAAGAAAGCGGAAGAAAAATCCCGTAAAAAGAAATGACCAGGAGGAAAGCATGAAGCCGCATCCGCTCGTCAGCCAGTTGCAATTCACCCGCGCAGAATTTCTGCGTTCCATCAAGGGGGTCAACGAAGAGGATGCGCGTAAACGCCTCAAGCCGATGAACTGTATCAGTTGGAACATCGGTCACCTCGCCTGGCAGGAGCAGCGCTATTGCCTTTACCTCGGCCAGGAGAAAATGCCGTTCCCTGAGATCAACGAACAATTCGCCTACGGCGCACCTGCCAGCACGCCTGCGCTTAAGGAAGTTCTATCCGCCTGGAAGAAGATCACCGTGGCTGCCGATCCCTGGCTGGACACCCTGACCTACGTCGAACTTCAGCAGTATGCGTACATCGACAGACAGAAGACAACCCGCACCTTCGGAAATCTAGTCCAGCGTATGATTTACCATTACTGGTATCACATCGGCGAGAACATGTCGATCCGGCAAATGTTGGGGCATACCAAGCTGGTGCAATTTGTCGGCACGCTCGACCGGCAGGCTCCCTACCGACCCGACACAATTTCAAGCAGAAAAAAGTAAAAATACTATTGATACAAAAGGGAGTGTGAATGAGTAAATTCTGGAAAATTATCCTCTATCTACTTATCGCCGGAGTGGTTGTTTTTGTGTTGCTTCAATTCGTTCCCTACGGACGCGACCACACCAATCCACCGACGACGTCCGAGCCGGCATGGGACAGCCCCCAAACACGCCAGATCGCAAAGGAGCATTGCTTTCAATGCCACAGCAACGAGACAGACTGGACCTGGTACAGCAACATCGCTCCGGCCTCCTGGCTGATCTACTGGGACGTGGAGCAGGCGCGGTCCAAATACAACTTTTCGGAATGGGATACGAATCCAGGGTTTGTCGACGACCTGGTCGACGCCGTTGAAGATGGAAAAATGCCCCCAATCCAATACTGGATATTCCATCCACAGTCCCGCCTGACCGGGGAGAAGAAGGATCAATTCATCCAGGGCTTGCAGAACACATTGAAATAAGACAATATCCCCTGAACAAAAAATGTTCAGGGGATATTCTAAGTATAGCCGCTACGCTATTTCGTTATTGGACTCTTCAGCTTCGAATCTGTTTCCTTAAAATCCAGCCTACTAAATACAACACAGCGATCAACAGCGGAATGCCTGAAATCAGGATATAGGCCATGAGGTCAAATCCCTTGAATGCGAGTGGATAATACAATCCCCACAGACCAAAACCAAGCGTGCCTACCCACTCCCAACGCCAGGCAAAAGCGACAACTATCGCCAGCAGGAGGGTGGGCACCAGCAGATGCATGAACAAAGCGAGAATCGACTCCCATAGGCTCAATCCCATATCGAAGACATCAAAAGAAAATAGACTGGTGAACAGCACGAACAGGATTCCCAACACCCGCGGCGACCAAAGCAGGATTTTCTTCAGAACAGGATTCATATCCACCTCCTAACTCCATCATAGCACTCTGGTGAAATTATTCAAGCCAGAACCAGTGCATAGCGGGTAAAATAAATCTGTCAACACCCTGTAAAGGTCAAACTCAGATGGAATTCCATTACACATCCAACGACACCTGCCATACGGCCACTGGAGTAGTGGTGGTCATCGATGTCATCCGCGCTTTCTCAAACGCTGCCTACGCCTTCAGTGTTGGCGCGGAGAGCATCACCTTGGTCAGCGATGTGGAAGAGGCGCTTAAACTCAAGACCCTCATCCCCGGTTCACTGGTGATCGGTGAAGTGGGCGGACTCCCACCTGAAGGCTTCGATTTCGGCAACTCGCCTACGGAAATCCTCCAGCAGGACCTACGCAGCAAACCGCTGATCCAAAGGACAGGCGCAGGCACCCAAGGCGCAGTACGCTGCGTCAACGCGGAAATGTTGTTCGCCTGCAGTTTCCCGGTTGCCGAAGCTACTGTCCAGGCGGTACTGCGGTTGAAACCGGAGAAAATCACCTTTGTCATCACCGGGCGGGATCCCGAGGGCGAAGACCAGGCCTGCGCCGAATATCTCGAAGCCCGGTTGCGCGGTAATTCACCAGACCCTGAGCCATATCTTGAGAGAGCGCGGAATTCCAACGAGATCCGACTGATGCCGCCGGAGATATTCCCCACCATCGCCAGCGATATCGATTATTGCACCCGCCTGAACTCCTATACTTTCGCCATGCCCATCTCGCGTGAAAACGGGCGCCTCGTGATGCGTCCAATTCAACCTGACCTTAAATCCTGACCCAGGAGAGCCCATGTACACACTTGCTGTCCGGCGCGAATTTGACGCCCAACACGCCTTGATCGGAGGGGATTGGGGTGCTGAAAACTCGCCCCATACACATCATTATTTGCTTGAACTTCAGCTACTGGGAAAGATGCTGAACGAGCATGGGTATCTGGTTGATATTGTCGAAGTGGAACACCACCTTGATTCTCTGATTGTCAACCACCGCGGGAAAATGCTCAATGATTTGCCTGAGTTTGCCGGCTTAAATCCATCCATTGAACACTTCGCGCGAATATTATGTCATTCGTTGAATAACACGATAACAGCCTCCAACCTGACGAACATCAAGGTCACCTTGTGGGAGAACGAGATCGCCTGGGCTTCCTACGAACAAGAACGCTGACCAACCGCCCAATATTGCCTTTCGATACCCTCATGAAAATCGGACTTGTCATCTACGGCTCCCTCGATACCCTCAGCGGAGGTTATCTCTACGACCGCATGCTGGTGGACTATCTTCGCGCCCAGGGCGATACGGTTGAACTTATTTCGCTTCCATGGCGGAATTACCTGTCACATCTGATGGATAATTTTTCCTTTCGCCTGCCTGCCGGGTTGGATGTGATTATTCAGGACGAACTAAATCATCCATCGCTGCTCACTGCCAACAGACAACCTCATCCTATACCCTGTCATCAGCCTGGTCCACCATCTGCGTTGTTCCGAGCAGCGGCCTGCCTGGCAGAACACGTTTTATCGTGTTGTCGAACGCCGCTACCTGCGCTCAGTGGACGGTTTCATCTTCAACTCCGGCACCACCCGGGGAGTGGTCCATGCGCTCGTGGGAAGCGGAAAGCCCAACCTGGTAGCCTACCCCCCCACCGACCGCTTCGGGGATGGATTGTCTGCGGAGGCCACCGAATCAGCTGAACGGATATATGCCCGGTCATCGGAGGACTCTCCCCTGCGAACTCTTATTCATCGGGAATGTCATCCCTCGCAAGGGCTGCATACCCTGCTGGATGCTCTCGCCCGCCTGCCGAAGGGAAGCGTCCAACTGGATATCGTCGGCTCATTGACCACCGATCCAAATTACGCAGCGGAAATGAAAAAACGGGCCGACAAAATCAATCATTCATCCATCCGCTTTCATGGCGCGGTGAATAATGATCCCCTGGTCGCGATGCTGAAAACCGCCCATGTTCTGGTTGTGCCGTCGAGCTATGAGGGATTTGGCATCGTTTATCTCGAAGGGATGGCTTTTGGCCTGCCGGCTATCGGCACTACGGCAGGAGCGGCTCCTGAAATCATCGAAGAAGGCAGGACGGGTTACCTGATCGATCCCGATGATGATCGGGCATTGGCGTCTCATCTCGCTGCTCTCGCCAGGGACCGGGAATTGCTCACCCGCTTGTCGCTCAACGCATGGCAGCGCTACCGCCAGCAGCCCAAATGGGAGCAGACTGCCGCCTCGATCCGGTCGTTTTTACAGGATCAAATCGGAAACTACCTGCCTGTATAGTTTGGGCAGGCATAGACTTTGATAAGATTGATTTATGGAAACACTCCTTTCCCCGCTACCTGCTCGCCAAACGGACGGTCGATGATCGGGCTCTCAACCGGCATGTCTATGAAAACCCTCCTTTCGCGCGTGCCTTCTGAACCCATCGACGTCATCGAAGTGGGTGGCGGGATCGGCACGATGGCTATCCGCCTGCTGCGCTGGGGATTGTTGACCAGGGCAAATTACACGGTGGTGGACTCCATGCAGGAGAACATCGATTTCGCCCAAACCTGGCTGCCGCGATTGGGCAGATGAAAATCACTTTCGATGGGAGCAATTCGAAGGGGATCGTTTACGGCTTTTCGACGATACCCGCAACTTGAACATCTCATTTGTGTGTGCAGACATGTTCGACTTCATAAAAACCGCCCCTGAAAAAGCGGACCTGCTCATCGCTCACGCCTTCCTCGACCTCCTGCCCATGCCCAAATCCTTGCCGGACCTGTTTTCACTCTTGAAACCGGGTGGTTTGGCGTGGTTGACCCTGAACTTTGACGGTGTCACCTCCTTCGAGCCTGTGATCGACCCCGCTCTGGATGCCAAAATCGAGCAGTTGTATCACCTGACCATGGATGAACGTCCCACCGGAGGGGACAGCCAAAGCGGCCGGCATCTATTCAAATATTTACAGGATGCAGGCGCCAATATCCTGGCTGCTGGTTCTTCTGACTGGGTCGTCTATCCACACGACGGACACTACCCCGCTGATGAAGCCTACTTCCTGCATTTTATCCTGCACTTCTTTGAAGAGTCACTCACCGGGCACCCCGAACTGGATACAGACACCTTCACCGCCTGGCTAAGGGAACGCCACGCCCAAGTTAAGCACGCTGAGTTGGTTTACATCGCCCACCAGATGGATTTTCTTGTGCAACGATAGCTGTTAAAAAGCGTATAATTTCTTTACAAGGTTATCTCGATTAATATGATCCACACCTACACCATCAACGGCGTCCCCCTCGAGACGGGCGACGTTATCTGCACCATGAACGGCAAACCGAACATCCTGCCTGGAGAGTTCTGGTGCCTGGTGGGACGCCTGGTGCCCGGGGACGTGGACCATGTCGCGGTTTATATCGGCCCGGACGGCCGGTGCGTGGAAGCCGGCACAAAGGGAGTTATCTCATACAAGGTTCCGCATGGCTCCTGGGATTCAGCCAGCATGGTCAAAATGCGCGGGCTTATCCTGGATGAGTTCTATGGCGTGGCCTACCCATTAGCCGGACAGGAAATAAGGGAAGAAGATGAAATCCTCATCCGCGAACGCGTGGCGGAGTATTGCCTCGCACAAGTGGGCAAGCCCTACAACCTCAACTTCCTCGACCCGGACAGGGAGGATGCTTTTTACTGCAGTCAGATCATCTACAAAGCCTACCTGCCATTCGGAATCGACCTGAACACTGGTCTGGCGATGGAGATGCTGCCGGGGACAAACCAGATCATCTACCCGCAGGAAATATGGAGCGGATGTGCGCATCGAATGTCCGAAACCATTGCCCGCAAAATCGAGACTGCATCACAGCTTTTGTCAACCAATGAAGGCGTAACCGGCTGACATCCCTTCTTACCGTGCGGATATGTCCACATCACTCGGCAAAGGCCGGGGGATTTTACTGTCGTTACACCGGCGGACTTCCGGTATAATTCTCTCGTTGGTTTACTTTGATTAATCCCTTTCAGCAGTCCCCGCTGTTTCTATCGACAGCGTCCGAAGCGCTCCCAACACCCGCCCGACTCTGAAGACAAGGAAATAACGTGAACTTCGATAAGTTCAAACTCGATGCCCGCCTGATGACGGGGATCAAACGCGCCGGTTACGATAAGGCGACCCCCATCCAGGAAGCCGCCATTCCCTCAGCGCTTGCCGGACACGACCTGATCGGCACCGCCCAGACTGGCACGGGCAAGACGGCTGCTTTCGTACTGCCAATCCTGAACAAACTGCTCGAGGGTCCGCGGGGTATGCCCCGCGCCCTGATCGTCACCCCTACCCGCGAACTGGCCGGGCAGATCCACGACGTCATCCGTGTGCTGGCCACCGGCACCAAGCTGCGCAGCGTCACCATTTTCGGGGGCGTAGGCTCGGGTCCGCAGATAAAATCCTTGCGGGAGGGCGTCGAGATCCTGGTGGCCTGCCCCGGCCGTCTGCTGGACCTTGTGAATCAAAAGCAGGTCCGCCTTGACCGCATCGAAATTCTGGTGCTTGATGAAGGCGACCGGATGTTTGACATGGGATTCCTGCCGGACATAAAACGCATCATCAAGGCAGTGCCATCCAAACGGCAGACCATGCTCTTCTCAGCCACCTTCCCCGCTGAGGTGGAACAATTAGCATCCCAGTCGCTCACGCGCCCCCAGCGAATCTCGGTGGGACTCAGCCGCCCGGCGCATACGGTGACTCACGCGCTGTACCCGGTCCCCCAGCATCTGAAAGGTGCACTCTTGGTCGCCCTGCTCAAGCAGACTGACACAAGCTCCGTATTGATCTTCACCCGCACCAAACACCGCGCTCATCGCGTCGCGCAGCAGATCTCACGAGCCGGCTTCGATGTGACCAGCCTGCACGGGGACCGTACGCAGGGGCAGCGCCAATCCGCGCTCAAAGGCTTCAAGAATGGCACGCACCAGATCATGGTCGCCACCGACATCGCCGCACGCGGCCTGGATGTGGAAAGCATCTCCCACGTGATCAACTTCGACATGCCTGACACCGCCGACGCCTATATCCACCGCATTGGCCGAACCGGGCGCGCGGAACGAACCGGCGACGCGTTTACACTGGTCACGCCAGAGGACAACGACATGGTGCGGGCACTTGAGAGGATAATGGGGCCGCTGCCCAAATTGACGCTGCCTGATTTCGATTACAACGCCCCGGGGTACGAGAGGGCTGGACCTGCAAAACACGCCCCGCATCACGCGCCAACTCCGTCCCGCCATGTCCGTCATGGGCTGGCGCCGAGGCGCATCAAGCCGCGCTGAGATTTGCTGCTGTTCTAGGACGCTCATTTTATCCCCCGCATTCTGGCGGGGGATTTCGTTTATAATCTTTTCAACCATGAACTTCCTCATCACCGGCGCTGCCGGCTTTATCGGCTCGACCCTTGCCAACCAGCTTGCCCGCGAGGGGCACCAGGTGCGCGGATTGGACGACTTGTCCACCGGCGACCCTCAAGCGCTGGCGCCCGACGTTCATTTCACCCGCGGGGATGTCAATGACCGCCCGAAGCTCTGGACCCTGCTCCAGGAAGTGGACTGCGTTTACCACCTGGCGGCGCGGGTCTCCGTGCCTGAATCAGAGCTCTACCCGCGAGAATACAACGCTGTCAACGTCGGCGGCACGGTCAGCCTGATGGAAGCCATGCGCGATGTAGGCGTGCGCCGCGTGGTGCTGGTCTCCTCGGGTGCGATCTACGGCGACCAGGGCAGGCAGCCGTTGAAAGAATCAATGCCGCCCAACCCGCGCTCGCCTTACGCCGTCTCGAAGCTGGCCGCGGAATATTACGTCAATACCATCGGCGACCTGTGGAAAATCGAAACCGTCAGCCTGCGCGTCTTCAACGCCTACGGACCCGGCCAGCGCCTGCCCCCTGCCCACCCGCCGGTCGTGCCCTATTTTCTCAAGCAGGCGCTGCGCAACGGTTCGCTGGTCGTCCACTCGGACGGCAGCCAGACGCGCGACTACATCTATGTGGATGATGTCGTCTCAGGGTTGGTGGCAGCCTCCACTGCTCCGAACCTCGACGGACTGGTCATCAACATCGGCAGCGGACGGGAGACCTCGGTGCACGACCTGGTCCAGACCGTGTTGGAAGTCACCGGAACCACACCCGAGGTGATCTACAACGCCAAGACCTCCCCCGGCGTCTCCCGCATGTGCGCGGATTTAACCCTCGCAAAACAGAAGTTGAACTTCAAGCCATCCATCAAGTTGGCTGACGGACTTCGCCTCACCCTGCAGCGCGATCCGCGCCTGAAGGTTGCCTGATCCAAGCAGCATGACCAGACCGCTCCCTGTCCGTTTCTACAACCGCCCCACTTTGACCGTCGCGCGCGAATTGCTTGGTGCGCGCCTGGTGCGGATCCTGGACGGGCAGCGGTTGGTCGGAGAAATCACCGAAACGGAAGCCTACATTGGGGAGTCTGATCTGGGCTGTCATGCCAAAGCGGGAAAAACCGCGCGGACGGCTGTCATGTTCGGGCGTGCGGGAATCGCTTACGTCTACTTCACCTACGGCATGCACTGGATGCTGAATGCGGTCACGGAAGCGCAGGGCTTTCCGGCGGCGGTGTTGATTCGCGCCATCCGCCCTCTTGAAGGCGTGGAGGTCGATCAGCCATCGTCGAAGTGGACGGGACACGAAGGGTCCTGCCAAGTTGACGCAGGCGCTGGGCATCGACGGCGATCTCAACGGTCACGACCTGACCCGACGCCAATCCCGAGATGTGGATCGAAGCAGGAAGACCAATTCCAATCGCGAGCGTGACGATTGGCCCCCGTGTGGGGTTATACTCTGTACCGGAACCGTGGAAGTCGAAGCCGTGGCGGTTCCTCGTAAATAAAAATTGATCGATTTAAAATTCGCGAAGGAGAATTTTTATGGGACTTTTAACCGGTAAGAAAGCACTCATATTTGGGCTGGCCAATGACAAATCCATTGCCTGGGGCATCGCACAGGCGTTTCACCGCGAAGGCGCAACACTGGGATTCAGTTACGCAGGGGAAGTGCTTGAAAAACGAGTACGGCCTCTCGCAGCTAAGTTGGGCGTGGATTTTGTCGAAGAGTGCGACGTCGCCAGTGACGAACAGATCGAGGCGGTTGCCAAAAAAGCTGCAGACCACTTCGGAAAGATCGACATCCTCGTGCATTCCATCGGCTTCGCCAACAAGGATGAGTTGAGCGGCATGTTTTACAACACCAGCCGGGCTGGTTTCCACATGGCGATGGACATCAGCGTGTATTCCTTCGTCGGGCTGGCGCGCGCCTTTCAGCCGATCCTCAACCCCGGCGGGTGCGCTGCTCACCCTCACCTATTACGGCTCGACCAAAGTCACCGTGAATTACAACATGATGGGCGTCGCCAAGGCTGCGCTCGAGGCATCCACCCGTTACCTGGCCGCTGATTTCGGCCCGCAGGGGATTCGCGTCAATGCCATTTCCGCGGGTCCCATCCGCACCCTGGCAGCCATGGGCGTGAGCGGGTTCCGTGACCTGTACAAGCATTTCGCCGACATCGCCCCCCTGCGCGAAAACGTCACCCCCGAGGATTGCGGGAATGCAGCCGTCTTCCTGTGCTCGAGTATGGGCTCGCATGTCACCGGTGAAGTGCTCTTCGTGGACAGCGGCTTCAACATCATGGGAATTGCCGACCCGCGCAAGGTGGAAAGCAAGCCCGAATAACCTCGCCGGAGAAAATGATACAATTAGGGCGCGGTTCAATTCCGCGCCTATTTTTTATTAACGGTCGGATTATGTTTAAACGAAAAACCACTTCATCCACTCCTGAACCTGCCTCTGTACAGGCAGTCGAACGCATCACCTCCGTCCTGGGTCCGGGCGTCATCTGGACTGGCAGCATCAATGGGACAGGCGGGGTGCGCATCGAAGGCGCCTTCGAAGGGCAGATCGCCCTGCGCGGCATGCTGGTGGTCGGCGAGAGCGGACGCGTCACCTGCGAGAACCTGCGCGCCAACACCGTCATCGTCGCCGGCGCGGTGCGGGGAAACATCACCACCCAGAAACTCGAGATCCGCGCCACCGGCCGGGTGTGGGGCGATGTGGTCACCACCTCCTTCGTGACGGAGGACGGCGCCTTCCTGCGCGGACAGATCCGCATGGAGGATGAAGTGGACCTGGGTATCACCGCTGCCACCGAGCCTGAACTCCCACCTGAACCCGACCAATCCCTGGCCTGAGCGCCGTCAGGTAATTTCCCTCTCCGATAAACCATGCGGTATTCCCAGCTCTTTGGACAAACTCTCCGTGAAGCCCCCGCCAACTCACCGTCGGCGGGATTTGCCTTCCTGGCTCGCGCCGCCTATCTTCGACCTTCCGTCCAATTTGCTTCCTCTCGGCCAACTAATCCTGCAACCGGTTGTCAGCGTTGTTCGAAACCCGGTTGAAAAATCTCAACGGGCAGGAAATTAGCCCTGAAGCGGACCTGTTTGCGTTAGCTGAATCTGAAGTCCAGTCTTATCGCCACCTGCCGAGGCTCCTTTACAACCGGGATTTCCCCGGGATGAATACATTTATCCTCGCAGCCGATGAAGAAGCCTGTCAAAAGCAGGTAGTTGAACTTTCCGAAGACATTAAAGGGATTTTCTCGATAACAGAAATACCCTGTCTGGAATCCGCAAGTCACTCATTCTACTTCCCTCACTCTTCAGGAAAAGAAACCATCCTGAAATGTCCATCGTGCGGCTATCTCGAATCTCTGGAACTTTCTAAAAAGACAGTAACACCTCCTTCATCAGAAGCCATGCTCCTGACTGAAAAAGTACTCACACCAGACTGCCCCACGATTGAAGCACTCGCCCGCTATTTGAAACTGCCCGAATCCAAGACCGCCAAAGCATTGATGTTGATGGCGAATTATGGTGGCAAGGAAGAATTCCTTTTCGTCGTCGTGCGCGGCGATACTACCCTAAGTATGGAAAAATTAAAGCAACTGACGGGAGCTGATGAATTAACTCCCGCCAGCGAACAACAGATCAAAGCAGCAGGCGCAGAACCAGGATATGCATCTCCGATTGGTCTTAAAAATGTCCGCGTGATCGTTGACCAGCTTATCCCGGTCTCGCCCAACCTTGTGGCAGGAGCCAATGAGCACGGATATCACCTGCTCAACACCAACTATGGACGTGATTACACCGCCTCCCTCGTGGCTGATATCACGGCTGCCCAGGCTGGAGATCCCTGCCCGGAATGTAAAACTCCGCTTGAAAGCCAAAATGTCGAACCACTGGTCAGAGCTGAGCGATTTTCCCCAAACGAGAATTCCGGTTCTTTCACTGATGAAAAGGGAAAACCGGGCAAGGTTTGGCATGCCAAAACCAGCATCGACATCTTCAAATTACTTGCTAGCTGCTGCGGAGACTCCACCATGACGAGAAGGGATTAACCCTGCCTGCCTCCATCGCTCCTTATCGATGTCTATCTCGTGGTGCTGCCCGGAAAAACCATCGATACGCTTTCGACAGCCGATAAGCTACACGAAGAACTTCTTGCTGCCGGATTATCTGTCCTTTACGACGACCGCGACGAACGCGCCGGAGTCAAATTCAACGACGCCGATCTGATAGGCTGCCCTGTACGCATTACGCTGGGCGAACGCAATCTCCAAAATGGGATGGTAGAATTCAAGCGGCGAACAAGCCAGGAAAGTCAACTAATCCCCCTCAGCGAGATCATTTCACACACAAAACAAAATGGCTAACAAGCAAATCCCCATGTCCTCCCCTGACCTGACCGAACTCGAGCGGCAGGCCGTGCTCGACGTGCTCAACACACCCATCCTGAGCATGGGCACTCAAATCAAGAAGTTCGAGCAGACCTTCATCGATCTGACCGGTGCAAGGCACGCCATCGGCGTGAATTCCGGCACCGCAGGTCTGCATCTCTGCGTGCGCGCTGCCGGCATCGGACCGGGCGACTTGGTCATCACCACCCCCTTCTCCTTTGTCGCATCGTCGAATGCGTTGTTGTTCGAGAACGCGGTTCCGGTTTTCGTGGATGTTGATCCGCGCACAGGCAATATCGACCCGGAGTTGGTCGCTCAAGCAGCGAAAGACATCACCGCAGGCGGCAAACCGGCCGAGAAATGGCTCCCACGCAAAGGAGCCACACCCGGTGCAAAACTAAAAGCGCTTCTGCCCGTGGATGTCTTCGGCCAGCCCGCTGACATGGACAGGATCAATACGACTGCCCGCGAACTATCATCTGCCCGTCATCGAAGATTCCTGCGAGGCGCTGGGAGCCACTTACAAAAGCCGGCCAGCGGGTATGCTGGGAGACTATGGTATTTTCGCTTTTTACCCCAACAAGCAGATCACGACCGGCGAGGGTGGAGTCATCATCACCTCGGATGACAAAGCTGCCGATCTCATGCGCGCTCTCCGCAATCAAGGCCGTGCGCCGGGCGACACGTGGCTTTCGCACACACATCTCGGTTACAACTACCGTCTGGATGAAATGTCGGCGGCACTCGGCGTCGTGCAGATGTCCCGGCTGGACGAGCTCCTGAGAAAACGGGAACAGGTGGCGGAGTGGTATGGCGACCGCCTGAGCGAGATTCCCGGCGTTGAAGTGCCCATCGTCGAAGCTTACACCACGCGCATGTCCTGGTTCGTCTATGTCATCAGGGTCGATAAGAAGATCGACCGCGACCGCCTCGCCAAACGCCTTGAAAGCCGCGGCGTGCCTGTCCGGCCATATTTCCTGCCGATCCATCTGCAGCCGTACATGGTTGAGCGATTCGACTGGCGCGAAGGCGACTTCCCCGTGACCGAGGATCTTGGACGGCGCGGGTTGGCGGTGCCTTTCTCGGGAGTGATGACCGAGGAACAGGTCGACACCGTCTGCCGGGTGATTCGGGAAGAGATTTGATGTTCGAGTTTCCCCCGCCCCGCCAGCGCGGGTTATTGCTTCACGGTTTTTTAATTGTGGTCCTGTTGGCCGTGCTGGTCATTGCCTTGTGGCAGGTTTTTCAAGTTTCGGTGGGACCTTCCTTCACGATTTATGTCGTTCTTGCGCTGGGATCTTTTATTGGCCTTCCATTTCTGGGTTACCGCGCGTATGCGCTTATGGAAAGCCCGCTACACGCTCGACCGGGACAATTTGCGAATTGAATGGGGGCTGCGAGGAGAAGATGTTCCCATCTCCGACGTGGAATGGGTGCGTTCTCCTCAGGACCTCTCCACACCGTTGCGACTGCCCATGGTGCGCATGCCGGGTGCCGTACTGGGCACCCGCCGCCATCCCGATCTGGGGGATGTCGAGTTCCTGGCCTCCGATTCGAGAAAGCTGCTTCTGGTGGCTACCGCCCGGCAGGTTTTCGCCATATCCCCTGCAGATTCGGCAGGATTCGTAAACAATTTTCAACATGCCATTGAACAGGGAAGCCTTATTCCAGGGGCGAGCCATTCTCAATACCCATCCTTTGTCCTGTCGTTGGCTTGGGACAACCTCCTTGCCCGGTACCTGTGGCTTGGCCGGATTGTTCCTGAACATTGGCCTGCTTGCCTGGGTGACGGCCACCATCCCCAGCCTGGATACGGTCGCCTTGGGCTTCTCTCCGACCGGTGAACCGTTGGTGGTCCCTGCGGTCCAGCTTATTCTGCTGCCGATCATGAGTCTTCTCCTTTATGTGACCGGATTCATCGCCGGCTTTTACTTCTTCCGCTGGGAGGAATACAAGACCTGGCCTTCATCCTTTGGGGTGCCGGTGCTTTTTCTTCGCTTCTTTTCCTGGTGTCTGTGCTCATCCTGGTCAACACTCCCATTTGAAAATGCAACTGCCCCTAGGGTTTCTCATCGCTGTTGTCATTGCGTATGCTGCATATCGCGCAAAGAGCCTTAACCGCTCCGGCGCATTGGCGGCTGTCGTGGTGGGTACTGTCATTTTTGGGATTGGCGGGTGGCAGTGGGCTGTACTTCTTCTTACATTTTTTATTTCATCCAGCGTACTTACTCGAGCCTTCAAGAAACGCAAATCCGATCTGAATGAAAAATTTTCCAAAGGGGGGCAGCGGGATGCCGGTCAGGTCTTTGGCAACGGCGGCCTAGCCACCCTCTTTGCCGGTCTCACCTTCTTTTACCCGGACGACCCACGTCTGTGGCTGGGATTTGCAGCCGTGCTGGCGGCTTCCAATGCGGATACCTGGGCGACGGAATTGGGCGTACTCAATCCGCACCCGCCGAGGCTGATCACGCATCCGAAGCGAATGGTTGAAAAGGGAACTTCCGGTGGAATCTCGCTCGTGGGAACGCTTGCTGCCCTTGCCGGTGCGGGCTTGATCGGGTTTCTGGCTGGCTTGCTAAATCCAAGCGGGATTTCCTGGTCGACTGCATGTTCTCGTCACTCTGGCAGGCTTGCTCGGCTCACTCTTCGATTCACTTCTCGGAGCTACCGTTCAGGCAATCTACCGTTGCCCAACTTGCGATAAAGAGACCGAGCAACATCCCATCCACTCGTGTGGCACGCCGACCGCACAAATCCGCGGCTGGAAGTGGTTGGATAACGACTGGGTCAATTTTGGTTGTGGAGCGTTTGCAATAATTATCGCTTTATTGATTTACCCCGCATAAACTCCCCCATGTGTTGATTTTTCATCTAAATCTAGCCCTCAGGCGATGGAATTGCGCTCGTTGGATTTCTTGTCAATGACAGCAATGCCGCCATAATGGTCATGGTCAAAGCAGGCAGATATGCGCGATCAAAAGATTGATCTAGAAATATAATGAAATCTTCCTCGCTGTAAGATGCAATCAAAAACATGAAAGCGGGCAGAAGGAAGGCGAGCGCATCCAGCAGCACAAAAGATAATTTAAATTTATCTCTGTGCCAACTGGTTACCGGAATGGAAAGAATGATTATTAATACTGAAAACATCAAAATAAGATAACGCTGGGCAATAAATGTGTCTTGCGCGAATTTAGCTAGATTAACCAATGCCTCTAAATTTAATTTTCCAGTCAACAATTCGCCCATTGTTGTTATTAAAGCATTCCCTATCTGGTCATCGCCCATCGCCGTTCTTCCAAGAAGAAACATCCAACTACCCGGGATAATTATCATGGGAATAAAAGAAAGAAACGCAAGTTGAAAGGAAAACTTCTTTTTCATAATATATGCTGCCAATAAATAAATAAATCCAAGGAAAATGGTTCCAAAGAAGAGCCCTTCAGGACGTGTCCAGGCAGCCAACGCTAGCAACAGTCCTCCAATGAGAACCTGTATCTTGTTCGAAGACCAAAATCCTTCGAGACTATGCAAGATCCCCAATACCAAATAAACAGTAAACGGTAAATTAGCAAATCCTATCGTTGCATGGAACAGGAAAAGCGGTATAAGCAATAAAGCCAACATACCCACGACCGCCAAAATCTTATTTACATTGTTCCTGATCAGGAAACGGTAGCATCCAAACAACAGGGAAAAGGTCAAAGATAAATAGAGAAACTTTGATCCCGGGATCACATCACCATCAGCCAGCCGAAAAATTCCAATGGATAATGGAAGGTTCATAGGATAAGCAAGTACATGGCCTCCCCATCTATTTCCAGCCCATATTGTTCCCGAATCGACCATGGCATAACCTTTAAAGCTCCAATTGATGATGTCATCGCCAGTGGAATATCCACGTCCGATGGCAATAAAAGCAATGACAAAAAATACCACAAACGTGGAAAGAAAGAGAAGCAAGTAAACGCCATCTGAGAAACTCCAACGTCTCGGGGATCCCACAATCGGGAGAGCAGGCATCATCGGGAATATTCCATATCTGACCCTGTAAAAGGCAACAGAGAAAACCAGTAAACCAATATATAAAAGAACAACCATTAAGAGGGAGATTTTAATTCCCAAAAATGAAAATACAAAAATACACCAGGTTAATATCCCCATCGAAATTGGAATGCTATATTCGAACAAATCACTCCAATTAGGTGTCTTAAACAATACTGCAACGAAGAGACCACCCAATATGGTTAGCAATCCCATGATAAGAATATCCGTCAACAAAGCTTGAACGGAAATTGGATTTGTCTTACCATATGTCAGGGGATCGGGCATTGGCAATTGACGGCTTGTTCCCTCGGGCACATATACACCTCTTAAACTATTGGTTGCCTGGGGATAGAATACAAGCACCCTGCCGGGTTGTTCTTCCGGTAAAGGGAAGCTATTCACTGCAAGGATGTAGTGGTTCGGGTCATTCAGACATTTTTGACAAAGCTCATCATCACTGCCACAACAGGCAAGAATGGCACGGGGATACAGGAAATTCTGCATGATGCTTTGAGACGAGAACATAACCGTTTCGGGGGGCAATACTAAAGCTGCATCCTCCGGCAAATAAGCATCCAACCAACGGATGAACTGTGCTCTTTCACGATCCGAAATTAGTATAGCGCTTCGTTGCGGGGATGACACATAAATATAACCTTTGTTGTCTTTCAGCCATGGTTTAACATACGTGTGCCAATTAATTTGTGCCTCGTAAATGATGATTGCTAAGAGACAGACAAAGACAAGAGGGGATAAATATTTCTTTACTTTCTCCATTAATGTTAAATTCCCCAAACCTTAAAATCCTTTAAAATTGATCCGCCGACAAATTCCCGCAAAATGGAATTGTCGGGAATCAATTCATCGTCTACTGGCATAAACCATTCAAGGAATGCCAGCAGGCGTTTGGTCTCCCTATATTCGGACGTAGCGAGCGGCACCTGGCGAAGCAAGGGTTCCGCGATGGGGCCCAATACTGACAGCTCGTAAGCTAGAGCCGAATTGAACATCACATCTGCGTTTTCCTGGAATGGGAAAATGTGCCGTTCCTCCCCCCTGCGCACGGATTCCCAGCGCCGAATCGTTTCCTGGGCGGAATAGCCTCTTTCGCGTGTATCCCGCACGATACGCCGAATCAGGCGCGTATCGGTCGTAGAAATGCGGTTATGGCGGTCAAGGTTGAGCTGGGTCAGGCACGAGGCATAAATCCGGAATGTCTGACCGGTCATCGTGGAGGGCACCAAGCGCGGATTCAAGCCGTGAATTCCTTCCATGATGATCAATTGATCGTTTCGCAACCGGATCAAGTCTCCCGTGACTTGTTTACCAAGTTTGAAGTCATAGCGCGGTACTTGCACCTCTTCGCCCTGGAGAAGCCGGGTCAGGTGGTCTGCCAACTGATCAAGGTTGAGCGCTTCCAGTGCCTCAAAGTCAAAATTTCCATTCTCGTCTCTCGGCGTCTTTTCCCGATCGACAAAGAAATTATCAAGTTCCAAGGCGTATGGTGAGTGACCCAGGGCCAGCAGCTGAACAGCCAGACGGCGTGCGAAGGTGGTCTTTCCTGAAGAAGAGGGACCGGAGATCAGAATGATTCGCACATGTTCGTGATGAGCGGCAATCTGCTGGGCAATGGACGAGATGTGTTGTTCGTGCAGCGCTTCCGATACCAGAATGACCTCACGGCTGCGTCCCGATTTGATGGCATCATTCAACGCACCGACATTATCGATCCCTAATTTTTCCAACCAATCGCCATACTGTCGGAACGTGGAAAGAAGCTTGGGGTAATCCTCCATCGGCGTGATGGTGGTGGGAGCCCGGCGCTGTGGGAATCGCAGCGTAAAACCGCTATCGGCAGGCAACAATGCAAACCATTTCAAATATCCAGTTGATGGAACCATGTAACCATGGTGGTAGTCGATGTGCTCGCCGACATTGTAGAGGGTCACATACGGTTTTCGTCGATACCGCATGAGGCGCACTTTATCGGGATAATTCTCCTGTTCGAAGAAAGCGATCGCCTCCGAGATGGGCATTTCCCTGCGCTCATAGGGAAGATCCGCATCGACCAGGCGCTTCATCTCCACCTGGATGGACTTCAATTCATCACGGGTGAGTGGCGCTCGCCCATCTATATGACAATAATACCCTCCCGATGAAATGGAATGATCAATGATCAATTCTGCTCCGCTAAAAAGTCCGGAAAATGCAGTCTCGAGTAAAAAAGTCAGGGACCTGCGATAGATTCGCATCCCATCCGAGTCATTCATGGTGACCGGCTCAAGAAAAGATTCCATGATTACGGGATAGGTCAATTCATGCAATTCACCATTGAGAATCACGCCCATCACCGGGGCAGGAAGCGTGTCCAGGACAGGTTTTAAGAATTCCGCCGCGCAGGCTCCACGAGGCCCTTGCAAGACACGTCCATCAGGCAAATGGACTTGAACCGTGCGGCTGGGCGTGGAATAGGAGACTTGAGAAGCACACATGTTTTTTTACCCGGGAATTAACTCCAGCAATTTCTCTGGTTTGCGGGAATAAGTATCCATCGATTGCTCGCCTCTTGTGAGTGCGAGGAGAGTGTCGGTCAGCGTTTTATTTACAGGGGTCGGAATGCCAAGCTTCTCCCCTGCCCGGACGACCGCCCCATTGAGGTAATCCACTTCGCTTTTACCGCGGCCGGCATGCAAATCGATGTGGAACGAAGGCATCTTTCCACCGCGCCCCCCGCCAATCGCTTTTTTCATGAGAGGGCGCGAAATAAAGGCAGGCAGTCTCGTTCCCAGCGCCAATGCACGGACCGGCGTCTTCGGCAGGTCAGTCACAAGGATCCCTTGTGCAGACATGACCGCCAGCGTCTCTTTCAGCATACGCATCTCCATCTGAAACAAACCTGGGTGCGAGAAAATATCTCCGGCCGACATATCCAAGATGGCGGATGAGGCATTGGCGACCAAATTGGTGAGCATCTTCGACCATTTCATGTCTGCCGATTTAGGGTACGAGCGTGCATCAAGCAGGGCACCGTCCAAAGCGGACACCAACCTTTCAGACAGCGGATGCCCGGCTGAAACACCCATCCCTCTCAATTTTTCAAGGACAATATTTCCAACAGCCTGACGGCCAACAGCGCTGGTGATGGTCCCGTAGATGACCCTGCTCGCGCCGAGAACAGACGCGATCGTCAGTTCATTGTCCACTCCATTTTGAAGGCACAGAACAGGCGGCATACTCGCTGCCATGCCTCTGATCCCTTCGAGAGCTGAAGCAGTATCGAAGGATTTCAGAGCAAAAAGAGAGACGTCGAAGGGTCCTCTTGCTAACGCACCCTCAAGTGAGGATTCAAAGGATACGGCAGGGTTTTTTACATGAAAAATCCCCTTCTCACCACGTCGTTTATCTAGTCGCAAGTCGAGAGTCAGCCCAATCTGCTTAAGATTTTCAACAACTACTTCCTGGTCCACAAAAACCACTTCATGACCAGCCATGGCAAGCGAACCACCGATGTATGTACCGATGGCACCGGCACCGAAAGAGAGAATCTTCAATTTCTCAGATGAGACCATAGGAGTATCCTGTAATCAATAAAGTATGAATTTTCAGACGATAAAATTATTCCCCGCTTTTAGATTTCTGCTTTAAAAGGTAGACCGGGCGCCGCTTCACTTCCTGGAAAATATACCCGATATACATGCCAACAAAGCCAAGCAGAATCATGATAAACCCACTCACGATTAAAAGGACAAACATCAAGGAACTCCACCCTGGTTCAAGGCTCGATTGAGTTCCCCGTACCCAGAAACTGAGCACGTAAACCATTTCCAGGCCGGCCAGGCAGAGCATGGTCATCCCCAGAGACAAACCGATGTAAAGCGGGACAAGGGAAAACGAGAAAACCGCGTCCATCGCCAGACGTATCATTTTACGCAGAGAATATTTGGATGTGCCCCCGAGCCTCTCAGGTGGCTGATAAGGCAATATCACGGTTGGAAAACCGATCCAGGAAACCATTCCGCGCAGAAAACGATGGTACTCGGGCATGGCTTTCAATGCATCCACCGCCTGCCGGCTCATGGTGCGGAAGTCCGCCGCGCCAGGCTGCACCTGCGTCCCGCTGAGCGAGTTGAGCAGAGAATAAAACAAACCCGATGTCCACTTTTTAAAAGAACCGCTTTGGTCGGTGTCAAGACGCTGGGTCTGGACAATATCGTATCCCTGCTCGAGCAGACGCAGCATTTCAGGGATTAACTCAGGCGGATGCTGGCCGTCGCCATCCATGGTGATCACCACTTCCCCTTGGGCGTGATCGAGACCGGCAGTTAAAGCCGCCTGGTGTCCAAAGTTGCGGCTCAACTCAAGAACGACAACTCGCGAGTCGTCATTGGCAATTTTCTTTAGAGATTCCGACGTTCCGTCCTTGGAACCGTCATTGACATAGTAAATAGTAAAGCCAGCTTCCATACCATCCACGATCGCTTTTAAGCGCGCATGGAATTGCTCCACAACACCGGCTTCGTTATAGACAGGTACTACGATGGCAATTGTCTGGATGGCAGGCATGAAGGGATTTTACCATTGCCTGTCAGGCATAATCATCCAAATTCACCCCATGACTATCCTTGAGTATATAAGCAGCGCGATTCACTTCATCATCCTTTTTTCGATCATCCCAGCCCAGCGCATCGCCCAAGGCAGCAGCAACCTCGACCAGGTTCTCAGGCGTGATCGCCCCAAGCCAGGCCAGTGTGGACCGACGCAGAAGCAGATCATCCAAATGCAAGACCTTTTCCTTTTGTGCAAGGTATTCGATTTCCCGATAAGACCATGCAGGCAGGCTGATGAGTTTTTTGTCTGATGCCTTCACTATGAACGCCGCATATTCCAAAGCACGAGTTCCAAACTTGTCAAACAGGCGCTTCGGTTCGAGCCCGCCCAAACCTGTTTCCCGTTCCACACGATTTAGGAATTCGATCAAGGCATACCCTGTCCAAGGGAATTCCCGACCGCCGCCGATGGGAGTATTCTGCGTGCCACATTTCCGCGTGAGGCCGAGAAAAGTGAGTGCCTTGTCGGTGACCTGTTCGGCAAAAGCGCGGTAGGTTGTCCATTTGCCACCGACCAGCGAATAAACCGGAATATCCCCGAACCTGTCCTCAAAAAGGCTGTGATCGCGGGAGATCTGCCCGGTTGTTTTGGCTTCGCTGTATTCGAGAGGCCGCACTCCCGAAAAGCGGAACACAATGTGATCCCGACTTACTTTTATATCGGGGAAGACACGTGCCACCAGGTCGATGAAATAGTCCACTTCTTCTTCGGTACATCGCGCATCATCCGGGTTCTCGATCGGAATATCCGAGGTGCCGATGATCACCTTGTCAAAGAAGGGGAAGATGAGCACAATGCGCCCATCCTTGTTCTCAAAAAAGAATTCGTTGCGCCCGATCGCCTCTCTTAGCTTGTCATGATTAAGGACCAGATGCGACCCTTTCGTCCCGCCAATATACCGCTTGTCGATGCCCATCTCCCGGTTGGCAATATCAATCCAGGGACCGGCAGCATTGATGATCAGTTGCGGGGATATTTCATACTCCCTACCGGTTACTTCATCCCGCAAGGTTACTTTTCCACTTTTCATACCAGCCAGGGAACAATAATTGAGGGCGTTCGCGTGATCCCCCTCCGCTTCGGCATCCAGGATCAGTTCAAGTGTCAATCGTTCCGGGGAGGAGATCGAACCGTCATAATAGATGGCGGTGTACTTGATTTCGGGGTTAAGCCGCGGGAACTCTTCGAGG
Organism: uncultured Chloroflexia bacterium; assembly: GCA_963774975.1. Lineage (GTDB taxonomy): Bacteria > Chloroflexota > Anaerolineae > Anaerolineales > Villigracilaceae > JBGPQJ01. The sequence goes on from CAVZGY010000011.1 coordinate 181,625, forward strand.
GCTTTTTCTCGCTTATAGAATTTGTGCGTTGGGACCGTCCCCTGCCCGCGCGTGAATGCATCATAAAACACCAATCCCACCTTGATGACGAAGGCGCCGCGTTCTGACGGGCGGTCAAGCAGGTTCAGGAATTTAAGCGGTGCATTCAGCAGGCCTGACCAGAATTTAAAAATCGGGATGGCTGTCGGCAGGGGTTTGACCAGGTGCGGAGCATTCTCGATAAGGCGATTTCGTTCCTGCACCGCTTCACGCACCAGGCGGAACTCACCGTTCTCGAGGTACCGGATTCCTCCGTGTGCCATGTGCGAAGATGCAGCAGACGACCCGGAGCAAAAGTCGGATTTTTCAACAAGCAGCACGTCCACACCATTGGCCGCCAGATCGCGGAATACACCCACGCCGTTGATGCCACCGCCGACGATCAGGACGGTGGGAGACTTGGCTTCGAGGGAAGTAAAGATATCGTGTCGTTTCATAGATTCCTATTCAATCCAATCAAAGGTTCGTGTGACTGCTTTTTTCCAGTCAGCATAGAGCAAATCGCGACGGGTCAGGTCCATTTGAGGCTGCCATTCCTTGTCCCTGCCCCAGTTGGCGCGTAATTCATCGAAATTCTTCCAGAAACCGACCGCCAGCCCGGCAGCATAGGCAGCGCCGAGAGCAGTCGTCTCAGCCACTTTGGGGCGAATGACCGGCACGGATAAGACGTCCGACTGGAATTGCATCAGCAGCTCATTGAACACCATTCCGCCATCCACTTTGAGGGTGGTGAGCTTCACCCCGGAGTCTTTTTCCATGGCATCCAGCACCTCGCGAGTCTGGTAGGCAGTGGCTTCGAGAGCAGCCCGGGCAAAGTGACCTTTGTTGACATAGCGTGTCATGCCGACGATCGCGCCGCGGGCATCCGACCGCCAGTAGGGCGCGAACAACCCGGAAAATGCCGGAACAAAATAAATGCCGCCGTTATCCTCCACCGTCCGGGCGAGAGTTTCCACATCAGCGGATTTTTCGATGATGCCCAGGTTGTCCCTCAGCCACTGCACCAGCGCCCCGGTGATGGCTATGGAACCTTCAAGCGCATAGACTGCCTTCTGCGCGCCAATCTTGTAACCCAGCGTGGTGAGCAGACCGGATTTCGAAGGCACAGGTTTTTCACCCGTGTTCATCAGCATGAAACAGCCGGTGCCGTAGGTGTTCTTGGCTTCACCGGGGGTATAACAGGCCTGCCCGAAAAGCGCCGCCTGCTGGTCGCCCAGATCGCCTGCAACTGGGATGCCGCCCATGGCGCCTCGCGCCTGCCCATAGACTTCGGACGACGAGCGGATTTCAGGAAGCATCGCGTGAGGGATGCCCAGCACGGACAGGATTTCATCGTCCCAATCCAGCGTGATGAGATTCATCATCAGAGTGCGCGAGGCATTCGTCACGTCAGTCACGTGCGCGCCGGTCAGGTTCCAGATGATCCAGGTGTCGATGTTTCCGAAGAGCAGATCCCCTGCTTCGGCTTTCTCGCGCGCGCCGGGGACGTTATCCAGAATCCATTTGATCTTGGGGCCTGAGAAATAGGTCGCCAGAGGCAGACCGGTCTTCGCGCGCAGGCGATCCTGCCCGCCCGATTTTGCCAGTTCGTTGCATACGACATCCGTGCGGGTATCCTGCCAGACAATGGCGTTATAAACCGGTTTGCCGGTGGATTTTTCCCAGACCACAGCCGTCTCGCGCTGGTTGGTGATGCCGACTGCTACGACATCCGCAGCGGCAATCCCGGATTTATCCAGCGCCCCCCGCATGACCTGCTGAGTGCGTTCCCAGATTTCGAGCGGATCATGCTCCACCCACCCGGGTTTGGGATAGATTTGCTTGTGTTCTTTCTGATCTGACGCCTGCAACATTTCCCGCATGGTCAAAAAGGATGCAGCGCGTGCTGGTCGTGCCCTGGTCCAGGGCGGCGATATATTTGGGCATATACCCCTCCGTTAACAACTTAAAAAAATTAAACTCTTAGTAAATAGACAATCGCGAATAAATTTACGGCAATACGAGATTAGAACAATAAAAGATGATTTCAAAGAACTTATTTTGTACTTGCTTGCAGGGGCTGCCTGTTGACTTGACAGCCCCTGCACGGAATTACTTTGCTGAAATCAAAAACACAATCCTTTACTGGGCGATGACAGTTCCCGCGGCCATAAACCAGGTGATCAGGATGGAAATCATCAAAGCACCCAGATAGATTCGGCCTGTCCGACGATAGAACCAAGTGTGCATCCAGAATAAAATGATGAACTCGGGTATGTAGACGAACAGCATGAGTGGCCACATTGAAGTGAACTGCGGCAAATTGACCATCTCGAATCCGGGACCACCACCAAAGAACCATGGAAAGTACTGGAAAGCCCACACCAGGAACAAGCCGAACACCATGGCGTAGACATTCTTCAGCCACCAGATCCACTGCGACTTCCTCGGGGTGTCATATTCCTTCTGGTGAATTTCGTCCAAACAGGAACAGACCGCCGTTGATCAGGAAGAACAACAGTGCCGGGATCAGGTAAATGAAGAAATATCCAACGCGGTTAAGACCGCTGAACTGGCGCATGAACGGCCAAGCAAAACGGAATTCCTGCCCAAGGAACCACTGGGAAATTCCCTCCAGGATATACATCCAGGCGAAGAGAATGAAAGCCAGCAGGAGTGTTTTGCCTATGATCCCCCAGTCAAATTTCCACTTCTCCTGATCGAACGAGGCGCCCATATCATACATGGTTACGCCCTTCTTCTTGGCACCGCGATACCAGATGAAGAACAGGATCGCACAAACGATCGCATTGGCCAGGAAGAACCACGCCACACCGTTTGCCATCTGCATCTTCAGGAATGGCAAATAGGTTTGAATCTTGCCGCCGATGGATCCCCACTGAGTGGTCAGGGGATACAGGATGCCGCCGATCAGGGCATTGATGGTGGCGAAGATCCACCAGATCTTGGGGCTGGCGACATACCGATTCGGTATCGGCTGGGCAACGGGCTGGAAGTAGCCGGATGCAAGGATGAGGTTGGTCAGTGGAACGAGCGAGAAGAAGGTCACCAGAAGGGTGATCAACCCGAAGATCTCTTTCCACATGAAGATCTGGCTGGTCGGTTCGATCCACATGCTTCCCGTTTCGCCGCCCTGGAGCGCCAGGTTCATCCAGATCACGGCTTCAGCGACCGACTTGTTCATCAGGGGCAGGAGATGATGATCCATATTGATCAGGGTCATCTTGCGGGCGGTCCCATCGGCAAAATCGCCATAGGTCTTTTCCCATTCGATGGGTCCGGTTAATCCCAATGCGGCCAGGCGGGTTTCGCTGCTGGTCAGATTTTCCGTGCGAAGCTGGTTTTCGCGGAAGCCCAGAAATTCGTCAAATCGGGCTTGAGTGACCAGCACATTGGGAAGCTCGGGGCTTCCGGGAAGGGATGCCTGCTGGTTAAGTGCCTTGACGTTCTCCGGGAACAAGGCGGGCAGCTTGACTGCATTCATGCCGCCCATGGAGTGACCCATCGCGCCAATGTTCGAAGCGTCAACAAAAGGCAGGGTGATCAAATACGCCAGGGCGGTCTCGTTACCCATGACATAGGTGGGATCGGCAAACCACCCACCCGTGTTCATAGGCGTCCCGGCGGAATCGCCATGACCCAGAGCGTCTGGCGCAAGTACGACGAAACCACGCCGGGCAAGTTCAATGGAGAACGGCGCCTGAACATCCTTGTCGTTCTGATAGCCATGCATATTCAGGATGGCAGGGGCTTTATTTTCGGCTGTGGCTGTCTTTGGCCGGTAGAGCTTGGCCGCAACCACATCGCCGTTTTTATCGATAATTCTTACCTGGGTGACGACGACCTTTCCGAATTCTCTCTCCAGCGCGTAAGCCATCATCGCTGAAAGAAAGATGATCACTACACATCCGATGAGCCAATAAAGTTGCTTGCGGACTTCTGGTTTCATTTTCCTTCTCCTATGGATTGAATTGGATATAAAAAGGATAAATCATCAGAGATTTATTCGCGTTGATATTCGAATATGTGCCTCCTTTTTTTAGCTTTAATCGATCCTACCCCTCGAAATTAAGTCATTTTCTGGAATCGATTCATTAATCAAACCTTAATGTTTATTATATAGACCACGAGCAATCGGCAGCTGATTTTGAACAAACGTGCAAATCCATTCCATTTGTCACAGCCTCTACGCGAGAAATTATCCACAGGCTATTGCACAATTGTGCAATATGCTATACTCAATTAGGCTCAGGATCGGACTTCACTCAAAAGAAAGGCATATCAAAATGGAAGATTCCGATAGGATTGTGGATGCCATCCGGGCAGCCCGGATGTATTACTATCAAAATCTGACCACCGAAGCGATTGCCCAGGAACTGAGCATGTCGCGTTCAACCATCTCCCGCCTGTTGAGTTTTGCCAGGACCAAAGGACTGGTGGACATCCGGATTGTGGACCCCAATGAACACCCCCAACAGCTTGAGCAGAAAATCATTGAGAGATTCAAAATCAAACGCGTGCACGTGGTTCCGGTCCCGGACATCCTCGGAGAAGCGGAATGGCTGGACCGCGTGGCGCAATACACTGCCAATTACTGGAATGCAATTTTCAATTCAAATATGATCCTGGGAATTGCCTGGGGAACGACCACCAGCGCGGTGTCCCGGCATCTCATTCAAAAAGCCACCCACAATTCACAAATTGTCCAATTGAACGGAGCGGGTAATACCCAGACCATGGGTATTGAATATGCCAGCGAAATCATTATGCGCTTTTCGCAAAACTACCAGGCTATTGCGCATCTTTTTCCAGTTCCCACGTTTTTCGATTATGCGGAGACGAAAAAAGCCCTGTGGGAGGAGAGAAGCATCCAGCGATTGCTAGACCTTCAATCTAAAGCCGATTTACTTCTCTTCAGTATCGGCGCTGTGAATGCGGGAATTCCCAGTCATGTTTACAGTGGCGGTTACCTGGAGAAGCAGGATTATGCGGAGTTGGAGAGGGAAAACCTCGTCGGGGATATCGCCACAGTCTTCTTCCGAGAGGATGGCAGCTTCAACGATATTGCCATCAATAATCGGGCAAGCGGGCCCAACCTTGATCTCTTTCAAAAGAAATATGGCGTATGCGTAGTCTCAGGATTGGCCAAGGTGCGAGGGATTCATGCTGCGCTGAAAGGAGGGTTGATGAAAGAACTTATCGTGGACGAACCGACTGCCCGGAAACTGGTCGATGAATTTGTTCCGGCGTAACGAAGATACGGATCATTTACCCCAACGGGTTCCAGCCAGGAAGGCTTTCCCCTCCATCGCTTTTTTCCCCGCCGGCTGGACGATATCCAACACAAGAATCCCATCCCTTGTACCGATGGCTGGTGTCTTCTGGTGGATAAGATGAACTCCCACCTCAGCCCGTCCCTCCGCTGCGTGAGCTTGATGCACCTTTATCAAACCTCCCTGCCATTCGAAAAAGGCTCCCGGCCAGGGATTGAACGCCCGCACACGTTTCGCCAATTCCTCGGCTGACCGGGCAAAGTCGAGCAATCCATCTTCCTTCTTGAGCATGGAGGCATAGGTCACGCCTTCTTCAGGCTGCGGCCGGGGTTGGATGGCTCCCGTCAGATATCCAGGCAGCGTCTCAATCAAGCAATTCCGCTCCCAGCATGGACATTCTCTCAAAAAGAGAGCCGGCCGTATCGTCAGGCTTGATCGGCATGGCGCGCTGCGAGAGCATGGGACCGGTATCCACGCCGCTGTCCATTTTCATGATCGTGACACCCGTCTGTATATCACCAGCCAGAATCGCTGCCTGGATGGGCGCCGCACCCCGCCAGCGCGGAAGCAACGACCCATGCACATTGACGCAGCCAAGGCGCGGCAGTTCCAACACTGTGGAGCGAAGAATCTGCCCGTAGGCTGCGACCACGATCAGTTCAGGAGCCCATGCCTGGAGTTGGGCCATCACCTCGGGGGCACGCAGCTTTTCAGGCTGCATGACGGGTAGACCAAGTTCAAGTGACGCGACCTTCACCGGTGGAGCGACCAATGAACGTCCGCGCCCGGCCTCGCGGTCAGGCTGTGTCACCACACCCACGACGGGATAAACATCCGCCAATGCCCTCAGACTGGGCACGGCAAAATCAGGGGAGCCCATGAACACAATTCGACATGACATGGATTGATTTTACTTCTGTTTTCATTTCCATTTGCACTGCTCAAGACAAAAGGGATTGCAAGGAATTTCACAATTAGCCCAAGCTCGAAAGCTAATTGGTTGATTTTTGTCCAGATTGGTTGTAAAATAGTCGATATACTTTGACAACCATTCTCAGGAGGAAAACATGTCTCAGGCATCACCGGAAGTAAGCAGCAACGACAAGATTTGGGCTGCACTTGGCTATCCCATTGTTCTGATTTCGATTATTCTTCTCTTCATGGAAGACAAAAAATCACAGCCCTTCATCAAGTTCCATGCTGTGCAGTCCATCGCGACGAATGTGGCATTCTACATTCTGTCCTTCGTGTTGTCCCTCTTTACTCTTGGTTTCGGCGGACTGTGCGTGCCGGTGATTTGGCTACTTTTCTGGTACTGGGCTTACCGCACCTACAAAGGCGAGCGGTTCGAGATCCCGGTTGTCACCAATTTCATCCGCAAGCAAGGCTGGGTCTAATTCTTCAGCCAACCAAAAGAAGCCTGCACATTGCAGGCTTCTTTTCTTTTCCCGTCCCTGCCATGTGACCGAAAAACCAAAAGTGTGATTTAATTGGGTCTGCACAACTATTTTTGAACTCATTCGTATATCAAAAGAAAACGGAGGTAAGAATGGATATTGGTCGGTCGTTTACTTTTCCCTTCCAGGACAAATCCTGGTTCTCAAAGCTCCTGATCGCGGCATTGATCTCCCTGGTGCCGATCTTGAACTTTGCCCTTGTCGGCTGGATGGTCGAGATCGCGAAGCGTGTCATGGACCACGAGCTGGAAGAACTTCCCGGTTGGGATGATTTCGGCAAGAAATTCATGGGAGGCTTGTACTACACCGTGGCAGGTTTCATCTATGCCCTGCCGGTGATCCTGGTAAGCTGCGTCATGTTCGCCATTTCCTTCGGCTCAACATTCGCGGCTGCGCAGGAAGGCAACACTGAAGAGGTCGTGGCTGCCATCTTGGCAGGCAATGGCATAGTTGTATTCTGTCTGAGCTGCCTGGTCATCCTCTATGGACTTGTCCTTTCAGTCCTCATGCCGGCACTGTTGGTGCACTACGCCAAGGAAGACAATTTCGGTGCCATGTTCAAACTGGGCGTTGTGTACGGCAAGGTCCGTGAGAATGCCGGACCTTTCTTCATGGCCTGGCTGGTGGCATTGGTCTTTACCTTTATAGCCGGGCTTGCCCTGGGTGGCGCGACCGCCGTCCTCTCAGTTATTCCCTGCATCGGAACAATTACAGCATTGATTATTTCCATGCTGGCTACTCCCTACATTTCTGCCGTGTATGCACACCTTTTCGGCCAATACGGCGACAAGGCTTACAGCATCCCTGCCCCGATCAGCTCGGCTGGCATTCCCGACAGCCTGCCCCCTGCGTCGTAATCAGACCAGGATTTACCCTTCAAAAGACCAGCCAGAATTTTTGGCTGGTCTTTTTCGATGCAACTTCGTGAAGAAAAACCCGTATACTTAGGAAGAAATGCAACCGTTCAAAATAAGGAGAATGCCATGCCTAAGAAAGACGAAACCCTCATTCAAGAATCCGTTCCTGCTCAAGTGCCAGTTGCCCCAGCTGCCCCTGTAGCCCCCCCTGCGCCTCCCGCAGCCACTCCTCCTCCATCGCCTGTCCAGCCTGCTCCGCTCTCCCCGAGCGAAGAGCGCAACTGGGCCATGATCGCTCATATGAGCGTGCTCATTAACCTTGTGACCGGGCTGCTCGGCGCCCTGGCGGCCTTGATCATCTACCTGGTCTACAAGGACCGCTCGCGCTATGTGGCTTACCATGCCTGGCAATCCTTCATCGTCCAACTGATCTGCTGGGGCGGCGTGGGATTGATCCTAACTGCAATCTGGTTGGTGACGGGAATGCTCTCATTGGCTCTCATCGGCTTGCTGTGCATCCCGTTTGCCTGTGTTCTCACCCCAGTTGTGTTGTGCCTCCCGTTCGTCAACGTGATCGCCGGCGTGTGGGGCGGAATCCAGACCTCGCAGGGACACGACTTCAAGTACTGGCTGGTTGGTGACTGGGTGCGCGGAATGCTCACCGGCGAGTAAGACGGCCGCTGCACTCCATTTCACATTTCCCCTCTCTGTATTTTCAGGGAGGGGATTTTTGATGACATCCTTCCCTTGACTTTTGATTATCCCACCCGTAGAATGAAGCCGACAATTCAACAGCCACAGGGAAGAGACTCCCCATCACATGTGGGAAGCGCCGAAGGGGCAAACCCGATCACTGCAGGACCGGGTGAAACTCTCAGGCAAAAGGACTCTGTGCTGGTTTCCTCTGGAAAGTCTCCAGTCATGGAGGCACCGACGGGGCAAACCCTGTTCCTTGGGGTGAATCTCTCAGGTCACAGACAGAGGGCGCGCGGGTATCGAATCGCGTGCCCTTTTTGCTTTTTAATGATCCACCATCCCAAAGAAGGAGTAAGACATGACCAACATTCCCAGCAACTTGAAGTACGCCGAGACCGACGAGTGGTTTGACCCCGCTTCCGGCAAAATCGGGTTGAGCGATTACGCCCAGTCGCAGCTTTCGGATATCGTGTTTGTAGAAATTCTTGTCGAACCCGGTGATGCCCTCGAACCCGGAAAGGCCATCGCCTCGGTCGAGTCCGTGAAAGCCTCCGCCGAAGTGTACTCCCCTGTCAGCGGAAAAGTCACCGCAGTGAACGGTGACCTGCCCGGCAAGCCGGAATCCATCAACACCGATCCCTACGGCGAAGCATGGCTGATCAAGGTGGAGGGCGGCAAGGGCGACGGCATGAAGGATGCCTCTGCCTACGAGAAACACTGTGAATCGCGGGCACATTAATTAGTCCATCTTTCGATGGAGAAAACCCGGAACAACCCATGACCTATATCCCCCACTCACCCAAGGAGCGGGATGCGATGCTCGCCGCGATCGGCGTGAAGAGCCTCTCTGATCTCTTCGAAGCCGTCCCGGCGGATTACCGCTTCCCCATTTTGGACATTCCCCCCGCGCTGACGGAGATGGAAGCCGCTGATGAGCTGGCGGGGATGGCAGATGCCAACTCCACCGCCGGCGACGACCTGATCTCCTTCCTCGGGGCAGGCGCCTACCGCCATTACATCCCCGCTGCCGTGGACCACATCCTGCGGCGAGGCGAGTTCTACACCGCCTACACTCCCTACCAGCCGGAAGTCTCGCAGGGGACATTGCAGGCCATCTTCGAGTACCAATCGCTGATGACCAACCTGACCGGCATGGAGGTCTCCAACGCCTCGCATTACGACGGCGCGACCGCCGCGGCGGAGGCCGTCAACATGGCGGTGGCAAATTTCCGCGGTAAACGCGGCAAGATCGTCGTCTCCCCGACCGTGAACCCGCAGTACCGCGCCACCATCCGCACCTACACCCGGGGCATGGGCCTGACACTGCTCGGCGACGATCCATCTGCGGACCTGTACGCCGGCCCCGAGGCGCTCGAAAGCCTGATCGACACCGAGACCGCCCTGGTCATCGTTCAGTACCCCGATTTCTTCGGCCGCCTGTTCGACCTGACCGGGTTCATCGCCAAGGCCCACGAAAAAGGCGCGCTGGTGTGCGTCGTCACCAACCCCACTGCGCTGGCCATGTTCAAGACTCCCGGTGCGATGGGCGCGGATATCGTCGTCGGCGAAGGACAGCCGCTCGGCATCCCGCTCTCGTTTGGCGGACCCTACCTCGGCTTCTTCACCACCCGCAAGCAGTTCGTCCACAAGATGTCGGGGCGGCTGGTCGGCGAAACGGTCGACTCGCGCGGGCAGCGCGCCTACGTGCTGACGCTCACCGCGCGCGAACAGCACATCAAACGCGAGCGCGCCACGTCCAACATCTGCACCAACCAGGGTTTGTTGGCGCTCAGCGCGGCGGTGTACCTGTCGCTGCTGGGGAAATCCGGTCTGCGCCAGGTGGCGGAGTTGTGCTACCACAAGGCGCATTACGCCGCCGAACAGATCGCGCAGATTCCCGGCTTCGGCACCTGTTTCACCGAGCCGTACTTCCACGAGTTCGCCATGTGCGGACCCGCGCCCGTCGCCGAGATCAATGCCTTCCTGCTCGAATCAGGCATCATCGGCGGGTACGACCTGGGGCAGGATTACCCCTCGCTCAAGAATCACATGCTGATCGCTGTCACCGAAATGAATGCGATTGAAGAGATCGACATGCTGGTCGAAGCGCTGAGGGAATTCGCAGGGGAGGTGGTCAATGACTGAATTGACTCTCAAATTCGATAAGACCGCCACCGTTGTCGAACCGACGCTCTACGAGCTGTCCTCCCCCGGTCGCACCGGGGTCACCTTCCCCGAACCGGATGTGCCGTTCGCGGACGTCCCCGAGGACTTGCTGCGCGAGGACCTGCCGCTGCCCGAACTGGCCGAAGTGGACGTCATCCGCCACTACGTGCGGCTCTCGAAGTTCAACTACAGCGTGGACGACGGCTTCTACCCGCTCGGTTCATGCACGATGAAATACAACCCGAAAATAAACGAAGACACCGCCCGCCTGGCAGGGTTTGCCAACGCGCACCCTCTCCAACCCATCGAGACGGTGCAGGGCGCGCTGGCACTGATGTACCAGTTGCAGGATTGGCTGAAGGAGATCAGCGGGTTTGCCGCGGTCACCCTCCAGCCGGCGGCAGGCGCGCACGGCGAACTGACCGGCGTGCTGATCATGCGCGCCTATCACCAGTCCCGCGGCGATACGAAACGGGTCAAGATGTTGATCCCCGACTCCGCGCACGGCACGAACCCGGCCTCCTCCGGTGTGACCGGGCTGCAGATCGTGCAGATCCCCTCCGACCCGCGCGGCAACGTGGACCTGAAAGCGCTCAAAGCCGCCTGCGACGACACGGTGGCCGGCATCATGCTGACCAACCCCAACACGCTGGGCATGTTCGACGAGAACGTGGTCGAGGTCTGCAAGATCGTGCACGATTGCGGCGGCCTGGTCTACGGCGACGGCGCCAACCTGAACGCGCTGCTGGGCATCGTCCGGCCTGCCGAGCTGGGCATCGACGTGATGCACTTCAACCTGCACAAGACCTTCTCCACGCCGCATGGCGGCGGCGGACCCGGCTCGGGTCCCGTCGGTGTAGCGGCGCATTTGGCGGATTTCCTGCCCTCGCCGCTGATCGGCATCGTCGAAGAGGAAAATGAAGAGGATGGCATACCGCCGCTTTACGGATATGTCACACCAGCGAAATCCATCGGACGGATGAAAGCATTCAACGGTCACTTCGGCATGCACGTGCGCGCGTTCACCTACATCGCCATGCACGGCGCGGAAGGGCTGCGCAACATCGCCGAGTATGCCGTGCTGAACGCCAACTACCTCCAGGCGCGCATCAAGGGCGCCTATCATGTGCCGTACGACCGCATCTGCATGCACGAGTTCGTCGCGGAGGGGCAGTTCGAAGGCTCCGACATCCGCGCGCTGGACATCGCCAAGCGGCTGATGGATTACAAGTTCCACCCGCCGACGAACTATTTCCCGCTCATCGTGCACGAGGCGCTGATGATCGAGCCGACCGAAACGGAGAACAAGGACACGCTGGATGCCTTTGCGGATGCGCTGCTCAAGATCGCCGAGGAAGCCAAGACGCAGCCCGAGCTGGTCAAGTCCGCGCCGCACTCCACACCCTTCGGCCGCATGGACGAGGTCAAGGCTGCCCGCGAATTGGTGCTGTGCTGCTGGCTGCCCGAGGATTACGGGAACGAGTAAGCAGTTTGTTTAGACGTAAAAACAGTCCCCTGTTTCTTGCGAAACAGGGGACTGTTTTTATCTCTGGTCCTCAGATTTTTTGAGTTATGCCCAATTCTTATCAGATGTCCTTCTCGCTTGTCTCTGGTTGCCCTTTACCCGCGTCTCCCAAATCGATCTTACGCGACCGGTATTCATCGTAATCGGGCACCAGGCGATTATATTCACTATCCATCAAAGGGGATGAAATCATGAAATCTGCTGTAGCCCGGTTACAGGCAATGGGGATGTTCCACACCACGGCCATGCGCAGGAGCGCCTTCACGTCGGGTCGTGCGGCTGCGGTTCCAGCGGGTCCCAAAAGAAGATCAGGAAATCTATCTCGTTGCTGACAATCTTGGCGCCGATTTGCTGGTCACCGCCCAACGGTCCGCTCTGGAGTTTATTGAATCTTGAAATCCAGATGCTTCTCCAGTGCCTCGCCGGTGGTGCCGGTGGCATACACTTCGTGATGCGCGAGCAGATCACGGTTGTACTTGGCCCATTCCAGCAAATCGCGTTTCTTGTTGTCATGCGCGACCAGGGCGATCTTCTTGTCCGACACCATGACGATCTTCTTATGTTGCATACAGCCTCGTCCTTTCTCTTGGACAACCCATCTCCGTACCGACATAAATGATTGACGACTTGAATCTCACGCTGAAGTCATGCCTGATTGGCTCATATCAAGATTTCTTTATTGGAAGGTTCGATCCGCAATAGGGGCAGGCAGCGCTGGCGTTGCCCATCCAGCGGACGTCCGCAGCGCGGGTCGGCGCTCCGCACTTGGGGCAGGACAGCGGCAGCCATTCCGCGCGATGTGTTCCAGCTGGAGGAGCAACCGTCTCCACACGCGGCGGGGATGCAGGGGTGACTATCGGGTTTTTCTCCTGTCACCGTTTCCGGCTCTTCGATGCCACCTTCACTTTGATCTTTCCGCTTCACGGCTGACTCGAGCAGGATACTGATGACCACCAGGATCAAGATTCCCGGCCACCAACTATCGGTCATCGCCAGGACAGCCAGACCAACCAGCCAGAGCACTGCATGAAACTGGCCTTTCCGGCGTACCACCCTTCTCGTCCTGATTTTTCTTTTCATTCTATACATGAATAATCTCCCGGTTATTTTCTACTGCGAAACAAATCGTCAAACTCACCCAGCAATGTAACCAAACCTGAAGCAGTTGCATCCCCGTCGAATTCCCGAACCGCCTGCACTCCCACCATGCTCTCCGAAGGGAAGTCACCCTTCTGCGCGATGATCGATCTTACGCGGGGGATCAAGAATGAATTGCAGCCACTGCGTGAAAGCCATGGTATCCATCGCAAAGGCTTGATGAAACTCATACGCCTCTTCAGGCAGCGGTTCGAGACTCCAGTAACCGATGCGCTTCATTTCTGCTTCTATCTCGGATATTTTGCGCTCAGCTTCGGAATACAGGTCAACATTGGACAGTTTTTTTGTCCATTTTATTATCCTAATTGAGTTCAATTCAAGTCGCCAGCCACCGCGTCTAATGCGGTACAAGGAACTCACCCAGCAGAAAAAAGATTAGGAATGCCCCAGGCAGGACCGCCAGCCAGACCATCCATGACCGTTCGCGATTCTTGATCAACGCGACCAAACCGATCACAGCAGCGGCAAATCCGCACAGGATCATAAAGAATCCAAAGAAAATCAGGATGGTTTGCAGCCAGGGCGCTTCCTCCATTGTTGGAAGAAGTTCGGTGAAGTTAGTCACGTACATAATCAAGGGGTTGACCAGGAAGATGAGCACGACGAACCTGATCAGCAAACCAAATGCCCACCACCCCAGCCTGGTTACCGGCCGCGAGAAAAATATCCCCTTCTGCTTTTGATCCCCCGACGAAAGACCATCTGGAACTGCTGAATCCGACTTCATCCGACACCTCCTATTTGCGAAAAGGTAAAGGTGAATAAGGATTGGAGCTACTTTATTGCCGGCAGGCTGTCGCGGTAATTATTTCCTGCATCCGGGGCGAAAACTCCTGCCCTGTCTCTTGCATACTTTTAAGTACGTTGCAAGCCTGGTGGCGGTTGTACTCATTGTATTTTGGGACGTCATAGGAGGCTATGGTTGGACCAGCTTCCACAGAAATGATCTTTGCCATGGTATCCGTGAAACGGCCTTCATCGCCTGAAAGCGCGTAGGCTTGCAGGAAGGGCATCCATTCCAACCGCTCATTGGGATGCAGCTTTTGGTTTTCCACGTCTTTTGTTAAATCAAGGATTGCATTCCAATCCTCGTTCTGGAGGGCAAGCTCCGCCTTTTCGAAATAATAGCACCACGTGCGGGCAGGCTCCGGCCCAAAGACGACAGGATCCAATTGAGGCGACTCGGCATCCGTTAGGATAGTGTCGATTTTCGAGGACGAGCCGGTGACTAAAATGGAATCGGGGTCGTTATAGGAATACCAGGGGTACTTTGGATTGATGATATGGACACAAGCGGCTTTCGTCGGCTGACTCATGACCAGGAGATTGCCAGGGTCGACGACACCAACATGGGTCCGGTACTCAGTATCGTACTTGACGCCCGAGAGAATCTCCCTGGATGTCCAGAAATATTGACTGATTCCGTAGAGCGGATAAGTAACCGGCAATGTGTCTGCCTCAGGGTAGTAAATAAAATTTGCAGGTCCATGGACGGCATCATAATCTTCACCGTAGGTCACGGTCGGATAGCTGACAAAAAGAGTCGTCCCTTCCCGGATATCCGGCGCGCGCCAGGCCACCTGATGCCAGAAATTGGCGATCACCTGTTCCTCATTCAAAATACCGGCTGAAGCAGAAGCGTGGGTCATCACTGCCAGGAGGACCAGGATGGCGATCAATCCCACACGAACATGGCGGGATGAAATCAAATAGACCACCCCCCCGACCAGTACCGCAGCAGCCAGGGAAGCCGGCATGGCATAATGCGAAAAGGCTCCGAACATCACCACGCGATTTGCAATGATGACAGGAAGCAGGCCTGCCACTACGCCGATCAAGCCGATCCAGATGGCGCTCTTTAACCGGTCGTTCTGTTCGTTTTGACCGCGATGCCAAAGCAAGACGGCAGCGGTCAGTGCCGTCGCCAGTCCTGCGATGAATAGTCCTATGAAAATCTCCCGGTTGTCCTGGCTGAAGAATCCCTGGAAATTAGGCGACCACCAGGCTAGGACAGCCTGGTTGACGATGCTCCGAAACAGGTTCAAACCCCAGGTCAACCCGCCGCGGATGGGAGACTGCAGGATGGTGCTGAACTGTAATCCGATATCCGTGGCGGGACGCTGATTATCGAAGATGAATATCCGCCAGAAGAGATAGATTCCCGGTATGAGCGCGGCTGGCAGCCATGCACGGATCGTCACCATTCCTCTTTTTCGCCAGGATGATTCCGTCTGTTTGTTACCTGTAAAAATGTAAATGCACAGTAACCGGAAGGCTTCCATGCCAATCGCATAATCGATCAGCAATATGTACCCCAGCCCAGTAAGAATTGAGAGCATCCATAACAGCACTTTGCTGAATAACCTGGTCGCTTCGATAGCCTTCAGGGATAAGATGATGGACAGGGTCTGTAAACATAAGCTGAGGATTTTCGGCTGGTCTTCAAATCCTTCCAGCCAGCGTGTATAACCGGGATAAAGGACAAATAACAGGCTCATGATCAGGGCAGCTTCGAGGTGCTCTGGCCAAAGCAGGCGGAACAACCAGAAGGCAAGGAGACCGGCCAGTAAACGAAATATGAAGCTTACCCAGTGGTAAGGAGCAGGGTTTACGCCGAAGAGTCGGTAGTACGCTTCGAAAAGGTAGCCTCGCGCAGGCCGGTCAATCTCGAACATTTCGTGGAAGGTATCAGATCCGCCCTTCATGCGATCGACCGTGTAGTACCAATCGTCGCGATAAACGGTTGCCTGGCTCAGCGCCGGCAGGTAAGTCAAAGCTGTGACGATGACCAGAAGAGCGTATCCTATGAGCAGGGTGTTGGTAGTTTTTTTCTTGAGCATGGGTTATTGGGTATTGAGATAGGAAGGCTGATTTTGTTGTCAATACCTCTATTATAGTTTATAGATTAAAGAGCCTGGTAAACTAGAAGGCTCCATGGTAAACACCACGGAGCCTTTTCATTGAAAAATTGATACGGAGATCAGGAGGCGTTGACTTCCGCCTTGCGCACAGTATCGTACAGCTGCATCCGATCCAATTCATTGATCCGGGAACCTCTGACCACGTCAGACGGATCGGTGAGCGGGCCTACCTCCACCCTGCGACCGTCAATATATTTTTGCAGCCGGTCCAGTTCATCGAGTCGTGCGGCTTTTTGAGGGTCGACAGGCACCGGCATGAGACACATTGGCATATGCGTAAAGATCAGCAACAGTCCCGTTGAAATAGTTCAAATCAACATAGGCGCTTTCGCAGCCATAATTCTTACCGTTGCCCTTGTCGGTATATTGCCAGAACTTCCAGGACGTAAAAGGCGATTTCAGATTAGGGTTTGCCGGGACAGTCTGGTAATAATACTGCGCCCACCAGACAGGGTATTGCGCCCAGTATTGATCGGTGGAACCGTAAGAACCCCAGAACCCCGAACTGGTATAGACGATGCACCGAATCCCGCTTAAAGAATAGAAAGATTCAAGGAAATTCTTAAAGGCCGTCCTGACCGTGGCGACGGGCAGCGTCCCCGCATTCTCATAGTCGCAGACCGGCGGGAAATTCAGTTGCAGGTTCTTGACAATGCCCCAATAAAACACCGCCTGGTCGATCGCCCATTGATTGGCAGTTTTGTTGGAGGGTTTATTCTTGAAATCCAGGAAGTGGTAAACGTCCGCGCAGGATCCCGGCAGTGCCAGCATTTTGCCAGTTCATCACGAAATCAGGGTCGAGATAGAGACCCTGACTGGCTTTGATGAACACAAAACTGGCGCCTGCTGACTTCGCCTTGGCGAAATCCACCATCTGTGGGGTGGAGTTGTTATCCTGCCAGAGTGAAACATCGATGCCCAGAGCTTTATCGGCCATAATATCCTCTCTTTCTGCGATTCTGGTTGTTGAATCCTGTTCCCTGCACAACCAAATAAGATAATCCATACCAAATCTATCATTATGTGTTACGGGTGTCAATACACCCGGCAGGCCTCCCCGTTGGAGCTTTCCTTGCAGAAATTAATGCTTTATTATGGGATACAATCTCCGGATTATATTGAGTCTTTTGGTACACTTATGGAGTGACCTTCCATTACACTAAACATATGAAAATTCTCACCATCGACATTGGTACCGGTACCCAGGATATCCACCTTTACGATTCCCGTATGGATATCGAGAACGGCTTTAAACTCGTCATCCCCTCTCCCACCATGATCATCCATAAACGCATCCGCGAAGCCACCCGCCAGGGTCTGCCCATCCTGCTGACCGGGGTGATGATGGGAGGCGGGCCAAGTGCCTGGGCGGTTGAAGGACATCTCAAAGCAGGATTACCCGTGTACGCCACGCCTGCTGCCGCACGGACGCTCAACGACGAGCTTGATAAAGTAGAAAAGCTTGGAGTCAGGCTGGTTTCGGAAAATGAGGCCAGCAAGTTGACAAAATCCACGCTGACTGTTGAATTGCGCGATCTCGACCTCCCCGCCATCTGGTCTGCGTTCAATCAATTTGGGGTGACCCTGAAGGATGTTGCTGCTGTCGCAGTTGCAGTGTTCGATCATGGCGACGCGCCTCCCGGCACCTCGGATCGTCAGTTTCGTTTCGATTACCTCGACAGGCGCATCCGCGCTTCGAATTCGAGAGCGAATCCCCTCTCTGCCTTTGCCTTCCTTCGGGACGACATTCCGGAAATCATGACCCGCCTGCAGGCGGTCGCCTCATTCTGCCCGGAACCTGGATTGTCCGCTCGTGGTCATGGACACCGCCCCTGCTGCCGTGCTGGGAGCGACATTTGACCCCGTCGTCGCCAGCAAGACGCGAAAAATCATCACCAACGTGGGCAATTTCCATACTCTGGCTTTCCGGCTGGGAGAAGCGAAGGATGGGTCCGGTATAGTCATTGAAGGACTCTTCGAGCATCACACAGGCGAAATCAACCTCCCAAAGCTGGAATCCTTGCTGCGACGCCTGGCGGATGGGACTCTCAAACATCAGGATGTGTTCGATGATATGGGCCATGGCGCCTTGATGTATGATGCATCACCCCTCCCCTTTGGGGAAGGCACCTTTGATATCGTCGTCACCGGTCCCCGCCGCTCCATGTTTGGAGGCAATAAAGTGGCGGGAGCGCTGCGTCCCGTATTTTGCGTCTCCATTTGGGGATATGATGCTGGCCGGCAACATTGGCCTGCTCGCCGCTACTGCAGACATCCTGCCGGAACTCTCTGAGCCAATCCTTGCATCGCTCCAAGCGGATGGCGGCAAAGGATCTGCACCCTGGGATTGATGGTGATTGTATATTCTTGCGAAAGGGAATTATGAATCAGCATTTACATATCATCACTTTGGGAGTCAAGGATTTGAGCAGCGCCCGCGCTTTTTATACCGGGATATTAGGCTGGAAACCATCCTCGGTCAGCAATGAAGGCATCACTTTCTATCAAGCTGGCGGAGTTGTGCTGTCCTTGTATCCACGCGAGGCGCTGGCAGAGGATGCCTCGCTCCCGGCCGAGGGGAGCGGATTCAGCGGGACGGCGTTAGCTTATAACACGCGCTCCGAACGCGAGGTGGATGAAATCATCTCGGATTTGAAATCAAAAGGGGTGACCATTCTCAAGCCTCCGCAAAAAGCCTTTTGGGGAGGCTACCATGCCTACTTTGCCGATCCCGATGGGAATCCCTGGGAGGTGGCATTCAATCCTTTTTTTAACTTTGATGACGCTGGAAATTTAGTGCTCGAATAATAAAATAAAACGAGGTGATGTGACTTCGTTCTTATTACTTACTCCCCTTCTTCTCCGGGGGATGGGGGTGTTCCGGTCGGAGTAACTGTCTCCGTTTGTGCAAGAGTCTCTGTCGGTGTGAATGTGGGTGTGGCGGTCGGACCTGGCGTGGGTGTATAAATTTCTAGATAATATTTCAAAGCTTCTGCACGCATTTCGGGAGAGACCACGCCTTCGGGAAACTCCAGGACGCGGGAGAAGTCCCTCGCCGCGGCTTCCAGCGAAACCAAATCTCTGAGAGACATGGCCCGCCAGAAATACCACATGGCGATCTGTTCATCCGTTTGCATTCTTTCATCGACCTCGTTGAACCACTTGTAGGCTTCAATGGGTTGGCCGATCTTTACCAGGGCTATCCCGCGCCACAGGTTAGGCTCAGGGACAAACGGCTGGTATGCTTGTGCCAGTTTCAGATCCTCATACGCCTTTTTGTAGTCCTCCATCTCCATGTAAGCTCTTCCGCGTATGAAATAGGCTTTTCCGTCCTGGCGGTTCTTTTGTATCGCCCGGGTTGCGGAATCGATCACTTCCTGGTAATTACCCTTCGCAAAATTGATCTCTGCGAGCAACTGGTTGGCTGTATCATTCTGAGGGTCATAGAGGGAAAGGGTGTTAAGTGGCGCGAGGGCTCGGTCAAAATCCTCGTTGGCGATATAGGCTTGTGACAGTACCAAGTAGGCTTCCAGATTGGTAAAATCGAGTTCGTTGGCCTTTTTAGCTGCTTCGAGGGCTTCTTCATTCTTGCCCAAGCCCAAGTAAGCTTGTGCAAGGTAAATGTATGCGTAAGGCGAAGGGGAGATTACCGAAGCCAATTCGGCATCGGATCTTGCGGATTCATATTTTGGAATATCCCTCGTGAGATAATAATTTGCCCTCGCAAGATAGGCATCCAGCATGTTGGGATCCATATTGATGGCGCGATCCAAATCATCAAGAATGTCTGCTTTGGGGTTGATCGCCCGGAGGGTCAAGGCGCGACCAAGATAATTTGGTGCGAAATTGAAATCTTTGGCAATCCCGTCGCGGAAAGCCTCAAGCGCTTCACCCTTACTACCCATTAAACGATAGGATTCCCCGATATAGTAATATGCATAAATGGCTGTCGGGTCAATGTCCAGGACCTGTTCGAACAACGAGATGGCATTTAGATAATCCTGCCGTTCAAAATACCGAATTCCCCCGTTCAAAGCATCTTGAGCGGCAGGACCTGCCGGCGTCATGACATAAAGCGGCGTGGGGGTATAGGTTGCTTCGAGCAGCATCCACAATGGGGTTGGACCGAGAAAGGTCGGGGTCGGCGTTCGGAAACGGGGTGAAGGGCTGGGAATGGGTGAAAGCGATGGGGTGTAAGTCAGGTAGGGATTGATCGGGTTCGCAGGCCGCAGGAACAGCGGGCGCGCAATGTTAAATCCGTAAAAAGCCAAAATGATCAACGCCACAGATATGATGAGAATACCCGCCATCCTCACAATGGGATGTCCGAGGAAGGGTTTGATCCCGCGCGGCTTCTCCTCCTCGCCGGTGACTTTCAGCTTGTCTTCCCAGGGGCGCACGTGATTCAAAGGAAACGGAGGGATGGTTTCGTCAGGAGGCAGCCCTCCCAGCAGGACCAGCCCCCGCTTGGCGGCAGCATTATTCGGGTCGAGCCTGTATGCTGTCTGCAGGCAGTAGAGCCGCTCTTTCTGTGTTTCAACAGCGGCGCTCATCCACACCCAGTAGTCCGCGTTGTTCTGGTTGTCTTTTAATAATCTGGTGAGGAATTCACGGGCGCGTGCTGTATCCCCCTGACGCAACGCTTCGATGGCGGATTGGAGCAGCGATTCCTCGGGATTAAAATCGAGCATGCCTTGAGTTTAGCACAGGGTTAAACGCCGGGCAAGAGATTTGCAGAGTTGTAGGCTGTGGATGGGAAGTATAATCACCCCATGTCTCAACAACGAACTGTTCCGGTTTTCGCAGTGATGATTCTCGGTATCGTCACGGCGTGCGCCCCGCAGGCGACTGCCACTCCCACCTCGACACCCGACCCGCTGCGTCCCTACCACACGGCCACCCTCGATTTGTCGTCCGCCCAGACGCCAAGCGCCACTCCTCAACTTGTCTTCCCCACCCCCACCCCTTTGACGTACACTGTCGTGGAAGGCGATACCCTGAATGGAATCGCTCAAAAATTCGGGGTGAGTCTCAGCGATCTGCTGGCAGCCAATCAGGATGTAACGGGGTCCACCTTGAGCATCGGGACTGTCCTTACCATCCCCACAACGCCCATCAGCACGCCAATCGCAGGTCCAACGCCCGTCCCGCTCCCTTTCACCCGGGTGGATTGCTGGCCTTCAGGCGACGGCGGTCTGTGGTGTTTTGCTGCGCTCACCAACTCCACTTCAGACACGCTTGAGAACCTGATCGCGCAAATTACGCTATTGGATGCCAACGGCGAAGTTGCCGCGACACAGACCGCAATGGCCATGCTGGATATCCTCCCGCCGGGAAAATCCACCGCACTTGCGGCGCTTTTTCCAGCTCCCATCCCTACTGGGGTCGTACCCCAAGCTCAACTTGCCTCCGCCGTGCGAATCCTGCCCATCGATTCGCGCTACGCACCGGTAATTTTGGAAAATATCCTCGTGAATGTGGATTGGACGGGGATGACAGCCCGAGTCAGCGGGCAGGTTGCTCCCAAGACCGGAGAAACTGTTCCCGAGATCCCGGCCGGGCGGGTTTGGGTGGCAGCAACAGCATACGATGAAGCTGGGCGCGTGGTGGGTGTCCGCAGGTGGGAATCCGACACCGTCCTGCCAGCCGGTGGAGCCCTTCCATTCGACTTCCTGATTTCCAGCACAGGACCCGCCATCGACCGGGTGGAACTGCTGGCGGAGGCCAGACCATAAGAATCCCATTTAATCTTTTGGCTGTCAGCCGGAGAATCAGGAATCCTGGGATTTACTCTTAAAACCAGCATACCTTCCAAATGCTTATCAGTTAAACACCGCTGATTTGACGCTTATCCCTCGAGCAAGTATAATCAATTAATTATTTTCTCGCCCCCTTGGGGGCAAGCAAGAGGGCCGACATGGCACTTCGGGGCAACCTGCGAGATTTTAGCGTTACACAATTACTCAACCTGATCAATCTGGCGAAAAAGAACGGCACACTCATCGTGGAGGGGCCGAACGATAAAGCCCATGTATCCTTCCGCGACGGAAAGTTGGCCTATGCGCAGATCGGACAGGAAGATAACCGGCTGGCGACGGTCCTGTATAAGGCAAACAAGCTGTCACAGGGTCAATACCGTGCCATCCAGACTCGCACCCAGGTCTCCGATAAGGAACTTGGACTTCTTCTGATTAATGCCGGATACATCACCCAGGAAGACATCCTGGTCAATCTCCAGGTGTACTTCACCGACGTCATCCGGCGGTTGTTCACCTGGGTGGAAGGATTCTTCCGCTTCGAGAACGATCTGATGCCTCCCGAAGACCGGATCAATGTCCGGCTCGATTTGGAAAACCTGATCATCGAGGGGTCCCGTCAACTCCGTGAGTGGGAGGAACTCCAGGATGAAATCCCCAGCCTGGACATGGCACTCAAATTCACCGCCCGACCCGGCTCCAACATCCGCAATGTCAACCTCAGCGTGGAAGAGTGGCGGGTCGTCTCGTTTATTAATCCCAAAAATTCCATTAAACAGATCGCCATCGCTGCCAAGTTAAACGACCTGGAAATTCGACGCATTGTCTATGGGCTTATCCAGGCAGGGCTGGTCCAATTGGTACGCCCCGAGGGCGCTCCCCCGCCTGTTCGCGAATCCGGCAGGCCCGCCCCGCCCGTAAATGTCGATGAACAAAAATCGCTGGTGAACCGGCTAATTACCCGCATTCGTACGATGTAATTATTTTCTAGAGGACTAAATTATGCAAACGGTCAAAATGGTAGTCACTGGCCCTTTCAGCGCAGGCAAGACCGAGTTCATCCGCTCGGTCAGTGAAATTGACGTCGTCTCAACGGAACGAAAGATCTCCTCCGCTGAGGAGAAGTCCGTCAAGTCGGCCACCACGGTCGCCATGGACTTTGGCCGCATCACGGTGGATGAAGACCTGGTCCTTTACCTGTTTGGGACGCCCGGTCAGAAGCGCTTCGACTTCATGTGGGAAATTCTATCGGAAGGGATGCTGGGATTCATCGTGATGGTGGACAGCACCCGGCCGGAGACCTTCCGTGAGGCACGTTCCATTCTGGAGACCTTCCGGGCTTATGCCCCAACACCCTATGTTGTGGCGGCCAACAAGCAGGACAAATCCGATGCATGGGAAATGGAAGATATGCGCCATGCGCTGCGTCTCGACCAAAAAGTAAAATTGCTGCCGTGTGTCGCCACCGATCGCAACACGGTAAAGAATACGCTGTTGGAACTCTTATACAGTATCCTTGCTGAAATGGAGGGCGGGAATTAATCCTTCCGCTTTTCAACTGCCGCCGTGTCCTCGATTACGACTGATCAAGGGATTGTACATTACGAGGTTTATGGACGCGGGCGTCCGGTAATCCTGCTGCACGGTTGGCTTGGTTCATGGGGACTGTGGCAGGAGACGATGGGGTTTTTAGGCCGCAGCTACCGCACTTACGCGCTGGACTTTTGGGGGTTTGGCGAATCAGGCAAGAAACGTGAAACCTATGCCGTCCAGGATTTTGTCGGTCTGGTTAACCAATTCATGGAACAGCTTGGCATCTCCCAGGCTCCGCTGGTTGGACACAGCATGGGAGGTACGGTGAGCCTTGCCATGGCGATCCAGTATCCGCAGCGGGTGCGCAAGGTCGTCGTGGTCGGTTCGCCCATTGTGGGGTCCTCGCTCGCGTTTCCACTAAAGCTGGCAGGCTACAGGGGAATCGCTTTTCTGCTCTTCAACATGATGTGGGCGTTCCGATTGACAATGAGAATCGTTGATCCATTCATTTGCCGCGATCCCCGCTTTCCTGACATGATGGACAAGGATTTATCGCGGTTAACGGTGGAATCGTTCCTGCTCAGCATCGCCTCTCTGCGGAGGACGGACCTGCGTCCAAAACTGAATGAGATCAAGATTCCGGTCATGGGTATTTATGGCGAACGAGACAATATTGTCCACCCACGCCAATGGCAGCCGCTGATCGAAGGCGTTCCGCATGCAAAGATCATCCGCTGGGAAAAAGCCCAGCACTTTGTAATGCTGGACAAACCGCAGGATTTCATGGAGAGCCTGAAGTCGTTTCTTGACGAAGAGTCGACCGCACCATGAACACCATGGCAACAACTTATAATTATCCGAACCGGATGGGGCGAATCATTCTGATGTCGCTGGAGGAGATCATTGGGCGCAGCGGGGTAAGTGCCGTGCTCAACCGGGTCGATCTCAAGGATTACATCGGGAACTATCCCCCTCATAATCAGGACCTCAATTTTCCATTCAAGCATGTCAGCCTGATCCTGAGCGGTCTTGAGACATTGTATGGTCCACATGGCGGGCGAGGGATTGCCCTGCGCGGTGGCCGGTCCAGCTTCCAGTATGGCCTGCGCGAATTCGGTCCATTATTCGGCCTGACGGACATGACCTTCAGGCTGCTGCCCCTGCAGACGAAATTGAAAGTAGGCGGTAACTCCTTCGCAGAAGTGTTTAACCGGTACAGCGACCAGCGCGTGGAGGTGGAACTCGACTCCAAGCATATCTACTGGCGAATTACACGCTGCCCCATGTGCTGGGAACGGCAAACCGATTCACCCGCCTGCGACCTGGCAGTCGGGGTGCTGCAGGAAGCGCTGTATTGGGTCAGCGGGGGAAAATTTTTTCACCTGGAAGAAACCCACTGCATCGCCCGCGGCGATGAAACCTGCACCATCGTGATCGACAGGATACCACTGAGCTGACTTATGCTGAAGATCATCCTACAATCCCCACGACACATCGCGCCTTTTAACGAGGCCGCACGGGATTTGCGTTTGCAGAACACCCCGCTTTGGCTGTGGCAACGAAACATGCTAGCACCGTATGTCACGCGTGAAGTGGAAGTGCCGGTAAGCGCGCGCCTGCCACTTGTCCGAGAGCCCATGATCGTGTACAGGGATAACTTGTGGTTCGACGAAGGATACATTCGCACCTTCATCACGGAAGCAAAAAAGAGGAAAAGACCCGTACGGGCAGCGTTCTCCGCCGAGGACCCTGCCTTCCGAGAACATGCCCTGCCTCTTTCAACTTCCTATACTCCCGCCGGTAATATTGTATCTTGCCGACCTTTGGTACTACCCGAAAGGCCCCGAAGCGGATGCCGAGCCCCTGGTGATCGACCTGCAAGCCCGGGAAATCGGGTATTACCACGTCCCCACCTACATGGCTGGTGAACAAGGCGACCTCGTCTTTCAAGTGCCGCTGCGCAGCATGCTTGCCATCGATTCCTGGGTGCATATCTTTATTGCCGACATAGTCTTTGGGTTGTTTTCCCGCGGCGCACGTTTTGAAGCTCGCTTAAAATCGGATCTTGCATTTAAAGCGGGGATCATCAGCGCCTCTTTATATGAAGGCCGTCAGATACTCGAATGCTCCAAATTGGTCAAAGTGGGGAAGAACTGCGTGATCGACCCCCGCGCCATCATCCACGGACCGACTACCATCGGCGACAATGTCACCATCGGAGCAGGAGCGGTGATCGAGAATTGCATTATCGGCAACAACGTGAACCTCTCGCAGGATGTTCAATTGATGGTGTCCGTGGTGGGCGATGGCGTATTCCTGCCCTTCCGGGCAGCACTTTTCAACACAACGGTAATGGACAACAGCATGGTTGCTCAGAACACCTGCCTGCAGATGTGCGTCATTGGCCGCAACACCTTCATTGGTGCAGGCTCGACTTTTACGGATTACAACCTCATCCCGACCCCCATCAAAGCCAGGGATGGGAATAATGACCTTAAGCCGTCCAACCGGCCTGTTTTAGGAGGTTGTGTCGGGCACAATTGCCGGATCGGCGCGGGAATGATCATCTACCCTGCCCGAACCATCGAGTTGGACGTCATGCTCGCGGCTTCCAAAGAACGGCGTGTGATCGACAAGGATATAAAGTATGAAGACAGTGACCATCACAAGTTGCGCTATGCTCCGATGCATAAACATCTCTATCCCCGGCGCGGCGAGAAAGATGTAGAATCCTGGTAGTGGACGCGTTTGCATTCATCATCCACCCCATCGATCCAAAAAGGGATGTCAGTCGAAAATATCCGATACTAGGCAAATATCTTTCAGAAAGGCAAATTGATTTTTTTTCGACTTTTTTCCCGCCGGTTTACATTTCTGAGATAGAGGGGATAGAATCAGCATCAACGGGGAAGCAGGTAAAAGGGTGGTTCGTTGCCTGCCCCTACACACCAAAACGAATGCTGGAATTGCCCGTCCAAACGGTCTACAACAAGCTGGTTCAGACCGGAAGATTGACGGAGAAATTGGGGGCTCAAATTTTAGGCTTGGGTGCGTTTACATCTGTCGTTGGTGATGCTGGGTTGACCGTTGCCCGTGAGCTGGAAATCCCGGTGACCACCGGGGATTCCTACACGGTCCATATCGCCGTGGAATCGATTCGCAAGGCGGCGGAAGTGATGGGAATTCAGCTCCCCGAGGCTACAGCGGCCGTGGTGGGCGCCACCGGCTCCATCGGACGAGTTTGTGCAGAGCTACTCGCAAATGACGTTGGTGAGTTATACTTAATAGGTAGACGCACGGATGCGCTGGAGGAACTCCAGGCGAGTCTCCAGCCGCATGCTCGTGCCCGGCTAAGGGTCAGCACGAGCATGGATGACCTTCGGCATGCGCAGGTAATCCTGACGGTGACCAGCGCGCTGCATGATGTTATCCAACCCGAGCACCTGGTCCCCGGAAGCGTGGTGTGCGATGTCGCCCGTCCCAGGGACGTCTCTGCGAAGGTGGCAGCCGTGCGCGAGGATATACTGGTGATTGA
Organism: uncultured Chloroflexia bacterium; assembly: GCA_963774975.1. Taxonomy (GTDB): domain Bacteria; phylum Chloroflexota; class Anaerolineae; order Anaerolineales; family Villigracilaceae; genus JBGPQJ01. Next base: position 208,541 of record CAVZGY010000011.1, read on the forward strand.
CGGCGGCATGGTGGACGTGCCCGGACCCGTTAATTTTCATTTTAACTTCGGTTTCCCGCCTGGCAAATCCTTTGCCTGCATGGCGGAAACCATCGCCCTGACCCTGGAGGGCAGATTTGAAGATTACACGGTCGGCAAGAACATCACCCGCACCCAGGTGGAAGAGATAGCAGCCATCGCCGGCAAACATGGCTTTCGCCTTGGGGGATTTCGCTCGTTCGAGCGCGAAGTAACAGAAGAACATATCAACAATGTGCGCCAAAATGCCCGCAGGGCGCAATCGTCTAGGCGCAATTAGAATCCTGGAGGCTCTTTATGGGAAAAGCACGCCTTTTGATTGTCGAAGACGACCATGATATCTCCAACATGCTCAAGATCTATTTCACAGGTCTTGGCTATGATGTGGATGCCGCCATTCGCGGCGGGGAGGCGCTTGAGAAGACCAGGCATGTCCTCCCCCACTTGATTGTGCTCGACATCATGCTCCCGGATATCGATGGTTACGAGGTCTGCCGGACTCTGCGCACCAACACGCGCACCAGCCACATCCCGGTGATATTCCTGACCCAAAAAGACGAACGCAGCGACCGGCTGCAGGGTTTGGAGCTCGGTGCGGATGACTACATCACCAAGCCCTTCGACATTGAGGAGCTCAAGTTGCGCGTTCAGGGCGCCATTCGAAGGTCGGAGCGGGAGAGTCTCACCGATCCGCGTTCGGGCCTGCCGGCCGGACGTCTCATCGAAGAGCAGCTGCGCCGGATCATCCGTGAGACCGGCTGGGCATACATGGATGTGCGCATCAATGACTTTGACGCTTTCAGGGATGTCTATGGATTTGTCGCCAGTGATGATGTGCTCAGGTTCGCCGCCATGGTTTTGGGCGAAGTTTTGGATGAAATTGGAACATCAGGTGACTTTATCGGTCATGCGGGTGGCGACAATTTCATTATCATCACCCGCGAGGAGTCTGCAGACAGCATCCGTCAGCGGATAAAAGCACGGTTCGCAGACGAAGTCCAGACTCACTACAACTTTATGGACCGGCAGCAGGGTTTCATTCTTGCTCCGAAAGCCGAAGGTCAGACCGAGAAGTTTTCATTAATGACTCTTGCAGTGGGGATTGTCTCGCCGAGCCAGCAGCAGTTTGCCGACATCCGCGAGATTACTGAGCTGGCAGCAGAAGCACGCCGCCAGGACACCGGAGGCACGACCCGGTAATTTCAAATTTATAGAATATGGCAGCAGGACAGTCGCTCATCTTCTACATTGGACTGTTATTGATCGGACTGGTGTTTATTCTCCTGGTCTGGTCTTTATCGCGCCTGGTGCCAAAACTCCGCCCTCCCCGATTTTCAGACAGCCCTGCCTCTGGGACAAGAGAGGCTGCCAACCCTCACGAAGCAGTTCTTCTCATTGAAACCGGCGGGCGCATCCGGGAGATCAATACCCTCGTCCGCGAATGGTTCAATCTGGCTGAGGACGAATTTCCCAACATGGAAAGACTGGCCAGGCACGTCCGCCCCAGCGAGGAATTCCTGCGTGTCTGCGCCGAAGAAGGGGACGCGCGTTTTTCGATCAATGGACGCCTGACAGAGGGCACCTCTTACAAGATACCAGGGGACGCCCCATATGTCCTGGTCACACTGCGGCGCATTGAAACCTCGACCGGGTTCGCCGCTGAGAGCCGGGATGTCTCAGGCTCTGTCTTGAGAATTGTCTCCGACTTCAGCCAGGCGATCGCCTCCAGCTTGAACCTTGACGCCACGGTCACTGCCATCCTCGAAAATGTCGAGCGGCTTGTTCCTTCCGATTATGTCGAGATCAAGGTCTGGAACTCGTCCACGCTGGTTGCGACCACCTATCGCTTCACCGGCACTCCAGGCCTGGACCGGAAACTTGAGATCGGGAACGAATCCAAGTTCGGAGGTTATTCCGACTACCTTATCCGCGAAAAGCAGGTCCTGTTCATTCAGGACACTCACAACTTCCGCAAGGTGCAATACATCCCGGACAGCAGTTTGCCTTCTCCGGTGCGATCCTATCTGGGTATTCCACTCATTGCCGGCGGCGAGCTTGTCGGCACGCTGGAGGTCGGTGTGCTGGCAGCGCAGGCATTTGCAGAGGAAGATCAGGCGATCCTTGATCTGATCGTGGGGCAGGCCGCCATCGCCCTTCGCAATGCCGTGCTGTACGAAGGTGAACAGCAGCGCACTGCGGAACTGCTTGGTCTGGCGAACCTGGCTCAAACATCCACCGGGTCTCTGCGCGATAATCGCGACATGTTCGGGCGGCTTGTGCGCGGACTCGGTCAGCTCTTCGATGTAGAGATCATAGGCTTCCTGCTGTACGATGAAAACCGGCACATCCTGTCAGGTCAGGTTCCCTTCCAGGGCTTGCCGCCCAATGTGGTGCAAATTTACAAGGTCGGCGTGCCTCTCAACGGGTTGGTGGAACAGCTGCTGTCGAAGCAGGAGACGATCTCCACCCCCGGCGCATCCGACGACCCCCGCTGGCTTGAGATGGGACTCGATGACATCGCTCAAGCAGCCAGCCTTCGGGACACCCTGCTTGTTCCACTCGTCTCGGGCGGACGGTCGCTGGGTTTCATCCAATTATCGAACCATCGGTCGGGTACCCTCTCCTTCTCGGAAGAGGAAATGCGCTTGATCACGATCGTTGCAAACCAGGTGGCTGCGATTATAGAAAATGCCACACTGATGCAGCAATCCCGCCAGCGCGCCCAGCGCGCCGAAGCCCTGAGGCGGATTGCCAGCCTGGTCAACTCATCAGCAACCCTGGACGAAATTCTGCGCTACACCGTTCAGGAAGTCTCCCATCTTCTGCTGGCGGATTCGACCATCGTCTTCCTTTACGAAGAGAATCAGGGATTGCTGCGAGGCCACATCCCCTCCGCCTTCGGCATTCCCGAAGACCTGAAGGTGTTGATCACCAACCTGTTTATTGACCCGCTTCAATTCAAGGATACGGTCACGGGCAGTATGCGCCCCTTTGTGTCCGGCAAGCTCTCGGAGGATGACCGCATCCTTTTGGTTTACCGTCCCATCATTTCGCGCCTGCAGGCGGAATCTGCCATCATTGTCCCGCTGGTCATCCGCGACCGTGGCGTGGGTGAAATCATACTTGCCAGTGCGCAGCCTGATTTCTTCAATAATTACGACCTGCAAGTGATGGCGACTGCGGCTGGACAGATCAGCAGCGCAGTGGAACGCGCAAAAACAGCCACTTACACCGACGAGAACCTGCGCGAACGCGTGGAGCATTTGAACGCGCTCTCACGGGTGGTCCGCGAATTCAATACTGCGGCGGACATCACCTCGCTGATCCAGCTTGTCTACGATGAATGCATGCGCATCAGTAATGCTGATTGCGGCTCGGTGGTGTTCCTGAAGGAGAATTTCAAGACTCACCCGGATTCCGCGATCGTCGAATACACTGGTGAAACAAAGGGCGAAGAGCTGCTCCAGATCGAACGCGATTGCCTCGAGAGCGGGGAACATATCGTCATTGATGATTACAGTCAGAGCGATTATGCCCGCCCTCACGAGGAGGTCCGCTCCGGGCTGTGCATTCCCATCGCCTTCCAGGGACAATCGAGCGGCGTCGTCCACCTGCATGCCAAGACAAAGAACCGCTTTGATATTGCAGCGATCGAGATCACCCGGACGCTGGCGATCCAGGCAGCGATTTCATATAGTAACTTGCTTCGCCTTCGCGAACAGCTTGTGCACGGCGAACAGCTCCGCCGAAGAGCGGACACGCTCTCCAAACTCTTTGTCACCGCACAACACCTGGGCGTCGAACAAACGCTGGAACAGGCGCTTTACACGGTCGCTTTGGGTATCCAGGAAGCGACCCCCTTCGATACAATCCTGATCAGTGTCTACGAGCCGGGGACCGGTTTGCTGCGCCGCGTCACCGGGGTGGGAATGTCCCCCGAGACTCTCGAACAGTTGAGAGCCCACCAACAGCCCTGGAAGAGCGTCATGCAACTGCTCAAGCCGGAGTATAAGTTCAGCGAGGCATATTTCATCCCATTTGACCAGGCGCCGGTCATCCCAACAGATGTGCATGTGGAAACGATCATGCCGGTCGTGGAAGGGCAGACCTCTCCCAATGCCTGGAACCCTGATGACTTTCTCCTGTTCCCGCTCAACGACATGAGGGGGAATCCGCTCGGCCTGGTCAGTCTCGACGCACCTCGCGATGGTCTTCGACCGGATCTGACCACCATCGAGACGCTGGAAGTGTTTGCCGCGCAGGCCGGGTTGACCATTTCGAGCATCTTCCGCGTGGGCGAACTTCGCAACGAAGTGGGTATCCTGACCAACGAGGTTCGACGCCAAAAGGAAATGGTGGAGGTCAGCCAGTCGCACCTTCCGTTCCTCCTTCGCAAAGATCTGGAACAGACATTATCCATCAGCCACCTCGACCAGCGCAGCCGGCGCATCCGTGCCGGCCTTGAAATCACCGAAACGATCAGCCGCCAGTTCGATGCAGCCTCTGCGCTGCAGACCCTGGGCGAGGAAGTCCTGACCCGATTCGAGATGAGCATCTCGATCGTCGCAGAGGATACCCCTGACGGTCCGCGGATCCTGCACGTCATGGGCAATGTCCCCGAAGGCGTGAACCCGGAAGCTATTTTTGGACAGCGTAATCCCCTGCGCGCCTGTCTGCAAATTGGAGAGATGATTCTCTCCGAAAATGTAGATGAGGATGAGACATGGCATGACACGCCTTTGTTGAATGCCTTGCGTGCCAAATCCTTCATCTGCCTGCCCGTTTCCATCGACAATACCCCGGTGGCTGCTGTGCTGACCACCAGTTTTGTGCCCATGCCGGCTTTCGCACCCGCCGACCGGCAGGTTTACTTCCAGATCTCGCGGCAGGTCTCCATCATTTTGCAGAACCTGAAACTGCTCAACGAGACCCGCAAACGATTGCAGGAAGTGAACCTGCTGCTCGACTTCAGCCGGCAGCTGAGCGGCCTTGGTCCTGACAGCATTCTCAACGCCTTGTTGGAAAGTGCCCTGCGCGTGATCACCTCTGCCCATGCCGGCACGGTGATGGTTTGGAATGATGCCGATGAGCGGTTGAGCCCGCGCGTCGCTTCCAATTATGCCGACAATGACAGCATGCTGGGAATTTCCTACAAGCTTGAAGAAGGTCTGCCCGGGAGGGTCTTTGCAGATCACAAACCCCTCCGCGTGGATGAAGTCAATTTTGCGACGGATTACAACCTGCCGGCAGAGAACCTGCTCAAATATCGAAAAGCCACCGCCGGCCGCCTGCCTGTTTCGAGCCTGCTCATTCCCATCCAGACCAGCGAACGTGCCCTCGGTCTTTTGGTGCTGGATAATTTCAATACCACGTCGGCGTTCAAACCGGATGACGAAGCGCTGCTTCTCTCCCTCACCCAGCAGGTTGCATTGTCCCTCGAGAACGTCCGTCTCGTTCAGGCGACCCAGGAACGCGCGAAACAGCTCCAGGCGCTCAATGACGTGGCTGCCACCATCAGCTCAAGCCTGCACCGCGACCAGCTGATTTCAGAAGTTCTGCAACGATTTAACACGGTGGTCCCGTACGACACTGCCATCCTGTGGCTGCGCGACGGAATGCGCATGGTCGTCGCGGCGGCAAGAGGTTTTGCAGACAACGAACAACGGCAGGGGCTGAGCGTGACCATCGAAGACAGCACCCTGCTCAAGGAAATGATTCAGAAGAGCAAGGGTATCTCTGTCCCCGATGTCCGGTTGGATGCACGCTTCCCGTCGTTGATCGAAGCTCAATATCTCTCCTGGATGGGTCTGCCGCTTATCACCAAGGGCGAAGTGATGGGGGTGATCGCGCTCGAAAAAGCAGAGCCCAATTACTATACCCCCGAGGTCGAACAAGTCGCGACCACGTTTGCCAGCCAGGCAGCGGTTGCGCTTGAAAATGCGGCGCTGTTCGAAGATTCTGTCAAGCGCGCTGCAGAACTCGATGAGCGTTCACAACGACTCGCGCTCCTCAACAAATTCTCTGCAGACCTGAGCGGAGAGTTGGATGCCGACCAGGTGCTGCGCCTGACAGCCGAGCAGCTGCGTCAGGCACTCGAAGCCACTCGCGTGGCTGTCGTTGAGATCGGTCCACGCGACAATGCCATCCTGAAGAATGTCCTGCCTGAAGAACCCACCAGCCAGCCCATCGGGAGTCCGCTTCCAGCCTCCCCGGTCTTCAACCGTTTGAAGGAATCACTGGGCATCTTTACTAGTGACGAAATCACCACCGAACCGGAATTACTTCCACTTTCAAATATGCTCGAAGGCACACGATCGCTGATGATTCTGCCCATAGGCGCCAGTGAAAATCTGCATGCTTTATTCGTCCAGAAAGACCAAACTCATCACTTTTCGCCTGCAGAAATGGACCTGGCGCGCACCTTCTCCAACCAGGCCGGGATCGCACTGGAGAATGCCCAGCTTTACCAGTCAACCGTGGCAACCGCTGAACGGCTGGCGACCCTCAACCAGGTCAGTTATGAAATCAGCGGTACGCTCAACCCGGAGGACACGTACAAAGCCATCCATGCCGCTGTTGAAAGACTCATGCCTCTGGACGCCTTCGTGATTGCGTTGCTGGATGAACGGACAAATGATGTCGTCGGTGAGTATATTGTGGACTCCGGCGAAAGAATCACCGGAGTCCGCCTGCCTTATGGACAAGGTCTGAGCGGACAGGTGATCGCCTCAGGCGAACCGTTGATGACATTTGATTCTGCAGATGCGGACTCCAGAGGCGCTTACACGGTTGGCGAAAAGGGAACTCCCCATTCCATCGTGGCCGTGCCGATTTTCTTCGGGGGTAAACCCGGAGGCATGCTCTCCGCCCAGAGTTACAAATACAACGTCTTCACAAAGAACGACCTTCAGATTCTGAGCACGCTAGCCAACCAGGCAGGTGCCGCTATCCAAAACGGACGCCTGTTTGCTGAAACTCAGCGCATGGCTGAGACACTCGAACTGCGCGTCAATGAACGCACCGCAGAATTGCAGCGCGAGCAGCGCAACACCGAAACCCTGCTTCGCATTCTCACCGAAGTGTCTGCAAGCCTTGATCTCGACCGCGCCCTCAGCCGCACCCTGGCGCTGCTCAATGAAGCCATCGGCGCGGAGCAGGGCACGATCATGCTGCTGAATGTCGAAGACAACACGCTGCAATTCAAGGCGGGCTATGGTTATGCTTCCGGAGAGAGCCCGACAGGCGCTCCAACCAGTGGTTCCAAGCCGTTCACCTTGAAGGTGGGAGAAGGTCTCGCAGGCTGGGTGGTCAAGAATCGGCAGCCCACTCTTGTCGAGGATTTGTTGAAGGATTCCCGCTGGGTTGTGTCCAAGCAAACATCGAGCCAGCACCGCAGCGCCATCGTCGCCCCGTTGATCGTCGGCGAAGTGGTCAGCGGCGCCATCATGGTCTTCCACCGCCAGGTTGGATTCTTCACTGAAGACGCCCTGAGCATGGTGCAGGCCATCGGCTCGCAGGTGGCCATCTCGATCAACAACTCGCAGTTGTATGAATTGATCCGCGACCAGGCGGAACGTCTCGGTTCCATGCTGCGCTCGCAGCAGGTGGAAGCCAGCAAGCAGACCGCCATCCTGGAAGCCGTCGCCGACGGCGTGCTGGTGACCGATTCGAAAAACCAGATCAACTTTGTGAACAACTCGGCGGAACGCATCCTTAACATCGTATCGGAAAAGGCGATGGGTGAACCGCTCGAGATGTTCTCGGGACTGTTTGGAAAAGCCACCCAAACCTGGACCCAGACCATTCACACCTGGTCTGAAAACCCGGGCGATCATCATCAGGAGGACACCTACGCGGAACAGATCACGCTCGAGGACGGACGCGTTCTTCTGGTTCACCTGGCACCTGTCATTTGGAAAAAGGAATTCCTGGGAACCGTGTCCATCTTCCGGGATATCACGCATGAAGTGGAAGTCGACAGACTAAAATCAGAATTCGTGGCAACGGTCAGCCATGAGCTTCGCACACCCATGACCTCCATCAGGGGTTATACCGATATCCTGCTGATGGGCGCAGCCGGAGCGCTCAACGACAACCAGAAGCACTTTCTGGACATCGTCAAGACCAACACCGAACGGCTTAACACGTTGGTCAACGACCTGCTTGACATATCCCGCATCGAAGCCGGACGCGTCACCCTCTCTCTCCAGGCCTTGGACATGCGTGAAATCGCCAACGATGTGCTTGCAGATGTCCTGCGCCGGTCGCAGGAGGAAAACAAGCCGATGAAAGTCAAAGTGGAGGCGCCCAAGAAGCTGCCGCGCGCGCTTGGCGATATGGAACGCGTCCGCCAGATCCTCGGCAACCTGGTGGAAAATGCCTATCACTACAGCGATGCAGACGGGCAGATCGTTGTCCACATGGATCAGAAAAACGGAAGTGTTTTCATCGATGTGAAGGATGAAGGCATCGGCATTCCTGTCGAAGCTCAGGAGCGTGTGTTTGACCGCTTCTACCGCGGCGAAGATGCGCTGGTGCTGGCAACTCCCGGCACTGGATTGGGATTGTCCATCGTTAAACAACTGGTTGAAATGCATAATGGCAAGATATGGCTGAAGAGCACAGGTGTTCCTGGTCAGGGCAGCACATTCTCCTTTACCCTGCCGGTGTACCAGTCAGAGGAGTAATGTTATGGCAAAAATCGTGATCGCTGAAGACGAACCTGATATCCGAGATTTGATTACGTTCACCTTGCGCTTTGCAGGGTACGAAGTCATCGCAGGCAGCAACGGCGAGGAAGGATACGAGTTGACCAAGCGGGAAAAACCTGACCTGGTGATGATGGATGTCCGCATGCCCAAACTTACCGGTTATGAGGCGTGCAAACGGATCAAGGCGGACCCGGAGCTGGCGCATATCCCTGTTATCTTCCTTTCAGCCAAAGGGCAGGAATCTGAAATCTCCAGCGGTCTCGAAGCTGGCGCGGAGGAATATCTACTCAAACCGTTTGCCCCGGACCAGCTCACCGAGCAGATCCGCTCAGTCCTGGCCAAATATGGAAAATCCTGATTCCTAGCATCCTATGAGCGCAATCCTTCTCAACGGTGGAATTATTCATTACGAGGTGATCGGACGAGGCCGTCCCATCATCTTCATCCACGGTTGGGTGGGGTCATGGCGCTATTGGATTCCCGCGCTTCAAAATTCATCCGTGAGCTTCCGATCTTATGCCGTGGACCTGTGGGGCTTCGGTGATTCAGCCCGGGACATTGGAAATTACGACCTCGATAAACAGATCGAACTGATCGACCGCTTCCTGCTGGAAATGGGTATTGGCAAGGTAGCCCTGGTAGGGCACGGACTTGGCGCCTTGATCAGCATTCTGTTCACAGCCCGCGCCCCTCAAATTGTTGACCGAGTCATGGCCATCTCCTGCCCGATGGAATTCAATGCCGTCAGCACCCGGCTGCGCACCGGCGACCCGGCTGATCTGTCCGATTGGCTGCTGGCGAAATCCCCCGCGCATGACCCGGCGCGGGAAGATGCACTAAAATCCGATTCGCTCGCCATTGTGTCATCCTTCAGCAGCCCGGACATGATGAACGTCACCAACCGCTTGTTTGGCGGCACAACTCCCACCCTGCTGGTCTACGGTCAAAATGACCCCGCCATAACCGTTCCCACGCTGGACCCGCTGACCATGCCGGAATACGCTCATAGCATTGTGCTGGAAGGCACAGGGCATTTCCCCATGCTCGACGATACAGCTCGCTTCAACCGTCTTCTGACCGACTGGACGGCGCTGGAATCGGGCGAAAGCCCCCGGGATTTGCAGTTGAAAGAAGAATGGCGGCGGCGCGTAAGATGATTTGGCAGCCTTGCGGGGGATAAAGACCTACGCAAGGCTTTTTTGTCGTGTTATACTGAAATCACAAAACAACGGGGAGCCTGTTAAGTCAGGCTGAGAGGAAGGCATGACCTTCGACCCGCATTACCTGATCCGGATTATGCCGGCGGAGGGATAATTTTCCACGATCAACCATCCTCCGCCGGGGGATGGTTTTTTATGCCGCGTGCTGTCATCTTTGCCAATGGGATTCTTCCCGACCCGGCTGCCGCTCGAAGGCTGCTTCAAAGCGGTGACCTAATCGTCGCTGCCGATGGAGGATACCATAACGCCTCATCTGCCGGCGTGACGCCCCACATCGTCATCGGGGATATGGATTCCATCTCCCCCTCCGAGCTGGACGATGTGGAAAAAGCTGGTGGACAAATTCTCCGCTTCCAAAAAGAGAAAGATGAGACAGACCTTGAGCTTGCGATTCGATACGTATTGGAGAAACAAGCCACAGAGGTCATCGTGATCGGCGCTCTGGGAGGCAGGCTGGACCAGATGCTCGGCAACCTTTCTCTCCTCACGGATGTCCCTGTCGGTGTGGATATCCGGCTGGACGATGGCAAGGATGAGGTCGTGTTGGTGGACCATCCAATCGTTATCACTGGCAAACCGGGAGACGTGGTTTCGTTGATCCCGTGGGGGGTAGCGGTTATAAACATCCAGACTGAAGGTTTGCGTTATCCTCTGCACGGTGAGACACTCCTGCCAAACAAGTCTCGCGGAATTAGTAATGAGATGGTGGATCTGAAGGCTTCAATAAAATTCTCCAAGGGAAAACTCATCGTCATCCATACCCGGATATGATCGAAATGCATCCCGTTCGAAAGGAAAATCACATGAAACGGTTTATCTACCTTATCGGTTTATTCTTATTTCTTCTATCCGCCTGTGCGCCGCAGGGCCCGCAGACTTTGACAGTCCTTGCCCATGATTCTTTTTCTGTGAGCGAGGAGCTTATTCGTCAGTTTGAGAGTGACAACAATGTCAAAATCTCATTTGTCAAAGGCGGGGATGCGGGTTCGGTGCTCAATAAAGCCATCCTGACAAAAGATGCCCCTCTAGCAGATGTTTTGTATGGCGTGGATAACACGTTCCTATCCCGCGCGCTTAACTCAGGAATTTTCTCCACCTATGAATCTCCAGCATTGAAGGATATTCCTTCCGAATACAAACTCGATTCTTTAAACAGGGCTTTGCCGATGGACTATGGTGATGTCTGCATCAACTATGATAAATCCTATTTCGCGACCAACCACCTGCCTCTCCCGCAAAATCTCGCCGACCTGACTAAACCGGAATACAAAGGATTGCTGGCGGTCGAGGACCCTTCCACGTCCTCCCCGGGGCTCGCCTTTCTGCTGGCGACCATCGCTTCCTACGGTGATGGCTATCAGGATTACTGGCAACAGCTCAAGGAAAACGGTGTGGTCGTGGTGGATTCATGGGAGACGGCATATTACACTAACTTCAGCGCCTCTTCGGGCCGCGGACCTCAATCCATGGTCGTTTCCTACGGCTCCAGCCCGGTCGCGGAGGTGGTCTACGCCGACCCGCCTGTCGATGAATCACCCACCGCATCGTTGGTGGCTGACGGGATGTGCTTCCGGCAGATCGAGTTTGCCGGAATCCTGGAGGGCACAAAAAACCGGGTTCTTGCCGAGAAGTTTCTTGATTTCATGCTGGGTAAATCCTTTCAGGAAGACATGCCCTTGCAGATGTTCGTCTTCCCTGTAAATCCTGAAGCGGCCTTGCCGGAAGTTTTCTTCAATAATTCACAGATACCTGCCAATCCTGCCTTCATCGACCCGGATGAGATTGCCCTCAACCGGGATGAATGGATTCAAGGTTGGAACGACGTGATGAATCCATAATTTCTACGAACCTCATGACTCGCCGATTTCTTTACTGGACAGCTCCTTCGCTGTTTCTGCTCCTGTTCTTTTTTTACCCACTGGCAAGGGTTCTGTGGCTTTCCTTTGCATCAGAGTATGACACGCTGTCTGCGCTGGCCGCACTGCCGCAATTTCTAAACACAATTCTCTTCACGTTTTATCAGGCAGGTCTATCCACACTGCTCACGCTTCTGGTTGGGCTGCCGATTGCTTATCTTTTTTCCCATTTCGATTTTCGCGGTAAACCATTTCTTCGCGCAATCACTGCGGTTCCTTTCATGCTCCCCACGGTGGTCGTTGCTGCCGGTTTCACTGCCCTGCTCGGTCCGCGCGGGTGGGTCAACCTGGCCTTGATGGATGTTTTCAATCTCACCACCCCGCCGATTTCTTTTATTGGCACATTGACGGCCATCCTGGTCGCCCATGTTTTTTACAATACGACCATCGTGATCCGGCTGGTGGGAAACAGCTGGGCGCAACTCGATCCCCGGCTGGCTCATGCGGCCCGGGTGCTGGGCGCCGACTCGACCTCCGTTCTGAGTAAAATCACTCTCCCGCTTCTTCGCCCGTCTCTGATGGCCGCCATCCTTTTGGTGTTCCTGTTCGACTTCACCTCGTTCGGCGTGGTCCTGCTGCTTGGCGGAGGGCAATTCCGGACCCTCGAAGTGGAAATCTTTATTCAGGCGACACGCTTCCTCAACCTCCCAGCGGCAGCCTTGCTTTCCATGATCCAGCTGCTGTTCACACTTTTCTTCTCAATCATTTACAGCCGGGTGGTGACAAAAGCTATCGTGCCCATCAACCCGCGTGCGGCTTCTCTCAACATCAGGTCGGCAAGATCCCTGCGCGAGAAGTTTTTTGTAATGGCCGCAACCGTTTTCATCATCCTCCTGTTTGCTCTGCCAATGGCTGCCCTGCCTGCACGCTCCATTGTCCGCCTGGAACCTGACCGGGGCGAACGCGGGGAGTTTCAACCCAGCCTGACTTTGAACAACTATCGTGAGTTGACCGTCAACAGGATGGGATCGTTGTTCTACGTCCCGCCCATTTGAAGCTGTGCGGAATTCTCTCATCTATGCCGTCATCACGCTCACCCTGTCGCTGCTGTTGGGATTCCCGGCAGCATCAGCACTTGCGCGACCCACAAGACTGGAGAGACTGATCGATCCGTTTCTCATGCTCCCCTTGGGAGCTTCCGCGGTCACCCTGGGGTTGGGATACATCCTTGCCTTCAACCGTTGGCTGTACTCCCCCATTCTTGTTCCCTTGGCGCATACCACTCTTGCTTTGCCCTTTGTGATCAGGAGCCTGCAGCCGGCATTGACCTCCATCCCCCACCGGTTGAGGGAAGCTGCTTCGGTGCTTGGAGCGACTCCACAACAGGTCTGGCGGTCTGTGGACCTGCCCATTATCGCCCGCGCACTGACCGCGGCAGGAGTCTTTGCCTTCACCGTGTCGCTGGGCGAGTTTGGAGCGACCTCCATGCTGGTGCGCCCGGAATATCCCACCATGACCACGGCCATCGCCCGATTCATGTCGCAGCCCGGAGGTTTGAACTACGGGCAGGCCATGGCCATGGCCACCATTCTACTGGTCGTGACCACCACCGCCATCCTGGTGATCGAGCGGATTCGACTGCCCGGTTCCGGTGAATTTTGATCAGCCGGAAAAGGAATAATAATGCTCGAATTGGATAACATCCACAAGACTTACGAAGGGCAGCCGCTTTTGCAAGGGATCTCGTTCACTGTCGCGCAGGGGGAGACGGTCTGCCTGCTTGGTTCCTCAGGAAGCGGGAAATCCACTTTACTGAGAATTATTACCGGTCTGGAGGATGCCGACCAGGGCAGGGTTCTTTGGGACGGGAATGATATCGCCGGCACACCGGTTCACCAGCGCCGGTTCGGGCTGATGTTCCAGGATTATGCGCTGTTTCCTCACAAATCCGTCCGGGAAAATGTCGCTTTTGGGCTCGAAATGCAGCGAATTCCGCCGAGGGAGATCGAATCACGCGTCGCATCGGCACTGGCCCAGGTCAACCTGAGTGGATTTGAATCCCGGCGCGTCACCGACCTATCGGGCGGAGAGCAGCAGCGAGTGGCACTTGCGCGCGCACTCGCACCGGAACCTCACTTGTTGATGTTTGACGAACCCCTGGGCGCACTCGACCGGTCCCTTCGGGAGCATCTCATTTCTGAACTGAGGGGAATTCTGCACCGAAGCCGCGTCCCGTCCATTTACGTCACGCACGATCAGGAGGAGGCGTTTTCCATCGCGGATAAAGTCCTGCTTTTGCATGAAGGCAGAATCATTCAAAGCGGACCGCCCGATGAAGTTTACAGCCGGCCGGCCAATGGATGGGTGGCGGAATTCTTAGGATTGGGGAATCTCTTATCGGGGCGTGTGCAATCACCTCGGAACGGCACGAACCGTCCACACCGATGCAGGCGACTTTAACCTGGAGTGTTCTCACAACCATCAGGACGGCGACCAGGTGCAGGTGTTGATTCGACCGGCAGGAGCCAGCGTGGGAGCAGAAGCAGGCCGGGAGTCCGTTTCAGGACTCGTTTCCGATATCTTGTTCCATCAAAGCGGATTCAAAACTACTCTTGATAATGGATTGTTTTTCTTCCTGCCAATTGCATTAAAAATCGGGGATGAGGTAAGGATTCACATAGGGAGCGTTGAATGTCTGGGATAACAGTCATCAAGCGGAATATTTCCGGCCAGGAGACGTGGCGGTATAGCGGACACGTGTTAAAGCGGACGAATAATGCTGTGATTCTCGAAGCATTGTTCAATGTGGATGATATATCGTTCATGGACATTGAGCTCAAGCGAGGGGACCGCTTCGTCGAATTTTATTATTTCAATCGCTGGTACAACATTTTCCAGATTCATGATCGGGATAATGATGCGCTAAAGGGGTGGTATTGCAATGTCAGCCAGCCGGCAGTTTTCGAATCTGAGGACTGCCTGTCATTCATTGACCTGGCCCTCGACCTATGGGTTTCTCCTTCTGGAGCACAGACTGTACTTGACGAAGATGAATTTGCAGCCTTGTCACTTGACGAGACTACGAGGTTGAAAGCGCTGAATGCTCTGGATGAGCTCAAGGCAACTTTTACTAATTCAAAGCCTTTTTCTATAACCCTTGGGACCATATAATAGGATTGACCCAGAAAGAACATCATCCTCCAGGAAAACCTGGAGGATGATGTTTTGAGCGCCAGAGTGCGCTCTGTCTTGCCCGTTTTTATGCGGGACTTGTAAAACAATATTCAGTTGTAAAGGGCATATCCCCTTGATTTCAAATGGAGCCGTTTTGTGGAGCTTAAATCAGTATAGCAGTTCCAAAGTTCAAGTTCAACCACTAATACCCAACGGAATCCTTAAAAATCTCGTCTCAGGGATAATTAGAATACCTGCTTTAAAGTACAGAAACCAATGAAGGCAAAATCACGCCCATATTAAACAACTGGTCACCATAGAACCACGCATATCCGGCAAATGCGGACAGGCATACGCAACAGCAGCATAATACCAGAACGACAACAATAACGATAAGCCAGATATTGGTATTCTTCTTCTCTTCCGGGGGAGTCAACGGAACATCGGGTGGAGCCTCATTGCTAATGATCGTCTCGTTCATGTCTACCTCTGCCTTCTTTGAGATGGGGTTGGAATGTGCTGGATGCCCAAATACGTCGCAGCCAGGTTGAAAAAGAGGATAAGTTTTTGAAGAACTCCTTTATGATATCAAATTTTTGCGATTTTGACTTATCCCTGAAATGTTCTCCTGGAATTAAAAACCACCGAATAATCCACTCAGGAATGATATTCCAAATCGGATGAACCAGAGTGAAAGCAACCCCATGCAAAGGCAGCAGCAACAAAAAACTGCCACCAGCGCGATGATGATTGCCCACACGGGACTTCGATTTTTCTGTCGAGGAGCTTCAGAACCAGGGGTCACGATGTCATCGTTCGAGGGTGTGAAAGTGGACATTTTACAAATCCTTTCCTCAGGCTGGATTGTGAGACCTGGATCGCTGCCTCTGCCACATCACAATGAGCACAACGAACAGGACGACGATGAAGACCATCAGAATGGGAATCAGGATCGATATAAACGAGACGACCGTGGCCGTGACGTCTTCAAGGATACTGACAGGAGTATTCGCGACTCCACCCGTGGTCGCCGTCACAGCCGGTCGGACTATGGCCGACTTCACGGTGTGGACACCGCCTGCCACCAGCAACCCGCAGGTCAGCGCAAGAACAGGGTGAATATCAGTGACCACGCCGGCAGTAGCTGCAAAGGCGATCGCACCCGCAACCGGTCTGAAAAAAGTCTGGATCAGATCATTGACATGGTTGATGGCGGGGACTTTGTCTGCCAGGAACTCGATGATGATCAAGACGCCTAGGATGATCAATGCCCAGGGATCTGCGAGGGTATCGTAGGGGGCGGTGAGCGTGATCACGTCGGTGTAATGGGCGAGCGAGCCAATAATGAAAAGTGGGATGTAGGCATTCAAGCCTGCGCTGAACGATAAACCAAAAGCTGTAAATATTGAAAGCAGTGCCATTTCAATCTCCTTTACTGAATACTATCCAAGGGGAAATCCTCCCCACGTTCCAGTGATTGCATACCGTAAAACATCAAAGAGAACAATTTGCAGCATGGCTATGGTAAATCCTGCTGTCAATGGAAGCCATGCCTGCGACAGGCGTTCGTAGGAATTATCCTTGCGAGTTGCCATCACTGCGAATAATCCATAGACAATGGTCAGCAGCAGAGGGACAGCCAAGGCGCTGAGGATTGCCAATGGGTAAAGCACAATGTCCGATTCGGTCAGTATAACCAAATCCGTAACCAGGGCAAGTAAGAGTAAACCTCCAAAAACGCGCCAGCTGCCGATTGCAGGACGGTTGTCCAATTTCGTCCAGATAGTCTGGTTGAAGGCAGGGAATAAGGCCACCGCAATGACAAGTCCCATTCCCGTACCGGTCAACAAGCGCAGGGTGTTATTAGGTTCATAAAGGGTGGGAATACTGGAAAAGAATGATGTGCCCAATCCCTGCATCAATGTTAAATAAGAGTTGATCCCATCCAGGGCAAATGCAAACACCATCAACCCGAGCGGAATGAACATACCCTTCGATGGCATCCCGGCGCGTTTAGGGGAGGCGATGGTCAAGAATACCAATCCCAGCAGGGCGCCAAGGAACATACCCGAACACCTGGCACAAAGAGGCAGTTGACGGGTCCCGATGTGGAACGAACGCGCATCGATCCGATGACAGACGGCATAACCAAACGCATCCGCCTTCCCCAGCAATCCGGGCGGGGTTACCATTAAAAATCCCAGCAACACCAGTACAGCTGCGAGCGGTACCAGTCCTTTTGTCACGCGGATGGCATTGGTTCGTGCAAGGCTCTGATTCATGGGCTTCATTATACATCGACTTGCAAGAGGGTTTCCTTAATAATAATTTTACCCATTGGGCTAGTACCCAACCTTATCGACGGTCATCAGGAACATTCTTAAGGTAACGGGCGTCATTTTTCCAGTCAAAAATTTGCGGTATGATTGGATTTCAGGAGCCCAATTATGACCAAATTTCTCTGGATTACTTTGGTATTTACCCTCATGCTGTCTGCATGCGGACCGAATGGTTTACTCTCTCAACCGACGGATACGCCTTCTGCGACACCTCTTCCATCCTCAACTCCTTTCCCGACCGAGACTGCTACACCGGCTGCGACCGAGACCCCCACCCCGACCGCCACGCCGGTCTATCCTGCGGAGGGATATGGCCCCAGCGAATTCCCAACGAATGTCAACCCGCTCACCGGGTTGGAGGTCGCAGACCCCGCTTTGCTGGAGCGTCGTCCGTTGGCCATCAAGGTACCCAACCTGCCCCGTTCCGTGCGTCCACAGTGGGGGCTTTCGCTGGCAGATATTGTCTATGAATACTATACGGAAGAAGGCAGCACACGTTTCATCGCACTTTTCCTGGGAAACAACGCTGAAATCGTCGGTCCCATCCGATCGGCGCGTTTTTTTGACGGAAATATCATCCGTATGTATAAAGCCATCATGGCATTCGGCAGCGGGGACCAGCGCGTCCGCAACCGCTTGTTCAGCGCGGAATATGCCAATCGTCTTGTTTCCGAATACCCCGCCAAATGCCCGCCGATGTGCCGCTATGAGCCTACCGGCGTCGATTATCTGATCACAAATACCGCTGATTTGACTGCTTACGCCAAAAAGCAGGGATTCGACAACGGACGCCAGAACCTCGACGGCATGAGTTTCAACTACATCATCCCTGCCGGAGGGCAGCCCGCTGAGCATGTTTACGCCCGTTTCTCAAGCGGGGTCTACAACCGCTGGGACTACGACCCTGCGACCGGAAAATTCCTCCGGAATTCGGAAACGGCAAACAGCACCAATGGCCGTCAGGACGAAGCCTACGCACCTCTGACCGACCGTCTGACCGAACAGCCCATCACCGCGGATAACGTGGCGGTGATCCTGGTCCCGCACGAATATTATTCCGTGGTCCCTGAAATGGTGGATATGCAATTCACTGGCACGGGGACAGGTTATGCCTTCCGCGACGGTCAGGCTTATAAAGTGACCTGGAGCCGGCCGACGGCAGAATCAGTTTTGTCGTTGATCGGGGAGGACGGAAAGCCCTTCCCGTTCAAGCCCGGAAACACCTGGGTCGAAGTGATGGGCATTTACTCCAAGATGGAACAAACAGGAAATGACTGGCGTTTTACATTCTCCATCCCATAATCCAAACCACAGGCGGGGCATACCCGCCTTTTTTATTTAATTACGGGCATCTGCTCTAAGTCGTGAATAAAGTCTATAATTTAGGAAAGTCTATCGTGAAAGGAATTTGCCATGCCTGACCTGAAACGAATTGCTGTACTGACCGGAGGAGGCGATGCCCCGGGATTGAATGCCGTTATCCGCGCAGTGGTCAAGACTGCGATCAACGAATACGGCTGCGAGGTACTGGGAGATAAAAAACGGCTACGACGGTTTCCTCGAACCGGGTGGCGTGATTACCCTTGGTCATGATGAAGTCCGCGGAATTCTGCCTCGCGGAGGGACCATTCTCGGAACAGCCAATCGCGGCAATCCCTTTGCACGAAAGGTCATTCGGGACGGCAAGGAAGTCGTTATTGATGTATCGGATCAGATCATCCAGAATATAAAACTTTTCGGGCTGGATGCACTGATCGTTATCGGCGGAGACGGGACTCTGCACACCGCGCAGGAGATGTTCGAGAAGGGCGTCCTGTGGTCGGTGTTCCCAAAGACGATTGACAACGACGTCGGCGGCACGGAATCACGTTTGGTTTCGACACAGCCCTGGGGATCGCGATGGAAGCCATTGACCGGCTTCACACCACTGCCGAAGCGCATCACCGGGCGATGGTGCTCGAGTTGATGGGCCGCGACGCCGGTTTCATCGCCTTGCATTCCGGTATCGCGGGCGGAGCGGACGTGATTCTGATTCCTGAGATCCCCTTCAGGTATGAAGCGATTGCCCGAAAAATTCAGGAGCGTAAGGCGCGTGGCAGCCTGTTCAGCATTCTGGCTGTGTCCGAAGGCGCGCATCCTGCTGATGGCGAGCAGGTGTTTTCCCGCGAGGGAGACCAGGTTTATGTCGCCAGGCTGGGTGGAATTGGGCAGAAAGTGGCCGAGCATGTCGAAAGAGCCACAGGCTCCGAGACACGCGTCACCGTGCTGGGACATCTCCAGCGTGGAGGGTCGCCGACCGCCTTTGACCGGCTGCTGGGGTCGCGCTACGGTTCACAAGCCGTGCGGGCTGCAGCGGAGGGTAAGTTCGGAACTATGGTTGCCTTGCGGTCGGGCAATGTCGTGGAGGTTCCGCTAAAAGAGGCGCTCGCCGTCCCCAAACGGGTGGACCTCGAAGGAGATACCATTAAAACCGCCCGTGCATTGGGAATATCCTTTGGGGATGGGTAGAGTCCGAGATTTTCTTGTTGATTACTGGAAGTTAAACCAGAATGCCGTCCTGTCGGACGGCATCCAAGGCGCGCTGTGGCTTCCTTTATAGATCGAGGAGGGATGCCACAGCGCTTTGTTCAAAACTCATACTGTCCATGTGGCACATCACCTCCTCCTTTCTAAAGAATGGCGGAGGATAAAGCGGAATTATCCGCGTTGTTGCTGAAAGTATTACACAAAGGAATTCGGATGTCAATAGGCGGAATTACGGACTGACAGGCGAAAAAATTCAATCAGATTTATCCCAAGCTGAATTCGCTAAAATACAGCGCCGATGGGAATAAAATGACAAGAGGAATGGATATGACAACCCCGTAATGAAAAGGGCAATGGTTATCCAGGATAATCGAAGACCCAGCCAACCCAAGTATGATTCGGTGACTGGTCCTGCAAAAAAGCAGAAGTTCGCGAGAATCGCACCCGCGAGCCAAACAAAAAGAGGGAACGGTTGTAGAAACTGGCTCCCCATCGCCAAGCCATGCGTAAGGAGCAGGATCCCGGCGAGAATGATGTTATATAGGATGCGGAGTTTTTCCCATTTAGAAAAAATCGGTTTTAATGAAGCAGAAAGACTTGCGAGCATTCCAGCCTCCAAAAGGGTGATTGAAGTGATTCTAGTTCCCGATGACTATCGAATGCTGTCTGATATTTTTTGATAGTTCCAGCAAGTCTATTGCGCCTATGCTTGGCAGAAATGACGCAGGAGGTCAAAATGATCAAAAAAACCAACCGATTCTGGATAGCTGTCCTGTTGCTGGGATGGGCATTTGATTTTCTATTCTGGGGGCACACACCCGGGATTAATTTCGCGATCTTTGTGCTCGTGCTTCTCATCGACAGGTATTATCCTGCTTTCCTCTGAAGGGTTACGACCTGCCGCCTGGACGCTGGCACTTCTGGCACCCATTCTATTCTTTGCCGTGATGTTCTTCTCTGCGCACGGAGCCGCTCAGCGTATTTCTAAGCGTGGTCATGACTCTGCTGCTGATGGCCGTGTTCGCGGTGACCTACCTTGGCGGTCGCTGGATCCTTTACGCCCTGGCAGATTACGTGGTGCGCGCCTTTCAACTGATCGGGAGCGTGATCATAGCAGGTGCAGCCTTCGCCTTCAACAAACCCTCCCAGGAATCGAATTCAGAAACGACAGCCAATGAGACCGGGAAAACGACCACTTCCCGACATATCTGGCCGGTCGTGAGAGGCATCCTTATTGCCATTCCCATTATTGCAATATTTTCAGCCTTACTTTCCTCTGCCGATGTTGTATTCGGCCAGCGCATCAACGACATCGTCGAGTTGTTCAGCCTGGAAAAGCTGCCGGAATACATCCTGCGAGGAGTATATATCGTTATCCTGGCATATCTGCTGGCTGGAGTATTTCTCCATGCCGCACAGAAAAGCCGAGACGAGAAGCTTTACGGTCTTGAAAAACCGCTCATCCCGCAATTCCTGGGATTCACCGAATCGGTCATCATCCTGGGCAGTGTGGTCGCCTTGTTCACATTCTTTGTGGTCATCCAATTCCAGTATTTCTTTGGCGGGGAGACGAATATCACCGTCGAAGGATATACCTACGCGGAATATGCCCGGCGTGGATTCGGCGAACTGGTCACCGTGGCCTTTTTCAGCCTGCTGCTGTTCCAGGGGTTGAGCACGATTGTCAAACGCGAAACTCCCACTCAGCGCAAGGTTTTCGCAGGTCTGGGCGTGGGTCTGGTGGCATTGGTCTTCATCATGCTGCTTTCCGCCTACTACCGTCTCACCCTCTACGAAGAGGCGTACGGCTTCTCCCGCCTGCGCACATATACCCATGTCTTCATGATCTGGCTGGCGCTCCTGCTCCTGGCAGTGGTCGTGCTGGACCTGCTCCAACGTCAGCGGACTTTTGCCTTTGCGGCCATGTTGACGTTAATCGGTTTTTCAGCATCGCTGATCCTGCTCAACGTGGACGCCTTTATCGCCAACCACAATGTCCAGCGCGCGGTGGAGGGGAATGAGTTGGATGTGTCCTATCTGGCTTCGCTCTCACCGGATGCTGTCCCCGCGCTTGTCGATTGGTATAACGATCCCGGGCTGGGTCCTGATCTTCAGGACGAAGTGGGAGCCTCGCTGGCCTGCATCAATGCGGATCCCACCCAACGCGATACCGACTGGCGTTCGTTCAATTACTCCGTCTGGAAGGCGGATGCAGCTCTCGCTACGATCGACCTGTCAGACTACAAAATAGATGACGATGAATGGCCAACCAAAGTCGTCACGCCATTGAATAAAGAATATGAATGCTACACCTATGTAGATTGACCTAGGCTGTCTTGACAGGATATCGGCTGGACAGATTTTGTTCAGCCGATAATTATTTATTCTTTCTTGCGAACCCCATACCCGATGTAATTCATGGTCGTATCATGAGATAGTCGCAGCCGGGTGCTCATCCCGTATTCGCGATAGGTGAGAAATCCCCATTTCAACTTCAGGATCAACCAGAATTGATGAATGGGATTCACCACCGAAGACATTCCTCGGATTTCGTGGTTACCAATCCCCTGCTTTTTCATACGGTCGACAAGTTCTTCGGGTTTTATGAACATGGACCAATCGTGGGTGTCGGGTGGGAAAAAGCGGGTCAGGGGAAATTCCTGGGCGACAAAGATCACCCCCAACCAGGTCATGAATGTTCGATTGATGGTATCGTACAAAAAAATTCCGCCAGGCTTGAGCACGCGCGCAATTTCGGATAATGTCCGATCGAGGTCCTGCACATGCTCCAGGACATCGCAGCAGGTTACCAGATCAAACGAGCCATCCGGGAAGGGTAATGATTGTGCCTGTGCCTCCCGGTAATCAATGGCGAGACCACTTTGCTTCGCATGAGATTGCGCAGCCGCAAGGGAAGCCGGGGCAGGGTCCACACCCGAGACATTGAAACCAAGGCGGGCTAATTCTTCTGACAGATAACCGCCGCCACAACCCACGTCGAGCGCGTGAAGTCCTTCAGGCTTAATACCCAACTTCGCTAGAAAACTATTCAGGTAGTCCAACCGAACGGGATTGACCGCGATTCGCAAAATAGAAAGGAAACTCTCTTCATCCCACCAGGTGTGGGCGTCACGCTGATAAAGGTCATTGTCGACGGGCATGGGTGGATTATAAGAGAAAAGCCCTTGACAAGGAGTGTCATCGTGCCTACAATGTAATTACCTGACGTAATTACACTGTATCCACGATGGACAAATTTTCTCGCATCATCAAATCCAAGATCGTGCGCATCGGCAACTCACAGGGTGTGCGCATCCCCCATTTCCTTTTGCAGCAGCTTCACCTGGCGAATGAGGTCGAGATGTCGGTTCAGGACGACCAACTGGTCATTCGTGCCGCCCGAAAACCTCGTCAGGATTGGGAAGCCCGGTTTGCCCGCACCCTCCCGGCAGAGGAGATCTCTTTTGAAGATGACGATCTGCCCCACCTCACCGACTGGGATGGCACCGAATGGACCTGGTGAAACGATTCAGTGTCTATCTGGTGAATCTGGATCCGGTGGTGAACGGAAAACCCCGCACCAGCCGCCCCTGCGTGGTGGTCTCTCCCGATGAGATGAACCGGTACCTAAATACAGTCATTGTGGCGCCCCTGACCAGTCGAAAGCAGGACCTCCCCACGCGTGTCCCCATCCACTTTAAACTCAAGCCGGGTCAAATTGCCCTCGAGCAGATCCGCGTGCTGGATAAATCACGTCTGATCAAACCTCTTGGAAAACTGGGGGACAATACGCGTGATGAAGTGGTCCGGATTTTAGGCGAGATGTTTTCAGGGGGTTGATCCATTTTGAGAACAAAAAAATTCTTTACAGTTGAGTGTTGATGACGACGATATTCTTCGCGACCGATGTGCACGGCTCGGATGTTTGCTGGAAAAAATTTATTAATGCCGGGAAGTTCTACGGATCCGATGTGTTGATATTGGGCGGCGACATGACCGGCAAGGCCATTGTTCCCATCATTGAGCAGGGTGGCGGTAAATTCCGTGCCGTGCTGCTCGAGCAGGAATTCCTGCTTGATGGAGAGGATGAAACCGAAGAGATGATCAAGAAAATCAAGAGCCGAGGGTACTATCCCTACCGTCTTTCACCTGATGAACTTTCCGAATTGAATCAATCACCGGACAAGGTCCACGACCTTTTCCTTCAGGAGGCATTGAAAACGGCTGAGCAGTGGATGGACTACGCCGGTGATAAGCTTGAGGGAACTGGCCTGCGGGTGTATGCCGCCCCCGGCAACGACGATCAATTCGAAGTCGATGAGATCATCCGAAATTCAAAAGTAGTGACCCTGGTTGAAGGTCTGGCCATCGAATTGGACAAGCACCACGAGATGATATCCTCCGGATGGAGCAATCCCACGCCCTGGCATACCTACCGCGAGGAAAACGAAGACCAGCTTGCGGCGCGATACGAGGCCATGACCGGGAAACTGAGACATCCCAAGAACGCCATTTTCAATATTCATGTCCCACCTTATGCATCGAATCTCGATGAAGCCGCCGAGCTGGATGAAAATTTACGGCCGAAATTCGCCGGCAATGCCCTGAAGCCAGTCGGATCGACGGCACTGCGCGCAGCCATCGAAAAACACCAGCCGCTGCTCGGGCTGCACGGCCATATCCACGAGGGACGCGGGGCGTCACGCATCGGTCGTACCCTGTGCATCAACCCCGGCAGCATGTACGAACAGGGAACGCTTCTCGGTGCGCTCATCAAACTCGGCAAGGACAAAATCGAAAACTACGTGCTCACACAGGGTTAGCCTGGACCACCCTGAAGAAACCATACGCCAAAGGAGATTAACCCATGTCAGACACCTCCCTTTTCATTCGAAAGGCAACCGGCCTGGTCCGTTCGTGGTCGGTATTCGATGCCTTCGTCTATGCTTTCTTTTCGATCAATCTGGTCACACTGGGATTGTATATTTTCAGCCAGATGTACTACCTGCAGGGCGGACTGATTCCCGCGTTGATCGTGAGTGCGGTCTTCATCTTTTTTGAAGTTGTTGTATATGCTGCCTTGATTTCTGTCATGCCTCGCTCAGGTGGTGATTACATCTGGCAGAGCCGGATTCTCGGCGGTGCGGTTGGCTTCATCCTGGCAGTTACGGGCTGGTGGTTCATCCTGTGGTTGTGGGTCCCACTGTATGCAGATATGTTCCGGCATATTGTGCTGGTACCCTTGCTGGGCGTGCTCGGTGCCAAGGATACTGCACTTTGGTTTGCCGGCACACAGGACGGCGCTTTCACCTCATCGCTTATTACACTTGCCATCGTAAGTATTTTCATTGCCCTCGGTATGAAAACGTATGCGCGCATCCAGAAAGTTTCTTTTTATGGTGGGATGCTCGGCCTGGCAATCGTCATCGTGATGCTGCTGACCGGTTCTCAAGAATCCTTCAAGGCGGGACTTGAAGCGAATGCGACATCGATGTTTGGCGCAGCGCCTGGTGTTTATGATGCAACAGTCGCTCTGGGAACGAATGCCGGGGCTGCTCTTCCACTTATCGGCGGGGGTATTGGGGTAATCTTCCTCACAATCCCTTACCTTGTCTTCTTCAACTTATGGCCCAACTGGGGCGCGACGCTCTATGGGGAAGTGCGCGGTGCAACGGATTTCAAACGTAATATCACCGGCATGGGGTCCGCCCTCGGAGTGACCACCCTATTAGGTATCCTGCTTTTATACGCCATCAGCAAGACCATTGGTTGGGATTTTTTCGTGCAGGCTGGTGGCGCCTGGTGGAACTATATCTGGGGATTTACAGGAGATGCACCCGCCCTGCCTGTATGGCCTTATCCTGCCCTGCTAACCGCATTCCTCACAACCAACAGGCTTCTACAATTTCTAGTCATAGCCTTGATGAGCCTTTGGTGGTTTGGCTGGAGTGGTACAGTTTTCCTTTCATCCACCCGCGTCATCTTCGCAGCTGCCTTTGACCGCCTGCTTCCCGAACGGGTTGCAAAATTGAACGACCGCACGGGCACGCCGATCTATGCGCTTCTGTTGATGGTGGTTCCATCGATAGTTGTGGCTTATCTATTTGCATACAACATTGCCAATTTCCAGTCTCTCACGCTTTGCTCCACGTTGGTCATCGCGGTGACTTATCTGGGCACGACCATCGCAGCGATCATCCTGCCTTACAGGAAACCCGATCTTTATAAGGCCTCCCCGATTGCCAAATATAATGTGTTTGGCATTCCGCTGATCACCGTGGCAGGTGTGATCTTTGGTGGCTTCCTCATCTTCCTGCTCTATCAATGGATCCTCGATCCGAACGCACTTTATGGCATTGGCTATAGTGTCAATGATGCCGGCTACAAGAACGGTACGTCCATCATCTATATGCTTTCTAACTACATCCTGGCTGCGGTGATTTATTTCGGTTTCAAATATTTCCGCAAGCGCAGCGGCATTGACATTGACAAAGTTCACAAGGAGATTCCGGTCGAATAATGAACCCACATTCACCTACACCGTCCCCCGCTCTCGCTGACCAGGCGGGCGAAAACAGGAGCGCCATGGAAACGATGCCCGATATCGTGGATGAAGTCCAGCGGCTGATGGAAGCCTCAGACGCTAAGAACATGCATCTGAGGCTGATCGGAGGACTCGCCATTCGCGTTCACAGTCCCTCCGCCACACACCGCACCTTGCGGCGCGATTATCCCGACATCGATTTCGTTGTCCCCAAGAGGGATAAACGCAAGCTGGATGGTTTCTTCGCAGAACTGGGCTACGTCCCCGAGAAGAATTTCAACCTGTTGAACGGGGACCGGCGTCAAATCTTTTACGATGCCGGGAGTGGACGGCGCATCGATGTGTTTGTAGGTGACTTTGAGATGTGTCACAAGTTGCCTATGCGCAACCGGCTAGATTCTCATCCCGTCACCATTCCCCTCGCTGAACTGTTCCTCTCCAAGACCCAGATAGTGGACCTGAATCGAAAAGACGCTCTGGACATCATCTCCCTCCTGCTGGACAATGAAGTCGGTTTCACTGATGACACCATCAATATGGATCGCATCGCCCGTCTGTGCCTAAAAGACTGGGGGCTTTACAAGACTCTCACGATCACCTTGAGCAAGGTGGAGAATGTGTTGGTCAACGAAAATCCAGGCTTGAGCGATGAGGATACACAGCGGGTGCTCGAACGGATTGATACGATACGCCGCATCCTGGACCGGGCGACCAAACCCTTGCTGTGGAAAGTCCGCGATAGGGTTGGGACCCGGGTACGCTGGTACACTGAAGTCGAGGAAGTTAACCGGTGACTACTCCCCACGCATCAATGCGGGGGCTTCCAGGGCAACGCCCAGAGACTCTAGCCCAAGTCTCAAAATATTATTGGATGCGTTTTCGTCTCGATCCATGACGAGACCACACATAGGACATTGATGCACGCGAACCGACAAAGACTTCTCAACCAAAGTTCCACAGCAGGAGCATATCCTGGATGTGTTGCGTGGATCAACCGATACGACACGACGACCAGCGTTCTCAGCTTTGTACGTGGTGTACATAATCAGTTGCTTCCAGGCTGCATCCGAGATGCTTTTAGCCAAACGATGATTTTGAAGCATGTTCCTGATATTCAGGTTTTCAAAAGAGATCATGCCGAAACTGTTGACCAGTTCACGACTAACCTTATGAGCAAAGTCTTTGCGCCTGTTGGCAATGCGTTGATGGACATGCTGAACGGCCTTGCGCCGCTTGGCTCGTTCGGGCGTTCCTTTTTCAGCCCTCGAGAGCAGGCGCTGCACCTGCGCCAGCCCTTGCTCATCATGACGAAAGAAGCGTGGATTTTCAATTTTCGTCCCATTGGAGAGCGTGGCAAAGCTTTCAAGTCCTACGTCCACCCCGACTGCCAAGCCATTGTAGGGCAGGGGTTGGGGATCCACTTCACAGGCGAAGCAGGCATACCAGTTGCCCACCGCATCCCTCTGCACGGTGAGTGTCTTGACCCTGCCCTGGATGGGACGCCAATTTTGGAAATGAGCAGACCCTTGCCCGCAGGGAGCAATTCGAAACCAGACTGCTTGAAGGTGAAGCTCGCGTACCGACCGTATCCCCGAAAACGTGGGTAGCCAGGCTTTTCGCCTGCCTTCACTCTACGAAAGAAAGCCTTGAACGCCAGATCCACTCGCTCCTGAACATTCTGCAAGACCTGAGAATGGACACGCACCAATTCGGGATGTTCTCGTTTCCAAACGGTGAGCAGTTTATTCGTGTCGTACAGCGAAAGGGTCTTCTTTTCCTGCTCCCAGGTGTTTTTGCGAGTGGCCAGCGTCTCGTTGTAGACCCAACGACAAAGTTCCAGCGTCCGATTGAGTTGGGTGCGTTGGCTCCTGGAAGGCTTGAGGCGATACTTGAAGGTTCTTACCGCATAGCTCATGTGTTCTATTTTACAACGATGTCCTGCACCTTGCAAGGCTGTGCGCCTTGCAGTTCCCCATTGCTGCCCGTGCTGGCCTGCGCCAGCAGGACAGTGAAGCAAGGGGCCTTGCCCCCGGAACTCGCGGGGGTTGCCCCCGCGAGTTCCGGGGGTTTCGGCGCTGACGGTAACGAGACACAGCAAAGGAAATAAAAAGCGCCGACCATGACGGGTCGGCGCTTTGTTGCATACAGAAGCTGCTATTCTGTGGTGAAAGTCAGCGATTGAATGAGCGCATCCAGCGTGGCGGGAGCGGGGGTGAAATCAGCTCCGCTGAGTGCATTGAGTTGTTGGATTTTCGCCTGCAGATATGCCTGGAAATCCTGCGAGGCGCTGCTCTGGTCTTCAGCTGAAGCCGTTTCAGACAGGGCATTGGCGGTGATCGGATAGAAGAATGCGATCAGGTAATTGCCATCATTGCTCAAACCCAGGTATACGTAATACAGGTTGCTGTTCGAGATGGCAGCAGGATCTTGTGAAAATCGGCCGATGAAGCGAACTCCCTGAGCCACTCCACTCGGAAGGTAAATTCCCTGTACGGCAATGTCGTTGGCGCCGACCGCCCGTTCAAACGGCAGGACCGGCAACCCCCATTGGGGAAGCTCTTGCGGCTTTTCAACCAGCAGCGATTCCAGCTTGGCCAGCGTCCCGGTCACGCTCGGGTCGCCATTGACCTCCCACAGTTTTTGGTAATCTGCAATGGGGATGATGTAGACGATCGCGCCTTCTGGAGCGCCTTCACCGAAGGTGATCTCGATATGGTCAGGCATCCCCACCGGACCGGGCGACTGTGTGGTGTCGTAGCCGGCCGCAGAGATGGCCACAGCCTGGAAAGCGGCAGACAGACCCTGGGTATTCAGTTGGACCGATGAAGGAACGATCTTTCCGCCGACAGGTACGGCCATTAACGCTTCAGGTGCGGCACTGGACTGGAAGACGATTTTTGCAGCCCCATCGTTCACCACCAGTACCAGCTTGTCTCCCTCCATGCCAACTCCGGTCACCTGCCCGAGCAGGTTGAGGAAATTGCTGGATAATGATTCAGGGCCGCACTCCGCCAAAGTGACCGGACCCAGAATGAGGGAGGCTTTATCTCCGTCGACCACATACGTCCCGGCTGCGGCATTACAATCCGCAAGGGCATTGAACGTCCCATCGGCGTTGAAGACGATGGTGTAATTCTCCGGGGAGGGAACGGGTGAGACAGACGGAGGCTGAGCCTCGGAGAACTCTATCCACTCCCAGGTGACACCCGTTACCGTTGCCGGTGAGGCAGCCGGAGGGGTGGGAAGCGCCGCAGCAGTCGGTGCAGGGGTGGGAGTGCTGCCAAAGCTGCATGCCGTCAGAGTTCCAATGACGAATATTGAAAGTATCAGGTAAATAAGTTTTTTCATGGCCATCCTCCTTCGATTAGAGGTCGATAATTGTATACCACTTTGCACATCGTTGAGAGGGCAATTCCTTCCCTTCTGAATGGTAATTTCCATGGTGGTTTCAGTTTTTACGTTAAATGCTTGACGCTTTAGAAAGAATGTGCTAGCATCGAGGTAGAGGGTTAGAAGAATCAATTTTGTTCAGTTCCAGGAGGAGTATATTATGACTTTAAAAAGAATCGGGCTGATTCTGTTAGTGGCGCTGATGCTTGTGCTGACGGCCTGTGAGCGCTCCGCGTCCACTCCACCACCTGCCACCTCGGTCTCCGGCACGATCGTGGCTCAACCCATGACCCCCAATGCGACCCAGAACCCGATGGCGATCCTGCAGCAATATGCAACCCAGACTGCCATCGCAGCTGGCGGCGCCTCCCTGCCCACACCCACGCCGGTTGTGGCTGGTCAAACGCCGGTCACGGCAGGGACACAGACCGCCCCCCTGATCACGCCGATCGTCACGTTCACCCCTATACCCGGGGCAGTCCTTCCAACGCCGACCACCGGGGTTGCCGCCCCCCCGCCGAATGTCGTGGTGCCGACCTCAACGCCGGGAAAACCCGCCTCTTACACCCTGCAGTTGGGTGAATATCCCTACTGCATCTCCCGCCGTTTCAACGTCAACCCCGAAGAATTACTGGCGGTCAACGGATTGACCAACAACAGCGTCGTCCAGGCTGGCACGGTGCTGAATATCCCGACCACGGGCAATCCCTTCCCCGGCAATGCAGCCTTGATCCCGCACCCGGCGAATTACACGGTGAAGAGCGGCGATACGGTTTACACTGTCGCTTGCGCTTATGGGAATGCCGACCCGAACCAGATCATTTATGCCAACAGCCTGACGGCGCCTTACGCCCTTACTGTCGGAAAAGTGATCTATATCCCGTAAAGTAAAAATGTCAACAAACACCCAGGCGGGCGCCTGGGTGTTTCATTTTCAGGAGAGCAGCATGTCATTCGAATTAATCGACTCCGAATCGATCTACAATGGCCGCGCGTTCCACATTCGGCGTGACCACGTCCGGCTTCCGGACGGGCGCAGCACAAAACTCGATATCGTCGAGCATATCGGCTCAGCGGTGATCGTGCCGGTGGATGAAGATGGAAATATGTATTTTGTCCGCCAGTACCGCCATGCCGCAGGGTTGGACATGCTCGAGCTTCCGGCCGGAACTCTCGAGGTGGGAGAAGAACCGCTCGTATGTGCTCAGCGGGAAGTACGCGAGGAAACAGGCATGGCGGCCGGAAGTATTCGTGAGATCGGCGGTTTTTATCTCGCACCCGGCTACTCGACGGAATTCATGCGGGTCTATCTCGCGGCAGACCTGCGCCACGACCCTCTTGAAGCTGATGCAGACGAATTCTTGAGCGTCGAGAAGATCCCCGTTACAGAAGCTCTCCGCATGGCTGAAACTGGAAAACTTCCCGATGCAAAATCGCTGGCAGCATTACTGCTTGCAAAACCTCACCTGGCCAATGTGTAACCAGGGCGGTCAAAAGACCGCCCTTTTATTTTGCCTTAACTTGTCCGAAATAGTGACAGCCCGCAGGCTTTTTAGGTGCATTAAGTAACTTTCCAATCACTTATATGAAGGATAAACTATCTGGATGTAGCATATAATAGGGGTTGTTCCCTTTTTCACAATCCAGCAGAGAAGACTCTGCATCAAGGAGTTTCATAATGACCAAGCGACAAATGATAACCATCGACGGCAATGAAGCCACCACTTCGATTGCCCACCGCGTAAACGAGATTTGCGCAATTTATCCCATCACCCCCTCCTCCAATATGGGTGAACTTGCAGACGAGTGGTCCGGCAAAGGGATGAAAAACATCTGGGGGACGGTACCCCTGGTGATCGAGATGCAGTCGGAAGGCGGCGCGGCAGGGACTGTTCACGGCGCTCTACAGACCGGGTCACTGACCACCACCTTCACCGCATCGCAGGGTTTGCTGCTGATGATCCCCAATATGTACAAGATCGCCGGCGAGTTGACCAGCACCGTGTTCCACATCGCTGCCCGGGCCATCGCCGCACAGGGTCTGTCCATTTACGGCGACCACCAGGACGTGACCGCCTGCCGGTCGACCGGCTGGGCGATGATCAGCTCCGGGTCGGTGCAGGAAGCGCACGACATGGCATTGATCGCGCAGGCCTCGACACTCAAATCCCGTGTTCCATTCCTGCACTTCTTTGACGGTTTCCGCACGTCGCATGAGGTTGCCAAGATCGAACGGCTGGAGGACGACGACCTGCGGGTCATGATCGATGACGAACTGGTGCGCGCCCACAGGGCTCGCGCGCTGTCCCCCGACCGGCCTGTCCTGCGCGGCACCGCCCAGAACCCGGATGTTTACTTCCAGGGGCGCGAGACGGTCAATCCCTACTATGCTGCAGTCCCCGGCATCGTTCAGGAGCAGATGGATAAATTCGCCAAGCTGGCGAACCGCCAATACCGCCTTTTCGATTATGTCGGCGCACCTGATGCCGAACGCGTGGTGATCCTGATGGGGTCAGGCGGTGAGACTGCCGAAGCGACCGTCAAGTACCTGGCCGAAAAGGGAGAAAAAGTCGGCGCCATCCGCGTACGTTTGTACCGACCCTTCTCGAATGAAGCCCTGGTCAAAGCACTCCCCGCTTCGGTCAAGACCATCGCTGTGCTCGACCGCACCAAGGAACCCGGCGCCGCCGGCGAACCGCTCTACCTGGACGTGGTCAACGCTCTCTACGAAACCGGTCGCGCGGGCATTAAGGTCACCGGTGGGCGCTATGGTCTGTCGTCCAAGGAATTCACCCCTGCGATGGTCAAGGCGGTTCTTGATGAGCTCAAAAAACCTGCCCCCAAGAATCATTTCACGGTCGGGATCACCGACGATGTATCCCACACCAGCCTGGAAGTGGATTCCACCTTCAGCATCGAATTCCCCGAGACGGTGCGCTGCGTGTTCATCGGCCTGGGTGCGGACGGCACCGTCGGCGCGAACAAGAACTCGATCAAGATCATCGGCGAGGAGACGGAGAACTACGCCCAGGGATTCTTCTATTACGACTCGAAGAAATCCGGCACCCTCACGTCATCCCATCTCCGCTTCGGTCCCAAACCAATTCAAGCAGCGTACCTGATCGCCAACAACACCGCCAACTTCGTCGCCTGCCACCAATTCAGCTTCCTTGAGCGCTACGACGTCCTGAAGTACGCCCAGCCGGGAGGCACCTTCCTGCTCAACAGCATTTTCAGTCCCGATGAAGTCTGGGACAACCTGCCGATCGAAGTGCAGAAGGCAATCATTGACAAGAAACTAAAATTCTACAATATCAACGCTTATGAAGTGGCGGAACTGACCGGCATGGGCGGGCGCGTCAACACCATCATGCAGACCTGCTTCTTCGCCATCTCCGGTGTGCTGCCGCGCGAACAGGCCATCGCGGAAATCAAACATTCCATCGAAAAGACCTACGGCAAACGCGGGGAGGCGGTCGTCAAGAAGAACTTCGACGCTGTCGACCAGACTCTGGCACACCTGCACGAGATCAAGGTGCCTGCCAAAGCCACCAGCAAGTATGCCATGCGTGAAACGGTTCCCGCTGGAGCTCCCGAGTTTGTCAAAAAGACTCTGGCTCCCATCATCGCCCTTGAGGGCGAAACAGTTCCCGTCTCTGCCATGCCCGTGGACGGCACCTTCCCCACCGGCACCACGCAGTGGGAGAAGCGCAACATCGCGCTTGACATCCCCGTCTGGGAACCGGACTTATGCATCCAATGCGGCAAGTGCGTTTTCGTGTGCCCGCATGCCGTCATCCGCCACAAGGTCTACGACAAGGCAGCGCTGGCCAAAGCCCCGGCGACGTTCAAATCGATGGATTCGAAGTTCAAGGAATTCCCCGGCATGGCTTATACCGTCCAGGTTGCGCCCGAAGATTGCACCGGCTGCACCCTGTGCGTGGAAGCCTGCCCGGTCAAGGATAAGACCCAGGCGGGACGCAAGGCGATCAATATGGCCGCCCAGCCTCCCATCCGCGCCACGGAAAACGCCAACTGGGATTTCTTCTACAACCTGCCCGAAGTGGACCGCACACTGGTCAATCCTTCGACGATCAAGAATTCACAGCTGCTCCAACCGCTGTTCGAATTCTCCGGCGCCTGCGCCGGCTGCGGTGAAACCCCGTATGTCAAGTTGGTTTCGCAGCTCTTTGGCGACCGCGCCATCGTCGCCAACGCAACCGGCTGTTCCTCCATCTACGGCGGCAATCTGCCCACCACGCCGTGGGCATTCAACAAGGAAGGCCGCGGCCCGACCTGGTCCAACTCGCTATTCGAAGACAACGCGGAGTTTGGACTGGGCATGCGTCTGACCCTCGACAAGCAGCTCGAATATGCCTCCGAGATCCTGCCGAAATTCGCCAGCCTGCTCGGCCAGGAGCTGGTGGACGAGCTACTCAAAGCCGACCAATCCACCGAGCTTGGCATCAAGGAACAACGTGACCGGGTGGCGGCTCTAAAAAAGAAGGTGGCAGGCAGCAAGGACCCGAAAGCCATGGACCTGCTCAGCCTGGCGGATGTGTTCGTCAAGAAATCCGTCTGGATCATGGGCGGCGACGGCTGGGCATACGACATCGGTTACGGCGGGCTGGACCATGTCATCGCCAGCGGCCGCAACGTGAACATCCTGGTGCTCGACACCGAAGTTTATTCCAACACCGGCGGGCAGGCCTCGAAATCCACACCGCGCGCTGCCGTGGCCAAATTCGCAGCACAGGGAAAGGCGCTTTCCAAGAAGGACCTCGGTTTGCTGGCCATGTCCTACGGTTATGTTTACGTGGCAAAGATCGCCATGGGCGCAAACGACCAGCACACGCTGCGTGCCATCCTCGAAGCGGAAGCCTACGACGGCCCGTCTCTGATCATCGCATACAGCCACTGCATCGCACATGGAATCGACATGGCCAAGGGTCTCGACCAGCAGAAACTTGCGGTCAACTCGGGTTACTGGCCTCTCTACCGGTACAACCCCGCCTTGTCTGCACAGGGGCAAAATCCGCTCGTGATCGACTCCAAGGAGCCGACCATCCGTGTGGAGGAATATGCCTACAACGAAACCCGCTACCGCATGCTGCTGCAAAGCGACGAGACTTCGCGCTGAAGCGTTGATGAAACTCGCCCGGGAAGATGCCAAGAACCGCTGGCAGCTTTACCAGAATATGGCTGCCATGAAGTACGGAACCAACGGCGGCGATGAAAAGAAAAATTGAACAGCCGCAGTTTGGCTAAAAGGAGATCCCTATGACTGATCTGACCACCCGTTATCTTGGTCTGAACCTGAAGAACCCGCTCATCGCCTCGGCCTCCCCGCTGTCCGAGCGAGTTGATACCGTCAAGCAGATGGAACAGGCCGGCATCGGCGCCGTGGTGATGTATTCGCTTTTTGAAGAACAGATCATCCACGAGAGCCTCGAACTTGACCATTATCTAAATTACGGCACCGAATCCTTTGCCGAAGCCCTCTCCTACCTGCCGGATACAGGCCGCTACAGCCTGGGGCCGGAAAAATATGTCGACCAGGTCAAACGGCTCAAGGACGCCGTCAGCATCCCGGTCATTGGCAGCCTGAACGGTGTCTCGAGCGGCGGCTGGGTGCAGTATGCAAAACGAATCGAAGAAGCCGGAGCGGACGCACTCGAGCTGAACATCTATTATCTTCCGTTCGACCCCTCCATCACCAGTGCTGGGCTCGAAGAAAATTACATTCAACTGGTCAAGGACGTGCGCCGGGAAATCAAAATCCCGCTGGCGGTCAAGGTCAGCCCGTTCCTGACGGGTGTGGCAAATGTGCTGAAACAGTTCGCAGAGGTCGGCGCAGACGGACTGGTGCTGTTCAACCGTTTCTACCAGCCGGATATCGACCTCGAGAAAATGGAGATTACTCCCAACCTCGTCCTGAGCACGTCCACCGAATTACGCATGCCGCTGCGCTGGATAGCTTTGTTGTACGGGCAGATCAAGACGGACTTTGCCATCACCAGCGGGGTGCACACCTCCGAGGATGTGATCAAGTCGATGATGGCTGGAGCCAGCGCCGCCATGATGGCCTCCGAGCTCCTGAAGAACGGCATCAAGCGCATTCCTGAGATCCTTTCCGGCATGCAAATGTGGATGGAAACGAATGAATACGAATCTGTTACGCAAATGAAGGGCAGCATGAGCGCACAGGCCGTCCGCCAGCCTGGTTCACTACGCCGGTCAAATTACATCAAGGTGCTCAACTCCTTCCGATACCTGCCGTAATCTCATTTGATTCCATAACTGAAGCCAGGTCTTTTCAGAGACCTGGCTATTTTTTCTCATTGTGATGAAAACGAAAAGCAGGTATAGTTATTTTATCCATGCACGATCCATCAAAAAAACATGGAGTAGAGTATGAATATATCCAGGGTTTCCCTCACCATTCTTTGTCTGTCAGCCGTGGGGGTGCTTCTTTCGTGCAGTCCCTCCCCAACTCCCGCGTCGACTCTTGAACCCGACGCCACGACAGCGGCTCCGGTGGAAACGCCGGTTCCCGCCACCGAAGAGCTTCTCCCCACTCCGACGGAACTCACACCCGAGCAGGAAATGACCCCTGACAGTCCACCCCAAGCGCCTCCACAGCCAGCGGCGCAACCTCATTTCAAACCAGGAGAGAAACTGACCCTGGATTTCATTCACATGGTCTCGCTTGATGAGGGGTGGGCGCTTCAAGGTCCTTATGTGCTGGTCACGGAAGATGGCGGCTCCACCTGGCGCGAAGTCAGCCCGCCCGAACCGCTCCCGGAGGGGATTCTCGCGCAGGCCTATGCTGCTATCGCCAACAAATCGACCGCGTGGGTTGTTTATGGTTTCGATACGTTGGCTTCTACTGATCCAGCTTACGCATACTTCCAGATACCAGCACGAGGCTTCGGTGTGGGTTACCTATGACGGAGGCGAAACGTGGACGCCTAGCCTGCCGTTAACTCATGAGGTTTATGGAGATACCACCTGGGCGGAGTTCGCCGCTGTGGACGATACCACCTCCTGGATGATGGTTCGCGGCGTATATGTCGGGGCGGGGACTCATTACGTTGCGCAACTCTTTCGCACAGAAGATGGAATCACCTGGGAGCCTCTCGATGCCGATGTGGGTGTAGACTACACCGGCATGGTCTTTGCTGACAGAGATTCTGGCTGGCTGACCTGGCAGACCGTGGGTGCGTATGCTGCTGCCCCTCCGGAATATGCCGTCACGAGTGACAGTGGGTTCAACTGGGAGATGCGCGAACTGCCTCCTCCGGACGATGCCCCAGGCTTGTTTGAGAAATTCGAGTATTGCGAGCCCTTCCAACCTAACCTGTTATCCGCCTCGGAGGTCAGGCTATTGGTCGCCTGTTTTGATTACTACGACCCGCCCCAGGATTTCATCAGCTACCTTTACAGCAGTGACGACGGCGGGGAACATTGGCAGACATTCGTATTGCCGGAAAAGGTGAATGGCGCCAAAGCAACCTTGACCTTTTTCGACGAACAGAACGGCCTTCTGCTGGGACGTGACATGTACGAGACCAGGGACGGCGGAGAAACCTGGGACCTGATCAAGACGGTGAACTGGGACGGTCAATTCTCATTTGTCGATGAACAAAATGGATGGGCGATAGCCAGGAACGAAGGGGAAATCGCGCTGGTTCAGACAGAGGATGGAGGTCGTTCTTGGTCTCAGATCGATCCGTTCGTGGCTCGGTAAAAACAGCAAACAAAAAAGAGGCCCCTCAACGGGGTCTCTAATTATTTCTGCGGCGTAGTCTGGCTGGTATCCTCAAAAGGCAGGCCTGGCGTACCTTGTTTTCTCTGGCGGTAAGTGATTCGCCCCCGGGTGAGATCATAGGGGGACATCTCCACCTTCACGTGGTCGCCCAGCAGAATGCGGATGTAGAACTTGCGCATTTTGCCGGACAGGTAAGCCAGTACTTCATGGCCGTTATCCAGCCGGACCCTGAACTGCGTGCCCGGCAGGGCTTCGACCACCAAACCTTCGACTACAATCTTGTCATCTTCTTTCGGCATTACAAACTCCGATCAGGTCCTCCGGATTATTCGTACGTTTTGAACGTACGTCGTTTTAACCGGCGGGCGGATTTTTTCTCTTCCATGCGGCGCTGCTCGCTCTTTGAAACGAACCATCGTTTGCGGCGAATCGTGCTTAACACACCGCTCTTGACCACCTTCTTGCGAAAGCGCTTGAGCAGGTTTTCCTGGGATTCATTCGGGCGCAAATTTACAGAAGTCACGTTAATCACCTCCCTTCGCCGAAGGGATAAACTAAAAATAAAACTCGGCTTTCCAAAGAAACAGCCGAGCGGGTCTGGGCAATCGAAACAAACAAGTGGGGTTAATCCATCTGTAAATGTCTCTGCGCAACTCCTTGATCACCTTCCGGCAATCTCGCTTGCACTGATCTTTGAGCGACCCCGATTATACTATACAAATTTTGTGCTGGGAAGCCGGGCAAATTGCTGCATAACCGCAAATACTCTATTCGAAAAGGGGGCTTCCCGGAATTGCGGGCAGCCCCCTTATATATATTTCCTATAGAGATTATTTCTTGCGTGTGAAAAAGTTGAGGATTCCCAACACGATGACCGCGCCTACAAACGCAACAAACAGGCTGGTCCAGTTGAAACCGGTCACGCTGGCGCCGCCAAAGAAGCTGAACACCCATCCGCCCACTGCCGCACCGACGACACCGGCGACGATGTTGGACAGGCAACCCATTCGATCATTGCGCTTCGTGACGATACTAGCCAGCCAGCCGGCGATTCCGCCTAAAACGATCCAACTAATAATATCCATGATCTATTCTCCTTTTTCATCAGGATTGGATTTTTTCTACAAAGTCCCTGAAAATAGTTTTCAGGTTGCTGTTTTGTGTTCGACCAGGTGATTTTACCACGGGCACCTAAATTTTTGGCTGGGCTTGTATCATATCCCTTACCCAGTATCCGCTGTCCTTGATGACTCTTTCCTGGGTGGCATGGTCTACATACACCAAGCCAAAACGCTTGGAAAAACCCTGGCTCCACTCGAAGTTATCCAACAGGGACCAGATGAAATACCCCTTCAGGTTGACTCCATCTTCGATGGCGCGCGCTGCAACATCCATGTACCCTTCGAGGAAGGAAATGCGCAGGGGATCATGCACCTGTCCATTTTCGAGTGTGTCCGTGAACGAAGCACCGTTCTCGGTGATGTACATGCGCGGGTTGCCGTACTCGTTTTTCAGGCGCATGAGTGTCGCATAGAATGCCGGCGGGTAGACTTCTCTGCCCGCATTCGTGAATTGGGTCCCATCGATGACAGCTTCTCTGCCGCCCGTATCCACCTCGTCCACCCAGGCGCCGAGGAACGGAACATACCAGGCGGAACGGGCAAATTCACGGCTGTAATAATTGACGCCGAGGAAATCCACCGGGCGAGAGATGATGCTCATGTCATCTGCGTTGACTTTCGGGCGGGCGATGCCAATCTTCCTCCAGAGCGGATTCGGGTAGGCGCCTTTGAATATCCCGTCGAGGAAGAAGTCGTTGAAGAACTGGTTCGCCACCTTGGCGGCGGCAATATCCTTCCGATGGTCAGTAGACGGGAATATGGGAGTCAGGCTGAGGGTGATTCCGACCCGCGCATCGGGTGAGGCCGCACGAATCCGTTCGACAGCGAGGCCGTGTCCCAGCAGTTGATGATGGGCCACGCGGAAATAAACAAACGGATTATGGCGACCCGGCGCATGCGTTCCGAGCAGATGACCAAAGGCGGCATGTTCCCAGGGTTCGTTGAGTGTGATCCAGTGTTTGGCGCGATCCCCCAGAGCATTGACAACGATCTCGGCATAATCGGCAAAGTAATTCGCCATGTCGCGCCCGGCAAAGCCTCCGCACTTGTCCTGCAGAGCCTGCGGCGTGTCCCAATGGAAAAGAGTGATGAAAGGCAGAATTCGTCGTTCAAGCAGGGAATCGACGAGGCGTTTGTAGTAATCCATCCCCTTCTGGTTGACCTGCCCGCGGCCTTCCGGAAGGACACGGCTCCAGGCGATGGAAAAACGGTAGGCGTTAAACCCCAGCTCGGTCATCAGGCAAGGTCGCGCTCCGGATCGGCGTAGGTGTTGCAGGCCACATCCGCGTTATCACCGGTGACCACCTTGCCCGCCTTATGCGTGAAGGTATCCCAGATGGAGGGGCCTTTGCCGTCTGCCCGCGGGCTACCTTCAATCTGGAACGCAGCGGTTGCTGTTCCAAATAAAAAGAAAGGAGGAAATTGGGGATAGGGCATAAAGGATTATGCCTCTGTCACCAACTTGACTTTTTCTTCCGTCAACGAGGCTGCTTCGGCCACTGCCAACTCGCGCATGGTGATCGGGAAACGGTTGTGCAGCGGGCTGATCCTGGCGCCCCATTTGCTGGGGATGATGAAGATCACATTCACGATCGGGCGCATCAACCCGGCTATTTGGCTGGCTTCATCCACTTCTTCAAGCCCGGCAATATCCCACCCTCCGGCCAGGGCATAAAAGAAGAAGAACACCGGCATGAATGGCACCAAGGCCAGGAAGAACAGCACAATGCTGGTAATTTCGTCCCCCTGCCAGATAAGGTTCGCCACCACGCTCAGGAACAGGTAATAAGCGACCGCCGCAACAGCCGGCGCTGCTGCAGATTGCCAGAAATAGAACCGCTGCGGAAAACAATATTTGTCAGCCACAAAGTAGGCGATGATGCCCCGTGCCAGGATCGCGACAAAATAGGCGATGAGCAGGGCAAAGATCTGGAATCGTTCCAGAAGAATCACCATCAGGCCGATGCGGATGATCTGTTCGCCCAGGATCAACAAGGCGCGAAAGGAGGGTTTATTTGCGCCGAGAAAAATGGCGTCTCCCAGCCAACCCAGAAACTGAATGGACCCGAAAATGGTCAATGGGATGGCGTAGACTGCAGCCCGGCGGAACTCCTCGCCCGAGGATCCCATGATGAACTTGGGGGCAACGACCAGTAGAATGGCAGCCAGGACCGCGCTTGCAATGGCTCCCCACTTATACGATTGCACGCTGTAATACTGGCTGAGCATCTTGCGCCC
The DNA here is from genome assembly GCA_963774975.1 of uncultured Chloroflexia bacterium. Lineage (GTDB taxonomy): Bacteria > Chloroflexota > Anaerolineae > Anaerolineales > Villigracilaceae > JBGPQJ01. The sequence goes on from CAVZGY010000011.1 coordinate 249,449, forward strand.
GCTGGACAACGCCTCCGAGATGGCCGGCATGACCCCGTCAAACAGGTTGGTCGACACCGTGAAGGCCACCAGGAAATTACCGGCCAGCAGCCAGTTGCCCCAGGTTTCGGAATAATTCACCAATCCCTGCTGAGTCACCCAGATCTCCATGGCTGCGCCGGCGGCTACGAGAATACCGCTCAACATATCAAAGAAACCGAACCGGAAAGAATCTTTGATGGTGCTCCAATCGAAGTGAGCCATAAACAGGATGCTGGCTTTATACCCCAGCCGCTTATAGAGCCATAATCCAAACAGGAACAACCCAAATTCCACCATGTAAGCCGCGGCTCCCAGCCCGAGCACACCGCTAAGGGACGAACCGAGAGCCGGATTGTTCCTTCCCCAGGCATAAAAGACCGGCACGATGGCCAACTGCATCACCATCGGCATGATAATGACGCCAATGGTATCGATATAGCGGGCATAATCATAGCGCTGCAAGCCATTGAGGGTGGTGCGCATCACGCCATAAAAGCCGGGAATCTGAATCAACGAATGGACGATGATGCTCCACGCGAACAACGCATAAGGCGTTCGCACGATTCCCATACTGGTCGCGGCCACCACCAGCGCCACCTGAATGGCGCCTGAAAGCGCCTGCCACCACACATAGACCTGGACGTACTTGAATCCGCGCGCCGGGTCAGAGACGCGGTATTGGGACAGGAACTTCATAGCTGCCACCGAGGTGCCCATGTCGAAGACCACCCAGGTCAGCCCGAAGAACTGAACCACACGCCCCCACATCCCCAACGCTTGCGCAGAAGGGAGAATGAACTGGGGCAGCACCAGATTCTGGTAGATGATCAAGGGGATGAACAGCAGGATGCCGAGTCCCATCCCCACCAGCAAGCCGGACAAAGGCCGGTGAAAGCCCACTTTCTCCCATCCGGTGTTCGCTTCCTTGTTGAGAAAACGGTTTTTGTCTGCGACCAGTGAGTCCAGAGCTTCGGGGTGTTTCAGACTATAACGGCGCACAAAAATGAAAACGGTAAATATCAAAACGAGTTCAAAGGCCAGGAAAATGAACAAGGCGTTACGGTTGTCTGCATGCGGCACAGGCGAGGCGGGATAATCCGCAAAAGACATCGGTGTCGTTCCCCCGGTTCGTACGGCGAGGTGATAGATAAGGTAATTGAAGTACCCCCAATCCCGGAGCTGGGGATTCGCCTCTCCGGAAAGTGCGGTGGAGACAAGAAAGCCTCGCTCCGGAATCTCGAATAGGATTCCCTGATCGTTCTCAAAAGATACAACCAGGCTGCGGACGGAGGGATCCAACCCTTCTACCTGCCAGCGTTCCCGGACCTGCGGTGCACCGTTCCAGATAATCTCTGAGAGAAGCGGGTCACTTGCCCCCGCAGCATCCGTCAAGCTGATGGCCTCTTCCGCGTAAGTCAGTTTTACCGGCGTCCCCAACAAGGACGATGCCTGCTCAACCGTCACTTCATTTCCAAGGATGAGAACAACACCTGCTCCTTCTGAAATCCGATCTGCCGCCCCTGCCGGGATGACCCCATTCAGCACCAATGTCTGTGCTTCTGCCATGGTCTCGACCAATGTCACGGTGCCCGATTGGGCTGCGAGATCCAGCGCGGTTTTTACACCTCCAGATTCACCGGCATAATAGACCTTTACCGGCGCGACACCTTCCACCGGTGCAGGGGCACAGGCCGAAAGAAGAAGTATAAGAGCGATAAACAGGATGAATTTCTTCATGTTCTTACTTCCTCAAGATTTCAAACACCCAGGCTTCCAAAAAGCCTCTAATCCACATTGTCGCTGACGTCAAACTTGAACTTGCCAATATCGCTTGATATTCCAGAAACGGTGATCTTCTGCGCACCAGGAGCCAGCTTGTCCCCGACGACAACGATCTTGAGCAGCATGCCCATGCGTGCAGGAACGGAGGACTGCCGGGACAGATCCGTCGCCGCTGATGGTTTTATCGCCGGCTGTCAATGTCAGGGCGGCACCTTCATAGGATTTCTCACCAACGGTCACAGGACCAATGCCGATGAGCATGGTGTTGTCAATAATATTTTTCAACGTGAACTCAAAACCGGTATCTGTATTCTTGAGAGAACCCTTTACGTATAACTTGGCGAGCAGGAAAGATGGGATCATATTTTCTCCTTAAGATTAACCGTAGAGACACGGAGTTCACAAAGGTTTCTCTATGTGTTCACTCTCCCCGAAAAGGGGGCAGGGGCGTGCCTTGTGGTTGTATTGTTAAACCTTGAAGTGCTTGAACTGTGGCAGATAGGGTTGATTCTGCGCAAACATTTCGTTGACCATTTGCTTGATCTCCGCAAGTGAAAGCACCGCGGCAGTCAATGGATCATGACATATCGCCCGGTAGATCATGGTCGGGTCGCCATCGAGGGTGGCATTGATCGCCATCTCTTCGATACCGCTGGAAAGCTGGGTCAGCAGCGCACATGATGGGGGCAGCGCGCCGACATAGATCGGGTGGAAGCCGTCCTTGTCCACCAATACCGGCACTTCCACACACGCGCCCTGCGGCAGGTTGGTAATAATCCCGGTATTCGGCACATTGCCGTTGAACTTGTACATTTCCCCGCCCATCAACGCATTGATGATATACGCCGCGTATTCATGTCCGCGCTCGATATCGATGGGTGTCTCGGCGGCGAACCATTCCTTTGCCTGGTCCTTCCAGGTCGCTTCGTTTTCCTGATATTCCTTCAGGATGTAGGCATACTCGCCGGGATTCCAACCCGTGCCGGGCAGGCAGTATTTCTCGATCAGGTCCTGTCGCTTGCGGAACCACCAGTTGTACTCGGAGTTGTGCCCGCTCAATTCGGTGACGTAATACCCGAGCGCAAGGTACATCTCGTTGCGAACGATCTCCGAGTTGTAGACATCCGGTTCCTCAGTGATCGCCTTGTGGATGCGCGGGTAGGCATCCTCCCCATTGACCTTGAATTCGAGATACCAGGCCTGGTGATTAATCCCTGCACACGTGTAGGTGATCTCATCCAGCCCAGCGCCAATCCACCAACCCAACATTTGCGCCGTCCCCTGCACGGAATGGCACAGCCCGGTGGTCGGGATGAACGAACTGCGCTGGATCGCGCCGCACAGCATGGCCATCGGGTTGGTGTAGTTGAGCAGGACAGCATTGGGGCAGACCTTTTCCATGTCGCGGACGATGTCCATCATCGGCGGTAATGTGCGCATGAAACGGAATATCCCTGAGGGGCCGCGCGTGTCACCCACATTGGTATCCACGCCGTACTTTTTTGGAATTTCGATATCGTGCCGCCAGACCTCTGTCCCCCCAGCCAGGATTGTGGTGAGCACCACATTGGCATTGCGCAACGCCTCCACCCGATCCAGTGTGGCAGTGACCTTGGCAGGGTAATTCCCAAGCCTGATGATTTTCTCCACTGCCTGCTTCGAAAAATCGAGCCGCTCCGGGTCGATGTCCATCAGGGCAATCTCGGCATCTGCCAGAAGCGGGAAGGTCAAGATATCGCGGACGAGCGTCCGGGTGAATCCCAGACTTCCCGCGCCGATGAAGGTGATTTTGGTCATGTCCGTCCTCCAAACCGAGAGTTGTTAATTAAGTTGTTTCCAGTCCGGAATTAAATCGATAGCAGTTCATCGACCATTGATAAATTATATTACGCCAATTTGAATCCTGGTGACTTTCAGGCATTCAGTTTTCGATAAACAGGTTTCATCTGCTTATAGATTTGTTTGAAAATGTCAAAGCGATCATCGTAGAGTGTGCGCGTGGAGGCTTGCGGGATAAATCTCTTCTTAAATTCCACCAGCCTGGGCACGTCAGTAAAAGTGATTTCCCCAAGTCCTACCGCCGCGATCCAGGCTGCGCCGCGTGCATTCGCATATATGGGGTTGACCACCTGACGGATTTCCACATCCATGACGTCAGCGAAAATCTGACACCAGACTTCGGATTGCGCTCCTCCACCCACGATATTAAGGGAAGTCATTTTCCTGCCCAGGAATCCTTCCAAAGGTTTGAGCAGCCAGCGTGTGTTGAGAGCAACTCCTTCCAGAAAGGCGCGGATGATGTCTTCCCGTGTATTATTGATGGACAGGTTATACAGCCCGGCTCGGATAGCCTTGTCAGCCACCGGGGTGCGCTCACCCCAGATCCAGGGTGTGTACATCACACCGTTGCTGCCGGCGGGGACACGCGCGGCGATCTGGTCGAGGACCTTGAAAATATCCGGCTGGTCGGCCTCCTGCAGAAGTTCATCTTTATGATAGAGGATGTTATCGCGCAGGTAGGTCAGATTCCCGCCTGCCATGGCCTGCAGCGCGGTAAGTAAATATTTCCCCGGCACAGCGCAAGGAATCGATGCCATATTCGAGGTGATATCGGTTTTCTTGAAGGGGACGTGCGCCGCGATCCAGGAAGAAGTGCCTATGTACAGGTGTGCATCGAAATCGTCCACCGTTCCTGCGCCAATGGCAGCGGCCGTGTTATCGATCGCTCCCGCCACAACTTTAACGGATGATGAAAGCCCCAATGCATCCGCGACTTCCTTTCGCAGGGTGCCAAGCACTTCAGAGCAAGGCACCACCTCGGGTAATTTCGCCGGATCGATCCCCAGCATGGAAACCAGGCCATCGTCGTAGTGAATATCGTTCGGACGGCGGTTATCGGTCAGCCAGGAGGTCGCAATCGAGTCAAAGGTCGCCACAAATCGCCCGGTCAGGCGGAGGTTCATATAATCCAGCACATTCAGGAATTTGAAAGTGCGTGCATAAAGCTCAGGTTTTGCATCTCGAATAAAAAGCATGTGACCGGCAGGGTCCTTGCCTGTGAGTGAAGGCATGCCGCCAGTCAACCTGATGAATTTGAATGCTTTGAGAATATTAGTTTCCCCCACCTTAATCCCGTCGCCCAGTTGTTTCTTCAAATAAGGCGCTCCACGCATGTCCATCCATAGGAAGGCATTTCCGATGGCGTTTCCATCCCTGTCAACCGGTACCGTCCCCTCGCCTTGTGTCGAACAACATATCGTGAAAATGGATCGACCCGAATCGGGCACCCGCCTGATCAAACGTGACGAGGCTGAAATAAATGCCTGCCACCACTCATCCGGGTTCTGTTCCACGCCGCCATCTGGTGTGAGTGTCAGCCAGAGGGGTTCCACCTCCCAGCCCAGCACATGCCCGTCAATTGTTACCAGCGCTACTTTCATGCCACTGGTACCGAGGTCCACCGCAAGGATAAGTTTATCAGTCATGAAATATTCTTTTTATGCATCAGTTCTGCGATGCGTCCCTTTCTAAAACTACAACCATCGCCGGGTACTCCTCCACCAACCTCAACCCGGCTTTGAGCGCTGTTGCTCCGGAGGCGATATTGCTTTTCCAGCAATCCCAGCCGACACGGGTATAACCTCGCTGATAGGCTTCAGCGAGGAAATGCCGGGCCGCCAGTGTGGCGATACCCTTCTGCTGATGCTTTTCTAAGGTGGCGATCCCTATCTCACAGCGCCGGTCAATGTTGTACTCGGACATGCACCAGCCGGCGATTTCCCCGTCGTGGACGGGGCATAATCCAAAACTATGCTCCAGAAAATCGTCCACCGAAAGCCTTTCTGAGCACATTTCCTCCCTTATGGCTTCTAACCCTTTCACACTGCTGGACAGGAATTCCCGTGTAATCACCTGGATCGAGTAACCATCTGGCAAGGCTGGAGACGCAGCGGGTTGGAAATTGTTGATTTCATAATATTGCCTTTCCTCGTGGAATAACTTGTATGGTTTGAACATCTCTTCCAGCACAATTTTCCACCCATCACCCGAATAACAGACAAGAAAAGCGTCGTTTCCTGCGTTGAGGTGAGCAGGGATCAGCTCGGCAGTGAACCAGTCCGCCAGCACTCTGGCCAGCCCGCTTTTTACTCCAACTCCGCCGCAAAGGATGCGGCTCTTGTAAACTATCACGCCGGCCGAAGGCGAAGAAGCATCATCCACGAACACGCGGGCAGGCAACCGGCCGACCGTGACTGCCTGGACAAGCGCATGTGCTTTCTCAAGGCCGAGAAAGAGCGGTCTAATCGCCGGAATATTGTCCATGGAAATCTCAGGCATCTTTTTTACATTCCCTCAAGACCGCTTCGAATCTCTCCAATGCATCATCAATTACTTCATCCGTATCCGCCATGGACGTGTACATGCGCGAACCCGCCAGGGTGACCAATCCATTTGCCATGTAGGCCGCCCCCATCTCCTCCATCATGTGCTTGCGCGGCTTGAGCTCTTTCCACAAGCGTATCGGGTTTCTCAAGTCAAGGAGCATGACGCCTGATGTCTCGAGATGAACAATGCTGCCCTGGTTGAAGGCAACAAAGGGAAGTTGATATTTCTCAATTATGACTTGTAAGCCGCGACACAGGCGGTCGCCGGCCTGCCCAGCCAGCACCGGGGCGTTCGTCCTCGCCATCTCCTCCAGCGCGTAATATCCTGCCACGCATGAAAGCGGATTGGCAGAGAGTGTCCCTCCGACATAAGCCCGCTCACCCGCACCACCGATGCCTGCCGCGAAGGTCGACATCACATCCCTGCGGCCGCCCACGCCACCAGCCATGGGATATCCGCCGGTGATGCATTTTCCGAAAACAGTCAGGTCAGGTTTGACACCAAAATATCCCTGAGCGCCACCCATCCCCAGCCGGAAACCGGTCACAACTTCGTCGAAGATCAACAGCGCGCCGAATTCATCACAAAGGTCGCATACTTTTTGATTGAAATCCAGTGGGACAGGCCGCGTGCCGCTCTCGGGGCCGATCGGTTCGACAATGACCGCCGCGGTGCCACCCCACAGCCGGTTAAGGATCAGTTGCCTTTTCAATGCGCCAAGGCTGGTTGGGTAGAACTCCCGGGTGCCGGCGCTGGCGCCTCGTGGGATTCCCTTCGCTTCCAGCCGGCCTGTCCCCGGGATATGCAACCCGAAGACCATCGGGTCGCTCCAACCGTGATAGGCGCCTCCGGCCTTGATGACATACTTCTTTTTGGTAAACGTTCTCGCCGCGCGGATGGCAGCCATCACACCTTCAGTGCCCGACCCAAGCATCCGGAACATTTCAATGGAGGGCATGTACTGCTGGATGAGCTTCGCCAACTTCAGCTCGTATTCATGGAATAAGCCGGTCACCGGGCCGCAGCTTTTCAACATATCGAATACTTTTTCGCGGACCGGGGCATAGTT
>CAVZGY010000012.1:0-46341 GCA_963774975.1 uncultured Chloroflexia bacterium
GATGCGGAAGGCGAGCCCAGGAGGGGGCAAGTATCTCGAGCTTTCGATGGTCATGATGAAGTTTGATGAACGCCGCCGGCCTTCTTGTTAGTTGTCCTGGGTCATCGATCGTGACGTGGTAAAGCGCAGTTTGCGGATGTTGTTGCAAATGGTCTCTTTTCCATGTACGCCCCCCTGCTGTAGAAATAGAACTGCGAGAGGCCCCGAAAATTTCCGCTATCAGCGAGGAGAAAACGATCAGGCTGAACATCACCAGGGGAGGCTGGCCCAGGGCAAAGGTGAGCATGGACAGAAAAATGCCGATGGAGAACGCGAGGTAGGACACCCGGTCGCCCTTCAGCCCGATGAGCTTGTCGCGCTCGTCCTCGATCAGGGGCGTACTTCCTCTTCCTTTTGGGTTTTGATGGCGTGGACGATGTTGATCACGATGTTGGTGATGATGTTGCCGGCGATGTTCAGGATGATGGTCGCGATGATGACCACCGCCCACAGCCTGAAGACCTCCGCGAATTCTAGCCTCCACCTGGATCATCTGGAAGATGTTGACCAGATAGTAGGCTGAACAGCGAGGGTGCTGACAGTGAAACAGAGATTTCGTTTTGCTTGTTGGACATGTTTTCTCCTTGTGTAATCTCAAGAGTTACTAATAGTATGATAAGGTATACATATTGTAATGTATACCTTACATAATGTCAAGGGTAAATTACTTTTTAGCTGGGGAGGTAACGATCAGACCCAATTCCAAGCGTCCCAGACCGTGAGGGCGTTGAAACACCAGCCCCACGGCGATCAGGAACTTGTCATACGCGGACGGGTAGGTCGGTAAACCGATCAGGTTGAAGATAAAAAAGAATACGGCGACGATGATGTTGGTCCATCGATTTACGGGATAAGGCAATATCAGGGAAAGCACCACCATGAGAATCGGAATCAGCATCAGGACGGCGATTCCAGCCACATCCCTTGTGTCATGGTGAAAGGCTTGCCAGCCATTTCTCCTGCCTTGAAGTCGCCGCTGTAAATTCGCAGCACGTCCCCCAGCAGGTAGGTCAGCATGAGCGCGATCCATATCGCAGAAAGGATGATCCGCACATCGAGCATTTCAGCCTCCATCAGTTGCCATGCTGCATGGTGACGATGATTTTTGCTTTCGCGTGTCCCGTGCCGGTAACGCACCGCCTCGGCAGCTTCCTCGAGCGGATAGCGCCGATCTATCACCGGGACGACCTTGCCGGATTCCAGAGCCCTCTCAGGAAATTCAGTCATCCTGGCTCTGGTGCGCCGATACGCCTCCCAGCTGCCGGCCTCCTTTTTCTGAGTACAAAGGCCCCAGCAGCATCGACTGGAAGATCTGTTTCGCAGTGCCGCCTGCCATGACGTAAATGCCTTTCGGCGTCAGGGCGCGCTTGTACGCCGAAAGCGGATGATGCCCGTTGGCTGCCAGGATCAGGTCATACTGTTTTCCGTTTTTGGTGAAATCTTCTTTTTTGTAGTCGATCACGTGGTCGGCGCCCATCGAGCGTGCCTGCTCAACATTTCCAGTGCTGGTCACGGCGGTGACTTCGGTCCCGTAATACTTGGCGATCTGCACCGCAACGTCCCCACGCCGCCGGAGGCCCCCTGGATCAACACCTTCTGCCCCGGCTGAATTTTCCCCTTGTCGCGCAGCCCCTGCAGGGCGGTGAGGCCGGCCACCGGCACAGCTGCAGCCTGCTCATACGAGATATTGGCCGGTTTCAGCGCTAGCCTTTTCTCCTTAACGCAGCAATACTCGGCAAATCCGCTCTGACCGGACCCGGCAATGTCGCCGTACACATCGTCGCCCGGCTTGAACTGCTTGACGTTCGGCCCGACCGCCTCGACTTGCCCGGCGATGTCCGCGCCGATGCTGGTGTTCTTGGGCTTGAGCAATCCTTCGCCCATCAGGCGGACCAGGAAAATGTCCGCGGTCAGGAGGTGCCAGTCCAGCGCATTGACCGACGCTGCATAAATTTTAACCAGCACTTCATCGTCTTTCGGCGCAGGCTTTTCGAGCTCGACCATTTCAAGGACATCGGGGGATCCGTATTCTCTGTGTATGAAAGCTTTCATGTGTTTTCTCCCGGATTATTTTGGATTTGACTCTTTCAAAGTACTTACGTCATACTACCCTGTAGAGTTGTAGTACCGAGCCTGGCTTACTGCGCCGTGTTTATCGGGGTCGGTCGCGAAGTCCCGGGCGATCTTCCCGGGGCACGCGGAGCTGGACGACGAGACGCTGTAATGTCGAGGACCTAAGAGAGCTGCAGAATTCCTGTCGCCATCAGAACGGTGGTCAGATCCGCAATGTAGTGAATGACGATCAGGGGGATAAGTCGCCGACCCCAAAGGACGAAGACCACGGGGAAGCCGGCGATCGCTGCGGTGGCCGAGATCAAACGCCAGGCTAGGTAAGTGCCGTCGGGGATAAACGGAATTGCAACATGCTGGAGCCCCCAGAAGAACAGAACAACGACGATGGCCAGAGATGTCTTGCCTGTGAACACCTTCCATTCTCAGGGAGCAGGAAGCCTATGTAGACGAGTTCCTCGGTGACGACCCAAAGGAGGGGCCAGGCGATGCGGGCGTAGACGGCGGCGGAGATGGGGAGATCGACGATTGTCACGATCGGCGGGACAGGTGAAGCATAAAAGGCCTGGGTGACTACTGATGCAACCGCTACCGTGGGCAACACGGCGATCATGTAGGGAGGGATCCAGGCAAGCTGTCGAAGGGCAGCCTTCAAGCTTGACACGCCGAAGAGGTCGACAATGGTCATGCCCTCCCGCCGTGTCAGGAAGAACAGACCGGCAAGGCAAAGCACATCCGTAATCGTGCTGTATACCGGCCACCATGCGGCTGCATCTTGCCAAGAGTTCAGAGACCCCTGCAGGGTGAATACAGCGGCTGCGATAGCCTGAGCGACAAGGGCAGCCACAAGGCGGCCTGGCAGGAACAGGAGTACAGGCCACCAAGCTCGCCGAGACTCTGCGTACTGACCGGCAATGACCAAGGGTGAGTTCTTCGTAATGGATATTACTGTTGCCATAGTGGGAGATTCTCCGTAATTGACGCGAACCGGTGGGTCACCTAACGGCTTGTGCATCAGCCGCTTGGCTTCATGTGCTGGATTAGCGTCATTATACTTATACTTCCACCGAAGAGCATACCCACGATGACTTAAAGCCGAAGGTCAAATCGGCTGCATTCGCGGATTGGGCGGACAAACCAACGTTGAACGGAAATTTTTCCTGCTAACGGAATCAAATTCTCACAAGGGGCCGCCGGGCAGCCGGCCGGCTTTGAAATCTGTAACCTGGTCGGGCGTGAACGGGGGCTCCATTAGGTCCGGCGATTCCTCATGGCAGCGGAATAAATCCACAATGAAGTGGACCCGATCGGGCAGATCGGCCCAATCGACAGCGCCTGTCTCGCGGAGGCTGTCCGGTGTGGGATCGATCTGCTCCAGTAAGGCGTGTAAATCAGGGTTCGTAATGTGCTTGAGAACCTCGGGAAACCCGGCGCTCAAATCATCGCCCAGCCGCAGACGGACCCCATTCGGGAAGCAAAGTACCATCATGTGATCGGTCAGGAGCCAGCGGACTTGTTGTTGTGCAGCAGTGATCAGTTGGTTGATGGCGATATCCAACCGCATGGGCCGGTTGAGTAAACGCATGAACAGCAGGAGCGCATAGATGGGCCAACTCAAATAAGGAAAGAGAACGCCGAGCAGACGGCGGGTAAATTGCGGGAGATCGACCAGTGGAGCATTGAGAGCTTCGGCAATTTCCGGTTGCAGGCGCGTTTGTTCGTGAAACCCGATTTCGAGGTTGGCCAGCAGCATAAGTTCAGCCCGGGTTTTGGGCTCGCTTTCGAAGAATGCCTGATAGTAGCGCGGGAAGGCCTGACGCAGGTAGCGTTGCCCTTCAGGCGGTTCGCCCGGTCGCAATTCAGCAATAAAACGGGCGATATGGTCGGAATCGAAAGTCATGTCATTCAGGCAGGCGACCGCGAAGCGGGCAAACTCGCGTCCGATCTCCGCAAACACCTTCAGGTTTCCGCGTGCGATTGCAGCGCTGGTCCGATCGATGACCGCGATGGGGTTCAACCCTTCCCACACTCTTTGCCGGAGCTCCTCCACATCCCCCTGGGCGCCGATTTGCTGGGCGGCCGAGGCGACATTTGTTGTTGCCTGCATGGTGGTCGATGTATTCGTCAGGAGATCTTCCAGCGACCGCACGAGGTCCTCTTTGCGAATCGTTTGTCCGGCCTGCCTGGAAGCCCAAGTCGCGAAGGTACACCAGTTGGCGTGGATACCCGTGCGCCTCGCTAATACCGATGACAGCTCGTGATAGCATTGGGTGATTTGCAGGTTGCGAATGACCGGATCGCCCAGCACCGCAATTTGGTCAACTTCAGCAATGAAATGGGAATGATCCATAATGGTGAAGCCTCCTTATTCGTCCCGGGCAATGAGTTATGTAAGTTAGCCATTGCTCTTAGTGGAAATGTGCCAACCTGTTTTCATAGCTTAAAGGAGAAATATACATCGCCATCTCGATGATGGGTCACTTGAAAACCAAAGTTCTTATAGAACTCAATCACTTCGGTCCACGTTTCAGTGGTTTCGAGCATAAGACGCTTGAACCCCTTCGATCTTGCTTGTTCACATAATTTTTGAAGGACCATCTTCCCGATACCTTGCCGGTGCTTCTGCGGGGCCCGACGGACTTGCCCCGCGCGTTCTCTGCGGGGTCCGCTGCTTGTCCCGCGCTCGCCTGTCCCCTAAAGGGGATTGCGGGGGAGGCGGTGTTAGGCAGCGGTGTCTGATTATTAACGGTTATCAAAATTAAACACCGGACCCTTCCACTCATCATTGTCGAGCAGTGTTTCTTGAAAGACTCCGTGGCTGTATTCGCTAATTACCTTTCGCCAGAATTCCTGTGCGGGTTTGTTTCTTTCAATCACGGCAATTTCCCAGACAGCAGGCAAGCGAGTAAAGATTTCGTACGCGATGTGTTTGCCAATGCCCTGGCGGCGATACTTGCGCATGATAAAGAATTCAGTTATAGAACGTTCACTGCTGTCGAGCTTCACTTCATTGTCTGTAAGCACAAAGCCTGTTAGTTTGCCTTCCACAGTGACTAAAAACGCAGCATGAGTGGGCTCAAACCAGAAATAGTCGAGGTCGCCATAGTTAAAATACCCATGCTCGTCCAGATCGGATTCGTCATACTCGGAGAAATCATACAAATATAATTCCATCATACGGCGTATCAGGTTACGGTCGGACCTTGATGGTGTTTGTAGTTTAATAATCATAATAAACCTTTTCCTAATTTTAGTAGATAAATTTGCGGCAGTTTGAAAGCCTATTTCCCAACAGTCTGTAGCTTGCCCCACTTGTCCCGCGCTTTGAGCGAGGCGATCTTAGAAGGGTTCACTGCGAAGCACTGAGCAATCACCCCAGTGCACGCCTTCGGTGAGAAAACCCGATGAAAGCAGGACTCTTTGGCATAAATGACATAACATTATTTTATTATGGATTATTTGGCTCGAAGGCAATAATGGGTGCAGACTCTGCGAATTGGCGGCAGTTTTCTTCTGTTGCCTCAATTGGTTTACCAGTGAGCAAAGTGGATAACTCTCTAAAAGCAATTGGGTGGCGCTTGGCATAGTCCAACAATTCTTTCGCCAAATCTGATTCCGAAAGCAATCGTGCTCGTGCCGAAAGAGTGCGTCGCTTAACAGTGATTGTGACATTTGGATTTTGTTTGATATTTAATAACCAATCTGATTTATGACCAAACCCCGAAGCGACAAAATAAGTGTCGGTTACTTTATCGTGTCGTACAGTCTCAATTACGGTTTGATGCGCCAAGCCGCTTTTTCTGCCAGTATGCGTGAGCAGCAAAAAGCGCTCACCTAAAATCCAGCCAAGATTCAATCGGTACAACCAAATTGGCAATCGAAAGCCAAAACGCAACAAACCATGAGGTTTCTTATTTGCTATGGGCATATTTCAGTCCTCTTTCTTTTTCGATATACAAGCAATAGGCTGATCCGTTGCATAGTATAACTTGCCAATTTTACAAAATGCGACTTGCGAATTCAAGCAGATTTCAAAAACACTTCAAAGGCATGTGCAAGGGGATGTCCAACTGGTGATTATGCGTTAGATGATAAGTTCGCCCATCACTGCGCCGTGTTCCCACCATCGACCAGCAGAAGATGCCCGGTCACGAACGACGAATCGTCGCTGGCGAGGAACAGAACGGCCCGCGCGATCTCGATTGACTCAGCGAAACGCTTCATTGGCAGGTAAGCGGCTGATTCCGCTTTCGCCTCTTCCAGCGTCACCGGATCGTCACCTACAAAATGGCCGGTTTCCAGCCAGCGCTCGACGAAGGTATCCCCCGGGCAAACGGCATTGACACGGATTTTCTCATGCGCGTAGTCGAGAGCCATGCTTTTGGTCATCAGGGCTACCGCGCCTTTGCTGGTTGCGTACGGCAGCGCATCCTTCGCCCCCACCACCGACCAATCCGACCCGTTGTTGACGATAGCCCCACCCCCTCGCTTGCGCAACTCCGGGACGACCAACCGGCTCATCCGCCAAACGGCCGTCACGTTGATGGCCATGGTCTGCGCCCAATCCTCTTCGGTGGTTGTTTCGGCGGTGCCGCTGGTGACGATGCCGGCGTTGTTGAACAGGATGTCGATGCGCCCAAACTCCCGCAGGGTCTCCTCCACCGAGCGGACGCAGTCCTCCGTTTTGGTATGGTCGGCTTCGATGAACAGGCAGCGCCCTCCCCTCCGCGTGATCTCGTCAGCGACGCGTTGACCCAGCTCGCGCCGCCGGCCGGTAAACGCCACCTGCGCGCCCTCTTCGGCGAAGAGCATCGCCGTCGCTTTTCCGATTCCGCTCGTCCCGCCGGTGATGAGCGCAACTTTTCCTTCGAGTTTTCCGGTCATGGTATCTCCTTTATCAAAGGTGACTGTCATCTACAAGATGACAGTCACCTATTAGTCTAACTCTTTTTTATAAAACCGATATCGTTTGTAAATCTTCGCCCCAGTGTGGCGGGCCAGGTCCACCGTGTCGGGGTTGTCCTCGCCCGTCAGGGACAGGTCCGCCCAGAGGTAGCCTTTCGCGATGGCGCGCTTCGCCATCTCCGCGAACAGCACGATGGCCGCGCCCGTGTCCCAGTATTCGGGCAGGACCGCCACCGCCTTGACGGTGAGACTCTTCGGCTTGAGGTTCTTATAGCGCAGCGCGCGGACGTAATCCCACGGGTAGCGCAAGCCGTTGAGATGGATCAGGATCTCGTTGAAGTTCGGGATGGCGGGGAACCAGCCTACCGCCTTCCCGTCCGCTTCGGCGAACAGGATCAGCTCGGGGTCGGCCATGTCGACCAGCGGCATCAGCATGGCGGCCACCGACTCGCGCGTATAGGGCACGAAGCCGGGCAGGTGCTCCAGCGCGCGGTTCTGCAGCAGGGTGATGACGGCAATTTCGTTGTCGAGGTCGTCCATCTTCGCGCTGCGGACGGTGAATCCCTTGCGCTTGCGCACTCCCTCCGCCAGGCGGATGATGCGCTGGATGCGGGGGTCATCCGGGTTGCGCATCGATGGCATAGGCCAGGCCGTCGTCGTGGCGTTTGTGGAATCCGAAGCGTTCGAAGAATCCCCCGTAGTAGGGCGGGTTGTGGCCGCAGATCAAGGCCGGAGGGCGGTCAAAGCCTTCGATGAGAATCCCGCGCCCGTCCTCCCGGTCGAGGTTGTAGGTGCCGCACAGCGAGGTCAATCCGTGCTCGCGCGCCCATCCTTCTGCGTGATGAAATAATGCTTCGGCCACGTCGTAATCATCGATGCAATCAAAGAATCCAATTGAACACTCACCTGCTTCGCCGCCGTGTTCGTGGGAGCAGCAAATGGTCCCTGCCATCCGCCCGTCCTTGAAGGCGGCGAAAAAATCCGCGTAACCGTTCTTGAAGAACAGCCCGCGCGCCGGGTCGGATGCTTTTTCACGTTCCGAAAGGAGGGGCGGCACCCAGAGCGGATCGTTCCGGTAGATTTTCCACGGGAAGGTGAGAAAGGCGCGTTTCTCGCGGCGGTTTTGGATCGGGCGGATTTCGATCACAAGCCCATCCTAATCGGCCGGTTCGAGATTGGCAAGCCGGCGTTCCTCGAGCTGGCGGTTGATCTCCTTGTAGTCGTCGCGCCCGAGCGGGAAGAGCGCGGTGAACAGGATGGCCAGTCCCAGCGCGACGGCGGGGATGGGTCCCGCGATGATGCGGATGCCGAGGATGGCGCTCTCGGGCTGCGCGCTGCCGTCCGTCATGTAACCGCTGAACTGCAGCACCAGCAGCGCCAGCGGCACCGCGATGGACGAGGCGATCTTCTGCGCCAGCGTGATCAGGCTGTAGAACATGCCCTCGTTGCGCTTGCCGGTCTGAAGCTCGCCGTATTCGATCGCATCGGGGATGATGGCCCACGGCATGACGTGCATGGCTGAGACGCCGATTCCGGCCAGCACGCACAGCGTCATGATGAGCGGCATGCCCGTCTGGGGATTGAGCGAGGCCAGCACCATCAGCACGCCTGCCAGAAAGGAGATGCCGATGATGTACGCCCAGCGCTTGTTCAGGTGGCGCGAGATCCATAACCACAGCGGCAGGGCGATGATGGCCACCACGAAAATGGACGCCATGATGAGCTCGCTTTGCGACTCGCGCTCCACCACATATTTGATGTAATACAGCAGGTTGACCTGGATAATGGCCATCGTCACGCCGTTGAACAGGAACAGCAGCAGGCCGAACACGAAGGGACGATTCTTCACTGAGAGTTTGATCGACTCGAAAAACCCGGTCTTCTCCTGTTGGATGAATTCCTTCCGTTCGCGCGTACCAAAAAAGACCACCAGAAGAGTGATCGCAGAGACCACGCCGAGGACCGCGCCCATGATCAGTACCTGATCGGCATTTTCCGGGTTGAAGGCGCCCACCATCGCCAGAGGCAGGGTGAAGGCGACCAGGCTGGCAAAAATGGAGAAGAACATGCGGATGCCGGTCAGGCCGGTGCGTTCGTCGTAGTCGCTGGTCAGTTCGGGGGTCAGCGCATAGAAGGGCATGTAGGCAAACGAGGCGGCCGTGTCGAACAGGGCAAACGCCACCGCGTAGTAGGCGGTCAGCGCCGCGACGTTCTCGAACGGCGGTATCCACCAGAGCATGGCGAACGTCAGGGCGAAGGGCAGCGCGCTGAAGAGCAGGTAGGGCCGGCGGCGTCCCCAACGGGTGCGGGTGCGGTCGGTCAGGTAACCCACGATGGGGTCGTTGATGTAGTCCCAGGTGCTGCCGATGAAAATGGCTGCCGCAGCCACGGCGGGCATCACGCCGACCACCTCCGTCAGGAACAGGGCGAAATACACGCTCAGGATGGTGTTGGTCAGGGCAAAACCGAAATCGCCTGAGCCGTACATCCATTTGGTGCGGCGGGACAGTTTTTCAGTCGTCATTCAGGGCTCCCTTGGGACTGCAGAATGGTCGTGCTGTATTGAAAACACCGTTCCTGGAAAATGGGGGCGGAAAGATAACGGTAGGGAGGTTTGCTTGTCAATAGTCGGTAAATGTTGGATAATTGTAGCAGAAGAGGCTTTTCATGAACAAAGCAGGGCTTCCCATACCAAGAAAGGAACTTAGCGAATTCAGTCGCCGCTGGAAGGTGACAGAACTCAGCCTGTTTGGGTCCGTTCTGGGCAAGGATTTCCACCCCGACAGCGATGTGGATGTGCTGGTTACTTTCTCACCGGATGCGAAAGTGAGTCTCTTCGATTTGGTGGAGATGAAAGTTGAGTTGGAAGCCATTTTCAACCGCGAGGTGGACCTAGTGGAAAAGCAGGCCGTCCTCGACAGTCCGAACTACATCCGCCGCAAGAGCATCCTTGCTAATACAAGAGTCGTTTATGCTCAAGGATGATGCCTACCTTCTGGATATCCTGCTGGCTGCCCGTAAAGTCCTTCAATATGCCGGGAGCATGAAGCAGGAAGAGTTCGACGGCAACGAGCTTGTGCAGGATGCCGTCATGCGCCAGTTGGAAATCATGGGGGAGGCCGCCGGGCGTATTTCCGAAGAATTTCGCAAGGCACATCCAACAATTCCCTGGCACAAAATCATCGGAATGCGAAACCAGATCATTCACGAATACTTTCGAATCAACCGCCAGGTTGTGTGGGACACAATCCACAACGATTTACCGGATTTGATTCGATTGATCGAACCGCTCGTGCCTGCGGAATAACCGTCTGGCAGTGTATGATTTAAATTCCCCTTATCACTCAATCGAAGAAAAAGCCGCGCAGGTCACCCAGCCCCCAGCCAAGCAGGAACAGCCCGGCATAGAGGGCGAGTGTCAGGGCGATCATTCCCAGCGAGGTGAGGAGTTTCTTTATGGGTTTCTCCTTACAAGTTCACTTTTCTCGAGAAACGTCGATGAACGCAACGTAATTCTTTCCTGTTATTTGCCCAGTTCCGAATACGTAAAATCTCAAATTCTCTGGGATGTCAGCATTCTCGAGTAATAAATTACTTAAAAAACGCCTATTAGTTGAGTAAGGATCTGGTTCTTTATTGCTTGGCATCAACATAACCGGATCATTCCCTATTAAAGAAGAAAGTTTTATTGTTGCCCATTTTTGAGAGGTCTCATCAGGACTGAATACTCTTATACCAAAAAAATCATTTGCATAGATTATGGGTTCATCGGTATTATTCCACACTGCATAATCAACAAGATGGTCAAATTGATTGTCAGTGGGATTGCCCTGAAAAGAAATGAGCTGGATGGTTACTCCAGTATTTACCTCAGCGTCTGTCAGATATTGCGTTGCAAAATTTTGTTCCATCTCCTGACTTACTGCAAATCCCGGATCTGTTTTTGTGAACAATAAGGGAAACCATAATGGTGCCGATGCGCCCGCCACAATCCCTATCACCAGTACTATCCCAATAACCCTTGTAATTTTCTTTGTCATGGAAATCTTTATTCCACTTCTAACTCAAAAGACAGATACTTCGGCTCTTTTCCAACCATTGCCCCATACCTCCCTCGGTATTGCTCCGGCAGTAGTGCCGCCATCTGCGCCATGATCTCGTCCGCGGCCTGCTGGCGGGTCTCGTGGTTCAGCGGCAGGTCCGTGCGCACATGGAACGGTTTTCCGACGGCATAGTTCATATCGGTACGCTGAATCCGGCGCATGTTCTCGCGGTAATTCTCGCTGCCGAAATGCACCACCGGCAGGAGCGGCGCGCCGCTCTTCGTGGCCAGCAGCACGACGCCGGCGATGCCCCTTGCCCAGAATGCCCGTGCCGGAACGCGTCCCCTCGGGGTCGATGGCGATGATCCGGCCTTCCTGCAGCCTCTGCAAAGCCTTGCGTATTGCGTTCATGTCGACTTCGTCGCGCTTGACCGGAATCGCATCCACCGTTTCAACGATGTAGCGGAAAAAGGGATTCTCCCACCTTTTAGCGAGCACCATCCCGATCGTGCGGCGCGGCATCAGGTGGGTGTAATTTGCCGGTATCTCCCAGATGTGGACGTGGTTGCAGACGAGAATCAGCGGTCCCTGCATCGGCACCTGCCTCAGCGCCTCGTCGTGGACGCGAAAGACCAGGTCGACCAGCACGCGCAGAGAACCTATAACGAGCGTATGTCTCAGGTTCATGCGAACAGCGCTTGATCGCAGACCAGGTCGATGGCCTTGGGCAGGATCTCCACTTGCAGCCAGTCGCCGTCGGTGCACAGGATCTCGCCGTCGGTCTCAGCCGGCAGCACACCCTTCTGCGCGGTGATGGTGACTTTGGCCGCCTGCACGGAGGTGATCTCGGGCTGCGTGGCCTGCGTCCCTTTCATGAAGTGGGGGATCAGGGTGAAGATGCGGCGGCGGGTCACCTCGCGGGCGATGACCAGGTCGAACAGCCCGTCGTCAGCCTTGCCCTCGGGCGCCAGGTAAAAACCGTCGCCCAGCCGCCGCCCGTTCATCACCGCCACCATCAGCGTCGGCAGCGTGAGGGACTTGTCGTCGTAATCCACCTTGACGGTCGGGCCTTTGTAATAAAGGAAGATGGTTTTGAGCACCGCCACCAGGAAACTGAGGAAACCGCCCCAGCGCGGCATCTTCCTCACTTCGATGGTGGTGATGGCGTCGAAGCCGACTCCCAGGACGTTGCCGAAGTAACGCTCTCCCGAAATCTTGCCTCCGGTGATTCGGCCGATGTCCACCCTGCGGCGCGCGTCCGCGTGAAGCACCCTGCAGGCGGACTCGATTTCCTCGGGGATTCCCTTGCAGTAGGAGAAGTCGTTGCCCCGCCCGGCGGGAATCACACCCAGCGCAGCGGTTTTCCCCTCGGCACGAGCCAGCATGAGGCCGTTGAGCACCTCGTTGACCGTCCCGTCGCCGCCGGAGGCCACGACCACCTCAACTCCCTCCAGCGCAGCGGCGCGCGCCAGTTCGATGGCATGACCCGGCCGCTCGGAGCGGACCAGGTCGAAGTCCACGCCTAGCGCGCGGAGATTCTGCTCAACAACGGGAATGACCTTCTCGCCGTTTCCGTGGCCCGAAGTGGGGTTGGCAATGATGCGGTATTTTGTCATGAGTTTTTCCCTCGTCCATTAATTTTATAACGACATCAGCACAATTGCCAGCAGCGCGGCGAAGACCCCCACCGTCTGCGTGCGGTTGATGCGTTCCTTGAGAAAGATTGCCGCCAGCATGACAGTGGACGCCGGGTAAAGCGATACCAGCACAGCGGCGACATCCAGCCGGCCGACCTGCCCGGCGAGCACAAAGAAGACATTTCCGCTCACATCTAAAACACCGCCCAGGGAGGCAAGCGGCCAGAGGCTGCGCTGAGGCATGACCCGCTGGCGCGCGATCAGCGCAATAGCAATCAGTATGGGGACGGATATCGAGCGGGAGGCGATCAGCGGCCAGAGGGTGTAATCCTGTGCGACGGAATGGATCAGGACAAAGTACAACCCGAATCCGACCCCGGACAGCAGAGGCAGGCGCAGGTCGCTCAGGCGCTGCAGGTGACCGGTCTTTTCGTCCTGCGAGATCAACCAGATGGAGGCCAGGGCAAAGACAAATCCCAAAACGGTGACCCACCCCGGCAGACCCTCAGTAAAGCCGCTGACGACGACCGGGATGATGGCACCCATCAACGCCGACACGGGCGCGGCGATGCTCATCTGCCCTTCCGCCAGGGCGCGGTAAAGCAAAATGATGCCGACTGTCCCGCATATGCTGGCGATTCCGCTGATGACCCAGACCTGCGCGGGCGGCATCGGCTCCGGAAATAGAAAGAACAGGCCGATGAGCAGAACAAGGCCGGCAGTTTCGGCCAGCGTGACCACGCGGATCGGACGCTCACTGCGGCTGGCCAGCCCGCCGGCGAAATCCGCTCCGCCCCAGACCAGCGCGGATATAAGCCCGTAGACGATGGATAACAATGTCTCTCCCGTTTTTCAATTGTCATTGCGAGGAGGGCAAAGTCCGACGAAGCAATCTCTCATTCAGTTGGCAGATTGCCACGCCGCCGAAATACGGCGGCTCGCAAAGACACATGTAAGTTTACTTTATTTTGAAACAGGCTTAAGCCGCACGCAGGGAAAATCCTTGCTGGCGCGGAGCAGGCTCTCGGGTGAGGCGGGGTCGAGGGGTACATCCGTCCAGCGGTGGAGCATTTTGGCAGAGCCGGGGCCGGCGATCAGGATCCGTTTCAACATTTTGGCGGAATCCTCGTCGCTCATCGGTTCGGCGACGGCATCGAAGGCACGCCGCCCGACCTGCGCATGGACATGGGGATTCGCGCGCACGTTGCGGTACCAGTCCGTGTGCCCGCGCCAGCCGGCCATCAGCAGGTACGAATCCGTTTCGGGTTCGTAGGTGTACTCCAGCGGCGTGTAGCGCGTTTTGCCGCTCTTGCGCCCCTTGTGCACCAGCATGATGAAGGGTCCCGCAAGGTGCCACAGGCCGAGGTGATACATCGGGATGGGCATTTTGAAGATCCAGCGGAAGACCGGTCCCGGTCCGTCCTGCCCGACCATGTCCAGCATGATGCGGTATTCCAGCCAGAAGCGGAGGCGCTGAAAGAAGTTCGGCTTGCCGGAAGGCCACGAACTATTTTCCATTGATCTTCCCCGCAGCCTTCGCCCGCTCGAGGACCTTCTGCGCGATCTTGAGCAGCGGCATGTCGATCATCTTGCCGTCCAGCGCGTAAGCGCCGGCTCCCTCCGCCTGATGGGTTTCGAACGTCTCCACCACTTTCCGGGCGTAGGCGATCTCCTCTTCGTCGGGGGTGAAGGCCTCCTGCACAGGTTCCACCTGCGCCGGGTGGATGATCTGCTTGCCGGTGTAGCCCATCTGCGCGCCCTGCACCGCCTCGACCTTCAGGTTGATCGTGTCGCGGAAATCGATGAAGACCATGTCGATGGCCTGCAGCCCATTGGCGGCGGCGTGCATGACGACGGCGCTGCGCGCGTGCAGCACCTCCCAGCCGGCGCGCGAGCGGGTGGCGCCGATGCTGGCGGCGAAATCCTCCGAGCCGAAGATCAGCCCGTCCAGCCGGGGGTGCGAGGCGAACTCCTTCAGGTTGATGATGCCCTTCGCCGTCTCCACGCCCACCAGCATGCGGATGGAGTTCACACCCCAGCCGTTCGCCAGCTCGGCCGCTTCGATGATCTCATGCGCCCACTGGATCTGGTCAAGCGCTTCGAGCTTCGGGATGACGATCCCGTCCGGGTGATACGGCAGGACGGCATCGATGTCCTCCCGCTCCAACCCCGTGCCGACGCTGTTGATGCGCGCCAGTTTTTCGGCTTTGCCGAAGTCCAGCTCCCGCAAGGCGCGGGCGATGGTGTCGCGGGCGGCTTGCTTGCGGCTGAGGGCGGTGCCGTCCTCCATGTCCATGCAGATGCAGTCCACACCGAGGGTGATGGCCTTGTTGATCTTGTTCCAGTCGTCGCCGGGCATGTAGAGAAGTGCGCGTCGGGAATGCATGATTTTCTCCGGGTTAAGGTTTCATCTCGTAGGCGTCTTTTAACGAGTAGACGCTTTCTTTCCAGACGAGGTCAAAGCGAGTTGCGTCAAGAACGGGTTTGCGGATCATCTTTGTGCACAGATCCATCTGCTGGGGTGTGGTGCTGGGTTTGCTGTAGAGCTGCAGGGCGTACTTCGAAAAGTCGCGCACCATGAAGTCGAAGATTTGATCCACGGTTTCATCATCGACTTTGTAGAGCCGGGCATTTTCCAGAATCAATTGCCCGTAGACCACCAGCGTGAAGAGTTCGCCCAGCGCCAGCAGGAAATCAGTATCCTTTTGCTGAGCTTCGCTGGGAGTCGCAGTGGCGAGAAAGTTTTTCAGCGTTTCAATTTGCTCCCTGAAGATCCGAATGTTCGGCAGGTCGTACAGCCCGTAAGCCAGGTTGTAATCGTGGAACTGGATCTTTCCCAGGCCTTTGGCTGGTCCCTGATTGAAGAGAAAGTCGTCATTGGCGGCTTCGCTGCGGGTGAGAATTTCAGGGTATTCGCCGGGGAAGAAGAAATAATTCGCCATGAACTTGACGATCAGCGCGATGTTGACGTGCACCGTGCCTTCCAGTTTGGGCAGGGCGCGGATATCGCGCGCCGCCATCTCGAAGTACATATCCTTCTCGAAACCTTTTGCAGCGATGACATCCCACAGCAGGTTCATGACCTCCTCGCCCTGGGTGGTGACCTTCATCTTGACCGTCGGGTTGTAGAGCAGGTAGCGCCGGTCATCAGGCGAGGCGGCGCGCATGTAATCCCCGGCGCGCAGGGCGAACAGCTTCATGGCCACCAGGCGGGCATACGCGTCCGTGAACATGCCGCGTACGTGCGGGAAATCAGTGACGGCCATCCCGTAGAGACGGCGGTTCGCTGCGTGATGGAGAGCCTCATAAAATGCGTGCGTGCAGATCCCGATCGAAGCCCAGCCCAGGTTGTACTTGCCGATGTTGACCGTGTTCAGTGCCGCGTCCCAGGCCGCCTGCCCCCTGTGCAGGATATCCGCCTCGGTGACGGGATAATCCTTCAACTCAAAGTTGGCGACGTAGGACTGGCTGTCGGTGACGTTCTTGATCAGGTTGTAGTTGCGGTGACGGTAATCCGCTGCAAAGAAGACATAGTCGCCTGTATCGGCGAATTTTCCAAACGTGGACACCATCGGGGCGACATTGCCATTGCCGATGTAATACTTTTCTCCATTGGCCAGGTAGGTGCCGTCCGGCTGCGGGGTGAGCGCCATCTCGGTCGAGTAGATATCCGCACCGTGCTGGCGTTCCGAGAGACCGAAGGCAAAGACCTCGCCCTGCCGCAGCAGCTGCGCCGCTTTCTGCTTGAGCGCCTCGTTGCCGGACATCCAGACCGGTCCCAGCCCAAGAATGGACACCTGCCAGGTGTACCAGTAAGCCAGCCCGTAAAAGCCCAGTATCTCGTTGAACTCGCAGTTTCGCCAGGTGTCCCAGCGGGCATGACCCTCGCCGTAGGGCGTGGGCGTCAACAGCGTGGCGAAAAGTTTTTCTTCTTTTTGGAATTCGAGAAAATCAGCATACCAGGTGCGTTTATGGTCGTCTTCCTTGACTCGCTGCTTGCCTTTTGCTTCGAAGAAGGCGATGGTCTTGAGCATCATCTGGCGCGATGCTTCGTCCGGGTAGAAGCGGGTGGGGGAGCGTGGATTGAGGAGGATCATGGATCACCTCACAGTTATTGAACTACGTTTGCGGAACATACAGAGTGCAGCCTGTTCAAAGAACACGGGATCATACTTCCCTTATCTTACTCTTGTTAACCTTGTTTCTGTGGCTTTGGCTTCATCCCCATCAGGGGGGATGTTGTACGCGGTGAGGGTGAGATGATTCTCGTCTTCCAGGACCACTTCGGTGCGCCAGCCCCAATCCGGTCCGCCGGTGGGGTCGGGAAAACTGCCGAGCACTTGAAAGCCGTTCTCTTTTTCGGAGCCCTCGCAGAACATGATGGCGGTGTTGTTGTGGAAACTGTCTATCCAGCTGGCTTCGAAACGGTTGAGGGTGGTGTTGTAGCCAAAGGTGAAGATGCCGCGCTGCACTTCGCTCTCGATGGAGCCTTCGTAGAGGTAGAGCGCAAAGCGACCATCCAGCACCAGTTGGATGCTGCCCTGAACAGGCAATTCGTCGGCCAGCACATCCGGCTCGAGCCACAGCTTGCTCGTGCCTTTCCATGTGCCGGCGATCTGCGTGAAGAAATGATGAGGGCTGCCAGTTAAATTGGATGCGTCAAAGGTCATATCAATCTCCTCTGTTATTCGGGTTTAAATCCAAGCACACAGAAGGTGGTGTCGTCGGACCTGACGGGCTCGAAGGTGAACTCGTGAAATAACTGGATGTCCTTGAACCCCGCGTTTTGATAGAGCGCCACGGCCTGCTCCTGTGTATAGGAGAGAGTAGCCGGCGACTGCACGTGTTCCTCCGAGGAAATCACTTTGCCGTCGCGCAGGACCTCGTAGCGGTCAATGGTGTGCTCGAGACGGGTCTCCGGGTCGTAGCGGGTATGCGACCACCGGCGGTAGGTCAGCCCGTCTTCGGGGTTGACAACTTCCTTGCTCCATTCGGTCTCCAGGGGGTCGCCGGATTTCCACAGGGTCATAAACGGCATGGCAAGCACGCCGCCCTGTAAAAGATGATCGAAGAAGGCCTTGATCGCAACCGGCGGGAGGGCTTGATCGAGCAGCAGTTGAAACGAACTCGAAGGGACGAGGATGGTCTGGTACTTGCGCGGCAGCGAGAGCTTGTCCATCTCCTGTTGATACAAGGCCGGCTTCACGTCCATTTTTGCGGCTTTTTCCCTGCACAAGGCTAGCATGTCGGGCGAGTTGTCGACGCCGTCGATGTCGACGCCCTGTGTGATGAAGTCCAGCAGGATGCGGCCTGTGCCGCAGCCGACATCCAGCACCGGACCTCCGTATTTCGTGACCACGTCCAGGTAAAAGAATCGATCCTCCCATTGGGAGGTGTCGCCGCGGAACAGGTCCCAGGTGGTGGCCATCAGGCCGTGATATTCATAGGAGGGAGTGGTCATAATACATACCTTTAATAAGTGAATCAATCAATGAAATTTTTTTAACCATGTGACAGAGAAATATACCCATGTGCCCAAAAAACCAATCACTGCTCCAATAGGAAAGACAAAAAGAACCATCCAGTATAGTTCACCAAGCCCTGGGTATCTATGCCACAAATAAACATTGCCATTTTCTCTGAGGGCATAGATTGACATATTTTCCCCAGCGGGGCTCAACTCGCAAGCCGCATCGATATCAATTATGTTTTCCTTTTGTATATCATCGGGAATACGCAAATCACATTCTGGGGTAGAAGAATAATCAGTTGGAATGAAGGATGTCTCTTGCCATTGATTGTTCTTTACTTCTACATCCCGCATGTAAAGGGTTTTGGAAATAGTTTCCACTGTCACCGTATATAACGTGGCTCCTGCTATCCTTCGTTATTTGCTCAGGCGGTCCATCTAAGGATTGCCATCGTGTGAAAGAACGCTATTTGAGGCAACAAGCCGATTGCGAGCGCGAGTGAAGGACATCCTGCGCCAATTGCGACTGCAATTGCAGATATCCCGGCATCTCTCAAGAAAGACAAGAAAACGTTTCATGATATAAAATCTTGGTGACTCTTATTTTTCTCTTTATATGATAATAGCATCAGATTAAAAAACTAGTTTGCCTCCAACCCAATTTCCTGTACAATGATTGTATCTCAACCCAAGGAGGTTCGCTGATGAGACCAGTCTATGCAATCTCGGGCGGGGTTTCCAAGTTCGCCAAGGCCCGCCCCGACAAGACCTTCCAGGCGATTATCAAGGAGGCGTACGACTACGCCATCGCTGATATCGGCCTGGACTTCCCGACCTTCACGCACGTCGTGGACGGGTCGGTCGCTTCGTATTTCTCGGACCATTTCAGCCGGCAGTTGATGGCCGGCATCATGGCGCAGGATTACCTCGGCCTGTGTCCCAAGCCCGGTCACCGCGTGGAGGGCGGCGGCGCGACGGGCGGGCTGTGCTTCCAGGAAGCATGGAAGTCCGTCGCCTCGGGTCACATGGACGTGTGCGTGGCCTACGGCTTCGAGACCATGTCCCACGTGGAGACGTGGAAGGGCAACGAGTTCATTGCATTAGCCTCCGATGTGTCGTTCGACTACCCCGTCGGAGGTTTTTATTCGGGCTACTACGCCATGATGGTCACGCGCCACATGAAGGAGTTCGGCACGACCGTCGAGCAGATGGCGCACGTCAGCGTGAAGAATTACATCAACGCCTTCCACAATCCGTACGCGCAGAAAAGCCAGCGCATCAGCATCCAGGATGTGCGCAACTCGCCGATGGTGGCCTGGCCGCTGACCCGGCTCGACATCTGCGTGATGTCCGACGGCGCGGCGGCGACGATCCTCTGCTCGGAAGAGGGGCTGAAGAAACTCGAAGCCGCCGGCGCGAAAGATCGCGCGGCCGCTGGTCAAGGTGACCGGCATCGGCCGCGGCACGGACATGATGCGCATGGCCGACCGTCCGCACGTGGATTACGACAATTTCATGGAAAACTACGCCACCGAGCAGGAGAAATCCTCGGACGAGACGAAGGCGTATTACAAAAAACTCTGGGACCACGGCACGCGCTATCCCGGCGTCCACTCGTTCCGCGCGGGACGCACGGCGGGCAACATGGCCTGGAAGCATGCCGGCATCAAAGACCCGTTGAACGAATTGGACTTCGTCGAACTGCACGACGCGTACACATCGTCGGAAATCCAGACCTACGAGGACTTGGGATTGTGCCGCTACGGCGAGGGCGGTCCGTTCGCGGAATCGGGCAAGGCCTTCCTGCCGAACATTGACTACGGCTTGAAGTTGAAGGACAAACCTGTCTGCGCGGTGAATCCCTCGGGCGGGCTGATCGCCTGCGGACATCCCGTCGGCGCGACGGGACTGATGCAGGGCGTGTTCGCCATCTGGCAGCTGCAGGGGACGATCAAGAAACATTTCCGCGACGACCAGCTTCAGGTCAAGAATGCGAAGCGGGGCGCGATCCATTCCCACGCTGGGCACGGGCACCTACGTCTCCGTCTCCGTTTTGGAAAGGGAAGGTTAATCATGGCCAAGTTACCTTCACAACGCGAAGAAACGCTGGGCGGTTACATCGTCCACGGCATCCCGTTCCCGGTCAGCACGGATGAGGAGTCGCTGCAATTTCTCAAGAAGATGGCGCCCATCCAGATCGAGCAGGAATACAAGATCAAGTACCTGCATTCGTACGGACAGGACAGCCCGTGGTTCGCGGGGCTGACGAACAAGCGGCTGCTCGCCTCGCGCGACCCCGCAAAGCGGATACACCACCGCCAACCCGCGCGGCCACGACATGTACTCGGGCGCGGAGACGAAGTGGATCGACATCACGGACGTCCCCGCGAAGGTGCATGCCTTCACCGTCTGCTACTTCGGCTCGGAGGAGTTCCTGCCCGAATGTCCGTTCGTGCTGGCGCTGGTCGAGTTCGAGGGCGTGAACACGCTGCTGCTGACGCGCCTGATGGGCGTTGACCCCGCTGCACCCGCCCTCGATTGGATCGGCATGGAAGTCAAGCCGCGCTTCCTGCGCAACTCCAAGTTGAAGCCGACGGATGTGTATTTCATTCCAAAAGAGAGTAGCGATTAGAGACTAGAGAGTAGTAACTCCCCGCCTGCAATCTTTAGGAATTGGGGAGGGTGTCTGTTGGACGGGTGGGGCAGGGAGTCCCCTTCGTTTGGCTGAACAAATTTGAAATGTGTTGTCTGGCACTGACTCATAATGGATTAACCTTTGCTGGGTTAGAATTGTGAACGCATCTGGAAAAATGACCATTATGGGTAAAGTGGTCTTGCTTGCTTCCTGCTATTTGGGGTCATCACCGCTGCCTGCGGAGTGATTCCACCAGCTCCTGCGCCGGTGATCACGCCCATATTCCCAATCGTGAAACCCAACGTCACCGCGACTCCCCTGCCAGCCACCACCGGACTCGATCCTGAGGAGTGGATGACATGGCCGGAGATTCCAATCGTGACCGAACATGTCCGCGAGATCTATGCCATCGGCCAGTCGCTGGGCAACGATCTCGCACGCCTTTTCGGTCTTTGGCGATTGCCAGAGCGAACCGGATGTCTTCCTGGGTCCATTCTCACCGACCCTCTCCCGGTTCGAATCGCTTCCCGCCGATTTGCAGCAAACCATGGAATATTTCAAGGATTCGCTCAACCGCAAAAGCCCGACCAGCAAGAACGGCACCACCTCCGGGGCTCTGATATGGAATGAGTGGCACGAGAACAAGTTTGGCTGCCGCCCGACGAGAGTTCCCATGAATTGCGAGCTGCGCCTGCATAAACCATCCTTCGTTTTCGATCATGGTCGGCACGCATTCGGAAGGCGGGCGCAACATGTTATACCTGCGCAAAGTGCTGGATACCCTGTTGGCAAATGGCGTGGTGCCCATCCTTTCGACCAAGGCGGACAATCGCGAGGGAGATCATCAGGTCAATCTGGAAATGGCAGAACTGGCGGCCGAGTACAACATCCCTCTGTGGAATTTCTGGCCTGTGCCTGGCGATCTGCCCGGACCGCGGGCTGTACACAAGGAACCGGTCGACCGCTATCTGGGAAATAATTTATCTGACCGAGGAAGCGCTTGCGCTCCACCGCCTGTCTGCCTTGCAGGTTTTGGACACAGTCCGCCGGACGGTAACTGGGGATTAGAAAGTGGAGAGCAGTAGTCAGTAAGGCGTTGATCGTGGTCAATTCCTGGCGGGACTATGCGATCTAAAAAGCAGGCACCTCTCCGCGAAATCCCTCTTTATAATTCATTACAAGAGGTCTTTACAATGCACCTATGAGTTCTGGGTGATCACAATCTCCAATAACTAGTAACTAAAATCGCATCCGTTCTTCCTTCCAGGCGTCGGCGTTGTTGTGGTAGCCGGCCTGCTCCCAGAAGCCCATCCGGTCTTTGGTCATGAACTCCAGTGAACGCAGCCACTTGGCGCCCTTCCAGAAATACGGGGTCACCAGGTCCTCGCGCCCGGGGATGAATCCCACCACGCCGCGCAGGGGATAGCCGTGGTCGGGCGAGATCGGCTCGCCGTTGAAATGCGTCGCCAGCAGGAAGTTATCCGCCAGCACCACCTCCAGCGGCAGGTTGACGGTGAAGCCGTACTCGGCGTGCTGCATGACGTACTTCGCCGACGGCTTGATCTTGAACAGCCCCTGCTCGACCATCGTCCGCACGGAGACGCCCTCCCAGGTCGTGTCGAACTTGCTCCAGCGCGTCACGCAGTGGATGTCCATCTGGATGGTGCTTCTCGGAAGCTGGTTGAATTCGTTCCAAGCCCAGGTCTTCTCTTCCTCGACTTCGCCCCACACGCGGAAATCCCACGTCGCGGCGTTGAACGGCGGCACCGGCCCGTAGTGCAGCACCGGGAATTTGAGCGTCAGCGACTGGCCGGCGGGCAGGCGTCCCTCGTTGCGGATGCGTTCCTCTTCCTTGCGGCGGTCGTTTCCTTCGAATAAGAACATAACAATAAATCTCCTGTCGCGCTATTTTACCGGAAACCGATAAGATTTTCGTTAGAACATCATCATCTGGGCGGACGCGCCTTCGATCGGGTCGCCATGAACGGCCTCCAGCCAGGTCTCGCGCGTCAACAGCTGGATCTCGGCGATCTGGCGCAGGTTGCGGAACTTGAGGAAGTGGCAGCCCTCGGCCAACTGCCTCAGGTGCGGGTCGCGGCGCAGCTTGTAGGCCAGTAAACCTGCGCGCCCGCCGGGGAGCACGACCACCGTCCGCTCGGGACGCTGGCGGTTGCCGCTCAGCACCTTCCCCGCCACAGCCGAGGCGATGACGTAGAATGTCCAGGCGAGAGAATCCTCCTCGGACCACAACACCAGGTTCGGGTCGGCGCGGGAGACGGCGTAGTCCATCCGCCCTCCGAGTTTTTCGAGCAGCTTCTGCGCCTCCTCCATATCCGCGCGCCGGACCGAAGGTTCATCCTGCTCGCGCATCGTCCAGCCGCCGTTTTCGACTCCGTAGGATTCCAGCACCGCGCCGATCACCGACAGCGGGGGCGTGAGCGCGCCCGGAAATTTTTCGTTCAGCGCCCGCTGGATGTCGTCCAGCGAGGTGTTCGGGTTCGCCTGCAGGAAGCGCACGACCGCCATCTCCACCCGGTCCACGAGGGGATGCGCCTCGGGGTTGGGCCGGACCAGTCCCCACGTGCCGCTCTCGGGAGTGGTCTTGGCATCGTAATGCCCCAGCGACGGGTGGTTGAGCGCCTGCAGGATGACCTGCCCGGTCTCGGTCACGGCCTCGTCGGACCAGGCCAGCGCGCGCTTTTCGGCCAGCGCCGCCACGCCCACCGTGTGGACGTGCAGGAAGGTCGCCGACTCGACGCGGTCGTTCAGGTAGGCGGTCAGCGCGTCGCGCACGACTTGCTTTTCGGGCGGCTTCGAGGGCGGCTGGAAATCCGCGCCGCGCTCCCAGTGGATCTGCAGCGGGTCGTTCGCCGTGCGCATGGCGAAGGCTTTCAGGTCGAAGCTCCCGACCTGCGCGGCCAGCAAGTGCAGCGGTGACAAAGGACGGTTCGGCTTCTGTGAGCAGCGCGAAGAAGGGAGTCCCTTCGGCGAGCGGCTTTGACAGCCCGGCGAAGACGGACTTCAGCGCCTCGGCGTGCCACTGCCAGTCGTAGCGGCGGCGGCGCAGCACGGACTTGAACGGCCCCACCGCCTCGCGTCCCCAAAACCAGCCGGCCCACAGCGCGGACAGAGTCCAGAAAGCCTGGTTGGGGCGCGGGATGGCGCCGATCACCGCAGACATGGGATAAGCCTCGAGATGGGGAATGAGCTCGCGCACCGCGCCCTCGAACAGGCAGATGCCGCCGCTCTCGGGGGCGGGGCGGGGAACTGCGTCAGCGCGATTCCCTCTTCGGGTGTTCCCGCCCACAGGTTGATGCCGTCCTCCAGCGCCTGCCACAGGTTGTTCTCGCGGAAGCGGGGCGGCAGGATGAGCGAGCGCGGGCGCCTGCGCTTGTCGGGGGGATGGATCCGCATGCCGCTGGCCTGGTCGCAGGCGGTCAGCACGAGGGCGGTCAGCGCGCGGCGGCGCTGGGGAGTCAGCTTGAGCAGCTCGATGCGGTTGATGATCGTGCCGAGCGCGTAGACGGTGCGCGGCAGGTAGATGGCCAGTGCCTCCTCGGCGTGGACGCGGTCCGGGTCGTTCGTCGGGGCGATGCGTTCCAGCGCGCGCGAGCGGTGCATCTTTTCCAGCTTGGACCACTTGGAGGCGTTGACCGCGTCCGAGATGTCGGGAGCTTTTTCGCCGCTGTCCTCGCAGTGCGGACAGGTGTAGACCCGCCCCTCGAGCAGCCCGGACTTGCTGTCCCAGATAAAGGCCTCGGCCTGGATGGTGCGGTGGCAGTTGGCGCACACGGTCTGGTACAGCGACTGGATGTGCTGCTCCAGCCGCTCGTCCTCCTTGCGCGACGCGCCCAGTTCCGCCAGCCCGGCCTGCAGGTCAGCCACGGAGGGGGGATTGGCAGCCATCTCGAGCAGGAAACGCGAGATGGGGTTGTTCGCCGCGACCAGCACGCGATACCCGGCGCGCGCCGCTTCAACGGCGACGATGGGTGATGCCCCGAACGGGTCCAGCACCCACGCTCCCGCCGGGACGTGCTGCCCCAGCCACGCGGAGATGGCGCCCTGCGTGACGGGCGGCAGGTAGCGCGCCAGCGGTTCCGGCGCGGCGGGCGGATTGCCGATGAGGTAGGGTGCCGAGGCGAAGATGTCCATCAAGAACAGTATAGCGAACCTCCCGCCGGGAATCAACTGGCGGGAGGTGGTTTATGTTAGCAGGTTGGAGGCTTGGTAGACCCGTGCCGAGCGAAATTAACGAGCCTGAAGTCTTTCCCTTAGCATGGTAATCCAAATATTGTCCTCAACGTTCGCAAGAGCTTCAGCAGACCATTCTGGACACGAACTCGATAAGGTGTACTAACGACCAGGCTACTCCAAAAAAGGTATCTGTGCCAAAGAGTGTAAGAAGTGATTTTGCTTCATCCAAGCTGACGGGTGGGGAAATTACGTCAATCAATTCAGCATACTGGTCAACAATTTCGGGAGTCACACTTGTTTCGTTCGGGAAGGGTCCCAATTGAATTAATTTCGTAATTTCATCTCGCATGAAAGTCCCTCCTTATAACTGCTAACTGCTTTTCATCATACACACTTCATACGGCGCAAGCTCGATCTTCTCGCTGACATTCCCCTCGCGCGCGGAGGTCGAGAGCAGCGGCTGCCAGTCTCCAGGCGGGAGGTCAAGCTTCTTTCGCCCTGCCGCTGAAATTCAGCGCGACAAGGATCGTCCCCTCCGTGGAGAGCCGCAGGTAGGCCAGCACGTCCTTTTGCGGAGGTTCGAGGAAAAGGATGCCGCCATCCCGCAGCGCACGGTATTCCTTGCGCAGGGCGATCAGCCGGCGAGTGAAGTTGAGCATCGAGCTGGCGTCGTTTTCCTGTGCAGCGACGTTGCGCTCCGTGTAATTTGGGTGAAGCTTGAGCCACGGCTTGCCGGTCGAGAAGCCGGCGTTGGCGGAGTCATTCCACTGCATGGGCGCGCGGCAGCCGTCGCGGCCTTTGATGATCGGCCAGTAATATCTTCCCGACCGGGTCCATGATCTCCTTGCGGCTCAGGGAGATATTCCGCATGCCGATCTCCTCGCCGTAGTAAATGAATGGCGTGCCCCGCATGGTCAGCAGCATCGCCATGGCGAGTTCTGGCATTGGCGTCGTCCTCGCCGCGGCAGTAGCGCGAGGCGGCACGTGTGGAGTTGTGGTTGCTCATCGCCAGGGCCGGGAGGTATACGCTGCTGGATGCCTTGCCCAGCTCGAGCATCTGCCGGCGGAAGTGGTCCGCTCCCCATTTGGGGATGAGGCTCATGTCATCATAGAAGAAATGAAAGGCGGTGTGCAGCTTCCCCTCGCCGGCGTACCGGGCGGTCTTCTCGATCGTGGGAATGAACGGCTCGCCCACGGAATACCGCTCCGGGTACGAATCCAGCAGGATCACGCAGCTCGCCCAGCAGCGGCATCATCTCCGGGCGGTCCATGTCGTTGACGTGGATTTGCTTGTCGAAGCGACGCAGCCCAAACTTGGTGGGGTTGTCCTCGAGGCCGGGATGCTTGAAGTAGGCGTTGAACACGTCGAGGCGGAAGCCGTCCACGCCGCGCTCGAGCCAGAAGCGGAAGACATCCAGCTGCGCCTGCCGCACCTCGGGGTTCTGCCAGTTCACGTCCGGCTGTTCCTTGAGGAACATGTGAAAATAATACTGCCCCGTCTTCTCATCGAGCACCCAGCCCGAGCCGCCGAAGACCGAGGCCCAGTTGTTGGGCTTATCCCGCCACAGGAACCAGTCGCGTTTGGGGTTATCGCGGCTGGAGCGCGAACTCGACGAACCACGGGTGCTGGTCGGAGGTGTGGTTGAGCACCATGTCCAGGATGATGCGGATGCCGCGCTTGTGCGCCTCCGCTCACCAGGGTATCGAAGTCCTCCATCGTCCCGTAGCGCGGGTCGATGGCCGTGTGGTCGGCCACGTCGTAGCCGAAGTCCTTGTCCGGGCTGGGAAAGAACGGCGAGAACCAGATGCCGTCAATCCTGAGAAAGGCCAGGTAATCCAGTTTGGCGGTAATACCCCGCAAGTCGCCGAATCCGTCGCCGTTTGAGTCCGCGAACGAGCGCGGGTAGATCTGATAAATGACGCCGTCGCGCCACCAAAGAAAATCGTCCATTTCTGCTCCCTGTTCGGGCTTACATTTCGCTTAACCAGCCCAATTTTTTAAGATTCATGCTATCATAAATTGATATGGCCTTATCCGCGGAACGAATACTGGTGGTGGAAAGCGACCCGGATGTCAGCGATCTGATCGCCCGTCAGGCACTGAAACCGCTTGGGTATCAGGTCAACGTGGCAACGGACGCGGCAACCGCCATCCGACAGGCCGTGCAGGCCACCCCCGACTTGATCATTTCCAACCTGGTTCTGCCCGGCTTGAGCGGCAAGGACCTGCTGGTGGCGCTGTCCTCTCAGGGCATCTCCGCCCCCTTTATTGTACTGGCGAACAAGGGCAGCGAGCATGACGTGATCCAGGCCTTTCGCCTCGGGGCAGCGGACTACATCACCCTGCCGGTGCGCGAAACCGAAGTGGTGGTGGCAGTCGAACGGGTGCTCAAACAGACCCGCGAGGGACGCGCCCGCGAACAACTGGACCGCCAGCTCAAGCAGACCAACCTCGAGCTCCAGCGCCGAGTGCGCGAACTGACCACCATCTTCACCATCGGCCGCGCGGTCATCTCCATCACCGACCAGCGCGTGCTGTTCGAAAAGATCGTCGAGGGGGCTGTGCAGGTGTCCGAAGCGGACATGGGCTGGCTGTCCCTGCGCGACGAGAAAACGCACGCCATCCACCTTTCCGCGCATCTCGGGCTGCCCGAGGCCTGGGCGAAGAAAATGAACCAGCCGCTGGACGACGGCATGGGAGGGCTGGTGTCGCTCTCCGGCGAGACGCTCGCCATCAACGGCGCACCGCTTCAACAATTCAAGATCGCGCAGATCGGCAAGTCCGCCGTGGTGGTGCCGATTAAAATTCAGAATGACGTGATCGGCCTGCTGGTCATGGTGCGCAAGGCGGACCGTCCCTTCGATCAGAGCGTCCAATCCCTGCTCGAGGCGCTGGCGGATTACGCCTCCATCTCGCTGGTCAACGCCCAGTTGTTCCGCGCGCTGGCGCAAACGGCGGATGTCGCGCAGAAAGGCGAGAAGCGCAGGTACGACCGCTTCGAGACTCTGCGCCGCGAAGTTCAGGAACAGGTCCAGACGGCGCAATACCCCCTGCAGTTGCTGCTGTCCGAGCAGATGGGCACGTTGACGTCCGACCAGAAGGCTGCGTTGAACACCCTCCGGATAGCGCTGGACCGCATGGCGGTACTCACCAGCAGGGAGGCGACCAAGCCGCTCCGCCGCCCGTAGTCTCATGTCGAAATCCCAAAGCATCCTCCTCGCACTGGAAAAATCCCCCGTTCTGCAGCTGCTCGAACGGGCGCTGCGCGCGTCCGGCTATCTCGTTCTGACCATCCACGACCAGGCCGGGCTGGAGAAGGCGCTGATGGAGACCACCCCGACCATGGTGGTGATCGGCGAGAGGCTCAAGAGCGCGGATGGGATGAAGCTGTCGCAGAACATGCTCGAGCGCTTCCCGACCCTGCCCATCGTCATGTTCGCGGACTTCGAGTCCCCGGACCTGATCAAAAAAGCCCTGCGCATCGGCATCAGCGACGTGCTCTTCCCGCCCCTGCGCACGGACGAGATTCTCGAGACGATGCAGCGCTGCCAGAAAAGGGCGGAAGCCCTGGGCGACTGGGTGCGCAAGGAAGTCAAGAACACCACCTCCTCGCTGGAGAAGCGCGTCAAGGAATTGGAGACGCTGGTCAGGCTGGGACATGCCATCACCGGCTCGCTCGCCATCGACAGCGTGTTGTCCAATGTGGTCAGCACGGCGGTGGAACTGACCGGCGCCGAGGAAGGCCAGCTGCTGCTGGTCGATGAGCCCACCGGAGAGTTGTACGTCCGCGCCGAGCGCAACCTGGGCGAACAGACGGCGCGCACCTTCCGCTTGAAGGTGGCCGATTCCATGGCGGGACAGGTCGTCCGCACCGGCGAGCCGGTCACGTTCAGCAGCGCCTCTCCGCAGAAGATCAAGTCTGCCTACCTCGTCCATGCCCTCATCTACGTCCCGCTGCGCCTGCAGAACAAGGTTTTCGGTGTTTTGGGCGTTGTGAACCGGCAGACCAACCGCCCGTTCCGCGATCACTATGTGCTGCTGCTCTCCCTGCTGGCCGACTATGCCTCCAACGCCATCGAGAATGCGCGCCTGTATCGAAAATCCGAACAGGAGCGCGTGCAGCTCGAGACCATGCTGGATAACATCGACGACGGCGTCATCGTGCTCGATGGCGACCTGCGCATCATGCTGATCAATCCCTCGGCGCGGCGTTCGTTTGGACTGGGCCTCTCCGACCTCACGCGCCAAAACCTGTTCGACGTGATCCAGCATCAGGACGTGCGCGCCTTGCTCGGTTCCGTGGAGGAAAATCCGCTCAAGCACCATGAGATCAGCTTTGAGGACGGGCGCGTGTTCAACGCCCAGTACACCCCCATCCAGGGGGTCGGCTCGGCGATCACCATGCAGGAGATCACGCACCTCAAGATGCTCGACCGGCTGAAGAGCGATTTCATCCATACGGTGTCTCACGACCTGCGCTCGCCGCTGACCGCCATCATGGGGTATGTGGAACTGCTCGACCGCATCGGTCCGCTCAACGAGCAGCAAAAGGAATTTGTGAGGCGGATTCAGGGCAGCGTCAACAGCATCACCACCCTCGTCAACGACCTGCTCGACCTGGGCCGCATCGAAGCCGGCTTCGACAGCCGCAAGGACCTGGTCGCCATGGACGGCATCCTGCGTTACACGCTGGACACCTATTTCAACCAGATCAAGGACAAGCGCCTCAAGGTGACGGTGGATGTGCCTCAGACCCTGCTGCCCGTGCTGGGCAACCCGATCCGCCTGCGCCAGATGCTGGATAACCTCATCGGCAACGCGGTCAAGTACACTCCCGAAGGCGGCATCGTTGTCATTCGAATGAGCGTGGAGGAGGAGCAGTTGATCACCTCCATCAAGGATTCGGGCATCGGCATCCCGATCTCGGACCAGGCGCACATCTTCGACAAGTTCTACCGCGCCAGCAACGCCCCGAAGGGTGTCCCCGGAACCGGGCTGGGGCTGGCGATCGTCAAGTCCATCGTGGATAACCATGAGGGGCGCATCTGGGTCGAATCCAAGATGCGGGAGGGGACCACCTTTTTCGTCGTCCTGCCGCTTTACAAATCAGACTTTCGTCCCCCGCCTGGCCTCAGCCCCAAGAAATAATCCTCAAACAGCACAAATCCCCGGAATAACTCCGGGGATTTTTATACCCCCTGAGGGGAGCATTGATCAGCCTGTGATTAAATAGCCAACGCCGGGGGGAGGACCCGGCGTTGGCATTCGCCAAAGGAGGAGACAATTAGTGCGATTGGAGGTGTCTATGTTATGTCTCCAACACAATGTTACACTACTCTCTTGTCTGACAATACCGCCAAATGTCATTGATAAATCGTGATGTTATTCACAAACAGGATGGCCGTTGGGAAGCGAATTTACAGGCAATCTCAACCGCTTTTTCACTGGAATCATAAGATTCCATTTGTAAATTTACATGCGTATTGCCTGTCAGCATCTTTGAAACCGCCCGCCCCTGCTGGTAAAGGCATGACACAGGCTTGCCGATGCTCAACGCGTAGGCTATTTCATAACCCACGCCGTGCGAGGGAGTGCTGACCTCGGCGATGACCCTGTCCGCTTCGTCTATCCATTTTATATCGCGCTGATAGATATCCTGCGGGGAGACGACTTTCTCGAGCCCGGTCACCTCGGAGCTGGCGAGGTGCGACGTGGGGATGATGTGTCCCCTTGATTCGAGCGCGGCAACGATGGCCTGGTAAACGGATTCAAACTCGCGGCCGCCGGTGATGGAACAGGCAAAATAAATATTCATGTCGGATGTCCTTAATCAAAAAGGCGGAACATGCTCCGCCTCTAATACTTCTTATCGTCATCGCCCAGCCCGGACAGAAGTCCCTTTTTCTTTTTCCCGGGCTTTTCCTTGGCGCGGTCCGAGACCATCACCAGCGGCGACTGCTGCTGGGGCGGCTGGTATTGGATCGCGGCGGAGCGGCTGCTCTCCAGGTCCGTGCTGAAATCCAGCCAGTTATCCACCAGCAGGATGAAATGCGGCGACTTGTCTTTTGGAATGAAGAAAAAATACGAAAGAAACGCACGCAGGATCCAGCGTGGGAGCGGATAGGCGATGAGATTGAGCACAATGGCAGTATGCTTCATGAACGGCGCGATGATCTCGCGCCGCATTCCGCGCACCTTTTTGGACGGGAAGAGATTGTTCATATCGGCGGTATAGGTGCGCTGGATGCGCTTGTACCCGACCTTGACCCGCATGAACGGAGTCACGATACGCAGGTAATCCGGGTAGATCTGAAGGTAGGCGGACTTGCGGATCAGGAACAGGATGAGGGTGATGATGAACGCCACCGCGCCTGCACCCAGAAGAAGGTAAACGTTGAACTCCGAAATCTGCGGCGCATAGAACCATGCCGCCGCCCCGAAGCCCGTCACGAAGACGGCGATCCAGAAAGTGGCGCTGATCCAGCGCTTCAGCATGCGTTCGTAAAGGGGCAGAGGGTATCGTTTGGGCTTGCGGGCCATGGTCAGTCTTCGTCGTGGCGGGTCAGGCGGATGTTATCGGGATGGTCAGCGCCGAGTTGGTTGGAGAGGTGCGCGATGGCGCGCTCGAGGTGCTCGCCGCGCAGGCTGAAAGTGATATCGCCGCGGGTCTTCTCGATGATCGAGCGCGCGATGTCGGTCTGGCGGCGAAGGCCGTTGGTGATGGCGTCGGGGTAGTCCATGGTGACGAGCACGGCGTAGATGTCGTCCATGGCGGTGAGCAGGCGTTCGGCCTCCACGGAGTAGCCGTGCCGCAGGATGTCGAGGCAGCGGCGGCGCAGTTCACCGACCACTTCCGCCAGCCCGTTGAGGTAGGTGTTGTGCTCCACGCCGAGTTCGTCGGGTGAGAGCAGCGGCTGGCTGCGGATGAGGGCGCAGGTGATGCTGGCCTCGGCAAATTCCTTGAGCGCGTCCTGGGTGTAGCCGGCGTAGTAGAGTTCGGGGAATTTTGCCAGGCTGTCCTTCAGGGAGGCGGCCAGCGTGCGCGCTTCGCCGAGGTGTTCGTTCATGCCCGGTTCGTCGTCGCGGTGCACGGCGCGGATGGCGTTGGCGCAGTGGCGGGTAAGTGCGCGCGCGTCGGCCAACGCCCGGTCGCGGGCGGCGGTGCGGGCGTCAAAGGTCTGGCGGATTTTTTCAACGATCGTGTCGAGATTCTGCATAATGTCCTTTAAGCCCCTCTCCTTTTTGGGCGAGGGGCAGGTGGGTCAGGCCTTGTCTTCTCCGGGTGGGGTTTCGGGCGGTGCGACGGGCTTGAAAAGCTGGTCCGCCAGGGAGGCGTTGGGGATGATGATCTCTCCGTAGGCCGCCTCGTATCGGATGAGGTTCTCGCCGAGGGCGCGGTACAGCAGCTTGGCGCTCAGGGGCGAGAGCAGCACGCGCGAGGTGATGCGGGCTTTGCTTTCACCCGGCAGAAGGTGCGCGAAATCGATGACCAGGTCCGCGGGGGAGTGGGCGATGCGCGCCAGGTTGGCATACGCAGGCCGCAGGTCTGAGGGAAGTTCGAGCACGGGTGAATTGGGTCGCTGCGGGACAGCCATGTGGGCCTCCAGTAAAACTCGCCGCGGGGATTGCGCTGACGGGCAGTTCCCCGCGGCTTTATTCTCTCTTTAGAATGGAATGTCGTCTTCCGATGGCGCGCCGACAAAGCCGGCCTCGCCGCCTTCGCTTCCGCCGCCGCTGCTTTCGCCTTTCGAAGACAGGAAGCGCACGGTGCTGGCGGTCACTTCAAAGGAGGCACGCGGATTGCCACTCTGATCGGTCCAGATGCGCGGGCCGCCGGAGGTCGCGTCGGGAGTCAGGCGTCCCTCCACGAGCACCTTGGAGCCTTTTTTGACGTATTGGTTGCAGGTCTCAGCCTGTTTGCCCCAGGTGGTGACGCGGAACCAGACGGTTTCCTTCACCTGCTCGCCGTTGTTGGACGTGTACTGGCGGTTGGTCGCCACCGAAAAGCTGGTGACGGGCTGGCCGGAGGGGGTGTAGCGCATCTCCGGGTCGCGGCCGACGTTTCCTACAAGAATCAGGGTGTGGTACATGGTAAATCTCCTCTCAGAACAGTGATTAGGTACCGCCGCTCACGGCGGTGACAATGTAAAGCGAGTCAATTTTACAACACTTTGCAAGTTAAAGTTGTTTTCAGTGCTGTGTGTTCCTGCGCCTGGTGAGTATTGGATAAAGCATAATAGTTTTTCCTGCTCGATTTACCTGCAGTGAATTCTGGTATACTTTTTCCAACCTTTATTGGATGTGACCCATGCCTCGTTTTGAGATTGATGTAGACCCCTCCGACCACATCACCGCCGACGCGATCGGCGTGCCCGGGCAGCGCACCTTTTACCTGCACGCCTGGCAGGGCACGCGCACCATCACGGTGCTGATCGAGAAGATTCAACTCCAGTCCCTGGCCGTGGCCATCGAACAGTTCCTGGCTCAACTTGCACGCCAGAACCCGGACCTGCCCGAAGCGTCCTCGGAATACAACGAAGCGCAGATGAAGATCAACCCGCCGGTCGAGCCGATATTCCGCGTGGGCGAAGTAGGCTTGGGTTACGACAAGGATCGTGACCTGATGGTGCTGATCACGCGCGAGATCCTGATGGACAGCGACGACCCGCAGGAAGCCGCCGTCATCCGCTTCTGGTGCAGCCGCTCGCAGGCGCGCGCCCTGGCCCGCTGGGGTGCGGAAGTGGTCAACCGCGGCCGCCCGATCTGCCCGCAGTGCGGCGAGCCAATGGAAGCCGAAGGCCACTTCTGCCCCAAAAAGAACGGGCACAAACACTAACCCCATTCCATGCCAGCCCTCTCAGACGAAACCCTGCGCTCCGTCCTGCTCCACGGGGAGATTTCCCTGCAGGGGCAGTTCATGCTGGGCTCGAACTACACCTTCCTGGTCAACGTCGCGCACGAGGGGCAGGAAGTGCCAGCGGTGTACAAACCCTCCAAGGGTGAGCAGCCGCTGTGGGATTTTCCTGAAAATTCATTGGCGTGGAGGGAAGTTGCGGCCTACCTCGTCAGCGAGGCGCTGGGTTGGAGTTTCGTCCCGTACACCATCCTGCGCGACGAAGGCCCCTTCGGTCCCGGCTCTCTGCAGCAGTACATCGACTACAACCCCAATTATCATTACTTCACTTTTAAGGACGAAGATAAAGCCCGCCTGCGCCCGGTGGCGCTGTTCGACCTGCTGCTCAACAATGCCGACCGCAAGGGCAGCCATGTCATCATCCAGAAGCGGACGCGGAAAATGTTCCTGATCGACCACGGGCTGTGCTTCCATGAGGAGGACAAGCTGCGAACAGTCATCTGGGACTTCGCCGGGCAGCCCATCCCCCTGGAACTGCTCGCGGACCTCGACAAATTTCGCGCAACACTTTCCACCCCGGAGCTGGCTTCCCGCCTTGGGCAGTACCTCACCCCTGGAGAAATGATCGCGCTTGACGCGCGCGCCGTCGAATGGATTGCTTCGGGCGTGTTTCCTCTTCCGCCCAGGGACCGGCGCGCCTTCCCTTATCCGCCGTTATAATCTATTGGAAAATTCATTTGTTGGAGATTGACATGCATTACAAACTGGTTTTCATCGGTTTTGGCAACGTCGGGCGCAGCCTGGCAGAGTTGCTGCTGCGCAAACAGGCCGAACTTGAAAAAGATTACGACATCACATTTTCTGTCACCGCCATCAGCACCGGAAAGCATGGACGAGCGGTGGACCCCGAAGGACTCGACCTGCCCAAGGTGCTGGAGGCGTTGAAGACTGGCGAATCGCTGGGACAGT
This sequence comes from uncultured Chloroflexia bacterium, assembly GCA_963774975.1. GTDB lineage: Bacteria > Chloroflexota > Anaerolineae > Anaerolineales > Villigracilaceae > JBGPQJ01. Next base: position 34,818 of record CAVZGY010000012.1, read on the forward strand.
TCAACAAGAAAAAGGTGACGGATTCACTCGATCTGTTGAAAAAATCCGAGGCGGATGTGTTGTTCGAAAATACGCCGGTCAACCACAAGACCGGCCAGCCGGCTGTGGACCACGTCCGGGCGGCGCTCGAACTGGGCATGCACGTCGCCACCGCAAACAAGGGGACCGTCGTGCACGGTTACCGCGAGCTGACGCAGCTTGCCGAATCAAAGGACAGGAAGTTCTTTTTCGAATCCACGGTGATGGACGGCGCGCCGATCTTTTCGCTTTTCCGCGGCGCGCTGCCGGCTGCCCGCCTGCTCTCGTTTCGCGGTGTGTTGAACTCCACGACCAACATCATCCTGACCCGCATGGAGGAGGGCGACTCGTTCGATGCTGCCGTCAAGCACTGCCAGGACATTGGCATCGCCGAGACCGACCCCTCCGCCGACGTGGACGGCTGGGACGCCGCCATCAAGGTCGCCGCGCTGGTCACGGTGCTGATGGGCATTCCGCTCAAGCCGGCAGATGTGGAACGCGAGGGCATCCGCGGCATCACGCCCAAGATGATCGCCTCCGCCCGGGCAACCCACAGTCGCTACAAGCTTGTGTGCTCCGCCGAGCGCATCGGGGATGGGGTGAAGGCGCGCGTCGCCCCCGAGCTGGTGCCGTACACCTCACCCATGTTCAACATGGAGGGGTCGAGTTCCATCGTCGAGTTCAAGACCGATGTGCTGGGCGAGTTGTCCATCGTGGAAACGAACCCCGGTCCGCAGACCACCGCCTACGGTCTGCTGGCGGATTTCATCAATGCGGTGAAGTAAAATTATTCACCCATGCCTCTATGTCATTGATCCCGACCGACACTTTTTAATCTCACGGAGACTTCCATGCGGAGAATGATTCCTGTTGTTGCCCTTTTTGCTTTTATCGCATCCCTGCTTTCAGCATGTGGCTCATCGAAAGACCCTGCAGCCCGCGCCGTCGAGGATTACCTGGCAGCCCTTTCCGGCAAGGATGCAAACGCCCTCACGGTCCTTTCCTGTGCCGACTGGGAATCGAGCGCTCTGCTCGAATACGATTCGCTCCAGGCAGTGGAGACACGTTTGGAGGGGCTCGACTGCACCCTCAGCGGTACGGAAGGCGATACCAGCCTGGTGCAGTGCCAGGGCAAAATGCTTGCCACGTATGACGGTGAAGACCAGGAGTTCGACCTCTCCGTCCGCACCTATGAAGTTGTCCAGCAGGGCGGAGATTATCTGGTGTGCGGCTATCGATGAAAAACCGCATTTTCTCAACTGAGAATCTCTGGGCGTTGGTCCTGGCGCTAATTCTTGTCGCCCTGGTGATTCTTACCGCCAGCAGCGCCCCCGTCTGGATCTACCAGGGCTTTTAATGTCCATTACCATCGTCATTGTTGCCGCCATCATTGCCGGCGTCGTGGGGATCATCGCGCGTGGACGCTGGCGTTTGCCGTTACTGCTGGTCGTCAGCACATTGGCGGTCTATGCTCTTCAGCCCAACCTTCCGGTGCGTTACCTCGACTTTTGGCTGCCGACCCTCACCCTGGCGCTGGCTGTCCTGTCGTGGGTGCTGACAACGCCTCGACAATTGCGGTCATGGAAGGCCAATTGGCCTGCAGCAGCCATCCTCATCGGCGTTTCCCTGGCGGTGGGACTCACTCGTTACCTGGATATTTCCCTTCCATTCCCAGCCTCGCGCCCGCCGCCGGTTTTGTCGCTGCTCGTGCTGATGGCAGTTGTCCTGCTGCTGGCTCTGCTTCTGGCGCGTTTCACCATTCCCGGCCCGGCTGCTCTAAAAACGGCCATCGTCCTGCTGATCGTTGCGCTTGCAGCGGTGAAAGATTCCCTCCGTTGCTCAGCAGATCAGCATCTGGCTGCGTTCCCTGAGCGGACAGTCCACGGCGGCGGTCGTTGTGCTGGATTTCCGCTGGCTGGGTTTTTCATACATCGTCTTTCGTCTGCTGCACACGTTATTTGACCGGTTAAGCGGCCGCCTGCCGGCAGTGTCGATGGGCGAGTATGTTGTGTATGTCATCTTTTTCCCCGCATTGGCGGCGGGACCGATCGATCGCATCGAGCGTTTTGTGGGCGATCTCCGTGCGCCGTTCGTGCCCACCGCCGGCGACACGGGTGAGGCTGGCAAGCGCCTGCTCATCGGCATGTTCAAGAAATTTGCGGTGGCCGATACGCTGGCACTCATCGCTCTTAATGGAGCCAATGCCCTGCAGGTCAATTCCGCTGGCTGGGCTTGGGTCTTGCTCTACGCCTATGCCTTCCAAATATTTTTTGATTTCAGCGGTTACACCGACATTGCCATCGGGCTGGGGGGGCTGCTGGGCTTCAAACTGCCGGAGAATTTTAAATCCCCTTACCTTAAACCCAACCTGACACAGTTTTGGAATAGCTGGCACATGACTCTCACCCAGTGGTTCCGGGCATACTATTTCAACCCGGTCACACGCGCCTTGCGTTCAGGTAAAAAGCCATTATCAATACCTTTCATGATTTTCATCACCCAATTATCCACCATGGTCCTCATTGGGCTGTGGCACGGGGTCACCTGGAATTTTTTCCTGTGGGGTTTGTGGCATGGACTGGGGCTTTTCGCCCAGAACCGCTGGTCTGAAAGGCTGAAACCCCGTGCCGCAGGGCTGTCTCCGCGCTGGCAGACTGTATTAAGTGCAGGTGGCGTATTCCTCACCTTTAATTTTGTCGCGCTCGGCTGGGTCTTCTTTGCCCTCCCTGCGCCTTCCATTTCATTGCATTTCATGCAAACCTTGTTTGGTCTTGGATAATATGGACTCCCGCTTCCTGCGCAATGTTCTCCTGAAGGGTTTGGCATTATTCTTTATCCTCAATTTTGCCTTCGCCGCCGTGCCAACCGACTTGGGAAACCTTTCGCTCTACAACCGCATGTTTGCCGGACGTGAGCGATTCCCTTTTGGCGAAGACTCAGCCCAATCTTACAACCTGAGTCTCTTCGATCTGGATGCCATGTTTGCCTCGCACCTCATCGCCGCCGGACCAAAGCCTGAAGACGAGTACCGCGTGATCGTCATCGGCGACTCGTCTGCGTGGGGGACGCTCCAACGCCCGGAAGATACACTGGCCGGTCAGCTCAATGCCGCCGGGTTAACCACCTGCGATGGAAAACAGGTTCACGTTTACAATCTCGGTTACCCTACCATTTCCTTGACTAAGGACCTGATGGTGTTGGATTATGCCCTGCGCTACGATCCGGACCTCATCCTGTGGGGCGTGACCCTCGAGGCGTTTCCGGACGACAAGCAATTGACAACACCTGTCGTGGCCAATAACGCCGCCCGCGTGGACGAGTTGATCGCCCGCTACGGCCTGCCGTTCGAGACGAACGATCCGGCCTTCGTCCGACCGGCGTTCTGGGACCGGACGATCATCGGTCAGCGCCGCGCACTGGCAGATTTGATCCGCCTGCAGCTGTACGGCGTGCTCTGGTCGGCCACCGGTATTGACCAGTCCTACCCCGACGATTACACTCCCGCCCAGGTCGATTTCGAGGCCGACGAGAGCTTCCACGATTTCCTGCCGCCCGAGTTGGACGAGTCCCAACTGGCATTTGACGTTCTCTCAGCCGGAATCTCGGCTGCCGGCGACGTGCCGGTCATCCTGTTCAACGAGCCGATGCTCATCAGCGCCGGTGAGAACAGCGACCTGCGCTACAATTTCTTTTATCCGCGCTGGGCTTACGATCAGTGGAGGCAATCCATGTCCGCTAAAGCCCTGGAAAACGGCTGGAATTATCTCGACCTGTGGGACCTTATCCCTGACATTTCTTATTACACCAACAGTGCCATCCATCTGACTCCGGCAGGCGAAGCCATCCTCGCCAAACGCCTGGAGCAGGCGATTCTGACGCAAGACTGTCCATGAAACGCCCACTGAAAGCCTGACCACCTCATCACGATGAGTACCCTGATGATAAAAAAAACCTTTATTGTTTTCTGTGCTATTACTTTTTTCCTTGCCGGCTGCAATTCTGCAACGCCAACTGCGGTTTCAGAACCGCCTCCCGCCACGCCCACCCAGGACCTGGCGCCACCTCCCGAGACGATCGTGGCTCCCACGTTGGCTCCCAGCGCCACACCGGCTCCCACCGCGGAGGAGGGGGCTACGCCCATCCCTCGCCTCGCGCCTGAAGAGTGGAAAATGTGGCCGGTCATCCCTACGGTCACGGACCGCGCGGTTGAGATTTACCGTCAGGGGCTGGCGATGGGGAATGACCCTAGTGCCTTCTCCAAGGTGGGCGACTGCCAGAGCATCAAGGAAGCCTTCATGGGCTATTTCGACCTCCCGACGCGTTACAAGTTGGGCGAGGATACCGTTTACCTCAAGGAGACCATCGACAACTTCGCCGGCCATTTCAACACTGACGGCCAGGCGGTGCGCGGCGGATTTAACGCCGCGGCGGTGCTTTCGCCTTTATGGGCGGATCCCAAGGTCTGCCTGGCGGGAGAGAACCCGCTGGAATGTGAGCTGCGCATCACCAAGCCAACCATTGTCTTCGTCAGCCTTGAGGTCTGGTGGAACGGACGCACCCCCGAGCAATACGAAGCCCTGATGCGCCGAATCCTCGATACCATCATCGCCCATGGCGCGGTGCCCATCCTGGCCACCAAGGCGGATAACGTGGAAGGAAATCACAGCCTGAACCTGGCGACCGCCCGCCTGGCTGACGAGTACGACCTGCCCCTGTGGAATTTCTGGGCGGCGGTGCAGCCTCTGCCCAACCACGGCATGGATGAGAAGCGCGCGGACGGTTTCCACATCTCCACCGAGGCCTGGGGCACGCGCAGTTTCTCTGCCTTGCAGACATTGGACAGCCTCTGGCGCGGGCTGCGCGACGCGACCGCCGCCTCAGACGCTCCGCTGCCCACTGCCACATCTGCTCCCACCCAGGCTGCGGACTTGCTGCCTCTGCCTGCCGATGGTCCATCGCTGGCGTCCAGCATAGACCGGATCGTCTTCGATGTATTGGCTCGTGTCGGCGAGACGTATGAATCGCGCGGCGTCTATCTGTTCGATCCCGATGCAGAAAGGATCGCCCAACTGCTCGGCCCCGGATTCACCCTGCAGTCGGGTTCCCCCGATGGAAAGCACTTGCTGGTCAGCCTGGGCGATTCCCTTTACCGCACCGACGGCTTATCCCTGACCCTGCTGACCGACCAGTTTTACCCGCTGGGTGGGCGAGGCGCGCTCTGGCTCCCGGACGGGCGCATTGTCCTCGTCATGCGTCAGGATGATGGCACAGCTCTGGCCTTGTTGCAAGCGGACGGCTCTGGCTTGACGGTCATTCCCACGGATGCAGCACCCATCGAGATTTATCCTTCCACGGACGGCACATTCATAACATGGGAGAGCGGCGCATGTCAGTCCCTCGCGCAATGCAGCCCGGCCGGTGCATGGATCACAGACCTGCAATCCCAGCTCAACCGATCGCTCAAGGACTTCGCGCATCCGCTGGTTTCACCCGACAGTTCGGTGATCGCCTATGCGGAGGCGCTTCCAAAGAATAGGAGCAACCTGGCCTTTGCAAATCCGGACGGCACACCGCTGCGCTCGTACCCGCTGGCCGGGGATGTGCTGGCCGACCTCGCCTGGTCGCCAAACGGCAAATCCGTGGCTGTTCACATGGCCCAGCGCAGCGATTATGCCGGCCGCGTAACCGGCGGTTTGAATTACGTGGTGAACGCGCGCACTTATGCCATAAAACAGATGCCCCCGCTGCTGCTGCTCTATCCGCGCGTGTTCTGGTCGCCGGACGGCACTTCGTTGGTCTGGATGGGCACCAACGGGGATGAGGCGGCTTATTCGATCCAACTCCATCAGGCGGATGTTTCCTCGGGCCGGGTGACGGATTTCAGCAGCGACCTCAGCCTTGATTCCAGTGAGTTCCTGTTTGTCAATAACGCCCTCTGGCTTCCGCGCCCATAAACGCTTAATTGCGCGATAAAATTGCACTCGCTTTTCAATCCGCAGCAAGGAGTTCCTTGTGTCTGACGAAATCTTCCCCACCCTGTCGAAATACATTGCTGCCGAAATCCTGAGACAGCCCGACCGTGTCATCGGCCCCGACGAGACCCTGCTCTCCAGCGGGCTGATCGATTCCTTTCATCTGGTGGACCTGGGTCTGTACGTCGAGGACACCTTCGGTGTGCGGATCGATGATACCGAACTGAACGCCTCCACCTTCGATACCCTCAACCAACTGGCGGCGCTGATCCGGTCCCGCAAATAACATGCAGACTTTTTGCGAGCTGCTTAAAGGGCATTACGAGAACACGCCCGACAGGATTTGCATCACCCTCCTGCATACCGTGCAACCTGACCGGCCGGTGACGTACCGCGAACTTATGCACGGCGCGGAAAGGTATGCCGGTGCCCTCGCGGCAGAAGGCATCCGGCCTGGCGATGTGGTCCTGCTCATCCTCCAGCATGGCATAGACCTGCTCTTCGCGTACTACGGGGCGGTCCTGCACGGAGCCATCCCGTCCATCATGCCGTTTCTAACCGAGAAGCTGCTGCCCGAGCGTTACCGCGCGGACCTGGCTGCGCTGGTCTCCGTCACCCAGCCGGTTTGTATAATTACCTATCGTGAGTTCGAGCCGGAAGTGCGCGCCGCCCTCAAGCCCGGCGAGGACTCCGTGCGGGCGCTGATCGTCAGCGACCAGGTTGATATTGCCAACCTGCTGAATGATTCGCACGCTCTCGATTTTGCGTCCCTGAGTGGTTTGCAGCGCAAGCCTGATGACATTGCCCTGCTCCAGCACTCGTCCGGCACCACCGGCTTGCAGAAAGGCGTGGCGCTCTCACACGGCGCGGTTCACAACCAGTTGACCAGCTACGCCCGCACAATCCACCTAAACAGCGAAGATGTCTTCGTCTCCTGGCTGCCGCTTTATCACGACATGGGCTTGATCGCCTGCTGGCTGATGCCCATCCTGATGGGAAATCCTCTGGTGCTCATGTCGCCCTTCGACTGGATCCGCGCGCCCTACCGCTTGATGCAGGCGGTATCCAAATACAAGGGGACGCTTTCCTGGCTGCCCAATTTTGCCTATAACTTCTGCGCCCAGAAAGTGCGCGACCGCGATCTCGAAGGCGTGGACCTGTCCTCCTGGCGGCTGGTCTCGAACTGCTCCGAGCCGGTACGCTGGGAGTCGCACCAAATCTTTTTCGAGCGCTTCAAGGGCTGCGGGTTACGTTATGATGCGCTGGCCACCTGCTATGCCATGGCTGAAAATGTCTTCGCCGTCACGCAGGGTGGAGCAGATTCTCCTGTCGTATTCGAAGATTTAGATCGCGCCTCCCTGCAGGAGAAAAAGCTCGCCCGCCCCGCGCAGGATGGGGAGGCAGTTGTCCGCATGTTGAGCTGCGGTAGTTCCATTCCCGGTACGAACGTCCGCATCGTGGAAGCAAGGGGGCACGACCTGCCCGACCGGCTGGTGGGGGAGGTCGCCATCCAGAGCGACTGCATGCTCACCGGCTATTACAACCGCCCCGATGCGACTGAAAAGGCTTTCATCGACGGTTGGTACCTGACCGGCGATTTTGGTTACCTCGTTGACGGCGAACTTTACATCACCGGCCGCAAGAAGGATCTCATCATTGTCGGCGGCAAGAACATCTACCCTCAGGACCTAGAGCTGCTGGCGTATCAAGTCCCGGGCGTGCATAACGGGCGTGCCTCCGCCTTTGGAATCTTCAACGAAACCAACGGGACAGAGGACGTAGTGCTCGTGGCCGAGGCGGACAGCAGCGATCCCGCCGAATGGGATAAGATTGCCAATGACATCCGCGTCGTGGTGACGCGCGGCTCAGCGGTGGCTCTGCGGTATGTTCACATAGTGGACAGACACTGGCTGGTCAAGACCTCCAGCGGTAAGGTCGCCCGTTCGGCCAACCGGGAGAAATTCCTGAAGGAAATGCTGGAAAATGGAAAGAATTTCTAAAAGAACAACTTTTTTGAGTAGACTAGGAGGTCACTATGGCTGAAGTCACCCGCAAACAAACACTCGATGCCCTGCAAAACGGCTGGGCAACCTACGTGGACAGGTTCCACGCGCTGCCCCTCGATGCGCAGGAGGAATTTCTCGCAAAACAGGGATATGCCCGGTTCGCCGACCTGCTGGGGCACGTCACCGCCTGGTGGCAGGAGGGGGAGATGGTCATCAACGGCATCCTGAAGGATCCTGAATACAGGTGGGCATCGTATGATGTGGACGCTTTTAACGCCCAGGCTATCAGGCGATTCAGCGACCTCGATGAGCAGGATGTGATCAATTCATTCGAGCTAGCCCGCCTCAGCTTTGCGGCGCTGGTTCACGAATTGCCGGACGAGGCATTTGAGAACAAAAAAATCGCCAGCTGGCTGTATGCGGATGTCGTCGAGCACCTGCAGGACCACGATATCGCCTGACTGGGCAAGGCATTAAAACAAAGAGACCGCCGGAAAATCCCGGCGGTCTCTTTGTTACTATGTCTCTTGCTCTGTGTTATTGGGACTTGGAAGTTTCGCCCTCAACAACTCCAGCACGAAGGTCTCGCGCCGGGTCCAGAGTGGTTTATCGCGATCAGAGGCAAGGACGGCCTTGTTAGCCTCAATGGCACGGTCAACGTCGATCCAGACCGGCTTGAAGGCGAGGTCCTGCTCGTAGTCGTCGAGAATTTGGCTCGAGACAGAGTCATCCAGACTGCACAAGTAATAATCGGATGCCATTTTGAATAGGTCGTAATCCATCACCTCGGGGATGTCGTATTCGATGACTATGCCAAACTCACCCATGATAGTGGCAATCGCCCTCCCGCTCTCTTCCTGAACTTCCCGGCGCAGCGCTTGTTCGTGTGATTCGCCAGGCTGGACTCCTCCGCCGGGAAATTTATAATCCCCGTTGACCGGCGAATGGATCATGAACACATCCCGCCCGTTTAGGATGATGCCCCGCACGGCCTCGCGAAAAATCGTGCGGCCTTCGGTGGAAATTCCCTCCGTGCGGAAGATTTCTTTGAGGAGCTGCATGGTGATATTGATATTCGATTTGCTTTGAGGGCTGATAACTTTATAAACAAATGATTACGGCTGCGGCGTGGCTGTCCCAACAATCGTTTGTTCAAGCGTATCCAGATCGATGATCAGTATCTTATCCCCTTTTCTAAAACGGGGATTCTCATCCTCAGCCCAGCCGTCAAATTCGACCTCCTGGATGAGGTAATCCTGGAGAATGGTTTCTTGTTCCATCGAGATTGCATCCAAAAAAAGGATCCTTCCCAAGTCTCCGTCGAGGGTATGGAAAATCACCTTTTCTCCGCTTGGGGATATATGTATTCGACCAGACTGGTTGAACGTATGGGGTAAGATTTCGACACTCTTATCAGTGCCGGAGGCCAGGTCTTTAATGCCCACCCTGGTTTCGGACGTGTAAGCAATAAGGCTCATATCTTCAGAAAAATCGAAGTCAATACAGCAACCCGCTATTACATCTTCTACTTCACCAGTATCAGGGTCTACTGACTGAAGGTGGGAGCCTTTAAAAATCGTGTACCACGCTTCATACCAGAAAGGGTAATAAAAATATGCTTTTGAGCTGTCCGGCGCCCAGCCATGTATTGCCAACAAGGACAACCGGCTGACTTCCGGAAATTGATATTCGACTTCCCAGAGCAGAGAACCATTCTTATCCCATATCTCAATGACAGGTTTCTCGTTCAGGTCCGCCCAGTTGACTCGCAGTTTTGCAGAGAACTTGCCATCCGGCGAGACAACGACATTCTCATAGGGATCGACCGATTCGGTTTGATTTACCAACGCAGCAGCTGCGATTGTTGGGCTGACCCGATAGGCGTGATAAGAGATTTTGTCGGGTTGATAACGCCGAGGAACATCCGTCCACTCGCCCCCAGGCAGCCATTGGGTGATCTTTTTCAAGTCATTCACACGCATTGGAATGGCGGTGAACAAAATGCCCTTATCCAGCGGCAGGGTGACCAGCGATTCGGGTCGCACATTGTCGAAATCCATTTGGTCATATCCCTTTGCGAGGTAGCCAAAATTGGAATGACCTTTTACACTCAGCATCGGAGCCCCAATGACAATCAACCGATAGTCTGCCCCAAGGGTCTTAAGGGCGAGGGATGTTTCGTGGGAAAATTCTTCGGCTGGATCCTCTGAGTAATGTCCGGATCGATATTCCCCAAAATAGTGCGCGATACCTTGATAACTGCTAACTCCCATGATAATCACGCAAAGCACCAGCCCCACTTTGTAAGGAAGAATCCCAAGATGTTCGGCGAGCCTGGCTGCCTGCCAAAGACCGAGCGCCACCAGAAGGACCGCAGCAGGGGCGGCCATGAGCATACGCTGATGACTTGGCGGGCCATAGGTCAGCGTACTGCCGAGAATGACCACGATCCAGAACCAGAAGACAACAGCAAAGTAGCGGGACTCGCGGGCACGCCAGGTGGCGTAGGCCAGCCCTAATAACAGAAAAATGGAGGCGGCTGCAGGGAAATATGGGCGCGGTGAGTTGAAAAATTGTGCATTTGCCGCCTCAGCCACAAAGACAAGCGTGGATTTTGAAAATTGGGAGAGCAGCGTGGCGGATATGCTTAATCCCATGTCGATGGCCAATTGCTCCACGCGGCCGTTTGCCAAAAGACCGACATCATTCATTCGAGCCATGAAAAGATCATAATGATAAAGGAAAAAAGCCACCATGGGACCGGCGACGATCATCGCTGCGCCAGTAAAAACAAGAAATTGCGCCCAATGTGTTCGCAACTGCACAGATCGTCGCAGCCAACTGAAGGCCAGCATCGCAAAGATCAGAAGAAAAACCAACCTGCTTCCCACATAGGTATAGACAGCCAATCCCGTAACGAGACCAGCCCAAAGGTAGTCCGTCACCTGTCCGCGCCGCAATGCCCGGTAGGTGAGCCACAAGGCTGCCGCTGAAGTTAGCGAATCGACGATGTTGTGCACCGCCAACCGGCTGAAGTGGATGTGCCAGGCAAGTCCTACCAATCCCAACGCTGCCAGGAAGGCCACCTCGCGGCCGAAGGCCTCTCTCGCCAACAGATACAGACCAATGACTGCAAGCACCCCGGTCATGACGCTCACCAAGCGAAGCGCAGTCAGGCTGTTCCCCAGGATGGATATCATGATTGCATTGGGGACGAAAGACCAGACGGGCTCGGCGGCCCAACTGGCTGTGAAGAAGTTGGTTTTTTCCCCGCTTAAAATTTCGAAGGCGGATAATCCGACCTGCCCTTCGTCGTTTCGCATGGCGTAAGGCAACCAGGGCAAGTCGATGAATCGCACCGAAAAGGCAGCAACGGCCAGGCAGAAAAGGAGCAGCGATTCCTTCCAATTGGCTTGCCACCAGGCTAACAGCCTCGTTCGGGTTGGCCAATGCCACTGCGCCAAAACAAGGATGGCTGTCATGTACAAAAGGATGCTTGTCCACCACGACAGGATTAATCCATAATCG
>CAVZGY010000013.1:0-390639 GCA_963774975.1 uncultured Chloroflexia bacterium
GAGGAAGCGGTGACCGTCAGTATGACAAACCTCGCACCGCTCTTCGGTGTCCCGGTCGGAGCGGCATACATCACCGCCTCGGCCAATTACCTCGACGTGGTCGCGCTGCACAGCGTGGTGGTTTTCATCCCTATGTTCATCGGCTGGGCGCTTATCCTCAGCCGCTGGGATTTCACTCCCGCGCAAGTACTTCTTACTGTTCGGGTCTGACTGGACTCTGGCGGAGGTCAGCTTCGGCGGCGCGGGGCAATTCGCCCAGATCGCCATGTGGACGTTTGTTTACGGGTTGATGGTCTTTCTGCCGGCGTATTGCATCCCTGTGGAGCGTGGAGCACGTCCTCTTCGCTGGTGGTATTTTCCGTTGGCAGTGGTCTGCCGTATCGTTTTCACAATCCCCGTGGCGGTGGTCGTCGGGACTCTGCACCCCATTCCCATCCATTTTCCCCCCATCACTCCTAATTCCTAATTAATCCAATCGGAGGGTTTTTCACTTGATTTAGGGGTAAAATGGCGCATTGCATTTTCTAGGAGAATTAAACATGGAAGAACAACCCAAGAGCTTCTTTTCGAATCCTGTAGTGATCATTATTACCGTGGCCATCGTAGTGTTGTGTTGCTGTGTCCTCATTGTAGGCGCAGGCGGCGTTGCAGTATATGAATACGGTAAACAAGTGGCCACCTCGATGCCCGAAATCCCCGGCTTCGAACTGGACTCCCCCACTCCCGTGGCTCCTGCGGAGGTGACACGCACGCCGTCCGACCAGATCTCATCGGAAACGCTGGATACGCTGCGAAACTCAATTGTACCGGTCAATGACCTGCGTGAACTCGCCTGCCGTTTCTATGGCAAATGCAGTATCCCCGAGACCTACCCCTCCGGACCTTTCCAGGTGGGCGATTTGCAGACCTTTTGGGCGACCAACACCGATAACAACGAGAACTTCCAGGTGAATGCTACCCTTGAATACCTGACCGACCACGCCTATTTCTGGGTGGAGGACGGTGTTCGCGTGGATCAGGGTGAGGTGCGTGCGCTTCTGGATGCCTTCGAGACTGAAATGTACCCCACCAACCGCTCCTTTTTCGGCAGCGAATGGTCCCCCGGTGTGGATGAAGACCCGCATATTTACATCCTCTATACCACCGGAATTGGCAGCGGCATCGCCGGTTATTACTCCTCGAACGATGAATTCCACCCGGACGCAAACGAATTCTCCAATGCGCACGAGATGTTCGTGTTCAACGCGGACAACACCTTCCTTGACGATGAATTCACCTACGGCGTCCTGGCGCACGAATTCCAGCACATGATCCATTGGAAGCAGGATCGCAATGAAACCTCATGGCTAATGAAGGCTCCTCGGAGCTGGCCGGTTTTCTCAACGGATACGGTGGAGGCGGGTTCGACTATGCCTTCATCGGCGACCCGGACCTGCAGCTCACCGATTGGCCGAACGACCCAAATGCCACCACCCCGCATTACGGCGCGAGCTTCATGTTCATGACCTATTTCCTCGACCGCTTTGGGGAGGAGGCCACGAAAGCCCTCATCAACCATGCCGCCAACGGCATGGACAGCGTCGACCAGACCCTGAGCGAAATCGACGCCCGCCATCCCTTTACCGGCGAGCCCCTGGGCGCGGATGATGTCTTCCAGGATTGGACCATTGCCAACTATCTAATGGATGGCTCAGTCGAAGACGGGCGCTTCTATTACCATAATTATCCCGGCGCGCCACAGGCTTATGAAACCGAGACGCTCGCCTGCCCGCAGGATCAAATCAACCGTTCCGTGTCTCAATATGGCGCGGATTACATCGCCCTGGGCTGCAGCGCCGGCCAGTACAACCTCCATTTTGAGGGCGCTACGGCCACCGGCCTGCTACCGGCAGATGCCTATTCGGGCAGGATGGCCTTCTGGTCCAACAAGGGCGACGAATCGGATATGACCTTCACCCACGAGTTCGACTTCACCGGTGTCAGCGGGCCGATCGAGATGACCTACCAGACCTGGTACGACCTCGAGGCGGATTATGATTATGCCTATGTGCTCGCCTCCACCGATGGCCAGACCTGGCAGATCATCAACACGCCCTCCTGCACCACGGAGGATCCGTCCGGGAATTCCTACGGCTGCGGCTACAATGCCCTGAGCGGAGGCGGAAGCAGCGCGCAGTGGATCCAGGAATCGAGTGGACCTCTCCCCCTACGCCGGGCAGAAGGTGCAGGTACGCTTTGAGTATGTGACCGATGCCGCCGTGAACGGTGAAGGATTGCAGGTGGATGACATCTCCGTGCCGGCAGTCGATTACTTCACCGATTTCGAATCCGACAACGGCGGCTGGGAACCGGCGGGATTTGCGCGGGTCGAGAACATCCTTCCGCAGGCGTTCCGTCTGACATTGATCGTCAAGCGGACAAATGGCGAGACCACCGTTACGCCCGTGAGCCTGGACTCGGAAAATGTGACGGACCTGCCGCTTGACCTGCAGGACGGCGACCAGGCAGTTCTGGTGGTGAGTGGCACGACCCGCTTCACCCGCGAACCTGCCGTCTATTCACTGGAGGTGAAATAATGACCACGGCCCCCACATCCGAAGTATTGTCTGTTTCCCGACCTGATCGCCTACCAGGAAGGCGCTGTCGTCAGCCGGCAGATCGTCAAAGCGGAGGCGGGGAACGTCACCCTCTTTGCGTTTGACCTCGGCCAGGAATTAAGCGAGCATACGGCGCCGTTCGACGCGCTGGTTCATGTGCTGGATGGCGAAGTGGAAGTCCGCATCTCGGGAAAACCTTACACACTCAAAGCCGGTGAAGCGATCATCATGCCGGCCAATGAGCCGCACGCGCTCAAGGCGCTGACCAGGTTTAAAATGCTTCTGACCATGATCCGGGCATAAGAATTTCTGAATTAAATCAAGAGACGGCAGCTCAATCACTGCCGTCTCTTTTGCTTTTTTATCCTTATCCCTGGATGTTATTCCACTCTCCGCCTTTTAGCTCAGCAAAGAACATATCCCGGTCTTCCTTCTCGGGTATCTCCTCCCCGGCTTGCTGCGCGGATTTAAGATAAAGCTTCGCCTCGATCACATTCCCTGTCAGCGCATGAGCGCGCGCCATACACTCAAAGGCAAAAGCCTGGTCGAACTTCTCCAACTCCTCCAGGTGCTCTTCGGTCAATTCGAGCGTTCGGCGCGCATAGAGCAACGCTAGCTCGGCGTCGCCCAGCACAGAGTACACGCGTGAGAGCAGCCAGACTCCCGCTGATAGTGGACAGCTGTTCCCGCCACGCGCCAGTGGGCCAGCGAGGTGTGGGCATAATCCGCCAGGCACTCGTTTTCGACAGGGGTGCGGTCAATTTTATCGAGCAGCTCCCATGTCTTGCCGTGGTATTGAACGGCAAAAAAGCGATGCACATCGGCTTCGGAATATTGCTTTTCATCGGGCATGGCATTCTCCTTTGGCAGATACCAATAATCAAACCCTGCTCAGCCATTCGACCTTAACCAATTGCTCTATGGATTCGAACTCAGGGTCACCGGTGACCACCACGGCATTCTCCCGCAAAGCGGCGGCTGCG
Source organism: uncultured Chloroflexia bacterium (assembly GCA_963774975.1). GTDB lineage: Bacteria > Chloroflexota > Anaerolineae > Anaerolineales > Villigracilaceae > JBGPQJ01. Next base: position 3,581 of record CAVZGY010000013.1, read on the forward strand.
GCAAAAGCGTCCGCATACGAAATCGCATAATGCGCCTTGATATGAGCCGCATCCAGCACGAGGTCGCGGCTGGCATCCAGTAAATCAAGAGGCAGATTTTCCACCAAGGCCAGGACACTTTGCGCCATGGCCAACCCGCGTTCACGCTCTGTGATGTACAGGACTTCTCCCAGGTTGACCAGACACACAACGATGCGGCATTTTCGGCTTTCCGCCAGCGTCAGGAGTTCCTCCACGCGTATTCGGCCTGCCTCATCGTTCAGGTAGGCGAGCAGTGCAAAACTATCCAGCAGGAAACTCGGCTTACTTGCCACGCCTGAGTTCTCTGCGATGCTCTTCGACGATGGCCTGAGTCTGGGGAATTGTCCCCTTTCAACATCCCCACGCCATCCTTGACTGGATTCCTGGAGCCAGGCACGAGCGCCAGAACTCCACCGTAATCCACCACCTGCAGATTGGCGCCAGGTTTAAGCCCGTATTTTTGCCGCATTGCTGCTGGAATCACCACCCAGCCTTTCTGAGATAGTCGGACATTCATAGAACCTCCATCGTGTTATACTTTTATCACTTAAAGTATAACACAAATAACTGTCGTTTTGCGTAATAAACTATCAGCCTCGCAAGGAACTGCGAGGCTGGTTCAAACTCAAACAGATCAATTAAATATGTATCGCCTGCCCCTCTGCGCCGTGAGCGGCCTCCATCAACACCTCGGAGAGAGTCGGGTGCGCATGGACGTTGCGGGCGATCTCGTGCGGGGTCAGTTCCAGCATGTGCGCGAGAGTCAGCTCGGGCAGCAGCTCGGTCACTTCCGGTCCGATCATGTGCGCGCCTAGAATCTCGCCGTATTTTTCGTCCACCACAATCTTGACCCAGCCGGCGTAATCGCCCAGCCCGAGCGCCTTGCCGTTCGCCTGGAACGGGAACCGCCCCACCTTGACCGTGTACCCGCGTTCCTTGGCTTGAGCCTCGGTGATGCCAAAGGAGGCGATCTGCGGCTGGCAGTACGTGGCGCGCGGCATCATCTCGTAATCCAGTTTGACCGTTTCCGCGCCGGCAATATTCTCCGCGCAGACAATGCCCATCGCCGAGCCGACATGCGCCAGCATCAGCTTGCCGGTCACATCGCCGATCGCCCAGATGCCGGGGATATTGGTTTGCATGCGGTCATCGATTTCGACGAAGCCGCGCTCGCTGATCTTGACACCCACTTCTTCCAGCCCCAATCCTTTTGAGTTGGGGCGGAAGCCGATCGCCACCAGCGCCTGATCCGCTTCGAGGACTTTAGTCGCGCCCTCAGATGAAACCGTCACCTTGACGCCGGTCTTTGTCGCTTCGACCGACTCCACCTTATGCCCAAGCAGGGACTTGATGCCCCGCTTCTTGAATGCCTTGTCCAGCTCGGCGCTGACCTCCTCGTCCTCCAGCGGCACGAGGCGCGGCAACATCTCAACAATGGTCACTTCAACCCCGTACGAACTCCAAACCGTGGAGAACTCCACGCCGATCGCGCCCGAGCCGATCACGATCACGGACTTGGGCAGCTTCTCCTGCAGGATGGCTTCGAGATAAGTCACCACCTTCTCGCCGTCCACTTTCCATGCACCGGGCACTACCGACGTTGCACCGGTTGCCACGATGATATTCTTCGCCTTCAGCTCAATGACTTTACCGTCCTTGTCGGTCACGGCGACCGTGTCCTTCGCGGTCAGTTTAGCGGTGCCCATGTGGACAGCAATATTGTTCTTCTTCATCAGGAAACCGACACCCTTCACCAGCCGGTCCGAGACCTGGCGTGAGCGTTTGACCGCCACGCCGAAATCCAGCTTCAGGTTCTCGAAGGAAAAGCCGAATTCCTTGCCGCGCTCGCGCAGAGTATGTGCCACCTCAGCATTTTTCAACAACGACTTGGACGGGATACAGCCCACATTGAGACACACACCGCCCAACCACTCTTTATCCACTATGGCGGTCTTCTGCCCCAACTGCGACGCGCGGATGGCGGCCACATACCCGCCCGGTCCTGCGCCAATGACAACGACATCATAATTCTCAGCCATGAATTTCTCCTTGTAACGGGATCCTGTTCCCGAAAGTGTATTCAGAACCCTGCAATTTTACTACGTCCAAATGATATCTACTTGCTTTTGATGTACTCCATCCGCCTGAAACGCAGCGCCGACCAATCCTCATCGATGGCAACCATGCGGATCCCCCTCCAGCCCAAGCCGTTGATGACCGCCCAGCCATTGTCACGGTTGAACTCACACTTGAGCTTCTTCGATGTTCCCTTGGGATAAGCAAACCACACCTGGGCATCGCCCTTGGCCTTTGGCGCAACCGCGCGCGAGATGGCGTCCACTTCAGACTGTTTGGTCACGAACGCCAGCGCATATTGGATCTCCGGCACCTTTCCAGCATCGCGAAGAATCTTCACACCTTTCAGTCCGGCTATTTCCGGCGAAAAACTTTCAGGTGCGTTTAGCACCACGATTTCTTTTTCATTTTTCAGATCCATTTTCCTGAAAACATCAGACATGGTCACTCCTTAATTTTCGCACGACGATCCAACCAATCCTTCACCGCCGGACCGGTGCCCATCGACCACGGCCGCAGTTCGGAGGGCGGGACCAGTTTATACGCTGCCAGTTCCTCGCCCAGCACAATTTCGCCATGCGCTTTGATGTGATAAGCGAGGACGATCTGGTTCTTCTGCGGAAAAGCATAATTTCCGATGAAGCCAACAATTTCACCGTCCAGCCCCAGCTCTTCCTTCAGCTCCCGCAGGATACCGCTCTCAGGCGATTCATCTTTCTCAAGGAAGCCGGCTACGATACCGAGATATTTTTCCGGCCACTCCTTGTTGCGGATCAGCACCACGGAATCACCCAGTTCGACAATGGCCGCCACAACGGGAACGGGGTTATCCCAGAAAACGTATCCACACTCAGCAGAGCAGGTTAACCGCTCTCGACCGCCCTGAATGGCCGTCGTCAGCGGGCTGCCACACTGCGGGCAAAATTTCATTGGGTTCAAATTGTCTTCTCCGCAACCATCAAAAACAATGGATAGGTTCTTTCACTGCCATTTCTCCCCCTCCTGATCGTGTGAACATTGGAAAATCTTACATGACTGAAACCGGCAGACTTCCGCCTGGCGCTGAAGCTCCGCCCGGTCGAATCCATGATGCACACCGGCGACTTGTTTACCGTGGAAAGAGCCGTCTTCCTTCTCAAGGTCGGAGATGCACAAATACCCATCAGCCTCGAGCAGGGTATGGAAATGCTTCAGCAACGGATTAATTTCAGGGATGTGATGCAGCGCCATCAATGAGTAGATGATTTCGAAGCGGGAATCAGGCAGCGGGTCGCTCGAAAGATCGAGCCTGAGCGGATGCATGTTGCGCACACCAGTTGACTGGATTTTTCCTGCTAGCACATCGAGCATGCCCTGGGAGGTATCCGCCAGCGTAATCGAGGCAAATTCATTCTGCAGCGCAAAGCTGAGCAGGCCTGTGCCGCAGCCGTATTCGAGGGCGGTCATCCCTGGCTTGAGCGGCACAGCAGCACGGATGGCATCCGCCACCACGCGGGCACGCTCCACCTTGGCGGGGTCAGAATCCCAATCCTTGGCACGCTCGTCAAAATTGATCACTGCCATTTCTCCAGCGTCTCTTTGACTTTGGCAAGGAACCAATCCGCCGAGGCGCCATCCAGAATGCGGTGGTCGAACACGAAGGAGAGATAGACCATCGAGCGGATGGCGATGAAATCGCCACCGTTAGCATCCGTGACCACCACCGCCCGTTTTTGCATCGCGCCGACGCCCAAAATACCGCACTGCGGCTGGTTGATGATGGGCATGGCGAACAACGAATTGCTGACGCCGTGGTTGGTGAGTGTGAACGTGCCGCCTTTGACTTCGTCCGGTTGGAGTTTTTTCGCCCGCGCCCGGCTGGAGAGGTCGTTCACTGCTCGCGCAACTCCGAGAAGGGAAAGACTGTCTGCATTCTTGATGACCGGCACGATCAAGCCTTCCTCACCCAGCGAGGTGGCCATGCCGATATTGACTGCCTTGTGAACCAGCACCCCCTCGTCTGTCCAGGAGGAATTGGTCATGGGGAAGGCTTTTAATCCAGCAGCGATGGCCGCAATGAAATAAGCGGTGAAGGTCAGGTTGACGCCGTCCCGCGCAAAAGTTTCCTTATTGGCAGCACGATGGGCAACGACCCGGCTCATGTCCGCTTCCATGACGGTCAGCACATGGGGAGATGTACGCTTGCTCGCCAGCATGTGCTCGGCAATGGATTTGCGGATGACGGAGTGTTTGATCAACCCGTCTCCGTGTTGCTGAAAGGCACTGGAGTATGCAGACCGCCGACTCCAGACCCACCCTTTTCGATGAAGGCCAGCACATCGTTCTTGGTTATGCGTCCATTCAGTCCAGTCCCCCTCACTTGCTGCAAATCGATCCCACGCTCGGAGGCGACCTTCGCAACCACCGGTGAGATGAAACCCAGGTCCCCTTTTCCGGATGGCACATTTGCTGCAACCGTCGCTGTCGAAGCTGATGCCGGTTTCGAATCGGTGACAGCAGCAGACGGAACTGTTGAGGCCGCTTCAGGCGCATCCGCGTTTTCACCAGGCTGGCCGATCACGGCAAGCACTTCTCCAACCTTGGCCGGGGAGTTTTCAGGAAACAAAATTTTGAGCAACACACCCGTCGCTGGGGAGGGGATTTCGGTGTCCACTTTGTCGGTATTGACCTCGAGCAAAGGTTCCAACTCTTTGACAGAGTCACCTTCCTGCTTAAGCCACTTCGTTATGGTGACTTCTTCAACGCCTTCGCCCAAGCGAGGGACAAGGACTTTGGTTGGCATGTGCAGCTCCTAATATCACACCACAAAGAGCACCAAGTGTCACAAAGGATTTCATTGCGTTCCTTCGTGTCCTTTGTGGTTATTTGATTTTCGGATATTTCCCTGGTGACACTTCGTGCATCATCTCATACACTGCATCGAAGATGGCCTCCGCGTTCGGCTTGGACCAGTAATCGCCGTCCGAGCCGTAGGCAGGCCGATGAGCGGACCCGGGCAATGTCCTCGGCGCGGAATCGAGCCAGGCGTATCCGCCCTGCTTCTCCAGCGCCTCCTGCATCATGTAAGCGGTCGTTCCACCCGGCACGTCTTCGTCCACGAAAAGGATGCGGCTTGTCTTTTTGAGCGAATTCGAGGATCTTCACCATGAATGTCAAATGGCAGCAGGGATTGCACATCGATCACCTCGGCCTCGATTCCCACCTTTGATAGTTTATCAGCGGCATCCAACGCGATCCGGCAGCAGGCACCGTAGGTCACGACCGTCGCATCCGTCCCGGGGCGCAGAATCTCAGGGATGCCCGGGACTATAGTAAAGTCACCAAGGTTATCCGGCAGGCGTTCTTTCACGCGGTAACCGTTCAACACCTCCACCACCAGCGCCGGGTCGTCGGATTTGAGCAGGGTGTTGTAAAAACCGGCAGCGCGGGTCATGTCGCGCGGAACCAGCACATGCATGCCGCGTACCAGGTGAATGATTCCCGCCATGGGTGAGCCGGAATGCCAGATACCCTCGAGCCGGTGGCCGCGCGTGCGTACAATGACCGGCGCTTTCTGTCCGCCCGCCGTGCGCCAGTGGAGCGTGGCAAGGTCATCGCTCATCAGTTGCAATGCATACAACAGGTAATCGAGGTACTGGATCTCGCAAATAGGACGCAGCCCGCGCATCGCCAGGCCGATGGCCTGCCCGAGGATGGTCGCCTCGCGGATGCCCGTGTCCGAGACGCGCAGCGCACCGTATTTTTCCTGCATACCCTTGAAGCCCTGGTTCACGTCGCCCAGTCTGCCCACGTCCTCGCCAAAGGCGACCAGGCGCGGCTCGCGCGCGAGCATGGCATCAAAGGCGAGGTTGATGACCTCGAAACCCATCAGGGTGGGTGATTTTGCAGAATAGGCCGGTGCAACAGCAGGGACCTTCAATGCGGATGTATTGTCTTCGATATAAAGCAGCGCATTGTAATAGGATTCATTCTTCGCGTCATCGACTTTTTTCCACTCCACTAAACCATCTCGTGATAGGCCGGCTTCATCGCGCATCAACCTCAGCGCTTCATGGACATGCATGTGCATATCCCGTCGCACCGGGGCAGGGATGGCAGCCAGACGGTCCTTGATGCCTCGCAACGAATCGGAATGTGCAGATGCCGCCACCGCCTGCTCGAGCAGGTCCAGCACCTGCTGACGTTCAGCAAGCAGCGGGTTGAGATAGGCCTCCCAGGCGGATTTGCGAATATCCTCGATCGCCTGGGCATCTTCCTCCTCCCAGGATTTGAGTTCCTTGTCGGAAGCCACTTCGCTGGCGATCATCCACTCGCGCATCTTGCGCAGCCCGTCATGCTCCTCCTCCCACTTGAGCCGCTCGGCGGATTTGTAGCGCTCATGGCTGCCGCTGGTGCTGTGCCCGAGAGGTTGTGTCACGTCGACCACGTGCACCAAGCGCGGGGATGTGATAGGTGCGGGCGATCTCAGCCGCAGTTTGATAGGTCTCGTAGAGCGCAGGATAATCCCAGCCGCGGACCGAGTACAGGTCGTAGCCGCGGTCGGCCTTCTCCGCAGGGAGCGAGGCGTCGCGCTCGAAGCCCTTCAGGATCGCGCCGATATTTTCCTTGACCATCTGGAACTGATTGGGGACGGAGATGCCGTAACCGTCGTCGAAGATGGAGATGACAGCTGGAGCCTTGAGCACGCCGATGGCGTTGACCGATTCCCAGAACATGCCCTCGGCGGTGGACGCATTACCGATGGTCGCCCAGGTCACCTCGTCGCCGTTACGGGAGAAGCGGGTCAGGTCTTTGAGCGAATCGAGGTCGCGGTACAGGCGCGAGGCGTACGCCAGTCCGACCGCGCGCGGCATCTGGGCAGCAGTCGGGGAGACATCCGCAGCGACGTTGTACATCCCCGTTTGATCGCGCCATGAGCCGTCCGGGTTGATGAAGCGAGAGACGAAATGTCCGTTCATGGATCGGCCGGCGGTGGCGGGTTCGTAATACAGATCCGTGTGGGCATAGAGCTGGGCAAAGAACGCGCTGAATTCCAGGACGCCAAGCGCGAACATCCAGGTCATATCCCGGTAGTAACCGGAGCGCCAGTCGCCCCGTTGAAAGGCACGCGCGATGGCGAGCTGCGGAATTTCCTTGCCGTCGCCAAAAATACCGAATTTTGCCTTACCTGAGAGCACTTCACGCCGGCCGATGACGGATGCCTGGCGCGAACGAAAGGCGAGGCGGTAATCCTTGATGATCTCTTCGGGGGGCAGGGGCAGGTTTATGGACTTGCGCTTGGGCATGGTCACCTTTGAGAGTCAGGTATCGGACTGAGTTACTCCGATTATAGCGCAGGGGATTAAAAATCAGTGATCATTTGTCGTTGCGAGGAGGGCGGTGTGTACCTGCGATGTGGGCAGGTGGGCAATCTCATTTTCGGCAACAGATTGCCGCGCATCTGAAGAACAGCAGCTCGCAAGTGTGGCCGAGCATTTTATGGGCAACGACACAAAAGAACCTCACCCTGCCCTCTCCCACCGGGAGAGGGGAAACCGTCCAGGCCGAAAAGTGAGGTTATCTGGGTGAGGGGTCTAATTGCAATCGTAATATACTTGAATAAATTCTTCAAACATACAATCTTTTTATTTGTGCAGCGACGTCAATCTAAACTATACTTATCCACATGACTCTGCCCATCCCCACTTCACAAATAAACATCCCTCCCGGCGTGATCGATCTGGGCGCCGGCAACCCGCCGTTTTCGCTGCTGCCGCTTGACCTGCTGCGCGAGGCCGCCGAATCCTGTTTCGCGCGAGGAGACCCCGCCTTTTTGCAATACGGCGCCGAGCAGGGCGACGGCTACTTCCGCCTGGCCTGGCTGGTTTTCTCACCACCGGCTACGGATTTCCCGTGGACCCCGGTCGCCTCTTCGTGACCAACGGCATCTCCGGCGGGCTGGACTTGCTCTGTACGCTCTTCACCCGGTCCGGCGATACGATCTTCGTGGAAGAGCCTTCCTACTTCCTGGCGCTGCGCATCTTCGCCGACCACGGCCTGCGGATCATCCCCATCGATACAGACGAAAATGGGCTGGTGATCGAATTGCTGGAGGAGAAGCTGCGCGAACACAAACCAAAATTTCTGTACATCATCCCCACGCACCAGAATCCCAGCGGGCACACTTTGACCGAGGAGCGGCGCGAACGATTGATGGAATTGTCGCGGGAAAACGATTTCCTCATTCTTGCGGACGAGGTCTACCACCTCCTGAGCTACGACCAGCAACCCCCGAAAGCGTTTGCTGCCTGGACGGAAGACCCCCACGTCCTGTCCCTCGGCTCGTTCTCCAAGATACTCGCCCCTGGTCTGCGGCTGGGATGGATTCAGGCAGGCACGGAAAAGTTCCAAACTCTGGCAGGCTGCGGACTGCTGGACAGCGGCGGCGGGTTGAACCCGTTCACCTCCGCCATCGTGCGCGAGGTCATCGATGTCGGGCGGGCTGAATCAGAACATCGTTCGGCTGAAGGATATCTACAGGTCAAGGTTGAACGTGATGGATTCCGCCCTTCGCCGCCACCTGCCTGAATTAATCTGGAAAGTGCCTCAGGGTGGTTATTTCTTCTGGGTGCGCCTGCCCAACGGAATAGACACGGCAGAACTTGCAGCAAAAAGCAATGGAAAATAAGGTGATTTTCCGGCCAGGTGTTCGCTTCTCCAGCCGGGATGGGCTGCGCGATTTCATTCGTTTGAGTTTTGTCTTTTATGAGCCTGATGAAATTGAAGAGGGGATTGTGCGCTTGAAGAGATGCTATGGAATTGTAGGTCACATTTCAAACGTGACCTACATTTCAACTTCTCCGCCACCAACTCCGCCACATCCAGCACCTTGACCGTTCCCCCATCCGCCTTGGAGGCATCGTTCAGCAAGGTCAGGCAGAAGGGCTGCTCACAACTCCAACTGCGCCGCAAGCACCTCTGCGATATCCATGACTTTCACCTTTTCGTTGAGCGCCTTGGATTTGGTCGCGTCCTCGAACATGATCATGCAATAGGGACAGGCGGTCGCGACCACGTCCGCTTTCGCGTCCAGGGCATCCTGCAGGCGGTGATGGTTGATGCGCGTGGTGATGTCGGTTTCGAGCCACATGCCGCCGCCCCCGCCGCCGCAACACAGACTATCCTCCATCTTGCGCGCCATCTCGACGCGCTGAACCCCAGCCTTGTCCAGAAGAGCGCGAGGTTCCTTGTAGATTTCATTGTAGCGCCCAAGATAACAGGAGTCGTGATACGAAACCCTGCCCTGAACGCCGTTCGGGTTCGATCCCGGCACGGGCAGGTTCAATTCAGCCAGCAGTTCCGTGTAATGCATCACTTTGTAATCGCCGCCCATCTGGGGATATTCATTCTTGAGCGTGTTGAAGCAATGCGGGCAGGCTGTGACAACGCGGTTGAACTTGATCTTGCTGAAGGTTTCGATATTCTGTTTGGCAAATTCCTGGAACATGTACTCATGCCCCATGCGGCGCGCCGTTTCACCGCAGCACATTTCGTCAAAACCCAGCACGCCAAAATCCACGCCCGCTTTTTGCAGGAGTTTAACGAAGGCCCTCGCCACTTTTTTGTTGCGCTGATCGAAAGCCGCCGCGCACCCGACGAAGTAGAGCACGTCCACCTGGTCGCCTGCGGCAAGTTCGCGCACATTCAGTCCCTCCGCCCATTCCATCTTCTGGTCGGGGGGAATCCCCCAGGGATTCGCCTGCCGCTCGAAGTTGCGGAGCAGGTCCGAGATGGCCTTCGGCAATTTGCCGCTGGTCAGCGCCTGGAAACGGCGCAGGTCGATCACTTCGTCAACAGGGTTGATGAAGACCGGGCACTTGACGATACACGCGCCGCAGGTGGTGCACTGCCAGGAATAATTCTCCGGCACCACGTTGCCGAGCAGGTCGTCCTCGGGTTTGGCTTCCCCCGTCAACAGGGCATTGTTCATCCCTTTGCGCATCATTTGAACGAGATCGCGGGGCGAGTAATCCATGCCGCTGATATTGGCGGGACAGGCTTCCTGGCAGCGCCCGCACTTCAGGCAGGCATCGAACGAGAGCAATTGCTGGGGTGTGAATTCCGCGATCTTGCCGACGCCGAGGAGTTCCGTCGTTTCGATATCCTCGATCTTTTGCATGGCGCCCATGGGCTCTTGAGGGCGAACGAGGATGTTGAGCGGACCGGTGAGCATGTGGCGCAGTTTTGTGAACGGCACAGCCGCCACGAGCAGGAGCGCAACGATCACATGCACGACAACGAGGGTGTTATGCCATTCAAAGGCCTGTTCAGTCGTCATGCCGGCGGCAAGAAAAACGCCCGCCAGCCAATTGCCAATGGGGGACCAGGCCGCCCAGGGCGGATCGACCACGATTAAGCGCATCGCTTCGTTGGTGAACCCGAGCAGCGCGATGAGAAGCAGCATCCCCAGGGCAAACCAGTCATCCCAGTTGGTTTGCAATTCCCTGGGGCGCAGGACCAGGCGGCGGAATCCCGCCATCAACACGCCGATGATGATGAAGAGACCGGCGACATCCATGGCCATTTCATAGCCGAGATACCAGCTCATGCGTGGGAAGGTCTCCAACGCAAAGGGCAGGAACAATTTCATCTGCATCAGGTTGATGGCCGTTCCGATCACCTGAACGACGACCCCCCAGAAGATCAGGAAGTGCATCAGGCCGGGATACCATTTCTTGAGGACACGTTTCTGTCCGATCACCTGGACAAAAAAATCCCGGAGCGCGTGTTTATGCAGGATCAGGCGTGGAGCTTGTTGGGTTGTTGTGGTCATGATTCGCCCACCTTGACGTAAATTTGTCCGTCCACGATTTCTGTCTCAAGCGCCAGAAGCGGTTTGGGCGGAGGGCCGCTGATGACCGAACCATCCTCCAGCTTGAAGTAACCTTCATGGCAGGGGCAATCGATCGTTCCCGTCTGGTTGTTCCACTTGACGGTGCAGGCGAAGTGCGTGCAAGCCGCGGAATAGGCTTTCAACCCGTCGGGAGAGTTGATCACAATGGCGGGATACCGCCCGAAGGGAATGGTGCGGGATTCCCCGACCGGCAGTTCATCCTGCCCGCAAACGAGCTCAGGTTCGGATGGATAGATCTCCAATTTGGCCGGGAAAAAATAGGCCACCACGGGCGCGGCGACCACGCCGGCGCACAGGGCAATTCCAACGCCCTTCACCAGTGTTAGAAAGTCATGTCGTGTAATGTCAGGCATCGCTAACTCACTTCTCCCCAGACGGTCAGGGCAATGACAATGATCAATGCGATCACGGAGAGGGCGGCGCGAATCCACCAGGCCCGTTTTGTGTCATCTTTTTTATCGATGAAGGGCAGGAACATAAACGCCAGCAAACCCACGATCACCGCAACCGTGACGAATACCCTGCCTTCGATCTGACCCCAAAACACATAATCGGGGACCACCTTGAGCAACTGGTATAGAAAAAGGAAGTACCACTCGGGTTTGACGTGCAGGGGTGTATCCAGCGGGTCGGCGGGGTCCTCCAAACCGACATGAAAGAACATGCCCAGCGCGCCGACAAGCACAAGGATACCGATGATGACGAGCATCACGCGGAGCTCGGTCTTGAAGTGGTCCGGGTAGAAGGGAACGCTGTCGTCGTGTTCCGGTTCGGGATGAGGGGTGGTCATATTTCCTCCTAGAGCGGGCGCATGACGCCGAGCCGCCGCACCATCATGAAGTGCCCCAGCATGAAGGCGACGGTAATGATCGGCACGACAAGGATGTGCAAGCCGTAGAATCGTCCCAACGTGGCTTCAGTAACCCCCCAGCCGTCGCGCAGGAAGATCAGCACCAGGTTGCCAATCGCAGGCACGGAACCGGCGATCTCTGTGCCGACTGTGCTTGCCCAAAACGCGCGCTGATCCCACGGCAGCAAATAGCCCGTAAAACCAAAAGCGAGCGTGAGGATGAGCAGCATCACGCCGCTGACCCAGTTCAATTCGCGCGGGGCTTTGTAAGTCCCCATGACGAAGACCCGAATCATGTGCGCGATGCACATCACGATCATTCCGTTGGCAGCCCAGTGGTGGATGGAGCGGATGGCGGCGCCGAAATAGACCTCGTTCTCGATGAATTGAATGCTGGCGTAGGCGTCCGCGGCAGTGGGCTTGTAATAGAACGCCAGCATGATCCCCGTCGTTCCTTGAACGATAAACAGGAAAGCCGTAATTCCGCCGAGGCAATACCACCACCTGCGTGCAAAGCTATGCACGGGTTTATTGGCGATCTCCGAAAGCGGACCCGAGATTTTATAACGGTCATCCACCCATTCGTAGGCGCGTTTCGTCAGCGGCTTGAAGGGTTTACGCTGGGTCCAGACGGACGCGGATTGATAGAAGCCAAAGAGAAAGACCAGCCCCAGCGTTCCAAACACCAGCCAGCGCGATGTGGGAGTCCACAGGTTGGTATGCTCGCCTTGAATATGGCAATGCAGGCATGGCTCCTGCTTGGTTTGTGGAACTTCAGGGGAAAATTCGCTGACCGCCTGCCCAGCCGAGGCGACCGGCTGGTAGGCCTGTCCATGGAGAAAAGTCGCCAGGAACAGCACGCCAGTGAGGATTAGAATGGCTGTTCCGGCGAAAAGGAACTTGCGGGCTAGCGGCATAGACACCTCTCAATATCGAACAACGGTCCCTGCCCCCGCTGGTGTGGCGGATCACTAGACTGACAACAGAGGGCAATGGTTTGGTTCTACTCGTACCCGCCCTTGTGCGTTTCCTTTAATTCTCTAAAAACAGTATAGCATCTTGAACAGGTTAAGCCTTAAGACGTTTGGCAACTATTTCCGCGACATCCATCACATTAACCGCCCCCCCATCAGCCTTGGACGCATCCGTGAGCATGATCATGCAGAAGGGGCAGCCCACTGCCAGCGTTTCAGCGCCAGCCGAAGGTCCTGCTGCACTTAGCAGGGCCGCCTTGGCTTCGGCAAAGCGAGCGCGGTTGACGTTGGTATCGCCGTGCTCCTCCTCCTTCCACATCTGTGCGCCGCCTGCGCCGCAGCAGAAGGATTTATCCTTATTACGCGGCATCTCGATCACCTCCAGCCGGGCAGCTTTCAGGTCATCCCGAGGCGCGTCGAAGACCTGGTTGTGCCTGCCGAGGTAACACGGATCGTGGAATGTCACCTGTATCTGTTCACTACTCTCCACTAACTGAATCTTCCCCGCCCCGACCAATTCATTGATCAACTGGGTATGATGGATGACCGTATAGTTTCCGCCGAATTGGGGATACTCATTCTTCAACGTATGCAGGCAGTGCGGGCAGGTGGTGACGATCCGTTTGGGCGCCACCTCGTTCAGGATGTCCACATTTTGCCTGGCCAGCCCGAAGAAAATGTCCTCACGCCCGGCGCGCCGCGCTGAATCACCCGTGCAGGATTCATTCTTTCCAAGAACTGCAAAATTCACGCCTGCGGCATTCAGGATTTGTGCAAATGCCTGGGCTGTCTTCTGGGCGCGCGAGTCCGTGGCCGGCGCGCAGCCCACCCACCACAAAATTTCCGGTTCGGGGTTCTGCTCAACGGTCGGGACGTTCAACCCTTCCGCCCACTTCATGCGGTCTGCCTGGCTGATGTTCCACGGATTCGCGTTGCGTTCCATACCCTTGAATGCCGTCTCCAATTGTTTCGGGAAATTGCTTTCCATCATGGAGAGGTTGCGGCGGATGTCGAGGATGTCGCGCATCGGCTCGTTACCCACCGGGCAGATGTCCACGCACGCGCCGCACGAAGTGCACGCCCAGACCGACTCCTCGATTAATCGCATACTCCAACAGGGGTGCATCCAGCGCGCCGCCGTGGTTCAGGCGATAGCGCTTGTTGATCTCCAGCGCAGCGGGGCTCAACAGTTTGCCGGTGTTGTATGCCGGGCAGACCTCCTGGCAGCGGAAGCACATGATGCAGGCATAGCTGTCCATCACCTGCTCCCAGCCAAGATCGCCCAGCCGCGCCGCGCCAAATTGTTCAATGGATTGATCGTCGAGGTTGATATATCCCATTTGACCGATGGATTTACGTTCAGGCTTGAGCGCAAAGTTAAGCGGCGCAAAGAACATGTGGACGTGTTTCGAGTACGGGAAGTAAGGCAGGAAGGCAAGGATCGACCCGAAGTAAACCCAGAAAAAGGCATGCTCGCCCAGCGCGATCGCGTTCGCATCCATGCCGGACCAGATCCCGGCAAGCGCGGAGGCAACAGGCTCCCACACATTCGGCCCGCCCGCGCCTGCGAGATAAAAGGAATTGGTGAACAGGCGCGCAGAGTTACAGATCACAATGAATAGTACAACGATCAACGAATCGCGTTTTATTCCGGAACGGGCGCGCGGATCCAGCAGGGTCGTCTCGCGCGTGGATAGGTTTGCCGGGCGGACGACAAAGCGTCGAACCGCCATGAACAGGGTACCGATCAGCACTGTTACAGTCGCAATATCCGCGAACGACAGGTAAAGGCGACCGAACAAACCCAGATGATCGAGCGCCCTGAACCTCGTGAGCGCGTAAATCGAATCGGCAAGGTCGATCACCAACAGGCACAGAAAACCCCAGCCGATGAGGGCGTGGAACAGGCTGGGGACGAAGCGATAACGGAAGACCGGCTGGAAGCTGACGACCTTGAAGAAAACATCCATAATACGACTACGCGCAATACGCCAATCGGGCTTACCCTGCCCGCTGGAGATGATGGTTATAATCCGCCGGACGCCGCGCCAGGTGAAATACAGTGAAAGGCCGACAGCAACGGTAAACAGGATTTTTTCGACAGGGGTCAGCATGCGCACCTCGAAAGAAAAAACGCGGATGGTTTCCGATTGATGGTGAGGTTCCCTTCCGCGTTGCTCGCACTCAATTGTACTAGATTATCAAATCTTCACTAAGCCGCCCCCAAAGTCGTCAGGCTGTTCCAGATTTCAGCATTGAGCTTCTGGCGCTGCTCCCGGGCAAAGGACCAGAACAGGCTCTGCGCACGGGTGAAGGGGTAGTTGTGGCGCCGCGCAATGTAAATGGTGCGTTCAAGATTTAATCCGCTCATCTCCACCCGTTTGATCAGCCCCAGGGACAGTCCGCGCGCCGCGATCATCTCCGTTACGAAGGCAATGCCCATGCCACGCTCCACGGCCAGTTCGATGGCTTCCGAGCTGCCCAATTCCATGATGATATTGAGCATGTCCGGCGTGACGCCGTTTGCTCGAAGTCCCTCAAGCAATGTTTCGCGTGTGCCGGAGGATTCCTCGCGCATGATGATCGGCTGGTCGACAATGTCCATGGCTTTAATATGCCCATTCACCGCCCAGGGATGGTTGGGCGGCACGACCATGACCACCTTCTCGGTGAATACCGGCTCGGACTCAAGATCGTGATGCTCGAACATGCGGCTGGTGACGCCCAGCGGAACCATTTCACTGAGCAATTGCTCCAACACCTGCTCCCGTGACAACACCTTGATGCGCGACCGGACCGACGGGAATTGCTTCTGGAACTGGGACAATAAGCTGGGCATGAGGTACCGCCCGGATGAAGTGGAGCAGCCAAGCAGCAGGTCCCCGCTGATCTGCTTGGTGGCATTCTGCATCGCGTCCTCGAACCTGCTCGAGGAATGAAGCACTTCACGCGCCAGCGGCAGGATGGCGGTTCCCGCCTCGCTCAACTCGACGGACCGTCCGCGGCGGATGAACAACTCCACCCCGTATTCTCTTTCGATGGCCTGGATATTCTGGCTGATCGCCGATTGCGACAACTGCAATCGCTCTGCAGCACGGCTGAAATTTCCCTCTTCCGCTGCGGTGACAAAAACACGAAGTTCTGACAGGTTGATCATGGTTCTCCGCCCTTTTTAAGGACATTTGTCTGTAATGAGTTGCTCAGCTAAGTATAAGTTACCCTTAAGGGTTTTTCCAGTTACTTTCGTCTTAACTTATAAAAAAGGAGCGTGGGGTTCCATCCACGCTCCAACTTATTGGTAAAACCTACTCTTTTTAGTCTGAGATATCCTCCACGTAATCCACCACCCCCTGGCAGGATACCGGTAGATGAACTGAAACGTTTTCCCAGGTCAGATCCTGCCCATTAAGGTAGGTGAGCTTGACAGCATCATACAGGCAGCCTGCGCCGGCATTATAGTTCACCAGGGTCAGTTTCCACATATCCTCGTAGGAGGCCACGCGCCCGGGTGTTCGCCCCGTCAGTTCCTCAACGATTCGACCTGCCTGCTCGCAATTGGCAAGCATGGTTTGTGCAAAAACATCCACGCTGAAGTCCGCCTTGGTCATATCGAGGCCGGTCGGGCAGTCCGCACAGGTGGCGTCCACGCTGCTGACCAGCGCACCTCGCAGCATGGCCTGCTGCTCAGGTTCGAGAATGGCGTAACCCGTGGAGCAGGTTTCCGATGACAATACAAAGGGGCAGAACTGATTGTAAAAATCGGTATTCCAAAGGAAGGTGGTATCCGCACCGTTATCCGTCAGTTGACCAAAGCCCACGTCCTCGCCCTGCGTGAACGTGCCGGGCCAAAATTGGCTTTCGCGGCTGAACATATTCTTCAGCAGAAAAGCAGGGACGCCCGTGTTGGTGGCTATATGGATAATCAGAGCATCAAAGCGGTTTTGCCATTCGGTGACCGTCTCCCGCGCAATTTCCATGCCACAAGTATTGGCCGCTCCGGATGTGGTCAGGCCGCCATCCGGGCAGGCGCTTGCATCCACGAAACCCTTTGAGATCAGATTCCCGGCCAGGTAAGTGTAGGGGACGTTGGAAGCAAGTTCGGGGGCGGTGCGCGGGGTGGTCAACCACTCAGGCAATGGGCCGGGCGGTGAGAAGGCTTCCCAGGTCTCCGCGCACGTGGCTGTTGGCAATCCTGTCCATTGGCTGCTGAGCACGGTCACGTACCAAATGGGCTGGGACTCTTCTTCTGGTTGCAGGACGTTCACCCGAATCAACGCTGTGAATGGCTTGCTGCTATCACCGTAGGTGGAAAATGCCCAGAACTCCATCAGAATTCCCTCCGGCTTGGTCACATAAAGAGAGAAGGGGCAGCGCGCGCCGGCGCACTCGAAGGGTGATGACCCCACCACGCCGGCAATGGAGGTGATGTGTTCATCGGGGAGAGGCTCCTCGCCGCGCAAAACAAGCGTGGGGCGCGTGGAACAACCGCCGTCCGGGCGCTGGTTGCAATTCTCCAGTTCGATCCACACCTGGGGGGCGGGCAGGCTGACGCCGATGGTCTTTTCCAATGTTTCAGAGCTTGAGAAGTGCAGATAATAACCGCCGCAAGCCTGCGGGTCGCTGGCGAAAACCTCGTCCGGGCACGGGTCGGTTTCGATCCAGTCATCGTATATTTCTTCACCGCATTGCTGGTAAATATCGGCAGGCAGGGGCTGGCCTTCTATATCGATGACAATTTCGCAGACGACCTCATTATTTTCCCATGCGGTCAGCCACCACGTGAAGGCGACATACGGGACAACGACTTTGGAATAGCGGTCAGGGCCGGGGGGTTCGGGGAGTGCGCGTGAAGCGACCGGGAGGGCGGGCACCAGACTTCCTCCCGCAGTGATCAACGCCACAAGCAGTGCAATTCTTGCCGGCAGTTTCACCGCAACCCCTTTGGAATTAAAAAATCAGAGTCCGCTTTTATTATAGCGGACTCTGTGCTCGAATGCTACCTGGCTTCCTTCTCGAGATCTTCGAGCGCTTCAAGCTCACTGCGTAGGTTGTTCCAACGGACGATCAGACTGATGACGTAAAACGTCAGCGTAACGAAGATAATGGCGTAGGCGGAGTAGAAAAATCGGGTGGTATCGGGAGTGGACATGATTATGCTCCTGGGTTACTGAGACAGCTTGAGCTTGAGCTGTTCGACGGTCTGGGCCAGGTTGCCGATGCGAATGCGATGCCAGAAGAGGGTGATGAAAATCACCGTGAAGACTGCGATCGCAAAGAACATGGAATTCAGCATCTTGGAGGTCATGTCGAAACCACCCTCGGCAGCCGCATTTGCCCCACCCACCACCACCGGATGAATGGTGCGGAACAGGCGGATGGAGATGAAGGTCAGCGGGACGCTGAGGCCGCCGATCAGGGTGTAGACAGCGCCGAAACGGGCGCGCCGCTCGGGGTCTTCGATGCCCTGGCGCAGGAGCAGGTAGGCCAGGTAGATCATCTCCAGGATGGCGGCAGTGGTCAGGCGCGGGTCCCAGGTCCACCAGGTGCCCCAGGCAGGGCACGCCCAGATCGAACCGGTCACGATGGCGATGAAGAAGAACACCAGGCTGATCTCGACCGCGGCGACTTCGACGATATCCCATTTCAGGTCTTTCTGTGCGCAGGTAGACGATGCCCGACAATCGCCAGCGACGATGAAGCCGAGCATGCCCGACCCAGGCGGTGGCGACGTGGAAATAAAAGACCTTCTGCACTGCGCCCATGACCGCTTCGAGCGGCGCATAGAAGAAGACCATCGCCAGATGAGCGGCCGCAAAGAGCAGGACCGAAACAACGTTCAAGAGCTATCGTAAGGCACAGGGGTTGGGACGTCATGACTATCTCCTTGGCAAAGAATCAGATCTATTCTTCGACCACGATAGTCGAAGACCATGAAGGCGATGGCAATGAAGATCACATCATAGACGACCAGCAGGTTGAGCCAGGGCAGGATCTCCGCCAATCGGCAGGCCCTGCAGGAACCCGCTGCTGGCCTTGACCGCCGCCACCAGGACCGGGATGACGACCGGGAAGAGCAGGATCGGGCAGCAGCACATCGCGGGTGCGGGTCTGGACCGCCATGCTCGAGAGCAGCGTCCCGACCGCGACGTAGCCGATGGAACCGAGCAGGATGACGCCGATCAGACCGGGGTGGAACAGATTCGATGTTATACAGAATGCTGTAGACCGGCAGGACAATGGCTTCGACGATCAGCATGAAGGCCAGGTTGCTGATGCAGCTTTGCCAAAGTAGATCGCCGAGCGGTCCACGGGAGCCAGCAGCAGGCCGTCGAGGCAGCCGCGGTCCTTTTCGATCGCCATCGAACGGTTCAAGCCCAGCGTGCCGGCAAAGGCGAAGGTGACCCACAGCACGCCCGGCGGTGACGGTGCGCGCGCGTTGCACGATCCAGCTCGAGGGCAAAGTTGAAGATCAGGATGACCAGCAGGGCAAAGACCAGCATGGCCGAGAGCAGTTCGCGCGAGCGCAGTTCAGCCGCCAGGTCCTTCCAGGCGATGGCCAGGACGGCTCTGAGATAACCGCCGAGGACCGGATGCAGGAGCGTCGAGAAGCGCCTTTGCTCATGCAGCCAACGCCTGTTTGTAGAAATCGAGCAGGTTGCCCGACCCAGCTCCGCACGTGCGCAGGAGGCAGCGATCACGCCGCGCGAAAGGACGTCGAAGCGGGTGCGCCAGGCTCTTCGGCGCGGGCCAGGTCGTGGGAGGTCATCACCACCGTCCGCCCGCGCGCGGCGACGTTGCGCAGCACGTCATCCAGCATGTCGGAGGCATCCTGGTCGAGGCCGGTGTACGGCTCGTCGAACAGCATCACTTCCGGGTCGTGCAGGACGGCCCGGCCGATCGCCAGACGCTGCTGCATGCCGCGCGAGAAGGTGCGCACCAGGTCGCGGCGGCGGGCAGCCAGCCCGACAGTCTCAAGCACCTCGGTGATGCGCGCGTCCGAGATCGGGCAGGTCGTACATGCGGCCGAAGAAGTGCAGGTTCTCCTCGGCGGTCAGGTCGCCGTAAAGCAGCGGCATGGTGCGAGACCACTCCCAGGCGTGCGGCGGACCGCGGCCGCTTGGCCGGGCAGGCTGAAGCCCGGCGATGCTGCACCTGCCCCAGCGATGGGACGCGAGAGCGAGGCCAGGATGCGCAGGAAGGTGGTCTTGCCCGCCCCGTTGGGGCCGAGCAGGACCACAAACTCGCCCTGCTCCACGTGGAAATCCAGTCCGCGCAGGACGGTTTTCAGGCCAAAGCGTTTGACGAAGTTTTTTGACTTCGATCATGGTGTTAGGTTAGACCCGGTCCTTCAGCAGTGCTTTCAAGTCGGCGCGGCGCTTCTGGTAGGCGTCTTCGGAAATATTTCCGGCGCGGTACTGGTCGTCGAGGGCGATGATGGCATCCATGATCTCCTCTGCCGATTCACCGGCGGGTTCCGGGACAATCTCATCATCTTCATCTTGTGGTTTCCGGCGGTCCCGCAGGAAGAGAAACACGCCCACTGCAATGAGCGCCAGGCCGAGCGCGCCGATACCAATCAACACTCCGGAGTTATCGTCCGCGCTGGTGGCGGGAGCGGATTCAGCCTTGGGCATTCCCGAGACTTCGAAGGTGAGAGAGTCACCGCTTGCAAAAGGACCACCTGAGAAAACCAGATTCTGCGACCCGGATTCAGAAGGCTGGCTGGTCAACTGATCGCTTACGATTTTGACACCTACAGGCGCGATGAGGTTCACAGCCGGCACGGAAATTCCAAATGGGACAGATATTTCCGCGCTTTTATCGTAGGGCATGGCGAACCCCGTCACCACCGCATATTGCTTATCGCTCGGGGGAACGGCAAAGCCATCGGCAGTGGAAAGGAATTGCGCTTCGCCCTGTTGGAGGTCAAAACCCAGCGTTTCCACACCTTCCGGCATGGGTGCAAAGGGCAGTGTTTGCCCGTCCGTGGTGAATACAACCGTCTTGTCGCCGGGATTGCTGATGGCAAAAAACTCCAGCACACCGATACGGCTCTCATCGAATTGGACGATGAGGTGACCCTGGTCGACTTGCAGGCTGGCCAGGTCGTCCGTCGTCTCATAAACGGCAACAGGCGCCAGTACGAGCTGGGTTGCACCCGCTTCAACGACTGCAATATCCGATTCATAGGGAATGCCCTGGACATTTATCCGTGAAATGAAGAAGCGTCCTTCGGGAATTTCGACATTCTCAAATGTGTAGGAGCCATCCGCCTGGACATCGCCCGTCAGTTCGAGCACCTGCTCCGGTGCGGCGGCAGCATCCTGCCCATGGTCGAATCCGAAGAGGGACACCGCGAGGCCGGCTGGGAGCGCCCCGCCGGAGACATTGGCAACCGACCCGGTCACATCCACCGGTCGTGTTGGGAGCGATCGTCGGGACTGGCGTCGCGTCCAACACCGGCTGGGAAGTGCCTTCGGCAGTTCCCACAGGGATTAACGTGCCATCAGGTGTCGAGGCAGCCGGGGTGAGCGTGACCGCTTCGGTTGGAGAAGGCTGCGGCGTGGCAGTCGGCAGGGCTTCGGCAAACGTCAACGACCGGACATAAGACGCGAGCGCCCAGCGTTCATCCTCCGTCAACTGGTCAAAAGCCGGCATTCCAGTGGCGCCCTGGGTCATGGCATTGAACAGGTCCTGCTCGGTGCGTTTTGCCATGAACTGCTGGTCTGATAAATCAACCTTGGCAATCGCCGACCCATCCTCGCCGTGGCATTCAGCACAATTGGCCTCGTAGAGCGCCTTTCCCTGGGCAAGCTCTTCCGCCGAGGTATGCAGGCTGAGGGCGTAAGCGACCACGTCCCAGCGTTGCTGCTCATTCAGACTGCCCGGAGAAGGGTGGCATGAAGTTCTCGATCTTTCCCTGCGAGACGATGGTGAAATAGTTCGAAGGGATGGCCGCGCGGCCGACGGATGGCAACCCGAAGGCGGGGACTTTCACACTGAGCTGCAATCCCTGCGGTCCATCGCCCCGCCCTTCATCCCCGTGGCAGGGAGCGCATTTCTCTGTATAAATGACAGAACCGTCTTGCAGAGAGGGAGGCGCAGCCGGGAAAAGCGCACCCAGCGTCGGCGCCGGTGTGGGCGATTTATAGTTGGGGGGTGGTGTGATGTCGGAGGCGAGAGAGAAGTTGCACGCCGAGAGAAGACTGGCCGTCAGGATGAAGAGTATAACGAAACGAAATTTCATGATTTACCTTTGCTCAGAAGGAAGCGGGGCAGGCCATCACCCCACCGGAAGATTATTTGATCACCTTGCCGCAATACGGGCAAAAACGGTCCGAGGCCAGGATGGGGCGCCCGCAATTGGAGCAGAAGCCGCCCGATTTTTCCTTGCGCTCGCTGCGCCGGGCAGCGATCAGCGATTCGAGATCATCATCCACGTCTCCACTGCTTCCCTGCACTGCGGAATCCGCGCGCCGGGCAGCAATGGCCGCTTCGATGCGTTTTTCGGCGTCCCCCGAGGAAGCGGTTTTGGGCGAGAGGAGATCGATTTTGCGAAGCACCTGTGCACCATGCTGCAGAAGCGCCGCCCGTTGCTGAGGATAATCCTCAGCAGGAATTTTGCCGAGCGAATTGTC
The DNA here is from genome assembly GCA_963774975.1 of uncultured Chloroflexia bacterium. GTDB lineage: Bacteria > Chloroflexota > Anaerolineae > Anaerolineales > Villigracilaceae > JBGPQJ01. Next base: position 26,033 of record CAVZGY010000013.1, read on the forward strand.
AAAGTCGAGTTCTTGAAGCGCTAAAATGATGCTATCACGCTCAGCCATGAGCGCCGATAACTCGTGCCCGCCGGCAGCCACCGCCGGTTGGCGTTTGTCAAGGAACGGTCTGGCAATGAACAATACCGTCACCACCAGGACAGCCAGAAAAAGAAGAATTGCGCCGATATCCATGTGTTATTTTGCCTTGAGAGAATCGATCACCGACGTGATTTGCGACAGAGACTGGAAGGGACCCACCTGAATATAGTGGATGACCCCGTCGCGGTCGATGAAATAGGTTTCAGGGACTCCCTTGATGCGGAAGGCCTGCGAGATGCGCGTGCCCAAATCTGCGCCGTTGGCAAACGTAATGTCGAATTTTTCGAGATACCCGAGGGCTTCAGGTTCCGTGTCCACGTAGTCCACGCCCAGGAAAACAACATCGCCTTCCGGCTGGTAGAGGCGCCATGCTTCCTCCAGGTCGTTTGCTTCCTGCTCGCAGGGTTTACACCAGGATGCCCAGAAGTTGATGACCACGACCTTGCCTTTCAGGTCGGATAACGTCACTTGTGAGGCGCCTTCGTAATCGTAACCCGGGAAGGTGGTCAGCGTGAAATCAGGAGCGGCTTCGCCCACCTGCACCGTCCCCTGCTGGGTACGACGCAGCCCGAGCGCCACCACGCCGAACAGCGCGATCACGCCGATCCATACAAGCGCTTGCGCCCACACCGGGACGCGCTTTCTTTTCAGGAGGAACTTCGGGAGATGTTTGAGTCATGAATGATTTCTCCAGGATTCACGGACGCTCGGATTCTACCCCTCGCGACCGGGATTATTTTCGTTTCTTCAGTTCGTCTTCCAGCCGCGCGACATACTCATCGGAGGCTGGTTCGGGTGAAATAGGCGTCCCCTCAGCGGAGGCGGACGAGGCTTCGGTAGGCGCTGACTCTTTGGACGGCCGGAAGGTGCGCACCAGGATGACCACCCCCACAATAAACAGAATCGGCGGGACGAGATAGACCAACCAGTTCAGGCCGGTGCGCGGAGGCTCCGAGAGGACCCGCGCGCCATACTGGTCGACGAAATACTGCTTGATCTGGTCCTCCGTCCAGCCGGCTGCCAGCTTCTCGCGAATCAAGGCGCGCCACTGGGCGCAGGCCTGGGTCGGGCAGACATCCAGTGGGGTGTTCTCGCACACCGGGCAGAACAACTGCTTGGCAATGCGGTTGACCTCATTATCGGAGGGGGTCGGGTCCTGCGCGAAGGCAGTTCCAGCCCACCACGCGGAAAGGACCAGGATGATCGGTAAAAGCCAGAGGAGTTTTTTCATATCGATTCGTCAATCCGCGGCGGATGTTTGCCGGGCGGTTCTTGCGCGCTCACGCGCGGATTCATATTCCGGGTCCTTGTCCGGCCATACGGCGACGAGAGCTCCAAAGATGAAGAGGAGGCTGCCTGCCCACAGCCAGTTCACCAGCGGATTGTGGTAAATCTTGAACGTCGCGCCGGTGGCCAGGATCGGCTGCCAGTCGATCAAGATGATGTAGAGGTCATCCTGAATGGTGCTGCGCACGCCGGGGATGGTCATCGGCTGCTGGGCTTCATAGTAAAAGTCGCGGCGGGGATAAAGTTCGGTGATCACTTCCCCGTCCCGGCTGACCTCGACCACAGCGCGGGCGATGTTGACATTGCTGCCATCGGTTGTGTCAAAAACGGCGAGGTCCTTGTAGGTGAGGGTATATCCGCCCAATTGCATGGATTCGCCCTGGGCGATCGTCCCCTGCGTCTCGGTCTGGAACAATTCGAGGCCGAGGATGCCGATGGCCATCAAGACCATGCTGATGTGAATGATATATCCGCCGTAACGCCGGCGGTTGCGCCCGACCAGGCGCCACGAGGACAGGAGGAAATTCTCGCCGGTGGCTTTTGACCTCGCCCGGATTCCGCGCCAGAGTTCATGCAGGGTGATGAACAGGGTCAGGATGATGATGGACAAACCAAAAAGGGCGATCGGGTTGCGCAGGCCAAGCGCGAAGATGATGACCACAGCCACAACGGCAGCCACCGCGGGTTTCCACATGGCCCGCCCGAGAGTTTTGGCGGTGGAATGTCCCCATGCGGAAAGAGGCGCAACGCCCATCAGGAAGATCAAGGCAGCGAACAGCGGAGAGGTGGCGCGCTCGTAGAACGGCGGACCGACAGTGACCTTCTGCCCGGTAAACAGCTCGGAGATGAGCGGGAAGAATACACCCCAGAAGCAGACGACCAGGATGCTCATAAAGAAAAGGTTGTTGAGCAGGAAGAACGCCTCGCGCGACAACACCGACTTCAACTCCGATTCCGACTTGAGGTCGTTCCACCGGTAGATCAGCAGGCCGATGGAAACGACAAAGGTAATCGCCATGAAGATGAAGAAGGCCGGTCCGATCGCACTCTGGGCAAAGGCATGCACCGAGGAGAGCACGCCTGAGCGGGTGAGGAAGGTACCGATGATCACCAGCAGATAGGTCAGGATGATCAATAACGTGTTCCAGTGCTTGAACATGCCGCGTTTTTCCTGGATCATCACCGAATGCACGAACGCGGTGCCGGTCAGCCAGGGCATGAAGGCCGCGATCTCGACCGGGTCCCAGCCCCAGTAGCCGCCCCAGCCGAGCACGTCATACGCCCAGCGGCCGCCGAGGACCAGTCCCAGCGAGAGGAACATCCAGGCCACCAGCGTCCAGCGGCGGGTGATGCGGATCCAGCGGTCGTCGGTGCGGCCGGTCACCAGCGCGGCGATGGCAAAGGCAAAGGGGATGACGAACGAGACAAAGCCGAGGTAGAGCATCGGCGGGTGGATGATCATGCCCGGGTGGCGCAGGAGCGGGTTGAGACCGCGTCCATCGGCGGGAGTGAAGGGCACCGAGCCCTGCGGCTGGAACATGGCGGTGATCACGTTCCCGTCGAAGGTCTGCCAGTAGCGCGCAAAGGGATTCTCGTAGAAGGCCACCAGGGCGAGGAAGAAGGCCAGTGTCACCGAGGAAACGACGATCACCCAGGGCAGGAACTCGCGGTCGCGGTCCCATTTGCGCAGCATGACGGCCGAGGCAAAGACCGCCATCAGCCAGGACCAGAAAAGCAGCGAGCCGGCCTGACCGCCCCACAGCGCCGTCACCTTGAGATAGGTGGGCATGCTGCGGCTGGTCACCGAGTAAACGAAGTCCAAGCTCAAAGTGATTGGTGGTAATCAGGTAGATCAAGGTCACTGAGGAAAGCGTGATCAGCGGGAAGGACAGCATCATCGCATTGCGGGCGCTGTCCACCCAGCGCTGCGACGGTTTGAAATAGCCGTAGACCGCCGCGCCAATTGCAAAGAGCGCTGTCAGGAAGGAAAGCACCAGCACGCCATAACCAAATTGTGCCACCATATCAACTCCTCATGATCGTCCAACAAAAACCCGGTCTCTTTTCGCCAGTAAACTTTGTGAACATTTGGCAAGAGCCGGGCAGGTTGCGGGAAGGACGGAAAGCCGCTGCTCCCGACAAACTTGTCATTGAAGGGAGCAGCGACCTGATTTCGACTCTAGTTAATTTCCAGCCCCGGTGGCCGGTACCTGGCTGGGGACAGCCTCTTCGTAGCGGGTCGGGCATTTGAGCAGCAATTCATCGGCATAGAACACGCCGTCATCCGCCATGTGGCCTGTCATGATGGCCTGAGCTTCGTTGCGAAGCAGGTCAGGTTTCGGACCGACGTAAACCACTTTAATATGAGCACGGTTCGGATCAATGACCGCCTGATGCAGCACTTCCGCCAGACCGCCCTGCGCCTCGATCTCCTTGTTATCCCCGGTGACATGAGCCACGGTGAATGATAGAGTCAGAGTTTCGGGGTCATATTGGATGGTGTCGCCGATGATCGCGCCGGAGACGCGCATGTTGCGGCCGACCACCGCCTGCCCCTTGGCATTGAGTTCTTCAATCGTCATAAAGTATTCGGCGCTGGCTTGAGTGGATGAGGCGATCAAGTAGACCACTGCCGCCAGGATCAACACACCGCCCACAATAAACTTCGCACGCTGCATAATATCGGCCTCCAGATTGATGGATGAAAAAAATAATGCCCGTTGATGATTCTACACAAGGAGATTAAGGCAAGGTGAGAAGCTCGCCACCTTGGAATAAGTCATGACCTCCATGTGGGTTTATATGACAAATTTCGTCCAATTCTAACATTTTTCTGGTTGCCGTACCAACGTAATTGCAAATATTCCCCACCAATCCCGTCCGTGAAATCGTGACATTTATCGTTATAATCGCTGATAATTAATCCTATGCCCATCTAATATGCCGACTTATAATTCCACCCTGGACTACTGCAAACAGCCCACATCTATCCCATAAATCAACTTCGGGAGAGTGATAATGAGCAAGAAAAATCTATACAAAGAAAGGCGGCGCATCAGCCTGGTTCTCTTGACCAGTCTGGGACTTGTGCTCGCACTTGGAGCGTGGATCGGATTCTCGGGGAGATCCATCCGCCCTGGCCGCACCGGCGCCCCTGTCCACCCTGCAAAACACGACTCCCGATGAAGTCTGCCTCGGCTGCCATACACAGCCTGGAATGACCGTCGAAATGACCAGCGGGGAAGTGCTTCCTCTGACCATCGATGAACAAGGTTTTCGAAGCCAGCGTCCACGGTGAGAATGAAGTCTCCTGTGTCTTCTGCCATACCACCATCAGTGAATTTCCCCATCCCGAGAAGACTGCAGACAGCCTGCGCGATTTCGATCTTGAGAATTACACGACCTGCAAACAGTGCCATGAAGAGCAATTTCTCAAGACCCTCGACAGTGTTCATCAAAAAGCGCTGGCCGGGGGAAACACCAATGCAGCCATCTGCACCGACTGCCACAATCCACACACGCAGCCCCGCCTCACCGATCCTGAATCGGGCGAATTAAAACAGGAGGCGCGGGTTCACATCCCGGAGACTTGCGCACGCTGCCACAGCAGCATCTATGAAATGTATCAAACCACCGTCCACGGCTCCGCGCTGATCGGTGAAGGCAACCCTGATGTCCCGACCTGCATCGACTGCCACGGTGTTCATGATATCGCAGACCCGACTACCAGTGAGTTCCGGCTCGCGTCGCCCACCGAAATGTGCGGGAAGTGCCACACGGATGAAGAGAAAATGTCCAGGTACGGCCTATCCACGAATGTGCTGAATACTTATGTGGGCGATTTCCACGGCACCACCGTGATCTTCGAACAGCAGTCGCCCGACCAGGAAACGAACAAGCCTGTTTGTTTTGACTGCCACGGGATTCACGACATAAAAAGCGTTGACGACCCGCAAAGCGGAATTGCCATCAAGGAAAACCTGCTCATCAAGTGCGCACGCTGCCACGGTGAGGGTATTCCGCCAGGCTTCACCGATTCATGGATGAGCCACTACACCCCCAGCGCAAAGGATTATCCGCTGGTTTACTTCGTGAACGTCTTTTACCTGATATTGATCCCGCTCGTTCTGGGCGGCATGGTCATCTTCGTCATCAGCGACATCGTGCGCAGAATTATCGACCGTCGCAAGAAAGGAGCAGCGCACTAATGAGCGAACAACGGACTTATCTTCGGTTCCCCCTTGCGCGTCGTATTGAGCATGTGATCATGCTCGTTTCCTTCAGCATGCTGGCCTTCACCGGCCTTCCGCAAAAATTCCCCACCTGGGGAATCTCACAGGCGCTGGTGGGTTTGTTCGGCGGTATCGAAACCACCCGCTTGATCCATCACGGCGCGGCAGTGGTGCTGATGCTTGGAACCATATGGCACATCCTGGTCGCCGGCTACAAAATGTACGTCGAGCGGACGCCGCTCTCCATGCTTCCTCTGCTCAAAGACGGCAAGGATGCCTGGCAGGCCTTCTCCTACAATCTCGGCCTCGGCAAATCGCGCCCGCAGATGGGACGCTATACCTTTGAAGAAAAAATGGAATACTGGGCTTTTGCGTGGGGCGCCGTTGTGATGGGGATGACCGGTTTCATGATGTGGAATCCGATCTCCACTGCGCAATTCTTTCCGGGGCAGGTCATTCCGGCAGCCAAGGCGGCCCACGGCGCAGAAGCCATTCTTGCGGTGCTGGCCATCATCATCTGGCATTTTTATGGCGTTCACCTCAAACTCTTCAACAAGGCGATGTGGACCGGCCGGATGAGCGAAGAGGAAATGCTGCATGAGCATCCGCTCGAACTGGCGGATATCAAGGCCGGGCTGGTCTCACAGACTGTGGACCCGGCGGTCAAACACAAACGCCAGATGGTGTACTTCCCGATCGCGACCGTTTTGGCGCTGATCATGCTGGGAGGAGTCTACGGTTTTATCACTATCGAGTTGACCGTGGTCACCGAGATCCCCCCGGCCAGCACGGTGACTGTTTTTGTCCCGCAAACTCCCACCCCCCTCCCAACCGTTGCCCCGACCCCAACGGCTCAGGCAGTTGCTCCCGGCTCGTCTAACATGGGATGCGTATGCTGCTCCTGTTTTCAAGACCAAGTGTGAGACCTGCCACGGCGCAGCCAAGTTTGGAGGCCTTTCTCTGCAAACCTATGCCGATGCAATGACTGGGGGCAATAACGGTGCGGTCATCATCCCCGGTGACAGCGCGGGCAGCCCGCTTGATCACCATGCAGGACTGCAGGTGGTCATGCCGGGCAGTTGTCGCCTGAAGAGTTGGCGGCCATCAAGGAATGGATCGACGCCGGAGCACCCGAAAAGTAATTTTCATATCGTTGATCACATGCGGAGTTTCCATGTCACAACATGGAAACTCCGCATTCGCTTTTGAGAGTTCGGCTTTATAATCGCCAACTGGAGGAGATGTTCCATGTCCAAATTGAAGGATTTTTTCTTTCCGCCAGCCAATTCGCCGCGCTGGATGTATATTTTGCCGATCGTCTCGATCGTCATCCTGGTATTGATTGTGACTTTTGCCGGCATCCACGGCTGGGAGTACACCAATTCGCCATCCTTCTGCGGGACCACCTGCCATACCATGCCGCCCCAGCATGCCACTTACCTTGAATCTCCCCACGCCAATGTAACCTGCGAGGAATGCCATATTGGTCGGGCTTCTTTCACGGATCAACTGATGCGGAAATCACAAGGCCTCAAGGAGACCTATTACACGATATTCAATTTATATACTCTTCCGATCTATGCCGAAGCTCTGCGTCCAGCCCGCGACACATGCGAGACATGCCATCTGCCCGAACAATTTTCAGACGACAGCCTGCGGGTGATTACCCGTTATCAGGATGATGTTGAAAATACCAAGACTAGCACCTACCTGGTACTGAAGACCGGCGGCGGCGACAAGCGTGAAGGCCAGGGACGCGGTATTCACTGGCATATTGCCAATAAAGTCGAGTATTACGCCACCGATGAGCTCAGCCAGATGATCCCGTACGTCCGTGTTTATAACGATGACGGCACGACCACCGAGTATATCGATGTCGAATCCGGATTCGATCCCAGCACCATCGACGAAAGCCAGTTAAAGGAAATGGATTGCACGACCTGCCACAACCGGGTGTCACACGATTTCAAATTTCCCCGCGATTCCATGGATGATTACATGTCGCGCGGTCTTATCAACCCCGACATTCCCGAGATACATAAGATGGGCGTTGAAGTTCTGAGCGCGGAATATGCCACGCAGGAAGAGGGCCTGGCTGCCATTGCCGACCTGGAGGCGTATTACCAGCAGAACCACTGCCGATTACTTCAATGACAATGCGGAAACTATCAAGACCAGCATTGTTGAAATTCAAAATATTTACACTGAGACTGTTTTTCATGACCAGAAAGTGGATTGGATCAACTCACCCGAACAATCTGGGGCATATCGATTCACCCGGCTGTTTCCGCTGTCACGACGGCAAACATTTAAATCCGGACCAGGAAGCCGTCCGTCTGGAATGCAACCTGTGCCACTCGATCCCCAAAGTAGCCGGCGAGCAGGATTTTGTCACCAACATCGAGATCAGCCGGGGACCCGAGCCGGAAGTCACACCTCAACCCCAACTGGATCAGCCTGCACAACCAGATGTTTGACAGCACCTGCGCCAGCTGTCACACCACCGAAAATGCCGGCACGACGGCTAACACTTCCTTCTGCTCCAATAGCGCCTGCCATGGAAGCGCCTACACCTATGCCGGATTCGACGCCCCGAAGCTGAGGGAAATCCTCAAAGCGCAATTACCGCCTCCCGCCCCCACCCCGACACCTGCACCTACTCCTGCTGCGAACACAGCCCCGGACTACGACGTCAACGTCGCGCCTCTCTTTGCTGCATGCACTAGCCTGCCATAATTCGACCTCGCTCACCGGCGGACTCGACCTGGGGTCTTACGACGGGTTGATGACAGGCGGAAAGAGCGGAGCCGTGGTCGTTCCCGGGGATTCAGGCCGACAGTCTCCTGGTCCAGGTTCAAAGCGGCAAGCACTTTGCCAATCTTTGAGTCCTGCAGAATTGGCGTTAGTAGAACAATGGATTAATCTGCGGGAGCCGAAGGACCCAGACTGCCGCGCCCGCACCAGCTTCCGCAAGCACGGGCAGCCTGACTTATGAATACAACATTGCACCGCTTCTGGCTGCACGCTGCACCATGTGCCACCAGGGTGATAATGCTCCTGATGGGCTTGTGTTAACCAGTTATGCAGGCTTGATGAAGGGAAACAAAGATGGCGCAGTGATCGTTCCAGGCGATTCGGCAGACAGCGAGCTGATCGAAGTGCAGAGCGAAAAACATTTTGGCAACTTCACCGCTGAAGAGCTTGAACTTTTCAAGCAATGGATCGATGCCGGCGCGATTGAAAAGTAATGCGCGATGATTAACAAAAAAAGGACGCCTTTGAACTGCACCCCAAAAGTTGGACACCACCAACGAGGAGGTGCAGTTTTTATGACCAAATATTACACGTACGGAACGGCTAGCAGCAGCCAGGCTGTGGAGGCAGGAGACAGTGCAGCCAATGTTGCCAGGCGATACGGGATGTCCCGGCAAGTGGTCGCAATGGAGCGTGCAGGCTATATCGGGAGCATGGGGCAGCAGGCATTTCTGACGAAGAAACGCAGCTATACGGCTGCACAAAAGCTTGAAGTATTGAAATTCATGCACTCCCAGGGTTTGTCCCAGGAGGAAGCGGCGATAAAATTCGGGATAAGCGGATCCGCGACGGTCTGGGAATGGGAGCGCAGATACTTGGAAAACGGGATGGAAGGGTCTGAAGCCGAAGAAAAAAGGCAGACGGCCGAGAGTGCCGAAGCCGAAAGCACCGCTGACGCCGTATGAGCAACTGCTGGCAGAGAATGAATATCTGCGGGCGGAGAATGAATACCTAAAAAAATTGAACGCCTTAGTTGCAGAGCGGGAAGCTCGGGAAAAGCACGACAAAACGACCGAGTAGCAATTATCTCTGAACTAAGGCGGAACTATCCGTTGGCCATGCTTCTGCAAATAGCCGAACTTCCCAGAAGCACCTATTATTACCATGCTCCAACGGCTCCCCCGGACCCGAAAAACACGTTCCGGAGCGGGAGGCGATCCGCCAGATCTGCGCAGAGCATAAAGGGCGCTACGGTTATCGGCGGGTCACCCTGGCGCTGCGCCAACGGGGGTACCCGACCAACCACAAATTGGTGATGAAGCTCATGCGGGAAGAGCATCTCAGCTGTGTGCTGCGACCGAAGAAGTATCGTTCCTATCGGGGAGAGGTTGGGAAAGTGGCTCCCAACCGGCTGAATCGCCATTTCAAGGCGGTGCAGCCGAATACGAAATGGGCCACGGACATCACGCGAATTCAAGGTGCATGGGCAGAAGCTTTATCTGTCCCCCATCCTGGATCTGTTCAACGGCGAGATCGTGAGCTATTCCCTATCGAAGACCCCCGACTTCCAGCCTGGTGATGGACATGCTGCAGACAAGCTTTCCAAAAGATACCTGACCATGGTCCCTTGATGCTCCATTCGGACCAGGGCTGGCACTACCAGATGAAACCCTATCAACGGATGCTCAAGGAAAACGGCATCACCAGAGCATGTCCAGGAAAGGCAATTGTTACGACAACTGTGTGATCGAGAACTTCTTTGGCTTGCTCAAGACCGAGTTCTTCCACAATCAGTCCTTCACTTCGGTGGAGCATTTCCAGAAAGAACTGGATCAGTTACATCGATTACTACAACAATTCGCGAATCAAGGTTAAACTAAAAGGACTGAGCCCTGTTCAGTTCAGAACTCAGTCCTTCGTTCCTACTTAATTTCTGTCCAACAATTGGGGTGCACTACACCTGGCGTCCATTTTTTTGTTTTGTGGGATTTATGGTTGAGTGGGTATGGTCTGCCCGTGAGCAGGCACCTGTTCAGCCACAGGAACATGCGCTTCTTCGTAGATGGTGTGGTCCACGACCCGCAAGTAACGCACACCAACGGAGAAAAGCATCAGACCGTAGGCGATAATTCCCATGCCTGCCAGCCACTCGATCAGCGCCGGGCGGTAGGAGGTGTAGCTGACCGCCAGGCTCGCCCGGCAGGTAGGACACCATCACAAGCTGGCCAACGAGGTTGGTATCCCATCGGTAGGCTCACCACGCCAGCCACGATCATCGCAAGGGCAAGCATGCGTACCGCAGGCATCATTCGGGTCTTCTTGTTGAGCAGCAGGATGATCGGCACCACCGCGCCCAGAAGTATTTCCACGAACCAGAAGTTGAAGGACAGTACGCCGCTGGTAAGAATCGCCAACCCTTCCGTGCGCCCGGCCTGGTAGGTGTAATTCATCGACAGGGCATCCCAGAAGCGGAAGTAGAGGTAACCTACCATGATCCAGCCAATGAAATAGGCCACACGTTCCAGGAGTTCATCCTTGACGATGGCACGCCGGGTCGACCCGCGACGAGAGCATGGAGGCGAAGACGGTCAGCGACATGCCGGCAGCTACTGGCTGACATAATGAAGAGCACGGCCACGTCCGGACGATACCAGATCGGGCGGGATTTCAGGACTCCGTACACCGCGCCCAGCGAGGATTGGTGCAGCATGGAAAGGCACAAGCCGGCGATCGCCAGGTAAGGCGCAATGTGGTGGACGTTTTCCATCCTCGAAGCCAGCCAGGGATAACGGGTGCGGAGCCACTCGAAGGAAGACAGCGATCGGCAGGACCTCCAACAGAAGCACGGTCAAATACAGGATCACGCACATGGTGACTTCCCAAAGCAGGGAATGTTTGTTCCAATAAATCAGGGCGTGCCAGAAACGATCCGGGCGGCCGATATCCAGCAGGAGCGCGAACATGGCCATGGTATAGCCAGCGAGGCCGATGAAGGTGGCGGTCCGCGCGACTGGCTCGTATTTTTTCAAACCCAGGAGGTAGACCCCTGCGCACAGGAAGAATGCCCCGCCTGCAATGGCGATGGAAGAAAGGTCAATGGCGATCCAAAGACCCCACGGCACGAGGTCGGTCAGGTTGGTCGCCGCCAGACCTTGGGTAAGAATGTACAGTCCGGCAGCCACCCCCAGGCCAAGGAATACGCTGAGCAGGATGACCCACTTCCCCCAGGCGGATGTGATGAAGGTTTTTATTGTATGCAATGTTCATGTCAGGCCTCCGAATCCACAGGCAGATAATAGACACGCGGGCCGGTACCCAGGTCCTCGCGCAGGCGGTAACTCGGGTGTTCTTTGAGCAGCATGCTGACTTCCGAGTGCGGATCGTTCAAATCGCCAAAGATCCGTGCGCGGGTCGGGCAGACACCTACACAGGCCGGGGTGGCCTCGCGATCGACGCCGGGAGTCAGGCCGAGAGCCAGGCCGCGGTCGATGCGCTGATAGCAGAAGGAACATTTTTCAGGCACACCGCGCGGGCGGCGTTCCACATCGGGTTGACCCCATTCCGGCACGGCCGGGTTGGCGCCGTCAAATTTTTTCCAATTGAACGAGCGCGCGCCGTATGGGCAGGCCACTTCGCAATACCGGCAGCCGATGCACCGGTTATAGTCCATCATCACGATGCCGTCGGGGCGGTAATAGTTGGCGCCCACCATGCAGACATCCACACAGGGAGCTTTTTCACATTGCATGCACGGCCGAGGAAGGTAGACCTCCTTGTCGCCGATCTTGCCGGCTTCGAGGACAGGATTCCATGTGATCTCGGGTGAAACGTCATTGTGGGCGCGACAGGCCAGGACGCAGTATCCGCATCCGGTGCATTTATTCTGATCGATGACCATGGCCCATTGGTGTTCGCCTTTGACGGATTCAGATGCATCCGCCGTGCGAACCAGTTGCAGTCCTGCCACGCCGGCAGCCCCTGCAGCCGCGACCATTAAGAAACCGCGTCGTCCGATTTTTTCAGTCATTCTTACCTCCCTTGGTGAGGTGTTTGTAGGATCTTTCCAGCCAGGGCGCGAGGACCATGCCTGCGGCAAGCCCCAAGAGGCCGGCCATGGCAGCAAATCCCAGCGGGCTGACAGGAAGTGGTTCATTTTCAACTTGGGGAACCGGTGTGGCTGCTGCGGTAGGCTCAGGCGTCGGCGTCCCACCGATCTCTTCAATCTTGATCGCCGCAGAAACGACTGCATCGCCTGGAGCATGCATCTGATTGGAATGGCACTTGTTGCAGGTATCAAGTGAAGGCACAAAATTATGATTCGGCGCCTTGTGCATCTCGTCAAAGGACAGCGGACCTTCGCCCATGTCCTCCGGGTTGAATCCCAGGTGACAATTGACGCAGGTCACTCCCGCCTCGGCATGCTTGGAGGTCGGGAAATTCTGCATGGCGTCCTTGTGGCAGTTCGCGCACAAGTCGGATGCATCTTTCAGGATTTCGGTCTGGCCGGCAACTGATTTCATGCCGGCGGAGTGCTGGTCATGGCAGACCGTGCAGGACATATCGCGTTGATAGTGGGCGCTGAGCTTCCAGTCGCTGGACTCAAAGCGCGGGTCGCTGTGGCATTTTCCACACAACTCGGGCGTGTTATCCACTGGCATGTTCTCGGAGGGATGGTCCGCTGGAATTGGGCTGTGGCACGCTTCGCAATTGACGCCTTCCGAGGCAATGGCGCCGGTCGCCGGGTCGTAGCCGGTGGTGTGGCAGACCAGGCACGCTCCCGGTTCGCCCTGTTCACTCCAGGCCTTGGCAAAGATCGGGTCTGACAGCGCCTGCCCATGAGGGCCAAGCGTCCATGATTCGTGGATCTCGTTATGGCAACCTGCACAGGTGTCGTAGGACATGCCTGGGAATTGAGGGGCAGGCGTGGGCTGCGGATCCTGGGTGGACGCCTGCGCATCCGCGCTGATCTGCGTCAGAAACAGAGCCAGCCCCACGATCGGCAGGGCGAAGAACAGACCAATTAGAAAGCGATGGAATAATTTCTTCATTGTGATCTCCATGATGTGTGATCGTCGATCAGGCTCTTACCGGGAACCGGGGCATTGCGGAAAACGCTGCAATCCAGGCAGCTTTCCTTAAGCAGGCCTTCATCGGATCGGAATTGCTGCCAGCAGGGTGTGCCCGGGTTGGCAAACGCCTTGCATTGTTCCTTGTTCTGGCAGTGGTGCACTTCCCAGCAGGGAGTCTGAGGCGCCTGCATGACCGTGTTGGCCATCCTCTGCCGGGCTTCTTCCTGCCAGCGGTTGTCCAGTCGGCGCAGGAAATAAACGGCGACGACCATCACCAGGATCGGCAGTCCAAAACGCAGAAGTATTCCGGCTAGTACTGCAAGAGCGGTTGTAATAGTATCCATAAGAAACCTCCCATCAACCTGAATTTCAGCGGGCCTTCTTCGTCCGGTTCTGTCTCTGGACCATCTCTCCGATGAAAAGGATGACGGCCGCGGGAATGAGCAGCCGAAGAACCGCAAGGGAAAAAATGCTGAATAATGTTGTCATCTCTGCCTCCTTCTGATTTTTCTAATCCTGCTCTTAGTTTAGGCTTATCCCCCCGGCTAGACAATTCGGCGGACTCCCAATCTTTGGCCGCCTGTTCACCCCATAAATGGGGGGTAAAACCCCATCACCAGTGGCAAATACCCCATACCAAATGGGTGACATACCCCACAAAAACAAATGACAGGCCTTTCGGCCTGTCAAAATGGCATTGGTTCAGTTTTGGCAAGGGTTACGCTTCGATTATCCCCTTACGTATCGCGTAACGCACCAGTTCCGCCCGGGAATGCAGGTTCAACTTGTGCATGATGTTCTCGCGATGCCGGGCAACCGTCTTCGGGCTGATGACCAGCGCCTCGGCAATTTCATCGTTGCTCTTGCCCTCCGCCAGGAAGGTCAGCACCTCCTGCTCGCGGTCCGTCAGGTTATCCAGCGCTTTGCTTTGTTCCACCGAATGATCCTGCGAGAGATAATCCCGTACCAGCAGCTTGGCCAGCGATGGGTAGATATATACTTCATCGACTGCCGCTGCGCGGATGGCAGTAATCAACTCCTCGGGAGCAGCCCGCTTGGGGACGTACCCTCGCGCACCGGCATCCAGCATTTTGAAGAAATACTCCTCGTCCTCGTGAATGGTCAACGCCACCACCGCCACATCCGGGTGCAGTTTGCGAATCTCCCGGGTGGCCTCGATGCCGGACATATCCGGCAGGCCGATGTCCATCAGGACGACATCCGGCTTGAGCAGACGGACTGCTTCGAGCGCTTCGGCAGCATTGCCGGCTTCCCCGACTATTTCCATATCCTCTTCGCTCATCAGCAGCATGCGCAAACCGGAGCGCACCACGGCATGGTCATCCACCAGCAGAAGGCGTATCTTCATCCTTGACCTCCGTCTCTTCCTGTTGGTAAGGCACAGTCACCTCGACCAGCGTTCCCTGTCCCGGCATGGACGCCACAAAAAACGTTCCATTGAGCAGGGTGGCGCGCTCCTGCATACCCACCAACCCCAACGAAGGTCGCCCACCCGTTTGGTTCTTCTTGGCCAGCACATCGAAACCCCGGCCGTCATCCTTGATGCGCATCCGCACGTCCGAAGCCTCATACGCCAGGCTGATGTTAATATTTGACGCTGCAGCATGCTTCATGACGTTGTTCAGCGCCTCCTGCACGATGCGGAAAATGGCAGTTTTCACGGCCGGTGACATGGGTTTTTCATGACCGGCAACTTCCACTTTGAGATTGAGACCGGTACGTTCCTGAAGGTTGCCGGCATACCAGCGGATCGCTGCCGAAAGACCCAGGTCGTCGAGGTGCGACGGGCGCAGGTCGGAGATCAACCGTTGGAGTTCGGTGAGCGAGTTGGCGTTAAGCGATTCGAGATGCCGCAGGGTGGTGACTGCCTTTTCAGAGTTGCCCAGCTGAATGGTGGTGGAGAGTCCGCGCAGCCCCATGCCGATGGCGGTCAGCGATTGTCCCGTCTCATCATGCAGGTCGCGGGCAATGCGCTGGCGTTCGGCCTCCTGAGCGGCCACCACACGTCCGAACAATTCCCCTCGCAGCATGTCATGCTGGCGCGCCTTCCTCCAGCTGCATACGCTGGAGTTCCGCAATCTTACGGTCGGTCTCCACCTGGAAGGCGCGCATGAAACGGATGACGAAAAAGGACGCCGCCCCGGCCGAGATGGCACGGAAGAGCTGAACGGGAAACCCGAATAGAGCAAGAAACAAGTCCTCGTTGATGACCATGGAAGGCGGCAACGGACTCGTACGCACAAAGAACTGCCCCACCAACCCGTACCACGCAAAAGCGATCGCCGCGTAGAGGCTGTCGCGTCCGAAGGAGATCATCCCCGCCCTGCGAAATGCACGCTGCTGAACGATCAATCCGGCTGAAGCCAGCAGCGACGCCGGGATGGCCAGGGAGTAACGAGTCCAATTACCCGCGGTGGCCCAGAGCTCCCTTCCCGTGTACATCCCGCCCAGGTTCAACAGCCCGAAAACCCAGATTGCCTCCATGATGACGGGAATGATCAGGATGTATTTCTGCGAGGTCTCAGATCGGGCAATAAGGAAACTGCCAAAGGCGGCCAGTGATATAAAAGAAAATGAAAGAATAGTCAGACGGACCGCAGGCAGCCAATCGGGAAGTTCGGCGCCGAAGGATACGGCAATGATCTCATACATTTCCATCCATTCATGTACGGCGTGCAGCAAACCGAAGGCTGCCAAAGGGCGCAGCGCCTTGCGCAGACCGGGGTCCGAAGCGCGGCCCCCCTCCAGAATGACCAGCAGGCCCATGCTGAAAAAGGCCAGGCCGTAAAAGAAGAAAATAACGATGAAATTCAACTCACCCCGCATGATTCCTCTTTAAGACCGGCTTTTTCATTCGATTGGACGGATCAGGCGTCTTCCCGCCGTAAACGGACTCCGCAGGCCCGGCAGAACTTATCCGCAGGCTGGGCGCGTTTGCCGCACTCGTGGCAGTAGATCTGCCCCTCGTTGCCGTTGGATTTATCGCTCGCTCCGTGAGAGCCATGGCGTCTGCGGGAATAAGCCGACGCAGCGTTGCTGCCCGATTGCCAGTACCATACCAGACCGACCACGATCAGCAGGATCCCCACAAACCCAAGGATATAGTACAAATTCCGTGAGAAGAAATCCATTACGGCAGCGCTGGAGGATGATTTCGGAATCGATCGCGCCCCCGCTGGGCTGCACAGGCTGGCCTGAGACGGTCAACTCGTCAGTCGAACGGGAATAATTCACATCCAGCGCCCACTGCTCACTCTCGTCGATGGAACCGAATGTCCCGCTATGGATCGGCAGGTTATCCGGTGACAAGCTTTCGTTAGGCAGAGTCGGGCTTGAGGTAAACCCGGTTGTCTGTGACGGCTCCTGGACCTCCACCACGAAAGTATTGACTGGATAATCCCCGGGCCAGGTAAATTTGAACTGGCGGGAGTCACCTTGCAACTGGATGGGCACATAATACTCGAGCTGGTAGTTGGTCTGGTCTGCCGCCTCAAAGGTGACCGTCTGCCAGTCGCCATCGCTGCCAGACGTAAAATCGACAGAAAACAACCCGTTGGGGGTATCCTGTGCCACCGCGGTCACCTGGGCCTCGGCCGGCACACGGAATTGGAGCTGGGTCGGGGTCAGGGTACCGGGAGCCAGGGAAAAGGTGTAGATCACCAGCAAATCGCTGCGGTCATATTCAGGCCATAATCTGACCCGTAACTCATTAATGATCGTCCCACCCTGGGCGCCGGCCACCGAAGGGACAATCAGGGCCGCCAATATGGCAGCCAATACCAATAATCGTTTCATTAAAAATCCTCCGAAATTTACTGGAGTGAATCTTACCATGAATTAAAAATAAGCCTCTCCTGAAGAATGCCATTTACATATTCACCGGGAAAGGCCTGCCTGGAGAGGAAAGAATTATTGATGGGTTGCCACCGCCCGGACCAAATTCCATACCGCCCAGTTCAACGGGGTCGGGACACCGTGTTGCTGTCCTTCGCGCACCACAGCCCCGCAAATGGAGTCGATCTCGGTAGGCGCGCCTCGTTTGACATCCTGCAGCATGGAGGATTGATTGGCCGCGGTTTTTCGGACGACGTCCTCCGCAGCGCCGACCGGATCCTTGAAAGGCAGGCGAACGCCCTGCGAATTCGCCACCTTGGCGGCCTCGCGCGCAAGGGAGGCCATCACCGTCCGTGCAGCGGGGCGCTCGAGCAGCTGCCCATTGGGGACTCCCAGCAGCGCCGTCAGCGGGTTGATCGCGGCGTTGATCACCAGTTTTCCCCAAGCCAACGCACGGGCATCCTCCACCCATTGGACTTTGAAACCTGCAGCCGGCAGCAACTCCTCCAGCGGCGTCAGCTGCGGATGCTTCTCGATCGATACCACGCCTTCACCCGCCCAACCGAGCCAGACCGGGGCCGAGCAGTGTCGCGCCGGTGGTCGTGACCCCTAAAGCCACGCACGATTTTCCAAGCCGCCGGCTGAGCGACTCAATGTTACCCAGTCCATTCTGAAGGGTGAGCGCCAGCCCGTCTTTGGCAAGGCATTCTGCAAGCTGTCCCGCAGCGCGTTCCGTCTGCCAGGCTTTGACCAGCACCAGTGCAAGCGATGCGCCTCGGCAGTCGCCCGGGTCACTTGTCACAGTGACCGGATGGGCGCGCATTTTCCCATTTGCTTCGATGAGACGCGCGCCGTTTTCGCGAAGGGCTTCGAGCCCGTTCTTCCAGGTGCCAAGCATGGACACGATCGCACCGGCGGCCGATAATCGAGCTGCGAAAAGGGTCGCCAGCGCGCCGGTTCCGACGATCAACACAGGCTGGGTCATTCGACCTCCTTGAGCAGCGCTTCCCATTCGGCATCCGCCATTTCGACGGAATGTTCCGCCTCCGGAAACTGCTTCGACTCGACCTCGGCCTTGAATTCAGAAAAAGCGCGCTGCATCTCCGCGTGGAAATTGGCATATTTCTTGACGAATTTCGGCGTGAAGCGGTCAAACAGACCGAGCAGGTCGTGTGTGACCAGCACCTGCCCGTCGCAGCCGATTCCTGCACCGATGCCGATGGTCGGGATGGAGAGCCGTTGGCTGACCAGCTCCGCGAGACGCGCCGGGACGGATTCCAATACCAGGCTGAAGCAACCGGCCTCTTCGAGCAGCAAGGCATCTTCCAGCAGGCGTTTGGCTGCGGAAGCAGTGCGGCCCTGCGGCCGGAACCCCCCCAACTGGTGGACGGATTGCGGCGTGAGCCCGAGATGCCCCATGACAGGAATCCCCGCCCCGACGATGGCGCGCACTGCACCAATGCGCTCGCGGCCTCCCTCGAGCTTGACCGTGTCCATGCCGCCCTGTTGAAGAAATCGACCCGCGTTGCGCAGAGCCTCCTCAGCGGACACCTGGTAGGACATGAAGGGCATGTCGCCCACCAGCAGCGCGGATTTTGCTCCCCGGGAAACGGCGCGGCAGTGATGGAGCATTTCCTCCATGGTCACGGGCAGTGTGTTCTCATAACCCAGCACTACCATGCCGAGCGAATCGCCGACCAGGATCACGTCCACCCCGGCCTGATCCTCCGCCATCGCGGTGGGATAGTCGTAGGCGGTCAGCATGACGATCGGCTCGCCCTTCTCCTTTTTCTGGCGCAGGGTGAGCGTGGTGACTTTCTTGCGTGGATTAACGGACGTGGAATCAGGTGCTGATGTTGACAAGGTACCCTCCAAAAAGGTAGAGTCCTATCCAGCGGCGGGCCGTCAGGCTGCCCAATGGAAGACTTCAGATTTTCCAAGATTGCGCCGTCATGCTCGCGAGGATGCATGCGGCATTCACATTATTCCACAAAACAGGAAGCGTGGCAATCTCAGGCGCCATCATTTCCTATCCAATTTACGAGGAAGTTGCCAGAGAGTATCAACTAAATATATTCTCCTGCGTACATAAATTAAAGATGCGCTGTATAATAGATTTAACAATCAAGCATGGAAGGAGATCACATTATGAGAAAAGCTTTCGGTTTTGTTCTGGGCGCCGTGGTTGGCGGTTTGGTTGGCGGAACCATCGCCCTCTTGTTCGCTCCGGCTTCCGGCGAAGCGCTGCGCGGTCAGATTCGCGACCGGGGTGCGGCATTGACGGCTGAAGTGCAACAGGCTGCGTCGTCCCGCCGTGCGGAATTGCAGGCTCGCCTGGCTGAGCTCCGCGCGCCGCGCAAGCCGGCTCCCCCGCCTCCTGCTATCTGAGGCTGAGGCCCATTCCCAAACCACCCCCTCATGCTTTTTGGTGAGGGGAGTTTAGTATGCCAAAGAGAGACGGCTTGCCCGTCTCTCTTTTACTTTGAATGAAGGAGTCGGGAATAGAAGGCCTCAGCACGAGACATATTCTGACTGTAATCCGCCTGTTCGGCGATGATGCGACGATTTTGCTCCCCGGCTTTCGATCGCAATTCAGGTTGGTCCAGCGCGGATAAAATGGCTTCCGCCAGCGAATCAGGGTCAGACGGATCCACCAGCAGGCCGTTGACTCCGGGTGTGATCCACTCGCGGATGGATTCCAAGTCTCCGGCCACAGGAAAACAACCGCAAGCCATCCCCTCAAGCAAGGTGTTGGGCGTCCCATCATGGGTGCTGGGCGAGACCAGCACCGCTGTCGAACGAAATTTGTCCGCCATTTCATGGTGAGGCAGCGCAGGGAGCAATTCCACCGAAGCCTGGATTCCAAGCTGATCGATCCATTTCAGCGCCTGTGGCTCTCCCGCCATCGACGCGCACAGGAAACGCGCGTCCGGCCGCCTGGCCAGCACCTTCGGGATGGAATGGAAAAACGCGTCGTTGCGCACATACCCGCGGAATCCGCGCGGGTTGATCACCACCGGCGCGGAGACAGGCTCAGGAGGCGGGTAAAAAACATCGCCGCGGATACCCCCGTTACCCGGCGCCACGAAGGTCGGGCGGTCGGTGGGAAAACCCCACTGCCGCGCCAGGCGGATGTCGCGCCGGCAGTCTGCATGGATTGCGTCCGCAACGCTGACAGTCCACTCGGTATATTGACGCATCAACGGAGACGAGGGAGCATGCAGGGTGAAGTCGTTTCCCCAGATAGAAACCAATAGCGGAGGAGGGGTTTCGAGCCCGGCGATTGCATCTGCAGCGAGCATGCCCTCGTAGGGAATGCGCATGGCATGGACCAGGTCAGGCTGCACTCGCGATACCACCTCACGCAGCCTTTTTGCAGAACGGGAAATGGTCAGGGGGCCAGCCCATTGCCGGATTTTTTGCCGCAGGCCGAGGGTACGCGCGCCCCACAATCCGCTGGCAGGTTTGTTTCCACTTGCAGATGAGGATTTCGCCCCGCTGAAGGCCACCGGCGTGAACTCCAGTCCGGCCAGGCCGGGGATGGGATCACAGGCAAACGTCGAGGCCAGATGGACCTCGTGTCCTTTTTCGATCCACCAGCGCATCCAGTTGATGGCAATCGGCGAGCGCCCGTCGGCGACAAACAGCAATTTCATTTCACTCCCTTTGCAGTTGGAATATACCACAGCAAGATGGCAGGTGTCGTAGTATCATTGGAGGTGCAGAGGTCGAATGGGCTGGCGCGTACTGCTTGTGGAGGACAATTACGACAACTTTGAAATGGTGCGCTTTCTCCTCGAGCGCGCGGATTATACCGTGCTCGGTGCGCGAACCGGACGGGAGGCAGTCACCGCCGCTCAGGAACATAAGCCGGATGTGATCCTGATGGATCTCTCCCTCCCCGAAATGGACGGGTGGGAGGCTGCCCGCGAGATAAAGAACGACCCGCAGATTGCCAACATCCCGCTGATCGCGCTGACCGCCCACACCCTTCCCGGAGACCGCCAGAAAGCCATGGAAGCCGGTTTCGACAATTACATTTCAAAGCCGATCAACGTGCCGGCATTTTACGACATCGTCAACGCGATCTTCAAAGGAAAATCGGAAAAGAACTGACAGTGAGGGCATAATGCCGGAAGAAACCCCCACCCCCGTCAACTCACCTCAAAAAGGAATCCCGCCCGCCGTTTATGCGCTTGCCGGCACACTGATCACCGCCATGGTGACCGTGCTGGTCGCGTATTTCCAGTTCTATCTCCCCACCCAGAGGGAGATCGAGGCGACGCAGACCGCCGACGAGATTTTTTATCGACGCACCGAGACCGCTCGCTATCATATACCCACCTTGACTTTCACACCCAACCTCACTCACACACCCACTGAATTATCCACCCCCTTCACCCCGACATTTACTCCCATCTTCACTGCCACTTTCACCCGGACGGTGACTCCGGCAATCGCCGGCGCCGAGTACTGCGTCAACGCCCGCAGCATTTACGTCCGCCTGGGACCGGGGACGGACTACAGCTATTTCGGCGCACTCACCTTCCAGGATTGCCCCTTCTTCGACGCGCGCGACCCCGACAGCACCTGGATTCGAATCAGCATGGGGCAGCCTCTCTACGAGGCCCTGGGCGGAGGCTGGGTCCGCTCGGACCTGGTGCGCCCGCCGGACTTCGAGATGCTGCCGGTGATCGAACCCACCCCGACTCCCACCCCCACCGAGACGCCGGAGCCTCCCCCCACTCCGACTCCCACGAACACCCCGCTGGGATGACCCTGTCCGTTCCCCTCGGGTTTTGAATTATGGTATAGTTGGGCACAACTTATTAGTGCCAAATTTCACAATAAAAGGAATTACATTATGAAACAACTTTGTGTCATTGGCGTCGGCTATGTCGGCCTGGTCACCGGCGCGTGTTTTGCTGACCTGGGCAACAAGGTCACCGCCCTGGATATCAACGAAGAACGCATCAAGAACCTGAACAAGGGCATCATGCCCATCTACGAACCCGGACTCGAGGAATTGGTCAAGCGTAACGTCAAGGCCGGGCGTTTGACCTTCACCACCTCCTTTGCCGAGGCCGTGAAAGGCAAAGAGTTTGCATTCATCGCCGTCGGTACGCCTTCGGGCGTCAAGGGCGAGGCGGATCTGCAGTATGTGGAATCGGCGGCGAAGTCCATCGCCGAAAACATGACCGCCCCGTTGATCATCATCAACAAATCCACTGTTCCGGTCGGCACCGGCGACTGGGTGGCGGACATCGTCAAACGCGCCCAGCCCAAGCCGGTGGATTTCTCGGTCGTCTCCTGCCCTGAGTTCCTGCGCGAGGGATCGGCCATCAGCGATTTTATGCAGCCACACCGCACTGTGCTCGGTTCGACCGACAAAGACGCCGCGAATAAAGTCGCGCAACTGCACCTGCCCCTGCGTGCACCTATCGTCATCACCGACCTGCGCACCGCTGAGATGATCAAGTACGCCTCCAACGCTTTCCTGGCGACGAAGATTTCCTTCATCAACGAGATCGCGGACATCTGCGAGGCGCTCGGTGCGGACGTAAAGGAAGTCGCCGCCGGCATGGGCTATGACGCGCGCATCGGCCGACACTTCCTGGATGCCGGCCTCGGCTGGGGCGGGTCCTGCTTTCCCAAGGATGTACTGGCGCTGGCTTACATGGCCGAGGAGAAAGGGCTTGACCCGCGCATCCTCAACACCGTAATGGAGGTCAACTACGAGCGCCGCAAGACTGCCGTGGAGCATGTCAAGTCCATGCTGGGAGGCAGCCTGAAGGGCAAGACCATCGGCGTGCTCGGGCTGGCGTTCAAACCCAACACTGACGATATGCGCGATGCGCCTTCCATCGATATCACCAACGATCTCAGCACCGAAGGCGCTGCGGTCCGGACGTATGACCCCGTGGCCATGGACGTGGCGCGCGGAATCCTGCCGGCGGTTGAAATGTTCAACGATCCCTACGAAATGGCCAAGGGCTGCGATGCGCTCATGGTCGTGACCGAATGGAACGAGTTCAAGCAGCTTGACCTGGAAAAACTCAAGGGATTGCTCAAGTCGCCAGTGATCTTCGACGGGCGCAACATCTACGACCCGGCCGTAATGAAGAGCATGGGATTCACGTATCGAGGCTTGGGCCGAGGTTACTAGCCACTGAATACTGAACCTAATCCCCCTGTCTGCAGTTACGAAGGTTCGGATTACCAGACCTCCTTTTGGGAGAAAGGCGGGCGTGAATACGAAGACCGCGCGGAAGCCATCGCCCTCAAGCGCCTGCTCCCCCCAAGCGGAAAGTTTATGCTGGAGCTGGGCGCCGGCGCAGGACGCAACACGCCGCGCTATGCCGGTTACAAGCGGACCGTCCTGGTGGATTACTCGCGCACACAGCTCGAACAAGCCCGCCTGCGGCTGGGCGATTCGCCGCGCTACATCTACGTTACCGCCGATATCTACCGCCTGCCCTTCGTGGACGGGTTGTTCGACGGCGCGACCATGATCCGCACGCTGCACCACATGGCCGATGCCCCGAAAGCGTTGTCGCAGGTGAGGCAGGCGATGCAGCCCGGCGCGGCCTTCATCCTGGAATTTGCCAACAAGCGCAATCTCAAATCCATCCTGCGTTATTGGATGGGGCGGCAAAAATGGAGCCCGTTTACGACGGATCCGGTCGAGTTCGCCGCGCTGAACTTTGACTTCCACCCGAAGGCAGTCTTTGCCTGGTTGGATGAACTGGGCTTCAAGCGTGAGCGGACGCTGACGGTTTCCCATTTCCGGGCGGGATTTCTAAAACGGGCACTCCCCGCCTCCCTGCTCGCCAGCATGGACGGATTTTTCCAGCCGACCGGAGCCTGGTTTCAGCTTACCCCGAGCGTTTTCGTCAAAGCGACAGCCGTCGGCGGAACGAAGAGGGATGTCCCCGCTGACCCAGGGTTATTTTTCAAATGCCCGAGCTGCAGCCATAGCCCTTTGGATGAACGTGATGGGCAACCCGTCTGTCCCTCCTGCGGGAAGCAGTGGGGATTCAAAGATGGTATTTACGATTTCAGGGAACAAGGATAGTAAATAGGAGCGACCAACCAGTCGCTCCTGTGATCTAGATTTTCTCCACCACCCAAAAATGGGACAAGCCCAACGCGCGGAACGGCGTCCGTTCGAGGAATTGAAGCACCCCTCGCAGCAGGCGTCCCGCCGCACCGAAGCGGGCGATGAGGTTATCGTACGCGCCGAAGATGACCGTTCGCGCGACGAGGCGCACAGGCAGATCGGCGAACAGCCGCTCGAGGTCCCGTCCGCTGTAAACGCGCACATGCGGCGCGAGCCGGTCCCGCCAGGGACGGGGGAGCCAGTTGACGAAGGGGATGTTGCCAAAATGGTATTTTCCACGCCAGTAGATGCCGTGCGTCTCGAAGGGATAGCCGCTGTTGGGGACGAAAAGCACAATCCTCCCACCAGACTTTCCCGACACAGGATCGGGACTTCGCAATACCCGGACCATCTCACGGACTGCGAGTGCATCGTCCTGGACGTGTTCGAGCACCTCGTGGCTGAGGATCAGGTCAAAAGTGGAATCCGGGTAGGGCAGCTTTTCTCCCGCTGCGTTGATGATATTTGGGGAACGTGCGCCTGCCTCGCGAGCCCGATCGAAGTCGAATTCCAGCCCGAATACCCGACCGCCAAGAAGAGACAAGTGCTCCACGTACATACCCACGCCGCAGCCGTTCTCCAACAACGACCCGCGAACGCGTTCACCAGCGGCCGCGAGGATCATCTCCAGCCGGCGCTGCTGGCCGGCGCGCCACACGTAGGAAGGTTCTCCGCGCAGGGCGGCTTTTTCGAGGTCGCGTTCCGTCATGGGCGCAATTATGCCACAGGACTTGCCGGCTTCTGCCCCCAGTGGATGGCGATCGTGCCAAACATGCGGCGTTGAAATCCCACCTGCGCAAACCCCGCCTGACGCATCATGTCTGCAAGCGTTTCTGCACGAAAAAAGTTCTCAGTGGAATTAATCAGGTACGTATAATCTTCCCGGCTTCCCGCCAGCCACAGGCCGAGCGCAGGGATAACCATGTGCATATGAACCCAGATCAGCGGCGAGAACAGATTTCGAGAGGGCCTCGTCGTATCCAGGATGACGGCACGCCCGCCGGGTCGCCCCGACGCAGGGTCGGGACTGCAAAGCACACGATATTGTTCGCGGAGCGCACGGGCGCAATCGCTGACATTGCGCAGCAGGAAGCCGGAGATAACCGCATCGAAGGTGGAATCTGCAAACGGAAGAGATAGCGCGTCAGCAGCGGACCAATCCAGCGCGGCACGCCTTTGACCTTCCTTCAACATTTCCAATGTGAAATCGGCAGCGGTCACCCTCGAGGAGGGATGCATTTGACGCGCCGCAACAGCCAGATCGCCCGTACCCGCCCCGATGTCAAGCACATGTGCATTAGGGCGCAGGGCTGCCCGGCGCACCACTTCCGCACGCCAGCGGGAATCCTGCCCGGCGGTCATAACGCAATTCATCCGGTCATAGTGAGGTGCTATGCGCGTGAACAACGCGCGGACGCGGCCTGCATGGTTCGAAGGAATGGGCATGCACAGAATTATATGGCAGTTTGGGAGGGGGAACAGAAACCTAAAACGGGATTTATACTATAATGGAGTTCGATAGCACGTTCTTTCAAAAACAAGGAGGCTTATCATGAGACGAGGAATGGGTCCTGGAAGAAGAGGCATGATGCGGCGGCGGCGCCGGACAATGCGCAGGCGCATGCGCAGGAGAATGATGGTCGCGGGCGCTGTGGTTCTGGCCATCGGCAACAGTTGCACCAAGATGACCCCGGCTGAAGTTCAGCAGGTGGAGCAGCAGACCGGCAAAAAAGCGGAGGATCTCACGGAAGAGGAACTCGATACCGCGATGGAGACACTCGGTATCGAAGGCCAGGAACCGACCGAGCAGGAAGTCGCCCAGTTGGAGGCGGAGGAAGATAAGAGTCCCTCTGTGTAAAGATGGATTAAGCTTAGAAGGCGAGCCATCAGGTGATGAACTTGATGGCTCGATTTTTTTCTTAGCCAGAGTGGAGAGTCCACTTTATCCTTTAAACCTTGCACGAATTATGCCTCTATGCTAGAATCTTTTTGCAACTCAATACCGAACGCGTCGAAAAGTGGGCAACCCCCACTTTTCTGCTTGTAATACGCGGCGTTCGTCCAATCAACAAAAGGATAGATACGGAGCAGGACAGTATGACGAAAAACGAATTCGCCCTGGCATTCAATGAAGTGCTCGAGGAAAAACAACTCCCCAAGGAGGTCATCCTTCAGGCGCTGGAGTCGGCCATGGTTTCGGCCTACCGCCGCGCAGTGATGGCGTCCAGCGCGCAGCACGTCGAAGCCAAAGTGGACCCCGAGACGGGCCAGGTCACCATCTTAGCCGAGAAGGAAGTCGTTGAAGAGGTTCAGGACAACCGCACCGAAGTGACCCTCGAAGAAGCGCAAAAGGTCAACCCTGAGGCACAGCTGAACGATATGGTCGTGGTCGAATCCACGCCCAAGGACTTTGGCCGCGTGGCCGCCCAGACCGCCCGCCAGGTGATCCAGCAGCGCATCCGCGAGGCGGAACGCAGCGCACAGACCACCTATTACGAGCGCCAGCTTGGCGAGATCGTCAGCGGCGTGGTGCAGGCCGTCAACAACCAGGGCGCGACCATCGGCATGGACATGAAGGCCGAGGGCGTGCTGCCTGCCAACCAGAAGATCCCCGGCGAGAAGTTCCGCATCCACGACCGTGTGCGCGCCATCGTGCTGGAGGTCAAGGACAGCGGCCGCGGTCCGCAGATCATCCTCTCGCGCTCGCACCGCAACTTCCTGCGCCGTCTGCTCGAGAACGAAGTCCCCGAGATCTATCACGGCATCGTTGAAATCCGCAACATTTCGCGCGAACCCGGCCAGCGCGCCAAGGTCGCCGTCTCCGCCACACAGGCGGGCGTGGACCCGGTCGGTGCGTGCGTGGGTGTGCGCGGCGTGCGCATCCAGGCCATCGTCAAGGAACTGCACGACGAGAAGATCGACATCATCGAGTGGAACGCCGACCCGGTGATCTACATTTCGAAGGCCATCAGCCCGGCGCGCGTCTCCGGCGTCTACCTGAACGACACAGGCGACAATGGCAAGACCGCCACCGTGGTCGTGCAGGAAGACCAGCTCTCGCTGGCCATCGGCCGCGACGGGCAGAATGCCCGCCTGGCCGCCAAGCTGACCGGCTGGCGCATCGACATCAAGTCCATCGTGGAAGCGGCCACCGACACGCTCGGCAGGCTGCAGTCCAACCCCGACCTGGCCGAACAGGCCGAAGCCGAGGCAGGCAACATCCAGCACATCGAGGAAATCCTGGCCAAGAAGGCCGAAGCCCGGCCCGTCACGCCTGAGGAATATGCTGCGCTGACCAGCTTCGTGGACCGCGTGGAGCGCCGCTCGATCGAGCGCCAGCGCGCCGAGCAGAAGGCGGAAGAGGAACGAATCAGCACCGCGCGCGCCGATATCCCGGAAGCTGCTTTTACCATGCCGCTCGAGGAAGTTGGCATTCCCGAACACGTCTACAACATCCTGACCGAAGCCGGCTATGCCACCGCGGGCGATATCATCCTGGCGATGAAGCTCGAGCCCGACAAGGTGCTGGGGCTGGCAGGAATCGGCCCCAAGGCGATGCAGTCCATCGAAAAAGCCATCGCTGAGATTAAATTCCCGGAACCGGTCGTCGAGACTCCGGTCGAGGTTGAAGCCCCGGCTGCCGAAGAACTGACTGTTGCGGAGGCCGAATCGGTAACGGAACCAGCTGAGAAGGCGGAAGTGACTGCAGCGGTCGTCGAAGAGACCGAAGAGGAAGCCGCCAAGACCTTCGAAGAAATGTTCACCCTGCGTCCCGAGATCATTTCCACCACGGCCGCAGCGGAGGATGACGACAAGAAGGACAAGAAGGGCAAGAAGAAGAAATCCGTCGAGTTGGAATTCGACGAGGACCGCGGCGCCGTGGTCGGCAAGAAGATACACAAGCGCGGCGAAGACGGTTGGGAAGAAGAGTGGTAATCCAACCAAACCATGCCCCGCTTCCCTAAAGGGAGTGGGGAGATAAGGTATGACCGCTAAACCTGCCAAACCCGTCAAGCACGTACCGCAACGCACCTGTGTGGGATGCCACACGGTGCGCGCCAAACGGACGCTCGTCCGCGTGGTGCGGACGCCCGAGGGCGTGATGGTGGACCCGACGGGTAAACTGAACGGGCGCGGGGCTTACCTGCACAACAGCCGTTCCTGCTGGGAACGGGGACTGTCGGGCGCACTGAAAAACGCCCTGAAGGTCGAATTGACAACCGAAGACAAACAACGCCTGGAAGCATTCATGGACTCGCTTCCCACCGAGAGCAGCGTCGAGTGAACGCCATGTAAATCACGGCCTGATCCCTCGCTCATCGGCAGATCTCTTCCAGGTGTTGAGACCTGTGCAGCAGTTACTCACTTGCTGTACAGAACCAGAAAGCATACAGGAGGTGTCCCATGAGCAGCAACGGGCCCAAGAAAATCGAAATCGCTTCCGCCGTCACCGTGCGTGACCTGGCGACCGGACTATCCGTCAGCCCCATCGATATCATCAAAAAATTAATGAGCAATGGCGTGATGGCTTCCATCAACCAGTCCATTGACTACGACACCGCAGCCATCGTATCGGCAGAGTTCGGCTATGAAGCCGTTCCCCTTGCCCAGGTCGAGACCGTCAAAGAGGAGACGGGTGAGGTGCCGCTCTGGCGGCGCATGATCGGTGAAGAAAATGACGCCGACCTCAAGCTGCGCCCGCCGGTGGTCACCATCCTGGGTCACGTGGACCATGGGAAGACCTCCCTGCTCGACGCCATCCGCAAGACGGACGTGGCGGCGGGCGAGGCCGGCGGCATCACCCAGCATATCGGCGCCTACCAGATCGAGTACAAGGGGCGCACCATCACCTTCCTCGACACCCCCGGCCATGCCGCCTTCACCGCCATGCGCGCGCGCGGCGCCCAGGGCGCCGACATCGTGGTCCTGGTGGTCGCTGCCGACGACGGCGTGATGCCCCAGACGCGCGAAGCCATCGCCCACGCCAAGGCCGCCCGTGTGCCGATCATCGTGGCGATGAACAAGATCGACAAACCCAATGCCAACCCCGATCTGCTGAAGAAACAACTCTCCGAGATCGAGCTGATCCCCGACGACTGGGGCGGTAACACCATGGTCATCCCCGTTTCCGCCAAGCAGAAGACCGGCATCGAGGACCTGCTCGAGGCCATCAACCTGACCAGCGACAGCATGACCATCCGCGCCAACCCGAACGGCAAGGTCATTGGCACCGTGGTGGAAGCAGAGCTGGATAAATCCAAGGGCGTGATGGCCACCCTGCTGGTTCAGAACGGCACACTTAAGAACGGCGACATCGTGGTGGCCGGCACGGCGCACGGCAAGCTCAAGACACTCTCCGATTACAAAGGAAAGCCCGTTCACAAGGCCGCACCGTCAACGCCTGTGTCGGTCATGGGATTCAACGAAGTCCCGCCCGCCGGGCTGCTGTTCGAGGTGGTCGAGACCGAGCGCGAAGCCCGTGATATCGTATCCGAACGGGTCGCGGCGTCCAAACAGCAGACCACTTCGCAGAAGATGACCCTCGAAGATTTGTTCGCAAAGGTTCAGACCGGCGAACTAAAGGAATTACGCCTGATCATCAAGGCTGACGTGCAGGGATCGCTCGAACCCATCATCAAGGAAGTCAACGAACTGGCGAAGAAGGAAAGCGAGATCGCCCTCAAGGTGCTCTACTCCGAAACCGGTAATATCGGCGAAAACGACGTCATGCTCGCCTCAGCCTCCAAGGCCATCATCGTCGGCTTCAATGTCCAGGCGGAAGTCCCCGCCCGGCGGCTGGCTGAATCTGAGGGCGTGGACATTCGTCTCTACACGATCATCTACCGTCTGACGGAGGATATCGAAAAAGCTCTCAAGGGCATGCTCCAGCCTGAGTTTGTTGAGAAGGCGGTGGGCAAGGCGACCGTGCTGGCCCTCTTCCCGATTTCAAAGCTTGGCATGGTGGCGGGCTGCCGCGTGACCGAGGGCGAGATCCGCCGCAACGGGAAAATCCGCCTGCTGCGAAGCAAGGATCTGGTGTACGAGGGCGAGATCGGCTCGCTCAAGCACGAGAAGGAGGATGTGCGCGAAGTCCGCACCGGATTCGAATGCGGCATCCACTTCAAGAACTTCAACGATGTGCTCGAGGGCGATGTCATCGAGTGCTTTGTGCTGGAGAAATCAGAATAGGATGAACGCCTGCCCTCCTGCAGGGAGATAGAGATGCCATCCAAAGTCAGACTTCAACGCATCGCTGACCGCATCCGCGAGGAGCTTTCGCAGATGCTGATCAAGGAAATCAACGACCCGCGCCTTCACCAGGTGTACGTCACCGACGTGCGCGTGGACAGGGAGTTGTCGTTCGCCGATATTTATGTCTCGGCGGTGGAAGGGCAGGCGCGCAGTGCGGAGATCCTGCAAGGGATGAAAAGCGCCGGCGGCTATATGCGCCGCGAACTGGCCAACCGCATCGACCTGCGCTCCTTTCCCATCCTGCGTTTCCACTGGGACCCCACACCCGAGAACGCGGACCACATCGAGCAGCTGCTGGCCCAGATCCGCAAGGAATCCGAGGGGAAGAAATAAGGCGCAAATCGATGGAGAATATCCACGCCCTCATCCGCAAGCGCATCGCCTCCGCCCAAAAGGTCATGGTCACCACGCACCTGCGTCCCGATGGGGATGCGGTCGGAGCGCTGTTGGGGCTGGGGCTGGCGCTGGAGGCAGCGGGCAAGGCCGTGCAGATGGTCTCTCTGGATGGAATTCCCTCCACGTTCAAGCACCTGACGGGCAGCGCACGCGTGCTCAAGAAACCGGAAGGCCCCTACGACCTGACTATCGCCGTGGACTGCGCCGACCATACCCGCGCCGGCAATGCCTTCGAGGGGCTCGGCAAACCGGGCATCAACATCGACCACCACATCACCAACGATCAATTTGCCGAGGTCAATCTCATCGAACCGGAACAAGCTGCAACCTGTGCCATCCTCTTTGATCATCTCGAAGAGTGGGGACTCGCGCTCACGCAGGACATCGCCGCCGCCCTGCTGACAGGCATCATCACCGACACGCTGGGATTCCGCACCACGAGCACCACGCCAAAAGTTCTGCGGCAGGCAGCGGACCTGCTGGAGACCGGAGTGGACATGACGGACCTGTACATGCGCGGGCTGGTGCGCAAGTCTTTCACCGCTGCCCGCTATTGGGGAGCGGGATTATCCTCCATTCAGCATCAAGGTGGAATCACCTGGGCTGCATTGACATTGAATGACCGCAAGAGCAGCGGTTATTCCACCAACGACGACGCCGATTTGATCAACCACCTGTCCGCCATCGACGACAGCAGCGTGGCGATCATCTTCGTCGAACAGCACCATGGCAAAGTCAAGGTTTCGTGGCGGGTGCAAAAACCCGGCCTGGACGTAGCGCAGGTGGCGCAGCAGTTCGGCGGGGGCGGTCACAAAGCCGCCTCTGGGGCTGAAATCATTGGTGAAATGGCCGAAGTGCAGGAAAAAGTCCTTTCAGTGACAAAACAGCTATTGGGGTTGTAAGGCGCAAAAAACCATTTTTACGTTAGAATTATGTTGCTCAGTCATCGATGGGGAAGAAGTTAATATCACCTCAGTGGGAAATAAAATCGACTTATCGCGCGAGCTGACAGTCATCCACACGCGCGAGGAGGCAATCAATGGTTAGTTCACAGGATCTAAAAAATGCCATATCCGGCGCGCTGGTCGTTGATAAACCGACCGGCATGACCTCGCACGATGTCGTGCAGGCCGTCCGCAACGGGACGGGCATCCGCCGCGCCGGTCACACGGGCACGCTCGACCCGCGCGCCTCCGGCGTACTGGTGGTGCTGCTCGGGTCCGGCGGTGCGCCTGAGCGAGTTCATCTCCGCGTCCGACAAGCGCTACCAGGCCATCATCCGCCTGGGGGCCTCGACTGATACCTTTGACGCAGACGGAAAATTCACACGCAAAACGGAAGCCCCGGTGAACGTGACCGAGGCGCAATTCGAAGAAGCGCTGATGAAGTTCGTTGGCCATATCCAGCAGACCCCCCCGCCCTACTCGGCGGTCAAGGTGCAGGGGCGCAAAGCGTATGAGATGGCCCGCGAGGGTGAGGAAGTCGATCTCGCGCCGCGCACGATCGATGTGTATCACCTGGAGGTGCTGGAATGGGCGCCGCCTGAAGCGGTCATCGATGTTCATTGCTCCTCCGGAACGTACGTCCGCTCGCTGGCCAATGACCTGGGCGATATGCTTGGATGCGGCGGTTACCTGGTCGGCCTGCGCCGCACCAAGAGCGGGCGATTCTCCCTGCGCGATGCGACCCCGCTGCGAAAACTCCAGGAAGCGTTCCGCGACGGAACCTGGTCCCAGTACCTGATCCCCGCTGCCGAAGCGCTCGGTGACTGGCCCTCCCTCGAACTCGACCCCGACCAGGTGGACGCCATCAAGCACGGGCACCGCGTCCCCGCAGCAGAGGATGCCAAGCCGGGCATGGTCCGCGCGGTGAGCATGGCGGGCGAGCTGGTGGCCCTCATGGAACTGGATGAAGAAGCCCGGCAGTGGAAACCCAAGAAAGTATTCTTCTCCTAAAACCGCAATTCCATTTCGCCATTTCATTCTCCCGATATGCTACACGTTACTTCCCTGAATGACATTCAACTGAATGGCACCTGGCTGACCATCGGAGTGTTCGACGGCGTTCACCGTGGGCACCAGGCCATCCTGCGCCAGTTGGTGGAAGGCGCGCATGCCGCCGGCAGCCCGGCGGCCGTGCTCACCTTCGCCCGCCACCCTGCCGAGGTGCTCGGTCATCGCAGCCTCAAATGCCTGACCACCCCCGAGGAGCGCGCAGAACTGCTCGGTCAGCTGGGCGTGGATGCAGTCATCACTCATCCATTCGATGAACAGGTGGCGGCGCTGTCTGCGGCGGAGTTCATGAAGCCGATCAAGGAAAGGCTGGGGTTAAGTCGGCTGCTGATTGGCTATGATTTTGCCCTCGGCAAAGGCCGCGAAGGCAATGCATCCCGGCTGGCGGAAATTGGCAGGGAGATGGGATACACTGTCCAGGTGGTGGAGGCCGTCAGCGATGAAAGCGGCTTGATCTCGTCCACTGTCATCCGCAAGTTGGTGTCTGTTGGAGACGTGGCGGATGCCGCCAAGATGCTCGGGCATCCTTATGTGATTACCGGTTCGGTCGTCCACGGCTCCGCGCGAGGGCATTCGCTCGGATTCCCTACTGCCAATGTGGGTGTTCCACCCGGAAAGCTCATCCCGGCTTTTGGCATCTATGCCTGCTGGGCAGAGGTCAACGGTGAACGCCACAAGGCTGCCATCAGCATCGGCATCCGCCCAACCTTCGAACAAACTGAGCCGGATATCCGCGTGGAGGCTTACCTGCTTGATTACGGCAAGGACCTTTACGGGCAGAAGGTCACGCTGGAATTCATCCAGCGCCTGCGCGATGAGATGAAATATCCCAGCGTGGAGGCGCTCATCGCCCAAATCGAGTCAGATGTTGCGACCGTTCGATCGATTTTGAAATAAAACGCCCCTTGCCCTCGGGGGTGTTTTCGTCTATAGTTGCGCCCAAGTCCATGCGTTCTATATCCGGAGTCGCCATGTCCAAACGTGACATCTACCTGCTCTCTCCCAAACAACTCTCACCCGAGACCATCGCCGTCGCCTTTGCCAAGACCTCCCGCGCGCCCGAATCGTTTCGCGACATTGCCGCGGAATTGAGCGACGAAAAATCCGCGCAGTTCCACGAGAAATGGGTGGTGGGATACGGGCATGCCTCCGTGGCCGAACATGCGGTGCTGCACCTGGCCATCGAAAACGTCTCGCGCGTGGCCATCGAGAGCATCGAAAGCAACCGGCTCGCATCCTACACCGAAAAATCCACCCGCTATCAGAAGTGGGATGCGGATGCCTTTACCATTCCACCCGAGCTTGAATCTCACCCGCTGCGCGAGGAATACGTTTCAGCCTGCCAGTTGTTGTTCAAGACTTACCTGGACTCCCTTGCCCCGCTCCGCAAACTGGTCGAATCCGGCACGTCACGGCGCGAGAACGAAAATGACGAGGCCTACGACCGCCGTATCCGTTCCCAGTATGTCGATTCGTGCCGTTTCCTGCTGCCTTCATCTGCTCACGCGAATGTGGGCATGACGGCCAACGCGCGCGTGCTCGAAAATGCCATCCGCAAGATGCGCTCGCACCCTCTGGCGGAGGTCCGCTTGATTGGCGAGGAGATCAAGGACGTAGCCCAGAGCGAGGTACCCACCCTGGTTAAGTATGCCGAGCCTGTGTCCTATCTCATCGAAACATCGAACGAACTGGCAACAATTGCACCTCCTGCGAAAACACACGGCGCAGGGGATTGGTGCACATTAATAGATTACGACCGCGCCGGGGAGGAGAAGGTGCTGGCAGCCGCCCTATACCGTTTCGGTGAAATGGATTTTTCGGAGGCATTGACCTATGTGCGCGAATCGACGCCCAATAAAAAGTTGGATCTGGCCGATGCCCTGCTCAAACGGCTTGGGCGTTACGACACCCCTTTGCGTGAGCTGGAACACGCCACTTACACCTTTGATCTGATAATGGATCAGGGCGCATACGCAGAATTCAAGCGCCATCGCATGATGTCGCAAACTCCTCAGTCCCTCACTTGCCGCCTAGGGTATGCTGTTCCAAAACGCATCACCGAAGCGGGGTTTGAATCCCCCTACCGCAAGGCCATGGAGCAGGCCGCCACAGTCTTTGAGAAACTGCATGCCTTCGATCCGCTCGTGGCGCAATACATCGTGCCCAACGGATTCAACCGTCGTGTCCTGGCCACATTCAACCTGCGCGAAGCCTATGCCTTCTGTCAGCTACGCGCTGCGTCCAATGCACATTTCTCCATCCGCAGAGTCGCGCAGCGTGTGACGGAAGAAATTAAACGGGTCCACCCATTATTGATGAAATTCGTTTCCATACCGGAGAAAGAATCCTGGCAGGGGATCGAAGAAGAATTCTTTTCATAACCGTTCTCCTCATTAAAGAGAATAGACCCTGCGGATATTTCGCAGGGTCTATTCTTACAATATCGAATCAAATTACTGCCCCGATTTCTGGCCAATTCCAAGCAAGGTCGTTCCATAAATAACAAAAACCCTAATATCACCAAGGCCGATTTCCCCCAATAACTCTGTCAGCTCAGCCCTGTGGAAAGGATCTTCGTCTCCAAAAGGCCAGTACTTGCCAAACGCACGGCGGACGATCAGATTATAAACAGAGCTTGCCCAGGGAACCATCACACACACCCAGCCGCCTGGCCGCGTCACACGAACTTTTTCCATCATCATTTGGGCAGCCTGGACCCGGGTGAAGTGCTCTATGAGGCCAATGCTGAAACTGACATCAAAAAATATGTCTGGCAGTGGAAGGTTGAAAGCACTGGCAACCGATGTGAAATAGGAAGGGCTGAGTTGATTCACCAGGCGAATAGCCTCGGGAGAGATATCCAACGCATAACAGGTGCTGTTTTCAAAATGACCATCCAA
Organism: uncultured Chloroflexia bacterium; assembly: GCA_963774975.1. Taxonomy (GTDB): domain Bacteria; phylum Chloroflexota; class Anaerolineae; order Anaerolineales; family Villigracilaceae; genus JBGPQJ01. Next base: position 62,030 of record CAVZGY010000013.1, read on the forward strand.
GTAATGAAGAGTGCGCGCTGAACCACAACCAACCTCTAACAGGCTTGGTGATTGCAATTCTCCGGTAACCTTGGATATTTTTTGGGCATAGGCGCTTGAAAACAGAAACCGTATGCGCCAAAGCAAACGATGAAACAAACTCTCTCTAGATGCGTGAGTTGCCCAAAAAGTATCCCACAATCTCCTGTGGGCGTGGTCGTTTAGATCCATGCGTCACGTGACAGGAGGTTATTAATTTGCCAACAATTTTTCGTTGATATCAAATTGAGATTAACCTTCATTATTGGGATCATTCCCCAGGATTCCATCAATGCGTGCCATATTCTCCAGGGTGAGTCTCGCAGCCACCTCGGCTGCCTTCAGATTCTCATGCACCTGCGAGACGCGGCTCGCGCCCGTGATGACTGTGCTGACATTGGGATTCTTGAGACACCAGGCAATGGCGAGCTGCGCGAGGGTGCAGCCCAATTCCTCTGCGACAGGTTGGAGTGCCTTAACCTTGGCGATCGAATTTGCATCCGTCAAGGTTCCATGCAGCCACTCATAGCCCTTGAGTGCGCCGCGACTGTCGGCAGGGATGCCGTTGTTGTACTTGCCTGTCAGCATGCCGGAAGCCAGAGGCGAAAAGGTCGTGGTCCCGTAGCCGTAGTCTTTGAAGAGACGGGCATATTCCTTCTCGAAGCGTTCGCGCACCAGCATGTTGTACTGCGGCTGCTCCATGACCGGTTTATGCAGGTGGTGTTTCTCAGCAATTTCAATCGCCGAGATGATCTCCGTCGCTGGCCACTCGGAAGTGCCCCAGTAGAGCGCTTTGCCCCACTCGATGATGTTGTGCATGGCCCAGACAGTCTCTTCCACCGGTGTGGTCGGGTCAGGGCGGTGGCAATAAATGAGATCCACGTAATCCAGGCCGAAGCGCTGGAGCGAGCCGTTGATCCCTTCGATCAACCTTTTACGGTTGAGGGTGTTCTCCTCGTTGGGTCCCTTGTTGATACCCCAGAAGAATTTCGTCGAGACGAGGTAACTGGATCGGCGCCAACCCAGTTTCTTGAGCGCCGCACCCATGATCTGCTCGGATTTCCCGCCGGCATAGACTTCCGCATTGTCGAAGAAGTTGACCCCGGCTTCATAAGCGGCAGCCATGCTCTCGGCAGCGGCATCCACATCCACCTGGTTGCTGAATGTGACCCATGATCCAAAAGATAACTCACTGACCTTGATGCCCGAACGGCCCAGATATCGGTATTCCATGGAATTTTCTCCTTTGTTTTGTATTAAACAATGAGGATTATAAGACTAAAGCGTCTTAAAACACCTCAAGTTACATCGTCACCTAGGGTTCCGGCGTCCCGGTTGGCTCAATGGAAGGCGTGACAGTCATGGTCACCGTAGGTGTGAAGGTCAGCGACGGAGTGAGGGTCGGTATTCCGGGGGAATGATAGCGCACAAGTTTTTCCTCATCGTTCCAGGTGGATTGCAGGCTGACGACCTCGATAAACGTCTGGCCGGGTTTGAGCGCCAGCACCTCGCCTTCCTTTGTCTTCAAGCTCAGGTTCCCGCCCCGAGTCGACCAATACACAGGGTACTGCATCCCATCACGAAACATTAAGCCCCATTCACTGGTCCGGTTGAGCAGGTCGATCTCGAGAATCGTCCCGGCTTGGTTCTCGAAGTGGTGATTGGCAAAAAGGATCAACACATTCTCGAAGGCAAGTTGCTCCCTGGTCAGGCGGTCGACCGCGGGGACCAAGATTCCGGTATCGTCCATCTGGTCTTGCGAACGAAGGTAAGCTCCCTGCTCAACCGAATACTCCCAGCCCACCTGGTCAAAGCGGTTGTAGATGATTCCCAGCCTGTCAGCCGGCACGCCTCCGCCTGGAACCTCCCTCGCGAAGACCAGGCTGGCATGTTCCGCAGGATCAACGGGGAGGGCCGGGAGCGTGCGAAGATCGTCCATCGTCAGCCCCGCACTGTTGACATCATCGGAGTTGACCGGCAGCACACCCACCCGGTTGGTAAGCTGCGAAAGGACCTCCGGGGAGGCCCCGCGCGTGATCAGGGTCGCATCGGGGAAGAGCACTTTGATATCTTCATACACCACCCGACCCGATCGAATCGGTGAAATGACATAGCCATACGGATTATCCGTTGGATTTTCTTCAAGGATCTTTTCAAGCTCTGCCAGATAGTCCCCATAAAAAACCGCCAGAAACCGGCTCATCCCCTGCCCGATCGAGACTTCCCAGACGATGGACGCCAGCGAAAGACCCGACTGCGGCCTGGCGGAAAGGGGGAAATTCGTCACGGATACCAGGAAGGGAGCCTGATCCAGCGTGGCGAGATCCGTCACAGGCAAACCGGTCAGCGGATTGAAGCCGGGCAAATAATCCGGCCCAACAACCGGCGGGAGGGGTGTCGGGCTGACTGAGGGTGATGGAGTCACCGATGGTGTGACCTGATTAGTGGCAACCGGGGCCGCAGCCTCGTTAGTTGGCATTTGGATCGCAGTCGGAAAATTGTCCGGTCGTGCACCAGGCGCGCAGGCAGAGAACAAAACAACCACCGCCAAACCGGCCATTAGCCTTCGGGCTGTGGTTGATCCAAACCTCGTGGGGGATAATTCCGCAAACATGGTGCGGAATTATATCAGACTGCTGGCAATTCTATTCTTCGTGAAATTCCTCCACCTGATAGACCAAAACATCCAGGTTCTTTCTGCGCCAGGTATCGGGCGGGGAACCCATCTTGTAACACAAGTTGTCGAGGAATTCGGCTGTATCGGGAATCTTCTCCCACACCTGCGGCAGGAAGGTGGCACGGCGGGAGAGTCCGTCCTTGAGGATGACCCCATCCACGCCGGGGCGAAGTTTCGCCAACAAGTCCCCCGCACCCGCATACTCGAGTGGAACAGGGATGGTCAGCCGTGAAACTTCAATCTCGATCTCGCCGAGCTCACCCGCGGTCACCGGCGGAAAGCGGTAATCATTCAGCGCAGCGGCGGCCGCGTGCTCGCGCACGTCCTCGGCAAGGGATTGGTAGGGCTCAAGCGCACCGATGCACCCGCGCAGACCGCCATGGACAGTCAGCGTGACAAACGAGGCTCCTTCGGCCTGCAGTGCCGGAGTGAGCTGCGTCTTGTCCAGAGCAGGTGGGGTCTTCCCGTTCACAGCGCATTCGAGTGACTCCCGCGCCAGCTTCAGGAGAGTATGTTTCTCTTCAGGTGTAAGTGTGTCGTTCATGGCCCCTCCCCGATTTAAAGCGGTGAAAGTTTTTTATATTGCCTGTTGAAATACAGGAGCGGTTTGCCCTGAAGGTCTCCCCGGGCTGCCAACACCGACCCAATGAAAATCGTATGCGTTCCCGAGGTGAATGTGGCAATGACGCGGCAGTCAAAGTGGGCGACGCCGTCCTTGAGCAAGGGAACACCGGAAACAAGGGTGAACTGTTCCAGCCCGGAGAATCGGTCCCCCTCGTCGGGCAGTCGTCCGGCAAAGCGGTCAGAGAGTTCCTGCTGATCCGATCTCAACACCGTAACGCCAAACGAACGCGAGTTTTTCACCAGCGCATGCGTACGGGTGGCTTGCGCAAGCGCGACGAGCACCTGCGGAGGGATAAGCGACACGGAGGTGAATGAACTGACGGTCATGCCGAGCACCTCCCCTTCGTACTTCGAGGTCACTACAGCCACGCCGGTCGCCCACAGGCGCATCGCCTGCCGCAATTGATCGGGGTCGGCGGAGGCGGACGGCAGTTCGTCGAAGAGGTCTGTCATGGTATTTTCATCATAATTCCCGCAGGTCGAGGCGTCAAGTAAATTACTTGTTGTCGCAAGGATGGTCAGTTGCCCATGCTATACTTTATTCGCCTCTCATAACAATGTAAAAGGGAAAGGCGATATGGAGATATCAGTTCTGGCAAACTCGGAATTATCAGATGTTGAGCGCAATGAAATCGATGCCGTTTGTGATCAGGCGTTTGGTGCTGCGCAAGGTGAGGAAACCAACTCTTTCGACTTCCAATGGGTCTCTCAAAACGACTGGCATGTGGTCGTCAAATTGGACGGAGCCATCCTGAGTCATGTCGGGATCGTGGAACGCACCGGAACCGTGGATGGGTGTCCCGTCAATCTGGGCGGTATCGGCGCTGTGGCGACCAGCCCCGGTAAGCAAAAACAAGGGCTCGCCAGCGCTGCGATGCAAATGGCAGCCGGTTTTATGCAGGATTCTCTCAAAGTGGACTTTGGCCTGCTGGTATGTTCCCAAGGGACAACGCGTTTTTACCGAAAACTAAGATGGCAGGAAGTTGATGGACCGCTGATATTTGATCAGCCGCAGGGAAAAGTCACCTTCCGCGAAGTGACCATGATCCTGCCCTGTGTCAAAAAGGAATGGCCGCCAGGGACCATTGACCTGTGCGGCTTGCCATGGTGATGGCCGGATAGCCCTCAAGCCATACCGGCAAGGGTTTCATCCAGCAAGGCTAGGAATCCCTCCGGAGTTTCCTGGGTGAAGATCTTTGTGCGTGTCGCGCGCGGCAGGCGCTGGAGCTTGAGGTATCGCAGGGCATGCTTGCGGAAAAGGATCAACCCCTTGCGCGGTCCATGGAAGGCCATGCTGCGTTCAAGATGGAGGTGCATCATGCGGCGCACCTCCTCAGGCGGGACCTGTTCCCGTTCGAGGCGGGAGAAGATCCACGGGTTGCCGATGGCTGCCCGCCCGATCATGACCGCGTCGCAGCCGGTGTGGGATTTCATACGGTCGATGTCCGCGACGGTGCGCACATCGCCGTTCCCGATGACGGGAATCTTCACCATGGACTTGATCTCCGCGATGGCATCCCAGTCGGCCTCTCCGCCGTAACCCTGCTCCTTGGTCCGCGCGTGGACGGCGATCAGTGCCGCGCCGTTCTCCTCGAGGATGCGGGCGATCAGCCTGTAATTGCGGCAGCTTTCCCACCCCAGGCGGATCTTGCCAGTGATGGGCACATCCAGTGCGGCGCTCAACCTGCGAAAGATGCGGGCGATCTTCAGCGGGGTTTTCATCAAACCCACGCCGCCGCCGATATGAGCCACGGATTTCGCCGGGCAGCCCATGTTGACGTCAATGATGTCCGGGAATTTATCCTGAACCATCAGAGCCGCTTTAACCAGTTCGTCGGGCTCTTCACTCCACAGTTGGAAAACAATGGGACGCTCACCTTCGTCGTATTTCAGGCGCGGCGCCATGTGTTCGTAGGCGCGGATGATGTTCTTCGCCTTGACGAACTCGGTGTAGCTCATGGCCGAGCCCAGCTCGGCGCACAGCGAGCGGTAGGGCCACTCGGAGTAGCCGTCCATCGGCGCAAGGATGGCGTCGCCGTAGACGGGCACCTCCCGCACCTGGAAGAGAGGGGATTTTCCGGTGATCGGATGCTCGATTGCAGGTGCGCCAGGGCGAACAGATTCCATGCTTATTTCTTCAGCCGCTCCACGAACTGCTTCCTGAATTTCGCCACCTTGGGGGCAACCACCATCCGGCAGTACGGCTGGTTGGCATTATTGGCAAAATATTCCTGATGATAGTCCTCGGCCAGGTAGAACGCATCGAACTTTGTCACATCGGTCACGATGGGATCCGGCCAGAGCTTCGCGTCAGCGATTTCCTTGATGATGGATTCGGCCGTCTCCTTCTGTTCCTCGTCGTGATAAAAAATGGCCGAGCGGTAGGACGTGCCCACGTCATTGCCCTGGCGGTTGAGGGTGGTCGGATCGTGGATGGTAAAGAAGACGCGCAGCAGGTCCGCATAGGAGATCACCGACGGGTCGAAGGTGATGCGTACAACCTCCGCGTGCCCGGTCGTGTCACTGCACACCTGCTTATACGTGGGGTTGGGGACGTGCCCGCCAGAATAACCGGACTCAACGGATTGGACCCCTTTTAGATCGTCGAAGACGGCTTCGAGACACCAGAAGCAGCCCCCAGCCAGAGTTGCCATTTGATTTCCAGTACCCATAAAAACCTCCTTAGGCGAAAAAAGGAGCGGCTGGTGAGCCGCTCCTGAAATATCCGTTAGACACTGGGTTCGGCGGCGGCCTCTTCAGCCGGAGCTTCCTCGCGCAGCAGGATGATGTCTCCTGCCGCATTCAGGTCCACGGTGATGTTGTCGCCGTCATGGAACGTACCCGAGAGCAGCGCGTCCGAGAGCTGGTCTTCCACCTTCTGCTGGATGACGCGGCGCAGCGGGCGTGCGCCCATTTCGGGGTCGTAGCCCTGGTCGGCCAACGCTGTCAGCGCAGCAGGAGTGGCGGTCAGGCGGATGTTGTGGTCCTTGAGCCGCACGGCCACCTTGTCGAGTTCCAATGTCACGATGTTGGTAATGTTCTCCTTGTTCAAGGCACGGAAGACGATCACATTGTCCACGCGGTTGATGAACTCGGGGCGGAAGGAGCGCTTGAGCGTCTCGGTCAGCTTCTTGCGCATTTCATCGTAGGAGAGTTGTTCCTCGACGGCTTCGTCGCGCTTCAGGTTGAAGCCGAGCGAGCCCTGCTTCTTGATCAAGTCCGCGCCGATGTTGGAGGTCATGACGATGATGGCGTTGCGGAAATCCACCTTGTGGCCGCGCGCGTCCGAAAGCTGCCCCTCTTCCATGATCTGCAGCAGCATGTTGTGCACTTCGGGGTGCGCCTTCTCGAGCTCGTCGAACACCACGATCGAGTAGGGGCGGCGGCGAAGGGCTTCGGTCAACTGGCCGGCGTCATCGTAACCGATGTAACCGGGAGGCGCACCGACCAGGCGCGACGCCGTATGCCGTTCCATGAACTCGGACATGTCGAGCTGGATGGCGGCATCCTCGCTGCCGAACATGAACTTGGCGAGGGTCTTGGTCAACTCGGTCTTGCCGACGCCGGTCGGACCAAGGAAGATGAACGAGCCGATGGGCCGGCGCGGATCCTTCAACCCGGCGCGTGCGCGGCGTACGGAGCGCGCGATGGCCTGAATGGCTTCATCCTGCCCGATGATGCTGGCACGGAGTTCTTCTTCCATTTTCAACAGGCGCTGTGATTCCTCCTGGGCGATCTGCATGACCGGCACGCCGGTCCACATGGCGACCACCTCGGCGATATCATCGGCAGTCACGATGGGGCTGTTGGCGCGGTCCCAGCCGAGGCGCAGGCGCTCGAGCTGATTCTCGATGGTGATCTCCTGCTCCTGGTAATTCTTCAGTTCATCCGCGTTGCCTTCCTCCTGGGCGAGCGCGCGGTTGGCGCGCACCTCCCGCAGCTGGGTGAACAGGTCCTTGGCCTCTTTCGCGGCCGGAGATTTATACATGCGCACCCGCGAGGACGATTCATCGATCAGGTCGATGGCTTTATCGGGAAGGAAACGCTCGGTGACATAGCGGGTGGAAAGATGGGCCGCCGCCACGAGGGCTTCATCCGAGATCACCAGGTGGTGATGTTCCTCGTACGCCCCGCGGACTCCCTTCAGGATCTGGATGGTCTCTTCCTCTGAGGGTTCTTCAACCAAAACGGACTGGAATCTCCGCTCGAGGGCGGCATCCGATTCAATATGCTTGCGGTATTCGTCCAGCGTGGTCGCGCCGATCACCTGCAATTCGCCGCGCGAAAGGGCGGGTTTCAGAATGTTGGCAGCGTCCACCGAGGAACCGGCGGCGCCGGCGCCCACCAGCATGTGGACTTCATCGATGAACAGGATGGAACCGGCCGCTTTGAGCTCGTCGATCACCCGCTTGAGGCGTTCCTCGAACTGGCCGCGGTACATCGTCCCCGCCACCAGCGAACCGACATCCAGCTGCAGCACGCGCTTGTTCATCAGCGGCGCCGGGACGTCGCCGTCCACGATGCGCTGGGCGAGGCCTTCCACGATGGCGGTCTTGCCGACACCGGGTTCGCCGATCAGGGCGGGGTTGTTCTTGGTGCGCCGGGCGAGGATCTGGATGACACGCTCGATCTCCATCTGGCGGCCGATGACCGGGTCAAGCTTGCCCTGCTCGGCCTTGGAGGTCAGGTCCATCGCCAACTGGTCGACCAACGGGGTCTTCGCGTCTTTTTGCTGTCCTTGCGGCGCGGCTTTTTGCGGTTCCTTTGACGGGCCCGAAGCAGCAGGGGATGAAGACGATGAGGAGGATTCCTGCAGCACACGGCGGGTCTGGCGGCGCACGTCGTCGGGAGTCACGCCCAGGCGGCGCAATACCTCGAGGGCCGTTCCCTCGCTGCGGACCAGTCCGAGCAGCAGGTGTTCCGTCCCGATGTAGTGATGTCCGAGCCGGCGGGCTTCCTCGATGGCGTACTCGAGCACCTGCTGGGTCTCGGTGGACAGGTCGATCTTGTCATCAGTCGCGCGGCCTTCGCCCGTCAGGCGGTTGACCATCTCGCGCACGCGGTCGGTATCCAGGCCCAGGTCGCGCAGGACACGCCCGGCGACACCGCCTTCCTCTTCGACCAAACCAAGCAGGAGGTGTTCAGTGCCGATCAGATTCTTGTGCGCATGTTCTGCCTCCTGGTGAGCCAGGCTCAGAACACGGCGTGCCCGTTGTGTAAAACGCTCCATACCAGCCATAAAATAATCTCCTAATCAGACCACTACGGTCTGATTGATTCTACCAAAGAAGGAACGGTCATTCAGATATGAGATTTATTAGAGTTTCCGAAGCGTGAACAATTTCACTTACCGGTTGTCCCCGTCGCCCTTGATCTTGCCGCGCTCGAGCCGGTCGTAGAGCTTGGCGATATTGGCTTCCGCCACCTCATCGAGGCTGAGCCCAAGCTCGGTGCAGACCTGAGCGATGTACCACAGCACGTCCCCCAGCTCGGACTTGAGCGCCTCGCGCGTCTCAGGGCTGATCTGCCCCTCTTTGTCGCGGAACACTTTTTTGACCTTCCCGGCCACCTCCCCGGCCTCGTTGACCAGACCGAGGGTGGGATAAATCACCGCGTGCCCAATGGCGGGATAAGCGGCCGTCTTGCGCGATTTCTGCTGGTAGTCGTTGAAGTCCATGTGTTCTCCCTGATTTGATTAAGGACGGGCTGTCTGCCCGTCCCAATCTGTGTGGGTGCTATTTTACCCTTTTCTCAATCGCCGCGCGGAGTTTGTCCATCAGCGTTTTGTGCATCACCGGGTCGAATTGGGGCGCCTTCGACCAGTCGTAGAACCAGATGGGGCCGCGGCGCAGGTCTTCGGGTTCCGCCTCGTAGCGTGGAATGATGTGGACGTGCAGGGCAGGCTCGCTGTTGCCGAGGATCTCATAGTTGATGCGCGCCGCGCCTGTCACCTCGAGAATCGCATCGCCGATGAGGGACATATCCGCAGGAATTTTTCACGAGCTGCGATGTCCAGGTCATTCAGCGTGGGCACGACCGGGTCGGGCAGCAGCAGGCAGTAGCCGTTGAGCACCTGCACGTCACCAAAGACCGCCCAGCCGGATTCCATGCGGCACAGGACGGTGGGGTTTTCTCCTTTTCGGGCAGCTTCAACACGTCGGTGGATGAGGGTGGGCATGGGGAGCTCCTTTTGTCTGTATCAAGACAATGATAACGCGTTTCAGAGCCTGCGTGGACTACCTAACCCAATCAGCCGTATAATCTTTTCATGGAGACCTTCCCCCTTGCATCCACTCGCTTCTCTCGGACTCGAACGGGGACGTGCGGCGGTCAAAATCTGGGCGGGGACGGGACGTGTGCCCCAAAGGGGCGGTCCCGCGCTCAGCGATGACGCCACCACTGGTGAAGCTTCACCTGGAAGTGAGGTATTTGCAGATATGTTCCTAGGATGGACATGGCAAAAATGGGCTTCTGATCCTTATGGCGACGCTCGATCTCGGTTTATGGATAACCATATGTTGAACTGGATTAACACAGCTATCGCTAAACCTTGAATTACGGAGGCTCACTGTGAAAAACTTTACTTATGTGGCAATGTTGGTATTAATAAATTGCTTCATGCTAAATGGTTGCAGTTTTTCTGAAGAGGCACCCACTTCGACTCTCATTCCTGTAATTCAGGCAACTACATCGCCACAACCTACGACGGCGCTGAGCACACCTTATCAAATTGCCACTACGACAATGACATCAATACCAACCTTGCCTCCCGCTGAGGCGGAGGCACAAATCATCGAATTACTTAAAAATAACGGTGGGTGTCATTTACCTTGTTTTTGGGGTTTTACTCCTGGTCAGACTGAAAGAATCGCGCCTATAATCGAACAACTCGGCGTAGATCGTCGAATGGTTATAAAGCGCGAGGATTTATTATTGGAAACTCTTATCATTATTGGAGGAGATCAAAGTGTGCAGATCAAACCTTTGAAGTGGCTGGAGGTTCATACCAAGGTCTATGAAAAACGTGAAAAAGGTATCAATATCATCTACGGGGATCCTTATTACTCGAAATACTTTAAGTACTATACCTTACCTCACTTACTTTCCACTTACGGCCCACCTGAAAATGTATACGTATTTCTTGATACGGGTATTGCGGACATGGGATTAGGGGTAGATTTATATCTTCTACACTTGGACTATCCCAAGCAAGGGTGGGTTGCTCATCTTCAAATGCCGTTAAAATATAGAGATAATTTGCTTGTCGGGTGTCCATCGGAGGCATTTACAAATCTACGACTTTGGTCGCCGAGTGACCCCGCCAGAGATTATGAATTAACCCCATCCGATTTATTTACCATTGAAGAAGCCACTGGAATGACCATAGAAGAGTTTTATGAAAAGTTTAAAAATCCTGAAAATACAGAATGCCTAGAAACGCCTTCAGATATCCATAAATGATGCTCGCTCGGAGGGGGTCTACCCCTTTGGGGCACACGTCCCGACCAAGCTGAGAATTGACCACCCCTCACCCCTGCCCCTTAGCGAAGCACCCTGTGGGCTCCTAATGGGAGAGGGTGTCCGTTAGGACGGGTGAGGGAGTTCTTAGCGAAACACATGGATGCAAGGGGGCAGGTCTCCAGCCCCACCGCCCCCCTTTCATCCCCCCATTTTCGAAATTAATGAAAATGGGGGGAGCGAGGGGGGTTTGAACTGCGTCTCGTACAACTGGGCGTACAGCCCGTCCAGCGCGAGCAGTTCGGCGTGGGTGCCGCGCTCGACGATCTGCCCGCGGTCAATGACCAGGATCAGGTCCGCGGCGAGGATGGTGCTCAGCCGGTGCGCGATGACGATGGACGTGCGCCCCGCCATCACACGCTTGAGCGCATCCTGGATCAACGCTTCCGATTCCGAATCTAAATGGCAGGTAGCCTCGTCCAGCACGAGGATGCGCGGGTCCTTGAGGATCACGCGCGCCAAAGCGATGCGCTGCTTCTCGCCGCCGCTCAAACGGTAACCTCGCTCGCCCACCACCGTGTCGTAGCCGTCCGGCAGGTCGATGACGAAATCGTGGATATTCGCGGCGCGCGCGGCAGCCTCGATCTCCGTTTGGGACGCGTCCAGTTTGGCGTAGGTCAGGTTGGTGCGGATGGTGTCGTGGAACAGGTAGGATTCCTGCGTCACCATGCCGATCTGCGTGGCGAGCGAGTCGAGCGTCACCTCGCGCAGGTCGTGCCCGTCGATCAGGATGCGCCCCTGCGCCGGGTCGTACAGCCGCGGGATGAGATAGGTCAGCGTGGTTTTTCCGGCGCCGGAGGGACCGACGAGCGCGACCAGTTGCCCGGGCGCGGCGCGGAAGGAGATGTGCTCGAGAGCCACCTCCCGCGCCTGGGACTTGGATTCAGCCTCCCCGTCGTCTGCATCCAGTTCCTCCTTCTCCTTTTTTCCCTTTGATTCAAGCGACAGCACCGCCGTGACATTGTCCATGCTCCCAAAGCGTTTGACGTCGCTGAGCAGAATGGATTCGTCGATGGCGTAGTTGAAGGTGACGTCGTCGAAGACCAGTTCACCGCGCGTCTGATGCAGTTCCAGACGCACCGGGTTTTTCAGCGATGTCCTGCGGCAGGTCGATCAACTCGAAGACGCGCTCGAAGCTGACCACCGAGGTGGAGAACTCCACCGGGGCGTTGGCCAGCCCCTGCAGCGCGCCGTACAGGCTGCCGAGGTACGAGCCGAAGGCGACGATGGTGCCGACGGTGAACGCGCCGGCGATGACCAGGTAGCCGCCGAAGCCGTAGACCAGCGCCGTGCCGACCGCGCTGACCAGTCCGATCGTGGCGAAGAAGGCCGTGCCGTACACCGCGCGCTGCACGCCGATGTCGCGCACGGAGGCCGCGCGATCGCGGAAGCGTTTCTCCTCGTCCACTGTGCGCCCGAACAACTTGACCAGCAGCGCGCCGCCGATGTTGAGCGTCTCGTTCATGTGGGCGTTCATCTGCGCGTTCAACTCCATCGACCGGCGTGCGAACTCGCGCAGGCGGTCGCCCAGTTTGCGGGAGACAAGGATGAACAGCGGCAGGATGATCACGCTGACCAGCGTCAGCCGCCACTCGAGGCTGAGCATCACGATCAGGATGGCGGCCGCTTCGATCAGGTTGGTGATGATGCTGACGATGGTGTTGCTGATGGCGTTCTGCGCGCCGACCACGTCGCTGTTGAGGCGGCTCATCAGTTCGCCGGTCTTCGTATGCGTAAAGAAGCGCAGCGACATGCGCTGCAGCTTGCCGTAGAGCGCCGTGCGCAGGTCGTAGATCACGCCTTCGCCGATCTGGGCATTCAATTGGCGCTGTACCACGCCGACCAATCCATTCAATGCCGGGATGATCAGCAGAGCCAGCGCCAGCCACGCCAGACCTTTCAGGTCGCCGGCCGGGATGACCACGTCGATCATGCGTCGGAAAATAAGCGGGATGAGCAGCGACAGGCCTGTGCCGATCAGGATCATCACCAGCATCCCGGTGATCTGCCAACGATAGGGGCGCGCATAAGTGAGCACGCGCATCAACAGCTCCCGCGTGACCTTGGGAGGCTTGCTTTCCGAGCGCATGTAAGAACCGAACCAGCCGCCGTGTCCGTGCATGAATATTTTCTCCTGTCGAGCGGGGGTAGTGCCGGTGACTATAATTCCATCCGCTTGATTTGGCAACAGTATTTTCCAATGGGTTAATGAAACTCATACGGGAACATGTCATTGCGAACGAAGTGAAGTAATCTGTAACTTAAACGGGAGATCGCCACGCCGCCGCAGAACAGCGGCTCGCGACACTTGCACCTGCGCCGCAAGTGCAAGTGTGACACGTGAAAAGTTTTTTAGGATAATATCAATAAGAAATAACCATGCGAAATATTCGCCACTCGCGGGAAGTTACATGGGGCAAACATGACCAAAAACAAACTTTGGCTGCGCTGGACTGGGGCAAACGCTCTTGCTGAAATGTTCGGGCTTGGGGCTGACCTTTGCCATCACTGGTTGGTTCTTTTCAAGTCAAGGAAACTCAGTAACCACCGCGGGAATTTTGCTATCGTTTGCTGTAGCGGTCTTCAGCGGAGCCGTGGAAGCGACCATTGTCGGCCTCGCGCAGTGGTGGGCGATGCATCCCTGGTTCCCGGGCATCAGCCGATTCTCGTGGTGGTTCGCCACGCTGGTCGGAGCGTTGATCGCCTACGTGTTGGGCTACCTGCCCTCCACGCTGATGGACATAGGCGCGTCTGCATCGCAATCCGCCGCAGCGCCGGTCGAGCCGCCTCAGTGGATTGTCCTGCTGCTGGCCGCGGGATGGGAGCGGTTGGCGGGGCAGTGTTATCGTTCGCCCAATGGCTGGTCCTGCGCGGAAAGGTGAGGCGCGCCGGGCTGTGGATCCCCGCCAACATGCTGGCATGGACCTTCGGCATGCCGGTCATCTTCTGGGGCATCGATCAGGCCTTCAAGTTGGCTGAAGTCTGGCAGTCCGTGCTGCTCATGGCGGGAATCCTGTTTCTGACAGGGGCCATCGTCGGCGCCATCGAGGGCCTGTTCCTCGTCAGGATGGCGGAAGATTCCTCTCCAGCCGATTCGTTCGCCTGACGGTTACGCTATCGGCAGGAACTGGGAAGGCTTGCGGGGAAAAAGGGTATCGAGCGCAATTCGCGCGCGGTCATTCTCCCACCAGCAGTCCGTGAAGGATTTCTTCAGCTCATCCATTGAGCGGTGGCCGAACAGCACTTGTAAAAACGGTAAGTTCGGGAAGGAGGCATCACCTTCGTTGCGGGGATCAGGTTTCCAGGGTTCGACCGTGGCTAATCTTCCACTCTCGAAAGCCAGGCGCAGTCCGCTGCTGTAGAAACTCAGCTTGAGCTCACCGTTGAAGCCGGGGATGAGCAATTCCTCCAGTCGCCTCTCGAGCACGGGCGCGATGTGGCGGATGAAAACAGGCAGGTCGGGCACCCGCATATACCAGCTATAAGGACGGCCTGATGCGCGGCAGGTTGTCGCGCATCACCTCGTAAACCGGGTGGTTGCTCCCCAGCGCAAAGGTGAAGGCCGAACGGGACTTGCCTTCGCTCTCGCACACTGTTTTTCCCAGATCCCACATGTGACGCACCACGGACGGCGTGACCTCCAACCAGGAGACACCCTGCTATTAGCTCGTACGCCATCACCGGACAGGACACGCCCCATGAATACTCAGGGTGTGCCAGGAATCCCACCGGTTCGCCTGTCCCGGCAATTTCGATGATCTCCCACACCAGGCGCTGGATGCTTTTCACGCTGCGCCCGTTCAAGTCGTAGCGCCAGAGCGCTTCGTCGCGGACGGCATTGAGCAGGCTGCGTCGCGAGGCATAAGGCTAGACCTCGCTCAAAAAGGGAATGTCCGCCTCGGTCGCGACGCGGAAGCGAAACGGCTCTGTCTCGCCCTTCCTTCAGCTTGGGCAGGTTCATCTCGAAACCCGACCGGCTGCCTTCCAGGTCCACGCACATTTCGTAACCGAACAGGCGGTAATAATACGGGATGCCGGTGATGGCCTGCACCATTTCGCCGCGTTCGGCGCTCCATCTGGTGGATCTCCTCGAACTGCAGGCGGACCAGCCCTCGGTTGCGGAACTCGGGCAGCGTGCCGACCAGCTCCGGGCGACCGACTTTGAACGGGACGCCGTCATAAGTCCAGGTCTGGGAGATGTGATTCAGTGATGAAACGATGCGCCCCGTCGCCTGCTCCTCGACAATGGTGTAATCCCCCACCCCAAAGGTGGGGTGCGGCTTCTCGACCAGGTCGCGTGCCCACTGCCCGATACGTTCATCGGGCTTTTCCAGGATTATCCGAGTGGATGAGGGCATTGAATTCGAAAAGTTTTTCCGCGTCCGCCCGGGTGGAACGGCGCAGGATCAAACCATCCCCCAGGTCGCGAATGATAAGTTGTCGCAATGTCTGTAGTGGTCATGACTTTTTCCTGTAAGCCCTGCGAAAAGATCACAGGGAGGTTGCAGAGTTATTTGAGCAGTTTTTTCAATTCCTTGAGAGTCTGCTCCAATGATTTGAAATGAATGCCGCGCATGCCGATCGCTTCACAGCCGGCGATGTTCTCGGGGAAGTCATCCACAAAGACGGCTTCCTTTGGCTTGACACCCAGCTGATCCAGCGCATGCTGGAAGATGGCGGGGTCCGGTTTCATCACGCCCACCTCGGCGGAGATGGTCAGCGCATCGAAGGCGTCGGCGAATTTCTCGCGCTCCAGGTAGGGGCGCAGACCGTCCCAGGCGTTGCTGATCAAGCCGGTCTTGCAGCGCGGCCGCAGGGAGCGAATAAAGGCGATCAATTCGCGGTCAATGATGTCGCCGTCGAAGAACTCCTTGTGAACAGCCTCCCTTTCCTTGAGCGGACGGTGCAGGGCGCGAACCACGTATTTCCAATGATCGTCTTCACTGATCCTGCCGATAGAGGCTTCCCGGCTGGATTTGCTTTCGAACACGATCGCCACCAGCTCCTCATAAGTCAGGCCGACCCGTTCCGCCAGATGCTCGCGAGGCGACTGGAACTCGGTGCGGACGATGACCCCGCCCAAATCGAAGTAGACGGCCTTGAGGGTCATTCCTTGCCCGCCATCTGCTTTTTGAAAGCGGGGTAGGCGCGCCCCAGTTGCTCGCGCGTGACATACACCGTTCGACGGCAATTGGGACAGTGGGCATCGTAATGATGTTTTGTCTGGTCCTTCAGTTCCTCGATCGCCGCCATGGCGGTCTCGTGGTTGATGGCGAAGGGCATCGAGCAGAAGTTGCATTTGATTTGCATGGGTATCTCCTTTCAAGAGTGGTTGATATGGATTAATCTATAGTTTGTGTACTGATCTCGCGCCCGGGGCGGAATTCCTTCTCGAACTGGTCAAATTGGCGGGCCACGTGCATGCCAGCTTTTTCGTACAGGCGTAGCGCACCGGTCAGGCTGGTTGCGTCCACGCCGAGGGCGGCGCGTTTTTGTCCGTGCTTATGGAAGGCGGCGAAGGAATGCAGGAGCAGGGCATAGGCGATGCCGCGTTTACGCCATGCGCGACGCACGCCCAGTTCGTTGACCCAACCGCTTTCGGCGTCCTCGTAATCGACAGGGCGGCACAGACTGATGCCCGCAATCTCATCTTCATCGACAGCCACAAACCAATACTTCGGGTCGTGACCCGGCTCCTCGATCAGGTTGTGCTTGAATTCATTGAAGCCGTGCTCGAAGGGCTGTTCCACAAAACCAAAGTGATCGCGAAATGAATCGACGAAGCAACGGTAAACCGCTTCGGTCTCTGTTGCCGGATCGAAGGGGCGGATGCGAATCCCCTCGGGCAGGGCAGGGACTTCCGGCGCCGAATCCAGGTCTGTTTCCATGCGGTAATACGAGCGGATGTGAGTCCAGCCCAGGTCTTTAATCGTCTGGATGCCAGCGTGGTTGTGGTGTTCAGTTCCGGTGCGCGGCGCGACTCTCAGACCGGGTTCCACAATGATCGAGCGCCGCCCGGGAGCGGTTCTCGCCCCAGGTGAGCAGGTATTCCCAGATCCCCTTCCCCATGTGGTCGGGGTGCACGCAGACCCAGTTCCACGGGTGGACGGGCGGCTTGCTGTTCAGCCAGCATTCCACAATGCCCACGAGCATGCCATCCGGCGCGTAGATGGTGCGGATGTCGGTTTCGGGGTTAAAGCCTTCGTTCTCCCAGTTGAGGCGGGTGAGCTCCGGGTCTGTCAGGTTGTTGTGTCCATTCAAATGGTAGCTGTACACGTTTTCCAGATCGAATGCCAGCAGGTAATCATCGATCTTCCCGGGGCGGGCAACATAGCCGGCAGGAAGTGATTTTCTCATTCGTTAGTGTTTCAAATTTTGCATCCATCTTTTATATTCCTTATTTCTAAAAGGCGAGTAAATTCGCTAAGCCTCGCGCGCTGTCATTTCGGGCAACGGTTCGTCGTCCTCGACCGGCTTGTCGATCTTGAACTTCAGCCAGACCGGGATGATGGTGAGCAGGCAGACGACGGATGTGATGGCAAAGGGCAGGCGTGGGTCATACTTCTCCCACAGCATGGCACCGATGTACGGGGCAGGCAGCGACAAGAGGCCGACGCTGGTGCCAAAAAAACCGTAGGCCACACCTCTCAGCCGGCGGGGAACCGCCTTGCTGATCAATGACTGGTAGGGAGGCGTCAGCAATCCCACGCCTATCCCGGCGATGGCCCATCCGGCAGCAGCGCCCCAGAAGCCAAGAGTTCGGAAACAGGGCAAGCATACTGATCGAGACGGCTATCAGGAAGAATCCCAGCGAGATTCCCACCCGTTCCCCTTTTTTATCCGAGAGGATGCCCGCCGGGTACATGAACAGCATCATGAACAACCCGAATATACTGTTCACCCAGCCGATCTGGGTGGTGGTCATGGCGAAGAAATCCCTCATGTAGATCGGCAGCAGGTCGAAGGACAGATTGAAGGATATGTCGCGAACGCCGTCGGTGATCAGGATCCAGGTGACCACACCGCCGGCAGTCAGCAGGGCAATCATGGAACCAAGGTTGGTCTTCAGCCCGGAAAAGGAGAGCTGCTTGGGCTGCGATTCCGAACCCTTGGAGGCCTCGCGCGCCATGAAAATGCGCAGGATGGTCGCCGCAAGGTAAAACAGGCCGGCAATGAGTATCATGAACTTGTAACCGCGCAAATCCACCAGCCAGCCGCCCAGCACCGGTCCGACAACCGCCACGATACCGAAAATGGTCTGCGAGAGGGCAAAGACTCGCGCGCGGTTGTGCTCCTCGGAGTGTTCGGCAATGAAGGCGTCGAAGCTGGGACCGATCAGGGAAAATGTGATGGCCGAGAAGGCGGCTGACAAAAGCACCCATTGCCAGGTGGGAGCGAGGAACAACGCCGCATAGGCGAAGAGACTGGCTACACTGCCGATGGCAATGGCGCGCAGCCTGCCCAGCGAGTCGGAGACATAGCCGCCGACGATCTGCAGCGCCAACGGGATGACGCGCGAGAGGGTGAAGAACAAGCCCACCTGCGCGACGGTGGCGTTCAACTCCTGCAGGTAGAGCGGCATGAGCGGTCCGTACATGTTCCCGCCGATGTTCGCCAGAATCATGGCGACCAGGAACAGGATCAGCCAGTTGTTGAGCAGGCGTGTTTTTTTCGGTGCAGGTGCGGCTTCAGCGGTCATGTTGATGCTTTCAACAGGTCAGGATGATGTGTACCCGTTCAACTCCAGCCATTCGTCGCGCAGGATTCCCATGGAAACCAGGTCCCAGCGGCGTCCATTGCGATAAAGGCAGTCGCGGGTTATGCCTTCGATTCTGAACCCGCATCTCTGGTACATACGGATGGCACGCTCGTTATATTCATAGACGGTCAGCGTCATGCGATGCAGGTTGAGCTCGGTAAAAGCGTATCGCAGCAGGATGTTCATCGCATCGGTGCCGTAGCCTTTGCCCCAGCAGGTCTTGTCGCCGAGGCCGATGCCCATGTACGAGTCGCCGTGCGCCCACGAGATGTAATCCAGGTTGGCGAAACCGATGATGCGGTCGTCCTCGTTGGCGCGGATGAGGAACATGATGTTGCACGGGTCGTCCTCGGGCCAGTCGCGTTCGTTGCCTTCCTTCGTCGCTTTGAGACTGAAGGGCACCGGCGGGTCGCCGTCCACAAGGTGCATGTACTCGGCATCCTGGGACCACTGAAAATACAAGGGTGCGGCCTGTTCCATATTCTGAGCCGTCAAGCGGACATACTTCCCGCGCAGCAGGTCGGAGGTCAGTTCTGTGCTGTCACGCATTCAACGCCTGCCATTCCTCGCACAGAATACCCATGTGGATGAGGTCCCAGCGGCGGCCTTCGCGCTGGAAGGCCTCACGGGTATGGCCCTCGACTCTGAATCCGCATTTCTCATAAGAGCGGATGGCGCGCGGATTGTACTCAAACACCGTCAAAGAGACGCGGTGCAGGTTGAGCTCGGTAAAGGCGTATCGCAGCATGACATTCATGGCATCCGTGCCATAGCCCTTGCCCCAATAATCCTTTTCCCCGATCGCAATGCCGACGAAGGTATCACCATGGGCATACGAGATGCCGTCAAGACCGACCTCGCCAATGACCCGGTCGTCCTCCAGGGTGTGGATGGCAAAGAAGACGTTCCGCGGATCATCCTTCTCCTGTTCTTTTTCCATAAACTTCTTGACCCCCTCCTGCGTCCACGGGAAGGGGGGCATGTTGGCCATCAGCCGCCAGTACTCCGAATCTTGCGACCAACCGACAAATAACTGGCTGTGTCCATCGGGGTTCTCCGCCTTCAGCCGGACCAATTTTCCGCGCAACAGGTCGATGCCGGGGTCGTCACTCATGGCGCGCCTCCCACTCCGGGCGGAGAATGGCCATGCTGATCAGGTCCCAGCGCCGACCTCCCCGGTTGACGGCCTGCCTGCGGCGTACTTCGAGCTTAAAGCCGTGTTTCTCGAAGAAACGCAGGGCAGGGACGTTGTATTCGGGCAGGACCACTTCGATGTGATGCAGGTTGAGCTCGCGGAAGGCGAAGCGCAGCAGCAGACGCAGTACATCGGCGCCGATTCCCTTGCGCCGGTCGGCGGGGTCGGGCAGCCCGATCTTGATGAAGGCTGTACCGTTGCTCCATTCGACCCACTCGATGCGCGCCTCGCCGATCAGGCGGTTGTCCTCCTTGGAGCGTATAGCGTAATGGAAGAGACGCTTGCCTTCGTCCATGTCCTTGTCGATCTGCTCGAACTGCTTCTTGACCTGGGCTACGGTTAACGGGCGCACGGGTTGAAGGGAGGTCATTCGGACATATTCGGCGTTGTGAGTCCAGCCGGCGACAATTTCGGGATCCTTCTCGTGGTCCACCGGCGTCAGGCGGACGAAGGTCCCCATCAAAAAGCGGAGTGGCGATCGGATTTATCATGACGGATGCTCCAAAAAAAGAATCGACTGACGAATGCCCGCAGCCGATTCGACAAATAAAAAAGCCACGAGCGAGTGCTCTGTGGCTTTAGTTTACCTTGCGGATGGACTAAAGGTCAACAGGCGCACTGCGATAAGGAAAAAATGAACCATTTTTTACTGCATTGTTCATGTCGTGCGCCTCCTTTCAGTAGATTTTCGTTAGTTTATCACGCAGGCGGGGGGCGGTCAAGTAAAAGGCTACGGCTGCACACCTGTGCCGACGCGCCCGCTCACCAGTTTATCGAGCATTTCCTGCGCGAGGCGCTGCCGGCCTTCGCTCAACAGGTCGGGGTTGATATCGGTCAGAGTCAACGGCGAGGGATAGCTCTTCCCGCCGCTTCCTGCGACGATATCCGACCAGGCCGATTGCACGGCCGCGATCCAATCGGGCTGGATGGTGGCGATCCAGTTCGCCCGCGCATCTTCAGGCGGATGATTCTCGCCGATCATCCACATACCGAGCGAGGCGGTGTAACTCACCTGTGAGGGGATTTGGACAGTGGGGTAGATGTAGGCCACCTGGACCAGGCGGTCCTTCAACGCATCGGCGTAGGCGTTCGCCTCCCCCTCCGGGGCATCCGCCGGCATGTCCACAACGATCGGGTACTCGTACCACGGCGGGGCAACAGGGTTGCACAATCCGCAGTAGAACTGGCGTCCGTTGGCATATGCCAGTGTGGCAATGTCGCTTCCCGCAGAGTCCTTTTCACCGATCATGCCGGTGCGGTAGTCATTGGCCAGCATGGCAGCAATGTAGCCTGCAAGGAAGGCCGGGATGTCCGGAGAATCCCCTGCGCCTCCGATGGTGGACACGTTTCCTCCCGCTGTGACCCCCGGGATGTTGACCGCCAGGAACTGGGTCTGCGGCGCCGCGGCTGCCAGCTCCGGCGATACCGGGATCAGGCGGAAGCGCCACCACAACTTTCACATTGTCATCGAGTTCGGCAGGCGTCAGCGCGTTGAGCACCTGGAAATGTAATCCACTTTCGCGGCTGAGGTCATAAATCGTTTTTTGATAAAGCTGTGAGAGCGAGTCAGGCAGGTCCGATGGGATGACCAGGACCGCCATCGGATAAGGCGGTGTAGCTGTCGGCTCGGGGGCGGAGGTGGCTGTTACAGTCGATTCTACGGTGGGGGTCGCGGTCTCAGCCCCGCAGGCGGAGAGGAGCAGGGTCAGCACCAGTAAAAGTAGAAGCAATTTTGGTCGCACGATAATTCTCCAATCGAATATCCGCTATTTTACCTGTTTACTGCTTCTTGATTTTGATATTGAAGTTATGCAGATCGAAAACAAAAAAGCGGGGATGGGTTGTGACCCATCCCCGCGCTGGGGAATTACTTGATGTTGACTTTGATGGTCTTCGGCCGGGCGGATTCCGCCTTGGGGACGCGAAGGGTGAGCAGGCCGTTCTCAATTTTCGCTTCTGCCTTCTCGGCATCGAGCTCGACCGGCAGGCGCAGCGAGCGATGGAACTTGCCCTGCGGGAGTTCTCGCAGCAGATGGTCGTTCTCGTCGGCGGCAAAGGTGCCTTCGATGGTGACCACGTCCTCGAGGATCTGGATCGACAGGTCGTCGGCCTTCAAGCCCGGAACAATCGCGGACAGAAGGTAGGCGTCCTCTTCTTCACGGACATTGACAGCCAGCCGGAAGTCGTACTCGGGGGCGCTGACACGGGCGGGAGCCCAGTGGCGCATGCGGACAGGGGCGGGGGTGATATAGTAAGTCATGGGTTATCTCCTTCGAAACTTATAAGGTTAATTGTATGGCTGTAGTTTACCGGGGGAGTGTAAGAAAAGTGATAAAGACGCATAGAATTTATGTAAGAAATTCCCGGGGCTATCAAAGCAAAAGAGCTGCCCAAGGGCAGCTCTCAACTTTCAAAATGGCCGTATTCTACGGATCAAGGAACGGCTGGACGAAATCGAGGACATTCTGCCTGTCCATGCGGAAGACGCCGCCCGTCCCCCCACAGGAGACGTTCATCCCGTAGGAAGTAACTCCAGCAACAACCAGGCTGTCGCCTAGAAAATTGGGGCCACCAGAGTCTCCATAGCAGGTGCCGCCTGTTACATGGTTATTCGAAAGCAGCATTGAGAAATCGCCTGTCATCCCCGGCGCGTTGAGTTGGAGCAGGAAAGGATTTGCCACCATGCGGATGCGGTCAGATTGGGTCTTCCAGGAGGCAGCATCCGGGAAACTCGCCTGCAAGCCATAGCCCACAGCCGTGAAGGTGGCTTTTTCTCCCATTTTGGGCATCAGGGTGTCAAGCTGATCGACCTCAGGCAGTTCTCCAAACGTGGTAATTCCTTCCACCGGCTTGGAGAGAACCACCACACCGACATCATTGAAGTAAAAGGCATCAGTAGGGTAGTCGGGATGGGCGTACCACCCAACTGCTTCAATGCAATTATTATCCCCTTCGTTGCAATAGGGATAATTGTTGTCCCCATCTTCCACAACGGATTCAGTGAAAATCCTGACGCCGGTATATTCGGAATCAGGATAATTGGAAGCGCAGTGTCCGGCGGTCAAGACCACCGTTGGCGAAAGCAGCGTTCCACTGCACCGATAGGTCGGCTCGCCAGCAACATCCATGACGATGAGGATCACCATGGGATGGCCATCGCCATCTACCTCTCCATCCGTGATGGCACCGGCAACGCCGGCTGCACCAAACACCAGGACAAGCGTAAGGGACAAAACCATGAACACTTTTTTCATCATTTTCTCCTTTTTGGGTTATTTAGAAATACTCTTTTGGTAATGCATTGATGTGTATCGGTTCACCTCCTCGCTCATGGTAAAAAATCAGAATTAAAACACCTCAGACATCGTGGTCTGCTCACTATATGACGTTTTAATGAACGACGAGATACGGGAGAATGGGACTGGCAAATTAGGATGGAAAAATAAAAAAGGGCGATCACACGATCGCCCTGATCTTTAATCATCTTCTTTGTATTGCGCAAATTACGGAAGGAACGAGCTGACCCAATCGAGGGACCAGGAACGGTCCATGCGGAAGACGCCGCCGGTGCCGGCGCAGTTACCATTTTTTCCGAAGGAAGTCACGCCTCCAATGACGTTGGAGTCCCCAATGAAGTTGGGACCGCCAAAGTCACCGAAGCAGGTGCCGCCAGTCTTGGCATTGTTGGAAAGCAGCAGGGAAAAGTCTCCCACGTAACCGGGGACGTTGATCTGGATCAATTTAGGATGTGCCACCATGCGTACGCGCAAATTGTTTTCCTTCCAGGAAGCTGCATCCGGGAAGCTTTCTTGGAGCCCGTAACCCACAGCGGTAAAAGTCACATCCTGCTGTCCACGCTTGGTTTTCATGGCATCCAGCTGGTTGAGCGTCGGAAGAACACCGTACTCGTCCAATACAACAGGTTCATCGAGAATAACTACACCGACATCGCGGAAGAAGAAGGCCGCGGGGTTGTAATCTGGATGGGTAAGGGGCGTGCCTTCGATCGCACCGCTTCCCAGACCGCCATAAGGATAGAGCGGGAATGGGACATTATCGTAGGTCATATCCGGATAGAACCAGACACGAGCGGCTGTTGCGCCATCTGTGCAATGCCCGGCCGTGAGGAAAACGGTGGGCGAAATCAGCGTGCCGCTGCAACGCCAAGCGGGCTCACCGTCTACATCCGCGATCATCAGTCCCACATAGGGATGACCTTCGCCATCCAGTTCGCCGTCGGTGATGGCGCCAGCATCCTAGGCAAGAGTGGCGTTTATATATCGTGTTCTTAAGTCAAAATTAGATCTCGATATTCCCCCTAGGAGGCTGTAAAATGAGAACAATTTGGATCTTGATTTTACTCGTAATGGCAGTTGTTCTTTACGGCTGTAGTCCTTCTCAAACAGAGGCCGGGGATCCGAAAGGACCACCTTCGTTCGAGCCGCAGAATCCTGCAGCCACAATAGCCCATCCCACGCAACTGCCTGGCGCGCCTATACCAATTCAAGTGGAACCCACATCTATGCCATCTCCACTCTTGACACCCTATTCCATCTGATTTGCAAGCTTTACTCGAAATCGCCATTGATGACATGGCCCAAAGGTTTTCCATCCCGAAGGATGAAATAAAGGTGGCTGCCGCTTACGCCGTTGTCTGGCCTGATGCCGGCCTTGGCTGTTCACAAAGCGGAATGGCATCCGCCCAGGTCCTGACACCCGGTTATCTTATTTTGTTGGAATACAACGCGAAGACCTATGAATATCATGCAGACAAAGGCACTTATGTGACGTATTGTGTAAATCCGTCCGCGCCGCTTGTTTTGCCCGACCAATAAGATCAAGCTTGACGTCAATCCTTAATATTGCTACACATGCTCCATTTAGCGAACAGGCTGGCAGATATCTGCCAGCCTGTTTTTGTAGCTCAGAGATGAACTGGGTTAAGGTCGGTCAATTTCAAAGACCGGCGAAGTCCAAGTTTCCCAATCTGCAGAATTCTTGGAATTACCCAGGGCCTTCAGGACAGAGAGTTTAATGAAATACTGACCATCCGGCGCTGTGAACACCTTGTTGTGCTTGCCCGACGTAGTACCATCCCAGGCGAAGGCGAAGTAAGCCGGTGGTTGTGCTGTTACGGATCATGTAATCCAATTGGAGGACCGTGCCGACGGATTTACCCGTATTGGCATCAAAAGCCTCCAGTTTGAAGGTACGCGACTGGTGATCCAGGTGCACAAACACATAAGGGAATTGTCACCGTCGCTCAAGCGTGAAAGGCTGCGACAGGATCGTTGCCAAATTGACGTCTAATCAACAACGGCAGACCATATGGATTGGCAAGCACTTCAATCGATTGGTAATCACCCACGAACCCGGCAAACGGCACGCGGATGAACCTGCCCACCATCGCGCGGGGTCAGGACGATCCATCCACCATATTGACCTTGATCCGGGGCATGAGGTAGCTGGAGTAATGGTCACCTTGATTTCTTCATCGCCGCGGCCTCTGATGCGTCACACTTGGCTTGTTGAAGGTGACCACTGCATCGGAATCCCAAAAGCCGGGAGTTATGATCCCGCTAGTGGACAAGGCGTTTTCATAGGAAAGATCGTAAGTCACTTCGTTTTTGGTGTTATTCTTGATTTTCAGCTTGGCAGTAACCGGGCCATTTTGACTCTCACCCAGAGATAGCTTTCCGGGTTCAACAGAGGCGGTCGCCAAAATGGCATTGTCGATCTGTAACATGCCGGCACCTTGGCGATGGGCACTGTCCAGAATTCCATAGCCGGGACCAAGCGACCATAAGGCAGGCTCAGCGCTGTTTTGCAGGATGAAGCGCATATCTGATGCTTTGGTCCTGGGATGCGCCTGCAGGTATAGGGCAGCCGCGCCAGCAACGTGCGGTGATGACATGGAGGTGCCGCTCAAATTAGCGTAGCCGCCCTGCTCCAGCGGGTAGGTGGAGTAGATGTTGCCACCGGGAGCACCGATATCCGGCTTGAGCGCCAGGTCAGGTGAGAGACCGTAGGAGCTGAAGGACGAGATCAAACCGCCGGTCGGACTAGGGGCAGGAAACATCTGGTCAGTCCAGGTCATCATGACGGGAGCAGCCTGGGCACGGATGAAGTTACCATCGGCGAGGGAAATGCCAACAACTGGTTTAGGGTTGGGTAGCGGCGCGCCGAGAGTGCCATTGAACACGCCAGCGGCATTATTTTGAACAACAACTGCGGTAGCGCCTGCATCTATGGCACGAATTGCTTTTTCAGCAAAGCTACATGCACCACGTTGTACCAAGGCCACCTTCCCGTTGGGATCACCAAGATACGGATCAGTTTGTAGGCCTGCAGTGATAGGATCGCTATCTACACAACCACGACCGAGCCAGACAATCTCTTCCATACCGCTGGTCGGAGGATTGGGCGAGAATGTCATGGTCACATAACCAACCTGAGCGCCATTCACTTCGAAGTAAGGCAGGAAGACATTCGTGTTATCAAAGGAAGCCACGCCGATGACATTTTCACCGAGCCCAGGAGCACCAGCGGAATACAAGCCGTTCGCGCCATTATTACCGATCGAGGCAACCACAACCATACCCTTCTTCACCAGTCGGGAAGAAGCCACTGCCGTTGGTGATTGAGGCCACTCGTAGGCCGAACCGATGCTCATATTGAGGACGTCCATGCCGTCTTTGTACGCGCGTTCCATGGCAGCCAGCATGATGTCATCCGTGGTGGAGCCATCGCAGCCAAAGACACGATACGCACCAAATTTCACATCGGGGGCAACGCCTGTGAGGGTGCCATTCGCGCCGATGATGCCCGAAACGTGGGTGCCATGACCATTGCAATCGTCTGGATAAGGATCAGGTGATGGGACCGGATTATAGCCGGGTGACGTATCGTCAGCATTGTAGGCATCGCCAACGAAATCCCAACCCTTAATCACGCGGCAACCCGGGCCAAAACAACCGCCCAGGTCAGGATGGTCATAGTCGATACCGGTATCCATTACCGCTACTTTGACTCCCGCGCCGGTGTAACCCAACTCAGACTGGGCAGCATCCGCGCCAGTCAACGCAAGGGCAGAATATAAAGCCGGATCAAGAGAGGAAGGAGTCGTCTGAGGAATTTTGACAGTCATGACAGGATAAATGGCAACGACACCTTCAAGGCGGCTTAGTTTTCCGAGCTCTGCGGTGGTCGCCGAGACAGAGAAACCATTCCACAGGCTGTCGTAGCTGAAATGCTCTTTATATTCACGCTCATTTTTTGCATTGTCCCGGAATTTTTGATGTTCTGAATTGACCGCAAATTTGGAATTTCCCTCCGCGATGGGTGCGCCTGACAACTCCACAAACCACAAGCTGGGAGTCTCGTCAGTCATCTCGCCTGTTTCCGCCGAGGGGGCGGGAGTGAGCGGTTCAACGGGTCCAGAGTCATCGGCGGCAGCTGGGGATATGCTGGCGCCGACCAGGACCACAATTACAAAAAGTACACCAAAGATTTTCTTGAACATGATTTTCCTCCATAATATGATTTTTTCCTTTTGCGATTTACTCGATACAAGGCTGAAGTTGTTGGTTTGCACCTCCTTTGTGCCAAAAACAGGCAGACTGCCTGGAATAAAAAATCTTCGGCAGTCTGGCGGTCTACGTGAGATCCATGACTTTGCGTCCCCGCCTCACGGCGGGTTTGCCATTTCGGATGGTATTGAATTGGGTATTAAGCTGTGAGGCGCCACCCTCCCCAGAGCGGGCCTACTACGCTATATATGATAAGTAAAAATAAATTAATTACAAGGTATAGAGCGAAATTTTAAGGAAAGCGTAGTATTATCGTCAAATTCAGCCGATTTGCTGCATCGGGAAGTTTTATCGTCTGGAAAAGGCGGAGCTGCGGCTCCGCCTTTTCCATGTGAAATTATGATTATTTACTCTTACTCTTGGGGACAGTGACCGTCACGGTGGCGAAGGTTTCATTGCCGCAATTATCCGTCACTTTGTAGGTGATGGTATAGATTCGGCCTTCACCCTGACCAGAGCGTTCAGCGCGAAGTCGGAAGTGGAAGTCATCCACGATGACGATATCATTCGCGGTATCACCGTCACCCAAACCGTCATCCGGTTCATTGGAAACGCTCGAGACGAGTTCCACGGTCGGATTCGGGTCAAAGTTGTCGCGGACGACCACGGTGGCTGTCACATTCACGTATTTGTGGTTGGCAGGCCAGAGAGATCTGGCGAAACCGAGACTTCATCGAAGGTCGGGAGCGATCTCATCACAGACATTCAGACCAATGATAACCGGGTCGTGGTCGGAGTAGCGGAACGGGTCAGGAGCGTAAAGGGCATCCTGGGCAGGGAGCTTGAAGGTCATATCGTAGTCAATTAGATCAGGCTCATCGGCATTGACGTGCCAGTCGGCCACGCCTGTAACTTGACTCGCCAGGTTTGCGTTTGCCAAACCATAATCGAGATAGCCGATCTGTCCATCGAAGACGTATGAGTATGCTCCCTCACCCTGATAGTCGAAGACCAGATCGGTATAGTCGTCCGCAGTTCCCAGAACATCATCGGGACCAGCCTTGATGGCATCAATCGGGTCTTCCTTGTCATAGGAGTTCAGGTCACCGATGATCAGAAAGTCATTGTTGCCACTATTGGTTGGGTCAGTCGCCAGCCAATCGACCAATGCCTGCGCCGCAAGCGTGCGGGTCACATTGCAGTTGCCGCGACCGTCACCTGCATCCGGATCGCCAATATCGTTGCAGTCTGAGCCTTTGGATTTGAGGTGGTTGACCGCAACCGTGAAAATACCGCCTGTGGTGTTGTCCATGAAGGTATGTGCAAGTGCCGGACGGTTCTTGGTATCGATGAAGCGGGCATCGACGCTCGAATCAAGAATAGCGTAGTCACCGACCAAAGAGACGGAAACTGGTTTGTAGATCAGCGCCACTTTGATGGCGTCCCCACCGATTGGGTCGGTATGGATGTAATCGTAGGCGCCAACTCCGAGCGCATCGTTTAACCCGTCGACGAGGTTCTGCACGGCTTCGTCATTGACATTATTTTCGATCTCCAGAAGGCCAATCACATCCGCATCCATCGCAGAGATTGCAGCGATGAGTTTGTTGCGTTGGCGGTCGAACTCTTCAGGTGTATCCGCTCCGCGACATTCTTGGTCCTGGAGAGGTCCACAGATCCAATATCTGGTGCCCTGGTCAATCGTCGAGAAAAAATTGAGCGTGTTCATCGAGACGACTTTCAGGTTGCCGCCTACTTCTGCCGGCTGAGTTGGGCGCGGGTTTACTGAGGCGTAATCGGCGCCCTGCGTGGGTTGGATACGATACAAGTCGAATCCGTAATCCATCACACCTGTCACTTTCGCGACCGTATCGCCGCCGCGGAACAGGTTAGTTAGATCGAAAACAGCTCCATTGGGATGAAAGGCTGGGTCCGGATTTTGGGCCGAGCGACCATCATCAAGCGTGATCTTGTCAAGCAGGAATTCCTGCGCCGCCAGGATCGCAGGCGCACCTGGTTCAAATTCGGCGGTAGGAGTGAGGTGCCGTTCGGAGGTCAGAACAATCTCGCCATAACGGTCGAAGTTGAAATATTCGGAGATGTAGAGCGCCTGCGGGAAGGTGACCAGCATGCCTTCATAAGGCTCAAAGGCATCAACGCTCGTCACAGGCAGGGACAAAATAGAAGCCGTTGGCAACGTATTACCACTGCTGATAACTGTAACACCCGTGAAGGATGAAATTTCGGTCAAACCGTTGAATTCAGAAACAGCACCTTCTACACGTACCAGATCGCCGATCTGCACGTTGACAGCAGGTGAACTTCCGTTGAAAACAAAGATACCTTCAGATGTCAGCGCTTCGGCGTCTGCATCGGCATCCTCTTCCTGAACATAGAAGCCATTCAAATCGCCGTTGGTTCCGCTGGCGCCATCCTGGAAGTCGCCGACAACGATACCTTCAATGGCAACGGTATACCAACCAGAGGGCTTGCTGAGCCCATTACCTTGAACTTCATGGATTTTTACAGTCGTGACCGGAATTACGCAGGTATTGACGTCTCCGGGTGTCGGGGCAAATTGTGCATAGGTGTCGGTATTTAGTGCACCACCACTGCCATTCGGGCAACGCTGATTGGACTGACCAGCACCATCGCCTCCGCCGTTTTCATCGACTTGCGGCTGCCCGGCGTTAATCAAGACCAGTAGTCCAGCATCGTCGGCATCGCTTGTATCATAGACAATAGCGTCGCGAAGGTTGGTGGTCGTAATAGCTGTATTTGTTGGGAAGTTGGTTGCATCATCAGCATACAACGCAACTGCATCTGCTCCATTTTGCAAGCCATTCCCAGCAAAGATGATACCGGGCGTTGGGGTCACACCCGCATTGCCAAGCAGGAAATAGCCATTGGCATCTGTGCTGAAGCCATCCAGATCATAAGAAGCGTAGGAAAGATCGTTGCTTCCATTGTAGAAAACAACCACCAGCCCATCAAGCGCAGTGTTGCCCGCTCCGCCATCATATAATTCAACGAACTCAGCAGCATCTGTTCCTGGTGTATCAGAGTCTACTTCATTGATAATGATGTTCGTGCTTGGTCCACCGCCGCCACCGCATGAATTTAAAGGTGATGCAATATTGCGCGGGGTTGGTGTGCTGACAACAAAGTCCAAGGCATTGTTATCGGTCTCCGTACATCCATTGGCGAGACGCAGAATGGCGGTCGAGTTGGTTGTTGCGGGCGCAGCAGCGGTTTCATAATAAGTTGCCCCATCCCAGCCGACTAGATCCACGATTGTAGCTAGTGCTGCCAGAGAACATGGATTTGATGAGCCATTGCATCCCAACGGTGTGGTTGTATTTACCAGTGCCAATTTAGCACCAGTCCCACTCATGGCGATGGGTGTTGAATTGGTAACATCAGGAGTTGGCAATGCAGTTGTGCCACCCGTTCCCGCTGCTTCTTGGATCAATAAATACTGGCCCGGTGCAAGCGAACCAGACAAGGGAGTGATTAGGTTCGTTGCGGAACCAAAATTTGCTCCTGTAGACCCGGAGCTAGAATATTGGACTGACCAGCCCGACAGGGAAACAGGTGCAGTGCCTCGATTGAACAACTCTATGAAATCGTGAGTGTAGGTCGCGCCGGAGTTGCCTCCACCGCCATAGACCTGGCTGATCACGATATCAGCTGACAGGGCATGAACCTGCCATCCTGTCACTCCGGGCAGCGCCGCCAGCATCAGCGCAAGAACGACAAAAATTGAAAACGCTTTGAACATGGTTTTCATACCATTCTCCTCTTCAAATATGTGGTTGTTTTGAAAGCTTTATCAGGTGACAGGGTTTCGAAAAACTATCTTCTTTCCTGTTCTGCACCTCCCTCCCCAGGGAGTGCCAATTACCTATTCTATAATAAGAAAATAAATTCAAATTGCAAGGCGTAACCTGCTTTTTTAAGGAAAGCGTAGTGAACCTGCCTATTAAACATGCTGGAAGGTATAATCCGCGCATGTCAAGACAAGCAACATTTGTCACACTCATCGTGGTCGGTCTGCTGGCCGGGCTGGGGATTTACCTATTCCGCGCTTTCCGGCCAACCGCAGCGCGCGGCATGGACGTGCGGGGCTGGATCACGAACGGGACCTCCGACCCGGCAGCCCTCATCCGCGCGGGAGAGCGCTGCGGCGACGCGCCGTTCATCTACCCGACCGACGGCCTGATCGGTTTCATCTGGGGCGATTCCTTCCGCCCGGGAAACGAGCACCAGGGGCTGGACATCTTCGGCGGCACGGACGTGGGCATCACGCCGGTGGTCGCCGCCTACGACGGCTACCTCACCCGCCTGCCGGAGTGGAAATCGTCCGTCATCATGCGCGTTCCCGACGACCCTCTCCAGCCAGGACGGCAGATCTGGCTGTACTACACCCACATGGCAACGAGAGAAGGCAGTTCCTACATCGTCGCTGATTTTCCTCCAGGTACGACCGAAGTGTTCGTCCCAGCGGGGACTCTTCTGGGCTACCAGGGCAACTACTCCGGCGACCCGAACAATCCCACCGGCGTGCACCTGCATTTTTCCATCGTCCGCGATGACGGCAGCGGGCGAGTTCCTCAACGAGCTCAAGATCGCCAACACGCTGGATCCGTCACCGTATTTCAACATGCCATTGAACGCAAACACGAATCGCGATAAGATACCTGTGTGCGAACCTTAGTCAAAATCAGGGAGAGACATGGACACATTTGAAGGCAAGGTGGTTCTGGTGACGGGAGCCGGCCGGGGGGCGGGAAAAGCCATTGCCGAGGCCTTTGCCGCGCGGGGCGCGAAGGTGGCGCTCAACGACATCTCGCCGGTCAACGTGGACGAGGTCGTGGCGCAGATCACCGCGAGCGGCGGTCAGGCCAAGGCCTACGTCGAGGACGTGGCCAAGAAGGTCTCGGTGCAGGCGATGATCAACAACCTGACCGACGACTGGAAACGGGTGGACATCCTGGTCAACTGCGCCAACGTGGAACCGCACACCCCCCTGCTGGATCTCGATGAGTGGGACTGGCACCGCACCCTCGATGTGAACCTGACCGGCGCTTTTCTGCTGATCCAGTCCGTCGGGCGGGTGATGCGCGAACAGGGCGGCGGCGTGATCGTCAACGTCATCCCTGTGGCGGGGCGCGCCGAGATGCCCGACCGCGGCGCATACGTCGCCAGCAAATTCGGCCTCGCCGGACTGACGCGCCAGGCGGCGCTCGAACTTGAAGCGCACGACATCCGCGTGCATGCCGTCTGCACCGGTTTGCCGGAACTGGCGAACAGCGAGGAGTCGCACGATGACGTGGCGGCAGCGGTACTCGCCCTGTGCGCGGACGAATCCACCGGGCAGATCATCAATATCTCCTGAGGAAAATTACCATGGAAAACAAGGAATTACTCTCTTATCGCTCGCAATTAATCGGACGATTAGAGTCCACCGCGAAGGTATTCAGCGAGGCATGCCTGGCGGTCAGCGACCCCTACGCTCCCATCGAGACCGATGGCTGGAACACGCACCAGTTGGCGGCCCACGCCCGCGATGTGCAGATTCACGTCTACGGAGCCCGCGTCCGCCGCACGGTGAAGGAGGACAAGCCGGTCTTCCCCAACTTCGACGGCGATGCCTGGAATGCGGAACATTACCGCGCCGACGAACCCATTGTGAAAATCTGCGAGGAATTCCTGTCGGACGTTCGGGAGATCACTTCCTGGCTGGAGGGACTTCCACTATCCGCGTGGAGCCGCCCCAGCCGGCATGAGGTGTACGGTGAGTTCACCATGCAGACCTGGGTCGAGCGCATGCTGGCGCATATCGTGGAACACCTTGAGACAGTGAAAAAGGTGATGTAAGGCAAACAGGCGAGCCAATCGGCTCGCTCTTTTTTTGATATCCCTCTCGCGAGAATAATTCCACCCTAATAAATTTCATACGGATTTCTGCTTCAGAATTCTCATGAAAAACCCTTGACTTGGAGTTGACTCCAGGTGTTACACTATTCTCAAGAGGTGACTTATGAAGATCGCGGAAGTCAGTGAACGCTATGATATTTCGTCTGATACGCTGCGCTATTATGAGAGGATTGGGCTCATCCCGCCCGTAACTCGAAATGGAAGCGGCATTCGGGACTACAACGAACTCGATCTCAGGCGGGTTGAATTTATCAAGTGCATGAGGAGCGCGGGACTTCCCGTTGAGGTGCTGATCGAGTACGTCGCGCTGGTCCAACAGGGCGACGGGACCATTGACGCCAGAAAAGAAATCCTGAAAGAGCAGAGGGAACTGCTTGCAGCCAGGATGCAAGAAATGCAAAAAACAATGGATATCCTGGAGCACAAGATTGAAGTCTATGAAAACGCGGTTTTAAAAAGAGAGAAAGAAATGATTCAAACAAAAGATCAAGCCTTGGAAATCACCTGATTCACAAAAATATAGGAGAGAAAGATGAAAAAACGTAAACTTGGAACAAGTGGATTGGAAGTCTCGGCCCTCGGACTGGGCTGCATGCGCATGAGTTTTGGCGACATGCCAACCGACAAACAGGAGATGATCGCTTTCATGCACAAAGCGGTCGAACGCGGCGTGACCTTCTTCGATACGGCGGAAGTGTATGGTCCCTTTACCAACGAGGAGTTGGTCGGTGAAGCCCTGGAACCATTCAAGGGAAAAGTGATCATCGCAACCAAGTTTGGGTGGAAGCATGGACCTGAAGAGGGTCCACATCCCAAATTTGGAACGGATAGCCGCCCGGAGCAGATCAAGCGTGTGGCGGATGCGTCCCTCAAGCGTTTGCGGGTCGAGAGCATCGACCTGTTCTACCAGCACCGCCCCGATCCGAACGTGCCCATGGAAGATGTGGCAGGAGCGGTGAAAGACCTGATCCAGGCGGGCAAGGTCAAACACTTCGGCTTGTCCGAATCCAATGCAGAGCAAATCCGCCGCGCACATGCCGTCCAGCCCGTCACAGCGTTGCAAAGCGAATATTCGATCTGGTGGCGCGCCATCGAAGATAATGATGTTCTATCAACCTGCGAAGAACTCGGTATCGGTCTGGTTCCTTACAGCCCGTTGGGACGCGGCTACCTGACCGGCAAAGTTGACGAGAATACAACCTTTGCCAAGACCGATATCCGCGCAAACAATCCCCGCTTCAAGCCGGAGGCGATCAAGGCCAACCGGGTCGTGATCGATTTGCTCGAGAAGATCGGCGCAAGCAAAGGGGCCACCCCGCCGCAGATCGCGCTGGCCTGGCTTCTGGCGCAAAAGCCCTGGATCGTGCCCATCCCCGGCTCGCGCAAGCTCGAGCGTCTCGATGAGAACCTCGGCGCGATTGATGTCGAATTGACATCTGAAGACCTCAGTGAAATCAAGAAAGCCATGTTGCAGATCAAAGTGGTAGGTGACCGGTATTAAGGCAGTACTCAGAGATATTAGGTGACTGTCACCGTGCAAGTGACAGTCACCAGCAGGAGATATAAATTGCAAAATGTAAACCTGGCACAAGAAGTAATTAATCTCTCGAAACAGAAATGGGATTGGATGGCAGAGCGCAATGTAGAGACCCTTGACGTGCTCTTCCATGAAAAGTCTGTCTTTGTCCACATGGGCGGATCTTGGGGGAAAGAACAGGAACTCGATGTCATCAAAAGCGGCGGAATCCACTACAAAAAAGCAGACATTCATGAAGTGTCGGTGAATATCATCGGAGCAACCGCCATCCTTTTAAACAGAATTACGCTGCTGGCCGTGGTAGGCGGCAATGAGGTCATCAATCCCTTCATGGTGACAGAAGTGTACGTGCAGCAAAGCGGTAACTGGACGTTAGCCTCGCTCTCGTTTACCCGGCTGCTGACTCCGGAGCAACACCAAAATTAAGGAGAAATGATGCAAACTGTAAAATTGAACAATGGCGTCGAGATCCCCATTCTGGGTTTCGGCGTTTTTCAGATCGCCGATCCAGTCGAATGTGAAAGAAGCGTGATTGACGCCATTCAAGTTGGATATCGTCACATTGACACTGCCGCTTCCTACATGAATGAAGAAGCGGTTGGCAAGGGAATCAAACAAAGCGGTGTCCCAAGAGAAGAATTGTTTATCACGACCAAACTTTGGATTCAAAGCAATGGTTATGAAAACACGCTCAAAGCATTTGACAGGTCTCTAAAGCGCTTGCAATTAGATTACATTGACCTGTATCTGATCCATCAACCCTACGGCGATGTGCATGGTGAATGGCGCGCGATGGAAGAGTTGTATCAACAAGGCAAAGTCAGGGCGATTGGGATTTCAAACTTTCAGCCTGACCGCATCATGGACTTGATGATTCATAACAAAATAACGCCTGCGGTCAATCAAGTTGAAGTCAACCCTTTCCAACAGCAAATTGATAACCAAAAGTTTTTGGAAGATAACAGCGTGATAGTTGAAGCCTGGGCGCCTTTTGCAGAAGGAAGAAATAATATTTTCCAAAATGAATTGTTGCTAACCATCGCCGCGAAACACCAAAAAAGCGTCCCCCAGGTCATTCTGCGCTGGCTTGTACAAAGAGGCATTATCGCCCTCGCAAAATCAACCCGCAAAGAACGGATGATGGAAAATATCAGTGTGTTTGATTTTGAATTAAGCGCGGAAGATGTGGCAGCTATGACAACCATAGACACAAAAACCAGTTGTTTCTTTGACCACCGTGACCCTGAAAAAGTGAAATGGCTGGGGACCAGAAAACTGGATGTTTAATAAACGAGGTATTCCGATGACCAAATGGACAAGTGATGAGCTCAACGGCTGGCGTTAGCCGCCTGGGGTGGGAGCGTGGACTCGCCGTCGAAACGGAAAAACTCAAAGCCAGAAAAAAGCCGAAATAACGCGGCGCGTACCCCAAGTCTGGTGCATTATCCCCGTGATCTTCGGGGACGCTGTTTTAGCCAGCCTTGTAATTATAAGCACCTCATGGGCTCGGAAGTGCTTACCGACGAGTTACTACAAAATCTTTCATAAGCGAGCGGTTAAGATGGATTCAGCTTGCGTCAACTGTTGAGGAAAATCAGAGACTGTATCAATATAGGGATAACCGAAACTCTCACATTCTTGGCGAATAAATTCACTCCAGAGCGGGACATCGGTAGCAATTTGACGACGTAATTCTTCAGTTAAACCACTGTATCCGAGGGAACGTCCTGGGAATCGATCAAGGTTTTCCAATGTCATCTTGGAGCAACCAAGGAACACCGTATGTATTTGATATTGAGTAGAGAGTAGCTTGACCTGTGCTGGAAGAAAGCTGACGCCTTCAATCACGTAATTTTCTGCATGTGAGATAACTCCCCAGATGAACCGTTCCAGGCAAGGGAAGAACCATTCCGCATGAGCCGTGATTGCTTCGGGAGCAGCGTTCCATTCCAAATTTCTCCGAGCCTCACTTTTCACTCTCACTATTTCCACAAGAAGATCAGTTGATATCCAACCAGCTTTCAAGCTCACCGCGACCTGTTGTGCAAGAATAGTCTTGCCGGCTCTGGGCGCACCACCTACTAAGAAAATCATATTACATCTCCTGAAAGGCTGGCTAACTAATGTTTATCCCCTAAAGGGGACTTTACGGCAACCGTATAATGGATTATAGACCTCCCTTCTAATGTCCTAAATATTTATGAAATTGTACGGCAAGGAGTAAAATATACCCGAAAAAAACATAGCACATCTCTCATTCCAAGGTGTTTCATGCCCCAGCCTTCTAAATAACTGCTCGACAAGTTGAGCAATGCCTTGCGCACCCGCCATTATTCCAACCCACCTGCCACACTCATAACAGCCAGCCTTGCAAGAACGCCATAACCTGCGGGTTGAGCCACAAGGCAATAATCCCCACAACAATCCCCACCAGCGCCCCAGCCACCACATCGGACAGGTAATGCACGCCCATCGCGGCGCGCGCCAGCGCGACCAGCGGCGCCCAGATCCACAGGAGGACCGCCAGCCAGATCGGTCCCAGCCCTGTGGCGATGACGGCGATCAGGAAGGCGCGCGCGGCATGCCCCGAGGGGAAGGAGTGCGGGTCGGTGTTGCGATAGATCGCGCCCCACTCACCCTCCGGCCTTCTGCGGCGGATGAGCTGCTTGGTCGTCATCACGACCACCGCCAGCACGGCGATCCAGAAGAACTGGGTCACCGCCCACTGCTTCCAAAATGATTCAGTTGTGACGAAATAGAGAATGATGAGTCCCAGCCCCCAGAACCACGAATCACCCGAGTGCGCGAGGACCATGCTCACGGTGCGCAGGAGACCGGGTTTCTCCGCCACGCGAATCGACTCGGACCAGCGCGCGTCCAGTTCCAACAGTCTTTTAAAATCCAAGGAGTCCCGCCCCTACTTGACCGGGTGGAGCTTTTCCATGTCGGCGCGCATCTGCTCCAGCTGGTGCGGCTTGTCCACGTCCATGCCTGCTTCGGCATACGGCCAGCGGATGGCGCGGCCTTTGATTTTGATCTTGTCCGAGACCCGCTTGACCGCACCGTCGGCATCGATCATGCGCGTGGCGAGCAGGAAAAGCGTCCAATACCCGAAGACCGACGCCTGCTTGAACACATTCTTGCGGTTGTCGATCAATCTTCTCCAGGTGTCGATGTGCTCGTCCGCCAACTTGACATGGATCACGTGGATGTCCGCGCCGCAGAAGGACTCGCCTTTCAGCTTGGTGAACGAGCGTTTTGAGCCGGGATAGCGTTTCTCCATCACCGCCTGCGGGATGATGCCGTAGTACAGTTCATCCTGCGTTTCCATTGACGTCTCCACGCACCAGTCCACCATCTCACTGGTAATGGCGGGGATGTCGGACGAGATGCCCAGAACGTACTCGGCCCTGGGATTCATTTCCTGGACCTTATGTATGCCTGCAATGATATTGGCCAGCATGTGCCCCTGGTTTTCAATGTATTCCATGGGCTTGCTGCAGGTCACCCCGCTCGATTTGTCCAGCCCGATCAGCACCACGTGCTCGACATCTTTTGAATTGCCGACCGCATCCAGTATCCACTGGATCATCGGCTTCCCGGCGATATCCACCATCGCCTTGGGTTTTCCCTGAGTGTAGGGAAACAGCGGGTCTTTTTCAGAGGGTATTCCACCGGCGGTAATCACAGCGTCCATGGCAGCTCCTTGCTTCCCTCACAGAGGAGGGCATGGGAAATGAATTAGTTCAGTTCCTGCAGCTGGGGTTCGAATCCCAGTTTATCCAGCAGCTCGTTGTATTCCGCGCTGGTTAGCGCGCGACCCTTGCCTGAGATGGCGATCAGCGCCGCCTCCATCATGTTCGTGCCGAAGGAACGTCCCTCCAGCACCGGCGTGGTGGTGACAAGGTACTTCACGCCGCACTTCTTGAACAAAGCGACGTCCTCGGGCGTGGTGGTGTTGGTGACAACGACCTTGCCCTGCATGTCATCCGGCATGTAGCGCTTGATGTAGTGGCAGTCGCCGGCTACCACCGTCGCCCATTGGAAATACTTGGGGTATTTTGGCTTGCGCTCCTCCTGCTTTTCACCGGTCGGGTAAATCCATTCGAAGGGCAGGCGCCCGGCCACTGGCATGAGAAGCGCTGCCAGAGTCTTGAGCTGTCCCTCACTGTGCAGGGCAATGGGGATACTCAGCGAAAACAACAGGTCGCCGTAGGTGGTCTCGTACCCAGCCGTGACGAAGGAATGTCCCAGCCCCCAGCGGTCCACGCCGGTCATGACAAATACTTTTTTGCCGAATTGCTTGACATAATCGCCGACTTTTGCTTCCACAAAACCGGCTGCCTTGTTCTCGAGGGTGTTCTTCAGCCCGGTGCCGTCCACGACGGGAGTCTTCTTGATGTAGCGCACCATCTTCTCGACCGAGTACAATCGGTACCATTTTTCGTCGACCATCACACCCAGGTCTGCTCCGCCGACGCCGAAAGCGTCCACCACACCGTCCAGTTCCTTGTATTTCAGGGCGGCGGCATCCATATCGCCGTCGGTGCCGATGCGCTCGATGGACACGTCCTCGCCGAGCAGCTTGACGGTGACAGCTTTATTCCGCTTTGACGAGCCGATGCTGATGCTGACTGCACGCTTCATGATTTTTCCTTTCGAATTCCGGGCTGGGATGAGTATACACCAGTGCAAATGATATGAAAACAACCCTAATTAACAACAGTCCAGCCGCCCAAAGGTTACTCTGGTGTAGAATGGGCTCAGGAGAAAACCATGCGCCGAATTGTCCCCTACATTCTTGGGCTTTACATCCTTTTACTGACTGTCGCCGTCGGGACGCTTGCCCTGGGAAGCACGCCTCCACCCGCGCTCACGCCGCTCTCCACGCTGGCGGGATTCGCCTTTGCCCTGACCCATGCATTCGTCCGTATGGGTTGGAAACGTGCCTTGGGATTATTGGTGCTTGTTTTCGTCGTCAGCATGACCTTTGAATCGGTGGGTGTCGCCACTGGCTGGATCTATGGCCCGTATCACTACACCCCCAAGCTTGGTCCGTTGTTTCTCGGGCTGGTACCCTACCTGATCGCGGTAGCCTGGTTCATGATGATGTATCCATCCTTCGTCATCGCGGACTGGCTGATTCCACGCGCATGGAAAAGGTGGCAGCGCCTGTTCAGCGTGGCAGCGGTCGGCGGGCTGGTCATGACCGCCTGGGACGTGGTCATGGACCCGCTCATGGTGGCGGGAGACCATTGGGTATGGGAAATTCGCGGGGCTTTCTTTGGTATTCCCCTGCTAAACTACTGGGGCTGGTGGCTGACGGTCTTCGTCATCTTTGCCTTGTTCCTGCTTTTCACCAAAGGCAAGACGGCATTGGTCAGCGACCCCGCATTTGACCGCCTGGTGGTCATCAGCTATACCCTGACCGGCATCGGGGAGGTCATCGCCGCAAACTCGATCGGGCTGCCCGGACCCGCGCTGGCGGGTCTGTTCGCCATGCTGCCGTGGATGATCACCGGCTGGTTGAAGATGAGCGAGAAACCTGCTGAACCGGCAGAAGCTTCCCCCCACTAAAACATTTCCCTGGTTGGTTATTCCACTATCTCCACACGCGTACCAAAGGGCTTGTAGGCATACTGCTCCTCGGGCGGCACGGTGGGGATCGTCCAGCGGTACAGCCATTTGGCGTCCTGCGCGGTCAGGTTGATGCAGCCGTGGCTGTGCGGCGTGCCAAAATCGTTGTGCCAAAACGTGCCGTGGAAGGATACTCCGCTCTTCGTGATGTACGTGACCCACGGCACGCCCGGCAGGTCATACCCTCCCGAAGCTAAATTTCCCGCCGCCATGTGGCGTGAGTGGCGCTTATGGAAGGTCATGAAGCGCCCCACGGGGGTGGTATTACGCCCATGGATTTTTCTTCCAGCGGATATGCGCGCTGAATACACTGGCGTCTCGCCTTCGTAGGCGGCGAGTTCTTGCCGGTCGAGGTGTACCTCGATGCGCTTCAGGGCAGGGTCCACGGCCGGTGAGATCGGCGTAAATTCATCTGGCGGGACGATGCGCAGGTATTCCGCCGGGACAAAATATTCCACTTTATGCAGGTCGTCGAAAATGCGATACCAGGCGCTGCTGCCATCCCCCTTCACCCTGCGCGCCACCCAAAAAGTAGTTTCGTAGTACATGCGGTAGACCGTCATGGATTTCAGGCTGGGGCGGGCATGGCATTCCACGAAGGGGACGGTGACCTCCGCTAGCGCGCCGTCATATAGGGGGTCAGGCGACGGCTCGTTCAGCGCCGTCCGCACCGGCTGGATGAACGCCGAGTGGACGAAACCCTCCTGCTCGATCTTGTACCACACCCGGTTGGCATCGCCTTCATTTCCCCCGCTGACGCTGGCTGTGATCGGAAGCAGCTCGTCGCGCTCCAAGGTCCTGACCAGCTTGCCGGAAGTCGATGCTCCGTCATACATTTTTATGGCATTTTTGGCGACGCGCCCCAACAGGTCAGAAGTTTCCGCGCCGGCGCGTGCAAAATCGAGCGGCAGGCTCGAGAGATACAAGCCTGCCAGCCCGGATGCGCTCAGCTTTAGAAAATCCCGGCGGGAGAGGGGATGCATTTTAGACATGCGCAACACAATAATTTAATGTGCTAAAAATTAATTACACCAATGGTCTCGGTAAGGGCATTGCGGTGGTCGAGTAGGCGGTTTGTGCCATACCGCCCTGCCCTGGCGGACTGGGCCAGGGAGACCCGCAATGCCCTACTCGACCAGCATAAAAATTAATATGGCTTTGCCAGCAGTTCGTCCAGCACCTTCTTCGAACTTTCATCGATTACAGCGTGCTGGCTGCCTCCGTTGGCATCCATCGTCACCACGGCGGGGAAGTCCTTGACCTCGATCACCCAGAAAGCCTCGGGCACGCCGAAATCCATCTTATAGACGCCCAACACCTTCGTCACGGATTGCGCGATAAAGGACGCCGCGCCGCCGATGGCGTGGAAATAAACTCCGGGGGTTTCCTGGCAGCCCTTGAGCGTCTTCGCACCCATGCCGCCCTTGCCGATCACACCCTTGAGATTGAAGTGTTTCATCACGTCAGCCTGGTAGGGTTCCTCGCGGATGGAGGTGGTCGGCCCGGCGGCGACGAACTTGTAGTCTTTTGTGTCCAGCCCTGAGACGACCGGTCCACAGTGGTAGATGACCGAGCCGTTGAGCAGTTTCTTTAATTCCTCGTAGACCTGCAGATCATCGTCCATGGGTGCACGGGTCTTTTTGATGAAGGTTTCCATGAGCCACTTGTGGGCGGTATCACGCCCGGTGACCATGACGCCGGTCAGGAGCACCGGTTCGCCGACCTTGAGTTCACGGATGGTTTCATCGCTGATGGGAATGGTTAGCTCTCTCATGGCATGCTCCTAATCGTAAACGACCTCGTCGCCCTTGACTGTCATCTTGCGGCGGCGGTAAGCCCAGCACATGTACGACACCGAGACAAAGTAACTGGCCGGCAGGCGACTCAGCCCGGTGATCTTGGTGTCGATGACCGTCGTCTTGCCGCCAAAGCCCATCGGGCCGATGCCCAGTGTGTTCGCTTCCTGTGTCAGGCGTTCCTCGAGCGAGGCCAGTTCGGGGTCCGCGTTGCGTTCACCCAACTGGTCGAAAAGGACTTCCTTGGATTTGACATAGGACGAGCCGCGGTCTCCGCCGATAGCGACGCCCAAAATCCCGGGCGCGCAGCCCTGTCCCTGCGCTTTCTGGACGGCGTCCAGCACGACCTTGCGCACACCGGCCAGGTCACGCCCGGCGCCAAGTTCATTGTTGGGCAGGGAATATTGCGCGCCGACGTTCTCGCAGCCGCCGCCCTTGAGCATCAGCTCGATCATCAATGGCTGCTCGGCGTCCACTTCTTCAAAATG
This sequence comes from uncultured Chloroflexia bacterium, assembly GCA_963774975.1. Lineage (GTDB taxonomy): Bacteria > Chloroflexota > Anaerolineae > Anaerolineales > Villigracilaceae > JBGPQJ01. The sequence continues at coordinate 104,748 of CAVZGY010000013.1, forward strand.
AATGTAGGGGAAGTCATCTCCGCCCAGGTTATTCCCGGAGTTCTTGTCGTAGATGGCGTCCACGGCATTGGGACGCATGTAGGAGCGTTTAGTCGCCTCTGCCAGCGCGGCGCGGACCTGCTCGCGCAGCTTGCGCGTGCTCCAGCCCTCGGGGTAATATACGTAAAAGATGGGGGTGCCGGTGTCCTGGCAGATGGGCGTGGAATTCTGGCGCGAGAGCTCGATGTTCTTCATGATGGTTTCGAGCGCGCCGCGAGCCGCCGAGCCGGGCTCCTCCTTCTCGATGGACGCCTTCAGGCGCTTCTCCACATCGGCAGGCAGGCTGCTCGAGGTACGGCGGATGAGTTCCAGAATTTTTTCAGTAAGATCAGGCTGCATGGTTACCTCCGTTTCTATTTTGCTTCTTTATGATACATCCAAAAAATGAAATTAGGGTGAGCGAGGCATGAAAAGAGCAGGCATGAGTACCCGCTCCTACCGTCAGCGCGTCACCTTCACTCTCATAACGTGACGATTCTGACCGCCAAATTTATACTTGTAGTCCTCGTCCCCGCGCATGAAGTCGAATTCGGCACGCTTGTGCTCGTTGGCCCACTGCAGGAGGTAGCCGAGCAGCACCCAGCCGGGGGACAGCTCCATGAACTTGCGGTCGAGACCCGAGTTGTACACCCAGATCTTGTTACCATAATCCAGGTTGAAATAGCCGGCGGCTTTCTGGCCGAATACTTCCATAAAAGCCAGCTGGAGGTATCCCTCGCGGAAAGCATTTTGCGCGGTGGCGCGCATCTGCGCGCGCATGGGCTCGGTCAGGAAGGCGGCTTTATCGGGATCACTGGCCATCAATGCAAGAAAAGCGTCGATCTCGCCATCGAGCTGCTCTTCATCATCTACAATGTACCAACGCACTTGCTGGTCGCTCTCCTCGGCGCGGCGCATCTTGCGGCGGATCTCATGCCGCTGTTTTTTATCAATACTCGAAAGGTAGGTTTCCCAATCTCCGGGCAGGGGAATCGACGGAGTCGGCTTGTAAATCTCCTCCACGCAGGTCCAGCCTCGTTTGACGGATTCCTCTTTCAGCGAGGCGAGCGTGGGGGATGTATCGGGCAGGTTATACCAGTCGAGCACGGACCAGGCTTCGGGTGGCTGGGAAGCCAGTTCGTCCAATACACCGCTCAGAAAACGGGAGATGTCCTCCTTCCGGACGATCACGTCCAGGTAATCTGAAATCTCGATGCTGCCCAACAGCATCTGGGCTGGACCTCCATCGCGGTTCGTCGTCCGAAAAAGCGGCGCGATACCAATCAGGCGGTCGGCTTCGTGCGCTGTAACGAGGGACAGCGAGGCTTCCTTCCATTCTCCGCCACCCAGGGTTCGCCACCAGGCAGCGAGGTACTCATAGCGTAAAAAAGGGACGTTCGTCATGCTTTCAGCCAGCAGCGCGTTCCAGTCGGGCATGAAAGTGGGTTCCGGGAAGGTGTTATGAATGGTCAATTTCATGGTTTTCCATCGAAGGGTGGGATTATCGGGAGAATTTTACCAGTATAATGAAAGGGGAAAGTCTCTGTATTTACTTCCCCTGCGGGGATGCCAATGGCTGACGAATTCGACATTACCCTTTTACCCCTTTACCGGATCAACGGGCAGGACGCTCCTGCCCTGCCGGGCTTGCAGGTGCTTGCCCCTCCGCGGCGTTCCGCACGAGGGCGCGAGCGCGACCGCCTGCTGGTTTACATCAACCTGTCGGGTAACACCCCGCTGACCCCCGCCGATTACACCCAGCTCATCACGAAAATCTCCGATAACTTCTTCCAGACTTCCGGCTCGCTCACGAATGCGCTGAAAACCGCTGTCGAAGCGGTGAATACGAACCTGGTCGAGCGCAACATGAAGACGACCGGGCACGGGCAATACGTCATGGGCACACTGGTGTTGGGGGCGCTGCGCGATGCCCAGCTTTACATCGTCCAATCCGGGCCGACCCACGCCTACCACCTGGGCGAAGGCAGTGTGCAGCATTTCCATGACCCGCAGCTGGCGGGACGCGGGCTGGGATTCAGCCAGACCGCGCGTATCTTTTATTCTCACGTCGAGACCCGGCCCGGCGATAGGCTGGTTTTCGCTGTCCAGATGCCCTCTGCCTGGGATGATTCACTGACCGCCGAACCACGATCCTCCACCAATGAAGTCTTCCGCCGCCGGTTAATGGGTGAAGCGGATGAAAACATCAACGGGGTGTTGATCCAGTTGACCCGGGGAAACGGACAAGTCAGTATCCTCCGCCCCTCCGCCGAAACCAGCGCCCCGCAGCCTGCGCCTGCCTCCGAGGAAATTCTCCTTCCCGTGAAGGAGACGCCTGCTGGAACTCCTTTGACGCAGCCTGAAGAATTCCCAACCCCGGCTTTTGCCGCAGCAACAGCATTTACAACGTCTGCTGCAAGCTCAACAGCTGGCGCATCCCCCTCTCAGCAGAGTGCACCGGCTTCACAGCCGGACATCGCACAGGCGGGAGCGCCCGCAATGCGGCGTGTCATCACACCTTTGGCGCGTAAGGACCGCACGAGACAGTTTTTCCGTGCGCTGGCACGGGGCGTGACCTCGATGCGTTTCTTCGGGAACAAGGCTTCCGCGGGCGCGCAGACCATGGCCACCCGCGTCCTGCCCGGCGGGGATGATCAATCGTTCACCCTCTCCCCGCTGATGATGGGATTCATCGCCGTGGCCGTGCCGGTGGTCATCATCACCATCGCTGCTGTGGTTTATATGCAATTTGGACGTTCAGAACAATATCGAAAATATTATGCCAGCGCCGAGCAGGCTGCCGTTCAGGCGGTGAGCGAGAGCGACCCGGTCAATCAACGTACTGCCTGGGAGACGTCCCTGTACTGGCTGGATAAGGCTGACGCTTATGTCGTCACCGCACAATCACAAGCGCTGCGCCAGCAGGCACAGAACAGCCTGGACAGCATCGAGCATATCGTCCGCCTGACCTATTACCCGGCATTTGCCAGTCCACTGGGCAGCTTCCCAGTCACGCAGATGGTGACCAACGAAAATGATCTCTACCTTCTTAATGCGGCCGAGGGAAAGATCTTGCGCGCCATCGGCACGGCAGCGGGTTTGACTCTCGATCCCAACTTCATCTGCCAGTCGGGTTATTACGAAGGCATCCAGATCGGCGCCCTGGTGGACATCGTCGCCCTGCCCAAGAGCACGTATGATGCCACCGTCATGGGGGTGGATGCAGCCGGCAACGCCATTTACTGCCTGCCGGAAGCGTCCCCGCGGGTCACACCTCTGGCTCCGCCGGATACCGGCTGGGGTTCTGTTGCGGCCATCGCTTACGATGCCAACAACCTTTATGTGCTCGATCCTGTCCGCCGCGCAGTGTGGGTATACATCGGCGGTGAGGGCGGCTTCCCCGACCGGCCTTTTTACTTCTTCGGTGAGCAGGTCCCTGCGCTTGAGAATGCCGTCGACCTGGCGGTCAGCGGAGACGACCTGTACCTGCTGAACAAGGACAGCCATCTGACCACCTGCACCCTGAGCCGCATCTCCGTTTCACCCACGCGTTGCACCGACCCGGCCATTTTGGTGGACACGCGCGCCGGTCACACCAACGGCGCGACACTGCCCGACGCGCAATTCTCACAAATGCAGTTCACCTCGCCGCCCGGTTCTACCGTGTCCCTGCTGGAACCGCGCACCCAGGCCGTTTACCGGTTCGTGCCGCGCACGCTGGAACTGCAGGACCAACTGCGCTCGGTGCCTGGAGAGGACAACGCGCTGCCACCCGGCCAGCCTGTTACTGCCATGACGTTGAGCCAGAACCGCACGCTTTACCTGTTCATCAACGGCATGGTCTATTACGCAGACAACGTCCCGTAATTTCCCTTCCAACAGACGAGGAGGTTTATTGTTATGTCTCTGATAGAGTCCATTATCGCGTTCTTTTCGTCCCTGTTTGGAACAAAACCCAAGCCTCCCGCCCCGCCCCCTGCTCCGCCGGTGACTCCGCGCCCCACCGTCCCTCCGGACAGCGCCACCGAACCCGCCCAGATCGTTACATCCAAAGTACTGGTCATCGTCTACGACCCGGTAGTGGATTCCGTCACGGGGAAGAGACTCTCGGAACACCTGCGCTGGTCCCGCGCCGATGACCTGATCACGAACTATATGGACGACATCACCGAAACAAGCAAGGGGCTGGCGCGCTATCAGATCGTCCAGCGGGTGGAGGTGGACGAGTTTCTTCCCCTCGAAGATGGATTCAGCTATGCAGTTGATACCTATCTCAGCACCTATCGCCACACCACCGCGCAGCATTCGCCCGAATGGCTGGACTACAACGCCTTCCTGGCGCGCTTCAACATCCTGCAGCGGGTGGCAAACAACGAGTTGGATGAAGTCTGGGTGTTCGCATTCCCGCATGCCGGCATGTACGAATCCGTGATGGCCGGCAGAAAGGCCTTCTGGTGCAACTCGCATCCCCTGCCCGAGACGGACCAATGCCCACGCCGGTTCGTCATCATGGGATTCTCTCTCGAGCGCGGTGTCGGCGAAATGTTCGAATCTTTCACCCACCGCTGCGAATCCATCATGACCAGGGTCTATCAACCCACCACCGGTGATGCCAACCTGTACGAGCGCTTCTCACGTTACGACAAGAAAAATCCGGGCGAGGCCGAGTGCGGCACCGTTCACTTTGCCCCCAACAGCGAGCGGGACTACGACTGGAAGAATCCGCGCTTCGTGGCCAGCAAATGCGACGACTGGTACAACTTCCCCAACTTCACCGGGGCTACCCGCCAGGTGAACTGCGAGGAATGGGGCAATGGCGACATCCGCCTGCACCACCTGTGGTGGCTGGATCATTTCCCGCGCGTGAGCGGCCGCACGAACGGCATTGCACACAACTGGTGGCAGTACGTGATCGACCCCAATCGTGTGGATGGGTGAGCGGTGTAAAAAACACGGCCCAAAATAACCACTCTAAATAAATATTACCAAGGCAACTCTTAAGGCGATTTTCACCTGGAGATCGCCTTGGTTATGTGTCCAGTGAAATGTGTCACTTGACTTTCTATAATGAAAAGCGTTTAATAATACTAATTTCTCTAAAGGTAGGCGGGGATTTCACAGAAGGCCTTTTCTGCCCTGAACCTTTCAACTTTGTATCGTTTTACGCTTGTGCAATATGATACTATTGGATAGCTACACGACCTTTTTTGGTGGCGGGTGCAATCAATTTTCTAATACCGCTGTGCTGCATTTTTGATTTTTTAATTGCAGGGGTTCCTTGTATTAACACAGGTGTTTCATGTATAAGGTGCATCAAAAGTTTTCAGTGTGTCTGCTCATATGCCTTATGCTGGCAGGTTGCAGCCCGAGCCAACCTCCCGAACCAACATATTCTCCATCGCCGGAGATAATGTCATCGCCTGAAGCTACGGCTGCCCTGCCTGGGAATTGCCCGCAACCCAAGCAATGGGCGATTGAGCTCCAGCGCGAAGGGGGAATCATGGGCTTATCCCAGCAGCTGACGCTGGCAAGCGATGGGACTCTTCAAGCCAAGGACATCAATACTCAAGACACTTTCACACAAACCATCAACGCGTCTCAAATCCTTGAAATCAAAAATCTGTTGGTTCAAGCCTGCCCTTTTGAAACCGGAAGAGCCGCTCAAGCCTGCCCGGATTGCTATGAATATTCCCTGTCCATCCAAATGGATGATGAGATATTCCGCGTAAAAGTCAGTGATACCACCATCCCGCAGGATATGCAGCCTCTAATCCAGACACTGAGCATCCTGTTACAACAAATGTTGACTCCTTGAGGAGGTTTTTCATGTCACGCATTCGAGTTTATATCCAAGCTGCCTTATCCCTGATCATTGTCTTTTCCATGATTTTACTTCCCGTAAAACCTGCGCCAGCGGGGGCAAGCCCTGCGGCCCAAGACAAGGACGACCTCAAACGTCAATACAACCCCAGCACAGGCAAGGTGAGTTTTATCAGCACTGACAATGGGCTTCCATTGGCGGCAACGAAAGTTTTGGGATTCGAATCCGCCAATCCGGCATTAGCCTACGTCGAACACTTTGCTCCGGAATTCGGCTTGAAGTCTCCAGCTCAAGACCTGGCAATGATTGAAACCAGCCGCGCAGAAGGTGGACGCGTCACCGTTCTCTTTCAACAACAGTATCAAGGTGTCCCGGTCATGGCTGGCGAGTTAATCGTGAGCACAGACGGGCAGGGGAACCTATACTCGATTAACGGGGAAGTGTCTTCGAATTTGTCTCTTTCGACCAAACCCGAAATCAGCGCAGATGATGCCCGTCAGACCGCTCTCAAGAGCATGAGCAAGTGGTATAAGGCTGCGCCCTCGGATTTCACAGCTTCAGAACCGGAGCTTTGGATTTACGATCCCAGCCTGATGGGACCGGGAGAAGGTCCGGTTTCTCTCGTGTGGCGCATGGAAGTGCGTTCCAACGAGATAGCGAATCCTGTCAACGAATTGATCCTTGTGGATGCCCGGCGGGGAGGTGTTGCCCTGCACTTTAATCAGATCGACACGGCATTTTCAAAACAAGACCCGGATCCCTCATCGCCTGCCACCATTACCATAGTCAGCGGTTCCAGCCAACCTGCTGTCGTAGGGGAGCCTTTCGGGCAGAATTTTGTCGTAAAGGTGGAAAATCAATTACAACAGCCGTTGAGCGGGGTTGAAGTTACCTTTACCGCTCCCGAGAGCGGCCCAAGCGGATTCTTTTCCGACGCAGGCTCTACCTCTGCGGTCGTCGCGACGGATAACGACGGATTATCCACTGCTCCCACGTTTACATCCAATGGTGTTTCTGGCGATTACATTGTTACTGCCACAATCGCAGGCCTGGCCGATATCGCAAGTTTCACGCTAACAAACCTAATTCCTCCCACAGACGATATTGATCAGTTTACGGCACCGGAAGACACAGTTGGAATTATCAAAACCGTGGATGGGGCCTCCGATGTCCTCACCTATACCGCCAACCACACCGTGAGCCTTCCTGGCACTTTGTTGTGCAATTCATTGGACCTCACCTGTACAGATGGCGCTGACATGGATGCTGACAACGCGCATACCTATGCCATCGGAACCATCCAACTTTACTTCGATCAATACGCGCGGTTGAGTTTCGACAATTTGGGCGGCGTGGTTATCTCAACAGTTCGCTACAACAGCGGTTATGACAATGCCTTCTGGAATGGCACCCAGATGGTCTACGGTGATGCTTATGGATTTGCCCGGGCTGATGATGTTGTAGCCCACGAATTGACACATGCCGTCACTGAACGCGAGTCCAATCTTTTCTATTATTATCAATCCGGCGCGATCAATGAATCGTTCTCGGACGTCTGGGGGGAATACTACGATCAGACCAATGGACTCGGCAATGACACATCAGGCATAAGGTGGTGGTTGGGCGAAGACATAACCGGGATGGGCGACATCCGCAGAATGAACGACCCTACTTATTATGGTGACCCAGACAGGATGACCAGTCCGTACTACTACCTGGCAGACCCATATGACCCGCGCTACTTTGACAACGGCGGCGTACACTATAACAGCGGAGTCAACAATAAGGCGGTCTTTCTTATGGTGGATGGCGGCTCTTTCAATGGCAGAACGGTCACGGGCATCGGCTGGGATAAGACCGCCGCCATCTACTACGAAGCCGCCACTAACCTGCTCACCTCCGGCTCGGATTATTCCGATCTGTATTATGCTCTCGGCCAGGCTTGCATCAATTTGACAGGCCCTGCGCTGGGCATCACTCCAACCGACTGCCTGCAGGTTAGGAACGCAACCGAGGCCGTCGAGATGAACCTGCAGCCCGTAGCTAATTTCAATCCGAACGCGCCTGTATGCAGTCCGATGCAGCCCACCAATGATGTGCTCTTCGACGACCTCGAAAGCGGCACTTCAAATTGGACCTTCAACAATGGAGCTTATACGCGCTGGCAGCGTGATTCTTCCTACTTTGGACCTTTTGCCCATTCCGGATTGCACTCCCTGTATGCGGACGATGTTCCCGAGGCGACTACGGATGCGACGGCAAGGCTGGTTTCCGTCGCCATTCCAGCAGGTGCCTATTTGCATTTCAGTCATGCCTACGAGTTTGAGTACTATCCTTACACGCCGGAGGAGTACTACGATGGCGGAGTGCTTGAATACAGCACCAATGGCGGCAGCAATTGGCAGGATGCCGGTCCCTTGATCGACTATACCGGCTACAACGGAACCATATCTCCCGACTTTGACAATCCTCTTATGGGTAGATTGGCCTTTGTAGGTTCCAGCCATGGTTATGTTTCCACCCGGGTTAATTTGAGCTCGCTGGCGGGTCAAAACGTGTTGTTCCGCTGGCGGATGGGATTGGACTTTACTGGCTCTGGCATGGGCTGGTGGGTGGACGATGTTCGCATTTACACATGCGCAACGCCCACCTTTGCGGATGTGCCATTCGACTATTCCGTCACCCTGGGTGGTATCACCTATTACTTGCATGACTATATCGAAGCCCTTTACGACGCGGGCTACACCGCCGGCTGCCTTACTGGTCCGCTGCGCTACTGCCCGGATAACACCATGACCCGCGCCGAGTCCGCCGTTTTCATGCTGCGCGGTGAGTTCGGTTCCGCCTATGTTCCCCCCGTCGCTCCATGGGGTTCCTTCGCCGATGATTGGAGTCCTGGTCCTTGGGCCGAAAAATGGGCGGAAGGCATGTTGGATGCAGCCATGACTGCCGGCTGCCAGCCCTCTCCATTACAATTCTGTCCCTGGGATCTGCTTCCGCGCGAGCAGGCAGCGGTGTTTGGGTTGCGCATGATGCATGGTATGAGTTACACTCCGCCAGCCGCTACCGGCACCCTGTTTGCTGACATGATCGATACCGGCTATTGGGGGACCAAGTGGGCGGAGCAGGCTTATCTGGACGAGCTCATCCCCGCTTGTGGAACATCTGGTGGAAAACCCATGTTCTGCCCGAATGACCTGTTCACGCGCGCCTGGGGCGCTTACCTGATCGTGAAGGCCAAGGGAATGACACCTACTCCCTAGCGGGAACCCGAAAATGACGGAAAAAACTGCCCGGACCAAATCATGACGCGAGCATAGATGGTGGTGTTCCTGGCGAGGATATTCAACCTGCCATGAGGCAGCATCTTTGAACGAAAAGTGCCTGCTAAAGGATAGAGACACTTATAGCTTGACCGATTATTGAATTCGATTGTTGAAGTAGGGACGACAAAGGCTCGGGGTCATCGGAAAAACATCAATCTTATTATGATAATAAGCCAGTGGGTTAGATCTCTTGATTTAATAGAATAATGCCATAATCTAAAAGAATAACCACTGGAATTAGGGAAAGGGATCAACTGGAGGGAAATATGCATACCAAATCCCGGAATCTCTTAATGACCTTATTAAGAGCAGTCCTATTGACATGGGTATTCTTTTCTGTCCTTGGTACGGGATATTCATCCCCTGCACGTGCCTGGAAACAGACTCCTAAAACAGCAGCGAGCGCTGTATCAACGGATCAGGCCAGCGTTATTGTCGCCACCATCAGCAGCGATGCGACCTCCTTTTCTTCGGTGGAGGAAGTAATCTTGCACGTGACCCTCACCAACCCCAATGATTATTCCGTCGGGGTACTGAAATGGCTCACCCCTGTGAACGGTATCGAAGATCCACTTTTCACGGTAACGAGAGATGGCATGCCAGTCGACTATCTTGGCATGCTTGCCAAACGCAACGAACCGACAGAAGAAGATTATGTCATATTGCAGCCAGACGAGAGCATCGTTAGCGATGTGATCCTTTCATCTGCATATGATTTCCAGGCGTCCGGGGTTTATCAGGTGGTCTACTCTGTTTCTGCAGAGAATCTATTCAGCGGATTGGAAAACGGTACCGGCAGTATAACCTCGAACTCATTGGATCTCTTCATCGAAGGTCGTGCAACTCCCAGACCTGATCAGATAACCGTCGCGGCGGTTTCCGGAGCTAATAGTTTTAACGCCAGTTGCAATGCATCCATGCAGACAAATCTGATAAATGCCCGCAACGCCGCTAGTACCTATGCCAATGATGCCTATACTGTCTTCAGCAATGGGTGGCACGGTCAGCGTTATACGACCTGGTTTGGAACATACAATTCCAGCAGATTTAACACGGTCTCAAACCATTTCACTGCAATCCGTAATGCGGTGGATAATGCCAACCCAATGGCTTTTGATTGCAGCTGCACCGATCCTGGGTATTATGCCTATGTTTATCCGGATCAACCCTATAATATCTACCTATGCGGAGCGTTTTGGCCCGCTCCACTGACTGGCGCCGACTCGAAGGCGGGAGTGCTGATTCACGAAGTCTCCCACTTCTTCGTTGTCGCCTCCACAGATGATTATGTTTATGGACAGATCGGTTCACAGAACCTAGCGATTAGCAATCCTTCCCTTGCTATTCTCAATGCAGATAATCATGAGTACTTTGCAGAAAATACGCCTCCCTCGACAACGGCGCCCCAGTTGTCACGAGCATTATTGTCACCAACAACGCGGATTCGGGCGCCGGTTCCCTGCGTAATGCAATTCAAAATATTGGCAATGGCGGTACGATCACCTTTGCTCCGGCATTGGCTGGTCAGACAATTACGCTTGCTTCCGAACTTCTTATTGAGAATAAGAGCATGACGATCGACGGATCGGGATTATCCCCGCGAGTAACCATCAGCGGGAACAATTCGGTGCGTATTCTCAATACCTATTCAGATGGTACAGATTTTTCCGTTTCGCTCAAATCCCTGATTTTGAGAAATGGCCGTAGGACGTCGACCTCCTTTTCCGAATTCGGAGCCGCGCTTTTTGCAGATTCGAATATTACGTTTTCGATCGATCAGGTTTCCTTCATAGGGAACCGAGCGTACGAGGCAGGCGCAATTTTCATTTCTCCATATGCCTTAGTCACAATAACGAATAGCGAGTTTACTTCAAATATTTCCCAGATCGCCGGGGGTGCGATCCGTGTAAACAGCATTGGTAATCTTCGTGTTGATTCCAGCGTCTTTTCGAGCAACAGTTCAGGCGGGAGTGGTGGAGCTTTCTATTACAGTGGTGCTGTTACGAGTTTAATTGAAAACTCCACCTTCACAAACAACACCGCTACCGGTGGGGGGGCAATTGCTATGAGCCTGAGCAACGCGGACATTACGGTGCGTAACAACCTATTTTCCGGAAACACCTCGACCAGCGATGTCTCATCGGGCGGTGCCATAAACATGAGCGCATCTTCGGCATCCTATGTTTCCCTGGAGAGCAATACGTTCTATGCAAACCAGGCTGCCAACAGAGGTGGTGCGATATCTTCTTCGGTTTCAGCGCTGATGTATAATAATACTTTTTCCAATAATCAGGCTACAGGTGCGGACGGTGGGGCAAGCCTGTTTTTGGGTGCTCCTGGTTATACAACCTTATATAACAATATCATGGCGAACAATACAGGTGGTGGGGAGTGTACCAATTCAGGTTCACCTAATACGACCGGGAGCAATAACCTGGTGGAAGACGGTTCTGCTATCTGCCAGCCGACGCTCACCGTAGACCCGCAGCTTCGATCGCTGGCGGATAACGGCGGACCCACACAAACCCTGGCGCTCGCGTTGACCTCTCCCGCGATCGATGCCGGGAACGATGCCAACTGCACCATGACAGACCAGCGCGGAGTATCCCGCCCACAGGACGTACACTGTGATATTGGCGCTTATGAATATGCCGCCCTGACCATTTTGGGCAGCACCAGCATTGGCGGGGTGACCTTAAGCTACACGGATGGCGTTCCCATGACGGCGACTTCCGCTCCGGATGGGAGTTATTCATTCAGCGTCCCCTTTGGTTGGACAGGAACAGTCACGCCCTCCCTGGTGGGTTATACTTTTACACCGGATCACCGGGATTATACGGTCCTGTCGGCAAACCAGATCGACCAGGACTATTCCGCGTATAAAACATTTGTGGATGTGCCCTACGACTATTCCATCACCCTGGGCGGGGTCACCTATTACCTGTTTGACTACATTGAAACCTTATACAACGCCGGTTACACCGCCGGCTGCCTGACCAGTCCGCTGCGCTACTGCCCCGACAACACCATGACCCGCGCCGAGTCTGCCGTCTTCATGCTGCGTGGCGAGTTTGGTTCCGGCTTATGTGCCCCCTCCTGCTCCCTGGGGTTCCTTCGCCGATGATTGGAGTCCCGGTCCCTGGGCTGAAAAGTGGGCGGAAGGCATGTTGGATGCGGCCATGACCGCCGGCTGCCAGGCCAGTCCATTACGATTCTGCCCTTGGGACCAGCTCCCTCGCATACAGGCAGCAGTCTTCGGACTGCGTATGATGCACGGCATGAGCTATACCCCTGACCCGGCTTTGGGAACGGTGTTCGCGGACATGACCGATACCGGTTACTGGGGAACCAAGTGGGCGGAGCAGGCTTATCTAGATGGCCTCATACCCGCCTGCGGCACATCGGGTGGGAAGCCGATGTTCTGCCCGAATGACCTGTTCACCCGCGCCTGGGGCGCCTACTTGATCGTGAAAGCCAAGAACTTGACACTTACACCTTAGCGACAGGCCGAGTTGATATCCAATTGAGCTCATTATCTTCGAAGCATTCGGTAACAATCTATTGTCCTGACACTCATGTGACATATGACCGAAATGTCATGGATCATAAGGGTATCGGGGGCGGAGCCACGGCCAGGGTGCGGGCTGCTTATGCCCTAGCCGGCTGCGGGCATCGACTCCTTCTTTACATCAATTGCCCAAGGGAAAGAACCGAATTAGGCGTTGAAACACGCCATTTTTCCAAGTTAAAAGAAGACCACTCAGACATCTTCATCGCCAGCACCAGCGGTGGGCAATTTAACCTGGCTGACCTGGAGCGCATCCCGCTGGATAACCATTTGAAGATACTATTCGTCCATGGTGTTGCCCAGCCCAATGGTCTTTCTGCTTTTCATTATGATTATATCTACCCGCCCAGCAACTTCATTCGTGAAAAAGTAGTTCACGAATGGCGTATTTCTCCTGAAAAAGTCTTCGTCAGTTACCGGGGAGTCGTAAGAATCACATTTTGCCGTCCGAGGTTGGCGCGTACCGAAACGCGATCCGTTCGCCCTTCTTTATTCAGGGCATCCTTCCAAAGGGCTGGACACCGCCATCGCTATTCTCCGATCCTTGCGCAGAATCGACAATCGCTTCATTTTACATGTCTATGCAGGTGCCGGCTTGTGGGGAAAGGCGGGGAAAACCCATTGCCCGAACCGGGAATTGCCTATCATGGTATCATCGGGCAGAGTCAATTGGCGCGAGAAATACAGCTCTGCGGTTTCAGTATTAATCTTCAGGATCGCCAGGAGCCTTTCGGAATGACCCTTATTGAAGCCATGCGTGCCGGCTGCATTTCTCTGGCCAGTCCGGTAGGGGCGTACCCCGAGATCATCACACATGGACAGAACGGATTCCTTGTGCCCGGCGATCATACTCAAGAACCGGCACGACAAGCGGCTGTGGACATCATCCTTGCACTCACCCGCAACCCTGATTACGTGGATTACCTCAGGCGTAATGCGATACACACACCGCTGACCTGGGACACGGTGGCCAGGACTTGGGAAGGTCATTGGAATTGGTTTTTTACAGGCAAACAACCTCCTGGCACCGCGGGGTTAGGCGCCTGTAATGAATGTCAGGGAGCCTGGCTGCCTCTTGCAGATGGTTTGCACTGCATTAATTGTGGTAACTACCAAAGAAAATCATCATCGACTCAATAATCAATCCTCTTGCGAAGTGATAAAATCCTTCGGACCACACTCGGAGGCTGTCATGCACAACCCGCGATCATCTTTTTCCTTGCTGAATATCCCGGCAGTCATGGGAATCCTGGCCTTTGTTGTACTAACAGGTTGCCTGCCCGGCCAGGATCCCGCGCCGCCAGCTGCCCCGAGCGAAGTAGTCAATACACCCCTGCCCGTGCAATGTGATCCGATCACCATCAGCAATGATACCGGTCTGGCCATTCTGACATTGTCCGATTTCTCGCAGATCTACCTGGGGCCAAATACTGAAATTCTTTTCACGCCTACCGGTTATTGCCCGGGTCTGGATGAGCATTTCATCCTGCTCAAGAAAGGGCAGGTGGCGATTTCTTCAAAGCTTCCGGAGGGGAAGACTATCCAAATTGCAAGTCCGGATGGCTATCTTTCGAAGTTGGGCGGAACCGGCCTGGTCACCTACGTTCCCGATGAGCATATTTTCGCGCTAGCCTGTTCCAGTGAACCGTGCAGCCTTGGGGTTTCCGAGGGCAGTCTCATTTCCTTGTTTTGCGGGCAGAGTGCGACTCTGGATGCTGCCGGTGTTTTTGTCGGACCTTCTGGAATCAACCTGGCGGAGCTAGCTCCCTATGGAGGGTGGCTCATGCCGCAGTGCGGGATTTTTGCCACTCCGCCTGGAACACCCGAATTCCAGACTGTCACTCCGGACACGGCCGCCACCGCCACGGCTGCCTGTGCTGTATTTCAGGACCAATTCCCATTGACACCCTGCCCGCCCTCCACTCCTTGATTCTGGTTCCTTGTTGATTCTGCGGACATCATGACCCTCACACTCAGTTGTCTTGAAAACAAGCAGGCAGCTGGCGGTTTGGCTGTGACTCGAAGCGCTGCTGTTCTTATCCTTGCGCATGACGAGGCTGGTGTTATAGAGACGACGGTCCAATCAATCGCACTCGCGCAATTACCCGGAGACACCCTTTACGTCATCGCTGATAATTGCAGTGATGACACAGCCAAACTGGCTGCGGAGGCTGGAGCCTGCGTATTGGAACGCCATGGTGGTTCAAGGATGGGAAAAGGAGCTGCCCTAAAATGGTTCGTGAATCAACACAATGATCTTCTGGAACACCGTGATCTGCTGGTAATCCTGGATGCAGACAACCTGGTTGCTCCAGAATTCCTGAGGGACGTCAAGACTTCTTACCAGGGCGATGGAGTCATGCAATGCCTGGTTCAGCCGTTCGGATATCAGGGGTCCCCGCTCAGCACGCTGATTGCCCTGTCTGAAATCCACGAACAGAAGACGGTCGATGCCATACGCGTCAGTTTCGGCTGGCCGGTTCGTCTGCGAGGCACCGGAATGGTGATGCCTCCCCGCATCCTGAAAATTGTCGCCGACATGATCGATACAGAAGTCGAGGATATCGCCATGAGCCTGTTGTTCACGGCTCGCGGCATCCCGGTTCAAAGGAACATGCAGATCTGCGTACAAGACCCCAAACCCCGGGAATCCGTGCTTGCCTCACGACAGCGGGCACGCTGGTTCCGCGGACAGTGGAACGCCTTTTGGTTCTATCGCAGAGAAGTAGGAACGCTCATAAAACGAGGCCCGGCAGGATGGTCACTGCTGAGTAATTTGTTCCTTAAACCCCGCTGGCTGGCTGACATGATCCTATCAATACTGGCGCTCGCTGTGCTTCCGTTTTCCTGGTGGCTGACCGTTCTGCTTATGGCAAAAGTCCTGTTCGATCTGGCTTGCCTGACCTGGACAATTTTCGCCTCCGAAAACCGGAACGAATATCTCAAAGCCATTCTTCATATCCCCGGATTCATCCTGATGTGGATGCGCGGTTTCTTGCTGGCTTTCCAAAAATCCCCTGGCTGCGGGCACGCAAATGAAGCCAAAGCCCGGCCACTTCCGTGTTGGTGAACCGGCGCTCCAAACCGCTCTGGCTTTGTTGGTTCTTCTGCTTGCAGTTTACGGCCTGTCTTATGCGGGGCGCTTTTCAACTGACGATGAACACATCCTGGCGTCCCGAAGCCTGAGCCTGGCATTCCAGGGGGAGTTGAACGATGACCGGGTGCTTGGGAACAGCCGCATTTTCATCTATCAAGGCCTGCCGGCAGAACAAGCTGCCGCCAGTTTGGCGATCGAGCCGCTGCAATCCGTGTTTGGAGCCGGCCTGGCTCGACTGGCCATCCTTCTGGGAAATGGTCGTGTGCAGACCCTCTTCCTGTTGAATATTTTTGCCACGGCTCTGACAGCCGTCTGTGTCTTTTTTGCAGTCCGGGCTTTAAAGTACTCCATCCTGACTGCGTTGGTCACCGCCCTCTTTTTTGGCATCGGAACCCAGGCTTGGGTTTACACCCAGACTTTCTTTCGTGATCCGCTGGCCATGTTGCTTCCTGACCTTCGCCTGGACCTGTGCCCTGATCCTTAACCAAGCTACTACCAAATCGAAGCAAATGGTTGGCTGGCGCCGGGATCCTATTGGGTCTGGTATTGGGGATGCTCAGTAAAAATACTGTCACGATCGCCCTGCCGGCGGTTGCGATTTTGTTAATCCCTTATTGGAAAAGTCTTGTCAGCAAGGATGGCCTTCCCCTCAGGGTTCGGCTTGCCCGGCCAGGTACTTACCTGCCTGTTCTGGCTGTGTTGGTGGGATTCCTGACCCTTTTGGTTGCTGCTCGGGGACCGCTGGTGCGTTTTAGCCTGGACTATTATTGGGAGACTCTGGTTATTTTTACCACCAGTCCACATCCCCATCTCCTGCCCGCGATATTCGGGCCGTTTATCAGTCCCGGGAAAAGCATCTTTTTATACTCGCCGGTGCTTCTGCTCTCTCTGGTGACTTTGGTGGAGAAGCGAATCGAAGCACTGGCCGCCTGGAGTTATGTCCTGCTGCTGGTCATCGCTCAAGCGCTTTTTTACGACAGCAACTGGTGGGGGAGCGTCAACTGGGGCTTGCGCTTTCTTTTACCAGCCGTTCCGCTACTGACGATTGCTGCGGCGGGCGTCCTCGACCGTCTGTTGGCGACGCCTAAAGGATGGATCTGGATTGCCTTTCTGGGTTGCATATCAGCCCTGGTGCAGCTGATCGGGATCTCAGCACCCCTTGGGGAATACTACCAATACGTGATGAGCCTGTCACAACTGGCCGCAGGTTCTCTGGGGGTGTGGGACCTGCGCTATTCCGCGCTCGTCTGGACAGCCGGCCGCGTTTTATCGGGAGAACAGTGGGATTTGGCAGCTCTGGGAAACGGCCTGCAGGGTTTGTTCTTTGCTGCTGTGTTAATTTTTCTTGCCTATCTGGCCTTCCTAAGGCTTCATTCCCGGCCTGCTTGGGTGACTCCCTTTCTATTAGTTTGCGTATGCCTGGCAGTCTTGCTCATGCCAAAAGTCTACAAGGCTGACCCGGCCTATTCCCCGACCAGGAATGATTTCATTTCCGCAAGAGATGATCTGCTCACCCTGGCTCAGCCCTCCGACGCGCTGGTCATTAACAGCTACGGTTTCCCAGTTTGGCGAAACTGGATGAACTGGGGACCGGCCAGTCCGGGTTGGGTCTCGCTGCCTTTCGCCCCGCGGTCGGATTCGAACTCCCTGCCCGGTTGAGACAATCCTTACGGATGCTGCCAGGACGCATGAACGCGTCTGGCTGCTTTTACCGTGTGATTCCCCACGTCCGCCGCCCTGCTGGCGCAAAAAGACCAGCTCCCTTTTCTGGAGCTGGCTGGTGAACGGACATACATCGACGGAACATGCAGCACGAGCCTGCTGCTTTTCAGTCGCGCTGATCGGAAAGTATTCATTCAACCGGTTACCTCGATCCAGAGAAGAAAACAGCACGTCCAGGCGGGTAGACCAGTTGTGCTTTTGAATGAATCCGGTCCAACTCGTCTTCTGTCCAGCTGCTGCCGCATCACGCTCCCGGCAAGACGGATAGTACTCCTCCCGCGAGTGGCGAAAAAGACTCCGGGCATATCTCGCAGAGGTTCCAACGCAGGGGCAACCACCGGCAGATCGCATGGCCAGGTATTCGTAGACCTTGAGCGGGCTGGTCGCCTGGGTAATGGCAGATACTCTCCAGGGCAGCAATGCTGCATCCGCGTGTGACAGGTAAGCCGGCAATTCATTATGAGCTTTCAACCCCAGGAAGTGGACGTTGTCTTTCTTGAACGGCGCCTGGCCACGATAATCCCCGATCAGGACAATCTGCGCATCCGGGTGAGCATCAGCCAGGTCCGCCCAGCAATTCCCAGTCAAACCATTCGCCCCACAGCGCGCCGACGTAGATCAGGGTGCGCTCACCTTCCGGCAGGTCTTCGGGCGGGAGTAGCACGATGCGGATCGAACAACCGGGTATTGACCGCGTTGGGCAGGAGCAAAACATTTCGCCCGCTGATACTCTCAAGCCGGCGGGCAAGCAAGGGCAGGGTCGCCACCAGGTGGGTGCTGACTAGCGTGATCTGCTTCTCAGCTTCAGGGGAGTACCACTTCCCGCCCAGCGAGGTCGCCCAGTCGTCGAGTAAATCATAGGCGATTGCAGCGTTGTAGCTCTTTCCGCAGGCATCCGACCAGAGGCAGGAAATCAGGCAGGGGAAATTCGATCAGTGCGGCAACCGGTTTGGTGAATAAAGCGGGATGCCGACCGGCGAAATCATCCAGGTTGAAATGCTCAACGGGGAATTGAGAACAGGTGAGGGTGCGGATAGTGCAGCCCCAAGTCGCGGCTCTCGTCGCGTTCGAACTTATGGAGGAAGACCACTCCCCAGCCTCTGCGGAGTAACTCCAGGGTAATCTGAGTCCCCGCGCACCCCGCCGCCGCTGTCATCCAGAGGCACACCCGAAAGCAGGAAAAAGACACCTTTCAGTTCATCCTCCCTTCGCCGGTCGACCACCTTCCGGTTACGAGCGCCTTTCAAGAAACCCAGGACCTGGGCTCCCTGACCCAGCGCTTTCTGAACCAGGCGCGGCAGTGATAATTTCTCTTTAATGGCCAGAACTGCAACTGCGCCCAACCAGACCAGGGCAGCACAAACCTGCCCACAGATGGTGCAAGCGCCGGCTGCCAAACAAGCAGGCCTGCCAAAGTTATTACAATAAACGATGTGAAAGCCAGCCAGACGATCCACCTTTTAAAATAATCCCAATAATAACGGGCATGCACACCGGATTCTCCATCCCCGATCGACCAGTAAACCATTTTTTGCAGGTAGCTGGACAGCGTATCAGGGATGACCCAATCGACCAGCGCTTCCGGCACAAACCCCCACTCGCCTCCCAGTCGCTTCAATTCCAGTCGAGGTAGGTATCATCACCCGCTCGAGTCAGCCATTCCGGGTGGCCGCCGACTGCATCCAGGGCATCTTTGCGAAAAGCCACCGACCGGCTGGAGGGCAAGAAAGTCCTGAGGGTTGAGGTCGTTTATCCCCGGCCAGATGCCGTCACCGCCATGGTCCCGGCCCATCCGGTCTATTGAACGATAGAAACCGGCCGAGACCCGGGTCTCCGGCTCAATTTTAAAAGGCTGGATCAGCCGCTCGAGCCAGGTGTGTTCCTGGACGCAACCGAAATCAGTGACAGCGATGATCGGGTGGCTTTGCCTGCTCGATGGCGAGTTACGCGCCCGGGCCATGTTGGTGCCGGGCGCCCGGATAACGCGCACGGGGATCACAGACTCCTGGGCGAACACCTCCAACTGTTCCGACCGTTCCGTCAGTCGAACCGCCGTCCACAATAACGATCTCATCCGGCGGGCGGGACTGTTCCTTGATTCCGCGAAGCCAGTCTTCCACATTGCCAACTTCGTTCTTTACAGAAGCGATCAACGAGACTTGCAGCCGGTCCGGAAGATCGTTGTGCAAGGGGCGTCGACGGGTTAAACTCCGGCAACAGGTGGACATTGTCGGTGTAGAGCGTCACCCGGCTGTTGTCCTCTTGTTGTAACGTTCCTCAAAGGGCGGAGGCAGCGGGAAAGTGAACGGATTATTTCCAGCCCTCGGGGCAGCGCCTCTGCTGCCGGAGTGCAGGCTTCGCCAGAGCGTACGCGTCAGCTGTTCGCGGCGGCTTCCCGGCGGCAGGAAGAACTTCCGAATTTCCCACAGGAAAACTAACAGCCTCCAACCCCGGCTGCTCTGTATCTCGCGCAGTTGGCGGGTAAGGGCATGGACTTGTGCTCCGTTCGAGCTGATCTTTGTGCTGCCTGCTGAAGCATAGTCAGGTGCAGATCTTCGCGGTAGCCGGCAAGCTCTATGCTGGGTCGATCCGATTGGTTTGACATAACTGCGGAGGCGCAGCATCTTTTTCGGCGATACGCTCGAGCAGTTCTGCATTCTCGCGCTGTTGTGATGCCAACTGGCTGTTGAGGTCCTGAAGTGCAACGATTTTTTCGGATAACAGCCGGGCCTGATTAAGACTGAACTGCTTGAAGAACCGGCCGCTCCCCATGGGGCTTGCGTCCATTTTTATTTGAACAAATTTTTCCACAAGGGCTCGATTGCCCGTCGCGCGCACCTTCAATTCATTGCACCCGGCTTCAACAAGGTTCCTCAATTCAATTCGTCTGTCCCAGGCAGCGTTCAAACTCTCGAGCAGTCGTTCGCTGGACAAACCGGCGATCGGTAAACTGAATTCCCCCAGTCCAAGATCGTCCATCGCATGAGTGACCTTGTCATCATAGGCAATCGCCACCACTGGCACGCCGCTCAAGGCGGAAAAGACAACCGAATGGTAGCGCATGCCAAGTGTCAGGTCGCAATTTGCCAACAGGCCGGCCAGTACCGATGGTGTATGCTCGCTTTCCAGCAAGACCGTCCGGTCATGGTGATTCATCCTGGCGATCACACTGCGGGCGGCTGCCGTGTCGTCAGTGAGAGCAGACCCGGGCAGGCGATGGAATGGAACAAACAACAGGCTGCAGCCGGTGCGTTCGATAAAGGCGTCCAAACCTTCAGCCACCCGTGCCTGCCACTCCTCAGCCGGATCCGCCTGTTCCCATCCGCGCAGGCAAACCGCCATGCGAGGGGTCTGTGGATCGAGTGGCAGAGATGCCAGTACATTCGCAGCCTGTTGCTTGTCGGGGATGAGCCTGAAGGCTGTGTCTGCTGTGACTGAAACATTCTCCGTCAGTAACCCAAGGGATGTCAACAAAGCCTGAGACTCGACATCCCGCACGCTGGCCAGAGCAGCCACTTCAAAGGATAAACGGGTCAGCTCTTCAGCTTCTCCACTGAACAGAGGACCCACCCCGGCGGCGTGAATCAGGACCGGCTTTTCCAGAAGCCAGCCCAGCATAGGTAAACTGCTGTAGAAGGGGAGACCGGCCTGCAAAGGCGTCAGCAGGGTTTCCTTGTTGAGCGCCCCAATAATCCTGAAAAACACCGCCCCCGCCAACGATCAGGCCGTCGCAGGTCGGCTGCGGTGTCGAAGAGAGCCTGAATATCCGAAGCTGCGAATCGCCTGGACAGCGTGTTGCTGTGCAGTTTCCGCCGGATCCCCGAGAGGACGAACAGCTCCACGCCAGGAGCCGCCTGTCTCAAATCCTGTAGAAGTACAGACAGGATCGCTTCATCGCCCGCATTCGAGAAACCGAAATAACCGGAGATCAGGTAGCGTTTGGGCATGGATTACTTCAGGAACTGCTGGCGGTAAAGAGGGACGATATCCGCTGCGGAGCCAAGGCCTGCAGGCTTCCCTTATCGAGCAGGGCCACCCGGTCACAGCGGGACTCGACCAGGCCCAGGTCGTGCGAAACCAGCAGGGTGGTCGTTCCTTTCGAACGAAAACTCCCCAGCCGTGCAACGCATTTCGCGCGAAAGCCTTCGTCGCCCACTGACAGCGTTTCGTCGAGAAGCAGGATCTCAGGCTCCCAGGTGGTGGCGATGGCGAATCCGAGCCGGGCCACCATCCCGCTTGAGTAGGTGCGCAGCGGGGCGTCTATGAAACCGTCCAATTCGGCGAAATCGAGCACCTCTTCCAGCCGGGATGCGATCTCGCGGCGGGAATGACCGAGCAGCGTGCCGTTAAGAAAGATATTTTCCCTGCCCGTCAACTCGGAATGGAAGCCGGCTCCCAGTTCCAACAGAGGAGATACACGACCGGCCACCCGCACCCGGCCTTGACTGGGCACGAGCACGCGCGCCACGACTTTGAGCAGGGTACTTTTCCCGGCGCCGTTGGCCCCGATGACTCCAACTGTCTCGCCCCGGCTGACCGACAGGCAGATGGATTGGAGCGCCATGAAATCATGCGACCGGACCTTGTTCTGAAGCACCCGGATGGCGTATTCCTTGAAAGTGCCGATCCGCTCCTCCGGGATGCGGTAACAGACCGATACGTTCTCCAGCTCAATGTCGGGGGAGAGGGATGTGGAAGGAGGTTTCATCGCTGGCTAGATCCGGTAGTTCATTTGATCGGCGTTGCGGGTGAAAATCGCCCAACCCAGGACAAGCGTCGCAAGCGCCATCCCGCTCCCGATCAGCAGGATATTCAGCGGCGGCAGGAGGCCGTCATAGATCGGCATGCGAAACATCTCGATCATGTAGTACATGGGATTCAAGCCGGTCAGCCACGGCTCGAGATTGTCCGGCAGGATGTCCGCCGGATAGATGATGGGGGTCAGGTACATCCAGGCCATCAACCCCACCTGGTACATTTCGATGACATCCGGGAAGTTTATGGCAAGGCTGGAGAACAATAACGCTATGCCGAGAGCAAAAGCGGAGAGTACCAGGATCGAATAGGGAAGGAAGAGCGCCGTTGGATGAAGAGGGGTGCGGGTGATCAATAAAATGACAAGCAATGGAACGAGGGAAAGGACCAAATTAACCAGCCCGGTGCCGATCG
Source organism: uncultured Chloroflexia bacterium (assembly GCA_963774975.1). Classification (GTDB taxonomy): domain Bacteria; phylum Chloroflexota; class Anaerolineae; order Anaerolineales; family Villigracilaceae; genus JBGPQJ01. The sequence goes on from CAVZGY010000013.1 coordinate 127,469, forward strand.
CCGAGATGGTGAACACACTGTGCGGAATGTAAATTCGATGAATGAGGGATGCGCCCCAAACGTTCTGGGTCAGGGCGGCGGTTGTCGCCTGGGAAAAAAATATCCAGGCGATCAGACCGCTCAACAGGTAGGCCGGATATTGCTGGACAGAATTGAACACCTGCGAGAACACCAGGGTCAGCACCAGCATCATGCCGAGTGGGGTGAGCATCGTCCAGGCGACCCCCAGGGCGGAACGCTTGTAACGGGTGACGATATCGCGGCGTACAAGCTGGTAGACCAGGTCGCGGTATTGGAGGATGCTGCCCAACTCTTCGAAGAAAGCCGGGCTGCGCTTCTGGCTGTCGTAAACGGTTCTCATGGGAGGATTTTGCCAGTCTCGTGGATATGGATGGAATACGGCTCAATCATAGAGCAAGAAAGTCGCCTTGTCAAACTGGAAGTGCAACACGACAAAACAATCCGGGTAAACTTGGACATATCAACCTTATAATTACTTAATCGAAGGAACATCAAATTATGCCCCTTAGAGGGGAGATAGCAATTCTTTTGGGAAAAGCCGAGGCGTTTTTAAGTCGAAAACTTTGCGCGACCTTTCCTGGGCTTGCCACTATCCGACTTATGAGGCACCTGAATGGGATTCATTTAAGCTCGACCGAATTAGAACCGATAGTCAAGTCAATTAAAAAAGAAAGCCATGCAACTTACTGGTATTCGGCCTGGGAAATGACAGCCAATTCTGGGCTCAACTAAATGAAAGAGGAAAAACTATATTCATTGAAGATCAAGAACATTGGTTCCAAGTCATTACCCAAAGAGACCCCAGGATCAATGCATATTTGGTGAATTATCAAACAAAACGCTCTCAATGGAGAGACCTGCTTGATAAGCCTGAATTGCTGAAAATGACATTGCCTCAAGAAATAGAACTAACTTGTTGGGATATTATCCTGGTGGACGGGCCTAATGGCTTCGACGACGAAAATCCCGGTAGAATGAAAAGCATCTATCTTGCTTCCAGATTACCTTCCAAAACGGCAGAAATCTTTGTGCATGATTGCGATCGACCACTTGAACAAGCTTACTGCGACAAATACCTCCAGTCTGCGCATCTTGTTTCTGAAGTTGGAAAGCTAAGGCACTATTGTTACAAATAAAATGATTTACGGTCATTTAATAAATATAAAAATACGGGGCGCTCCACTGGTGAGCAACCCCGTATTTATTTTTAATATACTGATGACAATTATCTAGCCGTTGCCAATCCCGGCGGATTGAAGCATCGCCTTGTAGGCATAGAATTTCCTGGGCTGGGCGGCTTTCATCTCGTCAATACGTCTCTGGATGTGAGGGGCAAAGTATCCAGCATACCGATCCTGAAGTTCTTTAATCTGCCAGTCATTGCCGGTAACCTGCTTGCGGCAATTGTGAGCGCCGCAATGGCAATCAAATTCGTCATAGGGACTGCAATCACTCATGGCATAATCAAAACACACCTGTTCGCCAATTCGGATGTCACGCAGCGCATACAGGGCAATCTGCCCCACCAGTCCTGCATTGGCATCGCACGAGTGATTGAAATAATCGCCCGGTCCGACGGTTTCCGGCACCATGAAAAGATCATCTTCTACCTGGATGCTCAGACTTCGGGTTTTCTCGGGCAGAGAATCAAAGGAGTCCTGTTTCATGACAACGCCGCCAAACATGGCGATCAGTTCGCCTTTTTTGATCGGCTGAATGGCGAAGACACCGTTCATGTCCAATTCGGGGATGGAACGGCCTTCACACCTGGGGGATAAGTAAGAACCGGGATGGGTATTCATTCATATAACTTCCTTTCTGAAGTTAAAAAATGTGAGCGGCGCTCCCTCGGTTTCGAAGAAACCGAAAAAACGCCAACGAATGAAATATACATCAAACTCGCTGAATGTAAAGGTTTTTACATGTGCTGTTTGGAGGGTTTTTATATATTTCTTATGGATTCCCCGCTTCATGATGCGTTTCAAGCAGAACACAATAATACTGCAAGCCGTTTCATTGTCCCGGCATGGGCAAGAAATATTAAACTGCGAATTCCCTGGGGACTGATCATCTCTTAAAAATTATCGAGCAGCAGGTCACCGCGCCTTCCGCTTTGGCCAGCTCGGAGGCGTCGACCAGAACCAGCTTCAACCCCGCTGCCTGAAGCCGGGCTCTGGTCTTTGGAAATGCGGTTGGATAAATAACTGCGTCATCGAGCATCACCGCATTGGCGGCATGCGGTTCCGATGGATCAACTTCAACAAATTCCATGCCCGGGAAATCATCCTTTTTAACCCATTCAGGATTCAGAAGCAGCTGATTTCCCCCGACTTGTGTCACCGCGGATTTGAGATGCAGGCAGCCGGTGACTTCCACCCCGCGTACCTCGTACCCATAAGGGGAAAGAATCATCCGCATCTGGTCGATCGCGTCCTGATTGCTTCGAGAGGAAATGCCCACAAAGAGTGTTTTTCCGACCGTCAGCACGTCGCCGCCATCCAGGGTGGCGGGAGGTTGGATGTGGAACAATTTCCGGAAGGGGGCAAGCGCCTGCGCGATGAACTGCGATTCCGGCTTGCGCGAATCAGCGCCGGGGCGGGTGATGATGGCACATTCATCCAGGACGATGGCCACGTCCTCCACGAATACCGAATCGGGCAAGTCAGGAATGGGCGGGAGCGAAACGACTTCCACGCCCAGGGACCGCAGGGCTGCCTCGTACTCTTGATGCTGGGATTGCGCACGCAGCAGATCGATGGGTTGGCGTTCGAGGTGAGTTAATTCGCACTGATTGATGGCAGGACTTACCTGGCGGGTGATGGCAATCAATCCGGTCATATCAGCTTTCGAACTCGAATCTCAGAGTGTTTAACGGTCAGGCCGTTATTGATGAGCTCCTTCAGAGCATCAATGCCGATTTTCAGATGCAGCTCGGCAAAATCCTGCGTGACTTTGCGGTCACTCTCAGCCGTCTTGACCCCGTCGGGTGTCATAGGCTGGTCCGAAACGAGCAGCAACGCGCCTGCCGGGATGTGATTGTAAAATCCCACTGTGAACACCGTCGCCGATTCCATGTCAACGGCCATGGCGCGCACCTTGCGCAGGTATTCCTTGAATTCCTCATCGTGCTCCCATACCCGCCGGTTGGTCGTGTAAACGGTGCCGGTCCAGTAATCGAGGTCATAGTTACGGATGGTGGTCGAGACTGCCTTCTGAAGATTAAACGCCGGCAGCGCAGGGACCTCGGGAGGAAAATAGTCGTGGATGTGCCCTCGCCGCGGATGGCCGCTATCGGGAGAATCAAGATCCCCAATCTGATTCTTCTCCTTAAGCCCGCCGCACTTTCCAAGGAACAGCACTGCCTTGGGTTGAACTGCCCCGAGCAAGTCCATGGCGGTTGCTGCATTGGCGGAACCCATGCCAAAGTTGATGATGGTGATACCCTCCGCCGTGGCATTTGGCATGGGTTTATCCAGACCGCGCACGGGTACCTTGTTCCAGTCCGCGAACATCTGCACATAGTTGCTGAAATTGACCAGCAGGATGTATTCACCAAATTCATCGAGCGGTACTCCCGTATACCGCGGCAGCCAGTTCTGCACGATTTCATCTTTGGATTTCATTCAGCCTCCCATAGTTGATAAAGCCCAAGTTTGCGATTCTTCCCGTCCGAATATAATGTCTCCACCACTCGGAATCCAGCAGCTGCCGCGAGGGTCTTCAATTCCGCTTCTGAGAAATGGTGAACATACCTCAGCCCCGTCCCACCTGCCCGCCAATCGAGCAGGTAGTCGTTTTCATCGACCTGCTCCGAAGAAAGCCCGGCTTTTTCCCAGGGTTGGATGCGAGCCTTGAGCTTCTCGCTGGTGAGAAACTGCCAGTTGGACAGCGCGAATCTACCTTCAGGCATAAGCAAGCGGTGGGATTTTTGCAGCAGCCTCAAGCGAATTTCTTCACCTGGGATGTGATGCAGAACAGCAAAGGCAACGATCAAATCGAAAGAGGGATGGCTAAGCGCAGAATCCCAATCGCCCGAAGTTATGTCGCCCTGCTGAAATGTTGAAGAGAAACCTTCCAGCCTGGAATCGGCAGCCTGGAGTAGCGGCAGGCTGAAGTCCAGACCAAGGTAGGTTCCGTGATGACCTTGTTTTGCCAGCTCACGGGCCAGGTTGCCGTTTCCACATCCCAGATCGAGGATCCGTTCAGAACCCTCCAAATTCTCAAGGATACGCCGCACCCCTGGCTGGAGTTGTCCGCGCGTCGAGGAAAATTCTCCACCGAAGGTCTGGTAGAATTGACGATTGAGTTCGATCAATTTACCGGCAGTCACTGCATCCATGGTCTGATTATATCGGTATGTCCATTTCTGAGCGGCAACAACACTGGCGCAAAAACAAGGCGCTGACGCCCGAAAAACTGGCGTTGGCGCGAGTGGTATTGGAAGAGGTGATGGATGGCGAGGACGTGATGCTCGCCGTGCGCGATCACCCGCTTCCCGAGGGCGGGATGCTGGGCAAGTGGGCGTTGGTGGCTGCTTACAATGAAATGGTGGCTGAGGGTGAAATCGCGGCGGACAACGACCTGCTCGAGCGCATCCGCATGAAGCCGGTGCGCACGCTTTCAGGGGTGACGACCGTCACTGTGCTCACCAAGCCCTACCCCTGCCCCGGCAAATGCATCTTCTGCCCCACCGACGTGCGCATGCCCAAGAGCTACCTGCCCGATGAACCGGGCGCGATGCGCGGGCTGGAGCACGAGTTTCGACCCATATGCCCAGGTGCGCTCACGCATTGACCAGCTCGAAACGCTGGGCCATCCCACCGACAAGATTGAATTGCTTATCCTGGGAGGCACGTGGAGTTCCTACCGACGAGATTATCAGGAATGGTTCGTGCTGCGCTGCTTCGACGCGATGAACGGGATCGATGCCCCCGACCTCCCCACCGCTCAAGACTGGAATGAAACTGCTGCACACCGCAACGTGGGGCTGGTCATCGAAACCCGTCCCGATGAAATCACCCCTGACGAACTCGCCTGGCTGCGCCGCCTCGGCGTAACGAAAGTTCAGATGGGGGCGCAAAGCTTCGATGACCGCATCCTGGAGATGAACAAGCGCGGACATGACGTGGCTGCCACGCGGCAGGCGGTTTCCTTGCTGCGAGCGGGCGGTTTCAAGATCGTCCTGCATTGGATGCCCAACCTGCACGGTGCTACCCTCGATTCTGACCGGAAGGATTTCACCCGGCTTTGGGACGGCTTCTGCCCCGACGAAATAAAAATCTATCCCAACCAACTGCTTGCCAACGCGGAGCTGTACGAAGTCTGGCAGCGAGGCGAGTTTACCCCCTACGCCACGGAGGAATTGATCGACCTGATCGCAGACATCAAGCCGACCATCCCGCGCTATTGCCGGGTCAACCGGGTCATCCGAGACATCCCATCGACGAACGTCGTGGCGGGCAACAAGCGCACCAGCCTGCGGCAGGATATCCATGCCGAGATGAAACGCCGCGGGACGGTCTGCCAGTGCATCCGCTGCCGGGAGGTTCGCCAGGTGAGCGTGGCTCCATCCGAGATTCGACTGGACGATCAGATTTACAGGGCGGATTCCGCTGAGGAACACTTCATATCCTTTATCACCCCCGATGACAAGCTGGCGGGTTTCATCCGTCTCTCGCTCCCTTTGGATAATTCACCCGAAACCGGCCTCACTGATCTACCCGGCGCAGCGCTTATCCGTGAAGTCCATGTTTATGGCCAGTCGCTGCCAGTCGGGACCGAGAGCCAGGGCGCCAGCACAGCATGCCGGTCTCGGCACACGCTTGCTGGCGGAGGCCGAACGCATCGCGCAGAAGCGGGGATATAAAAAGATGGCAGTGATCTCTGCCATCGGCACGCGTAATTATTATCTTGATCGGGGTTTCGAGCGCGGCGAACTCTATCTGACAAAAAAATTGGGCGGTGATTAACCGCCCGGTTTTCTAAGTATTCGAACGATCCCACTCCGCAATCGATTCGCGGATGATGGCCTGCACCTGCGGGTCGGGAACCTGGTCCACTCCGACATAACGGTCCGCGTCGACCACGACAATCACTTCACCGTGAAGGCCGTCCTCCAGACTGATCTTCTTGCTCTGCAAGGGGCTGGTCTCAAGCTTCTTCTGCAATACCTCATCAATCATACCCACGATGGTCTTTGGCTTGGGCTCCACTTTGCGGGAGACATTCTCCGAGAAGAACATCTGCGCACCTTTGGTGAGGTCAATGCGAGGCTTGGTGGCTTCCTTGGGTTCAGCGGCCACAATCAGCGGAGTCTCAACGACCGCTGAAACAACCGCCGCAGCCGCGATTGGTGCCGGAGTCGCAGCAGGCTGGATTGTGGCTTCATACCCAACCCATTTCTGCAAGATTTTCAACAGGTCGGCCAGGCGTTTGCGCTGATCGGGTGTGCCGTCGGTGACGGATACCTCCTCCCCTTCCAGCTCCACGTGTTGTACCTTTTGCCCATCGATCCAGAACCGCAGGATGGTGTCTCCTTCCTGATCAGGTTTTGTTTTTTCCTTTTTGGAGCCGCCGAAAAATTCCCGGACGACATATCCCAGCACAAAAAAGATCAGGAACAGGAAAAGGGTTGTGGTATCCATGAAACACTCCTTATCGGACCGGCTTCTGGCACTTCGGGCAAAAATGCGTTCCGCGCTGACCAACGCTCATTCGTTGGATGGGAGTCCCGCAAACCGGGCAGGCCTCACTTGTTCGCCCATAGGCGCGGAAATAATTCTGAAATTCGCCCCCGCGATAAACCCAATCTATCGTGGCACCGTTGTGCTCGATGCCGGCTTCCAGAACAGAACGGATGGCGTCAAAAAGGATTTCCGCCTTTTTCAAGGAAATTTTATCAGATTCTTGCAATGGATGGATGCCCGCCAGGTGGAGCGCTTCGTCGGTATAGATATTTCCCATCCCAGCCAGGAAGGACTGATCGAGAAGCAGCGGTTTGATTTGACGGTGACGGTCTTGCAGTCGCGAATACAGCATCCTGGGAGTAAACTCCGGGTCAAAGGGTTCAGGCCCCAGGTTGCCGATGACCTCTTCGGGATTATCGGTCAGCCAGACACGGCCAAACTTTCGTGTGTCGTTGAACACCAGGCGTTTTCCCCCTGATAAATTGATGAGCAGGCGGTCATGCTTTGCAGGTTCATACCGTGGACCCTGAACCGACATATCCCCACTCATGCGCAAGTGAATGAATAGGTAATCACTGGAAAGTTGAAGTTGAAGGAATTTTGCGCGCCGGCCGACATTGATGATTTTCTGCCCGGCAATTCGGGAAGCAAAAACCCTGGGGGAAGGTGCTGCCAGGGTACGGTTCCACAATAGTCTGGTGGAACGAATCGTCCGGCCCTCAAGCTGAGGTTTTAACATCCGTGCAATCGTCTCGACTTCAGGGAGTTCGGGCATGGCAAGTTCAGGGTAGTTTTCCACCCGAGTAAATCACATCGTCGCCCGAGTAGATTTTTTCGAGCTCAGGAATACCGGTCTTGAGCTGCTCGCCCAGGTCGTGCTTACCAAAAAGGATGAGATAAATCCCCCGTAGCTCCACGAATTCATTTATCTTCTGGATTTCCCCGGGTGTGACTTCATTGATCTGGAAGGAGTGACGCCCGGTCAGGAAATAGAGTATCTCGAGATCATCCGTGAAAATGACCGGTCCGGAGGGAAGATCATTTATAGCAGGGATGATTTCCAGCCCGGTCACACTTTCGTTCGCCAACCCCAGGCCTTTTTCGTTGCTGAGATTTGCATAGGAGGCTGAATTCCTGGATGTAACCGCGCACAAAACCTGTGGCGACCAGCACATAGATGCATATCAGTGCGATGCGGAGATAAGGCCGACCGGTGATGCGCTTTTCCAAAAGGAACAGACCGTACACAATTAGCAACACCATCGTCGCGTAGAAAGGCAGGAAGATTCTCTCCTCACCAAGCGGGATCGTTTTATCGAAGAGCAGCTTTGAAAAGAAGATGTATCCCACGTAGCTGACTGTGTAAAGCAATAAGATGACCCACAGCCGTGATGGCTTTTCCTGCTCCAGTCTTTTTGAACGACCGGTAAACCATGCCAAAACGATGGCCGCCAAAACGATCATCAGCAGCCTGGGTGAATTCACCTCGCTGAGCTTCAATACCGGCAGAAACCAGCCGGCTGCAAGATTTTTCAAGTTGAGCCACTCATCCGCCGGGATGGAGGCAAATTCAAGGTAACGATTGGTGGCGGTATCCGCCAGAAGGAGATTGCGTACCGTCCACAGGGCAAGTGGAAGAACAGAAATCAATAAAAGGATCAACGAATCTTTAATTTTTTGCCTATAGGGCAGTCCCGGTTGGATTACTAAAACCAGCAGAGCGGCAAGGATCAGCGCCCCACCGGCATAACGCGTTAGCAGCGCCAGCCCAAGAATTGCGGAGGAGGCATAGAGCCAGGCTCGTTTATTTGAATTGAGGTAATTGTCCAGAAAAAGAAATGCCAGCAGCCCCAGAATCATGTAGAGCGGTTCGGTCATGGCGTACAGACTGGTATCCCACATTGCATAGGAGGTCACCAGCACCACGGTCCCCAGACCGGTGTACCAGGGAGAGCCTCGAGTGAGCCGGGAAATACTCACACCGAACAGCAGGACCATCAGCCCGATGCTTACAGCTCCCAACAACCGTGCCGCTGAAAGGCTGCTCAACCCGAACCATTGAGGCAATGCCAGCAGGAAGGGATACAAAGGCGGCCAGTGGGTCATGGGCCTGAACTCCCCAAGGCCGTTAAGCCTGCCCAGGCCAATCCCCTTGACGAGGTTCTCAGAACTCCACAAATAAGCGACGGAATCGGACCGCACGCCGATGCCGTGAGGGCCGGTCGCCCACAGAAAAACGGTCATACTCCCAGCAACAAGCAGGAGCAGGATAAGAATCAAAATCGCCGGCCGTAATTTTTCATACAGCCGGCTGACTGCGTCAAGCCATTTCATTGCAAGGTCATGCACGCCAGCCATTATTCGTTGAACATCTCGCCGACGCTGCGTCCCTGATGGGCGCGCAGGATCACCTCGCCCAACAGCGGCGCAATCGAAAGGATGGTCAGCCGCTTGCCGAAGTGCTTCATTTTCTCGGGCGGAATGGGCACGGTATCGGTGGCGATATACTGTTTGACCGGAAGAGCCGCCAACCGCTCGGCGGCGTTGCGCGAGAAAATGGGATGGACAAATGACACATAGATGTCGTGCGCACCATTGGCCTTCACCAGGTGAACTGCCTCGGCGATGGACCCGCCCGTGTCGACCTCGTCATCGACCAGGATCACGTCGCGGTTCGCCACATCACCGATGATGGTGAGGGCTTCGGCATTGGCGTCGTTGGCAGAGCGCCGCTTCTCGATGAAAGCGATCGGCGCGTCGATGCTGGCGGCAAAGTTGCGTCCCTTCTTGGCAAAGCCCAGGTCCACGCTGACGACGACCGGGTCTTTCATCTTCGGCTTCAACTTTTTGTTGATGTGATTGGTGATCAGGCGGAATGCGGACAGGATGTCTCCGGGGATGGAGAAGAAGCCCTGCACCTGCCCGGCGTGCGGATCGAACGTCACGTAGCGGTCCGCGCCGGCGACCTCGATCATGTCCGCCACCAGGCGCGCGGTGATCGGGACACGCGGCTGGTCCTTCTTGTCGGTGCGGCCGTAGCACAGGTACGGGATGACCGCCGTGACGCGGGCTGCGGAATCCAATTTCAGGGTCTGGAGCAGGATCAGCAATTCCATCAGGTTCTGGTGGACAGGCGCGGAGGTGGTCTGGATGATGTAACAATCCTGCCCGCGGACGGAACTATGCAGCTTGATGAAAAGGTTGTCGTTCGGGAACAGGATGATGTCCCGCCCGCACAAGTCCTCGTTCAAGTAATCGGCGATCTTCTTCGCCAGCTCCGGAGAAGCGGTGCCGGCATAAAGCTTGATTCCGCCGTACACCCGCATCGCTTCAGGATTGTGATGAGTCTTTGTCCCGGTCATAGATCTCCTTGTCTCTCGTCCCACTCCGCTTTGAGGAAGCTCATGATAAGCACATCCACGAACACGCCCTTCTTGTAGATGCCCTGCCGGTAGCAGCCTTCATGCGTCATACCGACCTTTTCATAGACACGGACCGCGCGCGGGTTGTCGGCATGCACGCGCAGCCAGATGCGATTCAGGTTCAACGTCTCGAAGCCGTGCTTGAACAGCAGCCGCATCACCTCGGTGCCGTAGCCCTTGTCCCAGATGGACTTGTCGCCGATGAACAACCCCACTTCCGCCAGACGGTTCTTCCACTCGAAGCCCATGAAGCTGCTGTTTCCGACCAGGCGCCAGTTGTCCCCGTCGCGGACTTCGATGACCAACGGCTTCTCGGCAGGTTCAAGCGAGGCGACGCCCTCATACCATTTATTCTCATCGCCGCTCGAAAGCGGCAGGAACATGCCCAGGCCGTCCACCACCTCGGGATCGTTGAGCCAGGCGACGAACTTCGGCAGGTCTTCCCTCTCCACGCCGCGCAGGCGGATGCGTTCACCGTAGATCATGACTTGCTCCCATTCAGCAGCGATTTGACCGCTTCCCAGGGTGAGAGGGTTCGTTTGGTCAATTGGTCCACAACCTCATCATATCGCGATTCTGGAAGCTGCGCACGAAATTGGGTGGCCAGCGTTTGGGTGAGCATCAGATCCAGCTCGGTCTCGAGCCTGGTCCGCTCGCGTTTGGACCAGTCGCCGCTTTTGCGCAGGTGCTCCGCATGCGCGCTGATGGACTTCACCAGCCCGGCGATGCCGCTGCCCTCCGTGGCGATCGTCCGTACGATGGGCGGAATCCACAGCGCGGGGTCGTGTGCCGCCTCAGGGGCGGAGACGGTCATCGCTTGCCCGTGGTGGCGGAACACCTTCTCGACCGGGTGCGCCAGGTCGAGCATGGATTTCAGCGCGCGCTCGGTGTTGTCCGCGCCGGGGTGGTCGGCCTTGTTGATGACCAGGATGTCGGCGATCTCGAGGATGCCGGCCTTGATGGCCTGGATCTCGTCGCCCATGCCCGGCGCTTCGACGACCAGCGTGGTGTGCGCCAGCCGCGCGATGTCCACCTCGGCCTGGCCGGCGCCGACCGTCTCGATCAGCACCAGCTCGAAGCCGGCTGCGTCGAAGACCTGCACCACGCCCGCGGTGGCCTGCGCCAGACCGCCCAACGAGCCGCGCGTGGCCATCGAGCGGATGAAGACGCCCGCGTCGCCGGAGAGGTCGCGCATGCGGACGCGGTCGCCCAGCACCGCCCCGCCCGTGAAGGGACTGGTCGGATCCACGGCGACGATCGCCACACGTTTGGGTGAATCCGATTTCCGATAATGTAGCGCGATCTGGTTGACCAGCGAGGATTTGCCGCTGCCCGGCGAGCCGGTCACGCCGACCAGGTGCGCCTTGCCGGCATGCGGGAAGAGTTCGTCCAGCGTCTCGCGTCCCTCGGGAGTGTTGTTCTCCACCAGGGTGAGCAGACGCGCCAAGGCGAGCCGGTCCCCCGAGAGGATGGATTGGGCGGTAGTCATCCCCGTTCTCCTGCGGAAAACATCAGGCCTTCACCGCCGCGCGGACGTCGTCGATGATCTGACCGGTCGGCGCGCCGGGGCCGTAGATGCCGGTCACGCCCATCTCCTTCAGGCGCGGCATGTCCTCGTCGGGGATGATGCCGCCGATGAAAATCTTGACGTTCTCCTGCCCGTTGGCCTTGAGCAGTTCGAGCACGCGCGGGACGAGCGCCATGTGCGCCCCCGAAAGGACGGAGAGCCCCACCACGTCCACGTCCTCCTGGAGGGCGGCCTCCGCGATCATTTCGGGCGTCTGGCGCAGCCCGGTGTAGATGACTTCCATGCCGGCGTCGCGCAGGGCGCGGGCGACCACTTTTGCGCCGCGGTCGTGCCCGTCCAGCCCGGGTTTTGCCACCAGCACGCGGATTTTTCGTTCAGCCATTTCTGCCTCCATGAGGGGATTTCATCTAGGATTATACATCATCACGCTTTTTGACCATCACTGATGGATGTAACAGGTGTAAGGTGATGGACGTATAATGAGTTGTAGGAAATTTGTTACTAGGGAAGTGAAGATTAATCAGAATAGGTTTTACTATGAAAATCACACTTGATCACAACTGTATAATTCACTTATCTGATCGCACTAACGTCGGTGAAAAGGTTCAGGAAATTATAGTTAATAAAAAGAATGAGTGTTTCGTCGTAAATATTGGCGCATCAGAAATGCGCGATAAAGGTGTTCGCCCCGACCGTTATGATAAATTCGAAGAGTTGCTTTCTCAAGCAGGGGTATCTCATTTACCCAGGTTGAATCCAATGATGATTCTTGATGTAACTTTTTGGGACAAGTGTCTTCTAGCTGATGAGGCAATGATAAAACTCGCTTCAGATATTGAAGAAATACTATTCGGTAAAGCACAGAAGATAGATATCGCCCATGAAGGTATTGACTCTCCTGATGGGAGAAAATGGTTAAACAGAACTCTGTGATGTACATAGTATGTGGTGTCACATCCATAATCAAAATGATACATTTCTCACCGCCGATAGAAATTTTAAAAAAGAAACTAAAACGCCTAGGTTGATTTCATTAGGCGCAAAGCAAATTTGTCACCCCTTTGATATATGAAATAAAGCGTTGCCAATCTGCAATGGTCTACCCCGTTGGGGAACACATTCTGGCCTTGTTCTTGCGTCCCGGTTGGGACGTCCGGTCAGAAATTGGGCTGAAACCCATGCTTAACAAAGATGGATATTTCATGCAGAGAGATAGAAAAGCAATATCGCCACTTTTGTATTACTCCCTCCTGTCTAGTTTGACCAACTTCACATTTTTTGTTGTGGGAGTCCTTGCATTAACTCTCCTCTCGCTGAGGGTAACCAACAAGGTTGCAGTCATTGTCATAGCAATTCTATTACTCTGGAAAGGCGTCCTTGTTGGCTTTGTTACGTGGTTTTACCATAAACAATCTCACAACAAAGAGTTCGCAGTAAGTTTCATTGGGCTTTATCTTGGCCGTTTTTTCGGAATATTGATTGGAGGCTTTCTAGGCGCAAGAGTAGCAAACATGCTTGGGCAGGCAGAAATTATTGGATTCATCGTTGGAGCATTGGTTCTTTATTTCATAGGGCGGCAGATAGGTGCTAAAGTAAGCAGCACAATAGGTGGGCAATTAGATAAAGTATTCTTAATTTATGAAACACAGGAACCAGAAAAAGTTGTCGAAGCAAAATCGTCTAATAGATATATCCTTGTTTTGTATATTGTGATCCTTCCGTTGTTTTTTGTAACAATTGGATTGTTGATAAACTACTTTGACATTCCCGTCGGTTATCTTATTGAAGTGTTGCCCATCTCGCGCATCTTCGTAATAATTCTCGCTGTCTTCTCGATTTGTTACCCCTGGCTAATGAGAAAGGGCTGGCTAATCAATTTTCAACCCAATACTTCTTTGTCCGGATCAGTTAATTCTTTGTTGGGATTGTCCCTGTCTGTTGTTCCCGCTGTATATGGATTATTTCTATTTGTAGGAATGGGTGCATCGATAATCGAGTTATGCTTCTTCGCGATAGCATCATCCATTGCAGCCATAATCTGGAGCGCTAATAATCCAATTGTGAAAGAGAAAAAAGCTTGAGACTCATCTTGTCAATAGTCCACCCCCATCGGGCACACGTCCTGGCCTTGTTCCTGTGTCCCGGTTGAGGCCTCCGTTAGGTAGGTCACGTTTGAAACGTGACCTACCTAACGAAAGAATTTCTAAAGAAATTTAGTGATCCATGCCCAATCGCCCCTATGATTATTCCACGCGCAAGGGAATCCACCCGATCTCGTGGGAGGATTTCCACGGGCTGTGCAAAGCCCTGGCAGCGGCTGCCTCCCGCTTCGAGCCGGAGATCATCCTGCCAATCGGACGCGGCGGCTACTACCCTGGGACCTTGATCTCGCACATTCTCCAGGCGGAGGTCTACCCGGTGCGGCTCTCACGAAGGGTCAACGACGTGGTGAAGCACGAGTCCCCGCTGTGGATTCTCGAGCCGCCAGCCGCCGTCGCGGGGAAAAGAGTTCTGGTCGTGGATGAAATTTGCAGCAGCGGGGAAACGCTCCAGTTGGTTAAAGAGAAAACCATCAGCCTGGGAGCAACCCTTGTGAGAATCGCTGTGTTGTATTCCCACTCATGGGGCACGAGCGTGCCAGATTACATTGGACTGATCACTGATGAGCTCATCTTGAATCCGTGGGATAGGGAGATTTTCCGCGATGGCGAATTCCACTTCCACCCGGAGTATGTCGAAGCAGTAGAGAAGCAGGGACTGATTTATGGACCAGAGTTGCTTATTCCAGCCAATGAGTTCAAGCTTGCGAAGGGCTGACTTGCACGCGTCATCACCGCGGAAACAGAATGGTATACTTTTCGGGTTTGGGATGTTGGAATATAAGAGTAATTGAATGGTGACGCACGATGACAAAGCTTATGTCGTGGTTGAATAAAATTCTTCCTTACGCAGTCCTGGCGGGTGTAGCTGTCCTGGTCTTCGTCACGCAGAGCCGGGTGGTGGGCTGGGAGCCTGGCTACAATGAACTTCAGCCGGGCCATCACGGCGCGGTCTCCTCGCGCACGCTTGCCATCATCAACCATGCGACGCCGGCGAATGGGTTCGTCGGATATGTCTTCCAGACCATCGACGCGAATGGCGAGAAGGACTACGACTACTTCGACCGCTACCCGGTCTTTTTCAGTGCCGGGATGCATGCTCTCCTGTCGCTTAAGGCGAAGTTGTCCACGCAAATCTATCTTGCCAGGCAGGCGATGAACGGCATCTTTATCCTGACGCTTGTGGCCGCCTACCTTCTCGCCAGCCGCCTGGTGACGCATTGGGCAATCGGTCTCGCCGCGGTATTGTTCGCAGTCTCGAGTCAGTACCTGCTCTTTTACAAGGATATGGTCCACTACGACCAACCGGCGTTGCTGGGATTTATCTTTCTCATGTTCGGCATCGCTGTCCACATGAGGCGCTCCAACCGCCTGTTATTGTACGGGACCGCTCTCGTCGTGGTCGCCATGGGGCGCGGATATGCCTCGATCATAGTCCTCGGAGTTTGGTTCCTCCTGGAGGTCCTGCAGATCCTGCTGCAACGTGGTCCGTCGCTGCTGGACAAGGTCCGGCTGATGCTCAAGCATGATTCCCTGTGGGTCACGATACTCTCTGTCTTCTGGGCCGCGTCCCTGCTGACCTACAACGTCGTGACGGAAGCCAACAAGCGGCAGATTCCGCTGATGCAGACCAGCATCATCCAGTCGGCTGAGAATCGGCTATCCCTGGACGAGAGCTTCAACGAACAATATGCGGGGATTCTGGAGTGGGGAAATTTTCTATCTAACCAGGCCGACCGGATTGTGCGCTGGTCATTTCCGGTCTGGGATTACGATGGGACAAAATGGCTCAATGCGATCATCGTGCTGGGGATGCTGGCGATTATCATTGCCCATGGCGTTCGAGTTGACGCGGTCGACCGGAAGACGCTGGCCCTGATGGTCCTCTCCGGGATGGTGTGGCTAATCGCCATGCGCAACCTGTCGGCATTCCACGACTACACAACCATGTACTACCTGGGATTCGCGCTTGCGTTTTACATCTCCGCATTCGCCCTTCTGCGGATCCCTCCCAAACTTGCCTTCGTCGTGTTGATCTGCGCCCTGGCTGTCTTCGCCTATCGCAACCAGAAGACGCAGGATCTACATTTCCAGATCGGGGAGCCCTATAATAGTTTAACGTATGATGTTATCCAGATTCGAGAACAGCTGCCCGATGGAGCCGTGACCGTCTACCTCCCTGATGGAAACAAAACCGGTTCCACATCCGCTGCTATTGCCTTCTATCTTCCGCAAGCCTTCCTGGCGCCGGAAGAAAATGCAGAATATGTCATCACCTCCGACCGGGAGTTCCTGCCCCAGACACTCACCCCGGACAACACCCACCTGTTTTTATTCGAGAGATAGAAAATCCGTGCAATGAAACCTGACGTGCTCATCTGATGGATAAATCACCCATGACCTATCCCATCCTTGAATTCGACTCCACCCGCGAAGCCTTGATCGAACCCTCCAAGGTGATCAGGCCAAGAGATATGCCGGAGCATTGCGTCATCTGCTTCTTCAAGGAAGTTATCGACAAAGTCGCCTCCGAGCACTCGGCAAAGGTGGCCGCTGAAGCCAGGTGGGAGGATGGTCCACATGCCTTTTACGAGATCGACTTCAAAGGCCGTCGGCTGGCCTTCTTTCACCCAGGCATTGGAGCGCCGTTTTCAGCGGGGTTGCTCGAGGATGCTATCGCCTTCGGCTGTCGGAAGTTCATCGCCTGCGGCGGCGTCGGCGTGCTAAACAAGGATATCGCGGTCGGACACTTGATCGTGGTGTCGAGCGCGATAAGAGATGAAGGCACCTCCTATCATTACCTTCCGCCAAGCAGGGAAGTCATTGCCGACGAAACTGGCGTGAAAGCACTGACGAAGACCCTGGAAAGCCGCGGCGTCCCCCATCTGGTCGGAAAGACCTGGACCACCGACGCGCCTTATCGCGAGACACCCTCCAAAATTGCCACACGTCGAGAAGAAGGCTGCCTGACCGTCGAGATGGAGAGCGCCGGAATGATGGCCGTTGCCCAATTCCGCGGCGTCCCGTTTGGGCAAGTCTTGTACGGTGGAGACGATCTGAGCGGACAAGAATGGGACAATCGTAAGTGGCAATCCCGGAAGGATATCCGCGAGAATCTTTTCTGGCTCAGCGCCGAAACCTGCCTGACACTTTGACAAAAAAAATCCGGCGGGATTTCCGTCGGATTTTTTATCACTACTTGTTCCCGTTCTTGCTGGCGAATTTATCCGCCCAGGCCAGCCATTTGGGGTCATTGACGATTTGTTCGCCCAGCCAGTCGTAGTTGCCTTCGCAGCTGTATTTCAGATTCTTCTCGACCAGCTTGACCGTGCAGACCAATTCCGAACCTCCGCCGCATTTCGTATCGACATTGACAGGACGCGACCCATCCAGGCTCCACAGGACGCAGGACTTGTTGTCGTCATTGACATAGCCAAAGAGCGTCAGGCGGAGGTTTTCCTGCCCCTTAAAGGAGCTTTAAAAATTGCAACCGATACCTGCCACCCTATCAGAGGATCAGAAGGGTCAGGCATAATGTAATAAGTTGGTGAAATCCTTCCAAGAGGCGACCAGGAAATTCCGGCGCCAATGGATACATGCGCTATATCGTAAACCTTAGCCAACATCACGATCGGATAACCAAGTTTACTTTCATACTCCGCTTTAAGTTCCCCATACGTCTTGGCATCGGTTACAAAATTTAATTGGTATAACGTGCTCGTATCCCAGGTACCAGGGTCGTAACTCCCATTCCAAGGAACACCATAAACATCCCCGTAGGACATGGTCCCATCTATTATTGGCACAAGATTGGTTTTACTATCCTCTCGATCCGCTTTCACGCCTGCGACATTAAAACTGAAAATTACGACCAGCACCGTCAAGATGCCTAAACGGACTGCTTTCTTCAGCATAATCCCTCCAAATGAAATGTATATACAGGGTATAAGAGTGTGATCCCCACACAGTCATTATAGGCACCGTGAGTGATTTTGCTTATCCCACCCGGGTACTGAAAAGGCTTACTATTTTGCAAACAGCGTAAAGAAGAAAGTCGCCCCCTGATCCACTTCAGCTTCCGCCCAAATCTTGCCCCCGTGCCGGTTGACGATACGCTGGACAATCGCCAGACCGATGCCCGTCCCTTCGAATTCCACTTCTGAATGAAGCCGCTGGAACACGCCGAACAGATTCCCCGCATACTTCATGTCGAACCCGACGCCGTTATCGCGCACGAAATAAACCGTCTGCCCGCGCAGCATACGGCTGCCGATCTCGATGACCGGCACAGGTCGCGGGCGTGTGTACTTCAGCGCGTTGCCGATCAGGTTGGCATACACCTGTTTCAGCAACGCCGGGTCCGCCTGGCAGGGAGCCAGGTCGCCGATCTGCCATTTGATTTCCCGCTCTCCTGCTTCGGCGTGTAGTTCCTCGATCACCTGCACCACCAGCCCGCGCAGGTCCACGCGGCGCTTCTTGAGCGGATTGCGGCTCAGGCGGGAGAAAGTGAGCAGGTCATCGATCAGCAGCGCCATTTTATTGGCGTTCTCCTTCACCTTATCCAGGTACATGAGCGCTTCGCCGGAGAGCTTGTCCGCGTAATCGCTGATCAGCAGGTTGCTAAAGCCGTTGATCGCCCTCAGCGGCGCGCGCAGGTCGTGCGAAACGGAATAGGAGAAGGATTCCAGCTCACGGTTGGCGGTCTCCAGTTCCGCGGTGCGTTCGCGCACACGCTTGTCCAGCTGCTCATTGAGCGCCCGGACCTCCTCCTCGGCCTGTTTGCGTTCGCTGATATCCTGGAAGATGTACTGGTAGCGGCCGTCCGGCATCTGGCGGGTGGAACCCATCACCGGCAGGCGGGAGCCGTCCTTGCGAACGAGGAGCCTTTCCATGCTAAGCATTAGCCCGGCCTGCAGGGAAGGTCTTTCCGTTTCGATTTGAGCATGATCCGATAAATCAATAAAGGTGAGCGGATCCTTGCCCAGCAGTTCCGCAGAATCGTAACCCATCATCTCGCACACTGCCGGGTTGACCTGGTCGATGAATCCACGATGGTCTAAGATGACGATCCCGAGCGGAGCCTGTTCCACCAATAACCGGTAGCGGGTTTCGCTGGAACGGAGCGCCTCCTCAACCCGGCGGCGCTGGTCGATCTCCGCCTGCGCCTTGTTAATGTTCTCCTTCAAACGGGTGATGACCGCCCATTGCAAAGCCGTCACCATGACTATAGCCACGCACACTGCCATATAATCAGCCAGGGTATTTATCATGCTGAATGGGTTCACAAGCCGCCCGCTGGATTCCATCACGCCCAGGATGATGACGATGATCAAGCTTGCCACTCCAAATGCCACCGTGCCGCGCCTGCCGGTCAGCAGCCCGGCGCCAATGATCACGACCACCAATCCTAAAATCGCCGTGTCGCGCAGGCCATCATTTGTGAAGATCAGGTAGGTGAATGCCGCTGTTCCCAGGATGGGCACCATCAGACCAGCCGGTTGCAGGACACCATACCATGCCAACAAAAAGTTCACCAGCAGGAGTAAACCAAGCACGCCCATCAACTGGCGATTGATGTCCACGGCGAACAAGAGGGCGACTGCTACCAGCGCGAATCCCAGTACCACCAGCACCATGCGCCGGTCGATCCCCTCGTCAGCCGCAGTGGGGGTAATGAACTTTTTCAGGGATTGCATCACGAATAAACCCCGCCCTTCATAACCGGAAAACAGAACCCGAACATTGATTTATCAGAACGTGGAGCTAACTCTATTCTACAACTAAAATCCCCGCTGAGCATGGCGGGGATTTTATAACAAAAAGAAATTTTACCCAGTTATGCGCTTCGCCTTCTCATGAAGAATTTGGTGATCTCCTCTGCAGTCGCCGGGATGAAGGATAGCACCAGGACAACAGTCCACTCCTGCCGGGACATGAAATGCGTGTCGAAGATGCCCTGAAGGAAAGGAACCGTGCTGACCAGCAGGATCAAGGCGATGGACAAACCGACCGCGTACTGCATGTACTTGTTGGAGAACACGCCGATGGTAAAAATTGAAGAGCGCTCCGAACGTACGGTATAGGCGCGGAACAACTCGCAGAGAGAGAGAGTAAGAAATGCCATCGTTTCAGCGGTGTGCAGCGCATCGAGGTTGATCGTGCGCCAATCGAACTGGATCAGGAAACCAAGCGGGTTCACCCCGGCCGGCACGACGATTCCGAGATGCTCCATCTCCCACAGCAGGCCGATGCAAAAAGCGAACAGCACTGCGCCGGTCTGGGCAACCGTCTGGATTCCAATCCCAAGCCCCATTGTTTTGTTGACAATGGGCTCGCTCTTCGGGCGGGGCTTTCTATCCATGATATCCGGGTCGCCCTTCTCCATCGCAAGAGCCAATGCCGGCGCTCCATCGGTGACGAGGTTGAGCCAGAGCAGCTGGATGGCGGTCAGCGGAGCCGGCAGGCCGGCCAGCGTTGCCAGGAAGATGATCATGATCTCCGCCACGTTGGACGACAGCAGGAAGAAGACGAACTTGCGAATGTTAGCATAGATGATGCGGCCCTGCTCGACAGCAGAGACGATGCTGGCGTAGTTGTCGTCGGTCAGCACCATGTCAGCGGTTTCCTTGGCCACGTCGGTGCCGGTGATGCCCATCGCCACGCCGATGTCGGCGCGTTTGATGGCAGGCGCGTCGTTCACGCCGTCTCCGGTCATGGCGACGATCTCGTCGTTGGCCTGCAGCGCGTCCACGATGCGCATCTTGTGTTCAGGCGAGACGCGGGCAAACACATCCGTCTCCTCGATGACATTCTTCAACTCATCATCGCTGATCGCGTCGAGTTCCGCGCCGGTCATCACCTTGTGTCCGGGGCGCATCAGACCGATGGCCTCGGCAATGGCGCGCGCGGTATTGGGGAAATCGCCGGTGATCATCACGGTGCGGATGCCGGCCTTGAGCGCGTTCTTGAGCGCCGGGGCAACCTCCTCGCGCGGCGGGTCGATCATACCCAGCAGACCGACAAAGACCAGGTCTTTCTCCAGCAATTCGGTATCCACATCCGTGGGCAGGGAATCGACGACATGATAAGCCACGCCGAGCACGCGCAGGGCGTCGCGGGTCATCGATTCGTTGGCGGTTAAAATGCGCTCGCGCTGCGCCGGCCCCATCGGGACCGAGGCATTGTCAATCGTCTGGTATTTGGTGCAAAGGTCGAGCACCACGTCCGGCGCGCCTTTGACGATGATGACATGCTGGCCTTTTTTGGTCTGATCGGTGAAGGGGGAGATGTCCTGTGTGCGGGGCTCGCGCACTTCATGCACGGTGATCATGCGTTTGCGCTCCGAGTCGAAGGGCACTTCCTGCACCCGGGGGTAGGACTGGTCCATTTCTTCGTGCAGAGCGCCGGCCTTGGCCGCCGCCACCAGCAGCGAGCCCTCCGTCGGGTCGCCGATGATGCGATAGGTCTTGCCGCTGTCCTCCTCACCGCTTTCCTCGAGCTCCGAGTCGTTATTCAGCAGCCCAAGCCAGAGGGTGGTCTGGACGGCGGGATATTTTCGGACGTCCGCATCCCGACCTTCCACCTTGAACTCCCCGCGCGGAGAATATCCCGTGCCCTCCCACGTGAATGTCCTGGCCGTCCGCCCACAGGCGGGTGACGGTCATCTGGTTCTGGGTGAGCGTGCCGGTCTTGTCCGAGCAGATGGTGGTGGTGGAGCCGAGCGTCTCGACCGAGGAGAGCTTGCGGATAAGGGCATGCCGTTTGATCATCTGGCTCATGCCCAACGCCAGGCTGATGGTCACCACCGCCGGCAGGCCTTCAGGCACAGCCGCAATGGCCAGGCTGACCGAGACCATGAAGGCGTCGGTGATCTCGATTGCAAATTCTTCAAAATACGCCAGCGGATCCACGAACAGGAGCGACATATCCGTATAGTTGAACACCGCCACCACGAAGACCACCGCCACCAGGATCAAGGCACCGATGCTCAGGGTCTTGCCCAGTTCGTCCAACCGGCGTTGGAGCGGAGTCTGCTCCGTTTCGACGCTTTGCAGCATGGTGGCGATCAACCCCAATTGGGTGTTCATGCCGGTGCTGGTGACTACGCCGCGCCCGCGCCCGTAGGACACCGTGGTGCCCATGAAAGCGGTATTGCGCCGGTCGCCGAGAGGAACGTTGCCGTCCAGTTGGAGGGAGGCGTTTTTCTGCACCGCCTGCAATTCACCGGTAAGCGAGGCCTCCTCCACCCGCATGTTGACGGCCTCCAGCAGTCGCACATCCGCCGGGACAAAGTTCCCCGCTTCGAGATAGACGATGTCGCCCGGAACCAGCTCACGGGCAGGGACGCTGACCCGGTGTCCGTCGCGCAGGATCTGCGCTTCAGGGGCGGCCATTTTCTTGAGCGCCGCCAGGGCTTCCTCCGCGCGGCTTTCCTGGACAATACCCAGGATCGAGTTGAGTACCACGATGGCCATGATGGCTGCCGCGTCCACCCACTCGCCCAGCAGGGCAGAGATGATGGAGGCCACGATCAGCAGGATGACGACGAAATTATTAAGTTGGTCCCACAACTTGGAGAGGAATCCGGGACGCGCCGCTTCGGTCAACTGGTTCAGGCCGTATTGCGCGAGCCTGCGCTGGGCTTCCTCGCTGCTGAGGCCCTGTTCCTGCACGGCAAGCCGCTTGAGTGTGTCATCCAGACTGAGGCTGTGCCACTCGGGGTTCTTGCCAGCGGGAGGGATTGTTGTCTTGTCTGTCATAAATCAAACTCCTTAATTAAATTATGGTTCTATCCGCATCCTGGCCGGGATGATGGTGTCCTTGGGGATGACGACCACCCCATCCTGCACCACCCAGGTTCCGGCGTCGATGTCCGTGCCGTTCGGGAATGGTTTGATCACCACCCCGTCGCCGATCTGCACGTTCTTGTCTATGATCGCGCCTTCGATCTTGCACCTCTTGCCGATGCCCAGCGGGATGTTCTTGCTGACCCGCCGCTCGTAGTAGTCCGCGCCCATGACGATGGTATCCTTGATGACCGTCCCCGCGCCGATGATGCTGCGCAATCCGATCACGGAATGCGTGATGGACGCCTTGCGGATCACGCAGCCCTCCGCCAGCAGCACATCTTTCAGCTTGCTGTCCTCCACAATGGAACCGGGCAGGAAGCGCGAGTGTGTGTAAATCGGCCGGCGGGCATCATAAAAATTAAAGGGCGCGTCGGGCCGGGTCAGCTCGAGATTGGTTTCGTAGAACGAGCGGATCGTCCCGATATCCTGCCAGTAATCGTCGAAATCATAAGCAAAGACCGGGCGCGTGCCGATGGCTTGAGGGATGATATCTTTCCCGAAATCATCGAAATCAGGATACTCGGTCAGCAGGTCGATCAGCACCTGGGTCTTGAACACGTAAATGCCCATCGAGCACAGGTAGGGACGGACAGGGTCGTCGCGACTGATAAATTTCTTCTGCACCTTGGGGTCCTTGGGCTTCTCGGCAAAGGCCACGATACGCCCATCGTCCGCGCGTTTAAGGATGCCCAGGCGCGAGACTTCGCTCTTGCCCACCGGCTGGACAGCCACGGTGATATCGGCGCCTTTCTTCCAGTGGGTATCGAGCATGGCGGCGTAGTCCATGCGGTAGAGGTGGTCACCCGCCAAAATCAGCACTTCTTCCGCGCCGGTGGCTTTGATCTCGAAGAGCTGCTTGCGGACCGCATCGGCCGTGCCCTGGTACCAGGTCTCGGACTGCATAGTCTGCTCGGCGGCTAAAATTTGCACATAACCGGTGTGGAATGAATCGAACTGGTAGGTCTCGGTGATATGTCGGTGCAGCGAGACCGAGTTGAACTGTGTCAGCACATTCACGCGGTAAATGCCAGAGTTGATGCAGTTGCTGATGGGGATATCGATCAGACGGTATTTTCCCGCAATGGGCACAGCGGGCTTGGAGCGCATCTTGGTCAGCGGAAACAGGCGCGCGCCGCGGCCTCCGCCCATGATCACTGCAAGGACATTGTTCATCGTTGCCATAAGTTCCTCCTCTCCGGATTCCTCATTATCATAGCCCGAGCATGGTTTTCACGCCAGTGATTTCCTTCACCTGCTCATTAATCAGGAAGGCACAACCGAATCCTAGAAGAATAGATGCCCGATCAGGACGCGCAGCCCGATCCCGATCAGGATCACACCTCCGATGATCTCCATTCGCTTGCCAAATTTTTCTCCCAGCCGGCCGCCAGCCATCAGCCCGAACAGCGACAGCCCAAAAGTGATCACTCCGATCACCAATGCCGGGGAGAGAATGGGAATCGACAGTATCGCGAGGCTCAAGCCCACCGCCAACGCGTCGATGCTGGTGGCAACGCTCAACATTACCATCGTCGTGCCTTTTGATGGATTGCGTCTATTCTCATCCTCTACATAGCCCAGCCCCGAGCGGATCATATTCACGCCCACGTAGGTGAGCAGGCCAAACGCCACCCAGTGGTCGATGCCGGTGATCCAGTGTTGGATGGTGGATCCGGCCAGCCAGCCGAAGAGCGGCCATCCCTGCCTGGAAAAGGCCAAAGTGAAAGGCAAGGCGCAGCTTGGAGCGCGAGTCAGTGACCAGGCCTCCCGTCCCGGCGCCGATGGAAACGGCAAAAGCATCCATGGCCAAACCAATGGCGATCAGCAGAGAAGTCGCAATATTCACACAACGTCCTTATCGAAATTTGTTTTCCACGCCAGACAAAAAAAGAGACCTCCCAAGAAAGACGGTCTCGCTGATCGCTCACACTCCTGCGGATGCAGGAGAGCGTACAGGCACCGAGGGCGCTGAGGCGACCCTGTGATGACGGCGACCTGTCCTGCCTGCTGCAGGTGCTACTCCCCGACTGACAATCCATTGTAAGTTTGGGCAGGATGGTTGTCAACCACTCTGGGTTTTGGATCTGGAGGAGAATTCACGCAAGATTGGATTATTAGGTGATTACCATACTCGAAAGTCCGGGAATCGTCGGGGAGTGTAGTAAGGCGCCAAGTTATAATCTGTTTCTCAAAGAAAAGGAGCGATTATGAACAACAAACTTACACTGACCTTCCTCATCGTCCTTACTCTGACCACATCAGCCTGCGCCCCGGAAACTCCAGCGCCTTCTCCTTCAGAAACACCCAGTCTTCCGCCTGCAGTTCCTTCAGAACCACCACTTCCGCCGCCGTTTCCGCAGACTCAAACCGTTAACGGGCTGGAGGTGGAACTTCTCAACGCCCAAATTCTTGACGGGCAACTTTCCATCGACATCTGCCACCAAATGCCTACCCAGGAGGATTGGATCGTCGGCAGTAACCCCGAGGGTACATTTGTCACCATCGGCGCGGAGAAAATCAACTTGAGCGGCTTTGGTATTTTGTATTACCGCACATCAGATAATACAGGTAAATATACCCACCGCTGCGACGCATTGACCTTCGATGTAGCGAATCCCAATCCAGGCAAAATGACGTTGACCATCACGGAATTTTATACTTCTGTGCCGGAAGCACCCGATTGCGAAGCAGCTCAGAAAAAGCTGGACGAGGCCGGGACGGGCATAAAAATCGGTGCCTGTGAGTCTATCGCCTATGATTCTGGTGGAGGATCTTTCAACTTCACCATCGCAGAAAAGCCGGAAAATATGACCGAGGACGATGCGCGCATGATTATCTTCGATTCTTTCAGCAGCCACGCAAATGGCCCCTGGGTATTCGAAATCAACGTGCCGACACCGCTCATTGAAACCACCTCCACTCCCTGGCCGACACCCGCCGGCATCGAGCCGATCCAAGGTCAATTGACCACTGCCAGCGGCGTGGACATGCTCGTCACCGGCAACCTTGTCGACGGCACTTTGTTCCAGGCGGATGTGTGCTATACCCCGCCGTCAAAAGACTCCGCCTGGGCATTGGCCCAGTCCCCGCAAGATATCACCCTCGAGGTGGCCGGGAAGACTTATCCTGTCGACCAGATCGTCTACACGGGTTGGGAGAACCAGTACGGCTTCCCGCACATCTCCGAGCGTTACCGCTGCCACCGGTTGAACTTCACAGTCCCTACCGAGGCCGATACCAGCCAGGTGACGCTGAACATTAACACGCTGTATGCGTTCCCACCGGAGTCGGGCTGTGACAAAGCCGACACTGCTTTCGATGCAGGGCAGATCACAAACGCCACGTGCTCCGCTCCGCTGCAGGAGCTTGCCGGTCCGTGGGTGATCCAGACCGGGCTGGGGCGTTGACACCACCCCTGCCCTCCACAAATACGACCCCCTCCCAGCCTCCCCCAAATCCGAAAAAAAGGATTTGGGGGAGGTGGCCAGAGGCCGGAGGGGGCTGGGTTTAAAGCATTCGCCCTCTTCAATTGAGGAGGGCGTTTTGATTATATTTAACCGCTAGTGTATAATCTCAGTGCCGAAGGTGGGAATCGAACCCACATTCCTTTCGGAACACGATTTTGAGTCGTGCGCGTCTGCCTATTCCGCCACTTCGGCCGGCGTCAGACAGTATACCACTCCCTCTACAAAGGTCAAGATGAAACTCGGAATCATCAGGACTCCCGCAATCTGGCAAGACGACGCTCTTCAACGCGCTCACTCGCGGCACGACTCCCACGCATGCCTCCGCCGGCCGCATGGAGGTGCACACGCACGTGGTGGACGTCCCCGACCCGCGCGTGGACACACTCTCGGCCATGTTCAAGCCGCGCAAGACCATCTACGCCAAGATTACCTATGCCGACATCGCCGGGCTGGAAGGCACCGCCCAGAAAAGCGGCATCTCGGGCACGCTGCTCAACACGCTGGCGCAGATGGACGCGTTCATCCACGTGGTGCGCTGCTTCGAAAGCGACAGCGTCCCGCACCCCCACTCCTCCGGTTTGGTGGACCCGGCGCGCGACCTGGACGCCATGCTGAACGAGCTACTGCTCAATGATCTGATCGCTGTGGAGCGTAAGCTGGAGCGCCTGATCGACGAGCGCCGGAAGGGCGGCACCGACAAAATAATCAACGAGCGTCAGACCGCGCTGTTCAACCGTCTAAACGAAGCGCTCTCCGCGAACAAACCCTTGCGCTTCCTGGAATTCAACCACGAGGAGCAGCTTGAACTCTCCAGCTACGGCCTGCTCACGCGCAAACCGATTCTGACCGTGTTCAACCTGGGCGAAGGACAGTCTGCTCCGGAGATCAAGGCTGACCATCCCACTGTTTCGCTGCCCGCCAAGCTGGAAGCCGAGATCGCCGTGCTGCCGCCCGAGGACGCGCAGATGTTCATGCAGGAATACGGCATCACCGAGCTTGCCCTCAGCCGCATGATCCGCTTGTCCTACGACCTGCTCAACGTGCAGTCGTTTTTCACCGTCGGCGAGGACGAAGTCCGCGCCTGGACCACGCGCCGCGGTGCGACCGCCCAGGAATCAGCAGGCGAGATCCACACCGACCTGGCGCACGGATTCGTACGGGCGGAGGTCGTCCATTACGATGACCTGACTGCGCTGGGCGGGATGACCGAAGCCAAGGCAAAGGGAAAGTGGCGGCTGGAGGGCAAGGAATATATCGTCAAGGACGGCGACATCGTCCACATCCGCTCGAGCATTTAGGTGACCTTATGGCATACACACTCAAAAAATGGGACCTGACCCAACTCTTCCCCGGTTTCAACAGCACGGACCTGGAAGGCGCTTTTGATAATGTCGAGGAACAGGTTGCATCCTTCGAGGGGGTGCGGAGCAAGCTCAACCCCGAAATGGACGAAAAGACCTTCCTCGATGTGGTGCGCGCCTCCGAGTCCATCGCCCGCGTGGTGAACAGGATCTTTTCCTTCGCCGGACTCTCGTTCGCAGAGGACACGCAGAATCAGGACGCGCAGAGCCTGATGGGGCGTGTGCAGCAGTTCGCGGCGGAGATGCAGAACCGCACCTTATTCTTCAGCCTGTGGTGGAAGGAAGTGGACGACGGAAACGCGCAGCGGCTAATGTCCGCTTCGGGTGATTATCGCTATTACCTCGAAGAGATACGCCACTTCAAGCCCTATACGTTGAGCGAAGCCGAGGAGAAGATCATCAACCTCAAGGACGTCACAGGCTCCAGCGCTCTGGTCAACCTGTATAATGCCATCACCAATCGATATGTCTTTAAATTGGAAGTGAACGGCGAAGTGAAGGAACTGACTCGCGCCCAGCTTCAGCCTTACATCCAGGGACCTGACCCCGAATTGCGCGCCAAAGCCTACCAGGAACTCTTCCGCGTTTTCGGCAACGACGGCCCGATCCTTGGGCAGATGTACCAGACCCACACCCGGGACTGGCACAACGAGAACATCGGCTTGCGGAAATTTTCGACTCCCATCTCAGCACGAAATTTGAATAATGATATCCCTGACGACGTGGTGGACACCCTGCTCGAGGTCACCCGCAAGAACGCGGCGGTCTTCCAGCGTTTTTTCCGCGTGAAGGCCAAAGCGCTGGGCATGAAACGCTTGCGCCGCTACGATATTTACGCGCCGGTCGCCCAATCGGATAAGGCCTTTGAGTTCGGAAAAGCCGCCGATATGGTGCTGGAGTCATTTGACGCGTTCGACCCGAAGATTGGCGCTCTCGCCCGCCGCGTGTTCGACCAGGACCGTCTCGACAGCGAGATCCGCAAAGGGAAGGAAAGC
Source organism: uncultured Chloroflexia bacterium (assembly GCA_963774975.1). Lineage (GTDB taxonomy): Bacteria > Chloroflexota > Anaerolineae > Anaerolineales > Villigracilaceae > JBGPQJ01. The sequence goes on from CAVZGY010000013.1 coordinate 155,897, forward strand.
GGCGCGTTCTGCGCGTCGATCAACCCCGAGGACACCCCGTTCGTGCTGATGAACTTCACCGGCCGCGCACGCGACGTGGCAACCTTGGCGCACGAACTCGGGCACGCCATCCATGCCATGCTGGCGTCGCACCACAGCGCGTTCACATTCCATTCATCCCTGCCTCTGGCGGAGACGGCCTCCACCTTCGGGGAGATGATGCTGACGGACAAGCTGCTGGCTGCTGAAACCGATGAAGCCGTGCGACGCGACATCCTCTTCAAGCAAATGGACGACGCCTTCGCGACGATCCTGCGCCAGGTTTATTTTGCCCTTTTCGAACGGGAAGCGCATGCCCTGACACAGAAGAACGCCACAGTGGATGACGTTTGCGCCGCGTACATGCAAAATCTCAAGGAGCAGTTCGGCGACGCCGTCGAGTTGAGCGACGAGTTCAAGTGGGAATGGGTCTCCATCCCGCATATCTACGCCGTGCCGTTTTACGTGTACGCATACGCGTTCGGGCAGTTGCTGGTATTCTCGCTCTACCAACAATTCAAGCTTGAGGGCGACGCGTTTAAACCGAAATATCTCAAGATTCTGTCAGCGGGCGGCTCCGAAGCGCCGGTGAAAATCCTTTCGGAGGCGGGAATCGACATCCACAGCGCAGCCTTCTGGCAGGGTGGATTTGACATCATTTCCAGGCTGATCGACCAGTTGGAGAAGGGATAAACATCCTTTACCCACAAAAAGAGGGACGCTAAACCGCGTCCCTCTTTTCATATCCTGATTTTTCGGAAGAAACCCGCAATCAGGCTTCGTACAGTCCTGATTCCTCGCTTGCAGCTTCGGGTTCGTCCTCTTCTTCGGCTTTCTTCTCCAGCATCTGCATGGACGTGGCGACGACCTTGGTGAAATATTTCGTCTCGCCCTTGTCCTCGTAGCGGTCGGTCTTCAACCGTCCTTCAATGAAGACCAGGCGCCCCTTCTGCAGGTACTGCTGGCAAATTTCGCCGATCCGTCCCCATGCTTCGATGTTGAACCATTCAGTCTGTTCCTTAACTTTGCCGTCCGCGCCTTTCCAGCGCTGACCAACAGCCAGACTGAAGGAGGTAACCTTTTTGCCCGTCGGGGTGAAGCGACTCTCAGGATCCTTGCCCAAGCGGCCGATCAACTGAACACGATTAAGTGAAGGCATAGGTCAACCTCGCTCGAAAATGGTTTATACTTTCTTCTTGAGGACAGGCATGCCCGTCTTCATTTCGACGACCTGATAAGCCGGCGGTACAGCTTCAAGGGCATCGGCCGGGCGTACATCCTTGGCGAAATAGAACAGGGTGACTTCCTTGGTACCACGCATGGTCTTCTTGTTGTGCAGGTAGTAAGTTGTCCCCTTGGAATTTACGAATGAATATGCCATTTTTTCCTCCAGTTAGTGGGTGGGTGGGTGTTTACTCGTCAAGTGTAGCACATATTTTCCAAAAACTAATAGGGAATTTGGACTTACCTGGTCGAATTAAAAACGCCTTCCAACCGTAAATTTTCAGCGAGAGAGACATGACGATGAAACCAACCCTGATCAGGATCTTCAACCTAACCGTAAATGGAGCCGTCATCCTTTTCTTGCTGACGGGATGCGGATTCGTTGCGCCTTCCACTCCCGCGGTTACGTCTGTCCCCCCCACATCTACGGTTACCCTTCGCACCGACCAGCACATTTACGCTGCTGCCTCCAACCGACACGCCGCTGCCCACGGCTACCCCGAAACCGGCCATCGCGCGAGTATTGATCATCAGCATCGACGGACTGCGCCCTGACCTGATCGATCTTGCCCCGATGCCCATCCTTACGGCTCTGATGCAGGAAGGCGCTTACACCCTCAACGCTCAGACCATCCATCCCAGCGCCACCCTGCCCGCCCATGCGTCCATGCTCACCGGGCTGTGTCCCGACCAGCACGGTGTGAACTGGAACGACTACATCCCCGAGAACGGTTACGCCCAGGGCACGTCGATCTTTACGCTAGCCAAACAGGCCGGACTTTATACCGTCATGATCGTGAACAAGGAGAAGCTGCGCCAGGTCACCCCGCCCGAGACAACGGATTATTACGAGTGGATCAACGACCGTGACGTGGTCATCGCGGAGCAGGCTGCGCCTATCCTGAAGGAAGGATTTGACCTGGCCTTCGTCCATTTCGCCACCACCGACGCCATGGGTCACGTCCACGGCTGGCTCTCGCCCGAGCAGTTGAGCGTCGTCCGCCGAGCGGATGAGGCCATCGGCACCCTGCTCACCGCCCTCGACGAAGCCGGCTTGCGCGAGGACACGCTGATCATCGTCACCGCCGACCACGGCGGGCACGAGGACCTGCACGGCACCTGGCTGCCGCAGGATATGACCATCCCCTGGGCGGTCATCGGCCCGGAGGTGATTCCGCAATACCTCACCCAGCCGGTCAACGTGACCGACACGGCCGCCACCGCTGCCTGGGCGTTGAATCTGCCCCCGCTGCCCGATGCAATCGGCGTACCGATTTACGAAGCCTTTGGCGAGACCCCGACAGCCCGCACCGACCCGCGCTGCCCGTAAAAGGAGCATCGAATGTCCGAATCCATGATCATCGCCGCCTCATTTGACGAACTGCGCACCGCCCGTGACCTGCTCCCTGAACCCGTAGGACTTGTTCCGACCATGGGTTATCTCCACGAGGGGCATCTCTCGCTCGTCCGCCGCGCGCGGGACGAATGCGCCAGCCTGGCTGCCAGCATCTTCGTCAATCCGACTCAGTTCGGCGCCAACGAGGACTTGTCCAAGTATCCCCGTGACTTGAAGAGTGACCTGCGTCTGCTCGAAGAAGCCGGCGCGGACCTGGTCTGGACGCCCACGCCTGAGATCATGTACCCACCCGGCTACCAGACGTGGATCGAGGTCGAAGGGCTGGCCCAGCCGCTGGAAGGCGCGGTCCGCCCCGGTCATTTTCGCGGGGTGACGACGGTCGTCGCCAAGCTGTTCAACGCGGTTCAGCCACAGAAAGCCTATTTCGGCCAAAAGGATGCCCAGCAGGCAGCGGTCATCCGGCGCATGACCCGCGACCTGGACTTTCCCATCGAGATCGTCATCTGTCCCACGGTGCGGGAAAAAGACGGCCTCGCCATGTCCAGCCGCAACAGCTACCTTAGCCCCGAGGAGCGACAGGCTGCGACGATTCTCTTCCGCGCCCTGAGCGCTGCCCACGCTGCCCACCGGCGAGGCGAGCGGAAAGCCGAAGCGTTGCGACAAATTGTCCGCGAGAAGGTGGCCTCGGAGCCGTTGGCTCAATTGCAGTATGTCTCGTGTGCTGATTTCGATTCCCTTCAGGAACTCGAGGACATCACCGGGAAAACGCTGCTCTCCATGGCAGTTTTTATGGGAAAAACAAGATTGATTGATAATTTCATTTTGGAATAATCTGAACGTGGCTATAATGGATTTAATATTTGGCTGTCTATAAGTAGTTGCGAAGCGCCGTACAGCGGCATTCGCCCAGCTCGTTGCAACCATGAATGCAGGTACTAAAAAATGAACGAAGAATTTGACTTCGAAGAGCTTGCGCCCTGGTTGGTACTTGTCATCACAGTGATTGGTTATTTACTGCGGGTCTTTGCGCTCGACAGTAAAGGGATGTGGCTGGATGAAACGTTCAGCGTGTGGCTGGCCAGCCACAGTGTCCCCGAGATGCTGCAATGGATGGTCAAGATTGACCAACATCCCCCCCTTTATTATCTGCTGCTCCATTACTGGATCGAATTCAGAGGGGATGCGCCCCATAATGTCCGCCTGCTTTCTGCACTATTCGGCGCAGGCACGATCCCGGTGATTTACCTGATCGGCAAACGCCTGTCCGGTATGGTAATGGGACTGTCGGCAGCAGTGCTCCTGGCCTTTTCGCTTTTCAACATCTTCTACGCCCAGGAAACACGCATGTACACCCTGCTGATGTTCAATGCAGCCGTGGCGATCTATGCATTGGTCAGGCTGCTTACGGATTCACGCTCCGTCAGCCCCATCGGCAGCCAATTTCGGGATTATCTGCATGCCTGGCGTACATCCGGGCCGGCTGAACCAGACATCCAGGGTGACTTCAGTTATAAGGATGAGACCCGCGATCAAACCGGATGGAGAGCCTGGGTCTCCCGCCATCGCTGGCTGCCCATCCGGGCCATTGAGACAGACCTGGCCTGGGTTACATTTATCGTTTTCTCGGCTGCCACCCTGCTCAGCCACAATACAGCTGTCTTTTTCTCTTTAGCCACCAATATCTTCGTTCTGAGTCTGATGCTTTTCCAGAAGATAAGGAAATCGGGGTCCCCACCCGCCTTGCAGGCTCCCTCTTTTGGGAACTGGGTAAAGGCTCAGATTGGCATCTTCCTCCTGTGGAGTCCGTGGATATTTACCTTTTTCCAGCAGGTCAGCCGGGTCAATAAGGAGTTTTGGATTCCAAAACCAGACTGGGACGCCGTTGTCTGGACACTTCGAACCTTATTGAATGCATCTGCACCAAGTCAAGTCAGCCAGGTGATGACGTGGATCCTGTGCGCGGTGCTGTGTTTCGGGCTGGTGTATTACCGGAAGAAGCTTTCGATCCTCTTCTTTCTGATTGCCTTGTTCGCCATCCCCGTCCTGGGCGAGCTGATCGTAAGCATCCGCCGGCCGATTTTTGCCGATCGAACCCTGATCTGGATAACGATTCCAATGTTACTGCTGCTGGCAGCCGGCATCGTTCAATTAAGATTTCGTCTTCTTATGATCGTCGTGCTGGGGGTTTTAGCCGCAAACTACCTGTTCTCCACCGGCGATTATTACAGGTACTATCAAAAAGAGGATTGGAGCACGGCTGCCGGTTATGTCGCAAATTTCGCTGAAAAGGATGATCTGGTCCTTTTCAACTCCAACTTTGTGGAAATCGCGTTCGACTATTATTTTAAATCCTGGGAAGACCAGTATGATATCCGGGTGGAGAAACGCGGGATTCCCCTGGATCTATTCGAGAGCGGCATCCTGGAACCTAAGATGACGGAAAGCGATATACCCAGGTTGATTTCACTGGTGAGCGGTCGCGACAGAGTCTGGCTGGTTTACAGCCATGATTCGTATACTGATCCAACGAGGGATAATTCCGCAAACCCTTGCCTCGAAGATTGAAATTGATCCGGGAGCGCGAATTTTATGGGGGAAAAGTTCAACTATACGGAACTCCCTGAGCCTGATTCCACTCATGGGAGATCTCCTAGCTCGGCCAAGGTCTGAGACGTGAAGGTCAAAAAACTGGGACGGATGTAGATCCGTCCCAGTTTTGTTATATTCGATGTACTCTCGCCCTAAGCTGAAAAGTTTCTTCTCCACGCCAGCGGACCCTTAAGCGGTTCCGCCCTGAGCGCCATCACCCGGCTGTTGGCGAAGAATTCAAAGTTGAAACCGGTCGGGTCGCCGGCTTTCTTGCCGGGGACGGGCATCAGCCGGGCGGTCAGCGGCTTGTCCAGCCGCAGGGCCAGTGCGGCGATGTCCAGCAGCAGGGCGGAAATCTGTTCGGGCGTGGTATCCCCTGCCAGCGGGACAGTATCAAGCCCCGTCCCGCAAACTGCAGAATACATCAGCAGGTCCTTGACGGAGAGAGTCCCCTCGGCGGCACGCCAGGCGAGCATCTTGTCTTCGAGCACCGGCATCATCAACCCGCTGAAGCCGGCGTGGGGGAAATCCGCGCGGTCGATGGCCTCGGTCAGGATGGCCGCCGCAGCCAGCGAGCCATGCAGCCCGGCGCGGGGAACGCCCAATCTCTCGAACGCCGCGCCAATGGACTGGGCCTCCTTGGGAAAAGGCGCCAGTGAGAAGTCGATGCCGCCGAAGCGCAGGTTGAAGCGATATTTCAACAAGTTCGCCACGGTGACGATCTGCCGGGTATAGATTTCAATGGAGGAGATCAGCTTCGTTCGGCCTTCCTCCACAGTCGCAGCACCCTCGAAGGCACTGACCGCCAGGTCCGCGGCTTCGACAGCCACCGCAAATGCCGGTTCCTCGCCTTCGTGGTAGGCGGCCGGGAAGAACGGCGCTCCCGGCGGGACGTTGGCCAGCGCGGCAAATTGCAGGTTGGCAAAGCCGTTGGGCTCGAGCGGCGCGGTACGCGTGATCACCCGAGCGCAGGCGTGCACCGCGGGCAGTGATATTCCAGTGTGATGATAGGCCAGGACGCCTGAGAAGAAAATGTCCTTCGACGCGGCAATCGCTTCGGGGATGACTTCATAGCTGGCAGGCACATCCGGCAGGGCCGGGCCCAGCGCAGCGTAGGCGAGACCGGCTTCTTTCAGCACAGCGGATAGTTTCTCAGCCAGTCTCGGAGTTTCGCTGATATTCCCGGCGCCAAGCAGGCGCGGGAACGGCACCGTCGCAAGGCGCGTGGTCTGCACTTCGAAGCCGGCATCCTCGAAGGCCTTCTTCGCCTCGGATGCAAACTGACCTGCCGCGCGAAGTTTCTTTTCGTCGAGCGGACAGCCCGGGTTGCAGAAGTAAGTGATCGAGCGAATTTTCATCTGTCCTCCCTTTCACCGGCTGCGCTGCCGGACGACCTCGTACATCAACACCGCGCCTGCCACGCCGGCATTGAGCGATTCCATGTGACCGGGCATGGGGATGCGGATCATTTCTGTGGCCAGGCTTCGCGCCTGCGTGCTTGCGCCCTCTGCTTCGCCGCCGATGACCAACGCCGTACGGACGAGTGAAATCGACTTCCCAGCAGGATTTCTCCGCTTCTGCATCTGACAGGTACACGGACATCCCCGCCACCCGCTCTCCAAGCTGGTCCCACGTCAGCGAAAGGATCGGCAGCCGGAAGTGGGCGCCCATCCCGGCACGCACGACCTTGGGCGCGAAGGGGTCTGTCGTCTCCGGCGGGATGAAGACCGCCTGCACACCCGCCGCCGCTGCCGTGCGCAGCAGCGTGCCCAAATTACCGGGGTCGCGGATCTGGTCGGGGATGAGCACAAAGTCCAGCTTGGCGGGCGGCAGAAGGGACCCGGGCGGGTCGAGCGCGAGCACAGCCAGGATTCCCTGCGGAGGTCTCGGTTTCGGTCATTGACTGAAACAGGTTCTCCACCACGGGTTCCACATCGACGCCCCTTGGTGGTCAGGGACTTCACGAGGTCCTGGCCTCGCGGGCCAAGTCCATCTGTGTACAGCACGAATCGAAAATTCCAGCCGGCGGAGAAGGCTTCCTCGACCAGGCGCACGCCTTCGGCCAGGAACGCGCCGTTCTCGCGGCGTTCTTTCGGGCGCCCTGCCAGCGCGCGGATTAATTTGATTTTCGGGTTGTGACTCGAGGTGATCATTTCCCCCAACCCTTTTCCCTCCAGGCTTTCGTAAAGGCTTCCAATGTCGGCTGGTCATAAAGGGTCATCTGCACCAGGCTGACCGTTGATTCAGGCTTGTCGATAAAGAAGGTCTCGATGGCGGACAGGATGACGGCTGCCGCGCGTTCCTTCGGAAACCCAAAGATGCCGGTGGAGATGGCTGGCAGGGCAATGGAAGCCAGTTCCAGGCGATCGGCAGCACGCAGCGAACCGGTCACAGCTTCCGCCAGTTTGCGGTCTTCGTCGCCTTCGCCCCACACCGGGCCGACCGCATGGATGACGTAACGGCAGGGAAGGCTTCCGCCCCAAGTAACTGCCGGCTCTGCATGAGTGACGGGTCCGTGCTCCCTGACCCAGGCGTCGCTTTCCCGCTGGATGACCAGGCCTCCCCGCCGGGAGATGATCCCCGCTACGCCGCCGCCGTGCTGTAGGTTTACATTGGCTGCGTTGACAATGGCATCCACCTGCGAGGTGGTAGATATCACCCTGCACAAGCTGGAGCACATGCATTGGAGGAAAAGTCTGTTCTGAGAGAACAGGAGCCATGAGAATATTTTACCCCCTTAAACACAACGAGGGCGGACTGTCGTCCGCCCTCGCCTTTAATCGAATCAGTTATGCCTTGTCGGCTTGCGTCACCACCGCAGAGAACGCCTGCGGGTCGCGCACGGCCAGGTCGGCCAGCATCTTGCGGTTGATCGTGATGTCGGCCTTCTTCATGGACGACACCAGCCGGCTGTAGGTCGTGCCGTTCAGCCTTGCCGCCGCGTTGATGCGGGCGATCCACAGCCTGCGCAAGTCGCGCTTGCGGGTGCGGCGGTCGCGTGAGGCATACCACAGGCTCTTCAGCATCGCCTCGTTGGCGCGCTTGAAGAGGAAGTGCCTCGTGCCGCGCTGCCCCTTCGTGATCTTCAAAACCTTTTTGTGACGACGGTGGCCGTAAGGACCACCCTTTACACGTGTCATTTACTTTTTTCCTCCTGCAAACCCCCGGGCGTCGGCACAGGAATGACCCTGTGACCAGTTACATACACCCGGCAGCCGCAACTAAAACGGATACGACCGGCTCGGACGCGAGGTCCTTAAGCCTCCATGTTCGGCGACAGGCGTTTAACGCGCTTGATGATTCCGCGTCCCTTGACGGGGATCATCTTGGAGAGTTTCACCTTGGTCCGATCAGACGTGCGGCGGCGCAGGTGACTCTTGCCACCCTTGGTGCGCACCAGTAGGCCAGACCCGGTCAGGCGGAACCGTTTGGAGGTCGCCTTGTGGGTCTTGAGTTTGTATTTCCCTTCCTTTTTCTTGTGAGGCACAGCTGCCTACTCCTTTCATTTCGACTCAGAAAAAATAACCGCGGGCTGTGACGTGCTCCCGCGGGATTGAACGATCCTTGGAGAGTAATTACGCCGGCTCGGCTTCGGCCTTCTTCTTGGCCTTGGCTGGTCCGAGCACCACCAGCATCGTGCGCCCTTCCATCATCGGGGCTTGTTCGATCACGCTGACGTCCGAGAGAGATCTGGGCGATTTCCTTCAGGTCTTCCAGCGCGATTTCCGGGTAGTCCATTTCGCGCCCGCGGAACTTGACGGTAACCCGCACCTTGTGACCCTGGAGCAGCCAGCGGCGGGCGTCGTCCACCTTGAAACCGCGATGCGCTTCATTGGTCTTCGGGCGCAAGCGGATCTCTTTGATTTCAACCTTGGTCTGCGCCTTCTTGGCTTCCCGATCCTTCTTCGTGCGCTCGAACAGGAACTTGCCAAAGTCGAGGATGCGGCAGACGGGAGGCACCGCAGTCGGGGAGACTTCCACCAGGTCGAGGTCGGCGTCGCGGGCCATCTGGATGGCCTGGCGCGTGGGCACAACACCGACATTTTCGCCGTTTGCGCCGATCACGCGGACTTCAGCAACGCGGATGGCTTCATTTATTCGGAATTCGTTGGCGCTTATACTCTTCTCCTTGAAAACTGAAACCCAGCCCGAGGCTGGTTTTTAGCGGGCGAATGATACCACAGGCGGGGGTGAATCGTCAACCGATTGGAGTTAATTGTTAGCGTTTAATAGTAATGTCCCCTTTGCGCTCGAATTAGAATGTCCCCTTCGAAAGGGACAGAGAAATGGACCTGCTAACCATGAGCAAAGAGGAACTGGGTCGTTTGGAAGTGATGGAACGATTGCAAGAGAAGCGGATGAAACAACAGACTGCGGCTGAGATCCTGGGTATAAGTATCCGGCAGGTGAAGCGGTTATTGAGAGCCTATCGGGAAAAAGGGGCAGCTGGGCTGGTATCGAAGCAGCGGGGGAAGCCCAGTCACCATCAATTGGACAAGGAGACGGAGCGGGCTGCACTCGACCTGCTGAAAGGGCGCTATGCGGACTTTGGGCCGACCTTGGCTCACGAGAAGTTAGTGGAGCGGGAGGGGCTGAAGATGAGTTTGGGGAGTGTGCGCAAGATCATGATCGAGGAGGGGCTGTGGAAGGCCAAGCGAGCCCGGAAGCTGGAAGTGCATCAGATGCGTGAACGGCGTGCCTGTTTTGGAGAACTGGAGCAAATGGACGGGACGGATCATGACTGGTTCGAGGGGCGTTCGGAGCGTTGTACACTGCTGGTGATGATCGACGATGCCACAGGACAGTTGGGAGCATTGTTATTCGTGCCGGAAGAGAGCTTCTTCGGTTACTGTGCCCTGCTGAGGCAGTATCTGGCGGACCATGGCCGCCCTGCAGGGCTGTACACCGACAAACATGGCATCTTTCGGGTCAATATCCCCAATACGGGCTCCGGAGACAACCTGACCCAGTTCGGGCGGGCCATGCAAAGCCTGGAGATCCCGATCCTGTGTGCCAATACGCCCCAGGCCAAGGGAAGGGTGGAGCGGGTCAACCTGACCCTGCAGGATCGCCTGGTAAAAGAGATGCGCTTGCGGGGGATCAACGATATGCAGCAGGGGAATGACTATCTCCCCGAATTCATAGCGGATTTCAATGCCCGCTTTGCGGTCCAACCTCGCAGTTCCCTGGATGCTCACCGCCCTGTGTTGGACCACCAGGACCTTGACCACATTCTCGCCTGGCAGGAGCCCCGCACCATTTCCAAGAACCTCACCGTTCAGTTCAAAAACGTGGTCTACCAGATCCACACCGATCGCCCCAGCTATGCCCTCCTCAAGGCTCCCGTCACCGTGTGCGAGCATGCCGATGGCGGCATCCGTATTCTCTACAAAGCCACGCCACTCTCCTACACCATTTTCCAAAAGCAACCACGTCAGGCAGAAGTGGTCACTGCCAAGCAGATCGATCATGTCCTCGTCAACCGGAGCAAGGCTCACACGCCTGCTCCCAATCATCCTTGGAACATTACCCCGCTTGTCTCCAAATAGGGGACATTCTAATCTGTACGCAATAAGGGGACATTCTTATTAACCCTTGACACCGATTGGAGTTAAAGAACGCGCTGACAGGCTCAGGTCAGTTTTTTCAAAGCAGGAACCAATGGAGGTAGATCATTATGAACAGTATCCCACATGAGTTTTTCGTCCACTTGAAAATAAACATGCACCATTCGATTCCGCATCGCCCGCATGAGATGCCAGGGAACTTCATTGTGCTGGTCTGTAATCTCATCCGGAATCAAGGTTGCCGCTTCGCCAATAATGATGAAATTCATTTCCACTGCGCGAATGGTTCGGTCATCTTCGCGGAATTTCTCAAAGTTCATTCCGCGAGTGAACTTCTGGATCTCAGTAATTGCATCCAGAATATCTTTGATGCGGTCCTTCCAATCTCTAGGCGACACGGACTACTTCCCCCAAGATGCGCTCGCGAAGGCGAGGCTTCAAACTTTCAGGTGTGCCCAAATCCACTGGGCTGTCCAGTAATTTCTCGAGATAATCCTGAAGCGAAAAGAGTCCGAAATAACCGACCGGTTTGTTGAACTCCACCAACAGATCAACATCGCTTGATGATGTTGCCTCGTCCCTTGCGACCGAACCGAACAACAGCAATGATTTAACGCCAAACTGACCGGACAGCCGTGTGTTTTCACTCTTCAGCAGGTTAATAACAGTTTCGCGTTTCATATTTTTATTATACCCGACCAGGAAAACTGTGCCGCTAGAGGTCTTAGACCTACGGTCAATTCTCGCGGCTTGGTCGGCTCCTGAAGGGACGCTACGCGGAGACCATCGCTGAGCAGAGGAATTCTCACCGAATGATGCTTATCACCTGTAAGCTGCTTAATCCCCAGAGCTACACTCCCATCGCCTTAATTTATCTGTATAACTACAACCATAATGTGAATTCATCTCAAAAAAGAGAAAGAAGCCGTCAGTTGAATTGGTCAGATACAAAAAGTCCTGCCCTCTTGTGGTTGTGGAAATTTCTTCTAAGTAATCAGGAACCAAAGCACTTAATTCGTTCGGAAAAAAGTTTTGATCTGCTTTGTATTCATACAAAGCGCTTATGATAATCTCAGCCCGGTTTTTTTTTGTCGCCTCAATGTCGATTCCTCCGCGACAAGAAGGCAAAAATATGGCAATCAACCCAAATATTGTTATGAACCTTCTTTTATTCATGATTTTAATCATCGCCCCGCCCCAGATTTTGGCCACAGGCCTCAGCCTTCCAAGGTGGCAGTCACTTGAGAAGTGACTGCCACCTTATTTTTTACTAAACACCTTCTTCAATATCCTTCTTCGCCTTGGCCACAAAATCCGCCAGCGGCATCGGGCCGGGGTTGTCGCCGTTGCGCAGGCGCAGCGCCACCGCTCCCGCCTCGGCTTCCTTGTCGCCGACCACCAGCATGTAGGGGATCTTCTGGTTCTGTGCGTCGCGGATCTTGCCGTTCATGCGTTCGCTGCGCGCATCCACTTCCACGCGGAAACCCTGCGCGCGCAGGTCGGCGGCGACCTTCTGGGCAAACTCGAGGTGCCGGTCCGCGATTGGGACGACGACCGCCTGCACCGGCGCCAACCAGACCGGGAACGCCCCGGCAAAGTGCTCGATGATCACGCCCAGGAAGCGTTCCGTTGTCCCGGTCACCGCGCGGTGCAGGACCACGGGCGTATGCTCCGCGCCGTCCTCGCCGATGAAACCGCAGCCAAGTCGCGCCGGCTGGATGAAGTCCACCTGGATGGTGGAGAGCTGCCACTCACGCCCGAGCACGTCGCGGGCGATAAAGTCCGCCTTGGGGCCGTAGAAGGCCGCCTCCCCTTCCGCTTCGTAGAAGTCGACCTGGTTGGCCACCAGTGCGGCGCGCAGGGCGGCTTCGGCACGGGTCCATTTCTCGTCGTCCTGCACGTATTTTCCACCAGCGCCTCGTAACGACAGGCGCACCTTGTAATCCGAAAAACGGTAGCGGTTCAACACTTCCTGGATGACCTGCAGGTCGAGAGAAAACTCCTGCTCGATCTGGTCCTCTGTGCAGAAGGTGTGGCAGTCGTCCTGCGTCAAGGCGCGGACGCGCGTCAGGCCGCTCAACTCGCCGGTCTTTTCGTAGCGGTAAAGCGTGGCAAATTCCGCAAAACGCAGCGGCAGCTCGCGGTAGGAATGGCGACCCATCTCGTTGTAGAGTGTCATATGCGAGGGGCAGTTCATCGGCTTGAGGCGGAAGGTCACATTTTCATCCACCATCGGTGGGAACATGGCGTCCTTATAGTTATCGTAATGACCCGAGCGATGGTACAGGTCCTCCTTGACGAGGTGACCCGTCCACACGTGCTGGAAGCCGTGCTTGGTCTGCACATCGCGGACGTAATTCTCCATGATGTAGCGCAGCATCTCGCCCTTGGGCGTGAACAGCGGCAAGCCGGGACCGACGTCCTCGGAGAAGTAGAACAGCCCAAGCTCCTTGCCCAGCTTGCGGTGGTCGCGTTTTTTGGCTTCCTCGAGCTGCCAGAGATAATGCTCAAGCTCGGCAGGTTTTTCCCAGGCCGTGCCGTAGATGCGGGTGAGCATCTTATTCTTTTCGTCGCCGCGCCAGTATGCGCCCGCGATGGACATTAACTTAAACGCGGACGGGTTGATCTGCTTCGTGCTTTCCACGTGCGGACCGCGGCACAGGTCGACGAATTTATCGTGCTGATAAAGTGAAATCTCCGGCTTCTCGTTGAGCGGATTGCCGTACTCGTCGAGTCCGCCCTTCTCGAGGCCCTCGATCAACTCCAGCTTGTAGGGCTGGCTGGCGAAGACCTGGCGCGCTTCATCGGCCGAGACCACCTTCTTCTCGAATTTGTGCGAGCCGGCCACGATCTGTCGCATGCGCTTTTCAATCTTCTCCAAGTCCTCGGCGGTGATGGGCTGCGAGAACTCAAAGTCATAATAGAAACCGTTCTCCACCGGAGGACCAATGGTGTACTTGGCTTCGGGATAGAACTCCAGCACGGCCTGCGCCATAACATGCGCCGCCGAGTGTCGGATGCGGTACAACTGTGTTTCTTCATATCTCTGTTCAGACATTCGTGCCTCCTATGTGCCCCCACCCCTCCTCCCCCATTTTCCATTAGGAAAATGGGGGAGGAGTCCCGAAGGGACGGTGGGGGTAAAAAATAAAAAACTCTTGCCCTTATACGGGGCGAGAGTCAACTCACGCGGTTCCACCCGATTTACCCTTTGCAAGGTATCTCTTCGACCGGTAACGGGGTCAGCCGTTTCCCTTATTGGTATGGGAGAGATATGTCTCGCCCATTCATTCAGGGTCACGCTCGCGGGTGGTTTTCAATGTCTTCCGCCGGGACAGGCTCTCAGTCATCGGCCTGTCTTCCCTGTCGGCGCCCGGACATTTACTCGTCCCGGTCAACGCGGTATGGATGGTATTATATGCCTAAACGGACACGTGTCAAGCCGAGGAGCCACACATGAACATCCGCACCGCCACGCCAAAAGACAGCTTGATCCTTTCCACCCTTTGCAGGGACGTGCAAAATTTGCACGCCGAACACCACCCAAAGATTTTCAAAGCGCCGCAAAGCGACGATTTTGCCCTGGAGTTTTTCGATGAAATGCTCGCCTCCCCGGAATTCACAGCCTTCATTGCAGAAGAGGGCGGAGATCCCATAGGGTATATCCTGTGCAGATTGGTCGACCGAGCGGAAAATGCCTTTACCTATCCCATGCGTTTTCTGCTGGTCGATCAAATCTCTGTCCGCCCTGATGCTCAACGGAGAGGCATTGGCACAGCCCTGCTGAAGACGGCCGAAGATCACGCCAGGGGATTGGGACTGGGGAAACTGCAACTTGACTCGTGGGATTTCAATCTGGAGGCGCATGCCTGCTTCGAAAAATTTGGTTTTGAGAAGTTTAACTATCGTTTCTGGAAGACTTTCTGAAAATAAAAACTCCCTCAAGGGGAGTTTTGTGTGGGCGGAATAGGACTCGAACCTACGACCTTTGCGATGTCAACGCAATGCTCTAACCAACTGAGCTACCCGCCCGCAGCGAGTGCATATTATACCACCACCGATTAAATTGACAATGTTTAACGGTATAATGCTGCCTGCAACCCTATGAGCAGACGCAAAGCGCCCGAGGAACTTTCCGAACAGGAACTGCGCCGCCTGCTGCTGGACAAGCGGCGGGTGTCGCGCCGCGAACGGCTGGATCACTTTCGCCGCACGGGGCGCGCCATTGCCCTCGAGCCGGACATCCCGCAGGACGCCGCAAATGCCCCAGCGGGAGTTGCAGACCCGACCCATTCGCAGGATCCTGCCCAGGAAGCGCGCCGGCAAACCCGCCGCCGCTGGATGGACCGCGCGCTGCTGTTCGTCGAGGTGCTGGCCATCGTCGGGCTGGTCGGCGTGATGTTCAACGGGATGAACCTGCTGCGGATGCTGAACGCCGAAGTGGTGCAGGCCATCGCCCAGCCGACGCTCACGCCTACGCCGCTCATCTCGGCCGTGGTTCTGCCCTCGGGGCACACGCCTCCCAACTCTGCGGAGGGCGCCCAGCCCAACGAAGCGGAGATTCCCGAGCACCTGCGGCCGTTCGTGCAGTCGCTGGCGAACCTGCCGGTGCCCACTCCGGCCCCCGAACAGGCCATCCGCATCCAGATCCCCGCCATCGGGGTGGACGCGCCCGTGGTGCAGGGTGACGGCTGGGAGCAGTTGAAAAAGGGCGTCGCGCAGCACATCGGCACAGCCAACCCAGGCCAGACCGGCAATATGGTGCTTTCGGCGCACAACGACATCTTCGGCGAGATCTTCCGCTACCTGGACAAGCTCCAGCCCGGCGACGAGATCATCGTGTTCACGAACCAGAAGCAGTACACCTACGTCGTGGACGGGACGCGCGTGGTCGAGCCGACCGCTGTAGAAGTCATGGCGCCCACCGGCTCGCCGGTTGTAACACTGATATCCTGTTATCCTTATCTCGTTGACAAACAACGGATTGTAGTACGCGCAAATCTTCAAAATCCTTAGGAGAAACACATGAGCAAGAAATCCAAACGACAGAACGGCACCAGCCCGACTCCCGAAGCCACCCCTACCTTTGGCGGCCTGCAACGCAAGGGCGAATCCGCCGAGTTCAACCCGGATTACACTGACGTCCGGCGCGATCTCAAGCGCATCGGCATCCTGGCAGGATCCATCATCACGGTGCTGATCGCGCTGTCCTTCTTTATTAAATAAATCAGTGCAGCGGAATTCGCTTTGCGTGGTGTGTATTGCGGGAACTGACCAGACGCGGTACACGCCACGTAATGCTTTAACAGTGAGGCCATCATCCCTGCCGGGGATTCGTGACATTTTATACTGCTTAAACATGACAACGATTGGTTAAACTAGTAGAACGCAGATGTGATTGGCAGGAAAGGTAAAGGCCATAAATTCGTAAATAAGAACTGAATTTAATACCGGCAAAGGTATTTTCAGACAGGTATACTTTATAAATAAGGAAGAATGAACACTTTAAAGTTAGGGATCGACCTGGGATCGACCACAGCAAAACTTATTGTCCTGGATGCGCTTGGAAAGCAGGTCCATTCAATTTACCGGCGTCATCACGCGGAAACACGCGCAACCCTGCAGGAGATGTTATCCGAATTGCAGGACCGCCTGGGCAACCAAGACGTATCCGTGATGTTCACAGGGTCGGCCGGAATGGGGATCAGTGAGAGTTGCGGCCTGCCTTTCCTGCAAGAAGTGATCGCTGCGGCAGAAGTGATCAAACGCTTCCCGAATGTTCATACTTTGATCGATATTGGCGGAGAAGACGCAAAAATGATCTTCTTCGAGCCGGGACTTCCGCCCGACATCCGCATGAACGGTTCGTGCGCAGGCGGAACCGGCGCGTTCATCGACCAGATGGCGATGCTTTTGAATTTGCCGGTCGAATCGTTGGAGGAGGTTGCGAGCTCAGCCAGCACGGTCCATCCCATTGCGTCGCGCTGCGGGGTGTTCGCGAAAACAGATGTGCAAAACCTGCTCAGCCGGGACATTCCTCACGCGGATATCCTGGCTTCGGTTTTTAACGCGGTTGTTTACCAAACCCTGGCGACCCTTTCACGCGGACGCAGCCCCAAGTCGCAGGTGCTGTTCTGCGGCGGCCCGTTGACATTCATCCCGAACCTGCGCCAAAAATTCATCCAGGCACTTAATCTTAAAGCCGAAGATGTGGCCGAATACGAGCATGCCGAGCTAATCTCGGCGATGGGAGCCGCCTTCGCCGGCGACGACCGCTGCTCGTTGAGTCTGCAGAGTCTGCAGGCGCGGTTGCAAGCCAAGCCTGGTACGGCCAATAGGGACCGCACGCGCCTTTCCCCGTTGTTCGACGACGAGCGTTCGCGGGCCGAATGGGAACGCAGCCGGATGCAAAGCCGGGTGGGGCGGGTGAAGGTTGAGGATGTAGGCGGAAAACCATTGTTCATGGGGATTGATTCGGGGTCCACCACGACCAAAATCTGCCTGGTGGATGAGGAAGGCAACCTGGTTTTTGACCGCTACGGGCACAACCGCGGTAACGCACTGCAAACCGCCCGCGACATGCTGGCGGAGGTGGTTCAGTTGTTCGAGTCGGTGCCCGGCAATTCCCCGGCCTCTATCGCCCGCTCGGCAGTAACAGGCTACGGCGAAGATTTACTGCGCGCTGCATTCCGCTGCGACGAGGGCGTGGTTGAAACCCTGGCCCATTTCCGTGCCGCCCAGGCCTTTGAACCGCGGACCTCTTTTATCCTGGATATCGGCGGGCAGGATATGAAAGCGATATTTATCGAACATGGCCAGATCCGCAACATAGAAATCAATGAGGCCTGCTCATCAGGCTGTGGAACATTTATCGAATTGTTCGCCAATACGATGGGGTATTCGGTGGCCGACTTTGCCAGCCGGGCTTTGGAGTCCGACGCACCCTGCGACCTGGGCACGCGCTGCACGGTGTTCATGAACTCAAAGGTCAAACAGGCATTGCGCGAAGGCGCCGGGGTCAGCGACATTTCAGCCGGACTGGCCTATTCCGTCATCAAAAATGCCATTCACAAAGTGCTTAAGGTGACCGACCCGGATGTCTTTGGCAAACATATCCTGGTGCAGGGAGGAACTTTCCGCAACCCGGCCGTGCACAAGGCGCTGGAGAAAATCACCGGACGGCAGGCCATTTGCCCGGATATCGCCGAATTGATGGGCGCCTACGGCGCGGCGCTGCTGGCGCGGGACGCCTGGCACATGGAAGGGGCGGCACGGCGCGCAGCCCCTTCCACGTTCACGGGATTGCAAAACCTGGATCTTGTAGAGAAAACGAAAAAACAGATCATCCGCTGCCACGGCTGCGAGAATCTGTGCGCGGTTACCCGTTTGACCTTCCCGAACGGCAACCACTTTTTTACCGGCAATCGCTGCGAAAAGATTTACTCGAACGTCGGTAAAAACGCCTACCAGGGCGTGAGCATGACGGATATTAAATACAGGCTGCTGTTCGACCGCCGTCTGGAGCCGGAGGGCTCACCGCGTGGAGTGGTTGGGATCCCGCGGGTGCTGAACCTGTACGAAAACTTCCCCTTCTGGTCCACCCTGTTGGTGGAAAGCGGTTTTCGTGTCCAACTTTCTGCGCCGTCCAAAGTCGGAATGTATGAAAAAGGTGCCGGAACCATCACGTCTGAAAACATTTGCTTCCCGGCCAAACTTGCTCACGGACATATCTATGACCTGATCGAGGCGGGCGTTGACCGTATTTTTTACCCGATGGTCACCTATGAGAATCCCGAGTTTGCCGACAGCGATGGGGAGTACAACTGTCCCGTGGTGGGCGGATATCCTGAGTTGATCAAGAGTTCGATCGATCCGGCTGGAAAGCACGGCATCCCTCTGGATAAGCCCGCCATCACGATGCGGGATGTGGGCTTGCTGAAAAAGAACTGCGAAACCTACCTCGCATCCCTGGGTGTAGGCCGAAAGACGGCGCGGCAGGCGTTTGATCGCGCTGTGGCCGCTCAAAAGGCTTTCAAACAGGCTGTGCGAAGGGAAGGCACAGAGATCATTCGCAAGGCGCGGACGGAAGGCAGGCCGATGGTGCTGCTCCTTTCGCGGCCCTATCATATTGATGCGCAAATTCATCATAAGGCGCCGGATATCCTGACCGGTTTTGGGGTGGATGTCCTCACCGAGGATTCGGTCCCGCTTCCCGTCAAAGCGCGGCTCGAAAACAAGCATGTGGTTTCGCTCTGGCAGTATCCGAACCGCTGCCTGTATGCAGCGCGTTGGGCCGCGCAGCAGGCGGACGTGGAAGTGGTCCAGATGAACTCGTTTGGCTGCGGCCCGGACACGATCGCGGTGGACGAAGCGCGCCACACATTAAGTGAATGGCAAAAAGGGCACACCGTCCTGAGGGTGGATGAGATCGAGAGCACCGGGTCGATGCGCCTGCGCCTGCGCTCGATGGTTGAATCCATGCGGCGCAAGCAGGCACAGAAAAGCCCGGCCGGGCCGCACTTTATTCCTCGCCGGACGACCCCGGCCTTCCAAAAGGCCGACCGGAAACGCACCATCCTGGTTCCCGATTTCTCGCGTTTTTCCACGGTGCCGGTCGCGCGCCCGGTGAACGACATGGGCTTCAAAGTGGAAGTTTTACCCCCACCCGATCGGCAGTCGGTGGAAATCGGGTTGAAATACACCAACAACGAAATTTGTTATCCGGCGATTGTAGTGGTCGGGGATCTGATCAAGGCGCTGCAAAGCGGCGCCTATGACCCGCGCGAAGTGGCGGCGGGAATCAGCCAGACTGGCGGGCAGTGCCGCGATTCCTGTTACCTGACCCTTCTTAAAAACGGACTGACCTCCGCCGGGTTCGAACAGGTGCCGGTGGTCTCTGTAGCCACCAACTTTCAGCCGCTCAATGAGCAGCCGGGAGCAAATATCAATTATCCGGAGTTCATTTATAAAATCCTGCTTACGGTGACCTACTCCGACTCGATTTCGGAGATGTATCATGCCAGCGCGGTGCGGGAAGAGACTCCCGGCGGCGCCTTGAAGCTGGCCAATGAATTCATTGACGTGCTTAAAGACCCGCACCTGAAGATCAACCCGGGCGAAATGCAGGCGTTGCTCAAGCAGGCAGTACAGCGTTTTAATGCCCTGCCCGCGCGGGACGGCACGCATCCGGCGGTGGGAATCGTAGGTGAAATTTATGTCAAGCTCAATCCGTTTGGCGGAGGCGGAGTGGTGCCCTGGATGATGGAACAAGGCATCGACGTGGTCCTGCCGCCTCTGACCGAGTACTTCACCTCGAATTTTGTCAACTGGGATGTGGACCTGAAACAGCACCTGCAGCGGCCGGATTGGATCTGGATGCTCTCACGACTGGTCGAGCGGCCGATGGAGAATTACATCCACAAGATCGACCGGATCATGCAGGATTATCGTTTCCATCGCCCGGCAACCTCGATCTGGCACATGGCCCAAAAAGCCAGCCGGGTTCTGGACCTGACCAATCATTACGGCGAGGGCTGGTTGATCCCGGGTGGAATAGCCACGCTGGTCGAGGCTAATGTCAAGAATATCCTGTGTTTACAACCGTTTGGCTGCATCGCCAATCATGTGGTGGCCAAGGGAGTGCAGAATCGGCTCAAGGCGCTCTATCCGGAGCTGAACCTACTCTTTCTGGATTGCGACGCTGGAACAAGTGAGGTAAATTTCTTCAACCGGATGCACTTCTTCCTGCATCACGCCAGGCAATTCGCGTAAGATATTGTGCTGAATGTCCGCGATTGTACCTTGCGTTGTGGGGCAGCCATGGACGAAGTAAATTAGAAGAAAAACCGGGCGAGGTCAGTGAACTCTTGCCCAGTATGATAAATCAGGTGACTGTCATCTACAAGATGACAGTCACCTGATTTATCCTCAATTCTCCGCCAGCACAATCACCTTGTCATCCTCTGAAAACGTGACCACATCCGACTTCTTCGGGTTGGTGTGGATGCCGTAGCTTTTTCCGGCATCTTCCGACTCGCGCAGCAGCCGGTAGCCAATCGCTGTTTCACCTCGCCGCCGCGCCGATTCGACTACCGTGTAGAAATTGACCGGCGCTCCCGTCGTCACATAATCTCCCACCGGTTTGAGGTAGATTTCGCATCCTTCCGGGTCGAACAGGTCGGTGAAGACCGCCTCCAGCCGAGGATTCTCGGCGAGTTGGGTCGTCAACAGGCTGACCAGATGATCGCTGACTATAAAATCGTCCACCTTGGCCGATTCCATCAACTCGCGGTTGCGCAGGTCGAGCATCTCGCTGACGATGGAGAAGGGTGTCTCGTCGCGCAGGGAAATGTCGCGCAGATGCAGCAGGGTGATCATGGTGCGCGCATCGGCCATCTGGACTTCAAAACGGCTGTCCGCCAGAGCGATGACGTGGTCGAAGCTCTCGACATCCAGCTTGTCCAACAGGCGGCGGTCGGTGGTGTCTCCTTTTCGCACGTCCAATCTCTGGTTGACGAGACCCGCACATTCCGAGCGGACCTCCTCCGGGTCCTCGCCCGCCACCACAAGCACCTCGGAGCCGGGGATGACGTAATGGTCCAGTTCATGGATGATGACCGGGGCAGCCGCGTTCCAGCCGAGGATGAGCACGCGCTCGGGCTTGGGCGGCGTGGCCTCGTGCGCTCCCCGTATGGCCGACCCATCCACCGGTACATTTCCGGGAGCAGATAATTTGATCGTGTCATCGTCCGCGGAGATGGCGATGACCTTGTCTCCGGGGGCAAAGCGCGTCTCCAATGTGGGATTCAGGCTCACGATGCCGTCAGCGGTCTGTATCCCGATGACGGTCGAATCCTCGAACGCCGTCAATGCGTCCCCGTACGACTTTCCCACCAGCCCGGGTTCATCGTGGAAATAGATCTCATCGCCGCCGAAATCGAGCAGTTCGGTGTAGACGACGGACAGGCCGGACTGGCGCGAGGTCTGCGCCGTGACCCGCGCGATCAGGTCGCCGGTGACGAGCGGCGTGATGTGGTCACGCGTGCCGACCAGCTTTAGGACGCCCAAGGTGCGCGCGTTCCTGACCTGGGTGACGATGTCGTACGGCTCGGCGCGCCCGTCGCGGAAGTGGGTCAGCGCGAGGATGGCCTTGACCACCGAGGCGTCGGGCATGTCGCCCTGCGGCAGGATGATGATCGCACGCGCCGTCTGCGGGCGGACGATGACCAGGTCGGCTGGGTCGATGGGCGAACCGGAGCGGCAGACTACGCGTGTGTTCTTCAGGTCGGGCACACGGACGCTGATCTCCTCCTCCATCTCCACCTTGTCGCGGTCAGCCAGGATGGCGATGGCGGGGCGCTTCTGGTTCTCGTTGGCGATGACCAATTCCGACACGATGGTGAAGACCTGCGGCGACCAGCCCAGGATGACGGTGTGATTCTCCTCGAGCACGATCGAGCGTCCCTTGCGCAGTTCCGCCAGTTTGTCCTCCACGCCCGCGCTGAGCACACCGATCAGCGCGCTGACGACGAACACGCCGCCCAGCGTGACCACCAGCATCGAGAGCAGGTAGGTCCAGGGTCCTGTGTCGCCTCCCATCGTCCCGGCGTCGAGGGTGCGCATCAGACCGATCCAGGCAAGTTCGAGGAAGCCTCTCTCCGGCGCGGCGCCGATCAACTTCACGAACAGCGTGACAGCGAAGATAATGGCCAGCGAGAACACCGCCAACAGGCCGATCTGGGCGGCGATGCCGCGCGACATCATGTTGTCGAACCAGTATTGGAATTTCTGCTTGAAGGACGAGTTGGGTGCCATGGGACCTCCACCAATGACTTAAGAATGATGAATTATAGAGCGATTTTGAATTAGATAAAAGAGATTAGAGATGAGAGATTAGTACCAGTGATGGAGCATTCTTACTTTTCCGAGTGATGTGCGAAAACAAATTGACCCGCGGCTTGATTCTGCCTATACTGGATTTATCCACTCAATCAATTTCGGAGGACATCATGAGCAATACCCTCACTTGGTACGGACACGCCACCCTCGGGCTTGAAACCGGCGGCTTCAAGTTGTTGATCGACCCATTCTTCAGCGGCAACCCGGCGGCTACGGTCAAGCCGGAGGAGGTCGCCGCGGATTACATCCTCGTCACTCACGGGCACGGCGACCACGTCGGCGACACGGTGGCGATCGCCAAGCGCACCGGTGCGACCGCCATCAGCAATGCTGAGATTTCCGGCTGGCTTGGGAAGCAAGGCGTCAAGGAGACACACGGACAGCACATCGGTGGCGGGTACAAGTATCCCTTTGGCTATCTCAAGTTAACCATGGCGCTGCACGGCTCCGCCCTGCCCGACGGCTCGAATGGCGGCAACCCGGCCGGATTCCTGCTCACGACGAACGACGGCAAGAAGATCTACATCGCTGGGGACACCGGCCTGTTCGGTGATATGAAGCTGATCGGCGAGGAGGGGTTGGAGGTGGCGGTCATTCCCATCGGCGACAACTACACCATGGGTCCCGACGACGCCTTGCGCGCGGTGAAGCTGCTCGCGCCGAAGACGGTCATCCCCATCCACTTCAGCACGTGGGACGTGATCCAGCAGGATGCCGCGGATTGGGTAGCACGAGTAGGAAAGGAAACCAGCGCCAAGGCAGTGCTGCTCAAGCCGGGAGGATCGTTCTCGTTTTAGTTATGCAACGTCCCGAAGGTTTAAAACCTTCGGGACGTTATATATAAAAAACTCTTGCTCGGCGCGGGTCCCGATGGTCGAGCAAGGTTGGACCCCTCCCGTCCTGCGGACACCCTCCCCAAATCCATGGGATTTGGGGAGGGCTGGGGTGGGGCTTACGGCGTCACCACCGGCGTGTCGGTGGGAGTCGGTGAAGGTGTATCCGTGGGAGTGAAGGTCGGTGGGATAGAAGTCCACGTGGGCGCGAGCGTGGGGAACTGCGTCGGCGTGAGCGTGATGGTGGGAGTCAGAAGTCGGCACAGGGGTCGGCGGCTGGTAGTTGAAGCGGAATTTTTTCTCAGCGTAGTTGTCGCCGTCGCGCGACTTCATGCGCAGCTTCAACGTCACCACGCCCGGCGGGATGTTGGTCATGTCCATCGAATAAATCTTCGCAGGCTGCGGCACCGGGGAGGAGTTGTCGTTCACTAACGTCTCCCACGTCTGCGGGTTTTCCCCGATCCCATAATCGAGATCGTAAACCTGGAACCCGTTGGTGGCATTCACAATGGCGTAGATATCCAGCGGATTGGTGGTGACCGTCTGCCCTTCGGCGGGGAACACGATGTTGATCGTGGGACGCGGCTGGTCCGGTCCGCACGGCTTCTCGAGGTTGAACGAGAAGGGGCGCGACCAGCCGTGGTTCTCCGCCCAGTTCTCGCCGTCCTCGCGCGTGGTGATCCACTTGATCGCCCACTCATCGTCCGTGTTGATGACCTTCCTCTTGTCGCGGAAGTCGCGCCCGCAGACGTCCGAGGCAGGGTAACCGGTCCACGTGTCCAATTCCATCTCGCGCCACAGGTCCTGCCCGGCGGGAGCCGGCGGCTGGTCGCTGGCGAACACTTCGGCATACTGCGACGGGCATTCGGAACGATCCGTCCCCGAAATCTGACACACGACCCGGTCCATGATTCCCTCCGGGCGGACGAACTGGCTGACCGCCCCTCCGGTCAGGCGCGGGACGGCATACTGCATGAACTGCGACCAGATGGGCGCCGCCCCGCTGACGCCGGTCGTGTTGACCATCGGGGAGTAGTCCGCGTTGCCAATCCACACGCCGGTCACCAGGTCGGGAGTGTAGCCGAGAGTCCAGTTGTCGCGGAAGTCGTTCGAGGTGCCGGTCTTGGCAGCAACGGGAAACGGTAAATTGAGCAGCGAGTTGGTGCCGAACATGGGCGCACGTGCCTGGTTGTCCGAAAGAATGGACGAAATCAGGAAGGCATGTTCCGGGCGCAGGACCTGTTCGCCTTCCTTCGGTTCATGCTTATAGACCTCTTTTCCTTCGAAATCCTTGATCTCGAGGATGGACACCGGCGCGATCTTTTTGCCGCCGTTGGCAAACACGGAAAACGCGCTGGTCATGTCGAGCAGGCTGACCTCCCCGCCGCCGAGGGTCAGCGACAGGCCGTAGTCGTCGCGGGTCAGGCTGGTGATACCCAGCCGCTCCGCCATGGCGAGCATGCCGTCCTTTTCGGGCGTATCCGGGTCATCATAGACGCCGACGAAATCCAGGGTGCGCACTGCCGGGATGTTGTAGGAATTCGCCAGCGCCGTTCGGACGGTCACCGCGCCGTGGACCTTGCCGTCGTAATTGACCGGCTTGTAGGGTTCGCGCGGGTCGTTCGGGTCGCCCGAAGGGGGAAGTTCGACAGGCACGTCCCAGATCATGGTGGAGGGAGTCCAGCCTTTTTCGAAGGCCGCCGCATAAGTGATCGGCTTGATGGACGAACCCGGCTGGCGGGTGGCGCTGGTCGCCATGTTGATCTGGCCGGCGTTGACATCGTCATAGAAATTCGGCGAGCCGACCATCGCCAGGATCTCGCCGGTGGACGGCTGGATGGCCACCAACGCCCCGTTCTTTACATTTTGCGAAGCCAAATTCACCACCTGCTGGGTGACCAGCGCCTGGGCAGTGTCCTGCAGCTCGGGGTCGAGCGTGGTGTAGACCGAGAAGCCGGAGCGGTAGATGGTCTGCGCTCCGAACTGCTGCTCAAGCTGCTCGCGGATGTACTGCACCCAGTGCGGGTACGTGGCGGAATAATCCGGCTGCGGGAAGTTGTAGGCTTCGATCTCCTGCGAGGCGGTGACGGCCTCCGGGGCGGTGACGCAGATCCGCTCGGGGTTGTTGCTGACGTAGATGCAGCCGTCCTCCTCGCTGTTCTGGAACATCAGCACCAGCACCTGCCGCATGCGGTTGAGCGTGTCCTCGCGGTTGGTGTGGATGTCGTAAATGGCAGGGGATTGCGGCAGCCCGGCCAGGAAGGCTGCCTGAGAAAAGGTCAATTGGTCGGCGGTGGTGTTGAAGTAAGTCTCCGCGGCGGCTTCGATGCCATAGGCAAGGTTGCCGTAATAGGCCTCGTTGAGATACAGCTCGAGGATTTCATCCTTGGTGTAGCGGCGCGTGATCTCCGCCGCCAGCATCGCCTCTCGCACCTTGCGCATGTAACTCTGCTCGGACCGCTCCTCGGGCGACAGCAGGAGCATGCGCGCCAGCTGCTGGGTGATGGTGGACGCGCCGGAGACAATTCCGCCCTCGCTGGTGTTTTGTATGAAGGCACGGATGATGGCGGTTGGGTCGAAGCCGGGGTGCGAGTAGAAATTCTTGTCCTCGGTGGCGAGGGTGGCCGCCAGCACGACCGGCGAGATCTTGTCGAGCGTGACATAGGTCCTCCGCCCAGCGTTGGGATCGTTGAGCTCGTACAGCAGCCGGCCATCCCGGTCGAAAATGCGCGTCGTCTCGAACTGCGAGGTGTGTTCCTTCAGGTCGTCCACCGCCGGCAGAGTCGAAGCGATCGAATAATAGGTGTAGATGGCATACGCCGCTCCGAGCAGCAGCACTGCCACTGCGACGAAAAGCACAACGATCAGCCCGCGCAGGAAACAGCCCAGCGCTTTGCGGTGCTTATGTTTCGGCTCTCGTCGTCGATTGAGTTTGGGAGACGTGATAGGCCGCCGGGGTGACGCTTGTGGCGTTCAGGTCCACCTCGTCCACACGCTGCGGGAGAGGCGAACCATTCTTATCCAGCGCCGGCGGGACGTGGCGCTGCGAAGGTGCACCTCCCGGTGCGATGGTCTGCGAGTTTTGCGGCACCTGCGCGCGAGTCAGACCGGAGTCGCCTAACTCCGGCTCGTTGGATTCATCGTCAATGGGATTTCTTGCAGTTGGAGTGGTCATACTTGAAAACGGTTCTTATTCCTTTTTGGAGGCCACCAGCACCGTCCACAACCCCTTCATGACGACCTCGCCTTTCTGATTAATGACGTCCACTGCGAGCTGCACCGAGCCGCCTCCCAGCCGGGGCAACGCCTTCTTCTCGGTCACTTCCAACTCGGCGTGGATCGTGTCCCCGATCTTGACCGGCAGCGAAAATTTCCACTCGCTGACCTCGCGGAAGGCCATCACCGTGCCGTCCATCATGCCGGTGCGGGTGGCAAGGCCTGAGGCGATGGACAATCCCAGCAAGCCATGCGCCACGCGCGTCCCGAAGGGAGTCGTCTTGCTGTATTCCTCATCTGTGTGGATGGTGTTGAAATCGCCGGACAGCCCCGCGAAGGTCAGGATATCCGATTCGGTGATGGTGCGCCCATCGGAGATGATCTTGACGCCGGGTTCGAATTCTTCAAAATACATGCCGCGCGGTTTGCGAGGGGCAGGGGACATGGTGAAACTCCTTTAGCGGTGGGATGGACAAGCCCTTTGCAGGGTTAAAACGTATTCTAGCACAAAAGGTTCCGGGGGCATTTTTACTCATTCGTGATTTAGGGGTAGGAGTCACCTTTTCCCAGGGGGAAATCACCCCTTTGACCTTATCCCCATCTACCCGTACAATGGAGTCATGCACGAATGGTCCCTCGGTCCCGGCGACCCCCTCTCCCTCGTCCTGGCAGCGGACTTCCGGCTGACCCAGCCCGATTACATCAACGACCAGATCTGGGAGCTCGACACAGCCAGCGGAGAACCGCCCGTCCCTCGCCCTGCGCACCACCTACGGGCTGCGCGCCCGGTCCATGCGCCTGTTTCCCAGCTTCACCGAGGAAGGCCGAACCGTCATTGACCCGGCGCAGTTCGCCTCGCCGCCCGTCGCCCACCGTATTTATCCCAACTTTCTCTCGCTGACCTTTTCCCCGTTCAAGGGCGTGGACGTCAACGCCGAATACTGGGTCTCCACCTCGCAGGTCGTGGCCGGCCGGCTGACCATCACCAACCGCGACGTCCGCACCCACCCGGTCAAGCTCGAATGGATCGGGCAGCTCATCCCCATCAACGGGCAGCCGCTGTCGCCGGTGCAGATGCAGTCGGTGACCGTGCTGGCCGGCAAGACGGAGAACCTCGCCCCAGTGGTCTTCATCACCGGCGGTCCGCAGCCCGGCCCGGGACCCTACCCCTCGCTGCTGCTGGGCCTCGACCTGCTGCCTGGCTCCACGCGCACCCTGACCTGGGTGCACGCCGCGCTGAGCGACCACCAGGCCTCCTTTGAAGCCGCCCGCCGCACCGCCGCCCGCCCCTGGGACGGGGAACGAGGCCGCATCGAGGTCGTCAACCGCAACCAGACGGTGGACATCACCACCGGCGACCCCAATTGGGACGCCGCCTTTGCCCTCACCCAGAAGACTGCCTTCGGACTCTTCTTCCCCGGCGGGCAGAACCTGCCCAGCCCCTCCTTCGTGCTCGCCCGCAACCCCGACCAGGGATTCTCGCGCCGCGGCGATGGGTTCGACTACACCTTTCTGTGGAATGGCCAGACGCCGCTCGATTCGTATTACCTCTCCACACTGCTGCCCGGCGCGCCGCATCTGCTCAAGGGTCTTGTGCAGAACTTCCTGGCGGTGCAGGACATCAACGGCGAGATCGACTGCAAGCCCGGCATCGGCGGGCAGCTCGGCAAATTCCAGGCCGCGCCGCTTCTGGCCTCGCTGGCATGGAAGGCGTACCGGGCCACGCGGGACCGCCCCTTCCTGGCGGATGCCTACCCCCGGCTGCTGGCCTTCTTCCGCGCATGGCTCTCGCCCGCACACGACCGCGACGGAGACAGCCTGCCCGAATGGACCAATACACTCCAGACCGGTTTCGAGGACAACCCGCTCTTCGACGCGTGGCACCCCTGGGCGCAGGGCGCGGAGATCAGCGTCATCCAGAGCCCGACCCTGGCCTCCATGCTCCACCGCGAGGCGCGGACGCTGGTCCGCATCGCCGAGGAACTGGAAATCACCGACGACCGGCTGTATCATCAAGACACGCGCGGGCATCATGCGCGCCGGCATCGAAGCCTGCTGGGACGCCGACCTCAGCTACTACCGCTACCGCGACCGCGACACCAAGCTCAGCAGCCCGGGCAGGGTCATCAGTCAGCGCAGGTTCGCTCCGCATTACACCCTGCAAAAAAAACTCAAGGAGCCCTCGCGCCTGCTGATCCGCATCCAGTCGGCATCCGGGGGCAGCCCGCGCCCGGAGATGACCCTCCGCGGCACCCTGGAGGGACAGGAGCAGGAGGAAACAATTCCGCGAGGAGCCTTCCAATGGATGACGGGCGGGGCGGTGGCCACCACCCAAAAGGTGTACGACTCCCTCGGGGTATTCGACGTGACCGGGCTGGAGCGGCGCGACACGATCACCATCCAGTCCCTCGACCTGTCCGGCGAAGACCACACCCTCTTCCTGCCTCTGTGGGCCGAGATCCCCGACCAGGATGAAGCGGCGCAGCTCGTGCAGAACAGGCTGCTCTCGGCGGAGCATTTCCACCACCCGTTCGGCGCGCCCGCCCTGCCGCTCATCCCCGACCCGAACGCGGATCCCATCTGCCTGAGCGTGCACCTGCCATGGAACCAGTTGATCGGCGAGGGGCTGCTCGCGTACGGATTCCGCACGGAGGCCGCCGGGTTGGTCGCGCGCCTGATGAACGCCGTCATCCTGAACCTCAAGCAAAGCGGCGCATTCTACACCCGCTACCACGCGGCGAGCGGCGTGGGCATGGGCGAGCGCAATACGCTGGCCGGGCTGGCCCCGCTGGGGCTTTTCCTGCAAACGCTCGGGCTGCAGATCCATTCACCGGAGCATATCAGGTTGAGCGGAGAGAATCCATTTCCGTGGCCTGTTACGGTAAAATATAGGGGCCTGGTAGTCACCCGTTCCACCGGCCAGACCCAGGTCACCTTCCCGTCCGGGCAATCGGTCACCATGACCGACCCCACAGACGCGGAAGTCCTCGCGAAGTAAGGAGAGACTATGACCACGATCCCAATTCGCAGCTTGATGACTGCCATCGTCCAGGACCAGGATTCGGACCTTGCCATCCGCGCTCTGACCCAGCTCGGTGTGCCGGTCATCCAACTCGCCAGCTCCGGCGGATTCCTGGGGAGGCGCAACACCACCCTGTTGGTCGGGCTGCCCGAGCAGACAGAGGAAAAAGTGACGCAATCCCTGGAGACCGCCTGCCGCCAGCGCGTGGAATACCTCGCTATTCCGCTGGAAGGCTCGCCGCTGCCCATGCCTTCCCCCGTGCCGGTCACGGTGGGCGGCGCGACCATCTTTACCTTTCCCGTCGATCGCTACGAAGAATTCTAGGAGCGCTGCCATGAAAATGATTATCGCCGTACTAAAAGACACCGACAGCGATGCGGTCACCCAGGGGCTGACCTCCTCTGAATTCCGCGTGACGCGTGTCGCTTCCACAGGCGGCTTCTTCAAGAAGGGTACCGTCACCCTGCTCGTCGGCGTGGACGATGACAAGGTGGACGCCGCCATCCAGGTCATGAAAGACAAAACGACTCCCGTATCCGGTGAAAAACGCTGCACGGTCTTCGTCGTGCCCGTGGAACGCTTCGAACAAATTTAGGAGTACTCATGCGCAAGCAAGTTTACCTGGCCGGGCTATTGATCGCCGCCGCGATGATGGCGTGCAGCCTACCCGCCAATAGCTCAACGCCTGAACCGCCAACCCTGCCCCCCGATTCAGCGCTACCGACCGATACGCCCTCCGCGCCTACGGAGGAGTTGCCCACCGAGGCTCCGCCCGAGGTTCCCTCCGTGCTGCCGGCCGCTCTGTATTATCTAAACAAGGACAGCGGCGGTCGTCTTCAGATCTTCCGCCTCGATCCTGATGGTGTCACCGTACGCCAGTTGACTTCGGAGCCGGTTGAGATCCGCATGTACGATGTCTCACCTGTTGACGGACGTCTGGCTTACATCGTCAACAACCAGCTGGTCCTGATGAACGCCGACGGCTCCGGTCGTATCGTTCTGGTCGACGGCGGCCTGCTCGAATCGGACCTCAGCTACATCACCAATTCGCTCAGCCACCCGCGCTTCAGCCCGGACGGCCGCACGCTGGCCTACGGCATGAATGGCGTGAATCTATACGACCTGGCCGGCGGCGCCTCCGTCAATCCGCTCACCAACATTCCGCGCGTGGGCGATGGCTTCACCATTATCGAGGAGGGCTATTCCCCGGAGGAGTTCTCGCCCGACGGTTCAAAGTTGCTGGTCAATGTCTTCTACTACGAGGCCGGCACATTGGGCTTTTACGACCTGGCCTCCGGCGCCTTCATCAAGCTCTCGCGCCCCGAGGGTGGTCTGTTGTGCTGCAACTCGCAGTGGACCTCGGACGGCAGCGCGGTCTACGTCGCCAGCTCGGTGATAGGCATGGTCGAACCGGGCATGTGGCGCTTCAACGCCGCGGATGGCTCCGCGCTTACCCTGCTCCCGCCGACCAACCCGGATGGGTCCTTCAACTTTGCCGATTTCCCGCTGCTGCCTCCCGATGGGCAGCTCCGCTTCTTCTTTGCCAACCTGCCCACCGTCCCTGATGGGCACACGCCTCTCATGCTGAACCAATCCGCACCGGATGCAGTCACAGGCAGGACATTGATCTACCCGGAAACTTTTACCGCGATGAACGAAGCCATCTGGTCGCCGGACGGGAGTCAGATCGTCGTGGTCGAGGGGACGGATGCCAATATGTGGTATGGAGGCGCCGCGACGCTGTACACGCTCAGCGGAGGCGCGTCTGTCCCGCTCGTGCCCTTCGCGCAAGGCCTGCGTTGGGGTCCATGACGCAAAACATCCCGAAGGTTTTTGAACCTTCGGGATGTTTTTGATTGCAGTATTTATTTTGCAAACAAGTCTGAATGCGTTCCTGTGCGGATCAGTCGCAGTTCATTACCAACAATCGCATAGATCAGAATCCAATCCGGGCTAATGTGGCAATCATGCGCTTCTGCAAACTTACCCTGCAAGGGATGATCCTTAAAATGAGCATCCAACTTCTCTTCATTCACCAGTTTCTCTATCGCCTCTTGCAGCTTCTTCATATCCGCTCCGCGCTTCCTCATGCGCTTGAAGTCCTTTTTGAATTGCGAGGTATAGCGCAGGGAGCGCATCACGCCTCCAGCTTGTCAAACAGCGCGTCCACACTTTCAGCCTCATAAAGGTCGATTCCTGCCAGCGCATTTTCTATTGCTTTAGCCGTTTCAGTGTTCGGAATCGCCACGGCAAAGGGCAGCGCCTTGCGCAAGCTGACCTGGTTGAAGAATAAAGTAATGGCTTGGGATGTCGTTAACCCCAAATCCTTCAGTACTTTTTCGGTCTCACGCTTGAGTTTTGGGTCGACGCGGGCAGTGATCATGGATGTTTTGCTCATGAGCCTCTCCTATAAATGTATATCAAATGTAATACACATTTTACCACAAATTATCTCCTGAAAATGCCTGCAGAGCTATTATGCGGCAGGTTTAGGTTACTGCTGAGACTAAACCCGCCAGTAATCCCCCCCGCCGCCTTCGCGCTGCATTAACCCGCTTCCGACCAGCTCCCGCCGCAGGGACGCGGTATCGTCGTGGAAGCGTCCGAGAATATCGTTGACTTCCTTCTCACTGTAGCGTCTCCCCGGTTCGAATGACTTGACCACATAGCGCAGGATCGCGTCCAGCTTTTTGCGCTGCGCCGGCAGGGTTTTCAGCCGGCCGTTCGGGCGTGAATAATCCTTGACCATCTTGCGGTCGTAGGCGTCCAAGTCCACGTCGGCCACGGATTCTGACAGGTCGAGCTGCGAAAAGATCAGGCGTGTCTTCTTGAGTGCGGATTCGTCGAGGTAGTACATGCTGTAGTAGCCCTCCGCCTTCGCGCCGACCAGTCCGACCTCCGACAGCTTCGACAGATGATGCGAAACGGTCGGCGGCTTGAGGTCCAGCAGGGCGGCGAGTTGCTCCACGCTGTAAGGCTGGCGCGCGAGCAGCCCGATGATCTTCAGCCGGTTGGCATCCGCCAGAGCTTTGAAAATTTCCAGGAGTTCGGCGTTGGGATCAGTCATGGGGCGCCTCCCGCCAGTACTTCGAGCCGTCGCGCTCGCGCTTGAGCAGGCCTGCGTCCACCAGGTAACGCCGCAGACCCGAGACATCCGCGTTGAAGCGCTTGAGGATCAGGTTGACCTCCTTCTCGGAGTAGGTCACGCCGGGTGTAAAAGCGTTGATGAGGTACTCGAGGATCACGCGCAGTTTGGCCGGCTGGAGAGGAATCTGCTTGATGGACCCGTCCGGGTTGAGATAAGCCTTCAGCACCTTGCGCTTTTCGGCATCCAGATCCGGGGCGGGTGTGTAGGACTCGCGCATTTTGCCGGCAAACTGGCGGCGGGAAAGCGACTCCAGTCCCTCCGGGTCCAGCTCGTAGATATCATCCTTTTCGCGCAGGATGCCGGCGAACTTCATGAAGGCCAGGTGGTTCATCGCGTCTTTGAAAGGCAGGCCTAATTCAGCAGCGACCTCCCTGGTCGTGGCTGGATGTTGGGTGAGCATCCCGACGATGCGCAGGCGGTCGGCATCGCTCAGGGCTTTGACAAAGTCGAGTATGTTATTTTCTTCCATAATTCACCCCGTCTAATTAATTAGATAATTATCGAATTAAATATACCCCCGCCCGACGGACATGTCAAGGGGAAAAACACAGGTCTCCCCAATTCAGAACAGCCGTATAATTTTTTTTATTGAGACCTTCCGCGGTCAAAAAACTGGGCGGGGTCGGGGTCTCGGTACTTTCATACTCGACCACCAAGACCCGCGCCCAGCGAGGCGAATAGCACTCGGAAAAATTGTAAATTATGGCTTGGAATTTGGGGGAAAAGCAGTATTATAAATGTGTTGATGTCCCGCATACCTGGAAGGAGGGGTTATGAACATCCACAACCACCCCTACATTGCCCGCCGGCTGACCGGCAGGATTGGTATCCTCCTGATTGTTCTGGTGCTAGCCAGTTGTAATCTGCCAACCAACTCTGTTGTTGAAGATGGTGCGGTACCACCTCCCCTTCCAGGTGGAGGGGAAGAGAGCCAGGAAGACATGGGCAGCCAGGCTGGCCCGCTAGGAGATGACGCGCCGAATGACAGTGCTCCAACTCCCGGTGAAGACATTACTATCGTCCCCCTGGTCACAGAAATCTGGGAAGTTTGTCCAAAACCATCTGAGCCCAGGTTTCTCGAACTGACTGTCGATCACAGTTTCAACTTTAGCCCCGGCCGCCAAACAGATGTGTACTCAGTCAGTGCCACGACCAGCCGAAATAGCGGGTGTTTCATCAAAGTCGCAGGGAGTAAGGTCTCTGATGTCAAGTGTCAGTACAATTATACCTATGAGGGATTTATAAATACGGACGATGGGCCATGCGATATTAGCGGCCCTGGGATAGGCATCGTGGAAGTTATCGATGGATATTGTTTGGATGGGATCGTCACATTGACAATCGCGGAATGGTCCGGCAATGAAGGCCTGCCCGGGACCATGACCTGTCCCCAAGCGCCACCAGTCGAGTATGGTCTTGGCCCGCCCCTTACACACCGGGAACTCTCTTTCCGCATCCATAGCGGAGGCGTGACCGAATCTGCCATAGCGGATCCTGACGATTCGGGCTGTTACGGGTACATCAAAAATTGGACTCTGACCCCAGCCATCCCATGAGAGAAAAATTGATTATGCCTGTCGCTGAGGGTTAAAGCCGCCCGTCGGTTCCCAAAATTGATCCAGAGCCTGCGGCAATGAACGCAAATCTCGCTCGGCGAGGGTCCTCTGACCACGCCGAGAACTGACCGCCGAAGAAACCCTCACCTCCGCTCCACACCTATGCCGCCTCGCTCAACGCCCGCTCCAATAGGTCGCTGACTTTGAGTTCCCCTGCCCATTGACGGAGATAAGCCAGATCCAGATCGCCCGCGCGCGTTTTCAGCACGCCGAGGACGTCGCGCCACTGGCGGTCCGAGACTTCGCCGCCCAGGCGATACCATTCGAGTTTGGAGAGGATGGTGTCCTCAGGGCTGGCAAATTTTGCGCTGACTTCCGTTTCAAAGATAAACGTCTGCCTTTGAGCGCGGGCAAGTTGGGATTGCAGGAAAGGGCGCGGACGCGGGATGAAGACATCAACCTTGAACATGCTTTCTCGGTGAACAATGTTGAAACTGGAGTTGCGCTGGATCGATTCTGCGATCATTTCATCGTCTATATAGAATTCATCCTGCAACGCCGTGACAAACGGCTGGAGATGGCCGAGCCGCATTTCAGCGACGATGTCTGAATCCTGCGTGGTACGCACCATACCGTAAAGCGTGCTGGCAAGCGACCCGCCGATGAGATACGGGATGCCGAGTTTCTCGAAAATATCTGTCACTTTTAGCGTGACCTCAACAGGTTCATTTTGCATGACGGGTGTCCCTGTACACTTTGTGCGCCAATTCTTCCCCCAACAGCAAATCTGCCAGTTTACGGCGCAATTCGGCTTCACTTGCATCCGGGAATCTGGAGCGCAAACCCGTCATTGCCAGCAATCGCGCGGACGCGTTCAGCTGCGCGAGCATGTGCATTTTGCGCGTGGGACTCGCCTGCCGCCACAATTCAATTTGCAGGGCTTCCATCTTCGGATGGGTATCAGAGAACAGTGCGCTCATACTTTTTATTCTACCCTAACAGCCTAAATCATTATGAAATAAGCATACAGCCAAACCCTTGTCCCTGCAAGCGCAATATCCCTCGTGTATAATATCCTCACACGGAGGTGTTCATGGATCTCCCACGGTATGCTTATTTTATGGGTAAGGTCGTCCCGTTCGAGGACGCGAAAGTCAGCGTGGCCACCCACGCCTTCAACTACGGGACAGCAGTCTTTGGGGGATTGCGCGGCTACTGGAACGACGAGCAGAAGAAGATGTACGTCTTCCGCCCGCTGGACCACTACCGCCGGCTGCTGAACTCCGCCAAGATGATGTGCATGGAAATCCCGCACACGCCCGAAAGCCTGACGGAGGTCACACTCGAGCTGCTCAAGGCGGAAGGCTGGCAGCGCGACATCTACATCCGCCCGCTGATCTACAAATCCGAGCTCGGCATCGGCGTGCGCCTGCACAACCTGACGGACGACATCACCATCTTTTCTCTTCCGTCGTTCCAATACATCAAGAACGATACCAGCGCACACGTCACCGTCTCCTCCTGGCGGCGGGTGGACGACAACGTCATCCCCGCCCGGGGAAAGGTCAGCGGCGCGTACGCCAACTCCGCGCTGATCAAGACCGAGGCGGCGCGCGCCGGTTTCGACGAGGCGCTGGTGCTCAACCAGGACGGTCATGTCTCGGAGGGCAGCGCGATGAACGTGTTCATGGTCCGCGACGGGGTCGTGGTCACGCCGCCGGTGACGGATAACATCCTCGAGGGCATCACCCGCCGCTCGATCATCGAACTGGCACAGAAGGAACTGGGATTGACCGTGGTCGAGCGCTCGATCGACCGCACCGAGTTGTTCATCGCCGAGGAACTGTTCATGACCGGTACCGCCGCGCAGATGGTGGCTGTCACTCGTGTGGACTTCCGCTCCGTGGGCTCCGGGGAGATGGGGCCAATCGCCACACAACTGCGCACTCTCTTTGAAGATATCCTTCGCGGGAGGAATCCAAAATACGCCAAATGGATTGTGCCCGTCCCGCAGACGCAAGCTGAGACTGCAAGATAAAAAACGTTCCGAAGGTTTAGAACCTTCGGAACGTTCTGTAACTATTTATCTGATCATCCGATTAGCTAATCATCTAATTTGCTCAAACCGCACAATGGGTAAATTCTTCGTGCAGTCCGCGTAGGTGTCGAAAGAGGTCACACCTGATAGCGGTAGCCCGGCTTGGTCCAGCAGCTGGACGGTCAGCGTGCCCGACGAATCGACAGGCTTGGAGCCGAGGGCGAACTCGAATCCGCTCTGCCCGTAGGCCGGCGCCGTCCCGGAGACGGTCAACTGGCTGTAGAATTTCCCGCCCGCGCTGCCTTCAAGTTTGATCACCATCCCTTTGAAGGGATTGCCCTGCAGGTCGAACACTGATCCGCCGACGCCGAAGAAATCACAGGCGGACTCGGGGTGCATGATGGAACTGTCCACGTACTTGACAGTCACTGTGAACGGCACGCCGGTCGGCTCGGGCGTGGGAGGCTCAGGCGTGGTTGTTTCGGTAGGCGTGTCGGTATACAGTTTTATCGGAGTGTTGGTGAAGATGGGAGTAAAGGTCGGGCGCAGCGTGGCCTGCTCTACTGGAGGAGGCGTGACGGAGGGTGTCCAGGTCGCGCCCAGGGACAGGGGAGTCCAGGTGGCGGTGGGGAGCACAAGGACGGTCACCGGTTCTTCAGGCGGGAATGGGTTGAACGGCACGTTGGGATTCGCGAATATGGCGATGAAATAACAGCACGCGCACAGGGTCAGCAGCAGGACCAGCAGCGTGAGCATGTTCCAGAGAATCCTTTTCGTGTCGCGCGGCTTCTTTGGTTCCTGCGGAGCCAGCGGCTTCGGCGGTTCGATGTTTTGAGATTGTTCATTCGTGGCCATGGACTACTCCCGAAAAAAGGGTGATGCACGCCCGTTCATGGGGCGATGACAATGCTGCTTTGAGTACGCTGCTGCTCCACCCAATCACGCACCGCGTTGGACTGCAGCGTCAGCAGCGCATCGGGTGAAAGCGGGCGGTTTTCGCGTTCAAGAATCTTGATGATATGAAATCCCAGGTCGGTCGCGATCACGTCGCTGACCTGCCCCACCGGGAGCGAATAGGCAGCCTGCTCCACAGCCTTTTCGGGCAGGTACCCGCGTGGAAACCACCCTAAATCGCCGCGAGTCACCGGATCGACCAGCACAGCAAACTCATCGAAATCGGTGCGTCCAGCCTGGATATCGGTGAGCACCTGCCGCGCCCTTTCCTCATTATAGAACAAAATCTGCCGGACGTGAACCTGGTCTTTCGATTTTGCAATCTGCCCCGCCAGTTGGTCCCGCATCCAGGCGGCGGCGATCGCCCGCCGCAGCGCAGCGCGGAAGGACTCGGGAGTGTAATTTTGGGCAGTCAGCCACTGGTCCAAGGCGTCCTCGCCGCCGACCTCGCTGATCAGCCGGTCAATTCTCTCCTGCAGGAGGGCGTCATCCACGACAAAGCCGGCCTGTTCCGCGCCCTGGGCAAGCAGCACCTGAGCGACCAAGTCATCCAGGACGGTGGAAAGGGCCTCCTCGTCACTGACCGTGTTCCCAAGTTCAGCCTGGGCCGCCTTGAAGCGCTCCAGCTCAGAGTTGAACTCCGCCAGAGGGATGATCTCGCCATTGACTGTGGCTTTGGCCGGAACAGGTGTCGGCGACGGGGTGCGCGTTGGCGGGACAGCAGTCGGGGTGGATTCGACGGTCGGGGTGCTGTTGGAGAGGATTCCGCAGCCGGCCAGCATCGCACCGACGAGAAAAACAGCCGTAAATCGAGTTATTCGCAAAAGCATGGAGTAAATTATACCTGATGTACCCCCAATAAATATCGGGGCGCACGTTGTGCGCCCCGATAAAGTGTTTCGGTTTAGTAATCCATCCCGCCGCCCGGAGGCATGGCCGGAGCCTTATCCTTTTCAGGCATGTCGGTGATCAGGACCTCGGTGGTCAGGATCATCGCAGCGATGGAGGCGGCATTTTCAAGCGCGCCGCGCACCACTTTGACCGGGTCGATGACTCCCGCGTGGATCATGTCGACATACTCATCCGTCAGGACGTTGTAGCCGATATTCTTGTTCTTCAATTCCTTGGCCTTGCGGCGGACGCCGTCGATGATCACGGAACCGTCCTGGCCGGCGTTGGCAGCCAGTCTGCGGATGGGAGCTTCGAGCGCCTTGCGGACGATGTTGACGCCCACCATGATCTCTTCGCTCTGATCCTTGATCTTGTCGAGGGCTGCAGAGGCGTTGATCAGGGAGATTTCACCACCGGCGACGATGCCTTCTTCCACAGCCGCGCGGGCAGCGGAAAGGGCGTCTTCGACGCGGTGCTTCTTTTCCTTCATCTCGGTCTCGGTCGCAGCGCCGACGCGGACAATGGCCACGCCGCCGGACATCTTGGCGAGACGCTCCTGGAGTTTCTCCTTGTCATAGTCGCTGGTGGACTTGTCGATCTCCACGCGGATCAGTTCGATGCGGCCCTTGATATCGGATGATTTACCCTTGCCACCGATAATGGTGGTGTTGTCCTTGTCCGCGGTAACTTTCTCGGCGCGGCCCAGGTCCTGCAGGGTGGCGGTTTCCAGCTTGCGGCCGGTCTCTTCGCTGATCACGGTACCGCCGGTCAGGACGGCGATATCCTGCAGCATGGCCTTGCGGCGGTCACCAAAGCCGGGGGCTTTGACAGCCAGCACGTTCAGCATGCCGCGCAGTTTGTTAAGGACCAAAGTAGCCAGCGCTTCGCCGTCGATATCTTCAGCAATGATCACCAACTCGCGCTTGCCGAGCTGGACCAGTTTTTCAAGGATGGGGACGATATCCTGGGCAGCGGAGATCTTCTTCTCGTTGATCAGGATGTAGGGCTCGCTGATGACCGCTTCCATGTGTTCAGTTTCGGTGATGAAGTAGGCCGAAATATAGCCGCGGTCAAACTGCATGCCTTCGACAAACTCGGTCTCGAACTGCATGGACTTCGACTCTTCGACGGTGATGACGCCGTCTTTTCCGACCTTGTCCATCACATCGGCGATCAGGCCGCCGATCTCGGCATCGGCAGCTGAATTGGTCGCCACCGAGCCGATTTCCTCTTTGGTATCGATCTTGGTGGCCATCTTCTTGAGGGCCATGACAATCTCCGAAGAGGCCAGTTCGATGCCGTGCTTGAGCAGCATCGGGTTGAATCCGGCAGCCAGCGCCTTCAGGCCTTCGCTAACGATCGCATGGGCCAGAATGGTCGAGGTGGTCGTGCCGTCGCCGGCGATATCATTGGTCTTGGACGCAGCTTCCTTGAGGAGCTGGGCGCCCATGTTCTCAAAGGGATCCTCGAGCTCGATCTCCTTGGCAACAGACACGCCGTCGTGGGTGATGGTCGGGGAACCGAACTTGCGGTCCACGGCCACGTTGCGGCCCTTGGGGCCGAGGGTGGTTGCCACCGCATTCGCAACGACGTCCATGCCGTTCTTGAGCTTGCGGCGGGCTTCTTCAGTAAATACAAGTTGTTTAGCAGCCATTGGTCATTCCTCCGTTATTATTTCTTACCCTTGCCGTGGGTTTCTTCCACGATACCGAGAATATCGGTCTCGCGCAGGATGAGCAGTTTCTTGCCATCCAGTTTCAATTCCGTGCCGGCATACTTGGCAAAAAGCACCTTGTCGCCGGTTTTCACATCCATGGGGATGCGCTTGCCGTCTTCGTCGCGGTCGCCGGGACCCGCAGCCACGATCAGGCCTTGCTGGGGTTTTTCCTTGGCAGTCTCGGGCAGCACGATTCCGCCGGCAGTAACTTCCTCCTGCTCGATCGGGTCGATGACCACACGGTTACCGAGGGGTTTTAAGGATAGTGCCATACACGCCTCCTGAAACAAAAGATTTATTGGGTTTTTGACATGGTTTTAGCACTCAACCCTGGCGAGTGCTAAATACAACCGTATGATACATGCCTTCAAGGTGAAAGTCAAGGGAATTGTCTGATTTTTAACAAAACTCTGACATTTGCGGATGGAAAGCTACGGCGTAGGCGTCGGCGAGGAGACGGGAACAGACGTCGGGGCGGCTGGGTACGGGGTCCCCATCTTCTCCGCCACACCCTGGCAGATGGCCTCCCCCGCCTGGACAATGGGCATGATATTCTGGTCGCCGCCAAACGCCTGGCGCACCTCGGCGAACACGTCCAGCGCTTCGGGGCAGTAATTCTGCTGAGGCCGGCTGAGCGCCGAGAGAACAGAACCATAGGTATAGTAGTACACCACCGTGTTGGGCGACAGGTCAAGACCTTCCACCTGAACGCCGAATTCCCCAGCGGACTCATCGCAGCCGTTGCGCGCCTCGCAGCTCTCTTCCGGCGCGCAGCCTCTCACGGCACATTTCAACGGGAGGATCGAGCCTTCGTAGTTGCGCGACTTAAAGAAGACGACTCCCAACTGTCCGTAAGTGTCGGCATTCGTCTGGTCGAATTGCAACGCCTTAAGCACGTTGCGCGCAGCGCTGAAGAACTCCCCCTGCTGCGAGTAGGTCTTGGCGATCGAGAGATTGGGGGTCGGATCCTTGATGCCAAGCTGTTCATTCAGCGTGGCAGCCTTGTCGAAATATTCGAGCGAGCGCTCGTAATCCTGCAGGTGGCGGAAGATCGCGCCGGCGCGGACCATCAGGAAAGTCATATTGGGGGTGATTTCAATCGCCCGGTCGTATTCCTCGATCGCCTGGCGGTACTGCCCGGTCGATTCCAGAACGTAGGCATACACGCGGTGGACATCCATCAGCGATGGATCGTTCTGAACCGCCTGCTCAATGTTGGCCATGGCCTGGTCGAGTTTCTGCCCGTCAGTCAGGACTTCGGCATAGAAAGCCAGGGCGAGCGTATTGGTCGGGTCGAGAGTCAACGCACGAACAGCCGCCCGTTCTGCATCGGCCAGATACTGCTGCGCCTCGTCGCCCACATAGACGGGGTTGGCGTTCCAGTCCAGCACAAATGCGAGGATGGCATGTGCCGTGCTGTCCTCAGGCGCCAGCTCGACCGCCTTGTTGGCGGAGTTGAGCGCTTCCTGCAACTGGATGCGGCGTTGCTCGTCGGTAGTGAGTGAGGCCGAGGCGTAGACCTGGATGCGCGCCAGCTTACCCCAGATGTCCGCTGCAGAGGGGTCGACCTTCACAGCCTGCTGGTACGCAGTGATGGCCTCCTGTATCTGACCGGCTTCGAACAGGGCATCGCCCTCGAGTGCGAAGGAATTGGCCATGCGGGTGGGGGTCAGCGTCGGCTCAAAGGGGGACTGCATCGTGCCGGCGTCGACGGAACGCACGACATAGATCCCCGCAATAATAAGGAATATCCACATAAAGGCACGGGAAATGCTGGTGCGAGGCCGCTTAAAGAATATCTGACGCTGAGGAAACTTATTCATTTATCACTCGAGTGAGAGGAAGGAAGGTCATATCGCCTACGCGCAGCCCGCTAAGGGGTGGGCGTGGACTCCGAATTCCTCGGTGGGCTCAGGCGAAGGCGTAACCCCGATATTCTCCGAGCACATACGCAGGCCTTCCTGGGCATTGAAGACCGCGATCTCGTCCTCCGGCACCTGGGTCAGAAGCTGCTGAAAGATGGGGAGCGCCTCACCGCAACGGTTCTGCCGGACGAGCGCCAGCCCGTAGGTGAAGTAGTATTCGGCGATGCGGGGTTCATTCGGCACCAGCTGTACCGAGGTGATGTCCTGCCCGTCCTCCGATTTCCCGCCGTTTACCAACAGGGTAAGCTGGTCGACGGCTTCAGGGTATTGCAGGTTGCGATAAAGCATCACGCCCAGGTTGCCGCGATAAAGCGGATTGGCTGGCGCATCGCGCACAACCTGCTCGGCGTACTGGATGGCCTTGGCGAACTCACCGTTCGTGGCCAAAATCCTTGAAATGTAAAGATTGGGGAGGGGGTCCGATGGGTTGAGGGCATACGCGCGGCTGAAGGAATCGACCGCATCGGGATACAGCACCATCGCCCGGTAAACCAACCCCAGCAGCAGGTGGACATCGGCTATGTTGTCGTTGATGGACAATGCCTGCTTGAATTCACGGACCGCTTCATCGTAGTTTCCCGTCACAAACAGGATATAACCGCGTGCACGATGCGCCTCCAGGCTGTTGGGCGCCAGCGCGAGGGCTGTGTTCGACTCCGCGGACATTTTGTCCACGGCATCCAGCGAGGCCTGCCCACGAGTGTAGAGATCGGCGATCAGCTCGGCGTAATAGGCATGCGCCATCGCGTTGTTGGGGTCAAGTTCCAGCGCCCTTTGAAGCGCGGCCTCGGCCTCCAGGAAATTCTCCTGGAAGTACAGCGCCCATCCACGCAGGGCATGAGCCATCGAGTTGTTCTGGTTGAGCAGGATGGCATTCTCCGCGTTTTGCTGCGCATCGGCATATCTTC
Source organism: uncultured Chloroflexia bacterium (assembly GCA_963774975.1). Classification (GTDB taxonomy): domain Bacteria; phylum Chloroflexota; class Anaerolineae; order Anaerolineales; family Villigracilaceae; genus JBGPQJ01. Next base: position 198,758 of record CAVZGY010000013.1, read on the forward strand.
CGCTGAACATCTGGGTCCGTGCCAGGGCGATGTAAATGGACGGGTCATCCGGCTTGGCAACCAGCGCCTGCTCGTAGGCAGTAATGGCTTGCGAAAGCTTGCCTTCAGTGAATAATGCCTCAGCCTCGGTAACAAATGATTCGGGGTCGCGCGTGGGGGTCGGGGTGGGGATGAACAACGGCGGGACATCCGGCACGATGACCTGGTTCACGTAAACCGCACCCACCACCAACAGGAGCAGGAAGAGGACCAGAAATGGATTGGACCGCTTCCGCTTTTTTTTCATACTCCATTGTGAACCGCGTAAATACATGATGCTCCTGACGAAAAACAGCCCCGCCGGGGCGCAAACTCCATCCGACCCGATGCAGGCATAAATCATCTTACCATCTTATTAAAAATCAAGTCAAGGCGCGCATTCGACGGTCTAATGACACTCTTATGTTATTTCCCTACGATCCCGTGGGTTAAAATCTATCGCCGGTTGGCTTGCACTGCGATGCGCTTGCGTATAGAATGAAGTCATGCACTTCGACGTTTTCACCCTGCTACCCGAAACCTTCACCCCTTACCTGCAGGCCAGCATCCTGCAGAAAGCCGCCGAACGGGGACTGGTCGAGATCGCGCTGCACAACATCCGCGACTGGGCACGCGACAAGCACCACACCACCGACGACACCCCCTACGGCGGAGGCGGCGGGATGGTGATGAAGCCCGAGCCGGTTTTCGAAGCCGTCGAGTCCGTGCTGGGACCCGAGCCTGCCTGCCCGGTCATCTTGCTCACCCCGCAGGGACGGGTTTTCAATCATTCGGTCGCCGAAGAACTGGTGCAGCACGAGCGCATCGCCCTCCTCTGCGGGCGCTATGAAGGCGTGGACGAGCGAATCAGGGAAGGTCTCGTCAGCGATGAGATCTCCATTGGCGATTTCGTGCTGACTGGCGGCGAACTGCCGGCCTTGATCATCATTGACGCTGTCTCGCGGTTGATCCCCGGCGTGCTGGGCGACCCCGACGGTGCCGCGGACGATTCGCACGCCTCCGGCCTGCTGGAGTATCCGCACTACACCCGCCCGCCGGAGTTCCGCGGACAGGCCGTGCCCGAGGTGCTGCTCTCCGGCGACCACGCGAAGATCGAGCAGTGGCGACGCGAGCAGTCCCTGCTGCGGACGCTAAAGCGGCGGCCCGACCTGCTGAAAAGCGCGGCTCTCTCCACGGCTGATGCAAAATTCTTAAAGGAACATGGCTATGACCCGGAAAGTGGAAAGTAGGATTCGTTTTACTTTCCACTTTTGATTCAACCCATTCCACATCAGGAGACGAACATGAAATTCAACTATTGGAAGATATTCCTGCTCGGGTTCGGTTTCTTTGGGGTCAGCGTCATCTGGGCGGTGTACAACGCCTTCGTGCCGATCTTCCTCTCGCAGAAGTTCGGGCTGTCGGCAGTGTGGGTCGGCTTCTTCATGACGCTCGATAATATCGCCGCGCTTTTCATCCAGCCGCCGGTGGGCGCCTGGTCTGACCGGCTGCGGACCAAGCTCGGGCGCCGTCTGCCGTTCATCCTGGTTGGCGCGCCCATCTCTGCGGTGGCCTTCGGGATAATCCCGCTGGCAGCCGTGCTGCCGCTGTTCGTCGCCTGCACCAGCACCCTGCTGCTCAGCATGGCGCTCTGGCGCACCCCGGTCGTGGCGCTCATGCCGGATATCACCCCCTCGGAAAAACGTTCGCAGGCCAATGGTGTCATCAACTTCATGGGCGGCGTGGGCGCGATCATCGCCTTTATCGGCGGCGCGGCGCTCTACGATATGAATCCCGCCTTCCCGTTCTGGCTGGGATCCATTCTTGTGATTCTGTCGGCGGCCCTCGTGTTGATCTTCATCCGCGAGCCGAAGAACTATGAAGAGGGCCAAAAGCAGCCTGGCATGTGGGCAAGCCTGCAGGAGGTCACAAAAGACCAGGACAAGAGCGCGCTGCGCATCCTGCTGGCTATCTTCTTCTGGTTCCTGGGATACACCGCTATCGAGGCATTCTTTACACTTTACTCGGTCAATCATCTGGGGCTTGAGCCATCAGACGGCTCCCGCCTGCTGGGGCAGCTCTCCCTGTTCTTTGTGCTGTTCGCGCTGGTCTCCGGCTTCATCGGCGGCAAGATCGGGCGCAAGCTGACCATTTCCATCGGCCTGGTGTTGATGATCGTGGTACTGCTGGGAATCTTCGCGCTGCCGGTATCCACCCTGACCACGGTGGTGACCAAGCTGCCCGTACTGGGAGTCGTGCCCGTTATCGGTCTGTTCCTGATGATCGCGGGAATCGCCTGGTCGTTAATCAATATCAACTCGCTGCCGATGGTGGTGGACATGACCACTGCGGCGCGCATCGGCACCTTCACCGGGCTGTACTACCTTTTCTCGACGCTCTCCGCCATTGTGGGCCCCAACCTCAACGGCTGGATCATCCAACTCTCGGGGAACAATTACAACCTGGTGATGGTGGTCGGGGCAGTCTTCATGGCAGTGGCACTGGTGCTGATGTTGGGCGTAAAGCGTGGGGAGGCGCAGCCGGCGGCCAAGTAATTTTCCTTGCCGTCGACGATGTATCTCGCCCAGAATTACATCTGGGCGAGATTTTTATTTAAAGTTTTATTCAACCCCCACCCCTGCCCTCCCCCGTCGGCTGGTGAGACTCTCGCAACATGGCATCTAAACGGGGAAGAAAGTGGGTCTAACAAACTCGCGAATCTGCGGGGTAGTGGGATGATGTTGATGTTAAGATAGCTTACATCACAAAAAACAAGTATTTTCGTCCAAAAACAGCTAGAACACAAACCACCCGGTTAACACGGACGCCAGTGTCACTGTGATGTTGTCAATATCCTTGAACGGTAGCGACTCGACGACCGTTCCCACCACGGCAACCACAGTGATCGGCAGAAGATAGGACGAAAACGGCGCTGGGAAGACTCCCGCGTAAACATAGATTAACAACACCAACGCAGAAAGCACCCACCCGCCAACGAACACGCCCAGCGAACCCGCCAACGATTTCTCAGGGCTGTGCGGAAGTTTGGCGGAATTCGAAACGCCGCCCGGTGATGTCCGCCAGGCCGTCGCCGCCGCACATCATCATCAATGCCACGATGCCAATGGGATTTTCAGTCCAAAAGAAAATGGTCAACAGGATGAACATGATGCCGTAGTACAACGGTCCGCGCAGGATCTCGCGCCGGTCGCCGGTGCGCGACATGGCCTTGACCGAAGCTTCGTCTTTGATGATGCCCAACCCCACCAGCACAAACTGGACGGTGATCAGCAGCGGCACAAGCATCGCCAGATAACGCGCATACCAGACATCGGGGAACATCAGCCAGCACAGCACATAGATGGGTCCCGTTCCTATATGGATGATCTTACGGCTCAGGCGCGATTCGATCCAGCCTTTATGGGCAAAGAAGTCCATCAGGCGCAGCCAGGCGATGGCAGCAGCAAAGGTCAGAGCAGTGGCAAGGATGGGATTCATTGATAATCTCCTCGGTATATGCCTGTTATTTTACAGTAGAACGTCAATGCAGGCGCATGGGATGTGAAATCCGTTCTATAATGGACGGAATTCCATGAAAACCTCCCCTTCCTCTCAGGAATTTCTGCTCGGTGTGCGCGACGAACTGCCCATCCTCGTGGGCGTGGTCCCGTTCGGGATGATCTACGGCATCCTGGCCCTCAGCGCGGGCGTGGACGCGGCCGCCGCGCAGGCTATGTCCGCCATCATCTTCGCCGGCTCGGCACAGTTCATGACCGTGCAGTTGGCGGGGATCGGCGCGCCGGCGGTCGTGATGATCATCACCGGTTTTGTGATCAACCTGAGGCACGCGCTGTACAGCGCCTCGGTGGCGCCGTATGTGCATCACCTCAACCCGGCGTGGAAGGGAATCCTGGCCTACCTGCTCACGGACGAGGCCTACGCGGTCACCATCACCCACTACCAGCGGGAGGGCGACCAGAATCACAGACATTGGTATTTCCTCGGAGCGGGGTTGGCACTGTGGACCTCGTGGCAGATCAGTACCGCAGTGGGAGTCTTTCTCGGGGCGCAGGTGCCGGCCAGTTGGGGCTTGGAATTTACACTGGCGCTGACCTTCATCGCGCTGGTCGTCCCGCAGATCAAGGACCGCCCCAGTCTGCTGGCCGCCCTGACCGCCGGGCTGGTTTCTGTGCTTGCTGCAGGACTGCCGTACAGACTCGGCCTGCTGACTGCCGGTCTGGCGGGGATCATCGTCGGGTTGTGGAGCGAACAAAAATGGAAGTGAACATCTGGGTCGTGATGGCCGCCATCGGCGCGCTGACCTTCCTGACGCGGCTCTCGTTCATCGCGCTGAGTGGACGGTGGGAGGCGCCTCCGCTCTTCCGCAGTGCGCTGCGCTTCGTGCCGGTCGCCATCCTGACCGCCATCGTCGTGCCCGAGCTGGTGATGCACACCGGGACGCTCGACCTCTCGCTGACAAATCCACGCCTGCTGGCGGGGGTACTCGCCATCTTCGTCGCCTGGCGGACAAAGAACACGGTGCTGACCATCGTCATCGGCATGGCGGCGTTTTGGGTACTGCAGGCAATAATAAAGTGACAGTCACCTTGAAGGTGACTGTCACTTTTAAAACCATTGTTTAATCTCCCAGCTTGTTGTACCGCTAAGGGCAGGAGACTTTCTGCGACGAGCCGCCTCCGTCCGCGGCGATTCCCGCTTGAGGCAACGGCAAGCCGGCATTTTTCGAGCACTGATAGGAAAGCAGCCACAGGTTGTTGAGTTTTTCATCCCCCAACTTGAGAGCACTGGCTAAATCCCTGGCAAATTCGATCATCACAATCATCGAGTTGACGTTATCCTTGTTGGGTTTCACCCCGTCTTGCGGGTTAAGGCAGGTCTCGCAGGTCGGCCGTATGCAGTCGATCAGACGGTCATACATAGCAAACCGATCGCGCTCAATCTGGTTTTTGAAAGTTTCAGTCAACCCGGCTTTCTCGACCTTGGAAACCCATTCATCGTACTCTTGGACCACCGTAGAAACCTTCTTGCAGCTGGTTTTCTCCAGATTCTCAATCTTCTTTTTGACCAAACGGTTATAGGATTTATCCAAAGCAAGCTTTTTCGGAGAGGAAAGCGGAGTCGGGTCCTCATCGTTAGGTTCAATGCGAACCAAGGGAGCCAATTCCTGGTCATCCTGGCTGGCAGGATTAACCGGCGGATGAGCTTGCTGCCCTTCAATCTCGCTCAACAGCACAGGCGCCACTCCGTACAAACTGAAATGGGTGACATAAAACTCGGCGTAGGTCTTGCCATCATAGGAGTAGAAAGTCGCTGGATAAAGGTGCAGATCCTCACCGGTGCCGTCGGCGGCGAAACCGATCAGATCGTTGGGATCGTATTCACCGGGAATCTCCATGCTGAGGACTCCTCTACGCACCAGCTTCGCACCGTCCGGCCCGAGGTGGACCGCTGCCAGGTAACCTTGACTGAAGGGCAGCCCCTCAATGGAGGATACCGGCGTCATGGTGAGTTCGGAGTCATAATCGATGGCCAGATCCCCCTCGGTATCTTCCATGAGCAGAGTGTCATTTCTCAAACTAAGATCAAATAACGTACCATCCGCCCCTTCTGTATTGACCGACTGGGTGAAATTTCCTTTCTGGTATGTAGCAGCATGTTCAGTATCCAGCGTGGCTGTGACGTTTATCGGGTCGGGCGTGAGCGGGAAGACATCCTCATCCACTGCAGGACTCTCGATGCTGGGCTCGGTGCCAGGCGACACAGGCTCGCCGGTTTCTTCCTGCGTGATACTGTCGGAGCCGGGCGCTGACACCAGACTGCAGGCCATGATCACCAGCACCGATACAGCCAATGCCGCCAAAACTATACGCTTATTCATAAACTCCTCCTCAAAGAAATTTCGATGGGATGCGAAGGGTGAATTATAACGCTACTTATTTGATTTAATTTATCTGAATATACGGCAAAGTAATGAAAAAGTGGCAGCCGTTTCTTATCACGACTGCCACCTAGACGACAAAGTTATCTTTGTCCTACCCGGTCAGCTCCCTCAGCCTTTGCAGCATCAGGAACACGCCCAGCGCCACCAGCCCGACCACCAAAATGGCATCCCAGAAATGAATGAACAGGATTAACGCACTAACCAGCGCCAGGAATAACGTGATGCGCGTCATCGTTTCAATGAAAGCCCCGCGCAGGATGGACTCGGCCAGCACGAATAAGATCATGATGATCACCAATCCGGCCCAGATGAATGTGGGAGCAAAGAAGATCAATGCGGCGATGGCAAACAGCATCAGGCTCAGACTGATCGCCGCCCAGGTCTCGGCCGCACGGCCAAAACGCACGCGCGTGGCGCGGGCTGGCACAGCCAGGTGGTGGATGTGAGCGCGAGGCTCGTCCTTCACGTCTGCCTTCATCCGCTCGAGGCGCTGGGTCAACCCCTGCAGGAGCGCTTCGTTTTCCGAATATTCACGGCGCAAGTTCCTGACCTCATCCGCAAGCGCATTGCTTTTCTTTTCCAGCACGGCATACTGCTTGGCAAGGTGCGGATTGCCCTCCATACCTTTGAGCTTGATTCCCACCGCTTGCAGGTCGCCGGCCTTTTTGGGAATCAAATGTCCGAGCTCGGTCTGACGTTCGGTAATCTCATCGCAATTCTTCTGGAGATAGCCCAGCGCCTGTGGAGGCGGCGGGACCTTGTCGAGCCCGGCAAAACCCAACGGGTCAAACCATGAGCCGCGCGGCGAACCGTCGCGGTTGTACATGGGACCCGCCGGGGCGTTCTCACCCGAAATAGGATCGCGCGCGAACAGCCCCCACAACCCGCGGTACTGGCCTACCCACGGTGTGGATTCATCGACTTGAACCGGCGACCAGGCGCGGGGTTGTCCGTGCCCGACCTTCAGTCCGTCGCCGCGCGCAAAGTCCACGAACGGGATGCGAAACGGATTCCCTGCCGGCTGGTCCAGGATTTCGGTCCAGAACTTGTTCAATGCCCGGTTGATACCATTGACCCAGCCCGGCATGGGCAGCGTGACCTCCGCCTGGTACTCGCCGGGGCGGAAGTAGGAGGCGTGCGAGCCGGCGCCGGCGTAGATGACCGGGTGCCCCTCGATGAAATCCAGCTCCTGAAGGTCGTCCCAGCGGCGGCGCAAGTCGTCCCCGTGGAAATCGTGCGAGGCGTAGGCCGTCCATTCGGGGACCAGCTGACCTTCGTCCTCATAGAGGTAGATGCAAGCCAACTCCCAGTCGGATTCATGGTCGTTGACGCCGTGAAAGCCGGAGCGCCAGCTGTTGTAGCAATAAAAATACCAGTACTGCAGCACCGTCCAACCGTTCTGGCGGACGACGCGCCCGTAGTAGGTATATTTTTCTTCCTTCTCATGCATGGCTTGGTAAGCCAGTTCGGCCGCAGCCGCTGTGGCAGAGGATACTTTTCCGCGTAGTAGGAAGGAGAGGGAGAACATTGCATCAGCCAGGCGGGGCAGAAAGCCTCCGCGCGCAAGACGCCCCATGCCAACGTGAAAATAGTTACCCAGCCTGCGCCGCAGCGAGGCTTGCTCAGTCAGCGCCAAGGCCGCATCGGACAGCGTGAGCGTTTCGACGAAACGGAGGAAGCGCACGGTTCCGAACACAGCCGGGCGCTGCTGGACCAGGTTCTCGAGGGTCAGCTCACCCTGTTTGACGACGACCTCCTCGCGGCCGTCGGGGTAGTGCGCCCACAGGCTGCACTCGCGGACATAACGCTCCACGTCTGAGGGGAAAAACTGTTCGCCTTTGGTAAAGCGTACGACCGGCTCAAACTGGCGCAGCAGGTCGAGGTCGGGAGTGTCGAGAGGGGCCACAGGGCGATCAGAGTAAGTTTTCACCGATGTCCGTCCTTACGCCGAAGATGCGTGCCACATCCGCCTGGCTGAGCGCAAAAGCGATGACCACGTCCGAGGCCATGATGACGTAGTTGGGTTGCTCGAAATAAAAATAATCCACCAGGCCGACCACCATCGAGATTCCGACCCAGGTCATCAGCATGACCCAGCTCCAGCGGCGCATGCGCAGGAAACCGATCAGCACGATCACCAATCCGACCGCAAGCACAGAATAAAAGATACTGTCGAACAACGCCCAGCCTGCCTCAGTGAGTTCAGACTCGGTGTAGAACGGGCCTACAAGCCCGCTTGCGAAAACATCCAATTCAATCAGGGGGATGAACACCTGATATAAGCGGACGATGAACAGCACGACGATGGCCATGCCGATGACAGTCACCGCGATGGGACGCTTCTTTCCCTTTGTTTTTTTCCTTTTGAACATTCCACGCCTCCGCTTGTTCCGGATCAGATGGATAAATTATACAACGTATGCCTTGACCGGGGTTTGTGCGAAAAAGGAGTGCGTAGGCGCAAAGCGCCGTACGCACTCCTTTTTCGGATCTTCTCCCCTTCCCTGGAGAAGGGGTCAGGGGATGGGGCAATTACTCATCATTTTCCCAGCACCAATCCGGTTGGGTCGATCTCGTGCAAGACACGGCGTTCTTCGCCCGTGGGCGGCGAGGTGACGGAGATATCCTCCGGGACGAGGATCTCAAACTCGCTGTTGGCCTGAACCTCGTCCACCGTCACGCCGGGGTGGAGGCTGAGCAACTTGAGCCGCTTCGTTGTCTCGTCGAAGCCGTACACGCCCAGCTGGGTGATCACCCGGTAGGGACCGCCGCCCGCGGGCAGGCCGGCTGCTTCGCGCTGGCCGGGTCCGCCCAGATAACCGGGGGTGGTGACGAAGTCCAGCTTGTTCATGAAGGTGCGCTTGCTCTGCCCGCGCATGATATACATCGTCCGCCAGCAGAACGAACCGATATCGTTGGCGCCGCCCGAGCCGGGCAGGCGCGCTTTGGGCCTGGCCCAATCGCCGATGACCGTGGTGTTGATATTGCCGTAGACGTCCATGGCAGCCGCGCCGAGGAAACCATAGTCGATGTAGCCCGCCTGCGCAGCGGACATGACGTCGTGCATCGAGCTGGCCGCCACCGCGCGGTGGAAGGTGCGCGAATCACCGACCGAGATGGGCAGCACCGGGACCTGAGGGCCAACTCCGCCCGCCTCGAAGATGATCAACATTTTTGGAGCATTGGTCCTCTGGGCGAGCATGGAGGCGATCATCGGCAGGCCGGTGCCCACGAAGACTGAGCGGTTGTCCTCGAGAAGCCGGGAGGCCACACAGCATAGAAGTTCTGCCAGGGAGTAGTCCACGGCAGGCGGAACGGGATCCACTTTTTGCATGGTCAGTTCCTCCCTTCCACGTCATCTGCTGAAATTGGCTGTAGCTGCTCGATTTGCTTGAGCCGCTCGAAGAGTTTGCTCCCGCCGACTTTTTCAAGATACTCGCCGAAGTCTTTCACGCCGAAGACATACTTGTCGAAATATTCTTTCGCCCCGGCTTCTGTTTTGGATTGCTCCAGCCAGCCGCGGATGTGAGGCTCGTCGAAATAGTAAAGGTACGGCATCTGGCTGGGGTGCGCACCGAAAGGCACCTCGCAGACCGCATCCACCACATAGAACGGGATGGCCGTCTGGCGCGGGTCGCGGCGGATCAGCTCCTCGTCGACGATCTGCTCTGCCGTGATGATCACGCGGCGGGCGGCGCGCGCCAGTTCGAAGTCCTCCACCAGAATGCCGTCGATCTGGGCGTTGCCGTACTTGTCGCAGCGCGGCACATGGAACAGCGCCACGTCCGGGTAGGCTGCCGGCAGCAGTGTGACGGGTTTGCCGCTCCACGGGTCGCGCACCTGCTTGGCGGAACTCTTCTCGAAGGTGTCAGTGCCGCCCAGGTTGCGCACGGCGATGAAGGGCACACCCATCATGCCCGCCAGGAAGCGCCATTGGTAGCCGGCGTTGGACAACTCGGCGACCACCTTCACCTGCCCGCTCTCGACGGCGCGCCGACCGGAGGGAGACAGTCCACGCAGTTCGTGGCCGAAGGAGTAGGCGCACTCGACGCGGCTGACGCAGCCGGCACCGATCAGCAGGTCGATGTCGTGCACGGCTGTCTTGCCGGCGATTGCCAGATCGCGCCGTCGCTGGCGGATGATCTCGTACACGAGGCTCATCGGCACGCGGACGTGCCCGAAGCCGCCAAACGCGATGTAATCGCCGTCGCGCACAAATTTTGCCACCGCATTCGTGATGCTCATGCGTTTGTCGATCAATCCACGCGGCTTGTGGTCGCGGACCCAGGCGCGGTTCTCGTCGGGGTCATGCCAGCCGAGCAGCTCGCCGCTTCCTTCTGCAAGGATTTCCATGGATTTGGTCATCGGCCCTCCTTGGGAATGATAAATCCATTATATAACACGTAGGTCACGCTTGAAGCGTGACCTACTGGAGTTAATTGGTGCAGATTATGGTTTTTTATCTCGCGCAGACTTCCTCGATCACATCCCACAGCACGGGCAGTCCGCTCTCGATGAAGGACACCGGCAGGCGTTCGTCGTGCCCGTGGCCGAGCGACACCGTAGGGAACTCAGGCGGCAGCAGGCCGGGCGTGAACCCGTAGGTCTGGATGCCGGCCTTCTGGTACTGTGAGGCATCCGTGGCGCCGGGCATCATCAGCGGGACGATCAATCCCTCCGAGTCCATCTTGCGGGTGCAGCGCTCCAGCGTTTTATAGAGCGGTGACTCGGCGGACACCTGTGCCCCGTCCGAGGTCTGGAGGGGTTCAAACGTGACGCCATCTCCAACGATGGCTTTGATCTCGCGAATCACATCTTCCACCGACTGGCCGGGCAGCTTGCGGCAGTCGAGATGCACCTCAGCCGTCGAGGGGATCACGTTGGTCTTGGAGCCGGCCTGCAGCACCGTCGGCGTGCAGGTGTTGGATGTCAATGCCGTCAGGATCGATCGCATCTGGCCTTTCATCCTCGGCAGGATCAGATTGACCACGGCCGGGTTCCCCACTAGGCCGACCAGCATCCCCGCCGGCCAACGGACCTGTCCCGAGGCGGATTTCAACATGCTGCGGAAGGTGGGCGTGATGTGCACTGGTAGATGGCCGGCTTTGCGTATGCGTTCAATGGCCTGAGCCAAATGCAGCACGGCATTGTCCCCGTGCGGCAGGGAGCCGTGACCCGGTTTGCCGCTGGCGGTCATGCGCAGCCAGCAGACACCTTTCTCCGCCACCTGGATCATGTAAGCCTTCGTCTTACCGAAGTAGAGCGTCATCGCCCCGCCCTCCGTCAGGGCGTATTCAGCGTCTATCAGGTCGTGGTGCTGCTCGGTCAGGAACTGTGAGCCGTGGGTGAAACCCGCTTCCTCGTCGGCGATGGCAGCCAGGATCAGGTCACGCTTGAGGGGCAGGCCTCTCCGCCGCGCCTGCAGGAAAATCTGCAGGTACATCGACAGGAATCCCTTCATGTCGAGGGCGCCGCGACCCCACACCTCACCGTTGATCACCTCCCCGCCAAAGGGATCGTGGGTCCAGCGCTCGCGCTCCACCGGCACTACGTCCACGTGACCTGAGAGTAACAGCGGCCGCTGCGACCCGTCGCCTCGCAGGCGCGCCACCAAGTTCACCCGTCCCGGCGCGGACTCGAGAATCTTGAAATCTTCGCCACCCAGCCCCTCCCGCTCGAGGATTTCTTTGACCACCCGGATGGCCGGCTCTTCGTTCCCCGGCGGGTTGACCGTCTCGGCCCGGATCAACCTGGAGAGGTGACCCACGGTCTCGTCTGTTGCGTTTTTCCAATTGATGGGATCAGTCATGATAGTTTATCTCCTGTGAGAAAGATGTCAATAATTCCTTATCAACCTGCGCCTGCGGCTTTCAGCGCCCGCAAAGCACGGAGCGTGACCCACTTGTTGGGCTGTTTCTTCGTCCCGAAGTCCACCCAGGTCTTGCCCGTATAGTCATAGTCCAGTGCCCAGCGGCCGTTTCCATCCTGCTTCTCCCTGACCAACGTTATTGCGCGAACCATACGAGGATCATCCCCATAGCCCAATGCGGTCAGCGCCTCAATTATCTGAAGCAGGTCGGTCACATAGAACACCGGGAAGCCGAACTTCCACCAGTTCCCGCTGGGCTTGCTTGCAAAACCGGTAGGATAAGTTGCCTCAGCCGGGTCCACACTGAACAGGAAGTCCATGCCGTGCTTGATGGCGCGCTTGATGACCGGTGTACGCTTCTTTTTAGGTAATTTTCCAAAGGCCATCATCACCTTGACGCCTCCCCACGCGCACGGCAGTTTGTTGTTCGATCCGCAGGCAAAGGAGGGACCGCATTTGCCGGCATAGTACCGTACGGCAGCGTTCCGTTCTCCCACCGGTGCGATGCCCTCACCGGTTACTGTGAGTGCCATCCACTCGAATGCCTTGTCCAGGCGGGGGTCATCGTACCCGAGTTCCTGCAGAGCCCAGAGAAGATTCCCCTGCAGGCAGTCGGCCGTACCGGAAGGCGCGCCTGAAGCGGTAAACTGACCGCCCTCAGCAAGGGCATGGTCCAGTAAATAGGCGCACGCCTTTTTAATTCGCTTGTCCTCTTCCACAGAAGCGCCCAACTGTGCCAACAAAATGACAGCCCAAACGGTTGACCTATATTTCGGGTTGTACCCGGGACCCGGCTCGACCCAATAGCCTGCTTCATTCATTTTGCTCAAGATGGCAGCGATGGGTCCTTTTTGGTGAGCGGTTTTTCGCACCGTTTGCAGGTCCGAATCTGAGCCGGGGCAATCCAGCAAATCGCGCAAAGCCAAATAGCGGACTTCCGGCGATGAGGCTTCCAACAGCCACGAGAGCGAATCCCCTTTAAGTTGGTCCTGCCATGCCATGGGCAATCCTCCTGATGATCGGGGAGCAGTCAACACCGAGAATTTATTTGAATCGAGGAAGCACCGCGCCGGTCTTCTTCATATACTCGCGATACTGATCGCCGAAGGTATCCAGCATCATCTTCTCCTCGGCGCGCACGCGCAGGATATAGAAAGGAATGAAGAACAGCAGGTCAATGGGGCCGGCAATCCAGTTCTGCAAAAGCAGAATCTGCGCGACGACCCAAATCCACTGGCTGGCGTACATGGGATGGCGAATATACTCCGTAGATACCCTTCGTCACCAATGTATGACCCTCGAAGATTTCAAGCGAGGGCGACCAGTTGGATTTCAAATCCACATGGGCGCGCGCGAAGACGAACAAGGCACTGGCCATCAGGACGACGCCCAGCCAGCCCATCCAGAGAGGAAGGTGATAGTCAGCGAAATCCAACCAGTCCGTGACGGAATAGATCAGGGGCAGGACAACCATCACCACCGACAATAATCCAAGCAGAATCTTTTCGGTCTGCGACACACGCTGCTCGGTTTTCGGTATTCCTTTCCAGTTCTTCCGTAAAGGAGCGCGGATGGCCATTTCAACGATAATGCCAATCCAGTAGACAATGATGAAAAAGGTCATTCAGTCTCCTTTCAACTCCAGTAGCTTTGTGTAGTAAAGACGATGGTGCCCGGGAGGAAAATCCTTTAACTCGCCAAAGACTCGATAGCCGTGTTTCTCATAGAATCCCGGCGCCTGGAACGTGAAGGTATCGAGGTAGGCGTTTTTTGCGCCCAGCGTCCGGGCTTCCTCTTCAGCCAAGGTCAGCAGACGATGTCCATACCCACGCCTGCGCAATTCTTCTTTAACGAACAGCAAATTGATATAGAACCAGCCCCAATGGGTCTCTCCGATCAGACCGCCACCTACGTCGTTATCCGCTGAACGAAGAACAAAACACACTTGTTTCCCCTGGGGATCGCCGGCCTTCTGGACGTTGTAGCGATGGATGCCTCCCCCAATGACCTCCCACATGGGGTCGTCGGGTTTTTCAACTTGAAGAATATCGTAGTCAACAGCCATGAGGGTTGATCCAATCCTTTCGCTTGAAAATCTCACTCACTCAAGTTGTCTGGATTCCAAAAGGAATCTAGAATTTGCGGCAAGGAGCGCAAGTCGTGAATGGTCTGATGCATCGCACTCTCGCGGTTTTCATCCGTGCGGGGGTTGTACCAGATCGCCCGTATCCCGCAATTGTTCGCGCCGACCACATCCGCCTCGAAATCATCGCCGACCATGATCGCCTGGGATTTTTCAAGCCCTAGATCCGCCAGGACGTACTCAAAGAACTCCCGGGTGGGCTTCTTGTGCCCGATCCTGCGATAACAGTAAACCCTGTCCAGCAGTTTTCCCAAACTGACGCGCTCCAACGCGGCGCGGATTTCCGCTTCCTCGGAATCAGCGGCATTCGTCGCGATAGCCAGCAGCGAGCGGGTACGAAGCTCGGACAGCGCCTCCTCTGCATGAGGCATGGCTTCGACCTTTGCCCAACTGGCCATGGGCCCCTCGTATTCAGAGAAGACACGCATCAGAGTGTCACCCCAATCGAAGAGAAGGCATCGGTTTAAGCGTTGTATTTCCATTTTATTTATGAGGCCACTGCTTTCTCCAACTCATCCGCAATACCAAGATATTTTTCGTGAATGCCTGCCCCGGTTTCTTCTTCCTCAATATGGTCAAAGGCTTCTGTGACTTGCGCATGCTGCTCTGCTGGAATCACCTGATCGGCCATCGGGAACAAAACACGGTCCTCTTTCATGATGTGTTGGCGAAGGAGGGCGGCATAGCCCAGGGCATTTTGCACCACCTGGGAAATGGCGGTTTGATCGCCTGTCTGCACCTGCTCGGCCCCTTCCCGCATCGCACGAGTCAGACGGCGTCCTTCTTCGTGTTCCGCCAGCATCACGGCTACGGGTCCCGCCTCTTTCGACATCCCATTTTCAACCAGCGCTACAAAAAGAACACCTTCTTCCTTCTTGTGATGGCAGCCGTCGGCGAAATTCTTTATGAAATCGGCCGCCTTAAGAAAGAAATCGATCGGGAAGGCCTGGCCCGATGACAGCCTATTGGCTGCCGTTTCAAGCGCGGCAATCACCCGTTCAATAACGCGATGTTCATCTATTAGAATTTCAGTGGCTTTCATGGAATTACTCCTTTTTAAACCGGATTAAAAGTTTACGAATCACCTGCAGCAGGTGCCAGGCGACTTATTTCCATTGGCCGGCTACGACCATTTCATGAATTACCCTCACAGGCTTCCAAACACCATCTTCCATATTTGACAGGAGAACCACATTGAGGTCTTCTTTGGGATAATGGCGAATGATTCCGCTTACGCCCGCGTTAATCCCGTCTTTATCACAAAAGACAACCTGACTCTCCGGGTTGACCAGGAATTCCAAGCCATAACCATATTTTTCAGTCCCACCTTCCATCGTTCGATAATGCACTTGAGGGGTAAAAAACGCATTGCTGAGATCAGATGAAAGCAGCTCCCCCGCCTTCACCGCTCGAAGAAATCGATCCAAATCGTTCGCGGTCACATGCGCCCCGCCATCCGGTGAGCCGATGGGAGGATACGAGTAAATATTCTTCTTCCATCCGACGATTTGCCCCGCATCATCTCTTATGGGATCGTTCCCTTCGGCGACATTCTCGTGCACCCGATCCATGCGGAAAAAATCAGAATGGAGCATCCCGGCATTGGCAAAGACATTCTGCTTCACATAATTGCGGTATTTCATGCCGGACGCTTTTTCGATCAACAATCCCAGAAGGACGTAGCCGCAATTGCAATATCGGCATCCCTGCCCTGGAGGAAAATTGGCAGGCTTATGGATGAACTGGGGCAGGAAATCCGCCGTTTCAGTCACCGAATAGTTGGGTTTTGTCTTCCACAACGCTTCGTAACTTTCGCCCGCCTCCTCGTCGGCATCATCCCCGATACCGGAGCTGTGGGTCAACAGGTGAAAAACGGTCACGTCCCTGGAGATGGCGGTGTCTTGCAAGTTCAGGAAATCGACAACGCCTGTATCGAAAGTTAAGTGTTTCTGGTCGATCAGTTGCAGGGTCGCTACTGAGGTGAACAACTTGGTGATCGATGCGGTATCGAAACGTGTATCGAGGGTATTCCTGATCTTCCAGGTGCGGCTTGCATAACCGTATTCGCCTGTGAATATTTCCGCATCTCCTTTTGTAATTAATACAACGCCGGAGTATAGATCCTGTTCTTCAAGTTCCCGAAAATATATTTTAAGTTCACTGATACCTGTCATCAGCCACTTCCTGATTATTATTCGCAGTTTACACTCCCCACCCATCTATCAGGTGTCGGGCGGGGTCAGAACGCGCGCCAAAAGGATAAGTCCATACCTGGCAGGGTTGCTGGGGAGTCCGAGTTTCTTTCTAACTGTAAAGAGCTCACTGTGCAGCACTGCTCTGGTCAGGACTTGGGCTTATCTCCAAACAACTTGGCTGCCATCCCAATCACATCATCCAGCGCCGAACCATCCTTATCTGCATCCAACAGGGTGTTCAAGGTGCCCATCAGATCGGGGGCGGAATCCTGGTCCTGCTGCTTCTGGCTTCCAAGAAAAGCCGACAGGCCGTTCGGGTCAAGGCCCGCTTGCTGCTGCTGCTTTCCTAGTGCGCCCAATAATAATGGCGCTGCGATCTGCAGCAGTTGGTCAACCTGGCCGTTATCCAGACCGGTTCCCTTCGTCAGGCCCTTCTCAACTACGGGCTGCTGGGTTCCCAGAACGTGCTTCAGTATCCCTGCCCCGTTGGCTGCCTCTGGATTTTGCAAATAACCGGGCACGTCGTTCAAGATGGAGCCGTCGTGATCCTTGGCCAGGGCTTGATTGAGCGATTGTGCCCCCTCCGTTTTGGAGGTGTTTTTGGCCAACGCGGATACAAGCAGCGGCAGCGCCGCTGACAATGCAGCCTTCGTCGTCTGTTCATCCGCGCCAATCTTCCGGCTGATCTGGGTCACTCCTTCCCCCGCTAATTGTTGCAGCAATTGTTGTGTTAAAGCGTCCATGGTTTTCTCCTTTAATTAATGGATTCATTATTTATTGTAAATCTTTAATAACCCTTCAACGAATCAAACACCTGCCCCAAGCAGATTCGCAGGGCTGAGATACGTGGTTCTCGCTTAACTATTATACGTCCAGTGACTTCCATTGATTCATCAAACCAATTTTCAAATTACACCACTCAAACACTGGCATTATATTTAAATTGCCGTATACTATGAAGGTGCACATGTTCCAGCGTCGCACCCCGTTGACCACTCACACCTTTAGACACGCTTCCGTGTTAAAGAGAAGGAGGCCAACGGTTTAATTTTCCCCTCACACGCTCAACCTTAATTTAAACGCCAACCCATATAAGGAGGAACATTTACCATGAGAACGCCAAAACGAACCTGGATGATTTTGTTTTCCCTGCTGATGCTGGCCAGCCTGATGCTCGCCGCCTGCGCGCCGGCCGGTGGCCCGTCTACAAAGACCGGCACCCTGGTCATGCTCGACTGGGCAGGTTATGAGCTGCCGGAGTTCTGGATGCAATTCGCAGAGCAGTATCCCAACGTCGAAGTGGAATACAGCTTCCTTGCGGAGAGCGCCGAAGCCTACGCCAAGGTCCAGAGCGGCTTTGAGGCCGATCTCATTCACCCGTGCAGCAACTACTGGAAGATCATGGTGGACGAAGGCCTCGTCCAGCCCATCGACACCTCCAAGCTCTCGCATTGGAAGGACGTCAACCCCGATCTCGCCGCCCAGGGTCAGTTCGACGGCAAGCAATACTGGATCCCGTGGGACTGGGGCTTCGAGTCCGTCCTGGTGCGCAAGGATCTGGTCTCGACCGTCCCGACCTCATGGGCGGACCTGTGGAATCCCGAGTATGCAGGAAAGATTGCCCTGTTTGACTCGGGCGAGTCGGCCCACATCATCACCGCGATGGCGCTGGGCATGGACCCGTGGAACACCACCCCCGAGCAGGATGAGCAGATCAAGCAGAAGCTGCTCGAGCTCATGCCAAATGTCCTGACCATCTGGGACAGCCAGACCACCCTCGACCAGCAGATGGCGTCCGGCGACGTACAGGTCGCGGCCAATGCCTGGAATGCCTCGTACATCGGCCTGCTGAACGGCGGCACGGATGTGGAATACATCGACCCGAAGGAAGGCCGCGCCGGCTACCTGTGCGGCTTCGCCATCCCGACCACGTCGAAGAACGTGGACCTCGCGACCGCGATGATCGACGCCTACATCGCTCCTGATGCACAGGCTTACCTCGCCAATGAGTACGGCTACGGCATCGTAAATAACGCCGCCCTGCCCCTCGTGGATCCCGAGACGGTCAAGCTGCTGGGCCTGGATGACCCGGATGTCATCTCGCGCACCCTCTTCTATCAATACATCACCCCTGAGCAGCGCCAGGCCTGGACGGATGTCTGGTCCGAGGTGAAAACCTCCAAGTAAATCCAATTTTGTAATTCACAGAGCCTCCTCTTGACGGGGAGGCTCTGGAAGGATTTCGCCGGATGAAACACCGCCAGCGCTTTCTCACACTGATAGGCCTTCCTTCAATTTATCTATTGCTGTTGTTCATCGTCCCGCTCGGGCTGATGGCTGTGTTCAGCTTTCGTGCGGGGACCACCGGAGCGGCGCGGGACATCTTCACGTTCGACAACTACATCAAATTCATCCACAACGCTTCATTCCAACGCCTGTTGTGGCGGTCGGCAGGCATCTCGTTTTTTATGGCCATCATCTCGTGCGTGCTGGCTTACCCGCTGGCCTACTACCTCGCCTTCAACGCCGGCTCGAAGAAGACCCTGCTGATGCTGTTGATCATCATCCCCACCTGGACCAGCTACCTGCTGCGCATTTTCTCGTGGAAGCTGATCCTCGGCTCGAGCGGCTTGCTGAACAGCGTGCTGCAGGCGCTGGGATTGATCGACCAGCCCTCGCCCATCCTGCTCTACTCGCGCCCGGCGGTGGTGGTGACGCTGATCTACGTCTGGGTGCCGTTCGTCATGCTGCCCATCTTCGCCTCGCTCGAGCGTATCGACCGCTACCTGCTGGAGGCCGCCGCCGACCTGGGCTGCACGCGCTTCGAGGCCTTCCTGCGCGTGACCTTCCCGCTCAGCCTGCCGGGCGTGGTGGCCGGATTCTTCTTCGCCTTCATCCCCACCCTGGGCGAGTTCGTCACCCCGCTGCTGGTGGGAGGCGCGCAGGGCTCGATGTACGGCAACCTGATCCAGGACCAATTCATGCGCGCGCTCAACTGGCCGATGGGCTCGGTGATGAGCCTGGCCATGCTGGTGATCGTGCTGGGGCTGATGTTCCTGTTGACGCGACTCGGTCCGATCACCGACCTGCTGGGGCTGTGACATGCAAAAAACGAATCGTCCATCCTTCGGCGCGTTCTACTTCCTGCTGGTCTGCGTCATCCTCTACCTGCCCATCGCGCTGCTGATCATCTTCTCGTTCAACGACGCCACCTCGCTCACCTTTCCGCTCAAGGGATTCACGCTGAAGTGGTACCAGGCGGTGGCGGAGGGCGGTGAACTGCTGCTTGCGCTGCGAAACAGCGTGCTGATCGCTTTCGGCTCGGCCTTCGTGGCGACGGTCCTGGGCGGGATGGGCGCCATCGCCATCGTGCGCTACAACCTGCCGGGGCGCGGAGCCTTCCTGGCGGTGGCCGCCATGCCGTTGGTCATCCCGTACGTCATCCTGGGCGTGTCGCTGTTGATCCTGCTCAACCAGGCCGGCATCCCGCTTTCGGCGCCGGCCGCCGGGCTGGGACATGTCATCATCAGCATCCCGTATGCGCTGCTGATCATCTCCTCGCGGCTGGTAGGATTCCCCAACAATCTGGAGGAAGCGGCGATGGACCTGGGCGCGTCGTACTGGGAGGCGCTGTGGCGCGTGACCATCCCCATCATCTCACCCGCGCTGCTGGCCTCCTTCCTGCTGTGCTTCACCATCTCCTTCGACGAATTCTCCATTGCCTCGTTCCTGGTCGGCACGGACGCCACCCTGCCGGTCTATATGTATTCCCAGCTGCGCTTCCCCACCCGCCTGCCCATCGTCATCGCGCTGGCGTCCATCATCATGACAGTGACCATGGCAGTCATGATCTTCAGCGAGTGGCTGCGGCGCCCCCCGTCACAACCTTCAAGGAAATAACTCATGACCGATTACGCCGTCGAATTGCGGGATGTCTCGAAAACCTACTCATCCAAACGGAAGGACAAGGATGAGGAAGTGAACGCCATTATCGGCATGAACCTGACCATCCCGCCGGGGAAATTTTTCACGCTGCTCGGCCCGAGCGGCTGCGGCAAGACCACCACCCTGCGGATGATCGCCGGCTTCGAGGTACCCACCAGCGGCGAGGTCTTCATCCAGGGCCAGCCGATGACGAACGTGCCGCCCAACAAGCGCCCGGTGAACACCGTCTTCCAGAACTACGCGCTCTTCCCGCACATGAACGTGCTGCGAAACGTGGCCTTCGGCCCGGCAGTGAAGCGCCTCCCGAAGGACCAGCAGGATAAACTGGCGCACGAGGCGCTCGCGCTGGTCCAGTTGAGCGAGATGGGCGACCGGTCGCCGTCACAGCTTTCGGGCGGGCAGCAGCAGCGCGTGGCGCTGGCGCGGGCGCTGGTCAACCAGCCGGCGGTACTCCTGCTCGACGAGCCGCTCGGCGCGCTGGACCTCAAGCTGCGCAAGGCGATGCAGATCGAGCTGAAGCACATCCAGGAGCAGGTGGGCATCACCTTCGTCTATGTGACCCACGACCAGGAGGAGGCGCTCACCATGTCGGATGAGATCGCCGTCATGGACAAGGGCGTCATCCAGCAGCTGGGCGACCCGGCGACGCTCTACAAGCGCCCCGGCAACCGTTTCGTGGCGGACTTCATCGGCGAGAGCAACTTCATCAACGTGACCGTCCTCTCGAAGCAGGGAGACTTCGCCGAGGTGTCGCTGGAGGGCGAAAAAGCCCGGGCGTTGGATGCCACACAGGGAGGCGCGGTCGTCACCGTCCGCCCGGAGAAGGTGAAACTCTCCACGCCGGAGAGCGCGCCCGCCGAGAGTTTGTCCGCTGTGGTGCAGGAGATCGTCTACATCGGCACCGACACGCGCTACGTGCTGTCGCTGAAGGATGGGCAGCCCGTGGTGGCGCGCATCCAGAACGGCTCCGGCGCGGACTGGCGCGAGTATGCGCGGGGTGAGCAGGTGAAGGTCCACTGGGCGGAAGACGACGCGCGGATTCTCAACGAGTAAGGAAAAAACAAATGACCTGGAAAAGCCTGGACACGATGGGCGGCGCGCACCTCACGCGGCTCTCTGATGAACAGTTCGAAAAGATCCACGCCGCCTGCCTGGAGATCCTCGGGCGCATCGGCGTGCGCGTGGACCTGCCGGAGGCGCTCGACCTGCTGAAGAAAGGCGGCGCGCAGGTCGAGGGGAACATTGTCCGCGTCCCCGCCAGGATGGTGGAGAGCGCGCTCCTCAGCGCGCCCAAAAAGGTCACGCTCCATAACCGGCGCGGAGAACCCTCCATGCCGCTGGAAAAGAACAACTGCTTCTTCGGTCCCGGCTCGGACTGCCTGACGATCATCGACCACCGCACAGATGAACGCCGCAAGCCGGTGCTGCAGGATGTAGCCGAAGGCAGCCGGTTGTGCGACGCCCTGCCCAACATCGACTTCGTCATGTCCATGGTGCTGCCCTCCGACGTGGACGCGACTCTGGCCGACACGTACCAGATGGAAGCGATGCTCTCGAACACGGTCAAGCCCATCCTGTACGTCTCGTACGAGTTGCAGGGACTGGTGAACGCGGTCGAGATGGCGGAGGCCGTGGTCGGCGGCGCGGACGCCTTGCGCGAGAAACCCATCCTGACCTGCTACATCAACGTCGTCTCGGGGGCGGTGCACAACGCGGAAAGCCTGCGCAAGCTGCTGTATCTTTCGGGCAAGGGACTGCCGTCGCTGTACATCCCCGGCTCGAACGCGGGCGTCACCAGCCCGATGACGCAGGCGGGGGCGGTCGCGCTGGACACCGCCGGGGCGCTGCTGGGACTCGTCCTAGCGCAGTTGAAGCGGGAGGGCGCGCCGTACATCATGTCCGCCATGGACCCGGCGGCGCTGGACATGCGCACGATGGTCTCGCCGTATGCCTACCCCGAGCGCGGATTCATCCGCTCGGTCTCGCAGCGCTACGGGCTGCCGACGCTCTCACTGGCCGGCGCGACGGACTCCAAGGTGGTCGACCAGCAGGCCGCCGCCGAGGCCGCTCTCACCCTGCTGGCGGACGTCTTCATGGGCGGGAACCTCATCCACGACCTGGGCTATCTCGAATCGGGGCTGACCTACTCGTTTGCGCAGCTGGCCATCTGCGAACAGATGGTGGCCTGGGTGAAGGGATTCTTCCGTGAGATCGAAGTCTCGGACCTGACGCTGGCGTTGGACGAGATCGAGCGGGTGGGGCCGGGCGGCATGTATCTCAATACCAAACACACGCAGAAGCACTTCAGGGAGACCTGGTACCCTGGCCTGTTCGAGCGCGGGAGTTACACCGATTGGGAGAAGAAAGGTGGACAGACTCTGCTCGAGCGCGCCTCGGCACGCGTGGAGAAGCTGCTGGCTGAGCACCAGCCCGAGCCGCTGCCGGAAGATGTGAAAGTTAAGTTGAGGAAGATTGTGGAGAGAGCAGAGGGGAAAAAGAGATAGGAATTTGGTTATTCGCCCAATATCCAGGCTGTCATAACCAAAGACAAAAAAGCAATTACAAAAATTCCCATAACAATTGACATAACTTTGTTCATGGTAATCCATCCCTTCTCGTCGTAATCTAACCAGGCGAGATAAAAACCGCGCAAAGGATACCATCGAGGAAGTTCATTAATCCGCTTACGAGCACTTTTTGTTGTCTGCTTAGGTCGAAACCATACTTTGTACGAGATATAGCAAAAATAAGCTGCAAAAATAAATGCACCAATTACAAACAAAAGGGGAGGTTTTATCCACATTATTGTTATTAACTCTTGTTGTCTTTTAAGTATTCATCAAGGTCATCAGCTTGAAACCAATGGTTTATATTCGCATCAGTACGGTAAGGACCATGAAGTATAAAAGGATAATTGGGATTCGAAATTTGCTGAACCACGTAATGGTAAGCATTTCCTTCTGGCTCACCGTTATGGGGATTGGTTTCGTGGACCAGTTGATCGAATCCTGCGACAGATTGAATTTGATTCAATAATTTTCGATCATAAATGTTTGCGCTACCCATAATTGCTATCGTGTCTTCTAGACGCGACAGACCCGGGATAGAACCCCATTGCTCTCTCGGTATTTCAAACACTTTCCAACCCTGAACTTTGGAAAGAACCCCAAACTGTTGTTCTGTCAGTAACTTACGTTTAGCTTTCATTTCTTTGTATAAATCCAACCGCCTTGCCAAGCTTAGATCTTTGACCCTGCCGAGTCTTTGCCATAAATCTCAGTCTGCGTTTCACGAGGGAACCATACCTTAGCCGATTCCACAGTCATTTCGGGGGTTCGGCAATTCACAACATGGTTTCTGTTTTTGTAAAGACTTTCTGTTATTTCTTTTTGATCTTCTTGCTTTTTTGCGACTTCCCTTCAAGGTTTAATGTCCCCGAAGCGTCACGATGTGGTCCCTTTGTTTGCTTCACTTCAAATCCAGCACCATTACGGATAACATGGGCTAATGCTCTCGCGTGCCCAGTACCTAACCCGTAATCATTCTTCAACCAGGCAATGATATCCTTGTATTCTGTCAGGTTCTTCTTTTTAGCTTCTGCGACAAACTCTTTTGGCGCCTTGCCTGTTTTCTCCTCAATGTTGTCCAGGTATGCTTGAAACGACATGATTATCTCCTTGTTTTTCCTTATCCAAAGCTGCTTATATCAATAAACAGCGAGTTCGACCCCCTCCGTCCGTCACCTGCACTTGCAGCGCAGGTGCAAGTGTGGGCACCTCCCCCAAATCCGAATAGATGTGAAATCAGCAAAACATCTGTCACGGCGTCAGCGATGCTTTTTCACTCTCCGCCTGTTCGATCAGCACCCGGCGGATCTTGCGATAGGTGATGACCGGTCCATCGCCCGGGATCAATTTCTCACCGATATTCAGGTCGGAGCGCTTGGGCTGCTGGGTGATGACCACTCGCCTGTCCTGCCGCTCGATATACATATTGCTCAGGCTGCCAAAGAAGTTAACGACATTCCTGATAATGGGAGTGCGCGTCTTGTGATAGAAGCGCAAATACATGAGCGTATTGCTGTCGTCGATGGGCGCGAAGGCGATCATCACGCGCACATCGTCGCTGATCCAATTGTGCCAGATGTTTGGGAAGCAGAACTGGAGGGACGGGTGACGATCCGGCTTGGGTATCTGAGAAGCCTTGAGAGGCGTTTGGCCGCTGTCCATTTCGTTAAAGACCCAGAGATCCAACAGGTTATCCCCGGGGTGGCGGACTTCGGCCTGACACAAAGGGCCATTCACCACGGTTTTGTTGCCGCGCCCGATGGTGTTGTAATGGACAAAGGGGACATGAACCGTATCCAGCTGGTTTTCGATCGCGCGTGAGTAATGCGTGGCCCAGTGATCGTGCAGGCTGCCGTAGACCATGTCCTCGCCGATGCTATCAAAGAAGGGCAATTCCGGGTAGGAATCGCGCGGCTCACCCCACCAGATATAGATAAACCCGTGCGCCTCTCGGGTGGGATATGTGCGGACTTTTATGGCTTGAGGTGGTTCGGCATTCCTGCCGTTGGCAGGGATCAGGGTGCAAGCACCGCGCGTATCAAACTCGAATCCATGAAACGGGCACTGGATGCAATCACCCTTCAGCACGCCGACGCTGAGCTGTACCCCTCGATGGGGGCACTTGTCGGACATGATGGTGACAGCGCCTCGGGTGTCGCGCCATGCGACCATCTTTTCTCCCATGCGTGTGACTCCGATGGGCTTGCCTTTTTTAACTTCGTCCGACTCCAGAATTGCATACCATTGATTGGGGATCATTTACACTCCTTGCGAACAGAATCACAAGCCATTATAACAACAGTCTCAGTGTCTTAATGAAATGAACACGGACCACGCCAGGCTATCAAGCGCGGTCTGTGATGAATCCATTATGGGGCAGACGGGTGGGGCCGGACGGAGGGGGTCAAGATCTGTGCCAGGCGAGGATAGTTATCTGCTCACCGGGTATGCTTATGATTTCTGGTCAGGCAACTTATTCATTGCCTGCAGTTCGTCCACGAACTTAACCAATTCATCATTGTACCTGCGCGGGTGCACCATGTGCATCTCGTGCGCGCCGGGTATCTCGACATATCGAAAATCGTCGACGAGCGCAATCATACGCTGCAGGTCATTTTCATCCAGCGCGCCGATGATCCCCCAGGTCTCATGCCGGGTCGCATGGGCCCACAGCAGGAGCACCGGACATTTGACCTGTTTCAACGTCTCGTCGGGGTCAAAGTCCCTGCTCAGGTTGCCATCGATCGTGGCGCGGGAGAAGTCGGTGTCGTATTCGGTCAGGAACATGCAGCCCGCTCTAATATTGAACGGCAGGAAAGGGGCATCGTAAGGGCTGTTGGGACGCAAAGCCCGGTTCGCCCGAAACAGCAAACTGATGATTTTTACGATGAAGGAGGGGATCTTCAAAAGTTCCGATTTTCCCTCGACGGGAGCCCCCACCTGTGCCAGATACTTCGCAGGGTCGCGTTCTTCCTCCCCTCCAAGGGTATCGAGGGCCACCTGAAAGTTGTGGGCCATAAACTTCTCGTCCCGAATCCGAGGCCAGACGGACGAGAAGAGGGGCGGGTCTTCGCTGATGACGGCCAGGACATAATCAGGCACATTGGCCGCCAGCCATATCACCAGAACGCCTCCGGAAGAAAGGCCGGCCACAAGCGTCGGTTTTTGGATCACTTCCCGGATGAAAGCCTTCAGGTCATCCCCGCAGATGTTATAGGAATAGCGCCCCGGAGTCCTTGTGGATTTTCCATGCCCCCTGAGATCGGGGACGAACACATGGAATCTTTTCGACAGTTCCGGCATGACGCATTTGTACCCCTGCCAGGACTCCATTTGGCCGGGGATCAGCAACAGGGGGAGACCGTTATCCGGGCCGACGACATAGTTGAGGCTGACTTCACCCGTCGCGAACTGGAGCTCTTTGAAGCCCTCAGGGATTCCTGCAACTTTGGTTTTGGTTAATTTGTCCATGGAGCATCGCCTTTTAATTCCATTTACGAGGGTGGCTGCAGGCAGGTTTCAGTCGAAGGTTGGGAGGAGGCTCTAAGAATTAAGCTTCCACAACCCGAGGAACGCAAGGATTGGCGGCAGCGCGCTCAGGGCCAGCCTGACCCATGAGCCCACATTGAATCCCAAGCTGGCGCGCGCCATCTCGATGATGGCGAAGAGCAGCATGGGCACCAGGAACTCGGCGATGACCAGTAAAAGGCTGGCGATGAATAAATTCCGGGCAGGAGTCACCTTCCATGCAGCGCCGACGACAACCATTCCGGCGAGCAGCGTCAACGCAAGAATGAGCAGCAGGAAATCGGCGGCTTCCGAGAACAGCATGATCGTTTCTGCCGGCGCGAGGGCACTCGAAGCAGCATTGAAATACACAATATCCAGCAGAACCGCGCCGAGAAAAACGGAGGCGGTCCCCGTGTAAAATGCAGCGAGCAGGAATTGCCAATTGGCGGCACGCTTCATCTCTAAGTTCCTCCTTTGTTCAACGAGTCTGCTGACTGCGAAAAATCATCCGCGCCGGGCAGGCTGCTGTGTTCAGCTTACTCTTTCGTTATCAGGCGTACCTGGCTTTCGTAGAAGAAGTAGTCCCAGGCCCAGTTGAGTATCACCACCAGCCGGTTGCGGAATCCGACCAGGCGGTAGATGTGCAGCGCGACCCAGATCAGCCAGGCTAAGAATCCGCTGAACGAAATGCCCCATAAACGTGCCACCGCCGCATTGCGCCCGATGGTCGCCAGCAGGCCGGGATCCTTATATGTGAACGGCTCGAGATGGCGATTGTCCAATCCGCAGCGAATATTCCGGACTGCATGCCGCGCCTGCTGCTGCGCGACCGTAGCCAGCAACGGCAGGGGCTGTCCATTTTCATCTTCCAGGTAGGCTGCATCGCCGATGACATAAACCTCGGGGTGGTTGAGGTGCTGCAGGGTCGGTTTGATGACTATCCGCCCGCCCCTCCCTTTTTCTGATTCAAGCGATTCGGCCAATTCACCGGCGCGTACGCCCGCCGTCCAGATCAGGGTCCGTGTTTCGATGGAGTTGCCGTCCCCTAGCGTGACCTTTTCCCCGTCGAAATCCACCACCTTCGTGTTCAGCAAAACCTCCACGTTCTTCCTGCGCAGAAGGTCGACGGTGGTCTTGCGCAGTTTATCCGGGAAGCTGCCCATCAGGTAGCCGGCGGCCTCGAGCAGCATCACGCGCGCGTCGGCCAGATCCAACTGCGGGTAATCCTTCACCATCACCAGGTTGATCAGCTCAGCGAGGGCTCCCGCTGTTTCAACGCCGGTCGGACCGCCGCCCACGATGACGAAAGTCAGCAGTGTGCGCCGCCTGCCGGTGTCCGCTTCGCGGCTGGCCAGCTCGAACAGGCTCAACAGATGATTACGGGTTTTGACTGCCGATTCAATGTCCTTCACCTGAAAACTGTGCTGCCTGAGGGAATCCATACCGAAGAAATCCGTCCGCCCGCCCGCCGCCAGGATCAGGGTGTCGTAGGCGACGACGGAGCCGTCCAGCTTGACGAACTTTTCCTTGAAATCGACCTGCGTCACCTCGCCCAGGCGGAATTCCAGGTTGGACTGGCGGCGAAAGATGGTCCGCAGCGGGTAGGCAATTTGGGAGGGGACAAGGCCGGCGATCGCCACCTGATATAAAAGGGGCTGGAATAAGTGGTAATTGTGTTTGTCAATCAGGGTGATCCGGACAGGAGTCTTTGGATAGACGCTGCGCGGCTTCCAATCCGCCGAACCCGGCGCCGACGATAACGACATGGGCATCTTGTTTCATAATAAACCAGAAACCAAAGTGAAGACTGTTTTATTTGATAATACGCCTAATACTGTCTTATTTGCAAGTATACCGCACGGGCGAGGGCGACCCATCCCCAGCCTCCCTGCCAGGGGTAGGGCTATGGACGACCTCAGGTTCCGCGATCAGCTATGAATTTGTAACCACCAGCAAAGTCGCAGCCAAAACCGCCCCGGCAGCCAGCAGCGCGATCAGGATAACGATCCAGACTCTTCCGAAAGCACGGTCTGCGGTAGTGACGACGGGTTGACCTCCCTGCCAGTCGATGCCGGTCTTGCACGTGCTGCACATGGCGCTGCCTTCCAACAGCGACGAGCCGCACGAAGGACATTGAAATGTGCTCATATTACCCTCCCTTGCTTCCTTCTTGCTGGAAAAACAGATTCCAATAATTTATTCTACAGCAGGCAATCCGGCTAACGCGATGCCACTTTCTGCCAGCTCTGTGCCGCCTCGCCCGATGTCAACGCGGTCACGATAAATGCGGCAATACCGCCAGGTTTGTTGAGGCTCTTAAAGGCAGGATCGGCGGTCTCCGAATCAGAAATGCGAGTGGTCAATTTCAGCCTTCTATTCCATTGTGTCGATGAGCGACCAACGCAAGACGAGATGTCAGCCGCCAATCACAACATCCACTTCGCGGATTCCGTCCTCCGGCGGGCCATAACGCAGCTTTACCGTCGCGCCTCTCGCAAAGTCGGTGGACTCCAGGATGGGTTTAACGGTCTCAAATAATCTGTCCGCATCCGGGCCGTACATATACAGATATCCATCGCTCCCATCAGCCGCCACCTCGTTCCCGTCAAATTCCCCTGCATCGGCCATTTCAATGGCTTCGATTAATTTGTCCTCAAGGGCGAACAGCCGGGAAAGGTCCGTAGAGCCATACGAAAAATGTACGATCACTGCATGCTCCATGTCCGTCATGATTCCTCCAGAAGTTTCATTGTAATAAGGACGAAGTCATTGTTGTTTGCCTGTGATTAATCCATTATACGGCGGACGTCGATGCATAGGCCTTAAAAAAAACGGGACAAGTCTCAATATCCTTGCATCAATCCACCAAGCCACACCCTACAAAACTATCATCTGGCTCAACAAAGCCAACCAGTCAAATCGTAGTAAAATCCAACTCGTTTTACACAAAGGACGCACGGGGGAGCACGAGCCTTTGTTATTTATTGCTTTGTAATATGGAGATAAGAACATGCCAAGACGAAATCTGGCGCAACTTTACCGCGATGAATTTCGCGGGTATAACCTCGCAAAATTTCAGCAGGATGCGCTTGCCGGGCTGACCGTCGCCGCGGTGGCGCTGCCTCTGGCGCTGGCATTTGGCGTGGCCTCCGGGTCCACGGCTGCGGCCGGGTTGGTGACCGCGATCATCGCCGGTATTCTGATGGGCGCACTGGCCGGCGCGCCTTACCAGATCTCCGGTCCCACCGGAGCGATGAGCGCAGTGCTGATCCTGCTCGTGCAGCAATACGGTTTAACCGGAATTTGGGTGGCAGGGGTAATGGCCGGCCTTTTATTGACCCTGATCGGACTCCTGCGCCTGGGACGATTTATCGCCTTCATCCCCTCTCCGGTAATCACCGGTTTCACCTCAGGTATCGCACTCATCATCTTTATCGGCCAGATTGACAACTTTCTCGGGGTGGACACGGCGGCCGCAGAATCTGCCGCCGAAAAATTTCTTGGCTATTTCAAAGGCGGATTTACCCCCGACTGGCACACCATGACCCTCGGGATGGTTGTCATCCTCACCATGGTCTTCTGGCCGAAACAATGGAATGCCAGGTTTCCGGGCTCGCTTCTCGGCCTCATCCTGGCGACGCTTCTCAACTATATTTTCCAATGGCCGGTCGCCATGATCGGTGAAATTCCGCGCACATTGATTTTGGAGGAGCGGTTCAACCCGGCCGTCATCCCCTGGAATCAGTTCAGTAATTTCCTGGCGCCGGCGCTGACCATCACCGCCCTGGGCGCGATCGAAAGCCTGCTGTGCGGGACGGTCGGTTCAAAGATGACCGGCATCCGCCTGCAAGCCAATCAGGAGCTGATCGCCCAGGGTGTGGGGAACATCGTCATCCCCTTTTTCGGAGGCGTCCCGGCGACGGCAGCCATTGCCCGCGCAAGTGTGGGAATCAAATCCGGCGGGCAGACCCGCATCGTCAGCTTCATCCATGCCGCCGGGCTCCTGCTCTCCATGTTTGTGCTCGCGCCGTTGATGGCGCGTGTCCCGCTGGCGGGGCTGGCAGGCGTGCTGATGGTCACTGCATGGCGGATGAATGAATGGGCGGGGATCCAGTTCATGTTCAGCCGGCGCTTCAAGACCGCCATGATCACTTTTTCGATCACCCTGCTGGCCACCATCACCCTGGACCTGACCCAGGCCATCCTGATCGGGGCGTTCCTGTCAGGAGTGGTGTTCCTGAGCAATATTTCCACGCTGGAGGTGACGGTGTCCGAAGTGGACCCGGAAAAGCTGCGCCAGAAGGGAATCGAGACGGCGGGCAACTGCCGGCATGTGCGTGTGGCCTTTCTGACCGGACCGTTGTTCTTCGCGGCCACCGGCCACTTCAATGAAGCGTTCGCCAACCTGAAGGACACCCACGCGTTGATCCTGTCCATGCGCGGGGTGCCGCTGATCGACATGTCCGGGCTGGAGGCCATTCACAGCCTGCATGAAAAACTCCATGCGCAGGGCGGCGCGTTGATGTTCTCCGGCGTCCATGAGAACGCCATGACCATGATGAAGCGCGGCGGATTGGTCGATCACATCGGCGAGGAGAATTTCTTCTGGGCCAGCGACGAAGCCATCGTGGAAGCCGAACGCCGCGGCTGCAAGTTCTGCGAGACGGGTTCGTGATCCACACTCTTCTATTTACTTAAAGTCGAACCGCAGGATCGGGCGAGGGGGCACGCACCGGGGAATTTAAAAGTCCGGAGCTTCTAGCTATCCAGGAATTGGTCAAGGTTCGTGCAGGCGGCGCGCAGGGCTTCCCGGCGGGCGGAATAGAATTTCTCCTGCCCGCGGACGGTCAGGTTAACCAGGCCGGCCAGGCGCAGCTCGCTTAGGTGATGCGTCACAGTGGGGGCGCGCAGATGCAGCCGGCGGGAAAGTTCAGATGGGGTTAGTTCCTCCCGGCTCAGGTAATAGAGGATCTTCAGTCGCGTGGAGTCGGCCAGGGCTTTCAAGCCGCGCAGCAGCCCGTCGGGAACCAGCTCACCCGGGGTGGCGGACATGTTCGCCGGGCGTGCACCGAACATGAACAGCATGCGTCCGTCGCTCATTGGCTCATACACCACCAGGGGAGTGGTCCAATAGGCAGGCACGATGACCAGTTCTTTTTCGACCACCTCGTCAAAGCGGACGCCTTGCGACAACTCGACCATCAACTCCGGCAGGCTCATCTTCCGTGACAAATCCCGGGCGCGCTCGAGCCCTGCCTTTAGCACGGGGGCGACCCGTTTTTCCTCCTCCTCGAAGAAGACCTGTTGATAGGCTTGCAGGGATTGCAACAGCATCTCGCCGGATTCAGCCGGGCGAACCCACCAATCCAGAAAATGGGTCAACGCCTTTTCGTTGAAATCCTTTTTCTCTTTGAGTAAAGACTTGAGCCGGGCAAAGTCGTCCTGAGTCCACGCGCCGCGCTCGAAGATGCCGCGAAAGATGGGTTTAAATTCGTCCTCTTTCCAGTTCTCGACATCGACCACGGTAAACAATCGTTTTTCGGGCGGGATCTGCCTCAGAGCGTACAGGACGCTCAAGGCATCCTTCGGCGCTGGCAGTTGGTACACCCAGCCGAGCGGCATCCCGAAGAAGGGAATCACCTCCTCCAGGAATTTGCGCTCCGCAGCCGGAATCCGGGAGCGGATTCCGGCTGCCCAGGCCGCGCGCAAGCCGTAGTGGTCAGGCAGGTGCAGGGCATGCAGGCTGATGAAGAGTTCGTAGGCGGTGCCGTAATCCCACGAAAGGGTCGGGGTGGAGGAGGTCGGTGCGGGCTTCTTTGGCATTTGTTTCTCCGTCTAGCAGGTACATTTGCCGGCTGAGAGCAGCTTGCGGCCGATTCCCATCAGGCTTTGGCTTGTGCGGCCGGAAATGTGCTCGTTGCCGATGGACGGGCTGGCGAGCAGTCCGCCTAGGGCCACAAGCAGTTGCCCGGTCTGACGGGTCAGCAGCAGTCGTTCTTCCGGGGTGAGTTCGGATTTGGTGTTCATCTTTTGACAAACCTCCGGGTTGGGGCGGAAGTCCCGCATTTCGATGGTAATGTGGCAGTGTTCGATCTGGTTGAACATCTGGGACCTCCTTTCCGAGTCGCCAGGGGAGATTTTAGGTGTCTCCCTGTGTTAGTCATATGTCTATCTTAGATGATTATCTAATTAGATTATAGTCTAATATGGACGTTTGTCAAGAGGCAATTTTCAATGCCACAGGTGGAATGCACCCAAAAACGTAAAATGCCTGATTTGGGTCGCTGGATTAGAATTGAGCCTTCACCCCAACTTCGCCAATTTTCTTGAAGATATCCGCGAAAGGCGTATCGCGCCGGTAAAGGACAGCCGGCTGCCCGATCGGGCAGTCCATGCTATGCGTCCCGGGATGATACGGTTTGCCATCAAAAAGACCCACCCACTGCCCCTCGGGAATTTCGATGCGGATGCGCCTGGCTCGCGGCTGCATCACCGGATACACCAGCAGGTCGTCTCCCAGGTAATAGGCATCTTTTTTACCCCGCCATTTTTCGCCAGGATTGGCCAGGCAGAAGGGACGCATCATCCCGACCCCGGTCCTCTGTGCTTCGGAGGAGATATGGATCAAATAAGGCGCCAGTGCGGCATGCATGCGGGTCATGGCTGCGAAGTGCCGCAGTGTCTCCTCGTCCTGCCAGGGCTGGGCGCCCGCCCAAGGGCGGTTGCCCTCGTGGGTGCGCAGGACCGGCGAGAAGGCGTTGGCCTCGCTCCAACGGAAGAGCGCCTCCTTTGTGCGCTTGATCCAGCGAAAGGAGAAATACCCTCCGGCGTCGGTATGATAGTACTGCACACCCGACAGGCAGCCGCTCAACCCGCCCGTTACCCCGGACGGCAGCCCGTCGTTGGGATTCCAGTACACCACCTGGTCGCCGCCCCAGTTCATATTCATGCTGCGCGTGGCGCCGGTAGTGCCGGAGCGATGGAAGATCAACACCTCGTTCTGCAGACCGGCCTCCTCGACCGCCTCACGGTTGAGCTGCGCCCAGAGAAGCGGGTAAAGGTTGTGCAGGTCCGAGCCGGACCGCCCGTCGAAGAAACGCATCTGTTCGGTCACGTCCTCGGCATAGTCGGCCATCCAGCCGCGGACGCCCAGGTCAAGCGTGTTCTGCCGGATGATGACATCCTTGAACCAATGACAGGCGGAAGGATTGGTCAGGTCCACACAGCCAATCTGGAATCCCGCCACCGGGGTGACCAGCACCTCTCCGCGGTTGTCATTTAACCAAATAGCCATTGTCCTTGGCGATCTTGAAATAGTCGCTTTCGGCATTGAAGTAAGGATTGAGATAGGTCAGCCAGCGTATGCCCTGCTCGCTGCGGCGCTTAATCTCCTCCTTGAGATTCGGATAGAGTTCGTCGTTGACGGCCCAGTTCCAGAACAGGCGCTTACCCTGCCAGAAGATGCGCACTCCCGCCCAATCCTGAGTCCAGATGCCGGTGATTTTCGCACCGGCCGCCAGCACCCGGTCCACCGTCTCGCGGACATAGGGCAGTCCGCCCTGGATGCCGAGCAGGCCTCCTTCGAAGACCCAGCGCGGCGGCTCAGGCATGATGCCGGTTCGAGTGGAAAGCCTGCCGACAAGCTCCCTCAGGTCCCTGCCTGAAAAGATATGCAGGCAGGCTCCACCCAGGATTTCAATCCTGTGGCAGCCCGCTTGCGAGAAATCCATCAGGCTGTAACCGCCGGTGTCCAGCAGGCAGCCATATCCGCGCGTTGAGAGGAACGAGGGCTGCGGGAAATAGGCATTCCAATACTCGCCGCCCGCATCGGCAATGAGGTTTGCCAGCCAGGTGTACAGGCGCAGCGGGTGCCGGCCGAGTCCCATTTCACTTGTCCAGATCGGGAACCTGCGCCCGCGCAGGTTGAGATGGCTGAACTGCACCCCGCCGCCGTAGACCGCCTCCTCGCGCCGGGCAGGGAAATTCACACGGGCATAGTTGTATCCCTGCGGCGGTTTTAGAAGAAAGGAGAAGGCATTCTCTTTTGACTCGAATTTCAGCTCGACTGAGATCTCTCCCTCAAAAAGACGCAGCCCCTGCTCATGGACCTCGCAGCCGCGTAGCGCCAGCCAATTCCTGACCGGGTTATGAATGCGGTGCAGGCCGCCCTCGGTGGATCGAAAATGAAAATCCGCCTGCCCCAGCTCCAGCAGCGGGCTGGAGGCGCTGTGGCGCAGGACCTCCGCATCTCCTGCAAAGATGCTCACCATTCCGTTGTTCTTTTCGATTCGGGGCATTGCGCCTCCTTGCGGTGAAAACATCATCCTTTTTTGACTTGGATGAACATGGCCGCAATGGCAGAAAGCAGGAACATCACGCCGAACATGGCCATCATCAACACGTAACCTGACTGGTCGGCGATGACGCCCCCGATGTAAGCACCGATGGCACCCGCGCCGGCTCCCGCCAGGTTCTGGATGCCGAAGAATTCACCGGCACGGTCCCGGGGGATGATGTCCGCGCCCAACGCCCACGAGGCGACGTTGAACAGGGCATAGGCCAGGCCGATGATCGCCGCGGCGACGTACATGACCGGGACGGTGGTGCCGAACACGATCACCGTCACGCCGACAGCACCGATCACCCCGCTCAGGGCGGTCAACAGCCGGCGGTCGAACCGGTCCGAGAGCCAGCCTGCCACCAGTCCAAAGAGAAGGATGAACACGCCCAGCACCATCGGCAACGAACCGGCCAGGCTGGCAGCCTCATTCCCCGGCAGGTTGAACTTTTCCTGCACGAAGTACAAAAGGAAGACGGCAATATTATTGATCGCCACCAGAGCCGCCAGGCGGGAAATGATCAGCCAGAAAAAAGGCGTGTTCTTGCGCACTTCGCTGTCCAGATGGACAGCCAGGCTGGCAAAGATGCCTCCCACCACCGCCAGCGTCATCGCGACCACGCCGATCAGCCCAAAGGTAAATCGCGAGGCTCCCTCCAGCCCTGGTACGATCACTTTGACGATCTGACCCAGCCCCAGGATGATTGCCGTGAACATACCGGTCATGAGCAGCAGGCTGATGAACGGTTTCCAGCTCAACGGCTCGACGGACGCCTCGTTGCGTTTTTCACGCACCAACATGGTCAGCCCCATGCAGACCAGCATCACCGCACAGGTCACGACGATGGCAGTGGTCGTGTTCCCCGCGCCGATCATCGGGGCAATGACCAGGCCGACCAGGACCAGCGGCAGGGGTACCTCCAGCAGCATCTTGACGCCCGATGCGATGCCGCGCTCACCCGGCGGGACGATGTCGGGGATCAGACCCTGGGTCGCCGCCTGGGACATGTTGGTCGAGACCATCGAGAGCAGGTAGGCGGCAAAGAGAATCGCGTAGCCCCGCATCCCCTCCAGCGTGGCGATCCACAGCATGCTGAGGATGATGACCACTTCCAGGAGAGTCCCCAAAAAGATAAATGGCCGGCGTCGTCCCCATTTGAGGCGGGAGTGGTCGCTCAGGATTCCGAAGAGCGCCTGCATCAGGAGCGCCGTCATCAAGGCCCACAGCCGGATGGTGCCGAAGTAGGTTCCCTTTTGAGCCTCGCCGACGAAACCCTGCACCAAGAGCGGGACCATAAGACCGGCCAGGACCTGTGAACGCAGGGTCAGGGCAAACCAGTTGGAATTGATTAAGAGAAAATCATACCAATGCAACGTGCGGATTCTGGTTTCAGCAGCCATGGTATTCTCCTTTTTATTTAAATTATAGGGGAAACGCTTCAGAAAATCACATCATTAAAGGAAATCGCGGCTCAGGATATTTCCAGAGCCAGGGGACATTGGATGGTCATTCTTTCATCCGGCACTTCAACCGAAATGAACGGCCAACCGGGGATGGAGGTCAGAATTTCATTTGCCTGCCCGCCCACCAGGATCGTATCTTCCATTTTTGCTCCAGCGATGGTCGGATTCCAGGCATAGGCCTGCCCGGCAGCAACGACATCTTCAGAGCCGGGCATTCCCAAAAACTCGCGCGGCTCATATCCCACCGCCCCGCCCTGGTGATGGAAGCGCCATTCGTCAGGAAAGCCCGCGGCAGCATATTCGCGCTGCCCGTGCCGGACAATTTCATCCAGCAAGCGACCGGGGCGGGTATGGGCGATCAAGGCTGCATTGACATGCGCCGCAGCCCGGATCCTGTCCTGGCGATCGGCGGGGATGGGTCCAAAGTGAACCAGGCGCGAGATGGAACAGACCAGCCCTCGTTGGCGTCCGCTCAGCACCAGGAGGACATAGTTCTCCAGTTTTTTTTCTGTCGGCAGCGGGTGACGGAAATTATAAATCCGCTCGTCCGTGGCGACCAAATTGACAATCGGTTGAATCCCGCACTTCTGGGCTTCACCCCCCAGCAAGGAGGCAATCTCGTACTCGCTCATGCCGGGACGAATCGCCCGCGCGGTGGTACCCATCGCTTCGGCACATGATTTACCCAGATGCCTGAGACGCTCCCCTTCGGTGGGTGTCAGGCTCGCCCGAAGCCTGGCCATTTCCGCACTGACATCCTTCGCCGCGCCAAAGGGAACATCCGCAATGAGGATCATTTCGGCGGTGAGTTTATTTAGCTCCGCCATCGGACTCGTCCACGGCGAAACGCGAAATTCCCATCCCTGCACGGCGAGATGATCTTCCTGTTCCAGGCGGGGGGCTTCGATATTGTTGGTGGCGAGGAAACAATGCTCGCGGGTCACCAGCAGAGAGGCTGCACCTTCGGTTGTTGCCGTGTTGACGTAGGAGGCTGCACCGCAGGTCGCCCAGGCAAAACTGCTTACACGCCGCAGCAACAATCCCTCGGCGTTGTGCCTGTCGAGCAAGGCACGTATGATGGATAGCTTTCCCTGAAATTCTTCGCGGGCAGGTTGCAGGTCAGGGATCATTTCTTGATGTAGGGAATGGTGGAGGAAGCATGCGGTAGAACGCCAATACGCTCACCGGGCTGTAAATCGGCCAGCGCCTGGTCCAGCGCGGATTGCAAGCTACCGACCGGATTAAGCAGCAGGGCGCGCGAAAGGGATTCGTCCATTTCGGAGCAGAACATCAGGCGCACGCGGGACGCGTCGCGGGCGATTTGATAAGCCTTGTGCGGGCCGATTCGGAATCCCTCCGCATTGAAAAGCGTAATGACCTCCGTGTAGGAAGTCTTACCCCGCATCCACGCCTCGTAATGAGGGCTGCCGGTGCCTTCAGGGCAGGCCGCCGCCAGGATGACGGTCCCGCCCGCGCGGGTGACCAGCGCCGCATGAGCCAGCCCCTTCTGGGCCTGGTAGAGGTTGATATCCTTGGGGTACCCGCCCGGCGAGGAGATGATCACTCCATACTCAGCGGGCAGACTCACCTGGCAGACCTGCCTTGAAAGCGGAACGCCGGCCTGCATGACGGCACGCGGCTCGCCAGCCAGCACATGCACAATCTGCCTGCCCTGGTTCAAAATGGCGTTGAGCGCCAGGTGGATGTTAAACGCCTTGCCGATCTCTTCCACATCCTGCCGCGCCGGATTGGCCTCATACTCTCCCAGCTTTGACATGGGATGCGCCATCAGGGTGTGATTGTGGTTGATGGTTTTTACCCCCGCAAGCCCGATTGCCGCGCTTTTAACGCCTCCCGAGAAGCCGACGAACTGGTGCGGCTCGATGTTGCCCACAACGATTTTAAAGTCGGATTCAATATAAGCCTTGTTCGACCAGACCGGCGTACCTCGCGAAGTCTCACCCAGATTCACCAACAGTTCATCATCTTCCCCATTATGAGAGATCACGCGATAACGCTTCAGGATTTCATCGGGCAGGATGGAGGAAAACTCCTCGGGTGTCATCGGCGGGTGGGTGCCAACTGCCACATAAAAGGTAATCGCCGAGTCGGGAACGCCAATGGAGGTCAACCTCTCCAACAGCGGCGGCAGGAGAAGGTGATGCGGAACGGGACGCGTCTTGTCGTTAATGGCAACCGCCACCGAACGTGCCCTTGCAAAATCAGTCCAATTCAGATTCCCCAGCAGGTTCTCGAGCGCCGCACGAACGACATCCGACGGGTCAGCCGCTGCCGGGACCTCCGGCGGTTCGATGATATCTACGCCAATGCGGTCAGGGACACTGGCGGTTAGAAAGGAGCGGCCGTACGGGACGCGGATTTCCATCGCTTAAATTCCCAACGGGGTATACAGGATCAATCCCAGGCTGACCAGAGCCAGAACGACCGCCACGCAGGTGCCGACCAGCAGAGGTTTCAACCCGATCCTGCGCAGGCTCGCAATGTCCGTGTTCAATCCCACGCCAGCCAGGGCCATCAGGATGGCAAATTTCGAAATCTCCTCGCAGATTTTCAAGAATGAAGCTGCAGCCATCAAATCTCCCGGTTCAGAAACGCTTTGCGGCATAACCAGAAGGGCAATCCCCGCTGTGCGAACCAGTGACATGAGTAAAAAACCGATCACAAAACCGGGAATCATCTTGCGCCAATCAAAACGTGAAGCCTGCGCGGCATCATCGCTCATATCCCGATTGACCCCGCGCGCATATACCACGCCAAAAAGCACAATCAACGGAGCCATCAGGGTGTTGCGGGTCAGCTTGACCACCGTAGCCACATTAAGAGCGGCCTCGCTGAAGATCGATCCGACCGCCACCACCTGTGACGTATCGTTCACTGCAGTGCCAGCCCATAACCCAAACGCCCGGTCGGTCAGCCCGGCCAGATGACCCACAAAAGGATAAACGAGGACCGCCAGCAGCCCGAAGAGCGTGATGGTCGCCACGGCAAAACTCACCTCTTCCTCATTGGCATCCAGCACCGGCGCGGTGGCCACGATGGCGGAATTGCCGCAGATGGCCGTACCCACGCCGATCAACGCTGCCAAGCGGGCCGGAATTTTGAACAACCGGCCGGCAAAATAGGCCAGCGCCAACGCAATCGAGATGCACGCCATGACCAGCAGCAGCGAAGTCAGGCCGGTGGCGATCACATCCTGCAGGCTCAGGCGCAATCCCAGAAGGATGATGCCAAAGCGCAGAATGCGGTTGATGGAAAATTTGATTCCCGCCTGGACGCGGTCGCCAAGCCCGACAGCGTTGCGCAGGTAGAGGCCCAGCACGACAGCCACAAGAATTTCACTGATGGATTTACTCAGCGTGGGGTCGGGAATCAGCCCGTGGATGAACCGGGCGGCAATGGCAACGCCCAGCACCAGATGCAATCCCACCCAGGCTTGTTTTATTTCAATCGAAAATTTTTGCGAAGTTAAAGCCATTAAGATGCCTTAAAGATTTCCCCGCCAACAGAAAAAGAAACGCAAAGCGCAAGACAGAATCGACCGCATTACGCTTTGCGTTTCAGGAACTCCAGGCTAAGCGCTGCGATAGAGCTTCGTGATCACAAATTCATCGTGGTGCAGCGTCTCGGCATTCGTCAGGCGGCCGTTGACCGTATGAGCAAGCACCTCCAGCGTTCGATCGGCGGCGCCGTCCAGGTTGTATTCGAAACGCAGCAGACCCGAAATATCCACATCGATGTGTTCGGACATGGTCTCGACCGTCAGCGGATTGGCGGAAAGCTTGATGACCGGCTCGATCTTGTTGCCGATGATGTTGCCCTGCCCGGTGGTGAACAGGTGCGCCACGGCACCGGCCGCGCAGCACAGCGTCACCATTTCCGCCGCGGCGCTGGAGGAATCCATGAAGTGCAGGCCGGGGCCTTTCGGCTCCTCCGCCGGTTCGAGGAACGAAACAACCTTGCAGCGTCCCATTTTCTCGACATTGCCCAGCGCCTTTTCTTCAATGGTCGAAAGACCGCCGCGGATATTGCCTTCAGTGGGTTGGGTGCCGAGCAGACTGACCCCCTGCGATTCGACCAGTTCCTGGTAATTGTCGAAGGCGGCCTTGAACTGCGCGGCAATCTCCGGCGTGGCACACTGTTCCATGATCTTGTCCTCCGCGCCGGTCACCTCGGTGGTCTCGCCGAAGATTAGCGTGTTGCCGTTCTTTTCCAGCCGCTCGAAAACCCGCCCCACCGTCGGGTTGGAGGCCAGTCCGCTGGTGGTGTCGGATTCACCGCACTTGGTCGAGACCCAGATCTCCTCCCACGTGACCGGCACACGCGGAAGTTCCGTCGCGTACTGGACAAACTCCTTGGCTTTGCGCGAGGCCATCTCGATGGTCTTCAAGTCGCCGTAACGTTCGATGCTGAATCCGGCTACGGGTTTGCCGGTGACGGCAATCCCTTTGACAATGTAGTCCGTCCATTTGGGCTCGATGCCGATCACCACCACGGCGGCGACATTGGGATTCTTTCCGGTGCCGATCAGGGTGTTGAAGGTCAGGTCGAGGTCGGCGCCAAACTGCAATCGCCCGTAGGGATGCGGCAAGGCGGTCGTCCCGCGGATCAGATTCGCCACGCCTTCGACGGCGGCATTGGAAATGTCATCCACGGAGAGAATGAGCACATGATTACGAATGCCCACGCGTCCATTGTCGCGGCGGTAACCGGTCAGGGGAATATCTTTATAAGTGGCCATGATGTCTCCTACTTCGAAAGAACCTGGGATTTGCTGGCAGCCCAGCGCAGGCTTTTAATGTTGTGAATATGAACATGTTCGCCCGCGGCGATTTTGACGGACGCATAACCGATTTCACGCCCATACTCGATGACGTGCTTGTCCTGTGCCAGGTCGCTCATGGCGACCTTGTGGCCCAGCGGAACATCGCTGACCAGCTTGATCTGCTTGACATCCTTGCCCTCAAGCGTCGCCACCCCAATTTCCTCGCCGGCTTTCAGATCCATGACCGCGACCCCGACATCGTCCGTCGCTTCGTGCAATAGAATTCCTTTTTTCATATTATCTCCTAATTGAAAATGATGATTAAGATAAGGGGCAATGACTACTCGTAAGGAGTCTGGTCCCAGAATTCCTGGAAACGCTGCAATCCCAGCGCCGTATAAGGGTGATCGAAGGCTTCCTTGAACACCGCCAGGCCGGCGGTGACGATATCCGCGCCGGAGAGGGCCGAGTCGACAATCTGGCGTCCGTTACGCACAGCCGCCACGATGATCTCCGTGCTGAACCCATAATTTTCGCGTACGGTCACAATCTCTTCGATAAAGCTCGTGATCTCCTCGCCATTCGATTCCTTCCAGCCGATGAAGGGCGAGACGAAGTATGCGCCCATGCGCATGGCCTGCAAGGCCTGCGAGGTCGAGAAGACCAGCGTCAGGTTTGTACGGATACCCTTGTCCTTCAGGACGGCGACCGCTTTGAAACCTGCTTCGGTGGCGGGCAGTTTGACGACAAAATTGGGGCTGATGGCAGCCAATTTCTCGCCCTCGGCGACCATTTTTTCGTAATCCGTGTGGTGCGGGTTAACCTCCACGGACACCGGCTTGTCTGTCCCTGCCATCAGTTTGCCTATTTCGCGGATGACGGACATGAACGGCTTGCCCGAACTCTGCACATGGCGCGGATTGGTGGTCACGCCATCCAGATTCCACATTTTGAGGGCATATTCGATCTCGCTGACATGGGCACTATCTAAAAAGAACTTCATTGCAAACTCCTTTAAGTATGATGATTACTTCCGAATCAATCGGACTCCCGTTGGCATGGGCTTCAGCGCCCCTTTGGAGTTGACCACCAGATCCAGCCCGGGCAATCCGATTCCGATCACGGGTGGACCAAATTCCCAGATTTCTTCAAGATCCAGGTCAGGCTTGAGCTCGCCGGTATGCTGGGCGACCGGACCCAGCGGCAAGACCGTCCCTTCCCGACCAAAGACAGGAATGTGGTCCAGCGGCACCGTCCGTTCAAACATGCCAGGGCCTTCGAGCCAGGTCTGGTTCCAGATGTCGTACCATTTCCCGGCTGGCAGGTAGAATCGCACGCGTCCGCCGGGACCAACCACCGGAACCACCAGCAGGGACGGTCCCAGCATGTACTGCTGCTCGAATGGCCAGGCCATGCGGTCTTCGGGGAACGCCAGCACCATCGAACGCATGACCGGCATGCCCGTCTCGCCGGCTTCGAGCGCGCAACCCTGCAGGTAGGGAATCAGGCGGTAGCGCCATTCGAGCCACTTACGGACGATTGCCTCTGCTTGCTCGCCGTAGACCCAGGGTTCACGCTCGCCCAGTCCGTGAAAGCGGGTATGCGAACACATCACCCCGGCCTGCGCCCAACGGATATATAACTCGGGTTTGGGATTCCCGATGGCAAAGCCGCCGATGTCGTGGGCATAGAAGGGGCCGCCGCTCATACCCCAGGCCTGCCCGCCGCGGATGCTGGCCGCCAGCCCATCCCAATCCGATTGCGGATCGCCGCCCCACTGCACCGGGTAGCGCTGCCCCCCCGCCCAGGCGGCACGGCCCCAGACCATCGGCTCGTCCTGGCTGTACATCTTCGCTGATTCATAGGTGCAGCGGTTGTAGAGGTGGGTATACACATTGTGCAAGCGCTTGCCGCTGTCCCCATTGAAGGCAACCACATCCTCCGGAACTGCCTCGCCGTAGTCCGTCTTCATCACGCTGACGCCGATATCATAGAGCTGCTTATGCTGATCGCGGAACCAGTTGTAGGCCTCCGGGTTGGTGAAGTCGATAATGCCGCTGGGCATCAGGTGCGGCCAGCTCTTGTCATTGGGCCATGGGAACCAGCGGTGAATATATGGCGTCCCATCTGCATTTTTAAGCAGGTAGCCTTTCGCAGCCAGCTCGTTGAACAAGGGATTGCGGGTGGACAGGTAGGAGTATTCCCACAGGTTCAGCCGGATGCCCATCCCGCGCAGCTTTTGGACAAAATCCGCCGGGTTGGGATAACGCTCCGGGTCCCATTGGAAGTCAAAACGATCCTCCATAGTGTGCCAGGCGCGGCCGTCCAAAAGCAGCACATCACAGGGAATCCGATGCTCACGCAGCTTTTCCGCCACCTCCAGCGCAATCTCCGCCGTGCGGTAATACGCCCTCGACATCCACATGCCATAACTCCAGCGCGGCGGCTGCGGCGCCCGGCCGGTCAGGAAGGTATAGCGTTCCAGCATCTCAGCCGGGGAATCCGCGGCAATTAGGAAGAGGTCCAACTCGATGTCGAAGACCTGCAGGATGTAACTGCGGTGGGACCATTGGGGGTACCCAACGCCATGCGTGACTTTGGACGGGGTGTGGACAAAGAGCCCCCAACCTTCAGGGCTCCAG
Source organism: uncultured Chloroflexia bacterium (assembly GCA_963774975.1). Taxonomy (GTDB): domain Bacteria; phylum Chloroflexota; class Anaerolineae; order Anaerolineales; family Villigracilaceae; genus JBGPQJ01. The sequence continues at coordinate 242,194 of CAVZGY010000013.1, forward strand.
GCGAAGGGTGTGTTCTTATAGGAAAGCTCGGAATTAACCGTGGTGGCATCTTCATTCCAGTTGTGGATGAGCTGCCCGCGCCGGTTGAGTGATGCCCACTTCTCACCCAATCCATAAACTGACTCCCCATTAGTCAGCGCCAGCGACACCAGCCACAAATCGCCGCGCCGGGCAAAGGGTGAAAATCGCAGATGCCCTTCAATGGTGCGGTCGGTTGAAGACTGGAGCAATAGCTTCTCATCGCGGTAAAAGCAGATGCGCATGGGACCATTGAGCAATTCCAGGGTCAGGCTGCCGCTTGTGATGCGATAACCCTTGGGAATGGCAGCCACTTCCAGCTGAAGATTTTCTCCCTGAGCCTGAAGGATGCCATAATCCGGCTGGCTTGCCCCGCCCGCGGATCTTAGCCTCAGGATGCCCTGTGCGTGAGCGCTGATTTGAAAATCCCCGGCCAGGGTCCCAATAATGACGCTGGTGGATGTCTGTTCCTTCAGGGTGAACGACTCAAGCGGCTCGTAGCCTTTTTGTAATTTTATGCCTTCGTGATGCAAAATCATGCTTGCTCCAAAATCGGTTACTTCATGCCGGTCGTGGCGATGCCGGTCGTAATGAAACGCTGCAGGAAGGCAAAGACCACGGTGATGGGCAGTAGTGTCATCACCGTCATTGCCAGGATGAGATTCCACTGAACATTAAGCTCGCCCTGGAAGGAAGACAACCCCACCTGGAGGGTGAAGAATTCGCTGCGGCTCAAGACAATCAAAGGCCAGAGAAAGTCATTCCAGCGCCACATCACGGAGAAGATCGTCAGCACGGCCAGGGCTGGTTTCGCCAGCGGCACGATGATCTGAGCGTAAATTCGCCACTCGCTGGCTCCATCGATGCGCGCCGCGTCGATCAGTTCGTCGGGAATGGTGAGCATGTACTGGCGCAGCAGGAACACCCCGGTCGGCGTGGCGGCGGCTGGGATGATGATTCCCAGGAGGTTGTTGTTCCAGTTGACGGTCGTGATGACCAGATACACCGGAACAAGCACCACCGACAACGGCACCATCAGCGTGCTGATCATGATGATGAAAATGGCCTCGCGACCGGGAAATTGATACTTGCTCAAGGCGAAGGCAGCCATGCTGTTCACCAACAGGGTGAGCAGCGTCGCTGTTACCGTCACCACCACGCTGTTCCATAGATAAAGCCCGAAGTCGAAACTTTCCACGCCTTCAATATAATTCTCCAGGCCAAAATAGACCGATTCCACCGGCTGGCGCTGGTTGATGTTGACCTTGATGATCTCCTCCGGATTGGCCGGGTCGACCATCTGAGCTTCCAGACCGATTCGTCGCACCTGGGCCAGGGTTTGAGACGAGCCATCCTCGAATGTAACGATGTATAACGGCAGCGGCTCCTCGTAGCCTTCCACCACAACAGTCTCCTGGCGATAAGGCAGCAAGCGCGGAGGGAATTTCACAATTTCGCCGGATGTTTTAAAGGACGATAAAACCAGCCATACAATAGGCACAAACATAAGGAGGACTCCCATCCCCAGGTACACATAGGAGATGATGTCCGTAAAATCGAGCCTTTTGCGGCCTTTTGTCAGACGGAGGGACTCTAGTAAGTTGCTCATCTTATTTCTCCTCCCGCCGCATGGACAATTGAACAACCGTCAACACCACCAGCACGCCAGCCATGAGCAGGGAGGCTGCCGCCGCAAGGCCGAACTGCTTGTTCGGGCTCGAAAAGCCATAGTTGTAAATGTATTGCACGAGATAAAGAGTCGCCGTCCCCGGCCCGCCGCCGGTGAAGGCGAAGACGATGTCGAAAACCTGAACCGCCCGGATCAAGGACAGGACGAGCACAACGATCATGGTTGGCATCAGTAAAGGCAGGGTGATTTTCGAGAAGGACTGCCAGGGATTGGCGCCATCAATCGCTGCAGCCTCATATAAATCTGCCGGAATCGATTGCAGCCCGGCCAGCAGGATCAGCATATAGAATCCCATGAAAGCCCAGATGCTGATCATCACCACTAAAGCCTGGGCGGATTGGGCATTGACCAGGAAGGGGACCTTGTCATAACCGAGGCTGGTAAGCACCCCATTTACCAAACCGTTCTCCTGCAAAATCCATTTCCAGATCAGGGATACGACAATGGGGGAAAGCAGCACCGGGTAAAAAAACACGCTTCGGAAAAATCCGCGCGCTTTGATATTGCGATTAAGGATCAGGGCGGTGATCAACGAAAACAATACCATCAGGGACACTTGAAGCACCACGTACTCGATGGTGTTATAGACCGACCGCCAGAACAAATCCTCGCTGCAGGTGCGGGGATCAAGATAATTTTCGCAGACGATCAAACGTTCAAAGTTGGCGGTGCCAACCCACGGACGATCAAACGGTGAAAAGGAAGCCCCTCCGGTAAATGCATACACAAAGTTGAGCAGCATTGGAAAAAGAATAAAAATGCCAAAAATCAGCAGGTTTGGCAAAACAAAAACATAAGGCATGCCGCGCATCCCGACGATGCGTTGTATAAAGCTGAAGAGGATGTCCGTCAGGGAAACCACCAGGTCATAGGTGGATCCAACCCCTTCACTGAAAGCATTTCCAGCCCGGTTAACCGTCTTTGAAGACATTGTCCATGTCCAATCTGGTGGGACACAGCTCCGTGATTGCTGTGCCCCACCCAGACAAATGGATTGTTACTTCTGCGCTTCTGCGATCGCGTTGTCAATATCCTGCTGGAGATTGACAAGCATTTCGTCGAGACTCAATTCGCCGCTCAGATATTGGGCAATCCGGTTCGCGCTGTTGCGATAATACGCAAAGGCATAAGGATGGACGTTCAGGAAGACAGCCTGTTCTGTCAGCTTCGGCACCTCCGCCGTATACGCGGACAGGGCAGCCAGCACAAAGGGATTGTCCGTATTGAACTCAACACCTTGTGAGGCTACTTCTGTATTAGCCGGCAGGGAGGATGCTCCCGCCGAGAACGCAGTATAGTTTTCAGCCTGGGTCAGGAATTCCACCAGCTTGGCGACTTCTTCGGGATGTTCGGTGTCCGCGAAGGCGACGACGGCAGAACCGCCGGCAATACCTGTGGAACCGCCATCTCCTGTCGGGTTGGGCACAACCACCCAGTCAAACGCGTCCCCGACGTCCTTGGCGAGACCGTTGATCTGCCAGGAACCGGACATGCACATGACCAATTGGCCGGATTTGAAAGCAGCGATGCAGCTGTTGACGGGTTCGGCGCCCAGCCAGACTTCGGCGGGGGTAATTCCTTCGTCGTGCCAGCTTTTCACGAGCTCTGCGAAGGAGCGGAATCCGGGAGTATCCACCGTGAAGTTGCCTTCCGCATCAATTAGGGTCGCGCCCTTGCTCATCGCCGGCCCGGCAAATCGATGCCCGGTGCGGTCGATCGAGATGGCGTATTGCACACCTGTCGCTTCAGCAACCTGCTTGGTCAATTCAGTCCATTCTTCCCAGGTAGTGCCTTCGCCCGGCAATTCAATCCCTGCCTGGTCAAAGAGGGTCTTGTTGACATACGGGCCTGTCACAGTGAGGGCATCCGGGTAACCGCCGTAGCCCAAGGCAGCCAGAATGGGAGCCGGGAAATTGGCTTCGTAGGCGGCCGCATCAGCGAACAGGGGGCGCAGATCCAGCAACTTGTCTTTGTAGGCGCCAAAGTTGGTGATCCGGGCAAGGTCAGGTCCCTCGCCGCTTTCCACCTGAACGGGAAGCTGTTCATCGATAGTCTTGTAGGGCACGACGTCAAGGACGACGGTAATGTACGGATATTCCGCCATGAATTTGTCCAAGATGGGTTTCATGACATCGGCTTCGACACCATCCGCATAATAGGTAAAGCGCAACTCGACCGGCTCCATCGGGGCTTCGGTTGGAGCGGGCGCTTCGGTGGGCGCAGGCTCCTCCGTTGGGGCAGGAGGCTCAGTAGGTTCGGGGGTCGCAGCTGGTGCGCACGCTGCCAGGAGCATGACCACTGCAAGAAAAAGTACAAACAATTTGGTTGCTTTCATCTTTCTTCTCCTAATTTAGTGATAGTGAGTGGATTATGGATTTTGAAGTGATCCGAGATGTTTATACCCGCTTCACCTCCACTTTCTCCATCCGGAGGGATGGCAAATTGATCAAATCAGCAAACGTGTGTAATTCCTCGACATAATCGCCATAGGTCAATGAGACATGATGCTCCAGGCCCTCACGCATGAGCAGGTCGAGGAAAACCCGGGCGTGACAATCCAGCTTAAGGATGCCGGCCGTTCCGCTGAAGGGTTTGGGCTCCGCCATCATCCGTCCATGCCCGTATACGAGACGCAGAGTCCCGGTGGCCTGGCTGAGCCGCGCCAGCGTGACCTCTCCCTCCTTCAACGGAAAATCCATCACCAGCGGCACTTTGCGGTTCGAGTGGATCTCGCCGTGAGGCTGCGCCGATGGCTCGGCCATGGACAGAGGCGCCAGCCCGCAGTGCCACAAGGCAACCCGGTCCTTATCCGTGTCCACGCCCACCATGTCGGTGCCAAACGCAGCGGCGCCTGAAAGCCATTGCAGCATGAGCTGGGTAATAGTGCCATTGATGTCTGCTTCGCAGCTGCATGGCAGGAGCTTCTCGGATCCAAATCCATCACTGAGCATCGACATTGCCCCACAGGCAGCGCATCCCATCTCGGTGAAGAACTCCGGCCAGCACCGTACGGCCAAGCCATCAAGATTTTCTTCAACAGCGATCTCGCGCAAGGCGTGATAAACGCTCAATGTCCCCTTGAGCGGAGTCTGTTCCAGGGAAGCCAGGTTGTCCAGTTTTGCATCCAAGGCCGCCCGTGTTTCGGAAATCCGCGGCTCGGGGATGACCCGGGCACGGGAAAAAACCTCCTCAAGCGGAATGCGTCGTATCTGGATGCCAAACATGCTTTGGAGGGCGGCTTCATCGAGGTGGCACGAATCCATCCCGACAGGATGCTCACCCACCACACCGACGCGGGCTGTTTTCAACTTTCGACGAAGAGCGCCCGCTGCAGCGACTGCCCGGATTTTCCGGATTATGCCGGCATCCTGGGGCGTCCCGTAGGCATAATCGTACTGGCGCTTTCGCAGGGTCAGCGCATGCCCGGCAAGGTTGATCCCGCACAGGGAATTAAGCCGTAAACGACCTCCGGTCCACTCTTCCGGGATCGCCCACAGGAAAATGGGAGCCGCTACACTATCCGTCAGCGCAGCCACCATGGTGCTGTCGGCGAAGGTCGCCTGGAAGATAAGCAGGAGGTCAATCGACTCATTGGCGAGCACCCTGGCTGTTTTTTCCGCCTGAGCGAGATCGCTGATCGGCTGATCCGGCTCGAACAGTTCCAGCCCGGATGACAGCAGCTGTTCCCGCGCCTGACGAATCATTTCTTCGGCCAGCGGAACATCGAACGTGGTGCGCACGATCGGCAGGAAAGCAATGCGAAAGGATTTCATATCTGTTCCAACATTCTTGGTTGTTCCTGCCCATAAAAGAAAACCATCAGCGCCAGAGCCGCCGCGCCGATGACTCCCGCCTTCCAACCAAAGCGCGTGGCTTGCATGTTCACGCGTTTCCCCAGGCCGCCGAAGGCCATCTGCTGGACGGTGCGAATGGTCGGTTCGAGGAAGATATCCTGGCCCTGCGCGAAAATACCTCCGAACAGGATCAACTGGGGGTTGAAAAGATTTACCAGGCCGGCCATGGCCACACCAAGATAATGGGCACGCTCCTCGAGCATGGAACGGACCTCGCTGTCCCCTTCGCGGGCAGCCGCAAAAACACGCTCAATCGGCGTGAGATCCTGCCGCTGGCTCATGGTCTGGGAGAGCAGGCCAGTTGGTTTTACACGGGTGATATTTTCCGCCCAGCGCAATATGGCAGGCTCTGAGACGAGGGTCTCGAGGCAGCCGCTGTTGCCGCACCGGCAAGGTTCTCCGCCGTGTAACAGCATGGGCGTATGACCAATTTCGCCTGCACCGGAGATGCTTCCACGGAAGACCTGCCCCCGGGATATCAAACCCGCGCCTACGCCGATTCGACCGTACACAAAAGCCAATGAATCAACACCGCGCCCTTCGCCAAAGTACGCCTCCCCGATCGCCATGGCCCGCACATTGTTATCGACGAACACCGGCAGGTGGAGCGCATTCTGGAAATACTGTCGAAGTGGCACATCACGCCAATTCAAATTGGGGGCAATGAGATTGATACCTGTCGAATAATCAACCAGTCCGGATGCCCCGATCCCCACTCCGAGAATCTTTTTGATGTCAACCTTGCTGCCTTTTATGACCTCTTTGACCTGGGCAACAATCTTCTTCAAGACAAATTCTGCCGGCGCCTCAATATCGAACTGCTGCTGCTGGTTGTAAAGTAATTCCGCATGGAGATTGGCCACCGCGACCCTGAAGACGCCCACGCCGATATGGATTCCGATCACATACCGGGCATTGGGTTGCAGCCGGATGCCCGTGCGCGGACGGCCCACCGGGCGTAGTTCTCCCTGTTCCAATCCGGCATCTTCACCCTGAACAACGATGCCCTGTTCGATCAGCTCGGATATTAAATTCGTGATGGTGGTGTTGGAGAGGTTCGTCTTTCTGGCAAGCTGGACTCTCGATAGACTCTGCTCATTCAGCAAGCTGAGCAAAATGACCCGCAGGTTATGCAGCTTGACGAAGTTAATGTTGCTTCCCTGGAAGTTCAATTCGGTCACCGGTTTTTTCCGAAGGGATAAAATGGAATAATTATTTTTTTAACTTGAATAAATAATTATTTACATTATAATGATTTTAGTCCTTGTTGTCAAACATTAAGACGGAAAACTCAATCTTTGTTTCCTATTCGTGATCACCTGACCATGCAATCCCCTTCCATGAGACATCGAACCATCGCCTAGACAACTGCGCATTATTTTCGCCAATCGCAGCGGTGACAGACACATCCCCTGGGGATAGTGTCGTTCGTCACTAGACTCGGCTGCCAAATTCGCGCTATAGTTAACTGGTCAGACCACTTACCAGTTAGGAACCATCATGGATTGGAAACCACCGCAAAAACCCGCTGAACTGGCCGAGACCCGCCTGCTAGAGGGCATCCTGACCGGCCGCTTCCCGGTCAACAGCAACCTGCCCGGGGAGCGCGAGCTGGCCGTGCAGATCGGCGTCACCCGCCCCACCTTGCGCGAGGCCATGCAGCGGCTGGCGCGCGACGGCTGGCTGGACATCCAGCACGGCAAGCCCACCCGCGTGCGCGACTACTGGCGCGAGGGCAGCCTGGGAATCCTGACCGTGCTGGCTCACCTGCCCGAACAGCAGTCCCCGGATTTCGTCATCCATCTGCTCGATCTGCGCATCCTGCTGGCGCCGGCGTACGCCCGCCAGGCGATCCACAATGCCTGCGAAGAGGTCGCTCACCTGCTGGATGGATACCCCAGCCTGGAGGATTCACCCGCCGCCTTCGCCCGCGCCGATTGGGACCTGCACCGCCTGCTGACCCAGCAAGCCGACAACCCGATCTTCCGCCTGCTCCTCAACAACTTCGAGAACCTCTACTTGCTGGTGGCCGAACGCTACTTTGCCTTCCCGGAATGCCGTTCTAGTTCGCGTTCATTCTATGCGGAGCTGCTGGCCTGCGCCCGCGCCTGTGATGAGCAAGCCGCTGAAGACCTGACGCGACGGGTAATGGAAGAAAGCCTGGCATTGTGGACGAAGCTTCAAAAATAACAGATTACACCGTCGCAGATGTCGTAGTTGCTATCGAAAGGGAACGACTATGAAACGCTGGAATGGATGGGGGAATGTTGAAACGATCTATCCTCTGCCGCCCTCGGCGGAAGCCTATCTTGCCGACCGCCTTGGCGGTTTACATCCGGAGCCGGACGCAAGTTATGAGTCGGCTCTCAAATCCGTCCCGGCCTCGCGCCTGCCCGCCCACCCACTGGTGGATACATCCCCCGAGGCGCGCCTGACCCATGCCCGCGGACAGTCCCTGCCGGATTGGGTCGCGCTGCGCACGGGCGACATCCAAACATTTCCGGATGGCGTGGCCTACCCGACCTCGGATGAACAGGTGCAGGCGCTGCTCGTTTTCGCGAAACAGGCCGGGGCGCTGGTCATCCCCTACGGCGGCGGCTCGAGCGTGGTCGGGCACATCAACCCACCCGTAACTGAATCTCCCGTCTTGACCCTGTCACTGGAACGCATGACCCGCCTGCTCGAGTTGGACGAGATCGGGCACACGGCGGTCTTCGAAGCCGGCGTGTCCGGCCCTGCGCTGGAATCCCAACTTGCCGAGCACGGCTATACCCTCGGCCATTTCCCCCAATCGCACGAATACTCGACACTGGGCGGTTGGGTCGCAACGCGTTCATCCGGTCAGCAGTCCTATCACTACGGGCGGATCGAGCAGCTCTTCGCCGGCGGGCACGTCGAGACCCCACGCGGGCCGCTGGAGCTGCCGCACTTCCCGGCTTCGGCCGCCGGCCCGGACCTGAGGGAATTGGTGCTGGGCTCGGAGGGCCGCCTGGGGGTCATCACCCGCGCCCGGGTCCGCATCCGACCTCAGCCTCAGGCTGAGCAATTCCACGGCATCTTCTTCCCCACCTGGGAGCAGGGCGTCGAGGCAGTCCGCACGATGGTTCAGGAGGAGCTGCCGGTCTCGATGCTGCGCCTGTCCAACCCACAGGAGACCGGGACCACCCTGATCCTGTCCGGCAAATCCTGGATTGGGCCAGCCGGCCGCGGGCTGAAGCTGATCGGCTATGGCGACCAACGCTGCCTGCTGGTCTTCGGCCTGACGGGTTCGGCGTCGCTTGTGGCCCGCACGCGCCGCCAGGTGGCTGCCGTGGCACGCCGCTTCCGCGGGCTGTTCGTCGGCTCGATTGTCGGGCACACCTGGCAAAAGAGCCGCTTCCTTTCCCCTTACCTGCGCAACACCCTGTGGGAGCGCGGCGTGGCCATCGACACCATCGAGACCGCTCTGCCATGGACGAATGTGATGGAGGCTTCACACGCCATCCCTGCCGCAATTGTTGAAGCCGCCCGCGGGCGCGGTGAGCAGGTCCTGGCCTTCAATCACCTCTCGCATCTCTACCGCGACGGAGCCAGCGTCTACACCACCTTCCTCTTCCGCCGCCTGGGGAACCCGCAGGAACTGCTCGCGCTGTGGAACGACATGAAACGCTCGGGCAGCCAGACCCTGCAGCGCCTGGGCGGGACGATCACCCACCAGCACGGAGTAGGCAGCGACCACGCGCCTTACCTGCCCTCCGAAAAAGGTTACCTCGGCATGGATGCCCTGCGGACCGTCTGCCAGTCGTTCGACCCGGACGGGATGATGAATCCCGGCAAGTTGTTCTGATATCACTGTCATCGCGGAGTTATTTTATGGAATGGAGCAAAGGTTGGCGTGATCAAGCCTGGTCGCAATTGGACCGGGAATGGGACGTGCTCATCATCGGGGGCGGCATCACCGGCGCCGGCATCCTGCGCCAGTGCGTGCACGCCGGGCTCAAGGTGGCATTGGTGGAGGCGCATGACTTCGCTGCCGGTACCTCCAGCCGGTCCTCCAAGCTGGTCCACGGCGGGATGCGTTACCTGAAGAACGCCCAGTTTCGCATCACGCTGGAATCGGTGAGCGAACGCGAGTACCTGCTGAAGCAGGGCCGCGGACTGGTCAACCGGCTGGGCTTCCTCTATACCTGCCTGCCCGGCGATAAGACGCCAGGCTGGGTATTCCACAGCGCGCTGATCCTCTACGACCTGATGGCCCGCCAGTGGAGCCACCGCTCCTACGACAACGACGACCTGCGCGAGTTGTGCCCGGCGCTGCGCGGCACCGACATGCGCGGCGGCTTCCGCTTCTTCGACGCCAACACGGACGATGCCCGGCTGGTGCTGCGCCTGATCCGCGAATCGGTCGCCGGCGGAGGCCTGGCGCTGAACTACGCCCGGGCGGACCATCTGCTGAACGACAGGACCGGCCAGGTGTGCGGCGCGGTGATCAAGGACGCCTCCGGCGAATCGCAGCGGCAGGTCGAAGTGCGCGCGCGGGTGGTGATCAATGCCACCGGCGCCTGGGCCGACGGGCTGCGCAGCAAGGCCTGGTCCGTTCGCACGGCGGACCTGAAGCCGCACCTGCGCCCGCTGCGCGGCAGTCACCTGGTGCTGTCATCCTCCCGGCTGCCGCTGACGCGCGCGGTCAGCTTCATGCACCCGGTGGATGGGCGTCCGGTCTTCGTCATCCCCTGGGACGGTGTGATCCTCTTCGGCACCACCGACGTCGACCAGGGACCGGAGCTGCCGACCGACCCAGCCATCAGCGGCGGCGAGGTCGAATACCTGCTGACCGGCCTGCAGAAGATCTTCCCGGCTGCCGAGCTGACCGCCACCGACATCCAGGCCACCTACTCCGGCATCCGCCCGGTGGTCGATACCGGCAAGGCGGACCCATCGAAGGAATTGCGCGAGCATGCCATCTGGGAGGAGAACGGCCTGCTGACCGTCAGCGGCGGCAAGCTGACCACCTTCCGCGTGATGGCCCGCGACGCCCTCAAGGCTGTCCGCCGCCGGCTGGGCCGGCTGCCCTTCGACCCGAAGACTCCCGTGCTCGATCCGTTGCCGCCGAAGGGCGAGTTGGCGCTGGCCGAATCAGACCTTCCCGCCGGTCAGTGTCTGCGGCTGTTGGGCCGTTATGGGACTCAAGCGGCAGAGGCTATGTGTTCCAACGGACAGGCGGAGCTGACCTCCATCCCCGGCACCATCTACCTGTGGGCGGAGCTGCGCCAGGCCGCACGCCAAGAGGCGGTGATCCATCTGGACGACCTGCTGCTGCGCCGGGTGCGGTTGGGATTGGTGGCGCCCGAACGGCGGCATGGACCTGATGGAACACATCCGCGCCATCGTCCAACCCGAGCTGGGCTGGGACGACGCCCGCTGGGGGGCGGAGGAGGATTCGTATCGCCAGTTGTGGGTCAAATCGTATCGTTTCGGATAGAATCATAGTCACACACAACAAGTGAGCGCGGAGTCCTGCTCATCCGCGATCAGGTCCTGGCAATTAATCGAGTCCTTTGAAGATGGAGGGGATTTCCATGCCTGAGAATCTGCTGGCGATCGACAACGGTACACAGAGCGTGCGCGCGCTGGTCTTCGATCCGCGCGGGAACTTGCTGTACAAGTCACGAGTCCCCATCGAACCATACTTCTCGACTGCGCCCGGCCTGGCCGAGCAGGACCCGCAGGTCTTCTGGAAGGCGATCTGCGAGGCCTGTCAGGGACTGTGGGCGCAGGGCGTCGACAAGTCCAGCCTGGCGGCCGTTTCGCTGACATCACAGCGCAGCACGTTGATCAATGTCGGCCGGGACGGAAAGCCGCTGCGCCCGGCCATCGTCTGGCTCGACAAGCGCCGCACCGAGGGGCTCAAACCGCTCGGCGGATTGTGGGGCGCAGCCTTTGCCGTGGCCGGCGCCTCCGAGACCGTCGCCTACCTGCAGGCCGAAGCGGAAGCCAACTGGGTGCGAACCTACCAGCCCGAGATCTGGTCTGCGACCCACAAGTACCTGTTCCTCTCGGGCTACCTGACCTACCTGCTGATCGGCCGGTTCGTCGAACTCGGTCGGCTGCCAGGTCGGATACATCCCCTTCGATTACAAGAAACAGGATTGGGAAGCTTCCTGGGGTTGGAAGTGGCAGGCTGTTCCGATCGAAAAGGAGAAACTGCCCGACCTGATTCCGGTCGCTGCGTCTCTGGGTACGATCACCCCCGAGGCAGCATCCGCCACCGGCCTGCCGGCCGGGCTGCCGCTGATCGCCGCCGCCGCGGACAAGGCCACCGAGGTGCTCGGCGCCGGCTGCCTCGAGCCGCACATCGGCTGCCTGAGCTACGGCACGACCGCCACCATCAACACCACCCACAAGAAGTACATCGAGGTCATCCCGCTCATCCCGCCCTACCCGGCGGCGGTCCCGGGGCAGTACAGCTTCGAGATCCAGATCTACCGCGGCTACTGGATGGTGACCTGGTTCAAGCAGGAGTTCGGGCTGCGCGAAGAACGACTGGCCGCCGAAAAGGGCGTCGAACCGGAGACCTTCTTCGACGACCTGGTGCGCTCGGTGCCGCCCGGCTCGGAGGGACTGGTGCTGCAGCCCTACTGGTCGCCCGGGCTTGGTCTTCCCCGGACCCGAGGCGCGCGGGGCGATCATCGGTTTCAGCGACGTGCACACACGCGCCCACCTGTACCGCGCCATCCTGGAGGGTCTGGCCTACGCCCTGCGCGAGGGCGCCGAGCGGACCGCCAAACGTTCCGGCGTGGCGGTCACCGAGCTGCGCGTCGCCGGCGGCGGCAGCCAGTCGGAGGCGGCCATGCAGCTGACCGCGGATGTCTTCGGCCTGCCGGCCTGCCGTCCGCATGTCTACGAGGCCTCCGGGCTGGGGGCGGCCATGGACGCGGCCGTCGGGGCGGGGGTCCAGCCGGATTTCCCGAGCGCCATCCGCGAGATGACCCGCGTGCGCGATACGTTCGAGCCGGACCCGCAGGCCCACGCGCGCTACGAGGAGTTATATAACGACGTGTACAAGAAAATGTACAAGCAGCTGAAATCGTTTTACCAGGTCATGAGGAAAAAATAACAAGAAAGATTTGCCTGTGATTTATTCGCAGGCGTTTTTATTGAGAGGGCGAGATATCCATGGAGAAAAAACCATCCCACGAAGAATTGACCCGCCAGCGCGCGGAGCATGCCGCCGCGTTCCGCGCAGGGAAATTGCCCCGCCGACTCGACCTGACTCTCTCTGAAGCGCTGGTGCTCGGGCTGCTGCGCCAGGGCGTGAGCACTTTTCTCGCGGTGCTCGGCCACGGCTCGACCGAAGTCGGTGAAGTGCTGCGCGTCTATCAGGAAGCCGGGTTGGTGAAAGTGGTCGGGGTGCGGAGCGAGATCGAAGCCTCGCATGCCGCTGCCGCACTGCGCTGGGTCACCGGTGAAAAGGCTGCGGTGGTCACCTCCATCGGGCCAGGCGCGCTGCAGGCACTGGCCGCGTCCCTCGCGCCTGCCTCGGACGGGATCGGCGTCTGGTATCTCTTCGGCGACGAGACGACCGAGGACGAAGGCTTCAACATGCAGCAGATTCCCAAACATGAACAGGGATCTGTTCCTGCAAATGGCCGCAACGATGGGCCGCGCCTACAGCCTGCACACGCCACTCGCCCTCCCGACCGCCCTGCAGCGCGGCGCAGCGACGGTCGACCATCCCACGCGACCGGGTCCGTTTTACCTGCTGCTGCCGATGAACACCCAGGCAGCCTGGCTGCCGGATTTCAACCTGGACGAACTGCCGGAAGTCCACCCGCTTGTGCTGGGTGCGGCGGAGGGCGATTACGCTCAGGCCGCGCAGTGGATTCGGGAAGCGGATCGGGTGTTGGTCAAAGTCGGGGGAGGCGGGCGGGACGCAGGCCCGGAATTGGTCACCCTGCTCGAACGCTCAGGGGGCGTGCTGGTCCACACACCGATCGCCACGGGCTGCATTCCGTACTCCCATCCGCACAACATGACGGTCGGCGGCTCGAAGGGATCGCTGTGCGGCAATTACGCCATGGAAAATGCCGACCTGCTGATCGCGGTCGGGACGCGCGCCGTCTGCCAGTCGGACTGCTCGCGCACCGGGTACCCCAACGTGAAGCGGGTCATCAACCTCAACGCCGACGTGGACGATGCCACCCATTACCGGCACACCCTGGCGCTGGTGGGCGATGTGCGCCGCACGCTGGAGCGGTTGAACACCGCGCTCGGTCCCGCCAAAGCCGGCAAGGCGGACTGGCTGAAGGCCTGTGCCGAAAAGAAAGCGGAATGGCAGTCCTTCAAACAACTGAGGGTTGTGAATCCGGTTTTGCTGGACGACTACTGGGGCGGCCCGGTGCTGACCCAACCCGCGGCCATAAAAATCGCCACGGACTGGGCCAAGGCGCGCGGCACGGTCTGCTTCTTCGATGCCGGGGATGTGCAGGCTAATGGATTCCAGATCGTCGAAGATGACCATCCCGGCCAAACCTTTACCGAAACCGGCGCCAGCTACATGGGCTTCGCCGTCTCGGCGCTGCTGGCCACCGGCCTGGCCTCCAAGCCATTCCACGCCCTGGCGCTGACCGGCGACGGGTCGTTCACCATGAACCCGCAGATCCTGATCGACGGCGTGGAGCACGGCGCGCAGGGCTGCATCCTGCTGCTGGACAACGGCCGGATGGGCGCCATCACCGGCCTGCAGAATGACCAGTACGGGCAGGGCTTCGCCACCTGGAACACCGTCCACGTGGATTACCTGGCCTGGGGGCGTGCCGTCCCCGGGTTGCTGGCGCTGGACGGCGGGCGCACGCCGGAATCACTGCAGGCCGCACTGGAACAGGCCGGTGAACACCCCGGGCTGACGCTCATCCATGTGCCGGTCTACTTCGGCCCCGACCCTCTGGGCGGGATGGGCGTTTACGGTCGCTGGAATGTGGGCAACTGGTGCGACGACGTGCAGACCATGCGGCACGAGATCGGATTGTAGCCATGACAGACCGCGGCATCTTCGAAGGCCTGCACGGGGCTTACCCGCGCGCACTGTACCGGGCGATGGGTTTCCAGGATTCTGATTTTGGAAAGCCGCTGATCGGCATCGTCAATTCCTGGAGCGAGGTCAACCCCGGGCATTTCCACCTGCGGCAGCTGGCCGAATGGGTCAAGCAGGGAGTGCGGGAGGCGGGCGGAACACCGGCCGAGTTCAACACCGTCGCACCTTGTGATGGCATCGCCCAGGGCAAAGGGATGCATTACGTCCTGCCACTGCGGGATGTGATCGCTGCTTCCATTGAATTGATGGCAGGCGCCAACCGTTTCGACGGGCTGGTCATGCTGTGCAACTGCGACAAGATCGTCCCCGGGATGCTGATGGCCGCCGCGCGCCTCGACCTGCCGACCGTGTTCGTCACGGGCGGGCCGATGGCCACCGGCAGGATCGGCGACCGGGTGGTGATGACCAGCGATGTCAAGGAGGGCATGGGCAAACGCAAAGCGGGGAAGATCAGCGAGGAAGAATTTTACGCCATCGAGAGCTGCGCCTGCCCCGGCCCGGGTGCCTGCAATTTCATGGGGACGGCCAGCACCATGAACTGTGTGACCGAGACCCTCGGCCTGACACTTCCGCGCTGCGCCACCCTGCCCGCCCTTCACCCCGACCGGCAGGGATTGTGCATCGACAGCGGCCGGCGGATTGTCCAACTGGTGGAAGAAGGTCTGACCGCCCGCCGCATGCTGACCCGCCAAAGTTTGGAGAATGCCATCCGGGTCGTTCTGGCGCTGGGAGGGTCGACCAATGCGACGCTGCACATCCCTGCCATTGCCCGCGAGGCGGGAATCGAGCTGGGACTGGATGTCTTCGACGATCTCAGCCGCCAGACTCCCCTGATCGGCAAGTTCCGCCCGGCCAGCCCCTTCACCGTGATCGACCTGGACGAGGCCGGCGGCGTGCCGGCAGTGTTGAACATCCTCTCGCCGCTGCTCCATCTCGACCTTCCGACGGTGACCGGCGAGACCCTGCGTGACCGCGCTTCCCGCACAGTGACCACGCGCCCGGATGTGCTCCATGCGCTGGAGGCTCCGCTCTCCCCCGAGGGCGGCCTGGCCATCCTGCGCGGCAACCTGGCGCCGGATGGTGCCGTCGTCAAGCAAAGCGGCGTCACAGCAGGCATGCTCAGGCATACCGGTCCGGCGCGGGTGTTCGAATGCGAAGAGGAGCTGGAAAATTCCCTCACCGCTCAGAGCATCCAGCCGGGCGACGTGCTGGTCATCCGTTACGAGGGGCCGCGCGGAGGCCCGGGCATGCGCGAGCTGTCCATCCCGGCGGCCATGCTGACCGGCATGGGATTGAACGAGTCGGTGGCGATGATCACCGATGGGCGCTTCTCGGGCGCCACGCGCGGACCCTGCATCGGGCATATCGCGCCGGAAGCAGCCATTGGCGGCCCGATCGCGCTGGTGGAGAACGGCGACCGGATCGCCATCGATATTCCCAACCGCAGTTTGAATTTACTGGTATCGGAGGATGAACTTGACCGACGCCGAAAAACCTGGCAGCCGCGACCCCCGCTTGTATCCGGCGGCTTCCTGGATATTTACAGGCAGATCGTTTCCCAGGCAGATCAGGGCGCCATCCTGAAAGCCTGACCTTCCAGACAAAGGAGTAACGGACGATGAGCACCCAAACCCAAACAGGCAAATTGCCCAGAAAGACCAAGATATTCTATGGCATCGGCGACCTCGGCAACGCCGTGGTCAACTCGGCCATCCAGTTCTTCCTGATGAAGTTCTACACGGACGGTGCGCTGATTGTCCCGGCGCTGGCCGGCAACGCCCTGCTCATCGGCAAGTTCTGGGACGCGGTCAACGATCCGTTGTTCGGCTGGCTGACCGACCGGACAAAATCGCGCTTCGGCAAGCGGCGCGTCTTCATGATCTTCGGCGCCATCCCGCTGGGGATTTCCATTGCGCTGTTGTGGTACGTCCCTGCAGCGGACCGCATCTGGACCTTTACCTGGATCGCACTCACCTTCATGTTGTTCGACACGCTCTGGACGCTGACCAACGTGCCCTACTACGCCCTGACCTCGGAACTGACCGACGACTACGATGAGCGTTCCAGCCTGACGACCTACCGCATGGTGATGGCTGTCCCGGCCTACCTGCTCGGCGCGGCGGTGACACCGGCCATTGTCGGCCTGTTCGCCCTCCAGCAGACAGGCTATGCCTTTATCGGAATCCTGTACGGGGCCATCGCGGCGGCTGCGCTGCTGATCTCAGCCGCCGGGATTCGCGAGCGCCAGGTCACCACGGCATCCAAGCCCGAACCCAATCCATTTAAATCCTTGGGGGTGGCGCTACGCAACAAACCGTTTACCTGGTTGTGCGGCACCTACTTGGTCATCAACCTCTCCTTTGCCTTCATCAAGATCCTGATGGCCTACTACATTCAATACCAGCTGCTGATGGCTGAACAGACCACCGCGGTGATGGGTCTGATGCTGGTGTGCGTGACGATCTCGCTGCCCTTCTGGCAGTGGCTCAGCCGCAGGATGGACAAGGGACCGGCTTACGGATTGGGGATGGCCATCGGGGCGCTGGCAGTCATCCTGACCTTCTTCCTGCCGCACCAATCCACCGGGCTGATCTACCTGATCTCCGTGCTGGCCGGCTTCGGCTTCGGCGCCCAATGGATCTTCCCGTGGGCCATGGTGGCGGACGTGGCCGATTACGACCGGCTCGAGACCGGCCAGCAGCGCAGCGGCATGTATTACGGCGTTTGGGGTCTGGCGACCAAGCTCTCCGAAGCGCTGGCGCTGGCAGCGGTGGGCTGGATCCTGACCGGCTTCGGCTATGTCCCGAACGTTGAGCAGACACCGGAAGCCCTTCTGGGCATCCGCCTGTTCTTCGGGCTGATTCCGGCCTTGATCATTTTCGTCTCTCTGCCGCTGCTGTTCCGCTACCCGATCACTCGCAAATCCCACGCCGAAGTGCGGGGAAAGCTGGAAGCGGCGGTGGCGCACGGAGAAGATGCACCTGTCCGAACTGTCTAGCTGATATCGAAAAGAGGAAGCGCCATGAATCCAATTCGAGTTGCCATCGTCGGCTGCGGACGGATTTCCGACCTGCACCAGATCGGCTATCGCGGCCGTGAGGATGCGAAGATCGTGGCCGTATGCGACACCAACAAATCCCACGCCACGAAGAAAGCCAAAGAATGGGGTGTCGAGAAAATCTACACAGATTACCGCCGGGTGCTGGAAGATAAAGAAGTGGACGCCGTCGAATTGCTGACCCCGCATCACCTGCACTGCCCGATGACGGTCGAGGCGGCCCAGGCCGGGAAGCACATCTCGGTCCAAAAGCCGATGGCGCTCTCTGCGGCGGAAGCGGACCAGATGATCGCGGCGGCGGACAAAGCCGGCGTGGTGCTGCGCGTCTACGAGACCTTCGTTTACTACGCCCCGGCCATGCGCGCCAAACAAATGATCGACGCTGGCGAGATCGGCGAGGTGCGGGCGGTGCGCATGCACGTCAACAGCGGCACGTCGGACACCTCCTGGGATGTGCCGCTCTCGGCCTGGTTGTGGCGCTTCAACGAGAAGCAGTGCGGCGGCGGGCCGTTGGTCTTCGACCATGGTTACCACCTGTTCTCGCTGGGCTACTACCTCGGCGGTCCCGTGGAGAAAGTCTACGCGTGGATCGACCAGTCACCGGTGAAGGAGGCGGCCGGGATCGTCAAGATCGATGCACCGGCGATGATCATGTTCAAATTCAAGTCGTCGCATTGTTACGGGCAGCTGGACATCGAGCACACCCCCAAAATGCGCATTTACTCGGATTACTATGCCGACGACGACCGCATCGAGGTCATCGGCGAAAAAGGGATTGTTTTTATCAACCGTTACACGGCCAGGACGGTGGACCTGCCCGAACTGATGCTCTTCAAGGATGGCAAGACGACGCCCATCCCGGTGGAGGGAGTGGAATGGCACGACAGCTTCACCGCCACCACGGTCGATTTCATCGAAAAGCTGAAGACCGGCGGCCAGCCCCGGCTCGACGGTCCGACCGGCAAGGCGGTGCTGCAGTTCACGCTGGCGGCGCTCCAGTCTGCCGCGACCGGTCGCGAGGTCCGGCCGGAGGATGTGAAGTAGCCAGGAGGCGGATCAGCAACTATCCCAGACTCTTTAGTCTGGGATAGTTTTTTTATAAGGATGGGCTTATCCAGATTCGACATCCCTTTGAAATGCTAACCAGCAAACCGGTAATAATAAAATCGAGCCTCCCTGCTTCAAGACTTTAGGGAGGCTCCTTCTGATCTAGCCTAATTTGTGTTTCTTGATGAAGTCTCCCAAAACGCCATCGAGATTGGGACGGCCGATCTCCTGCAGGTTGTAATAGACCCGCGTGAACGGCTTGTTGATCTTGATGATCCGGCTCAGGTCGATCGGGGTCCCGATGACTACCGAGTCGCAGTCGGTGCGGTTGATGGTGGCTTCCAGATCCTTCAATTGCTGTTTGCCATAACCCATGGCAGGCAGGAGCACACCGATGTTGGGATAGGTCTTGAAGGTATCCTTTAGTTTTCCAACGGTAAAGGGCCGCGGGTCGACGAAACTGGCAGCGCCGAATTTCTGCGCGGCAACGACCGCCGCACCGATCTTCATTTCGCCGTGGGTGAGGGTCGGTCCATCCTCGATCGCCAAAACCCGTTTGCCCTTGATGACCGAGGGATCGTCCACGTCCAGCGTGGAGGCGGCGTCGACCACGGTTGCCCCGGGGTTGATCGCGGCAATATTCCTGCGCACCGTCTGAATTCCAGCCGCATCGGCGCTGTCGATCTTGTTGATCACGGCCACATCGGCCAGGCGCAGGGAAACCTCGCCGGGATAGTACATGAGCTCATGCCCCGGGCGGTGTGGATCCACAACGGTGATCTGCAGGTCAGCCTGGTAGAACGGGAAGTCATTGTTCCCGCCGTCCCACAGGATCACATCGCAGCCCTTCGGGTCCTTCTCGGCAGCCCGCAGAATCGCCTCATAATCGACACCGGCATAGATGACATTTCCGCGCACCACATGCGGCTCGTACTCCTCCATCTCCTCCACCGTGCACTTGTGTTTGGCAAGGTCGGAGATCTCTGCATAACGCTGGACCTTCTGCGCAACCAGGTCGCCGTAAGGCATGGGGTGTCGGACGGCTACGACCTTCAAACCCTTGGCCATCAGAATTTCAATCACGCGGCGGGAGGTCTGGCTTTTTCCACAGCCGGTCCGGACCGCGCAGACCGATATCACCGGCTTGGTGCTCTTAATCTGGGTGTCTTTGGGTCCCAGCATGGTAAAGCTGGCGCCTGCAGCCTGCACGATCGCGCCCGTGCCCATCACCTTCTGGTAGGTGACATCGCTATAGGAGAAGACACACTCATCAGCCTCCAATTTCTTGATCAGCTTCGGCAGGTCCTTCTCGTCGTAAATCGGGATGCCCTTCGGATAAAGCTTGCCGGCCAGCTTGGCAGGATAGGCACGTCCGGAAATATCCGGGATCTGCGCCGCCGTAAAGGCGACCACTTCATAGGCTCTGTTGTCACGATAATACGTGTTGAAGTTGTGGAAGTCTCTTCCGGCTGCGCCGATGATGATCACTTTTCTTTTACTCATTGGTTCCTCCATCTGTGGTTTGGATTTGGAATAATTTACCATACTCAGAGCTTTTTAGCCGGTCATTCGTTTAGAAATATAAACGTCAATTATGTAAATAGGCGAGTTGGTATAACAACTTGCTGGAAATCGGTTCCTTCCCTGGAGATTTATCAACCTCTCTGTCCCATACCCATCGCCGGATCACCAGGCCACTGCACGGATCGGGGAGCCGTCCAGCCCGGCCAGGCGAAGCGGGAGAAAGGAAAACTGGTACACCTTGCCGGGTTGAAGCTGGGATAAATTCGCAAGATTCTCAACGATGAGGATCTCCTTCCCAAGGAGAAGGTGATGGACGTGGGTCGTTCCCTGTACGGACGAATCGACATTCAGGGCGTCGATTCCCACCAGGCTGGCTTTGCTGCCGATCACCCGCTGCACCGCCTCTGGTGAAAGATAGGGGTGGCGAAAGTAAGTGTCCGTATTCCAGTATCGATCCCAGCCTGTTTGGATGAGCAGCGCCCCGCCTTCCGGCAGATGCTGTAATCCGTCCGAGATTTGCTCCTCTGTGATGGCCTGATCCTCACTTAGGCCAGGAAACGGCAAAACAATCCCCGCAAGGATAAAACGTGATATAGGATATTCATCCACGTTTTTCCCGGCGGGGAAATAGTGTGAAACGCTGTCGATATGCGTCCCGGTGTGGGTGCCGATATGCAAGTCAGCGACCCGCCAGGGAGGCTCAACTCCTTCGGCCGGCCCAAAGCTCGGCACCGGGTCCCCCGGATAGATGGTCATTCCAGGTTGGATGGGTTGGCTCAGATCAAAGTAACGGGTCATGGGTCATCCTGATGTCATCTGGGTACTTTCCACCTTGTTACCGACGATGGAAACAATAATGCCGTGCAGCATACCTTCACCATATTCGCCGCCGGGATAGACCGGAGTATCGGCCGTGAGGGTGTGAGACAAATCGACAATCTTTCGTATTTTTTGCATGATGTTGGCTCCATATTGAAAAAGAATTATAAAGAGGTCGCAATTCAATTTTGATTAAGGCCATGGCCATGTCTATTGACGCCTGCAGACTCCTTACGGCAACTCCTTCGCAAGCTGTTCCATCGCGAAGGGCTCTCCGTGACCGGGATAGACGAACCTGATCTTGTAACTCTCCAATACCGCAAGACTGACCTTTGCGGCCTCGAGGTCGTCCATCAATGAGTTGAGGACCGGCCCTTTTGTGTTCTCGAAGAGATCCCCGCAGAACAGGTCACCCTCCGCGGTCAAAATGCCAATGGACCCTTGCGAGTGACCGGGCAGCGAAATCACCCGGGCGTCGAGGCCGTGCGGGGAGAGGTCATAGCCATCATCCAACAGAAGGTCGGGCGTAAAATGTTCGGATTCCCTGAACCCGGTAAAGAACGGGATCAGCGATCGGACGAGCACGTTGGGTCTCTTCCGGTTCTCGAACATGTCCCCGCTCTCGCCCATGCCCGAGTCGGCGCGATGCATCGCCAGCTTGACTCCAAAAGCCGCATGGAGGTAAGCCGCATTACCGGTGTGATCGAAATCCCCGTGCGTGAGGAGAACCAGCCTGAGCGAACCGGGGATGCAGCCTGCATGGGCCAGCTCGCTGAGCAGCTGTTTACGCGCGCTCGAGCTGCCTGTATCGATGAGGAAAAATCCGGCCTCGCTGCGCAAAAGGTAGCAATTGACATTTCCCATACGCATGGGCATCGGGAGTTTCAAAGTGGTGATCGTGGCTGTCATAAGGAGGTCCTCTTCGGGTGGAGCATGTTCGATCCGATCAGGATGCGGATTCAGCGGAAAGACATAGTGACCTGCTGAACGAGTCCATTATACGGCAAGTGCGACCACCGGTCTCCCGCAAGCCTTCAACAAAACCTTGTTGCGCAGGAGATGATACAATAGCAAAAATCCCTAAGGAGCACCAAAGTCTAATCTTCCATTATTAGGCAGGTGAACTCCACCGGCTCATCCAACCGGCAAGACATTAGGCAGGAAAGGAAACATGAACAACAAACCGGCTGATTATGAGAGGGGCATCAAGCGGGCGCGCGCTTTTATGGCGTTTTTATCAGCAGCCCTTGTGCTCATTGGGCAAACGATGCTCTTTACCACACCCGCAAAGCAGGAAACCGGCATACCGGTACCTTTCTGGCTTTCGATGATAGGGATATTGTTCTTCGCGGCCAGCCTAGCCATAAAACCTCCCAAATTTCTTGCGGTTTATTTTGACAGGCTATCCCTCGATGGGGCGGCTCCCTGGGTGTTGGCGGCAGTGACGCTTTCATTGTTGGCAACTCTCTCGATGATTCTTTTCCAAAGGGTGTCCCGGATCAATTACGGCCCCGTCATCACATTGTGGTTTACCAGTATCGCCTGTTATATCGCCGCGTTTCTCAAGGATTCCCTTCCCAAAATCCATTTTAGAGCATGGCTGAAGGAGAACCGGAATGAGCTCCTGCTGGTCAGCGGAGTGACGCTTCTGGCATTAATGCTCCGGTTCTACAATCTTGGCAGCATCCCACGAGTCATCAACGGTGACGAAGGCCTTATCGGGATTGCTGCCCAGTCGACATTTCAAGGTGCGTTGGCCAACCCCTTTGCCTTGTTTGAAAATTTCGGGGCGCTGTACCTGTTGGCGATCAATGGTGTCATTGAATTTTTTGGACCAACAATGTTCAGTCTGAGGTTTCTGCCGGCTATCGGAGGGACTCTGGCCATCCCGGCGGTTTACCTGCTGGCACGCGAGATTGCGGGTAAACGGATTGCCCTGACCGCCGCCACTCTACTTGCCTTTGCTCATGCGCACATTCATTTCAGCCGCACGGCCGCCGTGGCATACATCTATGGTACATGGCTCATCCCTTTGGAGCTGTACTTTCTGCTCAGCGGTTTAAAGAATCGAAGCGGCTGGAGGGCTGCCATTGGGGGTTGTTTGCTGGCCATTCATTTCAGCATTTACATTTCAGCCCAGATCGCGACGGTGGTGGTTCTTATCTACATCCTGTTGTCTTTTCTGCTATTCCGGGGTTGGTTAAAAGCCGCCTGGAAGGCAATAATGGTTTTCTGGGGAGGCTTTGCAATCGCCTTCATTCCTGAGGCGGTCTACATTTCACAGCACATGAACGAGTTCACCTCCCGCCTGAACGCAGATGGAACCTTCCAAACCGGGTGGCTCGAGCAAACCATGTCCGCAACCGGCAAAGGCGCCGTCCAAATCCTGTTCGAGCGGGTAATCCATGCCTTTCTCTCGCTCATCTATTATCCAGCCCTTGATTTCTATGGCTCACCTGTTCCACTGCTGACGCTCATCACGGCGGCTTTATTTCTGATCGGATTGGGGATCACCTTATGGCGGTTTCGTTCACCGGAGTACCTTCTGCTGAACTGTTACTTCTGGGGTTTCACGCTGGCAGTGGGCATATTCGCCCTCCCACCTTCCGCAGATACCTACCGGATGCTGGTCGCCATTCCCGCGGCGGTCATCATGGCGGCCATCGCCCTTGACCAGATCCTGGAAGCCATTGGTGTGGGATGGTCCAGTTCCCGCTGGGCTTATGCAGCAATCACTTTGCTTATCATTCTAAATGTCTCGGCACACAATGCATGGATTTATTACGGGGATTTTGCAGGCCGTTGTCTGTATGCCGATAACATGGTGGGTCGATTTGCATCCTACCTTGGGAGTTTTGCCCGCACAGTCAAGCGCGAGGATGCCATCTATCTGCTGAGCGACGATATCTATCGTTATGGCACCCATTTATCCGTGGATTATCTCAGTAATGGGCGTTCCATTACAAACATCACGGATCCTGTGGACACATTGGAAGCGGCACCCGGCAGGGTGATCATTGCCAGCCCGAATCGATTTGATGAGCTGACTTCCTGGATCGCAGATCACCCGGGCGGCGAGGTGAACTATACCTACGACTGCCGCAACTTGATCATGGTTTCCTACTACTTCCCCCAGAGGTGATTTGGATCCCCGGGAATATGAATTGATGTTCCGGGTGGAACTAACTCACTGGTGGTACCAGGGTATGACGGCGATTACCCGGACCATCCTTCAGCGGTGTGCGCTGACCGGGGAGGCGTTAAAAGTCCTGGATGCCGGTTGCGGAACCGGAGGAGCGATGACAACCGGTTTAGCGGGGTTGGGCAGCGTGACCGGCGTCGACATCTCAGCCAAAGCCTTAAACCTTGCCCAATCCCGGGGGCTGTCCGCCCTGGCTCAAGCCTCGGTTGACCGGCTGCCGTTTGCGGGAGCAAGTTTCGGCCTCGTGACCAGTTTCGACGTGATCTACGAGCGCTCGGTGAAAAACGATCTGAATGCCGTGAAGGAATTCGCCCGTCTTCTGGTGCCCGGAGGATTTCTGCTTCTGCGGCTCCCCGCCTATGACTGGTTGCGCGGTCATCACGACAAGGTGGTGCGTACCGCACGGCGTTACACTACCAGCCAGGTGACTGAATTGCTGCGGGAGGCAGGCCTGTCAGTTCGTGTCCTATCCTATGCTAATACGTTTCTGTTTCCCCTGGCCCTGGCAAAGAGGCTGTCGGATCGATTCAGACCAACTCACCCTGACCGGTCGGATCTCACGCTGCCGCTTGGTCCGTTCAACACAATTTTCACCGCCATACTGAGCTGGGAGGCTCCGCTGGTGGCGAGGTCCAGCCTGCCCTATGGCCTGAGCGTGTTCGCACTGGCACAGAAACCTCAATGACCACTCCATCCAAACTTCCGCATATCTCCAGCATCAGCGCCGTCTTCCCGGCATTCAATGACGCAGGGACCATTCCGAGCATGGTACTGACCGCTTTGATGGCATTGCGCCAGGTGACCGACGATTATGAGATCATCGTCACCCATGATGGCAGCACTGACCACACCGGCATTGTGCTGGACGAGATGGCACAGCGCTACCCGGAATTGCGCATCATCCATCACCCCAAAAACCTGGGGTACGGGGCTGCTCTGCGCACCGGTTTTGCCGCGGCAACCAAGGAGTGGATTTTTTACACCGACGGCGATGCCCAATTCAATCCGCTCGAACTGATCGACCTGGTGGCTGCACTCAAGGACGGCGTGGACGTGGTCAACGGATACAAGATTGCCCGCAATGACCCGTTGATCCGCAAGATCATCGGACCTATGTATCATTACCTGATGAAATGGATTTTTGGGTTTCACCTGCGCGATGTGGATTGTGATTTCCGCTTGATCCGGCGCAGGATTTTCGACGAGATCAAACTGGAAAGCGACACCGGCACCCTGCCCCTTGAAATGGTCAAGAAATTTCAGGACGCAGGGTTCGTGTTTGCAGAAGTTCCGGTCCATCACTACTTCCGCCAGTATGGGGTTTCGCAATTCTTCAATTGGCGCCGTTTGCTGCGCACGGCAAAACACCTGGCGCAGCTTTGGTGGAAGCTCGTTGTGCGCAAGGAACACCTTAAAGGCAGAGATGGCAACCGGATTCAAGACTGATTTTTCCAACCGGCGGGTGCTTATCACTGGCGGGCTGGGCTTTATCGGCAGCAACCTGGCGCGGCGGCTGGTCGAGCTCGGGGCGCAGGTTGCGCTGGTCGACTTGCTCGTCCCGGAGCACGGTGGGAATTGGTACAACATTGACGGGATCGAATCACAGGTGGCGGTGACCATAGCGGATGTCCGCGACGAACCGCAGATGGTCCCGCTGGTGCGCGGCTGCGAATTCCTCTTTAACCTGGCAGGGCAATCCAGCCATGCAGACAGCATGCACGACCCTCAGCGCGATCTGGAATTCAATACAGCCAGCCCGCTGGCGGTGCTGGAGCTATGCCGGCGGGAAAACCCCACCGTGCGCATTGTCTACGCGGGCACGCGCCAGGTGTATGGTCCTCCGCGCTATCTGCCGGTTGATGAGGAGCACCCGCTCAATCCCCCCGATTTCAACGGAGCGAACAAAATGGCAGCGGAATGGCATCACGCCATAGCCCACCGCGTATACGGATTGCGGACGACCACCCTGCGCCTGACGAACGTCTACGGACCACGAATGCGCGTCAGGGATACCCGCCAGAATTTCATCGGCTGGTGGTTCCACGAGCTGATCGAAGGCGAGGAAATCCTGGTCTATGGAGATGGCGCTCAGATACGGGATTTAAATTATGTCGACGATGTTGTAGAGGCGCTTCTTCTTACTGCTTCCAGCGCGGCGGCAGAGGGGCAGGTGTACAATCTCGGCGGGGATGATCCCGTCAGCCTGATCGACTTGGCCCGCATGATGGTCAGCATCAACGGCGAAGGCGGCTTTCGCCTGACAGATTTCCCTGCGGAAGTGAAACGGATCAATATCGGCTCCTACACCGGAGACTACAGACGCATCAAAGCGCAATTAGGCTGGCAGCCAAAAATCCTCTTGAAGGAAGGCCTCACCCGCACGCTGGAGTTCTACCGCCAGAACAAGGAACGTTACTGGTGACAGGCCGCATCCCGTTCTTTGACCTTAAAATCCAGTACCATGCCATCCGCGATGAGCTGAATGCGGCTGTTGCCCGTGTCCTGGAACGAGGCGCGTTCATCCTGGGCGAGGAAGTCGCCAGCTTTGAGCAGGAGTTTGCCGCGTACTGCGGTGTGTCGCACGCTGTCGGTGTTGGCTCGGGCACGGACGCTTTGCAGCTGGCCTTACGGGCTTGCGGCATCGGGCCTGGAGATGAGGTCATTACGGCGTCGTTTACATCTGTGGCAACTGTGGCGGCCATCGAGCTGACAGGCGCGCGCCCGGTGCTGGTCGATATCGACCCGCGGCACTACACCCTCGATTCGGAGAAACTGGCGGCGGCTGTCACCCCAAGCACCCGCGCGGTGATTCCCGTTCATCTGTATGGTTCCCCTGCTGAGCTGGAACTCATCCTGGCAGTGGCGCAACAACATAATCTTCGCGTTGTGGAAGATTGCGCCCAGGCACACGGCGCAATGTACCGTGGCAAAAAAGTTGGTGCATGGGGGCATGTCTCAGCGTTCAGTTTCTACCCCACCAAGAATCTGGGCGCTTACGGAGATGGGGGCGCAATGGTCACCGACGATCCGGAGCTGGCTGAACGGGTCCGGTTGCTGCGTCAGTACGGATGGAAGGACAGGCAGGTGAGCACGGTTAAGGGGCTCAATTCGCGCCTTGACGAACTGCAGGCCGCCATTCTGCGCGTCAAGCTGATACATCTTGATGAATGGAATGCCAAGCGCAGGCAACTCGCATTGCGCTACCAGGATCTGCTGCGTGACACCGGTCTGACCCTGCCCTTTGCGCCAAGCGACAGCGAGCCGGTCCATCATCTCTTCGTTGTCAGGAGTCCCGAACGGGACAGTTTGCGCGCTTTTCTAAGCGACAAGGGAATCCAGACGCTTATCCATTATCCCCTGCCCGTTCATTTACAGCCCGCCTATTCCGACCTTGGATACAGACCGGGCAACCTGCCCTATTCTGAAGCTGCAGCCCGCGAGGTCCTCTCGCTTCCCCTCTACCCGGAGATGAGCGAGGACATGGTGGAAGAGGTTTGCCGAGGAATCAGGGATTTTTATGCCCTACCTCGCAAAGGGTAGCCAGTCCGTCCAATTGGGAGCTATGGATGGGAATCATTGAGAAGCAAACACCTCAAGCCGTAATGGTTTGAGGTGTTTTTATAGAAGAAGGTGGGCCCGGCTGGATTCGAACCAGCGACCAAGCGATTATGAGTCGCCTGCTCTAACCGCTGAGCCACGGGCCCGGCGCTGCAAATTATAGCACGGCTGGCGGGAACTGATCACAATTGTTCAATTCTCTTCAAGAAGCCGCAAAAGATATTCCCCATAAATGGTATGGCTTAATTCTTCCGCCAACCGGCGCAGGTCAGCCTGCGTGATGAAGCCCATCCGGTAGGCCACCTCCTCCGGGCAGCCGATCATTATTCCCTGACGCTCCTCGACCGCCTGGACAAAATTAGCTGCATGCAGGAGCATCTCGGGCGTGCCGGCATCCAGCCAGGCAATGCCGCGCCCCAGCTGGCGCACGGTCAATTTACCCCGCTCCAGATATTTCCGGTTGATATCCGTGATTTCCAACTCCCCCCGTTCTGATGGCCGGATTTGAGCTGCCAGACCGGCAGCCTGCCCATCGTAAAAGTACAGGCCGGGCACGGCATACCGCGAGCGGGGATGTTCGGGTTTTTCCTCAAGCGAGAGCACCCTGCCCGTCGAATCAAATTCAACCACCCCGTACTGGCGTGGATTCCGCACCGGGTAAGCAAAGATCCGGGCGCCATGCTCGAGCTTGGCCGCCTCGCGCAGTTCGTCCCAAAGACCGGTGCCGAAGAACAGGTTATCACCCAGAATCAGGCAGACGGGTTCTCCACGGGCGAAGTCCCGGCTTATCAGCAGCGCATCGGCCAAGCCCCGAGGTTCGCCCTGCTCAGCATATGTGAATTTCAGACCCCAGCGGCCTCCATCCCCCAGCGCTTTTATGAAGGACGGTTGATCTCCTGCCGAGACGATGACCATGATCTCACGGATACCCGCCAGCATCAACAGGGAGAGAGGGTAATAGACCATCGGCTTGTCGTAGACCGGCAGCAGTTGCTTGCTCACGCCCAGGGTCAGTGGATATAAACGAGTGCCCATCCCACCTGCCAGAAGAACGCCTCTCATGCCCCCTCCCCGCGCTGCGTATGACCTGCCTGTTGCGAAACCACATCCGCCCATTCGAGGTGCGAAAGATACCATTCCAGCGTCAACTCAAGTCCATCCTTGAGAGCATGGCGTGGAGACCAGCCCAGCTCAGACCGGATGCGGGTTATGTCCATCGCATACCGCCGGTCATGACCGCGCCGGTCGGGAACATGGGTGATCAACCGTTCGTGTGGCGCACCAGCCGGGCGGCGCCTATCCAGCATGTCGCAGATCTGACGCACAACTTCGAGATTGGAAGGCTGGTTGCCGCCGCCAATGTTATATGTTTCTCCCACCTTGCCGGAATCCAAAATGCGAAGTATCGCCTCGCAATGGTCATCAACGTAGAGCCAGTCTCGCACCTGATGCCCGTCCCCATAGACCGGCAATGGCTTGTCCCGCAGCGCATTCAGAATCATGTGGGGAATGAGCTTCTCGGGAAATTGATATGGCCCATAATTATTGGAACAGCTGCTGATGGACACGGGCATGCCATAAGTGTGGTGATATGCCCTCACCAGATGATCACTGCCTGCCTTTGATGCGGAATAGGGGGAACGCGGGGCATAAGGCGTAAACTCGCTGAAAGGCAGTGCCTCCAGTGCGAGTTCTCCATAAACTTCGTCCGTGGAAACATGATGAAAATGCCTCCCGGCAAAACCCTTTTCCGCTCCCCATACCAGTCGGGCTGCCTCCAATAAATTGAAGGTGCCAACCAGATTGGTCTGGATGAAAGGTGACGGACCGGCGATGGAGCGGTCCACATGGCTTTCTGCAGCAAAATGTACCAGGGTATCGATATCGTGCCGGCGCAAAATTTCCTCCACCAATTCCTGGTCGCAGATATCCCCATGCACAAAGGAGTGCCGATCCCCGCCTGGTAAATCGCGTAAATTCTCGAGCGATCCGGCATACGTCAACTTATCCAGCGTGACCACCTGGACGCCCGGCTGGTCTGCCAATAAGCGCCGGATAAAATTGGAGCCGATGAAACCGGCTCCTCCGGTCACCAGAACATGTTCCAATAAAATACTCCCATGTCTGTCTGTTATTTTATGCAATTCGTCAGTTCATCGAGAATCAGTTGGTCAAGCTTCGCAAGCTATTTACTCGTTTTGCCAAGCCTAGCGAAGCCCTTTATCGGGTCCGCAAATTCTAAATTACACCTGTACAGTCACGAACTCTTTCTTCGCGGCTTCCTCGCAGAAGAAGATGACAGGGAAGCTGCAGCCTGCCTGCCCGGATCGAGACTGAGAAGAAAGAGCAGGGTCATGATCACAGCCGAGGTGATGCACCAGGCACAGGTTGCTCCGATGACGAACGGCTCAAGGAAGGTCAGGTAAATCGAAAAAAGGACGCCTCCGGTGGTCATGACCAGCATGCCCAGCGCGGCATAATTTGCCCACCTGCCGCTGCCAAAACGGTAAACCGCCCAGGCCAGCAGGATCAGGATGTATCCCACCAATCCGAGCACGCCGATGGGAATGCCAAACAGACGCGCGTAGTCGCTTTGCTGGACGGTATTACAGTCCCCCACCGGGCCGCACACCGCTTCGACGTGCGCCACCTCCACGTAAGCCAGATACCCTGCCGCGATCAGTCCGGCGGCGCACAAAACGGGAAAAACCCAACCGGGGGTCGCGGGGAGAATCCGGGTGGAGCGGCGGAAGGAGGCAAACCCCCAAACAACAGCCAGCAACATTCCCGCAAGCACTATGACGGCGATCGAATTGCCAACCGGGTCGAGCGCAAAGTTAGCCATCCAGTCGGTCGAGTGACTTTCAAATTCTGGTGGGGCCAAAGGTGATGTGGCATTTTCAGCCCCGGAGGTTGCCTGCGGGGTGGACGAGTCAGGTGCGGCACCCGATCCTGAGGCCGCCAACATCTCCGCAAGCCCGGGGATGGCCGGCCAATCCACGCCGCCCTGGGACAGATATTGCTCGACCAGGCCGGGAAACTGCTCGGGGATGTCCACGCTCCCCATTAAATAGCGGTCGCCCACGACCAGAAAGGGGACGCCAGCCTGATCCAGGCCAAAGGATTGAACCGCAGCCTTGAAAAGTGCGCTCCCCTCAGTCTCCTGGACATTGACCCCGATAATCTGGAGTTGGTCGCCATATTCATCAAAGAGCGGAGGCAGGACCTCGGTGATGACATACTCGCAATGTCCGCAGGTGGGGGAATAGAATAATACCGCATACACAACCGGACTTTGCGCCCGGGACGTTCGGAATGGGAAAAACAAGCCGGCAATGAGCAGCAACGCAATGAGCAGTGATTTCAAGCTACGAGCCATCTTTTGGTACTCCTCGTCCCTAATATAAACCCGCCTGCGCCAAACAACAAGTGGTCAGCTCTAGGGCTGACCACTTGCGTAGAGCGGGAGACGGGATTCGAACCCGCGAATATTAGCTTGGAAGGCTAATGCCTTACCACTTGGCAACTCCCGCATGGACGGACATTTTACCGTGAGGCGCGCGCATGGTCAAGTTTTACCACACGCCAGGCAGCAACCGGTAGCGTGTGCGTTGAGTGTACTCTTTATAACCTGGCAACTCCTCGATCAGGGTCTGGTCTTCCAGCTTGGTGCGCAGAACGAGCAGCCCGCAGGTGACCGCCGCCGGAATCAACGACCAGGCTGAACCCAGCAGCAGGGGAACCGCCACCCAGGTCACGATGCTGCTGATGTAGGCGGGGTGCCGGACGTAACGATACGGCCCGGAATCCACCGCCACATGTCCGCGGTCGGTCTGGATGCGCACAACGGACGAGAAGAAGGGGTTCGAGAGCATCGCCCAAATTCCGACCGTATACCCCAGCAGAATAACGAGCAATGAAACGCCCACCAGCCATGATGGGATTAGCGGAGGCCAGCCGAAGCGCTCGTCCAGGCCAGCGATGACCAGCACCACTACCGGCAGATAGATGGCGATGAGAGGAACAATCTTGCGGTCCCAAGGCTTGACCCCTTCCGCTTTTGTGAAGCCGCCGCGTTCCTTGATCAGATCCGGTGACTTCTTCGCGATAAGCACCCGGCTCAGGATGGATAACCCGATGGTGATGACTGCATAGATCCAACCCTGCACCCAACTCCAATTCCCCGAGACCAGCAAGGGTATCAGGGGCGCAAGCAGGAACATGAACAGCGCACCAATCAATACCTTAAGTGGAGGTCTCGCCTGAACTTCTGATGTTGTCATGATCCCTCCCAAGCGAACCGGTCAATACCAGTATATAACAGTTTATAATAAAAGTAGAGTTGCCATGAAAACCACACGCGCCATCCTCACCCTGATCGGACTTTCCTTCCTGCTGCTCCAGCCGGCTGGAGCGGTGACTTCCGCTCGCGCCCAAAGCGACGCACCTCTCGCGCTGGTGCTGACCTTCGACGGCGCCATCACCCCGGCATTGACGATGTACCTTGAGCGGGGAATCAAAGCTGCGGAACAGCAGGGCGCCGAAGTGCTGGTGCTGCAGCTCAATACGCCCGGCGGCAGCATCGACACGATGACCGAGATCGTGCAGGTCATCCGCACCAGCGACGTGCCGGTGGCGGTCTACGTCGCGCCGCGCGGCGCCATCGCCGGAAGCGCCGGGGCGGTGATCACACTGGCAGGTCAGGTGGCTGCCATGGCACCCGAGACGGTCATCGGCGCGGCCAGCCCGGTCGGCTCGCAGGGCGAGGACCTGGGCGAGACCATGAAGGAGAAGGTCAGCGAGATCATTATGGCGGGCATCCGCACCATGACCGAGCAGCGCGGACCGGACGCCATGCGGCTGGCGCAGGAGATGGTGGATGAAGCCAAAGCCGTGTCCGCCACTGAAGCGCTTGAAGCCGGGCTGATCGATTTCGTCGCAGATGATGTGGATGACCTGCTCAGCCCAGATGGACGGCTTCACCGTCGCGCTCGAAAGCGGGGAAGTCACGCTCGACACTGCCGGGGCGCAGACCAGCGACTACCCGATGAGTTTCATCGAGCAGATGCTGCAAATCGTGATCAACCCCAACATCGTCTTCCTGCTGCTGACCATCGGTGTGCAGGCTATTTTGATCGAACTCTCCAGCCCGGGCGGATGGGTGGCCGGGTTCGTCGGCGCGGTCTGCCTGCTGTTGGCAGCCTACGGATTGGGCGTGCTGCCCGTCAACTGGTTCGGCATCCTGTTCCTGATTGCTGCTTTCGTGCTGTTCATCGTTGACATCAAGGCGCCCACCCATGGCGCGCTGACCGCTGCCGGCGTGGCCTCGCTGATCATCGGCGCGCTGGTGCTGTTCAACACGCCCTCCATCACGCCGCCTTCCCTGCAGGTATCGGTGCCGCTCGTAATCCTGGTCTCGCTCGCAACGGGACTGGTGTTTGCCGCCATCGTCGGGCTGGGGATTCGCGCCCAGAGGGCGCCCGCGCGCATGGGGCAGGAATCGCTCCCCAACCAGGTTGGCGTCGCCCGCACCAACATCGACTCGCAGTCACAGGGACAGGTGCAGGTGGCCAGCGAACTGTGGACGGCGGAACTGGCCGAAGGCTCCGAGCCTGTCCACGCAGGGGATCCCATCGAGGTCGTCTCCGCCGAGGGGCTGCGCTTGAAGATCCGCAAGAAGGGATAAACTACCCTCGCGTTAATGTGATTCCAGACTTCTACGGTACAATCGCGCTGTTTACTGGTAAACGAAAGGATTTCCTCATCCATGCCTGCCACCCCCACCCGCGACCGGGTTGACCCCGAAGCCGTCAATACCTCGCCCCTGCGCCGCCCCGATTGGATCCGCGTCCGCGCGCCATCGGGCGAGACCTACGAGCAGCTCCACACGCTGATGCGCGCCAAGTCGCTGCACACGGTGTGCGAGGAGGCCATGTGCCCGAACATGGGCGAATGCTGGGGCTCCGGCACCGCCACCTTCCTGATGCTGGGCGATGTGTGCACGCGCTCGTGCGTGTTCTGCGACATCAAGCACGGCAAGCCCAGCCCGATGGACTGGCTCGAGCCGGAACGCGTCGCGCAGGCGGTCAAGGCGATGGCCCTGAAGCATGCTGTGATCACCTCCGTCAATCGCGACGAGCGCAGGGACGGCGGCGCACCGATCTTCGCCATGGTCATCCGCCGCATCCGCGAGCTGCACCCCGGCTGCTCAGTCGAGGTGCTGATCCCCGACTTCAAAGGCTCGCTCGAGGCGCTCAAGATCGTCATGGACGCACGGCCTGAGATTCTGAATCACAACGTGGAGACCGTTCCGCGCCTGTTTAAAAAAATCCAGCCGCAAGACAGCTATGATTGGGCAGCAGCCACTCTATCGAACGCGAAGAAACTCGACCCCGAGGTGCTGACCAAGAGCGGAATCATGGTCGGGCTGGGCGAGGAGATGGAGGAAGTCAAGTCCGTCATGCGCGACCAGCGTTCGTGGGGCGTGGACATCCTGACCCTTGGGCAGTACCTCCAACCGAGCAAGAAGCACTTTCCCATCTCGCGTTATTACACAATGGAAGAGTTTACCGAATTACGCGACTATGGAAAAGAGATCGGCTTCAAGTGGGTGGAGGCGAACCCGCTGGTGCGCTCGTCCTACCACGCCGCGGAGCAGGTGCGCGCGCTGAGCATCGTTCATCGAAAACTATACGGCGATGGGGCGATGAAGGGTTAGTAAGAAGAGATTAGAGAAGAGTTGGCAATGCCGGACGGAGAGTTCTCCGCCCGGTTTTTGATTCACACTTATTACTTTTGTGTGTTGCAAAATGAAGTGAAAACACTATACAATCCAATCATATCTTGTACGACAAGGAGCCTGCCCATGAGACTTTCCCTCACCATGACCGTTACGGCTGTCGGTTCACTGCTATTCGGTCTGGCCTACCTGCTGGTTCCAGCCAGTGTGACGTCCCTCTACGGCATCACTCTTGATCCATCCAATCACTATCCGCGCTTCTTTGGCTCTGCCCTGGTCGGTTTCGCGGCCATCAACTGGCTTGGCCGCAAGGTCACTTCCGGCCCTGCGCTCCGCGCAATCATCGTCGGCAGCTTTATCGCCTCGATTACAGGACTCATCGTCGCTGTCTTTCAGGCCATCGATGGCACCGGAAATGCGCTTGAATGGTCGAGTGTTGTCATCTACTTCTTGCTCTCCCTCGGTTTCGGAGATTTCGTGTTCCGCACACCGCCTCCCAGTTAGCTCTCACAAAACCCATCCTGGCTGGCCAACGCCTGCAGAAAACAGATAATTCAACCCGGGCGGATCGTTCTCCACCCGGGTTTTGATTCATATAATCGTTGTATTATGGTCTAATAAGTCCTATAATCAAGTGATTACATTTTGATCCGTTTATTTATCGAACCCCGTGCCCACCTTTAGAGATAAGAATCAGGAGAAAGATATGAAAAATAAGCACGGATTCGCTATTGCGATCCTCATCATGATCTTGACCGTACCAGCCTGCAGTCTGTTGACGCCAACCGATGCCGCCCCACAAGATCAGACGAATACGATGACGGAACCAAGCGTGGACACCGTGGAAACGGCAACAGCACCTTCCAGCGCAGTCCAGGCGCCTACTCCGCTGCCGACCACTGGGCAACTCCAACTTGAGGTCGTTCAATCCCAGGCCTGGGAGGATAGCGATGGAAATGTCCGGGTCAATGTTCTGATGCGCAATCCGTACGATTTCCCCGTTGCCCCTTTTTCTGGGTCAGGGTCGTCCTTGCTGAACAAACAGGGGGAATTAATAATGAGCGGTGAACTGTACTATCTGGATGGAATCAGCGGTGGTGGTGGCTTCGTCCTGCCCGGGGAAACTATCGCGGCCAATGGTTGCTTCAACTGTGAGAAAGCGCGATTAACCGAAGAGTGGGAGTCGGTTAAAACTACACCTTATGCCAAAGATGCCACCGATAGTTGGGATTCGTCCACTGAAGTGGAAGCCACCATCGGAGATGTTTCGTTTGACGGCGACAGCCCGATATTTTGGATAACAGGGACAGTGAAGAACAACAGCGATTCGGCATTGGGCCGCATTTCGTTCCGATTATTCGTGTACGATCAAGACGGCAATCTGGTCGGGGCGGCAGAGTCTTCAGCATGGGATGTTGCACCAGGCGCTACCGCTGATATCAGTGGATATGGGATTGGGCAGACGCCCGACGGACCCGTAACCTATGAGGTCACTGCGTTGGGCGTGAACTACTAGCCCTCACCTGTAGCTGCGGCAATGAAGGGATAAGCACAGGCCGGGCGGAGAGTTCTCTGCCCGGTTTTTGATTCGCCTTCATTGCTTTTAGGAGATACGCACACTATAATCTGCCGGATGGAATTGAGCTACACAAATCTCTCGCTGGAAAATAATCCCTGTCAGGATATCCATCGATAGCAGACCCAAAAAAAGAACACATGCAAATTCACCCATTTTTCGAAGGAATCGCGCTCGGTTTTGCCATTGCCGCCCCGGTCGGGCCTATCGGCCTGCTGTGCATCCGCCGCACCCTGGCTGAGGGACGGCTTGCGGGGCTCGTGACAGGACTGGGCGCTGCGACCGCCGATGCCCTTTATGGGGCCATCGCTGCTTTCGGTCTCACAACCTTATCGTACTTCCTTGTGAGCCAGCAGAACCTGGTGAGGTTCATCGGCGGCGTGTTTCTCTGCTACCTCGGTGTGCGGACTTTCCTTGCGCAACCGCAGACAGTCTCGAACGACCGGAAAGCACAGACTCTGCGCGCCGCGTTCGTCTCCACCTTCGCGCTCACGCTCACCAATCCCCTGACGATCCTCTCCTTTGCCGCGATCTTCGCCGGGCTTGGGGTCGGCGCACAGGCGGGCGACTACCTTTCTGCGACAGCTCTCGTGGCCGGCGTCTTCACCGGTTCGGCGCTCTGGTGGTTCCTGCTCAGCGGAGGAGTATCCCTCTTCCGTTCACGCTTCACCCCTGCTTCCATGCGCTGGGTCAACCGGGGAGCTGGTGCCCTCATCTTTCTCTTTGGGGTCTCCGCCCTCCTGACATTGGTGACCTGACAACTTGAAGCCGTTAAGCATCTTTCACCATAGACCGGGCGGATCGTTCTCCGCCCGGTTTTTGTTGTTTTTAGGCACTATGCGCTCTATAATCTTATAGACGGTTATTGATGGGAGAAAGCCATGAATAACAATGAAAAAAATATCTATGACGAAAATCTTTCTTCGAGCCGCACAACTGCCTTATTCGTTTTTCTCACGCTGATATTTCTCCTGTTACTGCTCTGGCGCATGTTTACTACCGGCTTGGATTTCCTTACGATCATTTTCTTTTTATTCTCCGGCATCTTCCTTTTTTACTCTTTGAATTACCGAAAGCTCACCATTCAACTCACGCCCGATTCTTTGAAACTGACCTTCGGCATCTTCCACTGGACTGTTCCAATGGATAACATCGTATCGTGCAAATTGGATAACCCGCCAGCATTTAACAAATACGGGGGCGCCGGGATACACTTTATGTTCGTGGAGGGCCGGTACCGCGCATCGTTCAATTTCCTTGAATATCCCAGGGTGGTGGTCGCGCTCAAGAAAAAAGGAAGGGTGCGGGATATTTCCTTCACAACCCGGCAGCCGGACGAAATTCTCAGCTTGATCCAGAAAGCAGTCGCTGCACAGAATCCAAATGCGCAGAAGTAGCTGAAATAAGGTATTATTTGTCCTATAATAAAAATCATGCAAGCGGCCATCGCCTTGCATCAGATTTCCCACAGACAATCACTTCCAAGATCCAGTTAAGGATGTCCATGACTAACTCTCAGATCTTCAGGCTGTTTTTCGTTTTTATTTTTCTTG
This sequence comes from uncultured Chloroflexia bacterium, assembly GCA_963774975.1. Classification (GTDB taxonomy): domain Bacteria; phylum Chloroflexota; class Anaerolineae; order Anaerolineales; family Villigracilaceae; genus JBGPQJ01. Next base: position 279,905 of record CAVZGY010000013.1, read on the forward strand.
GTACCCTGGCGATTTCAAGCTATTACCGCCGACGCGCGCGCCAATCCGGTGAGGTAATTTCCCGAACCAGTGAAGGCGGTATTCTTTTGGCAGGTCGTGCACTAATGGCCGCGGCGTTATTCCTGCCTTTCCTGGCCTACATGCTGAACCCCGCCTGGATGAACTGGTCTGCGCTGGCACTCCCCGACTGGCTGCGCTGGCTGGGTGTTGCGGCTGGCCTGGCGATCCTCCCCATGATTTACTGGGTCATGACCAGCATCGGTAAAAATATCTCGGAGACGACGCTCACCAAAAACAGTCACGAGCTCATTACACACGGTCCATACAACTGGATCAGGCACCCGCTCTACACCTTTGCCACCATCGGGTTCGTATCGCTGGCTGTCGTTGCAAGCAACTGGCTCATGCTGGCAATGGCACTGATCGCCTTCGGCGCGATTGCCTGGTTCGTCGTCCCACGCGAGGAGGCGGAACTCGATTAACAAGTTCGGCAGCGATTATCAGAAATACCAGGAACGGACGGGGCGATTCACGCCATGGAGCAGGCGCGCGCGTTAAGCACCAGCTGCGGCAGGACGAATCAACTCGACAGGCAGAAAGCAGGACCGGGTGGAGATTAATCCCCCGGTCTTTGATTCTAGCTTTGTTGCTTTAAGAGAATCTGTGTCCTATAATCGTAATGTCAATGCAAAACCGAGGTAGACGTCATTGAATTCACAAACCGGGGAAAAACTATGACACTTTCAAGAAAACATACCCTTATCGTCATCGTTCTGTTGGCGATTCTGCTGATAAGCTGCCAGGCAATTCTCAGGGCAACCCCCACGCCTGCAGCCATCCCCTCGCCGACTCCTCCATCCGTGCCCACGCTCCCGCCCGCGGACGTTCAAACGGAGTATGGCATCGGCGACCCCTACTTCCCCGGGCTGGGCAACCCGGGCTACGATGTCCAAAACTATGTGATCGCGCTGGATGTTGACCCGGAATCCGGTGAAATCAGTGCAAAGACCAGCATTGAGGCCGTCGCCACAACGGACCTTTCATCCTTCAATCTGGATTTCCAGGGATTCGAGATCGACAGTCTCACGGTGGACGGCAGCGAAGCCGATTTCACCCGCGATGAGCGCGAACTGATCATCACACCCGGAGCGCCGCTCCAAGCCGGCGATGAGTTTACCGTGGAGGTCGCCTACCACGGCGTCCCCCAGCCGGCTTATTTCAATGCTTTGGATTTCAAGATGGGCTGGCTGCAGGGCACCTCGAAGGCAATCAACGTGCTCTCGGAACCCGACGGGGCTTCGTCGTGGTATCCGGTCAACGACCACCCTCTTGATAAGGCCACCTACCGCTTCGAGGTCACCGTGCCTCAGCCGTGGGTGGTCGCCGCGACCGGCAACCTGCTTGGTACAGAATCGGCGCGGGGACAAGGTTCGTTATATATGTGAAATGAACAAACCCATGGCCAGCTACCTCGCCAGCATCAGCATCGATAATTTCACGGTGGAGGAAAGCATGGGCCCGGATGGGATCGTGATCCGCAACTACATTCCCGACGATGTGGACCCCATGCTCACAAGGAACCTGGACAAGCTGCCGGAGATGATCGCCTACTTCAGCGAACTGTTTGGTCCATATCCTTTCGATGCCTACGGCGTGCTCGTCTGCGATGAGACCGTCGTCCCCTGCATGGACGGCTCGCTTTCTCTTGAAGCACAGAGCTTCTCGATCCACAGTCCCAGCGAGTACATGCTGTCGGAGACGGTCCTTGCCCACGAGCTGGCTCATCAGTGGTTCGGGGACAGTGTCAGCCTGGAGCGCTGGCAGGACATCTGGCTCAAGGAGGGTATCGCGACTTACTCCCAAATCCTTTGGGAAACCAGAGGACAGCCTGTTGAATCAATAACCGCCTGGGCGAAAGACCAGAAGGAAATCTTGCCGCCCGACGACAAGATTGGCGAACCGCCGCCGGATGAGCTTTATGACTGGGAAACCTATGTTGGAGGCGCGATGGTCGTCCACGCACTCCGGCTCCAGGTGGGTGATGAAGTCTTTTTCAATATCTTGCGCACCTATCTCGAACGCTATAAATACGGCAATGCCGGCACCGAGGAGTTCATCGCCGTCGCGGAGGAGGTCAGCGGGCAGGAGCTCTCGGCCTTCTTCGACTCGTGGCTCATGCAGACGGACCTGCCCGATTTTCCGAACAGGTGATGCTCATGGACATGAAGAACATTCCCTTCGGTACGACGGACTGGTCCGAGATCGAACCTACTGAGCACAAAGGCGAGACTGGGATCGCCACCTGGCGCACTCAGCAATTCGACACTATCCGTGTGCGGATGGTGGAGTACAGCCCCGGCTACCTCGCCAACCACTGGTGCACGAAGGGTCACATCCTGCTCTGCCTCGAGGGCGAGCTGCACACCGAGCTGGCCGACGGCCGGACGTTCGTCTTGACCCCCGGCGTAAGTTACCAGGTGGCTGACAACGCCGAGCCGCATCGTTCGCATACGACAACCGGGGCGAAGCTTTTTATTGTGGATTGATTAAAATCCAAGTAGAACGTTGCAGCCCAGGCCAACCTCCCCAATTAGCATGGGAATGATGGCCATCTCCCGCAGGCGACTCAACGTTATAATCAAGCCATCGCCTATGTAGTTCTTATTGTTTAAGGAGGAAACTCATGTCCTTGCGCATCGCCACGTTCAATCTTGAAAATCTCGACGACGGCCCGACCATCAAACCCGCACTGGCCGACCGCATCCAGATCATGCGTCCCCAGCTCGAACGGGTGTCGGCGGATGTCCTGTGCCTGCAGGAAATTCACGGCCAGGGGCCGGCCGGATCCAGGACCCTCTCCGCCCTGGATCAACTGCTGAGCGGCACCCCCTACGCGGGTTTTCACCGGCAGACGACCCTCACCACGTCAGGGAAGCTCTATGACCAGCGCAACCTCGTCATCCTTTCAAGGTTCCCCATCGTCAGCGTTCAAATCATCCGCGACAACTCGGGACCCCGGCCAAGCTACCAGATGGCCACCGCCAACCCGCCCGATACGACTTCGAAGTCGCTGGAGTGGGAACGCCCCATGCTCTATGTGCAGTTGGACATGGGCGGCGGCCGCTCCCTTCACGTGATCAATGTACATCTCAAATCGAAACTTGCCACCCAGATCCCGGGGCAAAAGGTCGACAGCTACACGTGGAAGACGGTGTCCGCCTGGGCTGAAGGCAGCTTCATCTCCACCATGAAACGCTTTGGGCAGGCGCTGCAGGCCAGGATGCTGATCGACAGCATCTTCGACACTCATGGCCTGGACTCCATGATCGTGATCGCCGGGGACTTCAATACCGATGCGGAGGAGGTCACTTTCAGGGCCATCTGCGGACCCGTCGAGGAGACCGGCAACTCGGCTCACGCCGCCCGCGTGATGGTGCCCTGCGAGAATAACATCCCGGATTCCTCCCGTTACTCCCTGTTCCACCTGGGCAGAGGGTACATGCTGGATCATATTTTTGCATCCCGGCCGCTGCTCAGGTATTTCCGCAGCGCTGAAATCCACAACGAGGTCCTGCCCGACGAATCGGGTTCCTTCAGAGGGGATACCAATTTCCCCGAGTCGGATCACGCGCCCGTGGTGGCGGAGTTCGAGATCGACTAACGCCGCAGGATTTATACCGCTCACGCCCGACCCAGTAAATTAATGAAAAAATATCCTCCCTTGCCCAACTTCGCCAAGCTGACCGAAGCCCTCGCGCTTTATGCCCAGCTGAAAGCGGAGTACGGCGCCAAAGGGATTAAACAGCCGCTCGTCCAAGCCGAGCGCGCGCTTCGACTTGCCCTTGATGAGTTGAAAGCTCTTCCTGTTGATCGTGATCTCGCAAAGAACGAACCCAATTCGTTGGAGGCGATTCGCACGCTGCGGCGGCCGGGTCCGCGCCGGCTGTGGAAAAACTTCAAGCCGGATATTTATCCCGACCGCCTGGCAGGCGCATTGCTGGGGCGCATGGCCGGATGCACACTGGGAGCGCCTGTCGAGTTCTGGCCCATCAGTAAAATGAAAGCTCTGGCGGAGGAAATTGGCGACGACTTTCCTCCCACCGACTACTGGAGCTACGTGCCTGACCCGAAGGAATTGCGCTATGAGATGAGTCCCCGCGAGGACTACACCCGTGAGAAAATGTCCGGCGTGCCGGTGGACGATGACATCACCTACACCCTGCTCGGGCTTCTCATCGCCGAGAAGTACGGACCCGACTTTACGACCGCGGATGTCGGCGCCGCTTGGACGAAGTATCTTCCTTATGCCTGCACGGCCGAGGAGGAGGCGCTCAAGAATCTCAAGAAAGGGATTCCCGCCAACCAGGCCGGTGCGCGGAATAATCCGTATTGCGAGTGGATCGGCGCCGATATCCGCGCGGACCCCTGGGGATACATGGCCCCCGGGTGGCCAGAGCAGGCGGCTGGTATGGCGTACCGTGACGCGTTCATCAGCCACCGCCGTCAGGGCATCTACGGCGAGATGTTTTTCGCTGCAGCCGTGTCGGCGGCGTTCGCCGTCGACGACCCGGTGGAGGCGCTGCGCATCGGCCTCACGGAGATTCCGGGGAACTGCGCGCTGCACAAGGCAGTCCGTTGGGCGCTGCGCGTTGCGCCGGAGGTCAAGGATTACAAACAGGCGCGGCAGGCGGTCGAGGAGCGGTTCAAGGGCATGCACCCCGTCCACACGATCAATAACGCCTGCCTGACGGTGTGGGGAATCACCATCGGGAAGACTGATTTCACCCGGGTGATCGGCGAGACGGTCGCCATGGGAATGGACAACGATTGCACGGCAGCCACGGCAGGGAGCATCGTCGGAGCCGTGGTCGGAAAACGCGGAATACCTGCTCAATGGACCAGAGGCTTTGACGACACCATCCATTCCTACCTTATCGGCAGGAGGCGCTTTTCCATTCGAAATGTGCTCGACCGGTTCGAGAAGCAGGCGAGGATCGTTCACCGTCAGCAAGCCCGTTAACGCAAGCTGTTAGGCGGCACAATCAAGAGCCATGAACTCCTACTTGCAAATGTCAGCCCGCGAGTTCGATGAACAATATCAGGCAACACCCGTGTGGAATACCGGGAGGCCTCAAAAGGCGTATGTTGATCGCTTCACCAGCGCGCCACCACAATCTCCGGTTCTCGATATCGGCTGTGGCAGCGGCGACCTGGCGATATATGTCGCCGGCCTGGGCTGTGATGTCTTGGGGGTCGATTTCGCGCCTACAGCTATTGCGCAGGCCACATCCAATGCCCTAGCCGCAAACTCAAAGGCCTCGTTCAAAGTCCATGACATCTTCTCGCAACCTGGCCTCGATCGATCATTCAAGACTGTCCTCGATTGTTGTTTCTTTCACACTTTATCGGATGCATCGAGAGCGAATTATGCGCAGCGGCTGCGCAGTCTTCTGGAACCCAATGGTCTGATTTATATGCTTTGTAATGCCGACCAGGTCGGAATAGGGCAACGTGCGGTGACAAAGCAGACTCTTGAGGGTGTCTTTGCAACCGGATGGTCAATTCTCGGTGTGGAACCCTGTGTGATGGAAATCGCTTTCATTCCGGCCGGCCGGGGGATGCCCGGAATCTTCGCGTGTCTGAAAATGAATGTCCCCTGACCCAGCCCAATGCGCGGGACAAGCGGGGCAAGCCCTCGGGCCCCGTAGGAACATCGGAACAAGCGAGCACCATGATGCTTCGCGACCGTAAGCCGTTGGGGGCGTGTATTCGAAAAAGATGATGAGGTAACCCATGAATCCCTTACAAGAAATTCGCTTGCTGCTGCATCAATTTCAAGACGGGTACACCCATCGTGACGTTTCTCAAATGGATGCATTCATGGAATTATTCACTCCTGATGCCGAGGTCATTGGCACGAATGGAGTCAAGCCGGGTGTGGAGGAGTGGTATACCAATCGCGACACGGCAAGTAAAATGATCAAAAGGGATTGGGAAAGGTGGGGGGATCTCAAATTGGAAGTGGAGTCTGCATCCATTCGAGTTGAGGGTAAGGTGGGCTGGATCGCGGCAACGGCAACAGTATCGAAAATCATAGGAGACGAAAACTACGCTGAATTATTGGAATACATAAAGGAATATATAGAAACGTCCAAATTACCTGCTGAACAAAAACTCCACTTTATTCTGCGTGATGGGATAAACACTGTCTATGAACTTCGACGAGGGGAGAGATTTGTCTGGCCGTTGCGTTTTACAGCGGTGGTCGTGAGTGAAGAAGTGGGATGGAAATTTGCCCAGGTAAATTTTTCATTTCCAACTGTAGGGGATCCAGATGTGCGGATTGTGGATTAGGTTGGTAGAAATAAGCAATCGGTCTTGGTTAGTGTGGTTTGTTCTTTCATAAGGAAAAATTCCAGCTGGTGTTTTAGTAAGTCAAAACGCACCCAGCACGGCGTCCACCGTTGGGCAAGTTGTTGGGTGACCCTAACCCTGAAAAATACCAACGAGTGACAGACGCCATGCTCAAGATGCAAAAGATCATTACCGCCGACCTGCAGAAGGCATACGACGGCTAATTCGGACAATTTCTACCTTGATTGCTTAGGATAAATGTTCTAAAATATAGCAACCCCACAAGATGGGTGGCTGAAAACTTGGCTTCAACGTCAATCAATCACTATAAAGGAGATTTCTATGAGCCCGAAGAAGGACACGCAAAAACCTGCTGGATTCACGGATGAGGAAAAAGCCGCGATGAAGGAGCGCGCCAAAGAGCTGAAAGCGGAAGAGCGCGCACACAAGGACAGGGCTGCCGGGGAAAGCGACTTGCTCGCGAAGATCGCCGAGATGCCGGAACCGGAGCGCACCATGGCGAAGCGGCTCCATGAGATCATCACAGCCAGCGTGCCCGCCCTCTCGCCGAAAACCTGGTACGGGATGCCCGCGTATGCCAACAAGGACGGCAAGGTCGTCTGCTTCTTCCAGGCTGCGAGCAAGTTCAACACGAGATACGCAACGTTCGGCTTCCAGCACGATGCGAACCTCGACGAAGGCGACATGTGGCCCGTCTCCTTCGCGCTTAAGAAGTTGACCGCCGCTGAAGAGGCAAGGATCAGCGCGCTCGTGAAGAAAGCGGCGAGCTGAGGACGATCCCGCGACGGACCTCCGCCCCGGGCCGGATCGCCTGTCCCCGAAGGGGGATGGTGGGGTGGTTTATACTGTGCGGACAAAATTCCAGACTCGCCCGAAGAGCCATCAAGCATGAAGAATGATTTTTTGAAAATACATCCAGAACTACAACAAGCTGCAAAAATGAGTCCAAGATTCAATTTCAGCAAGAGGAATCTTTGGCTCATTAATTTATTAATGTCCGTGATGCCCGCGCCAAAAATTCCGGCAGATACCCTCGTTGAAAACATCACTATCCCTGGTCAGGCGGAGCAAACAAAAATCCGCTTGCGCGTCTACAAACCAAAATCCATTGTCGCGCCAACACCCGTGCTGATCTGGATGCACGGCGGCGGATACGTATTGGGCAAGCCGGAACAAGATGATGGCAGCTGCGCCCAGTATGTGCGTGAACTGGGAATCACGGTGGTTTCAGTAGACTATCGTTGTGCGCCAAAGCATCCATTTCCAGCCGGGCTGGAGGATTGTTACTCAGCACTGAAGTGGGTGGAGTCTCATTCGGAAGAACTCGGCATTGACACAAATCGCATTGCAATCGGGGGCGCAAGCGCCGGAGGCGGGCTGGCTGCCGCCCTCATTCAACTTGCCCATGATCGGCAGGAGATCGCGCCTGTATTCCAATTGCTTATCTACCCGATGCTGGATGACCGGACAGTCCTCCGCACGGATATTGACGATAGAAATAACGTTACTTGGAGCCAGAAGAGTAATCGGTTTGGGTGGGAGTGCTATCTGGGAAAGCCATGCGGGGCGGAAGATGTCCCAGTTTATTCCGTGCCTGCACGCCGCGAAGACCTTTCAGGCTTGCCTCCGGCCTGGATCGGCGTGGGATCATTGGACGTATTTCATGATGAAGATTCAGCTTATGCTCAAAGATTAAAGGAGTGCGGCATCGAGTGTGAAATGGATATCGTCCCCGGCGCATTTCATGGTTTTGATGTTTTCGATCCTAAATTATCAATAGTTCAGGATTTCCGAAAATCGCAAATTACGGCTTTAAGAGAACACTTGTTCCGTTAAATTTGGATTTCGGAGAGCCCTGTACATCGCACCCGACCCCGAAAACGTTGCCCATTTCAAAGCGCCCCGCCAAAACCACGGGACAGGCGGAACCAGCGTGGCAAACAGGTTGAAATTCGCTGCTCTCCTGAGTTAGGATGGGCGGTCTAGTCAAGCTGGACGTAATGAGGGTCGCAGCGGACTTCCCCTCGCTAAACCCTCGCCTTTTGAACATTTCCCCCTCTCTTTCCAATTTATAACGCAATTTTGTCCCAGAGCAGCCTGATCAGGTTATTTTGGACATTGTGTATAAAGTAACATATGACAGAGGGATTTATGACAGTCAGCAGTGGTAGGAAAGGTATGATTGTGTTATTTCTGATGATATTACTCAAATATATCGGTTCGGTGGATATAGTGCTGGGAGATGTTGACCGATGAGCATTGCTGAAAAGTATCCTCGTGAAATCGAAGCCATCCATGCCAAGTACCCGGCAGACCAAAAGCGTTCAGCGGTCATGCCGCTGCTTTACCTTGCACAACGCGAGGAAGGTTACATCACCAGGGAAGCCATGGTGGAGATCGCTGCCCTGCTCGACCTGGATGTGACCGAGGTCGCTTCGATCGTCGGGTTCTACACCCTCTACCATGATGAGAAAGCCGGCAAGTACCGCATGCAGGTGTGCACCGACCTGCCCTGCGCCCTGCGCGGCGCGGACAAGTTCCTCGAATCGCTGTGTGGCAACCTGGGCATCCAGGTGGGCGAAACCACACCCGACGGGCTGGTGACGCTCGAAGCGGTGATGTGCCTGGCGGGCTGTGACAAGGCCCCCATGTTCCAACTGCAAGACGGCGACAAGGTGACCTATCACGAGAATATGACCCTGGATAAGACCATGGAACTCATCGAAGCCCTCAAAAATGGTACAAGCCCCGGTGAGAACACCCGGGACGCAAGCAGGGAGGTGAAGTAATGGCTCACCTTCTTTTGCGTCACCGTGACATCCCAGACATCAAGAAACTGGATGTGTACGTCAAGAACGGCGGCTGCGAGTCCTTCAAAAAAGCCGTGACGTCCATGCAGCCCGGCCAGGTCATGGACGAGGTCAAGGCTTCCGGCTTGCGCGGACGCGGCGGTGCCGGCTTCCCCACCGGCGTGAAATGGTCGTTCATCCCCAAGGATGTGTTCCCCACCTACGTGGTCGCCAACGCAGACGAGTCCGAGCCCGGTACCTTCAAGGACCGCGAGATCCTGGGGAACAACCCTTACCAATTCCTGGAGGGTGTGGCGATTGCCTGCTACGCCATCCAGTCGAATACCGGCTATGTCTACCTGCGCGGAGAGTTCTACCAACTCGCCGGCGAGCTGGATCAATGCATCGCCGAGATGGAAAAGGCTGGCTTCCTGGGGGAGGACCTGTTCGGCACGAACTACTCCCTTCGAATCCGCACCCACCTCGGGGCCGGGGCATACATCTGCGGCGAGGAAACCGCCCTGCTCGAATCGATCGAGGGCAAACGCGGACAGCCGCGCATCCGCCCGCCGTTCCCGGCCAGGTACGGGTTGTATGGCAAGCCGACCGTCATCAACAATGTCGAGACGCTGACCAATGTCCCGCTGATCATCGAGAAAGGCGCGGCGTGGTACAGATCCATGGGCACCGAAAAAAGCCCGGGGGTCAAGGTCTTCTCACTCAGCGGCAACATCGCCAGACCCGGCAATTACGAGCTGCCGCTGGGCGCTGCCTTCCGCGAGTTGATCTTCAACCTCGGCGGCGGAGTCCCCGACGGGCGCAAGGTCAAGGCCATCATGCCGGCGGGCGCGTCCTCGTCCATCATTCAGGTCAACGACGAGACCTTCGACAAGGTGATGGACACGCCGATGGATTACGAGAGTATCCAGAGTGTCGGCTCGATGTTGGGTTCGGCCTCAGTCATCGTGATCGACGATTCGCACGGCATGGACTGGGTCATCAACAAGACCATCCATTTCTTCAAGCATGAGTCGTGCGGCAAGTGCACACCCTGCCGGATCGGGACGCGCGTGATTGTCGACCGGCTCGAAAAGATCATCGCGGGAGAAGGGGAGCCGCACGATCTGGATGTGATGCGTGCTGCAGCCAATACGATGGTCAAGACGTCGCTATGCGGGCTCGGGCAGGCCGCCACGAACCCTGTGACCAGCAGTCTCAATTATTTCCTTTCTGAATATGAAGTTCACGTTCACGACCATTACTAGTCAATCCGGCGTGTGCAAAGGTTCGTACAGCGTTCCGCTGCCGGCTGAACAGCACAAACTTGTACTGAGCGAGGCGATGCAATGAGTCTTAATATTTCCATTGACGGGCGTTCATTATCGGTTGAAAAGGGGAAAACCGTCCTGCAGGTCGCTCGCGAGAATGGGATCGAAATCCCAACGCTATGTGATTTTCCCGGGCTTCCGAGTCATGGCAGCTGCCGGATGTGCATTGTTGAGATTCAGGGCAGGCCGAACACGCCGACCGCCTGTACAACTCCGGCGGAAGACGGAATGGTTATTCAGACCAACAGCCCGGTTGTAAAGTCGCTGCGCACAGAATTGTTGAAGTTGCTGTTGTCGGAACACCCATCGAGTTGTTTGTTCTGCCCCGAGCATAGTCACTGCGAAGAGTGCATGGTCACGCTGCGGAAGTCCGGTGTCACCACGGGCTGCCGGTCATGTGCTGACGATGGACAGTGTCAACTTCAGACACTGGTGCAGCAGATCGGCTTAACCGAGGTGGGATACCCCGTCCGATACCGAATGCTGCCGGTGCACAAGAACGATCCGTTTTATGACCGTGATTACAACCTGTGCGTTCTGTGCGACCGGTGCGTGCGCGCCTGCGAAGAGAACCATTTTTCAAGCGTGCTGACAATGGTCAGCCGCGGGACGGACACCGTTGTCAGCACAGCGTTTGGTCAAACTCTTCTGCAGGCCGGCTGCAGATTTTGCGGCGCCTGCCTGGAGGTCTGCCCGGTTGGAGCTTTGTCGGAAAAAACCCGTAAATGGGATGGAAAACCGGAGCGCGAAGTCTCCACGACCTGCCCGCTGTGCAGCGCCGGGTGCCAGATCAATCTGCTTGTGAAGAACGGCATGGTCATCGGGAGTCTGCCTGACCATGCCAGCGGCTCCGAGATCCTGTGCGTCAAAGGACGTTTTGGTATTACCGAGTTGGTCAATCACCCAACACGGCTGGAACTGCCCTTGTCCGTAAACAGGGAAGGCAGCCTGCCGGTCTCATGGGAGCAGGCGGTCGAGATTGCCGCAGAAAAGATATCCGCCTGTGCGCCTGATAAGTATGGGATGGCCATCTCCGCCGATTGCAGCAATGAGACGCTGTACATCGCTCAAAAATTCGTCCGCGAGGTTGCCCGCTCGAACCATCTTCGAACGACTTCCACCGCCTTATATGGTGATGGTTTGCAAGCCATCCAGCGGCTATACGGTTTATCGAAACCACTCACGGTTTTGGCTGGGGCGGAGGTCATCCTGTGCCTCGGATTTGACGGCCAGTATGCCCAATCGGTGGTGGACGTCAAGCTCAATCAGGCGAAGAAACGTGGGGCGCAGATTATCACGTTCCATTCCGAGGAACATAGCCTGAGCAAGGCAGCGGATGAGTGGCTGCAGCCGGCGCCCGGCGATGAAGTCAACCTGCTCGAAGCGCTGGTGGAGGGCACTCGCGGTTCATCGGTTGCCCCTCAGATACAACGAATTGCCAAATTGCTTTTAGAATCAAAGCGGACGGTCATCCTCCTTGGACCTACATTCCTGGTCCATCCGGATAATCTATCCTTGATGAAGATGGTCGAGCAATTAATCGCGCAAACAAATGCAGAGTTGATCATGCTTCCGGATACGGGCAACCTGGCCGGTGCTTTCCGAACGGGAGTTGTCACTCCCCTCACCGCGGATGGGCTTCAGGGACTCGAGGTTCTGCATCTCGTCGGTGAGACCGTCCCCGCGGACCTGCCGGCCGTCCCTTTTATCCTGTATCAGAACATCTACCCACCGGCGCGCGACCTCCCGACCGGCCTGATCCTGCCGGCAACGGCCTTTACCGAGGAAGACGGCACGTTCCTGGACCATTCGGGTACGATGCGGAGCATTCAACGCGCGGTGCAGGGTCCTGGCAGTTCACTTCCATCCTGGCAGATCCTTTGCCGGATTGCGCAGAAGCTGGGAGTCCCGGGCTTTAACTTCGAAAACGCAGAACAGGTCCGGGCCGAGTTCGAAACGACAGTCATCCCCGGTGTTGACCTCGCTGGGTCCGATATTCGCGCCGGTCGGCGTGATGATCATTCTTATATGGGCTACCCGCTGGGGACATGGGTGGCAGGCTTTAGAATTTTATATCCGCAGCAGGAAACAGGACTCTCTCATGGTAAAAATTCTTGAAAACAAGATGATCGTCCCGAACATATGCATGATCACGGTCTCTGCGCCGGAGATCGCGCAGTCTGTCAAGGCAGGTCAATTCGTGATCGTGAGGGCCGAAGAGGATGGCGAACGTATCCCGCTGTCGGTTTCAGACTGGGATGCGAATCAAGGGACGATCACCCTCGTTTATGTTATGGTCGGGAAAACGACGCAAAAATTAGGCTCTCTGACGCCAAAAGATACCTTGCCCACAGTGGTTGGCCCTCTTGGAAATCCAATGGAAATTGACTTGTTTGGCAAGGTGGCTTGCGTTGGCGGATGCTATGGGCTTGCGAGCATCTATCCGATTGCCAGGGCGTTGAAAGAGAAAGGCAACCGGGTCACGATCATCGTTGAGGGGCGCAGTTCCAACTTAATGTTCTGGCAGAAGAAACTCAAATCCGTCAGCGACCAACTGATCGTCATCACCCGGGATGGTTCACAGGGAGTGCAGGGTCATATTGGAAACCTGCAATCCATATTTGCCCGCCCTGACATGCTGCCGGACCGTGTCATTGTCAACGGCTGCAATTATTTAATGATGCGCACCGCTGAAGAGACCCGTCCCTTAAAAATCAAGACGATTGTCAGCTTGAATACATTGATGATCGACGGGACAGGGATGTGCGGTGTATGCCGCCTGACCGTGAGCTCGTCCACAAAGTTCGCGTGTGTCGATGGGCCTCACTTCGATGCTCACGAGGTGGATTGGGGTGAGCTGGCTCAACGCAGGAAAGCCTACCTGTCCGAGGAGACGCAGTTACTGCGCTCCAGCCTGCCTCAAGAAAACTAGATCTAATTTTAGGATAAGTGTTGCATGCCGGAAAATGAGAAACCCAAACCGAAAATCGATCTGAATCGCCGGGAGATGCCAAAGCAGGAGCATCACATCCGCAGCCACAACTTCTTCGAAGTTGCCTTGGGCTATACCGCCCAACTGGCGATGGAGGAAGCGCAGCGCTGCCTGCAATGCAAGAAACCATTCTGTGTTGCAGATTGTCCTGTGAATATCAAAATCCCCGAATTCATCCATGCGGTTGCGGAGGGTGACTTCGCATCTGGAATCCGCATTCTCAAGGAAAGGAATTCGCTTCCTTCGATCTGCGGGCGGGTCTGTCCTCAGGAGGAACAGTGCGAAAGTCACTGTGCCCTGACGAAGAAGGGCGGGACGATCGCGATCGGTCGCCTGGAACGCTTCCTGGGGGATTGGGAGGGAGCCCTGGCGGAGGTGCCGCTTCCGGAGCAGGCCGCTCCAACCGGTAAAAAGGTCGCAATTATCGGAGGAGGCCCGGCAGGATTAACTGCCGCATCCGACCTGATCAAGGCCGGGCATCAAGTGGTCATTTATGAAGCGCTGCACAAGATGGGCGGCGTCCTCTACTACGGCATCCCGGAGTTTCGGCTTCCGAAATCGATCGTGGATCGGGAGGTTGATTATCTTCGCCGCCTGGGGGTCGAGATGCACACCGATTTTGTGGTGGGCAAGACCCGGTCGCTGGAATCCATTCTGGAGGAATTTGACGCTGTATTTATCGGCACGGGTGCGGGCCTGCCCTGGTTCATGGAAATGCCCGGGAACAATTTAAATGGTGTTTATTCGGCCAATGAGTATCTAACCCGCATCAACTTAATGAAGGGCTATTCCTATCCGCGAAATGATACGCCGATCAAGCGCCATAAAAAGGTGGCGGTTCTGGGGGGCGGCAATGTCGCCATGGATTGCGCCCGCACGGCTATGCGCCTGGGAGCCGAGGCGACGATCGTCTATCGCCGCTCACGGGCAGAGCTGCCCGCGCGCCTGGAAGAAGTTGAAAATGCAGAAGAGGAAGGCGTTCAATTCCGTTACCTGACTCTTCCGATTAAGACCATCGGCGGCGATCATTTTAATGTCACGGCGCTGGAGTGCCAAAAAATGGAATTAGGGGAACCGGATGCCTCGGGCAGGCGCAGCCCGGTGCCCGTTCCAGGGTCTGAGTTTATCCTTCCTTTTGACTGTATCATTCATGCCATTGGCAATGGTCCCAACCCGTTGATTCCCCGAACAACGCCCGGGTTGACCATCGGCAAGAAGGGGAACATCGTCATCGAGCTCGATACGGGCAAGACATCCAGGGAGAGAGTCTGGGCCGGCGGTGATATTGCCACCGGTGCGGCAACTGTGATCAGCGCCATGGGCGCGGGGAGAAAAGCTGCCTCCTCGATCCATGAATTTCTTATGGCCTGAAAGGTGCGATATGACCTACATCATTCTGGTTGAGAAGTGCATCGGATGCGGATCCTGCGTCCATTTTTGTGCGTGCAAGGCAATCGATTACGAGGGAGAGATCTGTGTGATCGACCAGTTAAAATGCGATGCCACCTGTGGGGGCAAGTGCATCGAATACTGCCCGATCGACGACACCATCGTTGAAGTGAAGCAGGTAGTCTAATCTCCGCGTAACACCTTTTGCCGTTGAACAAACTGTATCAGCAAAAAGGTGTCGAAGGTTTTTGTAGAATATCGCCACCAAGCCTCGTTTGAGAGCAATATTTTTTAGCAACAAGAAAACTCCCCGAAGGTGTTTCCCTTCGGGGAGTTCGTTTTATGCCGTCTTCATCTGGCGATATTTTTTCAATGCGCTGAAACCCACCAGCATCTTCTGCTCCTCGTCCCACAGGCGGTAGCGCAGTGATTTCAGGCTGAGCGGGATGGTCAGTGGTCTGACATGGAAAAGCTCATTCTCCTTGTAGCACTCCGGCAGTTTGTAGTTGGGGATCTTCGGGCTGAGATGATGGATGTGGTGGAAGCCGATGTTCCCCGTGAACCACTGCAGCAGGCGGGGCAGCTTGTAGAACGAACTCCCTTTCATGCCGGCATTGAAGAAATCCCACTGGTCGTGGCGAGTCCAATAGGTCGCATCGAAGTTGTGCTGAACATAAAACAGCCATACGCCGGCGGAACAGACGAAGAACATGATCGGGAGTTGAACCATCAGGAAAGCCTGCCAGCCGATGATCCCGGTCAGTGTGGCGATGATCAGCGCCAATGCGATATCCGTGATGATGACGCTGTTGCGTTCCCGCGCAGCGGTGCCCGGCAGCCAGAAGCGGTGTGCGACCATGAAGACGCCCATCGCGCCCACCGTGAATAGGATCAACGGATTGCGAAAGATGCGGTAGCCGGTCTTCTTCCACCACGGTGCGGCGGCGTATTCCGCAACGGTCATCGTGTACACATCTCCTTTGCCGCGCCGGTCGAGGTCGCCGGCTGTGGCGTGATGGACCGCATGGTCATGGCGCCAGTAGTAATAAGGCGTCCAGGTGAGGATGCCGGTGAGGTAGCCCACGATCTCATTCGCCCGATTTGATTTAAAGAAAGAGCCGTGCCCGCAATCATGAAAAATGATGAACATGCGGGTCATGAATCCCCCCGTGGGGATGGCCAGCAGAAACGTCAGCCAGAATCCCACCTCCAGGCTGCGGTACATGACATACCACATCAGCAGGAACGGGATGACGGAATTGGCAACCTGCCACAAGCTGCGTCGTGTATCTGACGATTGATATTTGGCTATCAGCGACTGCCAACGTACGGGGGTATCAGTCATGAACAACTCCTTGGACTTTATCAGTAAAGTATGAACCACTTAATTGTATCTTGATAAAATTAATTCAGCCTGAGCCATACATGTTAATTTCGGGAGGAGTCTGCGCGGCGCATCAGGTTGGGGAGCGAGACCTCTTTCAATGACGACAGGCGCATGTCCTCGCCGTCGAATTCTAGCTGTGCCGTGAGCGGATTGGGCACCGCCACGACAAATATCCCGGCACGCTTCGCCGCCCGTACGCCGTTGGGGGAATCTTCGAGCACCACCGCCTGCCCGGGTTGAACTTCCAGCGCAGAGAGAGCGGCCAGGAACAGGTCCGGCTCGGGCTTGGTGTGGCGGACATCCTCGCGGGCTTTGATCACATCGAAAGAGGAAAACAATCCGAGGCGGGTGAGGTGCCCGTCCACCCATTCGTGCGGGGAACTGGAGGCGACCGCCAGCTTCAACCCGCGCTGACGTGTGTCATCGATCAACTCCCGCACACCGGGCAGTGGAGGCTGCCGGTTGATCTGCGCCAGACTCTCCTCGTGGACGCGGGCTTTCAACCCGGCGGTATCCAGGTTATTGCCGGTCAGCGCAGCAAGATAAGAGGCCGGCTCAAAGCTCGAAGCGGCCGTCCCGCCAACGATCTGACCCCACGTCTGGGCAGTCAGTTCCTGTCCATGCTCACGGTAAACCTTCTGCCAGACGAGCAGCTCGGGAGTTTCCGTGTCGAGGATCAATCCATCGAAATCGAAGATAAGCGCCTTGATCATATTGTCCTATTGACAGCGGTGCTCCCGCAGGCTTTGCGGGAGCACCGTGACATTAAATTCCTTGTTGGGTTAGAAAATCTTCAAGACTGCCTGCGTCGCCCAATTGAAAATGTAACCGGGCACAAAGCTCAGCAGAACGGTCAGTACGGCCGTGGCGCCCCAGGTAAAGTTAAGCCAGGTCTCGCTGGTGCGCTCAGGCTCTCCCTCGCGCATGTACATCATCACCACCACCCGCAGGTAATAGTAGGCAGAGATGAGCGAGGTCACCACGCCGATCACCGCCAGCCAATAATACCCGCCGGCAATAACCGAGGAGAACAGGTAGAACTTGCCGACAAAACCAAGCGTCGGCGGGATACCGGTCAGGGAGAGCATGAAGACGGTCATGGCGGCTGCCAGCGCCGGGTACTTGCGACCCAGGCCGGCATAATCGGTGATCTCGAGCCCCCGCCCTCGGCCTTCTCCAGGGCGATCACCACCGCCCATGCCCCAAAGCTGGTCAGGGTGTAGGTGAAAAGGTAAAAGAGGCCCGAAGCAATGGCCGTATCGGCAACCTGCGGATTCCCGTAGGGGACGAAGGCCATGAGGATGTAACCAGCCTGCGCGATCGAGGAGTAAGCCAGCATGCGTTTGATGTTGGTCTGCGCGATGGCAATAATATTGCCGACAAACATGGTCACCGCCGAGACAACCCACAGCACGGGTGCCAGGTCCACGGACAGGGAGGGGAAGGAAATCATGAAGATGCGCAGCAAGGCGGCAAACCCGGCGGCTTTGGCTCCCGCTGACATGAAAGCCGTCACTGCCGTGGGCGCTCCCTGGTAGACGTCCGGCGTCCACATATGGAAGGGAACCGCCGCGACTTTAAATCCGAACCCGATCAGCACAAGCGCTGCGCCCACCAGAAGGAAGGTCAGGTTCGCCGAGCCGCTGTTCACCGAGTCGACAATGGCCTGCAGGCTGGTAGTGCCAGTCGCGCCAAAGACCAGCGCCGTGCCATAGACGAGAAAGCCGGCAGCAAAAGAACCCAGCAGGAAGTACTTGAGCCCGGCCTCCTCCGACTCTGCGCGCGGATGGGCAAAGGCTGCCATCACATAGAGCGGGATCGAGAGCAGTTCGAGCGCGAGGAAGACGACGATCAGGTCGTAAGCCTGCGAAATGAGGATCATGCCTGCCACACTGAACAGCATCAACACGTAGTACTCGCCGCGCTCAATGCCCGTACGGCGGATGTAGTCGTAAGCCACTGCCACGCCGAACAGACCTGTCACC
Source organism: uncultured Chloroflexia bacterium (assembly GCA_963774975.1). Lineage (GTDB taxonomy): Bacteria > Chloroflexota > Anaerolineae > Anaerolineales > Villigracilaceae > JBGPQJ01. Next base: position 298,150 of record CAVZGY010000013.1, read on the forward strand.
AGGAAGAGGATGGTAAAGTAATGGGCGAAACCGTCCAGGACCACCATGCCGGAAAAGCCGATGGCATCGCGGTCGGTCTGCATCAAAGTAAAGCCCAGGGTAAGCGCCAGTCCAACCGCCGCCAGCAAAGCCGTGATCCCCTTGCGCTTGATGACCAACTCATCAAGCAGCAACAGGGCGCATGCCCAGGCGGTGAGCAGGACGGTTGGCAGGATGACGTAAAGATTCAAATCGGGCATTGTTTATGCTCCGCTCTCGCCCTTGTGCAGGGCAAGAGTCATGGATTAGGGCACCACCATCACGGCGGCCTGGACAGCGGCGACAAGGTTCTCCACGGCAGGGTCAATCAGCGCGAAGAAAGGCTTGGGGTAAAGGCCGATCCAGAAGATAAAGATCAACAGCGGCACCAGGGTGGCGATCTCGCGCCAGTTCAGGTCGCGCAGCTTGTGTTCCCTGGTGATCGAGCCGGCAGGGCCGAGGAACATCTTCTGGAACATGAAGAGCATGTACACCGCTGCCATGATCACACCCAGTGCGGCGAAAGCGGCGTAGGCCACCGTCCCATAGACTTCCGTCTGGCCGGCGCCCCACGCACCCAGCAGTATGGCAAATTCACCCACGAAACCGTTCAACCCTGGCAAACCCATCGAGGAGAGCACGACAATCAGGGAGATGGCGCCGAAGACCGGCATGATCTTCCACAACCCGCCGTAGACAGCCAGCTCGCGCGTATGCGTCTGCTCGTAAATCATACCGACCAGGAGGAACAATGCGCCGGTGCTGAGGCCATGGTTGATCATCTGCAATATCGCGCCTTCGATGCCCTGCGCGTTGAGCGCGAACAAACCGAGCATCACAAAGCCGAGGTGGCTGACCGAGGAGTACGCGACCAGTTTCTTGACGTCCTTCTGCGCATACGAGACCGCCGCGCCGTAGAGGATCCCGATCACCGCCAGCAGCGCGATCCAGGGAGCGGCCTGCAGCGAGGCGTTCGGGAAGAGCGGGATGTTGAAGCGCAGGAAGCCGTAGGTGCCCATCTTCAGCAGGACGCCGGCCAGGATGACCGAACCGGCTGTGGGCGCTTCCACGTGCGCATCGGGCAGCCAGGAGTGCAGCGGCCACATCGGCACCTTGATGGCAAACGCCAGCGCAAAGGCAATGAACAGCCACAGCTGCGCCTCCGCAGGAATGGCGCCTCCGGCCAGCATGGTGGGCACGTCAAACGTGCCGGTGTACAGGCCAAGCCATAAGATCGCCAGCAGCATCAACAGGGAGCCGGCCATGGTGTACAGGAAGAACTTGATGGCGGCATAGATGCGCCGTGGCCCGCCCCAGATGCCGATCAGGAAGTACATGGGCACCAGGGTGAATTCCCAGAAGATGTAGAACAGGAACAGGTCCTGGGCAAGGAAGACGCCCATCATGCCCACTTCGAGCAGCAGGAAGAAGAGCATGAAATCCTTCACCCGCTCCTCGACGGCTGTCCACGTGGAAAGGATGGCGATGGGGGTTAGGAAGGCGGTCAACAGCACCAGCAGGATACTGAGGCCGTCAATGCCCATGGAGTAGCTGATCGTCCAGCCGGCGACCTGGATCCAGTCGTATTTGGCGACAAGCTGCAGGCTGGGGTCGGAGGCGTTGAACAGCGACAGCACCCAGAGCGAGATGCCGAAGGTCAGCAGGGAGGTGACCAGTGCCGTCCAGCGGAGGGCATTCTTCCGCTCGGAGTTGATGAAAAACAGGACCAGCACGCCCACCAGCGGGAAGAAGGTGACCAGGGTCAGGGGTTGCAGGAAAAAGTCCATAGTCTGTCCTCGTTAATCCGTTATTTCAGTAGTAAATAGCCCAGGATGGCAATCACGCCAACCAGCAGCGTCAGTGCATACGTGCGGACAAAACCGTTCTGCCAGACGCGCATCATGGCCGAGAGTTTCTTGGTGCCGCTGCCGAGCGCATTGGCAAACGCGTCGATACCGCGCTGGTCGGCATACTCGTTGAGCAGCACCTGGCTGATCCAGTTGTAGCCGCCGGCGATGACCGTGTCGTGGAACCAGTCATGCCAGAAGGCCCAGTCCACCTTGTCCGCCAGGAACCTGGAGATGGAGCGGTAGGGGTTGATGATCAGGAACTGGTAGGCCTCGTCGATGAACCACTTGTGTTCCATGCCGAAGAAGACCGGGCCAAGCGGCTTCTTGAGCGGATCGAGTTGTCCTGTGGCCAGCGGCTTCTTTCCATAAATGAGCCAGGAGAAATAAATTGCCAGAAGGGCAAATAGCGTTGAGAGACCTGCCACAATTAAATTGAGTTCGCCCGCTTCCGCCTCGCCGAGGGTATGTCCGAGCCACTCGGTCAGCAGATGAGACCCGGGAAGAGTGAAGCCCAAAATCGTCGCCATATTCAGAAGACCACCCAGGACGGACAGGGAGGCCAGCACCATCAACGGAACCGTCATGATCCTGGGGCTTTCCTCGGCATGCGCAGCCACTTCTGTGCGCGGTTTGCCGAAGAACACCATCCAGATCTGGCGTCCCATGTAAAAAGCGGTGAGAAATGCCGCAACGGTCAGCATCCAATAGACCGTGGGGTAATGTTTGTAGGCGTCGAGCAGGATCTCGTCCTTGGACCAGAAGCCTGCAAACGGGAAAATGCCCGCCAGGGCCAGCGCGCCAATGAGATAAAGCCAATAGCTCACCTTCATCTTCTCACGCAGGCCGCCCATGTTGCGCATATCGCCGGGGTCGAAGACCTCGCCATGAGAATCCCCGTGCCCGTGAGCCAGGCGATGATGACCGCGCTCCATGCCCAGGATGATGGACCCGGCATCCAGGAATAATAGCGCCTTGAAGAAGGCGTGCGTCGCCAGGTGGAAGATGGCTGCCACGTACGCCCCCATGCCGGCCGCCGCCACCATGAAGCCCAGCTGGCTGATAGTGGAGTACGCCAGCACTTTCTTGATATCATACTGACCCGCGGCAATGGTCGCAGCGAACAGCGCGGTCGCCGCGCCCAGCATGGACACGAAGAACTGTACGCTGTGATTCACGCTGAAGAGCGGCGCCGAGCGGACGATAAGATACACACCTGCTGTCACCATGGTCGCGGCATGGATCAGCGCCGAAACCGGTGTGGGGCCGGCCATCGCATCCGGCAGCCAGACGAACAGGGGAATCTGCGCCGACTTGCCCGCCACGCCCACCACCATCAGCAGCGTCACCGCCACGATGACCCACGGTGCGGCGCGGGCAATTTCAGGCACTTTGGCAAAGACCTCATCGAACTGGAAGCTGCCGAATGCCCAGAATATGATGAAGGCAGCCAGGATGAATCCGAAGTCGCCCACCCGGTTGGTGATGAAGGCCTTCTTGGCCGCGTTGGAGTTGGCAAACGAAGGGCGTCCGAGCGTGTCCATTTCGTACCAGAAGCCGATCAGCAGGAACGAGCACAAGCCCACGCCCTCCCAGCCGACGAAGAGCATCATGTACGAGTCCCCGCTGACCAGGATCATCATCATGGCGATGAACAGGTTCATGAAGACAAAGAAACGGCGGAAGCGTTTTTCATCGCCCTTGAAGCGCACATCTTCATGCATGTATCCGATGGCGTAGATGTGAATCAGCGTGCCGACGCCCGACACGACCAGCATCATCACCACCGAGAGCGTATCCACGCGGAAGGCCCAGTCAAGCTGAAGGGTGCCGATGTGGATCCATTCCGCAAAGGGGACGATCACGGTTTCGGGATGCACCGACAGCGAGTAAGCCAGCAGCAGCGAGACGACGAACGCCATGCCCGCTGCCAGGCTGGCCACCGCGCCGATGGCTTTTTCGCCCATCCGGCCGCCAAAGGCCATGTTGATCAACAGGCCGAGGACAGGCACAAAGACGATGAGTGGGACGAGGGAAAGAACAGACCGGAGGCGGTTTCCATAAGCAGTTATCCCTTCAGGCTGTTCATCTGGTCGAGGTTGATGCTGTTCTTGGTGCGGAAAATGGTCACGATCAGCGCCAGGCCGACCGCCACTTCCGCAGCCGCTGCCGTCATCACGAAGAAGACGAATAATTGCCCGCTGAAGGTGTTGTGCATGCGGGCGAAAGCCACGAAGGCCAGGTTGCCGGCGTTCAGCATCAACTCAATAGACATAAAGACCACCAGTGAGTTGCGGCGGATCAACACCCCCATCGCACCGATGGTAAACATGATGGCCGAGACCACGAGGTAATAAGAGACAGGCACCATCAGTCTCGTCCTCCCTTCTGTTTAATGGTTAGCACGATCGCGCCGATCATGGCCGTCAGCAGCAGGACCGAGGTCACCTCGAATGGCAACAGGTACTGGGAAAACAGCAACATGCTCATTTCCTGAATGCTGGACATCAAATTGAACTCAGCGGGCGGCGGCGCTATCATGCCCGTCAATGCGCCGCGCCAGATCCAGTAACCGATCTCCGCCAGCAGCAGGCCGCCCAGCACATACGCAGACACGCGTTGGTACGAAAGCACCGAGGTGGGAGCCAGTTTCTCAGCGCCGAGCAGCATGATCACGAACAGGAACAGGACCATGATGGCGCCGGCGTACACCGTCACCTGCGAAAGCGCGATGAACGGCGCTCCCAGCAGGAGGTAGAAAATAGCCACGGTCATGAAGTTCAGCACCAGGTTTAAAGCTGCATAAATACCGTTGCGACTGATCAGTAACCCAATGGCGCTGCCAACCGCGACCAGGGCAAGGACGAAGAAAACAAATAAATCCATTGTCATCGGCATCTCCCTAATCCCGAGGAGTCTTTCATTTCGGGCACCGAACGGGTGAACTTGCCGGGCTCAGTCACCTGAGGGGTGATCGGAACGTCTGCCGGCAGGGCCTCCAGCAGCATCGCCTTGTCGTAGATGGCCTCCCGCCGGTGGGTGAAGGAAAGTTCATAATTATCGCCCAGCACGATCGCCTCAGTCGGGCAGGCATCTTCGCAATAGCCGCAGTAAATGCAGCGCAGCATGTTGATCTCATACGTGCTGGCGTACCGGTCGCCGGGAGAGTAGCGCTGCGAGTCGGTGTTTTCAGCGGCCTCGACAAAGATCGCGTCGGCCGGGCAGGCGGCTGCGCACAGGGCACATCCGATGCACTTCTCCAGCCCGTTGTCGTAACGCTTGAGCACATGCCGGCCTCGGAAGCGCGGCTTGACAGCCCGTTTCTCCTCGGGATACTGGATGGTCACAGGCTTCTCGGTGAGGAGCATTTTCAGCGTCGTCACCATCCCGGTCATCAACTCGATGAGCGGTTCAACGAACCTCATAAGCTTTCCTCCGCAATGAACGGTCCACAAACCCAACGGACACAAACCCCGCAATTATCGACATCAGCGGCACCAGCCAGATGAGCGCCGGGTGTACATCCTGGGCCAGCAATATGCCGACCGCAGAAATAAAGGCCAGCGCCAGCGAAAGCGGCAGCAGCACCTTCCAGCCAAACGCCATCAGGCGGTCGTAGCGGATACGGGGCAGGGTGGCGCGCACCCACACCATGAAGAACAGCAGGATAACTATTTTGACAAACATATAAACCGGTCCCATCCATGGCGCCAGCCAGGTCAGAGACTGGCCGATGAACGGGATCTTGGTGATGTCAGGGCCAAGATAACCCCCGAAGAACAGCGTGACGGCGATGGCGGAGATCACGATCATTTTGATGTATTCCGCCATGAAGAACAGGGCGAATTTCATGCCCGAATATTCCGCATGATAGCCGGCCGTTAATTCCTGTTCGGCCTCGGGCATGTCGAACGGCGCCCGGTTCACCTCGGCCAGCGTGGCGATCAGGAAGATAAGCGCCCCGGCCGGCTGCAGGATGAAATTCCACATCGGGATACCCACCTGAACGCTGCCCAACATGAACAGCGGATAGACCTCCGCCTGCTTCTTGACAATGTCAATCATGTTCATCGACCCGGCCAGGATGATGGCGATCACGAACAGGAACCCCAGGGCCAGCTCATAACTGATCATTTGCGCGGAGGCGCGCAAACCGCCGAGCAGCGCATACTTGTTATTGGAGGACCAGCCTGCCAGTGTGATGCCGTAGACGGCAATGGAAGTGATGGCCGTGATATACAACACACCGACGCTGATATCCGCGATATAAAGCGTCACCTGGCGACCAAAAATGGTGACCGTTTCTCCCCAGGGGATGACCGCTGCCACCGCGATCGCCGGAACCACGGTGATGATCGGGGCCAGCAGGAAGATAAATTTCTGGGCCTGCGCCGGCGTAAGCTCTTCCTTGAAGATCAACTTGACCGCATCCGCGATCGGCTGCAGGATTCCCCACGGTCCTGTCCGGTTGGGTCCGATGCGCACCTGCATACGTGCCAGTACTCTGCGTTCAAATAAGGTCAGGTAGGCAAACCCGCCCAGCAGGATGAAGATCAGAATGATGCTTTTGATGCCCCATTCCACCCACATTGTCCAATCCATTAAAGGCCTCCTCGAGCCCGCTCTGCAGCCGCGATACTCACCGGGACCGGCTCAAAGATGGGGATGCCGAAACTTCGATACACCAGGACGGCTCCCGTCGAGAGGGAATCATCCAACTTGACGACCACTTCATAATCAGCGCCATTCAGACTCACCCGGGCCGGTTCCCCCTGTGCGAGGCCGAGCTTCCCGGCGGTGGCGGGATGAACTGCCGCAACAGGGCTGCCCGTACGCGCCTCGAGCAGGGTGGCAGCGACCATGGTCGTGCCGCGGTCGTACACCTTGCTGGCGGGAACAGCCAACAGCTCATTTTCCTTGGGTCTCAGAGATGCGCGGGGAGTCACCGGCGCAGTCACAGCCTCGCCCGAAGAAAGGTGAACACCCAGACCCTGCGAATTTCCATAAGTCGTGCCGCCGTAGTACAGATCGCCGCGGCCGATGATCGGATATTGTTCGGTCACTTCCGCCAGCCTGCCATAGGTCAGACCTGCGAACGCCTTCACCGATGCGGCTATCCTGTTCATCACCAGTAGAGGTGAGCGGCCTTCGAGTTCCATCCCGGCAAAGCCGGCGATATCCGCGGTCAGGGCAAAATCGGGTTTGATGCCAGGTCGCGCCGGTACCGCCGGGTAAAAGCGCTGGACGCGGCGTTCCGCGGAAGTGAAGGTCCCCTCGCGCTCGGTGTAAGCGGAGGCCGGAAGGACCACCCCTGCCAGTTTTGCCGTTTCGGTCAGGAAGAGATCCTGCGCCGCGACAAATTCCGCCGAGCGGAGCGCGTCGGCCAGGGCCGGACCGTCACCTGCCGGGTCAGCGGCAGCCACGTAGACGGTCTTTCCCTTCAGTTCAGAGGCGAGGTCGAAGGCGGTGCGGAAACCCAGTTCATAGGCGCCCTGGGTGTTGGGAGCATTCCACACGCCGACCAGCCCATTGTTCGGCTTACCGGCGCGCGATTTGACCAGGTCCGCGCAAGCTGACGCAAGAACAGCAGAACCAGCCGTGCCAAGCCCATCCGAGCCATAGAAAACGACCAGGTTTTCGGCCTTGAGCGCTTCGGCAAACTTTTCCTTGCTGCTCAAACCCTTGACCGTTTCGACCTCGTCACCGTAGGCATAGCGGACGACATAGGTCGCGAATTCATCCAGCTTGGTGGCGCGGGCATTTGCGACGATGACCGTTGCGCCGCGTTGGGCAGCCGCCTTGAGACGCAGATACCAGACCGGCGCTTCATCGTGGATATCGGAGGCGACGACCAGCACCGTGCTCCCCTTTCCGAGGTCGCCCAGGTTGGAACCGGCAGTCAGCCCGTAAGCGGTCGTGAATTCGCCTCCGCCGATCGGGGTGTAGAGCAGTGCCCTGCCGCCCAACCCATCCGCCAGCTGCTTCAGGTTGAACAGATCCTCGTTGGAAAGACGTCCGCCCGCAAGTATCACCGAGTTTGCGCCCGCTGCCTTTAGTTTTTCAGCGACCCGCTTTTCGGCTGCGTCGAGTTCGGCGGTGGATCCCGCGATCAGGGGTTGGGGCAGCCGTTCGGCAAATTCAGCGAAATGGTAGCCGGCGAAGCGTCCCTTGTCGCACATCCAGATCTCATTGACCTGTTCGTTCTGGCGCGGCATGACGCGCTTGATCACCTGTTTGCCGCCCGCTCTTGGCTTCGCGGCGCACATTGAAGGTGATGTTACAGCCCACGGCGCACTGCGCGCAGATGGAGGCGGCGTTGTTCATTTCCCAGGGGCGGGCGCCGAAGCGGAAGTCCGCCGTGGTCAGCGCGCCGACCGGGCAGATGTCGGTGGTGTTGCCGCTGAAGATGGAGTCGAAGCCCGGTTCGGAGTAGGTGACGATGTCGGTGGCGCGTCCGCGCTGGTAGAAAGCCCAGCACCGGTTCGCCTGCGATGTCCTCCTGAAAGCGGATGCAGCGCGCGCACTGGATGCAGCGTTCGCGGTCGAGGAAGATCAGCTCGCCGAGCGGCACGCTCTTGGCGGCGTGCTGCTTTTCATCGAAGATGAAACGCGAACCGCTGGAGCCGAATGCCATGGTCAGATTCTGAAGCGGGCATTCGCCGCCCTTGTCGCACACCGGGCAGTCGAGCGGATGCGATGTAAGCAGGAGTTCGATGATCTCTTTCTGTCCGCCTTCGGCCTTCTCGCTGGCGGTCAGCACGAGCATGCCTTCTGAGACCGGGGTGGTGCAGGCTGTTTCCAGCTTCGGACCGAACTGCAGCTTCGGGCCGCCGTTCTCGTCGAGCACAGACTGCCCTGTCGCGCGGTCGATCATCGGACGGCCGACTTCCACCAGGCACTGGCGGCACATCCCGACCGGTTCCATTTTGGGATGGTAGCAGAAGACCGGGATGTCGATGCCGACTTTTTTGGCCGCATCCACGATCAGAGTCCCGGCAGGGACGTTGACCTTTACATCGTTAATGGTGAGGTTGACCATTTGCGCCATAGTGTTAAGCCTTCACCTTCTAATTCGAAAATCCTGCGGGAAACGCTCGATGGCCGAGGTGACCGCCATGGTGGAGAAATCCCCCAACGCGCACAGGCATTTGCCGTTGACCTGATTGGCCACCGAGTTGAGCAGCTCCACATCTGCGGCGGTGGCTTTGCCTTCATGGATGCGCTCGGTGAGATGCAGCATCCAGTAGTTTCCATCGCGGCAGGGCGTGCACTTGCCGCACGACTCATGCTTGAAGAAATGGATGGTCTTGTTGATGACCCAGTCCATGCCGTGCGAATCGTCGATCACGATCACCGAGGCCGATCCCAACAGCGAGCCGACATTCTGGACATTCTCGTAATCCATCGGCGTGTCCATCACCTTGTCGAAGGTCTCGTCGTTGACCAGGATGATGGACGAGGAGGCGCCCGCCGGCATGATGGCCTTGACCTTGCGCCCGTCGGGAACTCCACCGCCGAGGTCGAAGATCAACTCGCGGAAGGCGGCGCCCAGCGGCAGCTCGTAATTGCCGGGTCTGGCGATGTTGCCGCTGAGTGAGAAGACCTTGACCCCGGGGCTTTTTTCGGTGCCCATGGATCTGTACCACGCCGCGCCTTTCTCGATGATCAGCGGGACATTGGTCAGCGTCTCGACATTGTTGATGACGGTCGGCTTGCCGTACAGCCCGTACACCGCCGGGAACGGCGGGCGGATGCGCGGCTGTCCGCGTTTGCCCTCGATCGATTCGAGCAGGGCGGTTTCCTCGCCGCAGATGTATGCCCCGGCCCCGAGGTGGGTGCGGATGCGCAGGGAGTAGTTCGTGCCGAACAGGTTCTCGCCCAGGAAGCCGGCCTTTTCCATCTCGGCGATGCATTGATCCAGCTCATTGGCGAGTTGGTAGAACTCTCCGCGCAGGTAGACATAGCCGGTGTTCGACTGGATGGCATAGCAGGCAATCGCCACGCCTTCCAGGAACTGGTAAGGGTTGCTCTCCATGATCTCGCGGTCCTTGAAGGTACCCGGCTCGGACTCGTCTGCGTTGGCGACCACGTAGGTGGGGAACACATCCTTGGGGATGAACGACCATTTCACGCCGGTGGGGAAGCCGGCACCGCCGCGTCCGCGCAAGCCGGAAGCCTTGACCTCGTCCATGACCTGGCCGGGCTGCATGGACGTCACGGCTTTTTTGAAGGACTCGAAGCCGCCGTTCTTGACGTACACATCCAGTTTCTTGATGTCTGGGATGTCACGGTGACGCAAAAGAAGGTGAGCCATTACTTCACCTCCCTGCTTGCGTCCCGGTGTTCTCACCGGGGCTTGTACCATTTTTGAGGGCTTCGATGAGTTCCATGGTCTTATCCACGGTCATATTCTCGTGATAGGTCACCTTGTCGCCGTCTTGCAGTTGGAACATGGGCGCCTTGTCACAGCCCGCCAGGCACATCACCGCTTCGAGCGTCACCAGCCCATCGGGTGTGGTTTCGCCCACCTGGATGCCCAGGTTGCCGCACAGCGATTCGAGGAACTTGTCCGCGCCGCGCAGGGCGCAGGGCAGGTCGGTGCAGACCTGCATGCGGTACTTGCCGGCTTTCTCATCATGGTAGAGGGTGTAGAACCCGACGATCGAAGCGACCTCGGTCACATCCAGGTCGAGCAGGGCAGCGATCTCCACCATGGCTTCCCTGGTGATGTAACCTTCCTCGCGCTGTGCAAGGTAAAGCAGCGGCATGACCGCCGAGCGCTTTTGGTCTGCCGGGTACTTGGCATGGATGGCTTCGATTTCACGAGGATACTTTTCAGCAATGCTCATCGGTCAACATCTCCCAGCACTATATCCACCGAACCGATGATGGCAACCAGGTCCGCCACCAAGCTGCCCTTGGACAACACCGGCAGGACCTGCAGATTGTCCCACGAGGGGGTGCGCCAGTGAACGCGGTAGGGCTTGGGCCCTCCGTCGCCTTCCAGGTACACGCCCAGCTCGCCGCGCGGCGATTCGACCGCGGCATACACGGAGCCCTTCGGAGCATCGAAACCCTCCGTCCACAGTTTGAAGTGGTGGATGAGCGCCTCCATGCTCGTGCCGATCTCGGAGCGGGGCGGCGGGACAAATTTGTGGTTATTCGAGCGCACCGGTCCCATCGGCAGTGTGTTCAAGGCCTGCTCGATGATGCGCAGCGTCTGGCGCATCTCCTGGATGCGGACGAGATACCGGGCATACACGTCGCCGGCCGTTTCAATCGGAACTTCGAAATCGTATTGTTCATACCCGGAATACGGCGCAAATTTGCGGTAATCATGCGCCACGCCGGAACCGCGCAGGCAGCCGCCTGTCAGGCCCCATGCCAGGGCGTCTTCGGCGGAAATTTTCCCGATCCCCACGGTGCGGTCAATGAACAGCGGATTCTTGGTCAGCAGCGATTCGTATTCATCGATGCGCTTCGGCATTTTCTTGAGAATATCACGTACGGCCGCCTCAAACTCCACCGGCACATCGCGCCACAACCCGCCGGGGCGGATGTAGGTGGTCATCATGCGCTGTCCCGAGCAAAGCTCAAGGATGTCGAGGATATATTCGCGCTCACGGAAACAGTACAGGAAGGTGCTCATTGCCGCCACATCCAGCGCGGAGGTGGCCAGCCACACCAGATGGGAAGACAACCGTTGAAGCTCGGCAATGATGACGCGGATGGCTTGTGCACGGGCAGGGACGTCCAGGTCCACCAGCTTCTCCACCGCCAGGCAGTACGCCAGGTTGTTGCCCGTGGTGTTCATGTAATCCAACCGGTCGGTCATCACTTCGGCCTTCTGGTAGGTCTTGGATTCCATGTTCTTTTCGATACCGGTGTGCAGGAAACCAATATCCGGGATGCAGCTCACCACCGTTTCACCGTCGAGTTCAAGCAGCAGGCGCAAGACCCCGTGCGTGGACGGGTGCTGCGGCCCCATATTCAAAATCATGGTCTCGCCCTTTATGGCGCGGTTCGAGACCAGATGTGCCATGCCGTCAAGATTGGCTTCTTCTATCTGTGCCATACCTATTCCTTCGCGTAGGGCTTGCGGACGTCAATTTCGTCGAAATTAAAGGTGAACTGCGGCTCTTCGTAACCGACCGGATAATCCTTGCGCAGCGGGTGGCCTTCCCAATCATGAGGCATAAGGATGCGGCGCAGGTCGGAGTGGCCTTCAATGTCAATGCCGAACATGTCGAAAAGCTCCCGTTCGCGCCAGTTGGCGTTGGGGTACACTCCTTCGATCGTGGCAACACTGGGACGTACTCCCGGCACCGGCACGCGCACACAGAGCGTCGCCCGGTGGGCCAGCGAGGTAAATTGATAGACAACGTGGAAGCGGGGATTCTCCTGGGGGAAATAATCCACTGCGGTGATATCGGACAGCCTCTCGAATCCCATCTCGCGGACCTTGCTCGCGACAGCAGGAAGCTGCTCCCGCTGGATCAACAGCGTCAACTCTCCCCTGAACTCCAGTTGTTCGCCGTTAAATTGGCTTTTAAGAGCGCTGATGAAGGTTTGTTCGTTCATGGTCACGCCCAATCCTTGATCTTCTCAGCATGCACCTTGGCATGCAGCGTGACGATACCGTGAATCAGCGCTTCGGGGCGCGGCGGGCAGCCGGCCACATACACATCCACCGGAACGACCTCATCCACACCCTGCACAATGGCATAATTATTGAACACCCCACCGCACGAGGCGCAGTCTCCCATGGCGATCACCCATTTCGGGTCGGGCATCTGGTCGTACAGCCGGCGCAGCACGGGCGCCATTTTGCGCGAGACACGCCCGGCCACGATCATCAGATCAGACTGGCGGGGCGAGGGGCGCATCAATTCCATGCCGAAACGGCTCATGTCATAATGCGAAGACTGGGCTGACATCATCTCGATGGCGCAGCAGGCCAGACCGAACAGCATCGGCCACATCGAGCCTGTCCGGCTCCAGTTCATGACTTGTTCGAGCGAGGTGGTGACCACCCCCAGGTTGCCTAGTTTTTGCTCTACTCCCATTCCAGCGCTCCTCTCTTCCACGCGTAGATATACCCCACCATTAAAATAACGATAAAGATGATCATCTCGATCAAACCGAAGAGGCCCAACTGGCGGAAGGTGACCGCCCAGGGCAGGAAAAAGACCACTTCGATGTCGAACAGGATGAAAAGGACTGCGACCAGATAATATCGAACCGGCATACGGCGGTTGCCGGGACCGAGCGGCGTCATGCCCAATTCATAAGGGGCAGCCTTGCGGCTGGTCGGGCGCTTGGGACCGAAAAGATATCCCAGCGCTATGGCAATCACCGCAACCGCGACCGTCAGGGCAATCAAGACGCCAATGGCAACATACTCAATCAGCATGGGGTGGCCTCCCGGATGTCATGGAAATACTGAAGCGCTAGTATAACATAACAGAGTTTATACGTGTATATTTTCACAAACTTTGTCCGAATTTGTAAGTAAATTTTATAACAAAAAAGGGTGAGCAACGTCATAAATTCAACTTGACGCTCTCGACCCTCCCATCCGGTTGTATTTCATTTTTTCCGGCTTTTTACAATAATAGGATTACCCCAGATAATCCCTGAGATGCCGGCTTCGTGTGGGATGTCGTAATTTTCTCAACGCCTTGGCTTCGATCTGGCGGATGCGCTCACGCGTCACATTGAAATAGCGGCTGACCTCTTCCAGCGTATGATCCTTCCCGTCAATCAGCCCAAAGCGCAATTCGAGCACCTGGCGTTCGCGCTCGGAGAGCGCCGCCAGGGCGTGCTGCACCTGTTCGCGCAGCATCTCGCGCGCGGCAGCATCCATCGGCTCGAGCGCATCGTCGTCCTGAATGAAATCGCCCAGTTGGCTGGAATCCTCGTCACCGACAGGGCCTTCGAGCGAGACCGGCTCCTCCGCCGAGCGCAGGATGCGGTCCACCTTGCTGGTGGCGACCTCCCAGCGGTGATGCAGCGCAGGATCGAGTTCCTTCGCCTCGGATTTCGCCTGCAGGATGGCGCTCACATCGGCAGCGGAGAGGTAGCCCACTTCCAAGGCCAGCTCCTCCGTGTTGGGTTCGCGCCCCAGTTGCTGGACCAATTGCCGCTGGATGCGCAGGATGCGGGTGATGGATTCAAACAGGTGAACGGGGATGCGAATGGTGCGCGCCTGCTCCGCGATCGAGCGGTTGATGGATTGGCGAATCCACCAGGTGGCGTAGGTCGAAAACTTGAATCCCCGGCGCGGGTCAAACTTCCCGACAGCGCGCAGCAACCCGAGGTTGCCTTCCTGGATCAGGTCCAGAAAGGAGATGCCGCGGCCCAGGTAACGCTTGGCGATGCTGACCACCAGCCGCAGGTTGGCGCGGATGATGGCATGGTTGGCATCTTCCGCCCGGTAGTGGATGGCTTCCAGTTCGGCTTCCAATTCCTTGTCGTCAGGCAGATTGCGCTGAAGCGTTCGCGGCCCCGGCAGATCGTGACGCGCATGGATGTGTTTGATCAGCCATTCCGAATATTTTTCAGGCAGGCAGTAAAGCACCAGCAGCACTGTGTAGGCATTCAGAACCAGCCCATCCCACAACGGGTCAGTCCCCCAGCGGCCGTTGTCCAGGTACGCCCTCAGGTAGGAAGGCGCTTCGACTTCCCAACCGAGATGCAGATGCTGAGCTTCGGTCAGGACCAGCGCCAGGTCCGGCAGGTTGGAATTGAGACGCTTGGCATCCTGCCCGAGCCTGACCCAGGATGTACCCAACTCATCCACCAGTGCCCGATAAACCGCAGTGGCGAGCGGCGTTTCGGGGCGGTGATGGCGTTTACCCAAGTTGGAGACCAGGCGTCCGGCCTCGATGATCGTGGAAAGACGGAACTCGCTGTCGGCATCCAGCAGCTTGACCTGCCCGATCTCACGCAGGTACAAACGCACGGGGTCCTCGGACAACTCGAAGGCCACCGAGGGATCGTGGACCACCTCAAGAGGTTCATCGATGAGGGCTTCGCCGTTCTCCTCCGCTGGGACGGCCATCGGCTCTTCGACATCCGCCTCCAGATCAGGCTCGAACGCAGCCTGAACATCCGCATCCGGCGGCAGCGGGATGTTGAGTTCTTTTCGTTTATTCCTAGGCTTGGCCTTCTTTAGAATGACGCTCTTCCTGGGTTTGGGCATACATCACCAATGTTCAATGCCGAGAAGGTCGGCGTGGTTATTGATTGAAACCCCGCACAAACTATTTCTTTTCATCGCGCCTTGCCAGTGCCAGATGCAGGTGCTGCAAGGTCATGCCGTACTTTGTCGCCAGGTCCACATATGTCGCGGCCAGCGGGTCGCCGCTTTGCTGCGCCTCCTGTTGAAGGAATTGCAACTGGCTGACACTTTCGCTGATCATTACCCGCCGCAGACGAATCACCGAGCGGTATAACTCTGCCACCAGCCTGTCCTGAAGAGGCTCCTGGATAGTCTGCGCGGAGAGTTCCGCAAACAGATCACGCAGGTCCTCGCTCATGTGCTGTTCCACGTAGTGTCCGGTCTCGGTGGCGTCCTGCTCGAGCGACTGGCGGATCAGCTGAAAGAATTCCTGATGGTCAGTATACTCGAAATCCTGAATGGAGAGCGGGCCCAGGCTGGCCTTTTGCAGGTCGCGGTCGAGGCGGTGCAGCAGTTCGGGATGTTTCAACAAGATTGCCAGACAGTAGGCTTCCACATCGCGGGATTGGCGACCCGCCAGCGCCCCCGAGGCGGGTTCCGTTTTCTCAGGCTGAGCCTGTTCCTTTGGCTTGCTCCGTTTGTACGGCTTGGACCGTGAGGGTTGCGTGCCAAACAGGGCTCGTTCGTCCACCTTCAGGCGGCGCGCCAGCATCTGGCGGTAATGTTCGCGTTCCACCGGGTTCGGCAGGTCCTCGATGAGCGGCAGGACCTGCGCGGCGATCTCCGCTTTCACCTTCGGGTCGTTCACGTTTTTGTCAGCCATCAGCGCTTCGAGGACATGCTCAACGATGGGCTTGGCAGTCTCGATGAGCTGTTTCCATTCATCGGGATCGCGCTGGACGATCTCATCCGGGTCAAGCTCATCGGGCATGGACGCCACGCGCAGGTCTGCCTGCAGACGGGCTTCGTGCCGCAGCAGTCCGCGCGCGTCAAAGCGCAATTCAGCTTCGCGGTCGAGCGAGGTACGCGCCGCTTCCAATCCGCGCAGAACGGCCTTCTGGCCGGCGGTATCCGGGTCGAGGGCCAGCACGATGCGGCGGGTGAAGCGCTTGAGCAGCCGCAGCTGGTCCTCGGTCAGCGCGGTGCCCATCGGCGAGACGACGTTCTCGAAGCCGGCCTGGTGCAGCGCGATCACGTCGAGGTAGCCCTCGACGATCACCACCTGGTCGGCGGCGCGGATGGGCTTGCGCGCGCGGTCAAGGCCGTAGAGCAGATGGCCTTTGTCGAAGACGGGCGTTTGCGGCGAATTGAGAAATTTCGGCTGGTCGTCCGGGTCCAGGATGCGCGCGCCGAAGCCGGCCATTTTCCCATCGGCGTTGCGGATGGGAATCATCAGCCGGTTGCGGAAGCGGTCAAAGAGACCCCCGTCTTCGCGCTGGCTGGCCATGCCGCTGTCGATCAACTCCTGATCAGTATAACGCTTCGGCTTGAAGTATTCCAATATGGTGTGAGAACCTGCCGGAGCATAGCCCAGCCCAAAGGTCTCGATGGTCCGGTCGGTCAGTTTGCGTTTTTGCAGGATGTAGTCCAGCGCGGGTTTGCCGGCAGGGGAGTTCAGCAGCGCATTGCGGTAAAAGTTGACCGCTTCCTCCAGCATGTTGCGCAGGCGGTCGTTCTCCTCGAGCTGCTCCTGCTTCTCGGGGGTGAACGCCTCCAGCGTGACCCCGGCACGGTCCGCCAGGCGGTGCAGCGCCTCGCGGAAGTCGATGTTCTCCTTCTTCATCACGAACTTGAAGATATCGCCGCCCTCGTTGCACTGCCCGAAGCAGCGCCATGTGCCCGACTCCGGCCAGACGACGAAGGCCGGCGTGCGCTTGTTCTCGTGGAAGGGACAGAACCCCGTGTAGTTCCTGCCCGAGCGGCGCAGCTTGACGCCCGCCTCTGCGGCCAGGTCGAGAATATCCACACGGGATTTGATATCGTCAATACTGGACATTTTTTAGATGGTAGAGACTAGAGATTAGCAAATAGAGAGTACTAGAGCAGTAAGCTGAGATTAGTCACAAGGAATAGCAAGGGAATTATAGACTTGGTTAGTCCGAGATGCAACTGAATTGGATGAGTATTTGGTACCAGAACAAGCGGGCGGCCGCTGGGCCGCCCATTCCTTCTCGCTAGAACCCTTCGAGCTTGCTCAAGTCCGCCACTCCATGAGACAGAGCTGCGATCCGCTGCAGCACTCCCAGGCGGTTTTCCTGCAACTTCTTATCCTCCGCCATGACGAGGACTTTATCAAAGAAAGCATTGACCGCGGGAATCATCGGCACGAAAGCGTTCAGGAAATCGTCCACAGAACCTTCTGAACGCTTGGCCTTTTCCGCCTTCTCCAAGGCTTTGAACAATTCCTTTTCTTCCTTCTCGGCAAAGGTCTTTTCATTCACACTAAATGCCTGCTTCTGCGCCGCCGGCTTCGTGCCGCCCGGCTGATCGCGTGTGATGCGGACACAGCGCGCAAAGGCCGGTAGGATCGTGCGCCAGTCTTCGCGGTCCACCCAAGCCTGCAATTGCCTGACAGCGCGCGCTGAACCCGCAGGGTTATCGGACTGGGAAGCCAGGACCGCATCCACGACATCGTAGCGATAGCCCATGTCCTTCAGCACGACACTCAGCCGGCCGGTGACAAAGTCCAACACCTGAGCTTGCACCTCGTCACTGACAGAGACAGGCTGGAGCGCCGCAGATTTTTTTACCGCTTCCGCCAGATTGAAATCCATGCCATGCTCGATCAGCGGCTGGACCACACCGATCGCCGCGCGCCGCAGGCCGAACGGGTCCTTGGTACCTGTCGGAGCGAGGCCGACCGCGAAGAGCCCGGTCAACGAGTCGATACGATCAGTCAGCGCAATAGCCAGCCCGGATTTCGTCGCCGGGACTGGGCGGTATTGTTCGCCAATGGCCTCCGCCACCGCTGGGGCCTCGCCTGAGCGCAGAGCGTACTCGCGCCCGATGATGCCCTGCAGCGAAGTCATCTCGGTCACCATCTGGGTGGTCAGGTCCGCCTTAGCGAGGTGCGCAGCACGGCGGGCAAACAGTACCTCATCGGGGTCCAGACTCAACACGGGAATCAGTTCATTGACCAGTTTCTCAATGCGGTCTGACTTGTCCAGCATCGAGCCAAGTTTTGTCTGGAAGGTGAGTGTCTTCAAGCCATCACGGTAGTACTCGAGCGGGTGCTTGAGATCCTCGCGAACGAAGAAGTTAGCATCTGCAAAGCGCGCGCCGAGAACGTGTTCGTTACCGTGTCGGACGATGTCCAGGTACTGGTCATCCCCGTTGCGGATGGCGATGAAGTAGGGCAGGAGGGGCGACACATGCGTCGCCTCAACACGTTCAACAGGGAAATAGCGCTGGTGTTTCTTCATGACCGAGATTAGCACATCCCGCGGCAGGGACAGGAATTCCGTGTTGAAGCTGCCCATGACAGCGGTCGGCTTTTCGATCAGGTTGGCGACCTCGTCCAGTAAACCTTCGTCGATAATCGCCTCGCCTTTGACAGACTCAGCCGCCTTCTTCACCTGTTCCACGATCAGCTTTTTGCGGTCTTCTTTTTCGAGGACAATGCCAGCTTCACTGATGACGTCAAGGTATTTGCTGGCAGAGGGAATTTTGATTTCAGGTGAGTCGTATGGACGCAATCCGCGTGTGACGTTACCAGCGGAAACGCCTGCATATTCAAACGGGATGACCGCATCGCCCAGCATCGCGACCAGCCAGCGGATGGGTCGCGAGAACGCCACGCTGGATTCGTTTCCCGCTGTGCGGGACGCAGGCAGCCATCTCATCGACTTCTCAAATTTGATGCCCGCAACAAAACCTGGCAGTGCATCAGCCAGCACATCGGGCGCAGGGCGGCCTTTCTGTTTGACGACCGCGAAGACATATTTACCGCCGTCCTGCTCGCGGACTTCCAAATCCTTGGTATCCACTCCGTTCTTCTTGGCAAATCCCATCGCGGCGGGAGTTGCGATTCCAGCCGCATCGAAGGCGCGCTCGGCGGGAGGTCCCTTGACCAGGTCCTCGCGGTCGGGTTGACGGGGTGCGATTGATTCTACGTAAACGACAAGGCGGCGCGGGGTGGCGTGCACTTGCAGCGCACCGTGCTCAAGACCGAGTTCAGCCAGCCAGGCCGGAGTCCGTTCTCGGAGCTGGGACAGCGCCGCATCCACATCGCCGGCGGGGAGTTCCTCAACTCCAATTTCCAAAACTAGAGACTGGGGAGTAGTTATCGCAGGAAATCCAGCGCCCGTCCTGCTCTCGACTTTCTGTTCTCCACTCTCTGCTCCTCTATTCTCTTTCAGTAACGGATATTCCATTTCCTTACGCTGCTCGAGGTACGCCTCCGCCACCCGCCGAGCCATCTCGCGCATGCGGCGGAAGTACCCCTGGCGCTCGGTCAGGCTGATCGCACCGCGCGCATCGAGGATGTTGAAGGTGTGGGAGCACTTCAGGACGTAGTCATGCGCCGGCAGGACCAGTCCCTGCTCGAGGCAGGCATTACACTCGCGGGCATAAAGCTCGTACATCTCGCGAGCGCGCTCCACGTCGGCCACTTCATAATAATATTTGCTCTGCTCGAACTCCTCGCGCTGGCGAAGTTCGCCGTACAGGACATCCTTGGCCCAGGGTTCATCCCAGATGGCTGCGGCGTCGTTGAGCGCTATGAGGATGCGGTCGAGCCCGTAGGTCAGCTCCACCGACACCGGGTCGAGAGTCTGCCCGCCGACCTGCTGGAAGTAGGTGAACTGGGTGATCTCCTGCCCGTCGAGCCAAACTTCCCAGCCCAATCCCCACGCGGAGATGGCCGGCTGCTCCCAGTTGTCCTCCACAAAACGGATGTCGTGCCGGCGCGGGTCGATGCCGATGGCTTTGAGCGAGTCGAGGTACAGTTCCTGCGGGTTACCCGGGTCGGGCTTGAGAATCACCTGGAACTGGTAGTGCATCTGGAAGCGGTTGGGATTTTCGCCGTAGCGGCCATCATCCGGGCGGACGCAGGGTTCGACGTAGGCCACGTTCCACGGCTCGGGGCCGAGGGTACGCAAAAAGGTGGCCGGGTTCATCGTGCCGGCACCGACCTGGGTGTAGTAGGGCTGCCAGATGACGCAGCCGCGCTCTGCCCAGAATTCCTGCAGTTTGAGGATGATGGATTGGAAGGTTTGTTTTTCGGTCATGGAAATCGGTTACCCGTTGCAGTTGAGAATTACAGCGAGGGGATTATACCGTGAAAGGGGCACGATATATCGTGCCCCGACTAGCCATCGTGCCCCGACTAGCGTGCCCCGAAGAGCTTTTAATTATTTTTCCTCAACACCGCGAACGGATCGCGGCCCTTCCAGGCTGTGTAACCGATCAGGAATAACCCCGCCTGCGAGAAGGCGAACCACAGCAGGAAGACCGTCAGGCTGATGGAGGTGTTATCGATCCAGCCGGGCTGGGACTGCTCCCACACTGCGATCTGCTCCTGCCAGCTGGTAATCTTTTCATCATATTCTTCTATCACAGCCAGCAAATTCGTCATGCTGGTCTTGGTCTCGCTCAGGTCACCGCCAATAAGGTAGGAGGTGTCTCCCGCAAAAGTAGAAGCTTGTTTGGCGATGTCCTCCACGTTGGCAATCTCGGCATCCAGCGAGTCGGCCGCCGCGATGATGTTCGCTAGCAGTTCGTCGCCGGGGATATCAAGGTCCACCAGCGGCAGGTTGTTGATCGTCTCCAGCGTGCCGCGCAGACTCTCCACCATCTCTTTCACCTGGCTCACCTTATCGCGGGATGTATTCAACCCGGGCAGCAGCTTCTCGTCGATGGTACCCTTCACATTCCCCAGGATGTCCTGCGCCTGGGCGGTTTGCTGGCTGAGCGCTTCCAGCGCCGTCTCGGCTGCAATGACGATTCTCAACGCCCGTTCCAACTCGCCCTGCGCCTCTGTCAGCGCGGACTGGGCCTGTGCCAATTCGCCGTCGATCTTCTGCAGCCTGATAGTAATCTCCTGAGTCAAAGGCTCGTTGTAATACCAGACCGTGCCCATTCCTATCACACTCCCAATAAAGAAGATGGTGCTGAGCACCATCAATGTCATGGACCAGATTTTTCTTCCCATGAAGTTCTCCTTGTTATTCGTTTCGAATCCGTTTTAGAAAACCCGGCGTGTTCAACTCGCGCTCCAGCAGATAGGTAAAAAATCCCTGCATGAGCGTCTCCAGTTCCTTTTTTGTATCGACCGCCGGATGCGCGCGCGAAGCCTCGGCGTAGCTGCTGCGCTGAAAGTGCCGCAGGTATTTCAGCGCGTCCACGGAAATCGTCCACAGCCCGGGCAGGCCGCCCCCGCACCTCGGGCAGATCACGCCGCCCGCCAGCGGGGAAAAGAACTGGTCAACCGGCTCGATATCCGCTTCACAGTTGGCACATGTGAACAGTTGCGGGCGAAAGCCAAGGTGATCCAACAGGCGCATCTCGTAGTAGCGCACCGCCAGCCAGGCGTTGTTCTCCTGCGAAATCCGACCCAGGGTCTCCGCCAGCAAGCGGAAGGGGATGGAGCTTTCGGTTTCCTCTTCGTAGGTGAAGCGGTCGAGCAACTCCGCCGCGTAGGCGGCGTAGCCCGTCTTGATCAGGTTGTCACGAATTGGGATGTAGGCGTCCACCGTTTCAGCCTGGGTGACGATGGGCAGGTCGCGTCCCTTCGCCAGCTGCAATCGGACGTGTGTGAAAGGCTCGAGGTGCCCCGCCTTGCGCGAACGCGCCTTGCGTGCGCCTTTGGCCACCGTGCGCAGCTTGCCCATCTCACGCGTGAACAACGTCAGCAGGCGGTCGGCCTCGCCCCAGTCGGCATGACGCAGGACAATGGCAGTAATGCGAAATGAACGTTCGGTTCTTGGCATGGCTGCCGGTTAACGAGGCAGGTCTTTGGGAGTGAACGCCCCCGGAAGCAGCTCCCCCACTGTGGTTTCCTGAACCAACTTCCCGTTTCCGTCCCCGATGAGCACGATGGTCTCCAGCCCGAATTCCGCCAGCACCTGCCGGCATCCGCCGCAAGGCGTGCCGCCGTTGTCGGTCACCACGGAGATGGCCTCGAACTCGCGCTCGCCCTCCGAGACGGCCTTGAAGACCGCCACGCGTTCGGCACACATGGTCATGGGATATGCGGCCGATTCCACATTGACGCCTGTGTAAATCTTCCCGCTTTTCGTCCGCAGGGCGGACCCCACCTTGTAACCGGAATAAGGCGCGTAGGCGCGGCGGCGGGCTTCATTGGCCAGGTCCAGCAGGAATTTTCGGTCTTCATCGGTGAGTGGGGTCATGTTCAGGCCTTTAGATCAAGAGTTGTCATTGTTTTCTTTTTTAGGTTTACGCTGGAGCTTTTTGATGGCTCGCGCCGGCATTCCGACCGCCAGCGTGTCGTCCGGGACATTCTTGGTTACAATCGCTCCCGCGCCCGTACGTGCCCCGTTCCCAATCTTGACCGGGGCAACGAGCATCGTGTCCGAGCCGATGAAGGCATCCTCGCCGATCTCGGTGGGATGTTTATTCTCGCCGTCGTAGTTGCAGGTGATCGTCCCCGCGCCGATGTTGGTATTCGCACCGATGGTCGCATTGCCGATGTACGAGAAATGCCCCATCTTGACGCCCGGTCCCAGCGTGGAATCCTTGACTTCTCCGAAGTTACCCATGTGGACGCCGCTGCTCAAGTGCGCTCCCTTCCGCAGCCGGGCGAAGGGACCCACATCCACGTGGTCTTCAAGAACGGCCTTTTCCATCACAGACATTAACACCGTGCAGCCATCCCCGATGTGTGTATCACGGATGTGGGCATTCGGTCCGATCTGGCAGTTCGCGCCGATGGAGGTCTTCCCAAGCAAATAGCTGCCCGGCCAAACGACTGTGTCCCGTCCAATGCTGACTCCCGCGTCGATAAAAGTGGTCTCCGGCGAGATAAGCGTCACGCCATCCAGCATGTGCCTCTCGTTGATGCGACGGCGCATGGCGGCTTCAGCTTCGGCCAGGTGGACGCGTGTGTTGATGCCGATCGTCTCGACCATGTCGTCCATGACGAGCGCCTGCACAGGCAGATTGTCCTTCACTGCCAGTTCGACCGTATCGGTCAGGTAATACTCACCCTTTTTTGAAACTGGAATACGATGGAGCGCGTCCCACAACCAGTCTGCGGAAAAACAATACGCGCCGACATTCAATTCTTT
Organism: uncultured Chloroflexia bacterium; assembly: GCA_963774975.1. Taxonomy (GTDB): domain Bacteria; phylum Chloroflexota; class Anaerolineae; order Anaerolineales; family Villigracilaceae; genus JBGPQJ01. The sequence continues at coordinate 321,444 of CAVZGY010000013.1, forward strand.
TATGCTCAACTGTTCGGGCGTCGCGACCGCTTCCTCGACGATCGCAGCCACTGTTCCATCCTCTTTGCGCAGGATCCGCCCGAATCCACGAGGGTCGTCGGCTATGACCGTCAGCAATGTCACCGGTCCCTTGTTGTCTTTCTGTTTCTCAACAAGCCGAAGGAGGGTTTCACCGCGCAACAGCGGCATGTCGCCGTAGGTCACCAGACCAGATCCGATTCACCGCGCAGGAGGGATTCGGCCTGCAGTACCGCATGTCCCGTGCCCAATTGCTGCTCCTGGATCACGCAACGCGCGGAATCGCCCACCGCGGTCTTCACCGCCTCCGCGCCGTGACCGATGACAAGCACAGGCTGGCCATCACTGGCTTCCTGGGCAGCATGCAGTGCATGGAATACCATCGGCTCTCCGCAGACGGGATGCAGCATTTTAGGGAGGTCCGATTTCATGCGCGTGCCCTGGCCGGCGGCCAGTAGAACAGCAGTGACTTTCATTTTACGTCTCCACAGAATAAAAAAGCCTTGCACCGTGTGGGGCGCAAAGCCTGGGTTATTTGGTGGCTTCCAATAGGCTGGGGCGCCTGGATTCGAACCAAGATACTCAGCTCCAAAGGCTGATGTGCTGCCGTTGCACCACGCCCCATCAATCGAGCGGGGCAAATTGTATCACAGCCCCGGGGGATGGACAACCTTAGTCGTTTTGATCCGGCGCCAGCCCGAGTTTGCTTGCTTCTTCAAACGAAAGCGTATCTTTCAATACAAAGGTTGCGCCCTTCTCCACGGCTTGATCCCAGAATGCGTCAGCATCCGTCTTTTTTTTCTTGGACGCCTTCTTCAGCATTGCCTCGAAGTCTCCAGGGATCTCCACCGGCTGCGATTCAGCCTCTGCTTTCACAGCGACCTGGCGGGTTTCGTGCTCTTCGACCACTTCCGGTGAAAGGCCACCCGTCACGCCCATCTTTTCGAGTACTTTCAGTATTTCCACCAGTGATTCACTCATCGCCTTGATGTTGGCGGGCAACTTTTCAGGAACGCCAATGCTGCGCCCGGCGACCAGCATGGCATGCTGCGGTCCCACAGGGGTAAAGATCATATCGGCCGACTCGGAGTGGAAGATGTGCAGGTTCCCGGTGGGATTGTGTCCGACCAGGCCGGACACTTTTTGCGCCGCGCTGTGGATGGCCATCAGGGCGGAGATCAGCGAGACTTCCATGTTGGATTCAGGCAGGTCGCCGGCCTGGGCCTTGATATGGCCGCGGTCGTTGAGCAGCGCCACCGCCTGGGCATTCATCTGCTTGCGAAGACCCGAAAGGAGATCGGAAAGGCCCTTGCGGTCCTCCTGCTTTTCAACAGACGGCGCCGGGAGGATGGTGCGGGCAAGTCCCAGTGTGCGCTCGACCGCGTCGAGGAAATCCGCCATCGGGACCGGCTTGGTGAAATACGCATCCGCCCCGGCCTTGGCAATGTCCGCGCGGACCTTGGGGTCGGTCACGCCGGTGATCAGGATGACCTTCATGGCGGGATTGCGGGCCTGCATCTTCTGCGTCAGTTCGACGCCCGTGATCCCCGGCAGGCGGAAATCTGCCACCAATAGGTCGATTTTTCGGCGTGATGCTTCGAGGATGGCCTCTTCGCCTGACGGAGCTTCCACCACGTCGAGCCCATGTTCAATGGTCTCAAGCGCCGATTTCAACAGGCGGCTGACTTCTTTTTGGTCGTCAACAATAAGGATGCAAGGAGGCATAATCTAACGGTATTATAAATGAAAACCCGCTTATGTTGTAAACGGGCTTCGAGTCATCTATGGGACAGCCCAGCAGGCGACGAAGTGGTCTGGACTGGCTTCCCTGAAAACGGGCTCGTCCTGCGAGCAGATATCCATTACGACCGGGCAGCGCGGGTGGAAGCGGCAGCCCTTCGGCGGGTTGAGCGGGCTGGGCACATCACCCTTGAGGATCGTCCGATCGCGCTTCAGCCCCGGGTCGGGAATCGGTATCGCAGACATGAGCGCCTTGGTGTAGGGATGCAGCGGGTTGCGGTACAGTTCGTCGCGGTCCGCCAGTTCGACCATCTTGCCCAGGTACATCACCGCCACGCGGTCGGAGATGTGCTCGACCACGCTCAGGTTGTGCGCGATGAACAGATAGGTCAGGCCGAATTCGTTCTGCAAGTCGTTCAGGATGTTGAGCACCTGCGACTGGATGGACACATCCAGCGCCGAGACAGGTTCGTCGCAGACGATGAACTTGGGGCGCAGGGCGAGGGCCCGCGCGATGCCGATGCGCTGCCGCTGACCGCCGGAAAATTCATGCGGGTAACGCCGGGCATGGTAGTCCTCGAGCCCCACCTTGCGCAGGGTTTCGATCATGATCTCGAACCGTTCGCGGTGGGTGCCGATGTTGTGAATGTTCAACCCTTCCATGACCGACTCGCCGATCGGCATGCGCGGGTCGAGCGAAGCATACGGGTCCTGGAAGATGATCTGCATGTTGCGGCGCATTTCCTTGAGTTCGCGTCCCTTCAACTTAAGGACGTCCTGCCCCTGGTAAGCCACCGCTCCCGAGGTCGGTTCGATCAGCCGGAGCATGGTGCGGCCCACGGTTGTTTTACCGCAGCCCGACTCGCCCACCAAACCGAGCGTCTCCCCTTCCCGCACCGCAAAACTGACATTGTCCACGGCCTGGACATATGCCACGACTTTCTGAAGAAAGCCTGCCCGTACCGGGAAATATTTCACCAGGTTGTCGACCTGGATCAAATTCTGTTTGACTTCTGTCATGATGTGTTACTCCGATTCAAAGTTTATCCCGCTACGGAAGTAATCGTGCTTTCAGGGCGAGGCGCCGTATGACCTTCAAAATCCTGATAAAGCCAGCACCTCACGATGTGACCCGGATTCGCTTCGATCAGATCGGGTTCCTGCTCGGTGCAAATGGACAACTGGTTCTCGATGCGCGCAAGGCAGCGCGGGGCGAACCGGCAGCCGGGAGGCAGGTTGACCAGGTTGGGAACCGAGCCGGGGATGACCGCCAGCCTGTCCTTGATCTTGCCGAGCACCGGGATCGAGCCGATCAGCCCCTGGGTGTAGGGGTGCAGCGGCTTCTCAAAAAGGACCTCAACAGAGGTCTGCTCAACGATGCGGCCGGCATACATGATCGCCACACGTTCGGCCATTTCGGCAATCACGCCCAGATCGTGCGTGATCAAGATGATGGAGGTGCCGGTCTTTTCACGCAGGCCGCGCATCAGGTCAAGGATTTGCGCCTGGATGGTCACGTCGAGCGCAGTGGTCGGCTCGTCGGCAATGAGCAGCTCGGGGGCGCAAGCCAGCGCCATGGCGATCATCACACGCTGTGCCATGCCGCCGGAAAGTTCGTGTGGGTAGGCCTCAGCGCGGCGTTCCGCTTCGGGGATGCCCACCATTTTCAGCAGTTCCACCGCGCGCTGGCGTCCCATTTCCTTGCCCAGCGATTGGTGAATGTCGAGCACCTCGGCGATCTGGTCGCCGACTTTAAAGACAGGGTTCAATGCCGACTGCGGCTGCTGGAAGATCATCGAGATGCGGTTTCCGCGCACCTGGATCATTTCATTTTCCGGTATGGTGACCAGATTTTTCCCGTCGAAGTAAATCTCCCCATCCACGATCTTTCCCGGTTGGCCGATCAGGCGCATGATCGAGAAGGACGTGACGCTTTTACCGCAACCCGATTCCCCCACCAAGCCCAGCACTTCTCCGGGGTAAACAACGAAGTCCACCCCGTCGACAGCCTTGACGATGCCGTCTTCAGTGAAAAAATAGGTTTTAAGGTTCTTTACTTCAAGCAGAGGTTTTTGTTGTTCGGCCATGATGGTTGTCTCCCGACTGGGATATTATTTCTTAAGGCGCGGATCGAGCGCGTCACGCAGGCCGTCGCCGACGTAGTTGAAGGCAAGCGCACAAATGAAGATCGGCAGGCCGGGCACCAGCGGCAGCCAGGGTTTGTCCAACATGTACGTTTGGGTGGCGGAGAGCATGTTCCCCCAGGTGGGAATCGGGTCTTGAATGCCGAAGCCGAGGAAGGAAAGTGCCGCCTCAAAGATGATGTATCCCCCTAATGCCAGCGAAGCTTCCACGATGATCGGCGCCATCGAATTGGGGACCATGTGCTTAAATATGATGTGCATGTCGGAACCACCGAGCGATTTCGAAGCTTCGACAAAGGTCTGTTCCCGGAGTGAAAGGGTCGATCCGCGCATCAACTGGGCAGAGGTAAGCCACCCCAGCCCGGCAAAGATCAAAATGATCAGCACCCCCTGCCGTGCCTGGTAAGGCGAAAGCAGCATGAGCTGTCCCGCTCCATAAAGAATGGGTTCCGGGATGGGAATCAACTCCTCATTTCGGATGAGCATGGATGACAGGATCAGGAGCAGGGGCAAGGTTGGAATCGTCAACAGGAATTCGATGAATCGACTGATGACATTATCTATTGTCCCGCCATAGAAGCCCGCATAAGCCCCAACAGCCATCCCAATGAGCGATCCAATTAGAACCGAAAAAACGGCGATCGTCAATGAAATGCGCCCGGCATGAACTAACCGCGAGAAATAATCGCGTCCGATGTTATCCGTGCCCATGTAATGAACGCGGCCGGTATCTTCATCCACGTCACCCCAGGGGGCGAAGTACTTGCCCACCTTCAGCTCATCGACCTCGAAAGGCGAGAGCTGCTTCGCAAACACAGAAATCAAGAAAACGATGGCGATCAACACCAACGAGAGCATGGCCATGCGGTGCTTGCGGAAACGGCGCAAGACCAACTGCATGGGGGTCTGTTCCTCCGTGGTGATGGCTTCGGCAGATAAGGTGGCAACTTTGGTTTCGTCAGCCATTGGAAAAACCTCTTCTTATGAGTACCTGATCCTCGGGTCGAGGATGGTATACAGGATATCCCTGATCAGGGTGGCGATGACTGTCAGGACAGCAATAATGAAAAGGATGGCCATGGCCACCGGGTAGTCATAATCGCCCAACGCCAGGAAGTACAACCGCCCCATCCCCGGCCAGGAGAAAATGGTCTCGGTAATGATCGCGCCGGCAAACAAGGCGGGCAGGGTAAAGACCGCCAGCGTGGCGAACGGGATGAGCGCATTGCGCAGCGCATGCCGGTTGATCACTATTTTTTCGGTCAATCCCTTGGAACGCGCCGTGCGGATGTAGTCCTGGCGCAGCACTTCCAGCATGCTCGAGCGAACATAGCGGCTCCAGCCAGCGACGCTGATGATGGTCAGCACCGCCACCGGCAGGACCAGATGCAGCGCACGATCCAGGGTGGACTCCGCGGTGATGGTGCCGAACCAGGGCATGGTCCAGTCACGCACCGCAGAGGCGCTGCCGGGAGGCAGGTAGGGCAGGCCCAGGTTCTTGAACACGATCGAAAACAGAAGGATCATCATAATGCCGAAGAAAAAGGTCGGCATGGATGCTCCCGCAAAGGCAAAGGAAGTGAAAAAGTAGTCAAACTTGGAATATTGGTGGACTGCAGAATAGATGCCGAGCGGAATGGCCAGCCCCAGCGAGAGCACGGTGGCAATACCCGCCAGCAGGATCGTCTTGGGCAGGCGCGAAACGAGCAGGTCAGTAACTGGGCGGTCGCGGTTCAACCGCCAGGAATTGCCAAAATCACCCCGGATGACCCCGTCGCTGGTGCGGCGGGCTACCAGGCTGGTGAGGTACACATATTCCGCGCAGCCGACGACTTTGGTGGTTTGGTTGCCCTTGGCATCCTCGAAAGTGCCCTCGATGGGTTTTCGGCAGCCGATGGGCGTTTCAGCGAAAAATTCCGTACCAGCTACAACAATGGGGCCGCTCGGCCAGCCCAGCAGCCAGCGGGAAAAACGAATGGGAACGTATAAGTCCAGTTCAAAATAAGCACGAATGCGAGCAATATCCTCTTCAGTGATCCGGTTGCGGGCGGTTTGTGTCTGCTGGCGCAGACCGGCCAGCGGACCTCCCGGTGCAAAATTAAGAATGGCATAGGAAGCCATGGCTGAAAGAAAGACAACCAGAATCATCTGGAGGACGCGTCGAAGAAGATATCCTGTCATCGCTGTTTACCTCTGGAACGGATAAAAGTGATTGAGAATGGGGCAGATAGACACCCGCAAAAGATGCCTATCTGCCCGAATTCTACTGCCACTGCATGAACTTGCAGCTTATCTCACGAACAAACTAAAGTCGATATGTTCCCAAGTGGCGCCTGGGTTGACCAGGACCGTAACGGTACCGGCCGCCTCTGCATCAGCGAGGGTCTGAGTTACACCCGCCAGCGTGGTGGAATCGAGCGCGTCCACCTGTCCGCCGAGCAGTTGTGCTTCAGCATTTTCGGCGGTGATGAAGGAGATGACCAGGTTCTTGGTCACGGGTTCGCCTAGCGCATAGTTGGGGTTGGCTTCGAAGACCATCTTCTCGCCCTTGACCCATTCCGTCATGATATAGGGGCCAATGCCAAGCGGCATATTGGCAATTTCAGGAAGCGTGGCCCAATCCTTGGCGGGTACTTCAGCCAGGGTCATACCCTTGTAGGGACCATCCGATTCGATCACCTCATGAGCGGGATAGATATAGAACTGGCTCAGGTAATAGAGCGGGATCCGAAACGCCCGGGGCGAAGGTCACGGTATTGCCGTTGTCGGCATACGTGACGTTGACTGCGCGGTCGCAGAGGATGAAGCTGGTCGTGCCGGATTCCGGGTCGCATTGGATCTTGTGGCCGAGTTCAAAATCAGCCGCCGTGACAGGCACGCCATCGGACCATTTGAAGCCATCGACATACTCGTACTTGACAGTCATCTGGTTCATCGTCACAGGTGCGCCGGTGAACTCAACCGTCTCGCCATCGCTGTTGATGACCGACATGCCCGCAGCCAATGGGGCAAGGTTACCATCAGCACCCTGGACCAAATCGCCTTCCTTGACTTCCACGGCAGCGATCGTGGCCAGGCCGGATTCAAGCGTGGAGAGCTGCTTGAGCAGGATTGGCTCGTAGGTGAAGTTGGGTGAGTGGTAATCCAATCCCTGGACCAGGCCATAGGCAAGCGCGGTCACCATGGCATCTTCGACCTGGCGGAACATGGAAGCAGGCTCCTGCGTCCAGCCAAGTCACGATGGTATCACTGCCGGGGTTTTCCCACTTGTCTGCGTTGTAGACCCAGTATTCCGAACCGGGGATCGGCTCAAAGTTCACCAAGTTGGGTGAGAAGGCAAAGGTTTCAGTGCGGTTGAACAACGGGATGGCAGGCACGTCCTTGGTGTATTCCTGCTGCACGATGGTAAAGGCAGCTTTGCGCTCATCCTGGATCAGGCGGTTGTTGGCGATCTTGATGTTGTCGCTGGCGGCTTGATTGCACCAGCCCATGTAGTTCTGGCCTTCCCAACCGTTGGAGGGCGAGGGGATCTGGTCGCAGGCCCACAGGGTCTGGCCACCGGGATCAGCCTGACCGACCCAGGCGTAAGCGCCCAGTTCGAAGTCGCGGCGGGCAAGACCGGTCGTGTCACCGAACCACCAGGAAGCGGGGACATGGAAGCGCAGGATACCAATGCCGCAGTCGGACATTTGCTGCTCGAACACAGCCGCCCAGGTCTGGCGGAAGGCAGCAGTCGTGGTGGTGAACTTCAGGGTAAGCTCTTCGCCGTCCGGGCTGTCGTAGCGGCCAGTGTTTTCATTGAACACATATCCGGCCTCTTCAAGAAGGGCTTTGCCTTTTTCGGGATCGTAGGGGTAAATGGTGATGTTTTCGTCACCGGCATACGCCCACTGGAAGCTGGGGATCATGGTGTTCATGACCAGCTTTTGCTGGGCTTCTTCATCGACCAGCGGATACACCGACTTGACCAGGTCAAGTTTGTTGGTGCAGTAGGCAATCGCCTGGCGGACGCTCAAATCGCCAAGGAAGGGGTGCGGGACGGTGAAGGCTTCCGCTTCAACTTCGACGGTCTCAATAACTTCAACGGGTTTCTCGACCTCGACGATCTGGGTCTCCACGATGGTCTGGGGAGTGCCGCAGGCCGCGAGCAGCATGCTGGCGAGTACCAACATACTTACAACAACTAACATGCGTTTCATTTGGTTTCTCCTCCTGAGAAAATTTTAAACAACTCGGAATTTGGGTAACTACAATCAACGGCGTGATTCTTTCGGGTCAACACCTCCTTCCATATAACGCATGGGTTACATATTCAATTGTGCACTTATTTTACCGTAGTTTACTATGAGAATATCAATATAGCATAAGGATTTTGGAAAGTCAAGAAATGCCAGTTTAACGGGATTCAAGGCATCCCGGCAGTGACACTTATCATAATTTAAGGATTACACTGCGGCCCGTAATCCAGTGATTCCACATTCCACAGGTCGCTGGCAGAGGTCGGGTCGAGGGCGAGATTGCACATGTCCGCGCGCGCGGCCGCCACCTTCAAGCGCCAGTAGAGTGGGACGCCGGGCAGGTCGCTGGCGAAAATGTACTGGCTTTGATCCTGTGCAGCAGTGTACTCCGGCATCTCAGGCAGGGACGCGGATGCCGCCGCGCAGGCCGCATCGAACTCCGCGCTGCTGTACCCGCTGACATTGGTCCCCACCCAGTTGTTGGCGGTGTTCGGGACCTCCGGCGTGGTGAACCAGCCGCAGGGGGGCGCGAAGCCGGCCGTCCCCATGGCATACTGCGCGAGGTCGAACTGGCGCCCGAAGAGCGGGCCTCCCGGCCCGGCGCCGTAGAAATCATTGGGGTCGAAGAATTGAACCGTGACGCCGATGCCGCATTCAGCCAGCGACTCGGAGAGGATCTCCGCCGCCTGCCGTCGCTGGGTGGCGCTGGTCGTCCAGTAATTCAAGGTGAGAGGTGTGGCGAGCAGCACGCCGGGCACGTTCCGCGAAAGGCGCGGCGTGGCGGGGTTATTGTCACTGTCGAGCCAGCCAGCCTGGTCGAGCAATTGCGCGCCGCGCGCCGGGTCATAGGGGTAGGACGGCACATTTTCGTTAAATAGAGGACTCTCGGCAGGCACGTAAGTGTCGGGCACGGAGGTCAGGCCGTAGAGAATCTCATCCACCACTTTTTGGCGGTCGAGGCAGTAGGCGATCGCCTGCCGGGTGCGCGGGTCGCCGAAATAATCGGGGCGGTCGCCGCCAGCAGCGGAATATCCATTATCGTAGGAGGCTGGCTCGATTCCAAAATCCAGCCGCTCCATGACGCCGGTTTCGGAAAAGGCGGCCTTGAGCTGGTCCGCATTCTGCATGTCGATCAGCAACCCCACCTGCCCGTCAAGCCGCACCGTCGAGTCGATCAGGTCGCACTCCCCGGCCACCAGTTTGGCGAGAGCGTCATTGGCATCCGACGCGAAGCGATAGGTGAGATTATCAATGTAGGGCAATCCCTCCAAGGCGCGGAAGTAAAGCGGATTCTTCGTCAGGCTGATGTGGTCACCGCTCACCCACTCGGTGATCACGTACGCTCCCCACCCGAGCGGCTTCCGGCTGGAAAGCTCCGCCGTTGGCAGGTCGCCGGCAGGGATGGATTCCCAGATATGCCTTGGAAACGGGGACCAGAAATTGGTGCTGTACTCGGGGTCGATGAAACCGGGGATGCCCCACCATTGCACGGACAGGTCGTCCACGGCTTCGTAAGCCTGGGTGCGGTCCGTGAGGAATTTCGAGGAAGGGGTTGCCCAATCGCGGGCGGTGTCGTAAGCGTAGACCGAATCGGCGGCGGTCAGCGGCGCGCCGTCCGACCAGACCAGGCCGGGCAGGAGCGTGAACGTGGCAGTCAGTTGATCCATTTGAAGGGTGCTGACCCCGTCATACTTGACGGCACAGCTTGCGTCGGTGCAGCCGCTCGGGAAGACTCTGACATCCTTATCGAGCGCCACCACGTTGCCGGTCGCATCTACGACCAGTGTCCCCTTGCTGACATCCGCCGGCGCGAGCACAGCGTCGCCATCCGCAATGCTGGGAAGTTTTTTCAGGATGACCGGCTGGTAGCCGTAGGAGGTGCTATCGATGGGACCGTCGTAGACCGCCTCGAGGACGCTCTGCGCCGGCGTGTTGGGCTCGCCGAAAGCGTAAAGCGTGTTCGGCTCCGCACCCAGACAGACGGTCAGACTGCGCAGCTGAGGCGCCGGGGTGTCAATCACCACGATTGGGGTCGGCGTGGCGTCAGACACGGACGGCGTTTCCGTCATAATAGGCTGGCAGGCTGCCAGTATGATTACTAGCAGAGCGATAATGGATGATTGCGTGGCTAATCGGCGCAGGTTTATTTCGGCTCTCCGGTAAATAGGATTGGTTTACGCAAAATTATACTCCATCCCGCAAGCCGAAAAATCAGGATGGACAGCCGGAACGCCTCGTCGTTTTTAGCGTTCGTTGACAGCCCCTCCCCGCGACGGTACAATCAGCCCATCAAATTTGAGGAGGATGGACATGCTTAAGGAATTCAAGGAATTCGCGCTGAAAGGAAATGTCGTCGACCTGGCGATTGCCGTCATCATCGGCGGCGCTTTCGGCAAGGTGATATCCTCGTTCGTCAATGACATCATCATGCCTCCCATCGGCATGCTGCTGGGAGGCGTCAGCTTCTCCGATCTGTTTATTTCACTGGACGGGCAGGTGTATCCTTCGCTCGCCGTCGCGACAGGCAGCCGGGGCAGCCACCCTCAACTACGGGGTCTTCCTGACCACCATCATCGATTTTGTGATCATCGCCTGGGTGCTGTTCCTGGTTGTGAAAGCCATGAACCGCATGAAGAAGGCTCCGGCGCCCGCCGATCCCACCACCAAGACCTGCCCGCAATGCGCCACGGAGATCCCGATCAAAGCCGTACGCTGCCCGCACTGCACATCCAACTTGTAAACTCAATACTGCCACCGGAATTCATCAGGGGCGGCCCCGGCATGGACGGTCGCCTCTGTCTGTCTCACCATGACTGATTTTCTCGACAAGCTCAACCCGCAGCAACGACGTGCCGTCACCGCCCCGAATGGACCGGTGCTGATCCTGGCCGGACCCGGCTCGGGCAAGACGCGCGTGCTGACCCAGCGCGTGGCCTATCTGATCGGCAACGAGGGCGTGCGTCCCTACCAGATGCTGGCGGTGACCTTCACCAACAAGGCCGCGCGTGAGATGGAATCGCGCGTGCAGAAGATGCTGGGCGAGGACATGACGCGCGGGCTGATGCTGGGCACGTTCCACGCCACCTGCGCGCGGATTTTGCGGCGCGAATCGGAGAAGCTGCCAGTCAGCCACGAGTTCGTCATCTTCGACGCCGACGACCAGGAGCGGGTGGTCAAGGCCGCCATCCGGGACCTGAACCTCAACGAAAAGCAATATCGCCCAATCGCGCTGCACGCCGCCATCTCGCGCGCCAAGAATGAATTGATCACCGCCGAGGATTTTCCCATCACCACCTACCGCGACGAGGTCACCAAGCGGGTCTACAAAAAATACCAGGAATTATTACTTCAATCCAATGCGGTGGACTTTGATGACCTGCTGCTGTATACCGCCCGGCTGCTCGAGGAGCACCCCGACGTGCGCGAGAAGTATGCCGGCCGCTTCCATCATGTGCTGGTGGACGAATTCCAGGATACCAACATTGCACAGTACATATTGTTGAAGCACCTTGCCTCGGAGCATAACAACATCTTTGTTGTGGGTGATCCCGACCAGTGTTTCCCGGCTGGCACACGTATTCAAACTCCTCAAGGTCAAAGACCCATCGAGTCCTTGCGGACCGGCGATACTGTTTTGGCAGCAAGTGGAAGGGGCTCTTCGTTAGGGTCTCGTGTAAATCATACTGGTCATCGCCAATTCAGCGGAAACCTAGTCCGCGTGGTGACTCGTGGAGGACATACTTTCTCAGCCACACCCAATCACATTGTTTTTGCACATTTGGGTATAAATCCCGGCTTGCATTATGTTTACTTGATGTACCGTAGAGACAAGGGCTTTCGCATTGGAATCGCATCCCATGCCAGAAGCGATGGAGTGAACGAGGGTTTGCAGGGCGGCTTGCGGGGGCGAAGCAATCAGGAAAATGCAGATAAAGTGTGGGTGCTGAAAGTATGCAAGAGCCGGGATGATGCCCATTACTGGGAAACTTTTTATGCGTTCAAGTACGGAATCCCCACCACGGTTTTCCATGTTCGCGGGCGACGAATGAATATGTCCCAAGAAAATATCGACCGCCTGTTTTCCGAAATTGACACAACAGTCAATGCCCGGCACTTGCTAACAGACCTGGAAATGGATGAACGCTACCCGCACTACACCCCGCAGGGCACATTCCGCAACGTAGTGAACTTACGTTATTTCGGCGATGGACGCACGACTTCCCAATCACCATGGCATGCGCATCGCGTTGACTTGTGGAGCAGTGAGCAAGGGTTGGCCAGCCAACTTAAGTCCCTAGGCTACAATCCGCGCATTCGAAGTCGCAAGAACTGGCGCATTGGCCTGAATCGCCTTCAATATGACGATATCCAGTGGGTTGCTCAGAAACTCAGCCAAGATGCAGGAAACGCAGAGATAGTCGTCGGCGCGTTTCTCACAGAAGTCAACGATTCTCACCTTGCCCCTCGATTCAGCCTGACGCCTGCCAGTCATTTACATTCCACCATGATTTTAGCTGTTGAAAAAGACGGACGAATTATCGAAGATGAAATTATCGAGATTAGCCGCGTGCCGTATAACGGCGAGGTATATGATTTCGAAGTGGACAACCTCCACAATTATCTGGCAGGCGGCATTGTTGTGCATAACTCCGTGTACAGGTGGCGCGGCGCGGATTACCGCAACGTGCAGCGCTTCGAACAGGACTTCCCCGGCGCGCAGGTCATCCTGCTCGAGCAGAACTACCGCTCCAAGCAGACCATCCTCGATGCAGCCATGGGCGTCATCGACCAGGCACACCACCGCCGGAAGAAAATACTTTTCACGGACCGCGGCGCGGGCGACAAGGTCATTTATTATGAGGCGCTTGACGATTACGGCGAGGCTTCCTTTGTCGTGGATACCATCGCCCAGCTTGTCACCAGCAAGCAGCTCGAGCCCGGCGACTGCGCCGTGATGTACCGCACCAACGCGCAGTCCCGTATTATTGAAGAAGCCTTCCTGCAGGCGCGGCTGCCTTACCGGTTGGTGGGCGCGCAGCGCTTCTACGGCCGGCGCGAGGTCAAGGATATGATCTCCTTCCTGCGCCTGATCCACAACCCGGCGGATGAGATCTCACTCGACCGGGTGATCAATGTCCCGCCGCGCGGCATCGGCGACAAGACCATCCTCACTCTGCACACGGTCGCCCGGCAGGCAGAAATCACGCCCGGCGAGGTGCTGCTCGACCTGTCGAAGGGTGACTCTTCCATTTACTGGAGCCAATTCACGGGACGCGCGTCGCTGCCCCTCTCCGATTTCGGCGGGAAGCTGGCCAAGTGGCGCGCGCTGGCCTCCACGCGAAACGTCCCCGAACTCTTCGACCAGATCATCGAGGACACCGGCTTCAAGGAAAGCATCGATGACGGCACTGAGGAAGGCAAGGACCGCTGGGATAATGTGCTCGAGCTGCGCCGTGTGGCGGAGGAATATGCGACGCGCGAACTGGCGGAATTCCTCGAGAACGTGGCGCTGGTCTCGGATCAGGATACATTAAAAGAAGGTAACGTCCCAACCCTGCTGACGCTGCACGCCGCCAAGGGACTGGAGTTCGGCGCCGTGTTCATCGTCGGGCTGGACGACGGGATCCTGCCGCACAGCCGCTCGTTCGACGAGCCGGAGGAGATGGAGGAGGAGCGCCGCCTGTTCTACGTGGGCATCACGCGCGCCAAGGATAAGCTGTACCTCGTGCGCTGCATGCGCCGCGGCGGGCGCGGCTACGCCGAGGAGACGATCCCCTCCCGCTTTTTGGAGGATATCCCCGAGGGCTTGATCAGCGGACGGGGGCGCACGGGAACATCCCGCGCTGCCCGCCGCCAGCAGGCGCAGACCTGGTCGCTGCCGGCGCCCAATAATCCCGCGCCTATCATTGAGGCTCGATTCCGCGCCGGGATGCGCATCATGCATTCCATGTGGGGCGAGGGGATGGTACTCGACAGCAAGCTCCAGGATGGCGATGAGATCGTGGACGTGGTCTTCGAGAGCGTGGGCATCAAGCGCTTGTCCGCCAGCCTGGCCAATTTGACGATTTTGAAATGAGCGCATTAGGGCACGTTAGGGCACGATATATCGTGCCCTAACTAACATTTTGAGGAGATTTTTCTTGCCTTTCGACCCCAGGAAACATCACCGCAGGTCGATCAGATTGAAAGACTACGATTACACCCAGACGGGCGGATATTTCATCACGTTGGTCGCATGGAGGCGCGAGCATTTATTTGGCGAAGTGGCGAACGGGAAAATGGTCTTGAATGCTTATGGCAAGATCGTTGATGAGTGCTGGGAATCCATTCCCGATCATTTTCCAAACGTGGAATTGGGCGCGTATGCAATCATGCCGAATCATGTACATGGAATCATTTTAATTAATGATGAGCTTGAAAGTCGGGGCACGATATATCGTGCCCCAACTCCGAGCGAAAACACTCCAATTGAGAGATTCGGCAAACCCGTCCCGGGCTCAATCCCAACCATCATCCGTACTTTCAAGGCCGCCGTCACACGTGAATTAGGACGTAAATTCGATCTTGCACACATCTGGCAGCGCAATTATTATGAACATGTCATCCGCGACGTGGACGAAGCCAATCGCATTCATCTCTACATCGAGGCGAATGCGGCAAATTGGGCTGATGATAAGGAAAATCTGGTAAATCACCAAAGCGCGGGCAATAACTGCATATCAGCCAACAAAGAGAACGCGAAGATTGCGAAATAATGCTATTGATGCACGATAGGAGCATTCATGGATTGGACACTTCTCTGGAAAATCTTCTGGGTCTTCACCAAGGTGGCTCTTTTCTCCTGGGGTGGAGGCCCCGGTTCGATGGGACTCATGCAGCGCGAAACCGTCGCTGCAGGCTGGGTGCAGCCAGATGAATTTGCCGACGGCATGGCGTTGAGCAATGCGTTGCCGGGACCCATCGCACCGCAAGTCTCTGCCTTTGTGGGGTATAAGCTGGCTGGCACGGCAGGCGCCATTTCCGCAGTGGCAGGAACCATTCTGCCAACGACCATCCTGATGCTGGCCGTGGTCATTTATTTTTTCAGCCTCAAGGACTCGCCTACCGTTAAAGCCATGATTCAGGGCGTGCGCCCGTTCGTGATCGGCCTGTTGGCATGGACTACTTACGATGTGGCAAAGACAGTCTTCGGGGTGAATCAACTCGGCTGGGGGCCGGCGCTGACACAAAACTGGGACAAGGCGCTGATCGCAATCGGCACTTTTCTCGTCCTCAACTTGACGACGATCAGCCCCATCTGGCTGGTGGCGGTCACCGCGATCCTTGGATTAATCCTTTATCGAAACAAATAATAAATCCTGGCATCACAAGGTAAAATGAAGACAGCTTTTTTCAAAGGAGTCGTCCCTTGACCGAAACTCTCAAGATCGTCATCCCCACTGCAGGCTGGGCCACGCGCATGAGACCGCAGACCTGGTCCAAGCCCAAGCCGCTGGTCAGCTGTGGCCGGGAAAACCGCGATGGACCACCTGCTCGACAGTTTCCACACCATCACGGATAAGCTGACTGTGGAATATGTCATCATCTACAGCCCCGGCCTGGGCGAGACGCAGATTCCCCCCTACATGCGCGAACACCACCCGGACATGAAGGTCAGCTACGTGCTCCAGCCGGAGATGAAAGGCCAATCGCACGCGCTGTGGCTGGCACGCGAGCACCTGACCGGGCCGATGGTCATGTGCTTCTCCGACACGCTCATCGAGGCGGATTTCTCGTTCCTCAAAAAGGAAAAGGATGCGGTCGTATGGGTCAAGTCCGTGCCGGACCCGCGCCGCTTCGGCGTGGCAGAGCTCAAACCCGACGGGCACGTCAAACGCCTGATCGAGAAACCGCCGACAATCGAGAACGACCTCGCCATGGTCGGCTGCTACTACTTCCCCAGCGGCAAGGCGCTCATCACCGCCATCGAAGAACAGATGAAGCGCGACGTCCAGCTCAAGGGGGAGTTCTTCCTGGCAGATGCGGTCAACATCCTGCTCGAACAGGGAACAGCCATGCGCCCGGAACGCATCACAACCTGGCTGGATACCGGCACGATCAGCGCCACGCTCGAGACCAATGCCTACATGCTCGACCACGGATGCGACAACTCCGCCGAGGCCGCCAAACGCCCTGACATGACCGTCATCCCGCCGGTGTTCATCCACCCCTCGGCCAAAGTCGAGGGCTCGGTCATCGGCCCGCATGCCTCGGTGGGAGCGGGTTGCGAGGTACGCGGCTCGGTCATTCGCAACAGCATCCTGGAGGATGGCGCGGTGGTCATCGATTCGGTGTTGAGCGGCTCGTTCATCGGCCGGAATGCCAGAATCGAGGGGCGTGCCTCCGCTCTCAACATCGGGGACAATTCAAGCCTTCAACTTTAGTGACGAAATTGGCAGGACGAGGTGACATCCAGTCCTGCCCTTTTTTATATAAAGCCGTAGAATATTATGGAAGACTTGGTCGAATGCCGCTCGGAGTCAAGCTACCCGGACAAGCCGGTGAGGTTGACCTGGGAAGGGACGCACCATGAGGTACAAGCAATCCTCAGCCGCTCGCGCAGCCCGCAGGGGATTAATTTCCGGGTGCAGACGACCGACAACCTGATCTTCGAACTCGAGTACGACACCGCCACCGACGCGTGGCGCATCACACCAGTTCAGGAGGACTGATGCAGGAAATCGGGAGCACAAAGTATCTCTCCAAGCGGGTCGCAGCGCTCAAGCCTTCGGGCATCCGCAAGTTCTTCGACATCGCCGCCACCATGAAGGACGTCATCTCACTGGGCATCGGCGAGCCGGACTTCACCACGCCCAAGCCGATCCTCGAGGCAGGCATCCGTTCGCTGAATGCCGGCGAGACGCACTACACCTCCAACTCCGGCAAGCTCGAGCTGCGCAACGCCCTCTCCGAGCAGATCTTCCACCGCTACGGCGTGCGCTACGACCCGGTCAACGAGATCATCATCACGGTGGGCGTCTCCGAGGCGCTCTACCTGACCATGACCGCCCTGCTCGACCCTGGCGACGAAGTCATCATCCCCACGCCATGCTTCGTCTCGTACCAGGCGGAGGTATACCTGGCGGGCGGCGTGCCGGTGGAGATTCCGAGCCGGCTCGAGGACGATTTCCAACTTGACCCTGACCGTATCCGCGCGGCCATCACGCCCCGCACCAAGGTCATTTTTGTCGGCTATCCCAGCAACCCCACCGGGGCGGTCGCCGAGCGCGACAAGCTGCTGGAGGTGGCAAAGATCGCCGAGGAGCACGACCTGATGCTCGTCTCGGACGAGATCTACGACCGGCTGGTGTACAACTTCGAGCACGTCTGCGTCCCCGCGCTGGGCGAGAGCATCAAAAAGCGCACCATCCTGCTGGGCGGATTCTCCAAGAGCCACGCCATGACCGGCTGGCGCATCGGCTACGCCGCAGGTCCGGCCGACTTCATCAAGGGGCTGGTGCGCATCCACCAGTACACCATCATGTCCGCGCCGACCACCGCACAGGATGCCGCGCTGGAAGGCACTGCACAGCGGCGAGCCCTACGTGGAGGAGATGGTGGCGGAGTACGACCGCCGCCGGCGCCTGATCGTGGGCGGGTTGAACAAGCTCGGGCTGACCACCTTCGAACCGCGCGGCGCGTTCTATGCCTTCCCCAAGATCGCCGCCTCCGGCATGGACGATGAGACCTTTGCCGAGACGCTGCTCAAGGAGCAGCACGTGGCCGTGGTGCCGGGCAATGCCTTCGGCGCGGGCGGCGAGGGTTTTGTGCGCTGCTCCTACGCCACCGCCTACGAAAAGATCGAGGAAGCGCTGCACCGCATGGAAAAATTCATGCAGAAGCACGGATAGCCTGCACAGGGCGGAGGATTTTCCAAAGGGGCTATAAATAGTGCTGGTCGAGTTGGGCGTTTCGGGTCTCGGTATGGCACAAACCGCCTACTCGACCACCGAAATGCCCGTACCGAGACCACTTCTTTCGCAGGAGGTGTCTGATGAAATTACTGGGTATTGATATCGGAGGGAGCGGCATCAAGGGCGCTCTGGTCGAGACGCGAACGGGGGAACTGGTCGCGCCGCGCTACCGCATCCCGACACCGGAGGGCGCCAAGCCCAAGGCCGTGGCAGAAGTGGTCGGGGAGATTGTCCAACACTTCAAGTGGAAGGGACCCGGTGGAGATCGGCTTTCCGGCCATCATCATCAACGGCGTGGCTTTTTCAGCCGCCAATGTCTCCAAAAAATGGATCGGGACGAATGCCGAAACGCTCTTTGCCGAAGCCACCGGCTGCCCGGTCAGGGTGCTGAACGATGCCGACGCGGCCGGCCTGGCGGAGATGCGTTACGGCGCCGGGCGCGGGCAAAAAGGCACGGTGCTGGTCATCACCATCGGCACCGGGCTGGGGTCCGCCCTGTTCAGAGACGGCTGCTCGTCCCCAACACGGAGTTCGGCCACATCGAGATGAACTGCGGCGACGCGGAAAAACAGGCCTCCGAAGCAGCCAAGATGCGGGAAAAACTTTCCTGGAAGGATTGGAGCGAGCGTTTCAACGAATACCTGCGGACTCTCGAGAGCCCTAATCAGCCCGGACCTGATCATCCTGGGCGGCGGCGCAAGCAAGGAATCGGAAAAGTTCATGGACCGGCTTAACCTGCGGGCGAAAGTGGTCCCCGCCACCATGCTCAACGAAGCGGGCATCGTCGGTGCGGCGCTGGCGGCGGAGGAACTGGCGAAGAAGAAACCTGCCCGGAAATCACCGCGGAAATAAAGGGGGATGACCATGAAATTCCGCGTTGGGATTGAAAACAACAATGAAGGCCGTTCCATCGCCTGGGCGGTGGAGCACCCCGGCTGCTATGCCTACGGTAAGGACGACGCGCACGCGCTCGCCAACCTGCCTCATGCGATTCAATCCTATGCCGAATGGATCGGGCGGCATGAAACGCCATGGCTGGCAGCTGATGAAATTGAAGTGGTGATCGACGACGAGTGGGATGTTTATTTCGTCAACGACGCGCTGGAGCGCGTGCCCCCCGGCGATGATTCAAGTTCCATCGAAGCCTGGTTCCAGTACGACTGGAAGCCTCTCACTGCGACGGACATCGAACACGCGCTGAAACTGCTGGCATGGAGCCGGGAGGACTTGCTGGACGTGGTCAAGGGACTCAGCCCCGGGAAGCTCGCGCAGACCTACCCCGGCGAACGCTGGAGCATCGAGGGCATCCTCAAGCACATCGGCGGCGCGGAATGGTGGTACCTCGAGCGCATCGGCTTTCCGAACCCGGTCAGCGAAAAAGATGTGCCGGCCGACCCGTTCGAAAGACTGGAAATGGTGCGCAGCAATTTCAACTATGTCCTGCCCAAGCTGGAGGGGCTGCACATCGTCGCCGGGCTGGACGGCGAGTTCTGGAGCCCGCGCAAGAGCCTGCGACGTGCCCTGTGGCACGAGCGCGACCACACCGAGCACATCCGCAAGCTGTTGTAAAGGAATTAGGCGGACTGTCTAAACACTAGTTAGGTGTGCACTTTAAGGTAAAAAGGATTAAGAGGTATCTCCATGCTCGACAGGATGCGCCAACCATTTACCCTTATTCTAATGATTTACCTTGTTGTTGCCTGCAGCGCCCCACATCTGCCTGCCGAACCAGCGATAACACAAAGTCGTAAAACGATGACTCCTGAGTTCACGCCATCACTGCCTCCTACTTTTACTCGTTTCTCCACAATTGATCCATTAAACCCGAGCGCAATGACTCAATACGCCGCGACAGGTAAAGCTAATATATAACAATGGTAGTTGAAACTGCCACAAAAAGAGCTGAAGCATTTGTTCCTCAGTCCACCCCAGGAATTTATTTTGACTATTGCAAAGAATGGGGAGAGCTGATTTCAGACGGGAAATGGGCTCTTTGTAAAGATTTTAGAGATCCCGTCATTTTCATTGACGAATCAAATCAAACCCGGGAATTTTCTTACAAATCATTTTATGGGCGGGAAATCGAATCCATCTTTCTCTGCACAGAGTTACTCCATACAACCTTCGATGGAGTATATGTTTATTTTTCGCTGCCCGAGGAATGCGCGCTGATTGAGCCATGGTTTCCCAGCATAATTGGCCTTTTTCGCATGAATTTAACTAACGGGAGGGCGGATAGGATACTGGGAGGAAATTATGACTTTCAATATCTAGTGGCCCCACATACAACGTCTCCATCTCACCCACTGGCAGACGTATGGCTTACATTGCCGATAACATTTCACCTCTGCACCCTGGTTATTCTGGATCTAAAAACAGGCGAAAATCATTCATTGCAGCTGGAATCAAACTATATTTACGGCGGGCTCTTTGAATGGTCTGAGGACGGTACTAAATTAGCGCTGAAGTTATTGAGCAAACCGAAGGATGAATACAGTGACTATCTAATTTCCATCGCTTTCCTGGATTTATTGAAAAATGACCCGATGGTTATATTTATCAAGGGAAAAGACTTCTCCTGGATCACAGCAGAGATGGAGATTACCAATCTAGGTGTAAGAGTGGATAAATATGATGAAACCCCCTTGTTTTACGATATAGAGACAGGTGCTGTGAATCCCATCTCGAAATAGCTAATAATGAGCCAGCTCCGGAATAATGGACTGGCTTTAAGAAAAAATAACAGGGCGGGCAGCTTCGCTGCCCGTCCTGCTTATTTACTTACAAAATGCTTTACGCCCTCTCGACCACCATCAACTGCCGTTTGAAGCGGTAATCGCCGTTGCGCGAGAGCACCTTGCCGACCAGCTCCTCCGGCACATCCACCAGCGTGTGGCCGTCTTCTATATAAATGCGTCCCAGCGTATGCCCGGGGATGTCGGCGTGATGGGCGAGGGTCCCGACCACATCGGCGGGGCGCAGGCCGTGGTCCTTGCCGAGGCTCAGCGAGAGACGTACCATACCGTTTTCGTGAGAAATGGTCGTTGCCGATCCGCGCCGGGGACGTTTTTCACCGGAGGGGCGTTCTCGGTACTCAGACTTGCCTTCTCGGTACCGGTTGACTTCCCTGGTCTCACGCCGGCCGGATTCCGTCTTGCGGGATGATGAGGCCACCACTTCCTGCACGGGAGCGATCGGACGCTGCTTTTCATCGAGGCGGGCGACCTTCAACGCGGCCGCTGCAATCTCTGACGGGTCATGCCCCTCTTCGATCAGGCGCGCGACGAGCTCGCGTTCCTTACTTAAACGTCCGCGTCCCAGCCAGACCTTGACCTGTTCCAGCAGCTGATTCTGCCGCTTCTGGAGGATGTCCTCTTCGGTGGGCAGGGTTGCCAGGGTCAGTTTCTGTTTGATGAAATATTCGACGTCCTTCAGCAGGCGTTTCTCGCGCGGAGTTACAAACGAGATGGCGATGCCGGTCTTGCCGGCGCGCCCGGTGCGCCCGATGCGGTGGACGTAGATCTCGGGGTCTTCGGGCAGGTCGTAGTTGAAGACGTGGGAGATGTCGTCGATGTCCAGGCCGCGGGCGGCGACATCGGTCGCCACCAGCACCTTGACCTGGTTCTGGCGGAAGCGGTTGAGCGTGCGCTCGCGCGATTCCTGGCTCAGGTCGCCGTTGAGCACCTCGGCTTGAAAGCCGCGCTGGGTGAGCGCATTGGCCAGCTCGCCGGTGCCGGCGCGGGTGCGGGCAAAGATCAGCGCGCTGGTGATCTCCTCCATCTCGAAGAGACGGGACAGGGCGGCGATCTTGTCGGCGCGGTTGACGAGGTAATAGCGCTGCTCGATGGCCGCCACTGTCACCTGTTCGCGCTGGATGGCGATCGACTGCGGGTCGCGCATGTATTTATCGGCCAGTTGGCGGATGCGGGGCGGGAGCGTGGCGGAGAACAACGCCGTCTGGCGGCTGGCGGGAGTCTTGGCGAGGATGGCTTCGATATCCTCCACAAAGCCCATCGACAGCATCTCATCCGCTTCGTCGAGCACGACCGTGCGGACGGCGCTCAGGTCGAGCACCTTCTGGTCGAGCAGATCCAGCATGCGCCCGGGGGTGCCGACGACCACGTCCACGCCTTTTTGCAGGCGGGTCATCTGCCGGCTGTAGGACGAGCCGCCGTAGATCGCGAGCACGCGCACGTCGAGGTGTTTGCCGTATTCGTACACGGCGTTCGCCACCTGCATGGCCAGCTCGCGGGTGGGAGTCATGACCAGCGCCTGTGCGCGGCGTTGACCCGGTTCGAGGTTGTTGAGAAGGGGGAGGGCGAAGGCAGCCGTCTTGCCGGTGCCGGTCTGGGCCTGGCCGATCACGTCCACGCCGGTGAGCATGAGCGGGATGATGGCAGACTGGATGGGGGTGGGCTCGGCATAGCCGCGTTCGGTAACCGCCTGCACCAGTTCGGGGCGCAGGTTTAAAACAGAAAATTCGGTGGTCATCTTTTTCCTTTTGTCTGGCGGTCCGCTGTTTCGCAACAGTCCGGACCTGGAAGACACTCTTCTGATGACTCCGCCGAAAATTCCTGCCAACAACGGTGCGCCTTCACAGGCGGCACCTGCCCATTGCAACAAAAACGCCCGACTCGCTTACATCGGGCAATCATTCGGAATAACCAAAACAATGTCCCTGAATTGTAGGCTTCTTTTCAGAAGCTGCGAGAGTATATCACAGTTCTTGAGGAATTTAAGGAAACTAATACAATTATTATGGACATCGTATGTCTATTCCTTTCAGTGAATGGTAAGCCAAAAACAATAAATCTATATACATTTATTGTGGTTTAATACATGTAGACAACCACACCTCACCACGGAGGGACGACATGCCACCCATCATAAAACTCAAAGGCGCCAACATGGACATCGACCTGGCAACTCCCGCAGGCTCCATCAACTGGCAGCAGGACGGATGTCCCTGGAACGAGGCCGAAGGGACAAAGGAGCATCGCTGTGCGGTGAAGAATGTCTCCATCTGCCCCTATTTCTGCGGCGTGGAATACCTCGACACACTCTTATGCTGCTATCCAAATGAAAATCCATTCATAGGAAGATGACCCAATGGACGCGTCCCTGCTCGATCAGTTGCACACCTTCATCATCCGCGCCAAACAGGCCTCCTACGTGGGCGGCGGGCAGAAGCTGCTCCCCTACCGGCTGGGCTCGCACGACCTGCAGTTCATCGAGAGCGACTGGGCTTACCACGACAGCTACCTCGGGGAGAATGATTTCATCGGCGAGGAGGCCGTGTACTACAAACAAAAGGTCGTGTGGGCGATGAACTACTTCGGCCGGATTCTCATCCCCGACAAGATCACCTCCGCGCAGGCCGGGGCGATGATCAAGTCCAGCCTCACCCGCATGTACGGCGAGGGACGCTTCCTGGGCGGGTTCGTGCATTCCGAGGGCGAGCTGACCTACATCGATACAAGTGAAGGCGACATCACCTACTTCACCGGCCGCGAATACATCCGCCGGGACAAGGAAGTGGTTTACGAGCTGGTCTACCACGGCGGACTGGTCAATTAATAAAAATGTCATCATTTTGTGCGATAATATAATCATAAAATCCAACATACAGAGAAAAGGATACTGCCTTGGCTAAAGTAAACTACAAATACGAGAAACGCCAGAAGGAACTGGACAAAAAGAAAAAGAAGGACGAAAAGCTTCGACGCAAACAGGAAAAAAAGACTGTTCTACCTGCGGAGAACACGGAGCCGCCGAAGGAATCCTAGCGCCGCTGTATATCCTTTTTCCAGAAGTCTTTATGCAAAAGAGATTATGGCTGGTCGAGTTGGTCATTGCGGGTCTCGACACCTGCACTTGCGTTCAGATGCAAGTGTACGGCCAAAACGCCTACTCGACCACCGCAATAACCGTACCGAGACCAATTCCATAATCTTGCATAGAAACCCTGATCAACAGGACTACATTTAGAGCGGCCGATGCGCCGCTCTTTTGTTTCCCCTATGTTTTCATGCTTCTTTGTGGTTAAATTCATCCACTATGGACAGCAAGACCCTCAACGTCATCGAATATCCCAAGGTGCTCGAACGCCTGGCCGCCCACTGTGACTTCAGCGCGTCGCAGGCTTTGGCGCGCCAGCTTGAGCCGACCACCAGCTTCGAGCTGGCCCGCGCCCGCCAGCAGGAAACGACCGAGGCGCGCAAGCTGCTCGCGCTGCACGACCTGACCATCGGCGGCGCGCACGACATCCGCGAGAAGGTGATCCTGGCGCGGCGCGGCGGGGTGCTGGACGCGCCCGACCTGCTGGATGTCAAATCCACGCTGATCGCGTGCCGCGAGCTGAAGAAGACCCTCGAGAAGATGGAGCCGCAATACCCGCGCATCGGCGGGCTGGCGCTCAGCCTGCCGGAGCCGGCCGGCATCGTCGATTCCATCTCGCGCACCATCTCGGACAAGGGCGAGGTGCTCGAACTCGGCCTCCGTCAAACTGGCAGGCCTGCGTCGCGAGATGCGCGTTGCCCACGAACGGCTGATGAGCCGGCTGCAGAAGTACATCACCGACGGCAAGACCGTGCCGATGCTGCAGGATACGCTCATCACCCAGCGCGACGGGCGCTATGTCATCCCGCTGCGCTCCGAGTTCAAGGGGAAGCTCAAGTCCATTGTCCACGACCAGTCTGCGAGCGGCGCGACTCTGTTCGTCGAACCCTCGCAGTCGTCGAGATGAACAACGCCTACCGCGAACTACAGTTAGCAGAACGAGATGAAGTGCGCAAGGTGCTGGCGGAACTGTCCGCGCAGGTGGGAATCGCTGCGGAGGAGATCATCCACGGTGTCGAGGCGCTGGCCGAACTGGACCTGGCCTTTGCCAAGGCCAAGTACGCCGAGGAGATTCACGCCAGCGAGCCGTTGCTGCATCCGCTGGACGGGGATAAAAAGCCGATTAAAGGGAAACAAGCCAAAGGTGAGCAGGAACCGGCGCAGGACGTCCAAACTCCCAACCCCGGCGTGGTCATCCGCCTGTTCCAGGCGCGGCATCCGCTGCTCGATCCGCACAACGTCGTCCCGCTGGATATCGACCTCGCGCCGGGCACCTTCGCGCTGGTCATCACCGGACCCAACACCGGCGGCAAGACCGTCACGCTCAAGACCGTCGGGCTGATGGCGGCCATGGCGCAGTCGGGGCTGCACATCCCGGTCCAGTCCGGCTCGGAGCTGTCGATGTTCCACGACCTGCACGCCGACATCGGTGACGAGCAGTCCATCGAGCAGTCGCTCAGCACCTTCTCGGGGCACATCACTAACATCATCCGCATCCTCAAGGACGCGGACAACCGTGTGCTGGTCATCCTGGACGAACTGGGAGCGGGCACCGATCCACAGGAAGGCGCCGCGCTGGCGCGTGCGATTCTCAGCCACCTGCTGGCGCGCGGCGTGACGACCTTCGTCGCCACACACTACCCCGAGCTGAAGACGTTCGCCCACGGCACGCCGGGCGTGGTCAATGCTTCGCTGGAATTCGACGTGAAGACGCTGCGCCCGACTTACAAGCTGACCATCGGCCTGCCCGGGCGCTCCAACGCGCTGGCCATCGCCACGCGGCTGGGACTCCCGCAGGAGATCATCGCCGACGCAAAGAAGGAGATCAACCCGCTCGACCTGCGCGCCGACAAGATGCTGGACGACATCCGCCGCCAGCGCAACCAGACCAGCCGCGAACGGGAGAAGGCGGAGAAGGCCAAGCAGCGCGCGGACGCGACGCGGCTCGAACTGGAAAAACGACTGGAGCACATCGAAGATGAACGACGGCAGGTGCTCGAAAAAGCGCGGGCGGAAGGCGAACTGGAAGTGGCCATCCTGCAGCAGCAGATCGACACGCTGAAGGAACAGATGAAGAAAGCCCGCCAACCGCTGGACGCCATCAAAGCCGTCGAAGAGCAGATGGAAATCCTGGAGGAGAAAGTCCAGCAGCCGACGGCGCGCCAGTCCGTGCCCAAGCAAGTCCATCCCGGCACGCTCAAGTTGGGCGAACGGGTCTTCCTGCGCACCATCAAAGCGGAAGGTGTGATCACCTCCCTGAGCGAATCGGACGCCGAGGTGCAGGTGGGCGCCCTGAGGGTGCGCGCCAAACTGGGCGACCTGGCGCGCCCGTCCGAGGAACCGGAGGCCGGCCCACCGAAGGAAACCGGCCGCAAGCGAAGAATCAAACAAGCAATTGCAAATATTGAAGCTGGGCCGTCCACGCATATCAGCATCACCTCCGCCTCCCCCGGCATGGAGCTGGACCTGCGCGGGCAGAACTCCGAGGACGCGCTGGCCATGCTCGACGATTATCTCGACCGTGCCTATCTCTCAGGCATGCCGTTCGTGCGCATCATCCACGGCAAAGGGACCGGCAAGCTGCGCGAGTCGGTGCGCGGGATGCTCAAAGACCATCCTCATGTCGCCTCGTTCGAGGAGGGACACCAGAGCGAAGGCGGCGCCGGCGTGACCGTGGCGAAGATCGTGAAGGAATGAATATAAAAGGTGACAGTCACTTTGGAAGTGACTGTCACCTGTCTATTATGGGGAAGTCTTCATGAGATTCGGAGCATTCATTCTATTTATTGCTATGTTGAGTCTCTTGCTTTCCGGTTGCGGACGCACACAGAGAATTGTTGACACATCTACCGCGACTGCGTTATCAGAAATACGGGATACCTTATCGCCAACACCTGCGCCCACTTCAACACAGGTTCCACCAACTATCACACCAATACCAAAGAAAACATCGACACCTGTTCCTGCCATACCAACTCCCAATGTAATCACACTCGAAAACGCAAAACAAGTGCGACCAAACGGTAAAATCTTTTGGTCATCGTGGAGAAATGCTGAACTTGTCTTTAGACCAGACACAACCTGGGTTATTGAGCCGCTCAAAGATGGGGGAATTGTTGTACGGGATTTCTACACTTCAAAAGAAATAGAATTGCTTCCCGATGCTGGAGAAAATATTGAACTTATAGTTGTCAGCCCGGATGGAAGTCTATTGGCAGCAGTAAGCCCAACGGATGAAACCATCAGTGTTTGGGACTTGAACAGTTTTACTAACTTGGGGATTTATCCATTTCAAGGATACCATCCTGCGTCAGAGCTTACTCCTTTAGCAGGAAGTTTCTCGCATAGCAACAAGTTCCTTGCAGTCTCTGGTTGTTTGCAGCAGGGCTTGACCTTTTTTGGAAATCCCATGTGCTGGTATTCAGGTGCGGTAATATACGATTTAAGCACCAATAAGATTTTCAAAGAACTGGCAGGTTATCAGAATATGACTGACAGTATAGAATTTAGCCCGGACGACCGGTTGCTAGTTTTAGCTGGCGAAGGAAGATCTAGCCTACGTGCCGATTTGCTGGTATGGGATGTTAGCCAAAACAAATTACTAACCACACAAAAATCTTCAAGCAGAAGCGGTTTTTTAAATCTTGATTTTAACTGTGGCGGAGATAAACTGGCCACAATTACAACAGATGATACATTGATTTTATGGGATACAAACTCATGGCAAGCTCAAGCACCCATCGAGGGCAACGGTCCAAGTGCTGTGGACTATAACCTTGCTGACTGTTCGCTCTTGGTGACAGTTGATGGTCTCCACGTCGACGGACTGACTTTTTGGGATGAGGACATTGGACCGATATACACATGGGATACTAGCATGGGAGGCCTTTACGATCTCGCTATTAACCCTGATGGCCGCCGAATTTATACTTGGAGTGATGATTGGAGCAGACGCTATCGGATCCAAGAATGGTATATACCGTAAAACATCAATTAGCGTAGTTCTGGCCTTGGTAAAAATCATGAAGGATAAGAGAAATTGACTGGCAGGCACATGAAAATCCACCTCGTTGACGGCACCTACGAATTATTCCGCGCTCACTTTGGCGCGCCGCCGAAGCAGTCTCCCGCTGGTATGGAGGTCGGCGCGACGCTTGGACTCCTCCGCAGCCTGATGCTGCTGTTGTCCGGCCCCGAAGTGACGCATGTCGCCGTCGCCTTCGACCACGTCATCGAATCGTTTCGCAATAAAATGTATCCGGGCTACAAGACCGGCGCGGGCGTTGACCCGAACCTGCTGGCGCAATTTCCGCTGGCCGAAAAGGCCGCCTCCGCGTTGGGATTGGTCGTCTGGCCAATGGTCAAGTTCGAAGCGGACGACGCCATCGCCACAGCCGTCGCGCGCTACAAGGTCAAATCCGTGCAGCAGATCGTCATTTGCTCGGTAGACAAGGACTTGACGCAAATGGTGGACGGTGACCGCGTGGTCTGCTGGGACCGGCGCCGCGAGATTATTCTGGACGAGAAGGGTGTGATCGGAAAATTTGGCGTCAGCCCCGAATCGATCCCCGATTACCTGGCGCTCGTCGGCGATGCGGCGGATGGGTATCCGGGCATCAAAGGCTGGGGGGCAGCATCCACGTCCACAGTTTTGGCGCGCTTCAAGCACATCGAGTCAATCCCCTCCGACCCGAAACAACTCGGTCTTGGACTTGGGCGCGCGACGACGTTGCTCGAAAACCTGAAAAACAATTACAACGATGCCTTGTTGTTCAGGGAGTTGTCCACGCTTCGCAGGGATGTCCCGCTCAAAGAAACTTTGAAGGATTTGCAGTGGCAAGGCGCATATCCACGTTTGAGGAAGCTGTGTCACGAGTTGGGGGAGGAACGAATCCCTGAACGGGTTTTAAAGTGGCGATAGATAATTGCCTGCTCGCTGGGCGTGGATCTTGGTGGTCGAGTAGGGCGTAGCCCGTACCGAGACCCGTACCCCGCCTTTGCTGTAGAAAGAAAATTGGTGATTTTGAAAAAAAAACCTTCCAAATTTGTTGCCTCGGAAGGTTTTCTTTACTCAACTTGTAAATTATTAAAGCGTTCTTTCAGGTCTGGTATCTGCGTTTGAACAACATCCCACAGGATCGCTTTATCCAATCCAAAATACTCGTGAGCAATTACATTGCGCAGGCTGGCAATCTCCCGCCAGGAGATCTCTGGGTGTTTCTCCTTGAAACTGCGCGGCATTTGGCGCGCTGCTTCACCGATGATTTCAAGGCTTCGAACGACTGCCAAAAACGTCTTTCGGTCTTTTTCCAATCCATCCGCGTCAGGTGTCTCTTTCGTAAAATCAAGGATATCCTGACATGCCTGAACAATGTCATCTACATAAAGCTTGGGGCTACGAGATGACATACAACAAATCCTGTTCCACCGAGGGACGCACAGCAGGTTTCAAGCTTTCCGGAGTTACCAGATCCACTTTGCGGCCCAGCAGGTCTTCCAGGTAGAATTTCAAACCAATGTAGTTCACCCAGGTGGGTTGGTCAAAATGGACCAGAATATCCACGTCACTGGTCTTGCGCAAACGGTTCCTGGCAGCAGAGCCGAACAATGCCAGCGATTTCACACCGTACCGCTTATAGGCAGTGCGTCTGGATTTTAATACTTTAACCACATCGTCACGAGTTGCGGCAACCATAGTTAGATTATACACGCATCCTTTTCAGGATAAAAACTAAGGCTTTGATTTCACCCCCGCAAAATCCAGCGTTTTTTCTTCAGAACCATAATAATGCCGCCAGTATTCGTTCTCGGGCATGAAGGTGTAGCCTTCGAGTTCAGCCCAGACGGTCACCATCTCATCGCCGGGGATGTACATGAACTCGGAGCGGTAGGTCCCGTCCCTGCCGGTGATAGCGACTACTTCCCCTTCATAGGATGCGAAGCTGCGATAGATACTTCACCCCCTCCAGCGGACTCCCGTCGAGGGTCACTCTGCCCAGTACGACAAGGCCTGTTTCACCGGCGGGAGGAGAAACTTTAGTGACGGATTGCTCTGTGGGCGTCACCGTCGTAGCGACAGGTGATGGCCTGATCGGGGCAGTCCCCGCACAGGCAGATAAAGCCAGGAGGAGCGTCAAGACAACCACCACTCGTAAATGTTTCATCCGCACATCTTACCATAAACGAATCGCGATAAAATCAATGAGGAGGCTGCCATGGCCGAAAGAATCACCATCCCGCTTCAAGACGAAGGCATGTTGATCCTGCCGCCCGAACTGCGGACCCGGCTTGGGCTGAAAGCCGGCGACCTGCTGGACGTGAGCGAATTGGACGGCGCGATTGTGCTGACACCGCGCCGCGCGCCCGACCAGACGACACCCGACCCGATAGTGGACGATCCGCAATTCCAGAGTAAACTTAAGTCGATGCAGGATATGCTGGAGAACCTGTAAGGAGCGCGGCCATGTCCCTTGACGATGCCATCGCTGACATGAAGAATAAGATTCTGGCAATCAGCCCGGGCGCGGAGATCAAGGTGGTAAAGATGTCCGACGAGGAAGCCCGGCTCTCGGTGCTCGCGCCGGCCAGTCACCTGGAGGCTATCAAGGCCGCTACTTTACAGCCGGCGATGGATTACCTCAACAAGGACGGCTTCGACATCCAGGTCTTTGCCTACGACAAGGATGCGCCGCCGTTGAAAGGTTGAAACCCGCCCCACCCTGACCCTCCCCAAATCCACATTTCAGGAATTGAGGAGGAAAAATTAATAACAAGTGGATGGTGAAGCTTCGCTTCACCATCCACTTGTTTGCTTTATTAAGATTAAATGCAACCCAGTTAAGGGCGCGCACCCAGCGTGACGGGGATGTCCAGCTGCTGGTCGCCGCGCATGATTGTCAGCGTGACAACGTCCCCGGGGCTTTTGTTCACGATGAGATAGGAAAGCATCTCATCGAACGTCTTGACCTGCTTACCATCGATCGCAATGATCAGGTCGCCGCCGGACCCGAGACCGGTCGAGGTATTCTGCGCGCCCGCCTTCAAGCCCGCCTGCTCAGCCGGGCTGCCCGGCACGACGCTGGTGATGTAGGCGCCCCTGAAACTCTTCAGTCCCAGTTCCTCCACGAGCTGAAGGGGCAGGTCGTCCAGCGAGGTGATGCCGAGGTAGGGGTAATCGTACTTGCCCTTTTCGATCAACACCGGCACGACGCGGCTGATGAGGCTGCTGGGGATGGCAAATCCGATTCCGCTGTTGATGGGCTCGCCCGTATCATTGGACGCTTCCGTGCGGATGGCGCGGTTGAGGCCGATGACTTCGCCGTTCAAATTGAACAACGGCCCGCCCGAATTGCCGGGGTTGATGGCCGCGTCAGTCTGGATCAACGCACCGGCGCTGAAATTATTCTGTCCATCCTGCGTCTCGCGCATGGAATCCAGGGTGCGCCCCAGAGCAGAGACGATGCCGTAGGTCATGGTGCTGTCGAGCCCAAAGGGATTGCCGATGGCCACCACAAACTGGCCCACCTTCAATTGTTCCGAGTCGCCCAGCGCGAGCGGATGCAGCTCCCCGGCCGGCACATCCACCTTGATCACGGCGATGTCCGAATCGAGGTCAGTGCCGATGACATTTCCCATGACTTTGAACCCGGAGGGGAAATCCACCTCAAGCTCGGTCGCGCCTTCGACCACGTGGTAGTTCGTAACGACATGCCCAGCGTTATCAAAGATGAAACCGGAACCCAGTCCGCCGCCCAGGTCGGAGACTGTCTTGATCGCCACCACGCCGGAGTTGACCTTGTCAAACAGGTTGACCAGAACGTCCTTGTCCGAGATCATGACATTGGCGTCCACCACATCCGTGACATCCGGGATGGCCGGCAGCGTAAGGTTCTGGATCTGTGTGGGGACAGTCAGCTCAGATAGCTGCGGCAGGAGCGACTCGCCGCTAAAGCGGCAGGCTGCCAGCCCAAGTACCAATAATGACATTACCAATAATACGTAAATCTTTCTTTTCATTCATTCTCCTTTGCGAATCACTTCGCCTTCTGTTTCCGAGCGGCTTCCTCGAGCAATGATTTTTGCTCTGAAGTTAAATTGCGCGGAATATTGATTTTAACCTTCACGTATAAATCGCCCTTCGCCTGCGGGCTTTTGCTCTGCGGCATGCCGCGCCCGGCGACACGAAAGACCTGGTCCGGCTGGGTGCCGGCGGGAATTTTCAGGTGCACCTTGCCGCCCAACGTCGGCACATCCACTTCACCGCCTAGCAGGGCGGTGAACACATCCACCTCGACCTGGCTGTGCAGGTTGTTCCCCTCGCGGGTGAACTGCGGATGCTCGGCAACAGTGACCTCGAGGTACAGGTCATTTCCCTCGGGAGCACCGCCCGGCACACGCACCTTCGACCCGGTCTTGACTCCCGGCGGGATGCGGATCTTCTTCCTGTGCCGG
Source organism: uncultured Chloroflexia bacterium (assembly GCA_963774975.1). Classification (GTDB taxonomy): domain Bacteria; phylum Chloroflexota; class Anaerolineae; order Anaerolineales; family Villigracilaceae; genus JBGPQJ01. The sequence goes on from CAVZGY010000013.1 coordinate 353,826, forward strand.
TCCGACTCCACCTGGCGGTAGGCGCCGTCGTGGGCTTCCTCGAGCGAGATAGTCACAGGGCTTTCATAGGTGGGCGCATGTTGTGCTCCACGCCCGCCAGACCGGAACCGTTGTCCTGCCTCGCCCGGAGCACCGCCGAAGATGCTGCGGAAGAACTCGGAGAACAGGTCGTTGAAATCGCCGCTGTACTCCACGCGTGTTCCGCCCTGCGAGGTAGCCCACTGCGACCAGTCGAACCCGCCCGGGGCGCCGCCGCTCTGTGTGTAGCGCTGGTAGGAAGAACCAAGCTGGTCGTAGCGCGACCGCTTTTGCGGGTCGGACAAAACCTGGTAAGCCTCGTTGATCTCCTTGAAATTTTCCTCGGCCTTTTTATCGCCGGGGTTGCGGTCGGGATGATATTTCATCGCCAGCTTTCGGTACGCTGCGCGGATTTCATCCTGCGAGGCAGTCTTCGAGACGCCCAGAGTTTGGTAATAGTCCCTGTAATCCATGGCAAGCCCTCATTCTAAACATTGTAAGCCAGGCACATGTAGAGTCAAGCCTGAAGCGGACTCCATTAACCAAACTCTTACTCACTCAGCGGTATACTTGCAGAGAAATTTATAATCCTCAATCATTAAAAGAGCATGAATCATGAGAGCCATTTGTGTATACAGCGGTTCGGCAGACGGCATCCACGCGGAATTTAAAGCAGCAGCGCGTGAGATGGGCAGACTGCTGGCCGAACGGGGCATCCGTCTCATCTATGGCGGAGGCAAAACGGGTCTGATGGGCGACGTGGCCGACGGGGCACTGGAAGCTGGCGGCGAGGTGGTCGGCGTGATCACCGAGGCGATGAACACCACGGCGCTGGCGCACCCCGGCTTGACACGCCTCGAGGTGACCGTCACCATCCACGAGCGCAAAGCGCGCATGTACGACCTGGCTGAGGGCTACATCGCGCTCCCCGGCGGCTTCGGCACCTTCGACGAGCTCTTCGAGACCATCACCTGGGCGCAGATCGGGCTGCACGAGAAGCCGATCGGGCTGCTGAACACCCGGCATTATTACGACCCCCTGCTCAAGCTGGTGGACCACGCGGAAAAGGAAAGGTTCATCTTCCCTGAACATCGCCAGATCATGGTCAGCGCGGCGACGCCCAAGGAATTGTTGAAAGCCATGGAGGCTCACCAGCACCCGACCGAAGCGGTCAAACGCTGGTTGCGGGAGGGATAAAAAATAAAAACGGGATGGCGAGTTTTTCCTCGCCGTCCCGTTTTTGAATAATCATTCACTCACGGCTTGACCGTCACCACCACCGTATCCGTCTCCAGCGACTGGTCGGTGCGCACTACCTGCAACTGAAGCACATACAACCCATTCAGCCCGGAGGTATCCCATTCGCCGAGCAGGCCATCCGTGACAGGCACGGTCGAGTCGTCGCCGATCTGCACCCACGACTGCGGATTCAGCCCCTGCCCGTATTGCAGCCTGTAAAACAGGAAATCCTCCCCCGCCGCAGTGCCGGTCACCGGAACGCTGCCGCTGACTTCGTCGAACATCGCCGGCGAGGCGATGTCCACGCCCGGTTGGGGAGGTTCAGCCTGGATGGTGTCGTAGGTATCGGGCGGAATGGGGATGCCCTTCGAGACAGCCCATTCCCGGGCAGCCTCCGGCACCACCATGAACACCTTCTCATCCACCAGCGCGGGCGGTGTGAAGATGGTCGCCAGCAGGCCTGTCTCGCGATTGATGGCAAACGAGCGGTACAGATCGTCAAAGTTCACCGGCTGGTTGCCTTCGAGGAAGATCTCGCGCGCCACGAGCGGACAGGCGTCGGTGGGCAGCAGGCCGGAGGGCGAACACACGTCCATGAGGACCATGCCCTGAGGCTGCGTCCAACTGTCGGGGGGCAGGTCACGCGCGGCGGCGTTCATCAGCGCGCGCCACAGCCCGGAGACCGGCGCCGTGGAGAGGGCCAATTCGCCGCCCATCCAGACCGCCACCGCCCGCGAGGGGGTGTAGCCCACCGTCCACAAATCGCGGCCGTCCTCCGTCTGCCCCGACTTGACGCCTACTGGACGATTCAGGTCAAGCAGGGAAACCCCCTCCGCGCCGCTGCGCGCTGTGGGGTCGCGCAGGACATCGGTCATCAGGTAGGCAAGCTGTGGGCTGGCCACTGCCTGGACGTCGGGCATCGCGGCTGCAAACCAAGGCGCATGGTCCACAGTATCCACTTTCAACACGGTGGATGGCTGCACAGTCTCGCCCGACTTCGAGCCGGCAAGCACGCCCTGGTTTCCGAAAACGCCATAGGCGCGCGCAACATCCAGCGGGTTCAGCAGGGCATCTCCCAGCAGCGGGTCTTCTCCCTCACGCGAAATCTCGATGCCGAACGGAGCGGCAATGCGCGCCACTGATTCCGCACCGAGCTGAGTAAGGATTTCCGCTGCGGGCACAAGATAGTCGCTGGCCAGCGCCTCGCGCAGCCTCACCGGACCGTGGAACTCACCGTCGGGATTCTGGATTCCCTCCGCAGTTCCGGAAAGGCCACCGGGGATATCCCAGGCTAGAGTTGGCGGGACTCAGCCCGCGCGCAAAGCCAGTCAGGTAAATGAACGGAGTTGCCAGCGACCCTATTCGCCGCGCGAACAGGCTGCCCGGCCTGCCGGACGAGTCCATCTCGCCCACCAGCGCGAGCACCTGCCCGGTCTGCGGGTCGATCACCGCAGCGCTGGCAGACTCATCCGATGAAATTGTGCCGGACGGAAGAGGTGACAGATCCTGGGCGGCGAGGCAGGGACCGCCGTCTATGGCAGGCAGCGTTGAATCATCCCCGGCCAACCGGCGCAGTTGAGTGTGGACCGCGCAGGCGGTTTGAATCTGCAGGCCGTAGTCGAGCGTGGTGACAATGTCCAGCCCGCCACGCGCAACGCGTTCGCGGCTGAAGCGGGAATCCAATTGGGAGAGGACGAGTTCGTCGAAAGCAGGAGACAAGCTGAGAGGCGTGGGAATCGGCTGGAATTCGAGCGTCGCCTCCGCTACCTGTTGCGCCTGCGCATCCGAAAGGAATCCCTGCTCCATCATTTCATCCAATAACTGCGACTGGTTGGCAAGCGCGTCTTGCGGCGAGTCGAAGGGGTTGAGGGCAGGCGCGCGGGCGATCGCCGCCAGTGCGACGGCCTCGGCAGGGTTGAGCTTGTCCACCGTCGTGCCAAAGTAAAGGCGGGCGGCGGCATCCGCGCCAAAGGCGAAGTGACCGAAATCGGCGCTGTTGAGAACCCACTCGAGGAGCTGGTCGCGCCCGAACTCGGATGCGATCTGCGAAGCCAGCAGCCGCTGGCGCAGGTCACGGCGCGCGGAAGGCGGCTCGTCCCACAGCAGCAGGTCGGAGGCCAGCCGGCCGGCGAGGTCAGGCTGCGAAGCGAGAGTCGCGTCCACTAGCTGCTGGGGGAATTGCTCAAGGGAAATATAACGGCGAGGCTCATCGAAAGGCGAAAGGACCGCGATGACATGTTCCCCGCTGCGGTCGTAGAGGCGGGTCGGCTGGAGCAGCGCGCCGTCCTGCGGGTCGAGCAGGACCGGCAAGGCCGCCACCGAAGGCAGGTCGCGGGTGATGGACGCCCAGGTGAAGGCTGCCGTCAGAATGGACGCCGCGATGAGAATGCTGATCACCAGGCCGATGCCAATGACCACGCCCCGGGTGCGTGATTCGGCACTGCGGCGGGATTGGTCGCGGCGTTCGCGGCGCTGGCGGAGGATGGAAAGGGAGGATGGCATTTGTTTTTATATAATTGGTCTCGGTACGGACTACGTCCTACTCGACCAACATTTACTTACTTCAACAAATTTTGAACCCAGCCCAGCAGATCGACCGAAGGGGACTCACCGGTTACAACGCCAGTCTGGCCGTTTACGAGCACATTGTAAGTCTTGCCTTCAACAACATAACTGGTCACCCAGGCCGGGACAAGGATCAGCTTGAACAATTCAACAGACATCCGCGATGAGGACGGCCTGAAGTTTTCAACAGCACCTTGTGTGCCGAGCAGAATCTCCGCCTCGCGCTTCACCCGGTCGTAGACTTTTTTGCGCTAGCATCCAGCGAGGCATCGGACATGGAAATTTCATAGACCTCGGCCGGCCAATCTGAAAGAAAGCGCGGATCATAGGGCACCGCTTCGGCCATGCCGAAACCGGTGAGGGCGTTCTCCAGCAGTTTGCCAAGTTTGCGCGTCGCAGCCACCGGTACATCGGAGACGACCACCGGGTGCGTGTCGGAGATGGTCTTTATCACCACCTTGCGGCTGCCACGTCCTTCGGTGACGGCAATTTGCGCGGTGTATGGAATCTCACCGCCCAGGTCGAACGACCAGACCGGCAGGTAAATTCCCTTCGGCATCCCCACCTTGCCATCCGGCTTGACTTTCTTTTTCTTCGCCCAAGCCACCAGGTAGTGGGCGGCGTTCTTTTGCGGGAACGCAAACGGGATGACGCCGTCCGGTTCGATCAACTCGCGCGATTTCGTCGATCGAAACCACGTGCGGCGACCCGCAGTAGGAACAGGTGGCCGAGATGACCTGCGGCGCGAGCAGGAAGGTCGCGCCGCACCCGCGGCATTGGAAGGAATGCATGGCCACCGGCTTGCGGTGCCCCTGGGCGGTGGCCATCGCCAGCAGGAAGTCGCGCTGAACCGGTTCGTCCGCGTCAAACTGGTCAGCCAAAGTCTCATTGCGGGAACAGTGCTCGCAGTACAGGGAATTTCCATCGGGAGCGAAGATCATGCGCGCCCCGCAGTTGGGACAGGCGAAGCGGTCGGCGCTGGAGGACTGCACACCTGGATTCCTGCGCCGGGAGATGGTCGGCGTCCACGATCTCCTCGGGCTTGAGCTTGCCGTCCAGGATCATCAGCGCACGGCGCGCCTGGGCGTTGTTGCGGTCCCAGGCCAGGACGGTCTCGAGCTGCTTTCGCTTTTCAACCGGGTCGTCGGTGATCTCGCTCATCAGCCAGCTCGCCTTGGCGCGCGTGTCTTCGTCGTCCACCACGTCCAGGGCGCGCTCGAGATAGCGCCGGGCGATATCATACTCTTTCGCCTTGATGTGAAGGGCCGCAGTCTTGACCAGCTCATTATCGAAATCGGAGGGCATGGAGGTTCTATCTACTTTCCCCTTGATTGACGGACGATGGCATCGGTCATGCGCGCCACGCGCACCATCATCTCGACGTCGTGCACACGGACGATGTCCGCGCCGCGGGTGATGCCCACGGCCACGGCGGCGGCGGTCCCCTCCACGCGCTGATCGGGCGGCAGGTCGAGGGTGTAGCCGATGAAGGACTTGCGCGACGGTCCGAGCAGCACCGGGAAACCCAGTCCGCGGATCTCGTCGAGGCGGTTGATCAGCTCGAGGTTCTGCTCGACCGTCTTCCCGAAGCCGATGCCGGGGTCGAGGATGATACGTTCGTCGGGAATGCCGGCGGCTCGCGCGAGGGTCACGCTCTCCATCAACTCGCGTTTGACGTCCTCGAGCAGATTCGCATACTCCATGCCGACATAGCGTCCGCCAAGCCGCGCCTGCACGTCAGCGTTGCCGGGTTTGCTGCGGTTGTGCATCAGGATGGCGGGGGCTTGATGTTTGGCTGCCACGGACGCGAGGTCGGGGTCCGCGCGGAATCCCCACACGTCGTTGACGAGGTCCGCGCCAGCTTTGAGGGCGGCCTCCGCCACGGAGGCTTTGTAGGTGTCGATGGAGATGAGCACGTCAGACTCGCGGCGCAACGCCTCGATGACCGGAACGATGCGCGCCAGTTCCTCGTCCGCGCCGACTTGCTGCGCGCCGGGGCGAGTCGATTCGCCGCCCACGTCAAGGATGTCGACTCCCGCCGCCAGAAAACGGCGAGCCTGCCCTAGTGCGCGGGGCAGGCCTTCATGAGCAACATTGTTAGCTTCGGCAGGGGATGAGGATGGCGAAACGAGCAGACCGTCGCCGGAGAAGCTGTCGGGGGTGACATTCAGGATGCCCATCACGTACGTGCGGGAGCCCCAGTCCAGCCGGCGGGTGCGGAGGGTCAGCGCGGAGGGCATGGAATCAGGCAAGCTGGTCGAGCGGGCGGCTGAGCCAGGCTTCGGCTTCGTCGATGTCGGTGAAGATTTTAATCGCAGCTCCGGCGGGGCGCTCAGCTCCCGCAGCGACCTTCATGATGGCATCCTTGATTTCCTGATTGGCCACCACCACTGCCGCGCGGATGTTGCGGGTGGATGGGTCGCTGTCCACTTCGATGGCGAGACGAATCGCCTTCTCGGGGATGGATTTCACCTGGCGCAGGTCGTACAGGTTGCGTGTCAGGCGGTCCGAGTCGAAGAGGTGCTCGAGAGAAAAATCGTGCCAGTGCTTGAGGGTGGCTTCGGAAAGGTCGGTAAAGGTCAACTGCATGCCGCCATCAGCGCGGCGCACGACGGTATAGCCAATGCCGGGCGTGGGCGACCAATTAAGGGGTTTGGGTTCGGTCATGGCAAGCCTCCTGAATGTGCGTTGATTATAACCTGACACTCCCCAGCCTAAAGGCAGGGGTTCTTGCTGGTCGCAAGCAACCTTGGCCTGTGTCAAAGGCTCTACTCCACCACAAGGGTCGGAGATACATGGTCGTCTTGGCCCGGACGCAACCATACGACCCATACCGGGCGCGGGAGCAGATATTGCTCGCCCCGTTCACGTCGCGGTTGATCACAGCGCCGCAGCCAAGGCATGTATACACCCGCCCTCGCGGCGCACTGTTTGTCACGCAGCCGCAGCAGCTGCATGTTCGGGTGGAGTAGTCCTCCTGGATCTGCTCCACCCTCATTCCATACCGGGCTGCTTTATAAGCCAGATACTTTACGAACTTGCCATGCGCCCATTGGCTGATCTTCTGGTTCGCTCTCACCCCCAAGTCAACCTTATCCTGGATGCCGCGCACATCCCCGACCGCAATGGATTGCACCCTGTTCACTTCGCAGAACTCCACCACCTGGCGGCTGGCTTTGTGCAGGAGGTCTCGCTGCTGCCGGCAAAACCGTGCACTAGCCCTAGCCTTGCTTCTCAACAGCCTGCGGTGGCGCTTGGAGCCGGGCTTGCATCGATCGATCAGGGCTGTCAGGGAAGCGTGACGTTTGTTCCGCAGCCGCTTGACCGAGCGCAGCGCGCGCCCGGTGACGACTAGGGATGCTCCACTCTCGATCGTGACCGCCGCGATGTTGATTTCGCCCAGATCCAAACCCGCTACCTGGCCGTATTCCCTGAGCGGCGGGTTGCGCTCTCCGGTGTCGATGGTCAAGCACAACTCATAGTGATCGACTCGCCAAGTCAGCTCGACCCTGTGGAGGTCCGCACCCAGATACTCGATCGGAAGGGGCAGGATGAGCGCAGGCGCACTTTTTCCGTTGGACAGTAACAGCTTGCCATCCTCCGTCCGGTGAATGGCCGCTTCTTTCCACACAACCGTCTGGTACTGCTTGGGACGGTATGGATAGCGAGCCTCTGGATCGTTCTGTTTCAGTCGGCGGGCGGCATCCACATTGGCTTCCAGCTTCTGCGCCATCGCCTGGATGGTCTGGGAGTGCAGAGCGTACTGCCCTTTGAACCGCTTGCCTAGATCCACGGACGACAACCATTTTCCTGCCCGGCTTTCAATATGGGCTTGCATCATATCCATCCAACACCGTCCGGCCTCACGGCGCAGACCTTCGCACAGCGCTTCTTGCCGTCGGTTCAGATTGCGCAGCGGGAGCAGACGTACAAGGCAGGTGGTGTCAGCTGTTCGATAGCCCATATCCAATGGCCTTCTGGTTCTCGATATTGTGTTTACTGATCGCCAGAGGAGCGCTCCCGACCATGGCAACGAAGTATGAATTTGTCCATCGTGCTGGCAGGCGGGTCCTCAGCCACAAGAATTCCTGGCGCATCCAACGATGAAAACCGAACGGTGGGTCTATTTCGCACAGCAGATGGATAGGGTCGGGCATCACTTCCATCTCGATGATGGTCGCTCGAAATTCCCGGGCGGTCTGGTCGATGATCTCTTTCAGGCGCACATCCACGCCGTTGACTAATACCTTGTGACGATATTTGGGACACCCAACCCGATGATCTTTGCAGGAGTAGACAACGTTGTGGTTGGTTTTGAAATCAGAACTCATGTTCTGTATTATATGACCTGGAGTCATAGAGTGCAAGACCCAGGATCCGGCGCTGCAAGCCGGCGCTTTCTATCCCCTAGCGTAAACGCCAGGGCTTTACCCCCGCGAGTTCCGGGGGTTACGGCGGGATTTGGTAAAGGAAAACAACCCTCATCGTCTACCCTCACCCCCAATTCCTCCCCGCTCCGCTCCGCTTCAGGGGACGCGTCTTCCTCAGGGAGATGTGGGTAGGGTTAGGTACAGCCAGCCGCGCGCAGGACGTACAGCGCATCGGCAGTAACGAAGGGATTCATGCGGCGGGTGCTGATGCCGCCCCAATTGACAGGCGAATAGTTGCTCAACTCAGGCCGGGTCAGGCGCGAATACGTCTCCTCGGCCGGGAAGCCGCCATCCGGCAGGCGCTTGGATTCGAGCAGGTCCAGCGCGGCCTTGCAGCGCGGGTCGCCGATGAAGCCGGCCTCTGCCATCACCTTCAACCCGAACAGGATATCGTAATGCCAGTAGCAGGGATAATGCAGCTTGACGAAATGTGGGTCCATCAACGTTTTGCGGCCCTGGCGCCTGAACAACTCGCGCTTCAGAAAGATGTCCGCAGCCCTCTCGGTCACGAGCCACACACGGCGCTCTCCCGTTGTGTTGGCATACAACGCCAGCGCCCTCAAAGGGATGAGCGATTCCATGAAGGAGGAGTTGATCGCCTCGGGGTGCTTGTCGCAGTTCCAACCGCCATCCGGCCACTGCCACTTGATGAGCCGCTCGACCAGCTCCGTGGTGCGCTCGTCCGCAAAGCCCAAACGGAGAGACGACCAGATGGCATTGCCCTCCTGCGAGGCGCAGCGGCGAACTCGGCCGTTGATCATCCGCACATAATTGCGCAGATGAAATTCGCTCAACCATTCCTCGAAGGTCTGGTCCATCATCGGGCGAAGGGACTCGTCTCCCGCAGGATAACCCAGGTCCGCCAGCAGGGAAAGGATCCAGTGCGCACCATACCACTTGGTGTAGGGCTTGAAGCGGGAACGCCCATCCGGCCTGCGCCATGAGAGCAGCGCGCGGACAAGTTCAGAGTCTTTCACGACCTTCGCAGACTTCTTTGCGGCGGACGAGTTAGGGGCGTGTCCCTGAACATTGACGGCCAGCTTCCAGGCGAGGGCAGGCTCGGTTTTGAGGGATTTAATCAAGGCGTCCATGGAGATTCACTCCTTTCGTGTCCACATCCTTCAACAGGTCGCGGACAGTGCGCTTCAAGACCGGGTGCATCAGGTCCGGGGCAATTTCATTCAGCGGGACAAGCACAAAGGCACGCTCGTGCAGGCGCGGATGCGGGATAACGAGGTCGGCTTGCTCGAAGACGAGGTCGTCGTAGAAAAGGATGTCAATGTCGATGAGGCGTGGTCCGTTACGGAAGGTCATCTCGCGGCCTAATTCGGTTTCGAGCTTTTTCAGAAAAGCGATCAGCGCAAGAGGCTCGAGGTCGGTCTCACCTGCGAACGCCATGTTGAGGAAGGCGGGCTGGTCGGCGTAGCCCCAGGGCGGAGTCTCGTAGACGGACGAAAGCGCAGTCACCGAGACAGCCGGTGGCAGGGCGGCTATCGCGCGGCGGAGGTTGTCCATGCGGTCATAGAGGTTGGTTCCCAGGCCAAGAAACACTTTTCCTGTTGTTACCACAAAGGCACAGAGCTCCTTTTTCACCACGAAGGCACAAAGGTACACAAAGGATCTTTGTAAATTTGATTTCTTTTGTGACCCTTTGTGTCCTTAGTGGTTAATGATTTTACAGCCTTTCAATGATCGTCGCCGTGGCCATGCCGTGACCGATGCACATGGTCTGCAATCCCCAGCGTAACTTGCGCCGCTGCAGTTCATGGACGAGCCGCGTCATCAGCACTGCCCCCGTCGCCCCGAGCGGATGCCCTCGCGCGATCGCCCCTCCCTGCGGGTTGACCTTGTCCATGTCCGGGTGCAGTTCCTTCGCCCAGGCCAGCACCACGGATGCAAAGGCTTCGTTGATCTCGATCAGATCCATGTCGTCGAGACTCATGCCAGCCTTCGCGAGCACCTTCTTTGTGGCAGGGATGGGAGCATCCAGCATCAGAGTGGGGTCCGATCCGACTGCCACGCGCGTATCGATTCGGGCCAGCGGAGTCAGGTTAAGTTTCCCCACTGCTGAAGGCGAAGCCAGCACCAGCGCCGCCGCTCCATCGCTGATTTGAGATGAGTTGCCAGCGGTGACGACTCCGTTCTCGCGGAAGACCGGCTTGAGCGCGGACATCTTCGCGCGGTCCGGCTGCAGGCGCACGCCCTGGTCGGTCGTGAACTTTGTGCCGTCGGGCAGGTCGAGCGGCAGGATTTGCGCATTGTCCTCGCCAGCCTGGATCGCCTTCGCTGCGCGGACGTGACTCTGGTATGCGAAGTCGTCCAACTCGTCGCGGGTCAGCTTCCATTTGTCCGCCATCATCTCCGCGCTCACCCCCTGGTGGACTAGTTTGTGCCCGACATCGGGAAATTCAGCGGGGTAATCGGCGCCAAGGGACTGGTGGGACATCATTTCGGTGCCGCCGGCAATGACAATGTCCATGTCGCCGGAGAGGATCGCTTGCGCAGCAAAATGGACCGCCTGCTGGCTGGACCCGCACATGCGGTTGAGCGACACCCCCGGCACGTGGACGGGGAAGCCCGCCTTGAGCGCCGCCAGCCTTGCGAGGTTCGCGCCCTGGTCGCCGATGGGTGTGACCACGCCCCACACCACGTCCTCCACGCGAGCAGACTCGACGCCCGCCCGCCGCACGGCCTCCTTCAGGACGAGTGAGGCCAGCTCAACGGGGTGGAAGGGATACAGCGCGCCGCCGGACTTTCCCTGTGCGGGGTCGGCAGGACGCCCCGCGCCGACAGCCGTGCGAACTGCGGAGAGAATGAAGACATCGGAATCAGACATGGGTCACATCCTTTTTGGTTGCTTTTGTGGGGTGGGGTGTCTATAATAATGACATACGTCACAATCATTATACGGAAAGACTAGAGAGAATACTAGCAACGAATTAGTTCACGATAATGGGAACACTATAATGACAATCACATACTCTGTCATAATCAATTCTCTTGGGTTAATTTTAGATATTTTAGGAGGACTTCTCTTATTCAGGTATGGGCTTCCTTCAAAGATTGATTCGAAAGGTCATATTCATCTGATCGCAGAACAAGTCGATGAAACCGAAATTGCTACTGCGAAGAGATATGATGTATGGTCAAAATTCGCCATTATTCTACTGATTATCGTTTTCTTCCTGCAGTTAATCAGCAATTTCATGTGACTCTTCTCACTTGGCAGTATTCCTGACCACGCCGCGACATGACTGGAGACCTGGTAGCACACAATGCACACCCAAAGTATGCGTGTCACTCCAAATGATCGGTTCAAAAATTTATCCGTATCCCAATGAAAGGCAGGAATTGACATGACAATCCTTAAACTCAAGATCCCAGGAATAAAGGTAGAGTATGAAGGCTCCGAAAAACTCCCGGAGAACCGGGCGCTTCACCTTTTGGAGGCGATGAAAAAATCAAATAACGCAGATGTAAAAAAGAACCTGTTGGAGTTGAACAGAAGCCTGGAACAAAACCTTGCCGCGTTGGATGGTCACGTTTCAAGCATGTCCAAACTACGCAAGGAGCTTGCCCACAGGATTAAGGAAGTCAACAAAAAATCAATGAGATTTCTTGAAAAAGTTGAGACTTCTGGCGAACAGCCCGGATGGCTCTGCAAAGTTGTTGGCTGCCACCAGGGAAATGCAAGAGACGCAAATGTCTTTCAATTTGCAGTATCTTCAACTCCAGAGCCAGATGCAACACGAAAACCGCTCGTACACCGCCGTGTCGAACATCATGAAGACAAAGCATGACACAGTGAAGAATTCGATCAGTAACATTCGATAGAGGAAACGGAACAGACCATTCAACAAAGGAGACGCTATGAACCACATCGAAGGCAATTTCAAAGGCGTACGCGATACCGACATCTACTACCAGGCCTGGCTCCCCGACGGAGACGTGAAGGCTGTGCTGTTCCTCGTCCACGGGCTGGGGGAACACTGCGGGCGCTACATGAACCACGTCAATCACTTCGTACCGCTGGGGTATGCCGTCTACGGGCTGGACCACATCGGGCACGGCAAGTCGGGCGGGGGGCGGGAAGTCATCGACCGCTTCACCGATTTTACGGACACGCTGAAGGTCTATTACGGGATGGTCAAGGGCTGGCAGCCGGGAAAGCCCATCTTCATCCTCGGGCACAGCATGGGTGCGCTGATCACACTGAACTATCTGCTCGACCACCAGGCGGATTTCAAAGGCGCGATCATTTCCGCCCCGCCGATCAAAGCCGGAGAGAGCATCACCGCCCTGACCATCACCATGGCCAAGCTGATGTCCGCCATCGCTCCCAAAACCGGTGTGCTTGCGCTGGACGCGAGCACCATCTCGCGCGACCCGGCAGTAGTCAAGGCCTACGCCGATGACCCTCTGGTCTTCCACAGTAAAACGCCCGCGCGCCTTGGGGCGGAGATGCTGGGCGCCATGAACCGAGTCAACGCTGAGGTGGGCACGCTCACCCTGCCATTCATCGTCATTCAGGGCAGCCAGGACAAGCTGGTCGACCCGGGCGGCGCGCAGATGTTGTACGACAACGCCGGCTCGAAGGATAAGACGCTGAAGATCTACGAGGGGCTGTACCACGAGGTCCACAACGAGCCCGAGCGTGAGGTCATGTTCAAGGATTTGGAATCCTGGCTCGCGGCGCATGTTTAAACTTTGCATGTCATTGCGAACGAGCAAAGCGAGTGTGGCAATCTCCCAATTAACCAGGCAAGCCTTTCTGCATAGGAGGAACCCATGAGCTGGCAGGCAGTACTCCTGAAAACCATCTTCCGGGCACAAGGCTTCTTCGCCCCCTCCGGCGACGAACTGGATATCCCCAGGGAGCGGGCTGTTCTGGAGGGGTATACAAAGGTCTTCAAACCGCTTGGGAAAGTGGATGTCACCCGCCTTGATGCCGGTGGTGTCCCGGGAGCGTGGATCGTCCCATCCGGGCTTGAACCAAAGCGGACCGTCCTGTACTTGCATGGCGGGGGCTACAACGCCGGTTCCATCACCTCGCATCTCCCTCTAACAAGCAATATCGCTCTTGCCGCAAAGGCCCGCGTGCTGGCCATCGACTATCGCCTCGCGCCGGAGCACCTGTTCCCTGCGGCGGTCGACGATGCGCTGGCAACCTATCGTTGGTTGCTGAAGGAATCGGCTCAGGCAAATTACATCGTGGTCGCCGGAGACTCGGCGGGCGGCGGGCTGACCCTGTCCCTGCTGTTGTCATTGCGCGATAGGGGACTGCCCCAGCCGGCAGCGGCGGTCTGCCTCTCGCCGTGGACGGACCTGACCTGTTCGGGAAAATCCTGGACGACCAACGGCAAAGTGGATTTCATGCTCAAGAAGGGATCCACCTTCAACGCCGCTAAACTCTATCTTGGGGACGCAGATCCTCGGTCGCCGCTTGCCTCCCCGATCAATGCCGACCCGGCCGGTCTGCCTCCCCTGCTGATTCAGGTCGGCTCGGAGGAAGTCCTTCTCTCCAATTCGACCCTGTTCGCCGAAAAAGCCCGCGCCGCCGGCGTGGACGTCACGCTGGAAAACTGGAAAGGAATGCAGCACGTTTGGCAATTCACTGCCAGCATGCTGCCCGAAGCGCGCCAGGCGGTTGCGCGGATTGGAGAGTTCGTCATCCAACACTGCCCGGTATAATGAACTACAGATAATAAATTATTTAGAGAGGAAATCATTTCATGCAAAAAACAGACCGCAACTCCTTGATCGTTTTTCCTGTATTGATCATCATCGGCGCGCTGGTCGCGTACGCCGGCAGCCAGGGGGGCAGCACCTACAACGGCATCCCCGTCTTCGCCCTGTGCGTGGCGCTGACCTTTGTCATCCAGTGGATCGTCTTCATCCCGTCCTACCTGAAGCAGACCGAGAAGTTCTTCGACCTGACCGGCAGCCTCACCTACATCTCCGTCATCACCATCGGGCTGCTGCTGAGCGGAAACTACGACGCAAGAGTCATCCTGCTGTGGGCGCTGGTGATCATCTGGGCGGTCCGCCTGGGGACCTTCCTCTTCCGCCGCATCAAAAAAGCTGGCAAGGACGACCGCTTCGACGAACTCAAGCCGTCCTTCATCCGCTTCCTGAACGTCTGGACCATCCAGGCGCTGTGGGTGACGTTCACCTTCGCCGCGGCGCTTGTCGCCATCACGACCACCGTCCGCAAGGGGCTGGACGTGTTCGCCGTGATCGGCCTGCTCATCTGGATCTTTGGATTTACCTTTGAGGTCATCGCCGACAGTCAGAAGAACCGCTTCGCTGCCGACCCGGCCAACAAGGGGAAGTTCATCCACACCGGGCTGTGGTCTAAGTCGCGCCACCCCAACTATTTCGGCGAGATCATGCTGTGGGTCGGCGTGGCGTTCATCGCCCTGCCGGTGCTGACGGGGCTGCAGTGGGTCGCGCTGATCTCCCCGCTGTTCGTCGCGCTGCTGCTCACACGCGTCAGCGGCGTGCCCCTGCTGGAGGCCAAGGCCGATAAAAAGTGGGGCGGGCAGGCGGATTACGAGGAATACAAGAAGAAGACGCCGGTGCTGCTTCCGAAGCTTTGATTTTCGCCAGTCCCTAGCCGCTATGCTTTCGATTTCAGCAACGCACGAATGGCGGACCTCCCACCCCGGCGCGATCATCGGCTTTCTGGAAATCTCAGGCGCGGGCGGAATTCAGCCGTCGCCCGAGCTTGATGCGCGCAAACGGGACTTGGAAGCGGACCTCCGGCAGCGTTATCAGGGATTCGCGCGCAAGGATTTCCTCGCGCTCCCCATCCTTTCTGCTTATGACCGCTACTACAACCGCTTCGACAAGACCTACCATGTCCAACTCCAGCTTGAGTCGATCGCGCTGAAGGGCAAAAGCCTGCCCGCCGTGTCCCCCCTGGTGGACGCCAACTTCATGGCCGAAATGGAGACGTTCCTGCTCAGCGCCGGGCACGATGCGGCGAAACTGGTCCAGCCGGTTGTCATGGACGTCTCCCGCGAGGGTGAATCCATGATTCAGATGAATGGTGTCTCCAAGGTCATCCGCGCCGGAGACATGATCATGCGCGACGCGGACGGCCTCGCCTGCTCCATTCTCTATGGGCAGGACAACCGCTCCCCCATCTCCATCGAGACCTCGCACGTGCTCTATGTGACCTACGCCCCGCCGGGCGTGCCGGCTGAATCCGTGGAGGCGCACCTGAGGAAGATTGAAGAGAACATCCGTATTTTTGCTAAGTCCGCGGTCCTCGAACAGCGGCGCCTGCTGACTGCGGATGGCGGTTGACGAGGAGGCATTGAATAGCGACGAGTCAATCTACGCTGGATAAAGTCCGCGTCCTGAATAAATATGTCACCAATAAAATCCTGATCCACATTGCCGGGCGGGACTTCGGTCATTTTGCTATTCTGACTCACGAAGGGCGTAAGAGCGGAAAGAAGTACAGAATCCCCATCATCGCCGAGCCGCTGGAAAACGGCTTCGTCATCGCCCTGACCTACGGCAAAAAAGTGGACTGGTATGAAAACGTCATGGCAAAAGGGGGCGCTTCACTCCATTGGAAGCACAAGGATTACACCCTCGTCAATCCTCGATTCATCGAACCGGAGGCAGCTCTGGCCGCCTTTCCGCGACGGCTGCAGCCCACGCTGAGAAGAAAGGTCGAATATTTTCTCGCGCTTGATGTGCTAAGGTAATTTAGATGAGGTGACTTTGTAAAATACTTTGGTTCTTCCATAACTTCTATTGATTCCACGTCTGGCGGGAGTTGAATTTCAAAATTTACCGTGCTATTATCTAAATAAGCTTTCAAAACATTAAACCAGGCCTCAGCATTCCCGGATATAAACACATCAACGGTCTGGAGACAGAAAAGCGAAATCCATAGTCCTATGAATTTCGCTTTATTTTTTTATGCCCCTATCATGGTTATGAATAATTCATAAGGAGGGCTCAGATGCATCCGCATAAATCACGCGATTTATTTATCCTGCCACGCCGGGTGGCCATCATCATCCTTGTCTTCATGGTCATCACAACCTGCAACATGCCTGGGATGTTGTCAGGAAAACAAGAATCCAGTACTGACATACCTCTCGCGACCAGCGAGCAACCTGTTCAAGGTCCAGGCAGTGCCGAGGCGCCAGCTGTCATGGGATTCGTGCTCGATCCCGACGGAGCACCCGTTGCGTATGCATCTGTTGACGGAGAAATCGCCGACAGCTACGGCGCCGTGTCCGGTGACTTGACCGGCAGCGCAAGCGGCTGGCTCGAGATAAAGTCGCTGGGGTACGCAACCGGCTATGTGAAACCCGGGGGGGCCATCGGCGAGACCGCCTTCTTTGAGACCCGTCTCACTCCATTCGATTCATTCCAACCCCTGCAGTCCGGCGAAGAGGTTGTGCTGAGGCTGGGCGACGCAGCCGCGCCTGTTGGGGAGATCAGCCTGAAGGGCGACGATTTGTCCGCGCTGCCTGCCTACCTTGAGGCTGTGGTCTACGATCTGGCTAACGTGGGACCGTACCCTGCCGAGCTCGACTCGGGGGAAGCTCTGGAACTGAAGCAGGCGATCGCCATTGAGGCGTCGTCGGACCAGCTGGAGCCCGTGCCTCTCGCTTCCGGCAAGACCCTCACCCTCAAGCTGTTCCCGAACGAAAGTCTGCCGGAGGATCCCGTGATAGCGATCTTCGACCCGGAGAAGGGCATGTGGGAAGTCCAGGCAGATGCGTGCACGCTGGGCGAGGTAGGCGCACTACTGTGTGCCATCCCGCGCTTCTCTTCTCTGATTGGTTTCTTCGGCCCACGCGAGGAGGTGAGCTTCGTGTCGGGTACGGGGAAACACCTGCTTCTCCAGGGGACCACGAACGAAGAGAAGGCATATCAGGAGGCCTTGGGCGAAGTGGAGTCTTGGATCAGGTTCGGGCAGTGGGAGATCGAGCAAACAGGGGCGCTGGACCCTCAATGGGACGCGGGCATGACGAGTCGGCTCGAGAACTTGGCTGACAAGGCGGAAGCGTACGCCGCCATTCACCAGGACGAATCAGGGTTTTCGCATCTATTCCGCGCGGCTGACCCGGCAATGACCACCGACAACCAGCCCATTGCCGATAGGCTCGTGGAAGACGCGCAACAAATCGCTGAGCTCATGGCCGACAAGCTGCTGCAGGAGGGCGATTGCGGCCGGATCCGCGAAATGTATCATGTGGCGGAAATGATCCTCATGTCGGGAGGCAGCCAGGCCAAAGTCGACGCGTTGAATCAGAAGATAGAGAAGATGGAAGATTGCGACCAGTGGTTAGGCACCATCGAGATCAGTTTTCCCCTCACCGGCTCGCAACCCGGACTGGACAGGTGGGCGATGGAGTCGGGGGGCGGGACATGGAGCGAGAACCACTCGGTGACGATGACGACCAATGTGTCCACCTTTGTGCTCACCGGTGAGGACGCCGTGAAGCTCGACTTCGGCCAAGTGATGTACGGAAAGAGGGATCGTCACGACTGCCACAACTACCTGACCCATGGAGGAGGTGGCAGCCTCGTCCTGAAGTTCGATGGTCGCTACGACGGATATACCTTCACGGTCGGGGACCTTCAGCCTGAGGGGTCGGCCAGCATCACCTATGGCGCGCATGGGGAGCGATGGGACGAGGAAGAGGATGAGTGTGTCGAGATCCAATCTGCAAACATGCCAGCACCAAACTATACCTCCGTGCTGATCCATGGCTTCTCGGGATCTCCGTCCATCACGATGCAGTCGATACTTGGTCAGGCCGACAGCAACGACAGTTTTCGAGGAAGTCAGCAGATCAATAATGATGCCGTTCAGTTGGGCATCTTTCCATCCGAAGGCGGGACTGTTCGCTGGCACTTCTATCATACTCAAAAGTACCTGCCTCAGAAATAGCAGCCTCTTGAGGAGGGGATTCTCGCCAGCACCTTACCCGCTTATCAACCTGCAGGTAGTCGGCTGAGAAGTTTTCGTTCGGCCTTTACGATGAGGAGACTCGTATGAGCGTATTCTTTTTCAACATCCTGGCGATTGTGATTATGGGGTTCCTCGTTTGGCGACGGGGCCGCGACCAGCGCGTGGGAAGCATCAGAACCGCGCATTTGCTGCGGATTGCCGGCCTCGTTCCTCTGGCTGCAGAGGTGGCGATCCTCCTTCTCTTCGGCTTTGGCGAGATGGGATCAGGCGATCTTAGCGGCGTGTCACACCTGTTACCGGCGGTTGCGATCGTGCTGCTTGCCATCCTTGCCTGGCTGCGTCCCCTTGAAGGTGGGATTGCGCTCTTTGCAGGAGGCGCTTTTTTCATCATCCTCTTTCTTGCCAACCTGGCCGCCTCGGTCCCCGGCCCCGGAATCACTGCAATCTCCTCTGCGGTGATGATCATGGCGCTTCCGCAGATTGTCTCAGGCGTGCTCTTTTTCATCGCGGGGCTGCTCAGCAGACGACCGCAAACTCAAGTTACTCCTCCTTGAGTTCGATGTTGCCATCTCAGCCTCTTTTCTGCCCCCTGGCTCAGCGCACCTCGAATTGAATGCCCCTTTCGCGTAGCGCCTCCATGAACTCTGCCGCCGGGACAGCCAGCTCGACCGGCCTGGCCCCCGCTGCCACCTTTCCGCACGTCTGAAAACCCATCATCACCGAAGCGTGCCAGCCGGTCAGACGTTCCATGGCAGTGAGGCCGGTGGTATCATCGTAACGGTCCACCAAATCGACTGTGACGGTGACCATCCCACCCGCCTTCAGCCCATTCCCCACCGCGCGCATCACGCAGATATCGCGCTTGTCTTCACTACTGAGCTGCGGCTCAAGCAGGGTGTGGTAGAACTGCCGGGGAATCACTTGCTGACCATCCACATCAACCGGCTGTTCAGAGAAGAGTCCCAATGTTTTGTAGGCGCGCAGCCACTCGAAGTGGCCGGGATAGCGCAGCACCTTATTCTCGAAGCGCTGCAGCTTGCCAAGGTACGTCCACGCGGCGGTGGAGGTGCCACCGGAGGTCACATCCGCTTCCAGCCGCCCCAGGCCGGGGAAGTCCAGCCATTCGGGCTCGGACAGGGTCGGCACACGGACAATCTGCCCGTCACGGATGAAGATTGCCTCCCCGTCCATCTCGTTGGTCAGCCCGTTGATGTGGAAGCTGAGCTGATAGTTCCACGGCGGAAGCGGGTTTTGCGGCAGGCCGGCGTCGTAGACATACACCTCGCGCGGCTCAGCGGATCTTTGCTCGAGCAGTTCGATGACGTATGCCCCGAGAGTGTTGACCAGCCCCGGCCCCATCCCGCAGTCGGGGATGATGCTGACGCCGGCGCGTCGTGCCTCGGTGTTCAGCGCCATTTGCGATTGGGTGACCTCGGTATTTCCGCCAAGGTCGCAATAATGCGCGCCGGCAGCAACGGCCGCCTGCGTGATTGATAGGTTGAAATAATAGGGCACGGCACTCAGGACAGCATCCATGCCCTGAATCGCCTTTTCCACGGCGCGTTGCTCGCTGACGTCCAGGGACAGAGGCACAGCCAACGTGATGCTGCTTAACCGGTTGACCCGGTCGGCAGAGCGCTTGGCGATGACCAGGTCACGGTCCGCCATGACGATTCGGGCGGCCTCTCCGAAGCGGGCCAGATCGTAGGCCGCTGCCGTACCCTGCCGTCCTGCGCCGATGATCAGATAGTGGTAGGGCGGTGTGGTCGGTCTGTTTGTTGACATTGAAATCTCTCCTGCCGGGGCTGATGGAAAGCACAGATTATACGACAGGTTTTGTCCTATTCGGTGTTCCAGCCGGTTATAATTGAAATGTGAGGTAATTACTTTCAATGGACACACTCTCCCGAGAATCGCTCAACCGCTACTGGCAGTACGCCCTCTGGCTCGCGCTCTTCACCATCTTCTACAACCTGGCTGAAGGGCTGGTTTCCATTTACTTCGGCGTGCAGGACGAAGCTCTGACTCTCTTCGGCTTCGGCATCGACTCGTTTATCGAGGTCCTGTCAGGGGTGGGAATTCTGGTCATGGTGACCCGCATCCGCCGCAACCCCGATACGCCGCGCTCGCAATTCGAGAGGACCGCCCTGCGCATCACGGGGACGTCGTTCTATCTGCTGTCCGTCGGGCTGGGCATCTCCGCCGTTTACAATATCGTCACCGGCCACCAGCCCGAGACGACTCTGCCCGGGCTGGTCATTTCGCTGATCTCCATCGCCATCATGTGGATGTTGGTGACGGGCAAGCGCAGGGTCGGCCGCGCGCTGGATTCCTCCCCCATCCTGGCAGACGCCAACTGCACCATGGTCTGCATCTACATGTCAATCGTTTTACTTGCCTCGAGCGTGGTCTACCAGCTCACCGGCTTTGGCTTCGTGGACAGCCTCGGAGCAATTGGCCTGATCTACTTCTCTGTCAACGAGGGCAAAGAAGCCTTCGAAAAAGCCGCCGGCATGGAGTGCGCTTGCAACGAGGATGAAAATCACGAGAAAGCATAAGGCAGCCTGATTTATTATTGTCGTGGAGGTGGAACATGCCCGCCAAGAAATCCGTAGCTAAAAAATACATACTCAATCACAAGGACGGCAGCCTCTGGGCAACCGGGCAGACCATCAACGGGGTCGCCACCGGCTATTGGGAGTGGTTCCGCAAGGACGGGTCCAAACTCCGTTCAGGATGGTTCGAAAAAGGCGCGCAGGCCGGCGAGTGGACCACTTATGATAAAAAAGGCAAAGTGGTCAAGGTGACCCTCATCAAGCCACGGAGCAAGTGACCTGAGCTTAACACAAACGCAGCAGAGAAAAATCTCCCTGCTGCGTTTTTTATTAATTCCCAATAACCTCAATCAAAAAAATCGGCAGGATATTCCCCCACCAACGGCTCGTCATCGCGGATGGCCAGCAGCACCGAGGCCTCTCCCGGGTAGTACAGAATCCCCGACGGGCATGAGATGACGAATCCGTCGTATTCCGACTTGAGCACGCCCAGCACACGCCCCCAGGCATCGCGCATTTCAACCAACGGATCGCCAACCTTGACCAGCGTTCCCGCTTCGACCAGGTGATGTACGAAGCACGATTCGGTCACGCGCGCCACGCTGCGCCGGCGGGTGGGGAAGCCCGGATCGACGATCTTGATGCCGGTGACAGGTTCCAGAGCGCCCGGCAGCATGCCTGCCCAGCGCATCACGTTCCGCAGCCCGGCCATGCCCGCCTCGACGGTGACTTTCAGGGGAGTGTAGGAGCTGCTCAGTTCGGCTGTCAGCGCGGGGATGCCGGCTACAGTGGCGATGGAAGCCGTGGAGGAGCGGTGCAATTTTTCGTCGATGTACTTGCCGACGGAAAAATCCGCCGTGATGGTGTGCCCGTAAGCTTTGGCCATCTCCTCCATCTTTTTGCTGACAGTTTCAGCGCGCTGTTTGCCAGCCTCGTCGCCTTTTCGGTACAGCACCCGGTCGCGGAAAACGAATGATAACGAATTGATACTGATGCAGTGCAGGTCGAAAAAGTATGAAGCTGACTTCTTGATCTCCTCGAACAAACGCCCGTAAGCCTGCTCCAGCGCCGAGGGCGGCGCCTTGTCCGGGTCGGTTTTGGGAGGACGCCCATCAGGGAACAGGCGGTTGGGGTCGGTATCGTCGTAGTATGCGCGGCGCTCGAGGGTGCGCAGCCCGGCCGGGTTCAGGGCGGGGATGGCAACGATCGTGCCTCGCAGCTCGCTCACCAGCTCCGGGGTGATCAGCTTGTGGATGACCTGGATGCCGGCGTGCTCGATGCCGTGGATGCCGGCCGTGATCCAAAAGACCGGACCCTCCTCGTTCCCTTGCGCGATGATGACGGGCAGCCTGTCCATGCCCCCGACCGGGTGCCGGACGAGGTCATATTCTCCATAAGTGATTTTTCCACGCTCTGCCTGGGCGGTTCCTAATGCAAGGGTCATGGGGCTCCTTTTTCTTTTACCTGGGTTCACGGGCAAACGGTCTCGGTGAGTGACTGCTGGATCTCCTCGCCAAACCGGTACGGCTTTCTCCGCAATTCATCGCAGATTTCCTTGGCGAGGGAAAAGTCCAGCCGGCCCTTGATGTCTGACACCTTATCCGCATCTCCCGCCCACAGATAACCTTCCAGAAACGGCAGCCATTCTGCCAGGTCGATTGGGGTCAAGCCGGCAGCAAAAACTTCGTCTCCCAGCTTCACAACGGTCTCCCAGTCACCCGCCTGCTTGGCCCGATCGGCGCTCTGGTAGTAGTAGCACCAGTCGTGAGCAGGTTCGGGACCAAAGATCGCCTCAGAGGGCGGGGCGGTCTGAGCAGCGAGGTCGATTTGATCGGCGTATGAAAATTGCAGGATGGGCAGTAAACGCGGCTCAAAGTGCAGTGGAAGCAGGATGTCGTCCTTGTCCACCACCTTGAGACAGGAATTATCCGCCGGCAGAGCAAGCAGCAGGCTCTTGTTGTAGTCCCGCTCATATTCCAGATTACGCATCCCCCTGTTGTCCACTACTCCCGCCCTGACCATTCGGAGTGTGTCCGGGTTGAGCACCTCCGCGCCGATCGTTATGTTTGCATTGTCCGGGCGGTAGATCAGGTTGGCCGGGCCCCACATCTCGTAGTCCTCAAAGAAAGCTTCCTCGGGAAAGGAGGTCAGCAGAACGGTGCCGTCCTTGAGGCCGGGCGCGCGCCAATATAACTGCCACCAGATAGTCTTCTGATTGTCCCAGAACCGCTGCCAGTGATAACCGTTCAATACCAGCGATGCCGCGCCCATGAAAAGCAGAAAGGCGAGGGCAACTTCCTTCCCGCGCCCGCGAATGAAACCGAAAATGAGGCCCGTGAGCAGGATCGCCACCGCCGGACTGGCATGGAGCGTATATTTATCGTAGCCGCCAGTGAAGGAGACGTCCCGCCCCGCCAGCAGGACCGGGAACAGGGCTGCGTACAGCGACACCGCACCGACCATGCATACCTCGAGAACGCGGCTGCGGCCAGCTTCATCATCAGCGCCGTGTAAACGCTTCTCCAGCCAAATCCCCACCGCAGCAATTGCCGCAACCAATGCTCCTGTAAAAAGAGCCGTCGCCAACTGCCACGATTTCTCCAGGGCCGCATATTTTTCGAAAGGGAACGCCCATGCGATCGCCACCGCCTCCAGGACGTCCATGATGGATTCCTTGCCGATGTAAACGAGAGTATTGCGGGCGTTTACTGCAAATGATTCCATGATGGAGAATTGGTCGGTGCCACCGCGCCCGCTTTTGAAGAATCCCAGCCGCCAGACCAGGAAGCCCAGGATGACCAGCGCATAAGGCAGAACGTCGATGATAAATCGGCGAATCCTCTCGCGTGTTTTCAACTGGACTGTCTGTTGGGGCACCAGCCAGAGCACCCACAGGCGCAGGACCTCAAGCCCGATCATGTACTCATACAAAAGGAAATTAAGCAAAGCTAAGAGAATTGCAGCGGCAGTCCAGCCCGCACGAACCGATTTTCGGCTGGTTTGCAGCGCGAGTCCCGAAAACCAAATCGACATTAACGCTGAAGTCAGGCTGAGCAACTGGTTGGTTTTGGTGGCAGCGTTGGGCCAACCCAGGAAACCCGGATACACCAGATAGATGAGCGCGGCTGCTGTGGCAGCACGCCGGTGCTCCGGCCAAAGCAACCGCATAATCCCGTACATGGCCACCGCGCCAAGCGTCCTAAGGGTGTAGGAATAGAGCTGCCAGGTGAACGGTGTATTGCCGAGCAGGCGGTAAGTCAGATCGTAGGTATAACCCATGAATGGACGGTCGATCGAGAACAGGTCGATGATGCTGTCAGCCCCGCGCACATTAGCGGACCACAACATGTACCAATCATCCCGGTAGAAGCCCAGGCGATTGACAAAAGGCAGGAAGATGACCAGGCTCACCAGGACCAGCAATCCGACCGGGAGCAGCACATTTTTCCACTGAATGGGTTTTCTCTCCATGCGCAATTCCTCTCGATGGATAGGCTCACTACATTTTTACATCGAGACCCATCCAAGGCGATATTGTAACATGGCGTTTCAGAGCGCCGTTATCCGCGCTTATTGACTCTCACCCATGGTCAGCGTAGTATTAACGTGGCTCGAAAGGAGCTCACATGAACCATCGTCCGCTCTCGGTAACCCTAACCTATGGTTTCATCATCCTGAACATCATCATCTGGTTTGCCTTGGGTATTATCATCGCGTTCAACCTTCACCCAGCCATGCCAGATCAATCCCCTTACAAGGAGATCATGGCAACCCTGTCCTTTGCTGCCGCCGGTACTCTGTTGGTCACATTCATCTTTCTCCGAAAACACAGCCGTGTGGCTTACTTTCTGATGCTGGCCTTCCTGGGTATCGCTTCGATCCTGATCTTTTTCGACGATGTCGGCTGGGTGGACCTGGCGGTCCTTGCCTTGAGCATCATCCCATTGATCCTGTTGATCAAGGACAGAAGTTGGTATCTGCAGCGGCAGATAGAGTAAGGATGTATACTTAAGCGGACTGTAGGAAGAATATCTGCCACGTGGAGCATGGGGAATGAACCAGACAGGAATCATCATTGCGCAATCATCGCCGCCATTGTATTGGACATTGTTTTTGTAACCCTCTGGCGGCGGAAAATTGATGAAAACAAAAGCTCATCCCATATTAATAATATCGGTGCTCACTCACCTTTCCTGGCAAGGCTTCGTTCCATCCCAATTCCAAGTGTGCATAATCCGATGAATCGACCCTATTTCCCCAGATCGCTGAAACAGATGGGGTTGATCCTTGCCCTGCTGCTTGCTGCCGTCAGTCAATGGCAGCTCCTCGAGAATCCAGAAACGCCCGGCTGGGCATTGACGGGTTATGGCATTGCCGCCATTATTTTTGTGTTGTTGTCCTGGAAAACCCCCATCGAAGAACAGGAAGCACCCTTTCCCGCAGTCCATCTCCAGCTGGCAAGAAAGCGTACTTGGCTCGTTGCAGGCTTGTTGGCCGCAAGCGCGGTCGCCGGCCTATTCACCATGATGAACATGGATCGGGAAAACACAGGACCGGGCGATTATGGATTAATCCTGTCGTGGTGGACAAGCATCCTTTTGTACATGACAGCCATCCTTGTTTTGGCGCAGTGGCATTGGCCAACCCGAACGAGGCTGTTAGCCTGGTGGCAAGCCAATTGGAAGGAATCGCTGCTCCTTTTCTGCCTGGCCGTTGCTGCCTTTTCGGTGCAATTCATCGACTTGCCCTGGTTGCCTTACGCCATGCGAAACGACGAAGGGCAGGTCGGTTTATCCGCCTTCGAAATTTTAAGCGGGGAAAAAACCAACTTCTTCACAGCCAGTTGGGCCGCCGAGCCCGTCTGGTCTTTCGTCCCCAATGCAATCATGATATCCATCCTGGGGAACAGCCTGACTGCGCTTCGCTTGGTGAGCGTCATGACCGGGGTGCTTGCAGTCATTGGTCTGTATCTGTTGGCGAGAGAGGCCTTCGGCCGCGAGGTGGCCTTCCTGGCAGCGTTGGGATTGGTAGGACTTGCCTGGCACATCCACTTCAGCCGGTTGGCGGTGCACAACATCGTCGATTCGCTAACTTCAGCGGCAGCCTTGTGGCTCACCTACCGGGCATTGCGGCGCGGACAGGTGACGGACTACCTTTGGGCTGGTCTCGTTACGGGATTGGCTGTCTATACCTATGTGGGAAGCAGGTTGGTTTTTCTTCTGATCTTTGCGATGCTGGCTTTCAGTTGGCTGCGACGATCTGTGCAGTTGCGAACACATTGGGCGCAATTTCTTGTTTTTACTGGCGCAGCGATGATCGTCGCCGGTCCCATGGTGGCTTTTTTCCTTTATCATTATGATCTTTTCATGGCTCGAATGAATGATGTCGGTCTTTTGGCAAACGGCCGCGTGGAGCAATTGGCCATCGACATGGGATTAAGCATATCCGCCACGCTGCTCTCCCAATTTTCAAAATCCACGCTTGTCTTTGTGGCTGAGGCGGCAAATGCACAATTTTTCAACTCACCGCGCCCATATTTCCCTGCAGCCGCCTCCATTTTTCTGTTATTAGGGCTGGCCTACGCCACCTGGCGTGCCCGCGAGTCCCGCTACTTTGCTGTTGTCTTCTGGTTCTGGATCGTGGTCATTCTCGGCAGTACGCTGACCTATGGCCCGCCAGTCATCAGCGTATGCTCATGGCCGCCCCTGCTGCGGTCCTTCTGGTGGCGCTCGGTCTTTGGCAGGCAGCCAGGCTCGCCGAACATCTTGGGATTCTTCCTTACAAAGTGGGGCTGGTGCTTTGCGTGATTATCATGGGAGTTAGCAGTTATCAAGGCATCGCGCACTATTTTGGGGAATATCGATCCGGACATTACTCAGAGGATCCAGCCGAAGAATTTTCCCACGAAACATCCTCGCCCTTAAGACCCTTGGGGCAGACTATCGGTTGATTGTCATTGGGGCTCCGATGCTGAGTGTAAAAGGTCATTCCAATTTTGGCTACCTCGCAAAGGGATATGACCAAATGGATTTCGACAATGTGCGATCCAATCGCTGGTCACCCTGCCGCTGGATAAGGGCATTTTGTTCACCGCCATTCCAATGCGTGTGAATGACTTGAAAAAGATCGACCCAATGGCTGCCTGGAGGCGAGTGGACGGATGTTCCTCGGCGTTATCAACCCGACAAAATCTCTTATCACGCCTATCGGGTCAGCCCAACAATCGCAGCTGCTGCGTTGGTAAATCAAACCGAATCGGTCGATCCTTATGAGGATGTCGTTGTCTCGCCGGATGGCAAGTTCTCTGCAAAACTGCGAGTCAACTGGGCGGACCTGAACGAGAAACCTGTCATTGAGATATGGGATAAGAATGGTTCTCTGCTCTGGGAAGTCGAATATCAATTTCCGGAAGTCAGCCGGTTGATCCTTGTTGGCAATACATGGCTGGGCGCCCGGACAGCTCAAAAGCATATTTTTATTACCCTTTCTGGTATGAAGCGTGGTACACGATTTTTAAAGGCTCCCACCTTCAGTCAGTAGACCCTGATACTGGTGAAGTAGAAGATGTAATAGCGGGTTGCTGTATTGACTTCGATTTTTCTGAAGATATGAGCCTTATTGCTTACACGTCCGAAACCAGGGTGGGCATTAAAGACCTGGCCTCCGGCACTGACAAGAGTGTCGAAATCTTACCCCATACGTTCAACCAGTCTGGTCGAATACATATATCCCCAAGCGGAGAAAAGGTGATTTTCCATACCCTCGACGGAGACTTGGGAAGGATCCTTTATTTGGATGCAATCTCGATGGAACAAGAAACCATTCTCCAGGATTACCTCATCCAGGAGGTCGAATTTGACGGCTGGGCTGAGGACGAGAATCCCCGTTTTAAGAAAGGGGATAAGATACTGATCATCGATCTGGATACGCTTGAACAAACGATTGTTGGGACAGCCACGCCGCAGCCGTAATCATTTGTTTATAAAGTTATCAGCCCTCAAAGCAAATCGAATATCAATATCACCATGCAGCTCCTCAAAGAAATCTTCCGCACGGAGGGAATTTCCACCGAAGGCCGCACGATTTTTCGCGAGGCGGTGCGGGGCATCATCCTAAACGGGCGGGATGTGTTCATGATCCATTCGCCGGTCAACGGGGATTATAAATTTCCCGGCGGAGGAGTCCAGCCTGGCGAATCACACGAACAAGCGCTGCGCCGGGAAGTTCAGGAAGAGAGCGGGAGGGCGATTGCCACTATCATGGGTGAGTTTGGCATAGTCATCGAATACGACATCCCCGAGGTGATGGATTACGACCTATTCAAAATGGCATCCGATTATTACTTGTGCAGTCTGGATGACTCTGTCTCGAGCCAAATTCTCGACGACTACGAGCGGGACCTCGCCTTCAAGCCGGTCTGGATCGACGTTGACCGTGCCATTGAGGCTAACAAGGCCGTCCTTGCCTCTGATCGCGATAAACCACTCTGGACCCGGCGCGAGACCTTCGTGCTGGAGTTGTTGAGGGCGAAACTTCCAAGTCCCAATAACACAGAGCAAGAGACATAGTAACAAAGAGACCGCCGGGATTTTCCGGCGGTCTCTTTGTTTAATGCCTTGCAGTCAGGCGATGTCGTGGTCCTGCAGGTGCTCGACGACATCCGCATACAGCCAGCTGGCGATTTTTTTGTTCTCAAATGCCTCGTCCGGCAATTCGTGAACCAGCGCCGCGAAGCTGAGGCGGGCAAGCTCAAATGAATTGATCACATCCTGCTCATCGAGGTCGCTAAATCGCCTGATAGCCTGGGCGTTAAAAGCGTCCACCTCATACGATGCCCATCTGTATTCAGGATCCTTCAGGATGCCGTTGATGACCATCTCCCCCTCCTGCCACCAGGCGGTGACGTGACCCAGCAGGTCGGCGAACCGGGCATATCCCTGTTTTGCGAGAAATTCCTCCTGCGCCTCGAGGGGCAGCGCGTGGAACCGGTCCACGTAGGTCGCCCAGCCGTTTTGCAGGGCATCGAGTGTTTGTTTGCGGGTGACTTCAGCCATAGTGACCTCCTAGTTTACTCAAAAAAGTTGATTCTTTTAGAAATTCTTTCCATTTTCCAGCATTTCCTTCAGGAATTTATCCCGGTTGGCGGAACGGGCGACCTTGCCGCTGGAGGTCTTGACCAGCCAGTGTCTGCCCACTATGTGAACATACCGCAGGGCCACCGCTGAGCCGCGCGTCACCGCAACGCGGATGCCATCGGCAATCTTATCCCATTCGGCGGGATCGCTGCTGTCCACCTCGGCCACGAGGACCACGTCCTCTGTCCCGTTGGTTTCGTTGAAGATTCCAAAGGCGGAGGCACGCCCGTTATGCACGCCCGGGACTTGATACGCCAGCAGTTCCAGGTCCTGAGGGTAGATGTTCTTGCCGCCGACAATGATGAGATCCTTCTTGCGGCCGGTGATGTAAAGTTCGCCGTCAACGAGGTAACCAAAATCGCCGGTCAGGTACCAGCCGTCGATGAAAGCTTTTTCGGTCGCGTCGGGGCGGTTGTAATAGCCGGTGAGCATGCAGTCGCTCTGGACTGGCGACCTCCCCCACCTGCCGGTCGGGCAGGTCGTGCCCCCTTGCGTCCACGATGCGGACGTTCGTGCCGGGAATGGACCTACCGCAGCCCAGCATGCGGACAACCGCCTGCCCGTCCTGCGCGGGGCGGGCGAGCTTTTTCTCCTGCAGGGAGGCGCGGTCCACATCTTCGAAGACGACGGGAGAATCCACCCCGCCCTGCGTAACGGCGAAGACATTTTCAGCCATGGCATAGCAGGTGGCCAGCGCGTCATAACGCAGCCCGCAACCCTTGAAGCGTTCGAAAAAGATTTGGTGCGAACTCCCAGCGCACCGGCTCGGAGCAGTTCGAGATCAGCCGCCAGGAGGACAGGTCCACGCCTTCGAGGTCGCGGTCGCGCACTTTCTGGGCGCAGAAGTTATAGGCAAAATTGGGCAGCCAGGAAAGCGTCCCCTTGTATTTGGATACCGCCTGCATCAAGCGGTAGGGCGCGCGGATCCAGTCGAAGGGCGACATGAGCACCAGCGGGTTTCCCATCAGGATGGGCATCAGCCAGCAGGCGATCAGGCCCATGTCGTGATAGAGCGGCAGCCAGGAGACGAAGACATCTTCGCTGTTCAGGTGGATTGTGCGGGCGTAGCTGGTCAACTGGTTGTAGACCGCCCCGTGCGAGAGCGCCACGCCTTTCTGCAGGCCGGTGGTGCCGGACGAGTGCTGGAGCAGGGCGATGTCATCGGGCTTGCGCTGCATACCACTCAGGGACGCAAAATCGAGAGCGTGCGAATCATTCGGCAGGTTGGCAATATCAACCTGGTCGCTGACGATCAGCGCCCGCACGGAGTCCTCGCCGGGCTTGAGGGCGGCGCGCACCTCCGGCTCGAACTCGCGATAGGTGACGATGCAAGTCGGCTGGGTGACGGAGACCAGCGCGGCCAGGTCCGCGCGGTAGCGCTCGGGCAGCAGTTTCTCGGTCAGGAACGGCATGATGGACGGGATGGCTCCGTGCAGGACCGCCCCGTAGTACGCGTAGAGCAGGTCGATGCCATGCTGGAGGATGAGCAGGACCACATCGCCCGGCCGGATGCCTTCTGCCGCGAGGGCACCGGCATACCTTTCCGCGCCGTGCAGAAGCTCGCGGTACGTCACCGGCCGGTCGGGCTGGCCGGTATGCAGGAGGGTGATGCAAATCCTGTCGGGCGTGTTCTCGTAATGCCCGTTAAGCAGCTCGCAAAAAGTCTGCATGCTATTTGCGGGATCGGATCAGCGCCGCCAGTTGGTTGAGGGTGTCGAAGGTGGAGGCGTTCAGTTCGGTATCATCGATCCGCACGCCGAAGGTGTCCTCGACGTACAGGCCCAGGTCCACCAGGTGAAAGGAATCGATCAGCCCGCTGGAGAGCAGGGCCTCGTCGGGGCCGATGACACGGTCGGGCTGTTTCAGGATTTCGGCAGCAATGTATTTCGACAGGGTGGGGATGATTTCGTCAGACACAAGGAACTCCTTGCTACGGATTGAAAAGCGAGTGCAATTTTATCGCGCATTTAAGCGTTTATGGGCGCGGAAGCCAGAGGGCGTTATTGACAAACAGGAACTCGCTGGAATCAAGGCTGAGGTCGCTGCTGAAATCCGTCACCCGGCCCGAGGCAACATCCGCCTGATGGAGTTGGATCGAATAAGCCGCCTCATCCCCGTTGGTGCCCATCCAGACCAACGAAGTGCCGTCCGGCGACCAGAACACGCGCGGATAGAGCAGCAGCAGCGGGGGCATTTGTTTTATGGCATAAGTGCGCGCGTTCACCACGTAATTCAAACCGCCGGTTACGCGGCCGGCATAATCGCTGCGCTGGGCCATGTGAACAGCCACGATTTGCCGTTCGGCGACCAGGCGAGGTCGGCCAGCACATCCCCGGCCAGCGGGTACGAGCGCAGCGGTGTGCCGTCCGGATTTGCAAAGGCCAGGTTGCTCCTATTCTTTGGAAGCGCCTCCGCATAGGCGATCACCGAACTGTCGGGTGAAACCAGCGGATGCGCGAAGTCCTTGAGCGATCGGTTGAGCTAGGATTGCAGGTCGTGTGATCCATGCACCGGCCGGGCTGCATTGCGCGAGGGACTGACATGCGCCGCTCTCCCATGTTAGGAATGTGCCGTCCGTGGAAGGATAAATCTCGATGGGTGCTGCATCCGTGGGAATGACCGTCAAGCCAGAGCCGTCCGCTTGCAACAAGGCCAGAGCTGTGCCATCATCCTGACGCATGACAAGGACAATGCGACCATCCGGAAGCCAGAGCGCGCCTCGCCCACCCAGCGGGTAAAACTGGTCGGTCAGCAGGGTCAGGGATGAGCCGTCGGTGCGGTAAAGGGAATCGCCCAGGCTGACCAGCAAGTGCTTTCCATCGGGGGAAGCCGACTGCAGGGTGAATCCGGGGCCGAGCAGTTGGGCGACCTTTCCGCATCGGGATCGAACAGATAGACGCCGCGCGATTCATACCCGGTTCCGGCGACACGAGCCAATACATCGAAGACGATCCGGTCCTTGCTGGACGCCAGCGATGGACCATCGGCAGGCAGAGGCAGCAAGTCCGCAGCCAGGGTGGGAGCCAGATGTGGCAGTGGGCAGCGGAGCGTCTGGAGGCGGCGGTCGCATCGCGCAGCCCGCGCCAGAGGCTGTCCAATGTCTGCAAGGCAGAGAAACTGCGCGTGCCCCAGGCCTCGGTGGAGATGTGGAAACCGTCCGCGCGCTTCTCATCCATGCCGTGGTTGGGCAGAGGCTGCACCGCCGCCCAGAAATTCCACAGGGGCAGGTCGTACTCGTCAGCCAGGCGGGCGGTCGCCAGGTTCAGGCTGTGATTTCCTTCCACGTTATCCGCCTTGGTGGCCAGGATGGGCACCGCGCCATGGGCGATGATGGTATCGAGGATTCGGCGCATCAGGGCTTCGTATTGCTCGGGGGTGCGTCCGTTCCACCAGACCTCGAGGCTGACGAAGACAATGGTTGGCTTGGTGATGCGCAGCTCGCATTCCAGCGGGTTCTCTCCCGCCAGGCAGACCTTCGGGATCCGCCCATAGAGGCGAAAGCACCGCCGCGGCGTTGAAATCCGCCGCGCACCGCCTGGCCGTCAGTGTTGAAATGACCAGAGAAGTTGTCGATGGTCTCCTTGAGATAGGCAGTATCCTCGCCCAGCTTGTAGCGCGTCGGGATGTCGAAATAACCCATGAAGGCTTCCTTGATGCTCTGGCAGTCGCCCACCTTGGAGAAGGCACTGGGGATCATTGCCCATGGCCAGCCCCTGCCGGTAAATCTCGACCGCGCGATCCGTGACCGTAGGGATGACCGGCCACTTCTTCCACTCTTCAGGTGCGAGGCGAGGGATGGGCGTGGCACCTTCCTCTGCAGTGGGAGCCGGTGTCGCGCTTGGAGCCAGCGTGGGAGCTACAATCGTCTCTGGGGGCGGAGCCAGATCCTGGGTGGGCGTGACAGGAGGGGTTTCTGAAACTGCAGTTGGCGTTGCAGAATTGCAGCCCGCTAGGAAAATAATAATTGCACAGAAAACAATAAAGTTTCTTTTTAGCATCGGTGTGCTCGTCGTGATGCAGGATGTCAGCCTTTTGAAGGGGATTATCATGGACATATTTGCGAAAGAATCGCCTGTTCCAGGCGTTCAGCGAGGATGGCTTCGCCGGCCGGCGTCAGGTGGATGGCACTGTTGGTGTAATAAGAAATGTCAGGGATAAGGTCCCACAGGTCGAGATAATTCCAGTCATTTTCCAGGGCCTTTTCGGACATGGATTGTCTCCACTGATCGTAAGCCCAGCGCGGATAAAAGAAATTGTAGCGCAGGTCGCTGTTCTCACCGGCGCTGATGAGCATCGGCTCGTTGAACAGGATGACCGGCACGTCGCCGGCAGCCGAGATTCCGGCCGAGAGAACTTCAAACGCCAGTAGGGATTTATCCAGCTCGGGCGGCTGGAAATCGTGGAAGCTTTCGTCGGCCTCGAAATCGACCTGGGCGGGAGTGTAATCGTCGGGGTAGGACTGGTCAATGCCGGTGGCCGACCAGAGCACGCCGTACAACTGCAGGCGGATCAGGTCTGCCAGTTCGCGGCGCTGACCGATGATCGTCCGGGCCCAGAACGTCGGGCGGACGAGAGCCGGATCGCTCGGCTCGAATGGCAGGTTGTAGTGGGCGATCAACTCGTCCACGCGGGTGGCGTTGTTGGCTACGATGGGCGTGGTCAACTGCTTGTCGTGCGGGAAGGCTTCAAGGGTCACGCCCCACAGGATGAGGTCCGGGTCGTATCGCAGGGCATAATCCAGAACCATCAGGTCCTTGGTCAAGGAAATGGTAGGGTAACCGAGGTTGTAAACGTGAACCTGTTTTCCATCGCAGGTGGTTAACCCGGCAGCATTGAGCTGACCGGCCAGCGTACTCTTCCGGGCGTTGGAGCGTCCCCCACGCGGACGAGTTGCCGATGAGGATGACGCTGGGATTCGTCCTTCTGGCCTTGGTCCGGCGGCGATGAGGTGCGAGGCGGAACATGGCATCCAGATCGAAGAGACTCAGGTTGTAGGATTGGGCGGAGTCTTCGCCGAAGGGGAAGCGCTCGCGCCCGGCGAACAGACGGTTATAGAGCGATAGGTTTCCCAGGCCGGCAGGCACGGCCATGAAGGCAAAGTTGATGACGAAAAATATCGCCATACCTTTCAGGAGAACGTTACGGAGAAAACGGAAGTCCATATTATCCAAGACCAAACAAGGTTTGCATGAAATGCAATGAAATGGAAGGGGCAGGGAGGGCAAAGAAGACCCAGCCGAGCGCGACGAAGTTGAACGTGAGGAAAACGCCGCCGGCGTTCAGGGCAGACTGCCAGCGTGAAGATGAAGCTGCCGCGCGGGCTTTCATTCTTTCAGACCAGCGGTTCTGGGCGAAAAGCCCCAGTCCATGCCACAAACCCCACAGGAAAAAATTCCAGGTGACCCCGTGCCACAGCCCAATGAGGACCATGGTGGATAACTGGGTAATGAAAATTATGAAAGGTACTGATAATGGCTTTTTACCTGAACGCATTGCGCGCGTAACCGGGTTGAAGTAATACGCCCGGAACCACTGGGTGAGGGTCATGTGCCAGTTGTTCCAAAACTGTGTCAGGTTGGGTTTTAGGTAAGGGGATTTAAAATTCTCCGGCAGTTTGAAACCCAGCAGCCCCCCCAGCCCGATGGCGATATCTGTATAACCGCTGAAATCGAAGTAAATCTGGAAGGCATAGGCGTAGAGCAAGACCCATGCCCAGCCTGTGGAATTGACCTGGAGGGCATTGGCTCCATTAGAGCGATGAGTGCCAGCGTATCGGCCACCGCAAATTTCTTGAACATGCCGATGAGCAGGCGCTTGCCGGCTTCGCCTGTGTCGCTGGCTGTGAGAACAAACGGCGTGCGGAGATCGCCCACAAAACGCTCGATGCGGTCGATCGGGCCCGCCACCAGGCTCGGGAAAAAGATGACATACACGACGTATTCCCCCATCGACACTGCCGGCAGTCGGCCGCTTAGCCGGTCAAATAACGTGTGCAGCAGACGAAAGACGATGTAGGAGAAACCCAGCCAGCGAAAGTCCAGCACAACGACCGCCGCCGTGGACTGTCCGCTCAGGGAACGCAGCACAATGCTGATCTCCTGGGCAACGGAGGTGACTCTTCACCGCCGCAAGCGCAACGATCAACAGAATGATGGCGGTTTTTAGTGCTGCCGGGCCGGGAACGGTGAAACGCGCCAGAAGCAGAGCCAGCAGCAGGACGGCTGTCATCAGCACGAGCAGCGACAAAACCGGCGGCGGGCGCGAGGCCGGGAATGGAAGGGAAATATCCAGGTAACGCGTGAGTCCGCACTCACCAGGGAAACGCCAACCAGGATGGCCGCTGCAGGCCAGTTGGCCTTCCATGACCGCAATGGTCGAGGCGTTGTGATCACCCACGACAGCACGGCCAACGCCAGGGTGAGGGTCGGCAGCCAAAAGTCGAGGTAACGCACCGGCAGGTTGGGCTGAAGAGCATAGACCGCCAATGTGCTGACGACCAGCAGTAGCGATAAACGCCAACGTCCGCGCGCGATGATCCCCAGAGTGCCGGCGATGACGGCGGCAACAATGACGATGGTAATGGACATCAAAAGCCCTGGTAGATCCAGAACGGCGCTCGTGGCGGTAAGAATCACCAGGGCGACAAGAATTAGTGCCAGGACCAACGCCCAGAGATTTTCCAGTCGAGAAGATGCGGTTTTTCATCGATAGCCGCACACCAGATAATCTCCGCCCTGCTGGACAACTTCATAAGTGCGGACGGAGAGGTTGAACTCCTGGTCTTCACCGTCATACGTGGCAAGCATTTTGCCCTGGCACTGCACCAGGCGGGTATCGCCTTCCGTACCGCTGAGGGCGCAGGCGAGCCCCTCCAACGTGTCTCCACTGCCTGGAGCGAATTCGTATTCGAGCAGAGCACTCGATTCCCAGTCCGCACAGGAAAGAACCGTGAGGGCGTTTGCATCCTTGCTGGAAAGGGCTGTCAGATAGTCCTCGACGGCGCGGGCTGCAGGGTCTTTCGATGAGCCGCATGCCGAAAGCAGGAACGCGAAAAAAACAAAAAGGGCCACAACAGGAATTAGTCTTCGCATGGAAGTCTCCGTGAGATTAAAAAGTGTCAGTCGGGATCAATGACAAAGAGACATGAGTGAATAATTTTACTTCACCGCATTGATGAAATCCGCCAGCAGCCCGTAGGCGGTGGTCTGCGGACCGGGGTTCGTTTCCACGATCGACAACTCGCCCAGTACATCGGTCTTGACGATCGATGGAACTCGACCCCTCCATGTTGAACATGGGCGAGGTGTACGGTACCAGCTCGGGGGCGACGCGCGCCTTGACCCCCTCCCCGTCACGCTCGGCGGAGCACACCAGCTTGTGACTGTGGGTCGCCCGGGCGGGAGGCGATTATCTTGGCGCGACGCCGCGGATGCCCTCGCGTTCCACATTTGCCGGGTGAGCGGAATGCCCGATCAGCACCGTGACCAGCGCGGCGACCTTGATGGCGGCGTCCCAGCCGTCCACGTCGGCGGAAGGGGTCGGTCTCGGCGATGCCAATGTCCTGGCAGTGCTTGACGGCGGCATCGAAGAGTTGCCTTCCTCCTCCTCATGCGGGTCAGGATGATGTTGGTCGTGGAGTTCATACGCCGCGGAACGAGAGCAGGCGGGCGGCCGGCAGCGCATCGCGGAAAAGCGAGAAGATCGGCGCGCCGTCCATCACCGTGGATTTAAAAAGAACTTCCTGTCCTTTGATTGGCGAGCTGCGTCAGCTCGCGGTAACCGTGCACTACGGTCCCCTTGTTGGCGGTGGCGACGTGCATGCCCAGCTCGAGCGCCGCCCGGACGTGGTCCACGGCCGGCTGGCCGGTCTTGTGGTTGACCGGCGTATTTTCGAACAACACATCCGCCTCGGATTTTTTCAAC
>CAVZGY010000014.1:0-223258 GCA_963774975.1 uncultured Chloroflexia bacterium
GTTGACAGCCGTATCGCGATGATGTATAAAAAGTATGGTATTTGACCTGGTTTGTTGCAAGTCAGCCCGACCCCGGACTGGTTTGCAACACTACTTTAACTCCTGCTGACTGACGATCAGGGAGAGACACGGTTGGTGGAAAAGGAGAACATCATGTCAAAAAATTTACTAAAGCTTTCAGGCGTTGTAGCAATCCTTGTCATGGTTTCTATCGTTCTGGCGGGATGTGCCCCGGCACAGGGGGGTCAAGAGGAAAGCTCCATCACGATAACCATTCCTGAAGACCCGCCCTGCATTCAACGCCATCGTCGGTGATACAGGCTATGACGCTCTGGTCAGCAACATGGTCATGCTCGGGCTGACCGGCATCGACCCTGACGGCGTTGTCTACCCTGAGTTGGCGGCCGAACTCCCCACGATGGAAAATGGCGTCGTGGTCGTGGATGAAGACGCCGGTACCATGGATGTCACCTGGAAACTACGCCAGGACGTGGAATGGTCAGACGGCACGCCGGTCACGGCTGAAGATGTCGTCTTTACCTGGAACGCCATCATGGACCCCGAAAAGGGAATCTGGGTGCGCGGCTCCGATTATGTGGACAGCGTGGAAAAAATCGACGATCACACCGTGACCTTCCACTACAACACAATTTATACAGGCTACCTGACCCAGCTCGGCGGCGAGCAGCTGGTGGTCTGGCCGGCGCATTACTGCGACGCTGAGCAGGGTTTTTCCCAATGGGATTGCGGCCGGCAGCCTCTCAGCAACGGCCCATTCGTCCTCAAAGAGTGGCAGGTCGGCGATCATATGACCTTCGAGAAGAACTCCAATTATTATGAGGCCGGTAAACCCGGAATCGACAAGGTCGTGATTAAGATTGTGCCCGAGGACTCTGTTCGCAAGGAAATGCTGCTCAAGGGTGATTCTGACCTCATTATGTGGGTGTCGGAAACAATAGCCAGGGAACTCGAAGGTCAGCCAAACGTCGGTGTGAGCGTGAGCCCAACCAACCGCTGGGTGCTGCGCATCTTCATGAATCAGGCGGAGCGCGGAACGACAGACCCCGTTGCCAGCCCGAATCCCTTCTTTGCCGATGTGCGCGTCCGCCAGGCTGTGCGGCAGGCCATCGACGTGGAGGCGATTGCCGAATCCGTTTTCTATGGTTATAGTAATCCGGCGTGGACAGAATTCAGCCGCGATCCTTACAAGTGCGAAGTGCCTCGACCGAAATATGATCCCGAAGCGGCCAAGACCCTGCTTGAGCAGGCCGGCTGGAAGGACACGGATGGAGATGGGGTCCGCGAATGCCATGGATGCGCGAATGCAAATGAAGGCGACCTTCTGGAGTTTGAACTTGCCACCTACCCTGATTATGGCGAGCCTATTCTCCTGGCTCACCAGCTGATTGGGGAGCAGTTGACCAAAATCGGAATGAATCCCAAATTGGTTGTAATCGAAGGCACGGTCATGTGGGCGGAAGCGGAGGACGGCGGCACGGAGCAAAGCGGCAACTACGACATGGACCTGTGGGATGATGGCTATTCCGGCGTGGACCCGACTGATTACATGGATGAAATATATAATTCCAGCGCAGCCGTTCCCGGGAACGGCTGGAACATCGTGAGGTGGATCAGCCCGGAAATGGACCAGCTGCTATCCGAAACCCACACGCTGGACGAAAGCAAGCGCAAGGAAGTATTTTGCCAGATGGCCAATCTCCTTGATGAACAACTACCCGTTGTCCTGCTCTTTACGATCATTAACGCTGATGCGCATTCATCACGGCTGGAAGGGATTCAATCCAACGGCAACGATGTTGTCACGTGGAACGTCGCTGACTGGCAAGTGAAGTGATCAATTTCATCGCGCGCCGCCTGGTGCAACTGCTCATCATGTTGTTCCTACTGAGCATTGTTTTGTTCGCGCTGGTCAATCTTGCACCAGGTGGTCCGCTTGCCGGGCAGGGACAATCCCGGCACATTCCCCCCGAACGAGCTGCCGCCCTCAAGCGGCAGTTCGGTTTAGACAAGCCGCTTCCCGTCCAATACATCGTCTGGTTGGTGGGCAACGACTGGATGCAGGTGGATGCCGACGGGGATGGAACACCCGACAGCATGGGAACCCGGCTGGGAATTCTGCGCGGCGATTTTGGTTTTTCCTTTCAGACCCGTCAGCCGGTCCTCGATGAAATCAAGATTTGCCTGCCGAACACGTTGTACTTGATGGCAATTACATTATTAACGGCATTGGTCATCGCCATTCCCGCCGGTATCCTTTCCGCGGTCAAACAATACTCCAAATTTGACATTACCATCACCACGCTTTCGTTTGCCGGGCAGGCCATCCCGGAATTTTGGCTGGGGTTATTGTTGATACTTATTTTTTATGTCTGGCTTCAGAATCCGTTCACCGGCGAACCTTTGCTGCCCTCCGGCGGGATGTCCTCTCTGGATTCATTTTCCATAATTGACAGGACCCGCCACCTGATCCTGCCGGTCATTTGCGGGGCGCTGGGCTGGATCGCATGGTACTCCCGATTTTTGCGCTCGAGCATGCTCGACATCCTGCACATGGATTTCCTACGCACCGCGCGCGCAAAAGGCCTGCCCGAAAGGTTCGTTCTATACAAACATGCCTTGCGGAATGCGCTCATCCCTCTTGTCACCATGTTCGCGCTTGACATTCCGACCATCTTTGCCGGCGCGGTCTTTGTCGAAATTATTTTCTCATGGCCGGGGATGGGGCGCCTTTATTATCAGGCAGCCACACAGCGCGATTACCCCATCCTGCTGGCTGTCCTGATCATCGGCGCAGGGTTAATCCTGCTTTCCAATCTAATGGCGGATATCCTTTATGCCTACATCGACCCTCGCATCCGCTACGACTGACCTCGAGATCGCGGGGGTCTGGAAGCGATTCCGGCGCCATCCCGGCGCCATTACCGGAGCCACCGTTCTTTTAATCATTACCGTGGCTTCCCTGCTAGCCCCACTTTCCCCGTATCCGCCAAATGAATCCAACCTTCAGGAACGTTACGAACCGCCATCCCTTCAGCATCCGATGGGGACGGACGCGCTGGGGCGCGATCTTATGACGCGCGTATTGTACGGCGGCCGCATCTCCCTTTCGGTCGGGTTGATGGTGGTCGTCATCTCCCTCACGCTGGGAATAACGATCGGATCGCTGGCAGGTTATTTCGGCGGGACTGTGGACAACGTCCTGATGCGTATCACGGATGCCATGCTCAGCCTGCCGACTTTCCTGGTGTTGATTCTCTTATCCGCCATGATGCGCGAACAGACCATTCCGCTGATCCAGAAAAACAATGTCCTCAGCATCGCCCTGGTGATTGGCCTGCTTTCCTGGATGACCACCGCCCGGCTGGTAAGAGCGATCTTTTTGACCCAGCGGGAGATGGACTACGTCCGCGCCTCGCAAGCCCTGGGGGCAACCGGTTATCGGATCACAACGCGTCATATCCTGCCCAACGGGATGGGTCCCATCATCGTAGAAGCGACTCTCGAATTGGGATATGCCATCATCGAGGAATCCGGGCTGAGCTTTCTTGGTTTTGGAATCCAGCCGCCCACGCCAAGTTGGGGAAATCTGCTCAGCGACGCGTTGGGGCATTTCACACAATACCCCTGGCTGGGCATCTTCCCCGGATTGATGATCTTCTTCACCATCATTTCTGTCAACTACATTGGCGATGGACTGCGTGATGCTTATGACCCGCACCATTTCCTTAAAAAAGTGGGAGAAGTGTAAACTTAACCTAAAGGAGCCGACCATGCCCGCTGACCTCAAACCACTCGAGCCGATTAAGTCTCCGTACCGCCTCCACTACCTCTCCGAGGTGGATTTGAAACAACTTCAGGATGCCACCCTCTCCATCATGGAACGCACCGGCGTCCGGTTCCCATCGGAAAAAGCTCTTAAGGTTCTGGCCGATCACGGCGCCAAAGTGGATTTCGAAAAACAGGTCGTCCGGTTTCCGCGGGACCTGGTGATGAATTATCTATCCAAAATGCCGCGTTATTTCAACATTGGCGCGCGGGAGCCCTTTTACGATTTCCATCTTGGCGATGGCTGCACTCATTTCACCACCGACGGCTGCGGGGTGGAGACCATCGACCTTGAGACCCGCGAGCGGCGCCCCTCCTGCAAGGAGGACGTGGGCATGATGGCGCGCGTGGCGGATTACCTGCCCTCGGTGGCTTTCTACTGGCCCATGGTCAGCTCGCAGGAACACGGCCGGACGGCACCCCTGCACGACCTGGATGCCGGGTTTCGCAATACGCTCAAGCACATCCAAAGCGAGACCATCATGGGTGAAGCGGACGCCCGGTATGCGTTGGAAATGTCAACGGTGATCGCCGGCAGCCGGGAAGAGCTTAAGAAGCGTCCGAATTTCTCCCTGCTGGTATGCACGATTGCGCCGTTGATTCAGGACAAGGACGGCATTGAAGGCGCGATGGTACTGGCAGAAGCCGGCGTACCGGTGGGATTCCTGTCCATGCCCACCATGGGCACCACTGCCCCGGCCACGCTGGCCGGCGCCATCGCCATGGGCGATGCGGAGATCATCAGCGCCGCTGTGCTGATGCAGATGGTCAACCCCGGCGCGCCGGTTTTCCACTCGATGATGCAAGCCTGGGCTGATCCCAGCTCCGGAAATTATGTCAGCTATCCACTGGATGCGCACGGGCGCTATGCCCCGGTGGAAATCGCGCATCATTGGGGCATGCCCTGCCTGGGTGCCTGTTTCGGCACGGACGCGCGCGAGGCCGGCACCTGGCAATCCGGTTCGGAGGTGGCGCTGGACTCCTACATGGTCGGCCTGACCGGCGCGGAGTTTGTCACCGGCATGGGCCTCACCCATACCTACACGCGCCTTTATCCCGAATCTCTGCTGCTGGATAATGACATCTACCAAAAGGCGCGGCACTACCTCATGACCATGGAAATCAACGATGAAACGCTGGCCCTGGATGTGGTCGATGCCGTGGGCACGGGCGGACACTACCTCGCCCAGAAACACACCCGCAAGCACATGCGCGACTCGATGAAGCGCGGCATTGCCCACCAGGTTGGTCCGGATGGGAAATATCGCGACCCGCGCGAATATGCCATCGAGCAAACCCGCTGGATCCTGGCGAATCACCACCCCGAACCCCTGGACGATTCCCGCCAGAAAGAATTGGATCGAATCCTTTCCGCTGCGGACAAAGAATTAAACCATTAAGCACGCCGGACAACCTGAAAAGGAACAACCATGGCGAACAGCCTCACACCTGCCCTGCAACCCATTGTCCCTGCCTATCATCTGCAAATCTTAAACGATACTCAGCTGAAGGAAATGAAATCCGCCGTGCTCCAAATCCTGGAAGGGACCGGCGTGCACTGCCCTTCGGAATGGGCATTGAGGATATATGCTGAACACGGGGCGGTCGTCGATTTCAAGAACCATGTGGTTAAAATCCCTCCCGAGATCGTGATCGAAAACATGTCTCATGCACCGCGTTTTTATACAATGGGAGCGCGCCATCCAGACTTCGATCTGAAGCTCGACGGGACAGCCACCTACCTCGCCACCGACGGCTGTGGCGTGGAGACGATTGACTTTAACACCCGTTTACGACGCCCTTCCTGCAAAGACGACGTCGCCAAAATGGCGCGGATGGCGGATTATCTCTCTTCAATCAGTTTCTACTGGCCCATTGTCAGCGCACAGGATTATCCAAGAATTGCCCCGCTGCACGAACTGGAGGCTTCGTACAACAACACCGTCAAGCATGTCCAGAGCGAGACCATCATGGATGTAAAAATGGCGCGCTATGCCCTGGAGATGGCTCGGGTGATCGCCAAAGACGAGCGCGATATTCGCGCCCGCCCACCGTTGTCGTTGCTCGTTTGCTGCATCGCTCCACTCGGCCTGGATCGTGATGGCATGGAATCGGCATTGACCCTGGCGGCCGCCGGTCAGCCGGTGGGCTTCATGTCCATGGCCAGCGCCGGTTCCACAGGTCCGGCCACGCTGGCGGGGACATTGGTCACGAGTGACGCCGAGATCGTCGCCGCAATGACGCTCATCCAGATGGCATATCCCGGTGCGCCGGTCTTCCACTCAATGATGCCGGGCATCATGCATCCGCGCACAGGGGCTTTTCTCGGCACCGCCCGGGAAGGGTCGCTGCTCTACCCGATTGGCGTGGAACTGGCTCACGCCTGGGGGGTCCCCAGTCTGGCAGGTGTGCTTGCCACAGATGGTCAAGTCCCGGGTTGGCAGGCGGGAGCGGAAGCGCCTTCGTCCTTGATGTTGTGTGCTCTGGTTGGAGCGGAAACCGGCAGCGGGTTGGGATTACTCGAATCCTGCACGCTGCTCTATCCCGAAGAGCTCCTGCTGGATAGCGACATCTACCACCGGGTACGGCTGGAGGCTGCCGGGCTGGATACCAGCCCCGAAGCCCTGGCTTTGGATATCATCCGAGACGTTGGACCACGTGGATTTTTCCTGAAACATCGTCATACCCGCGATAACATGCGCAAGAGGAATTACTCCGAGTTAACCTGTCAACCGGCAAAGGACGGTGGGTACCGCGACCCCGTGGAGGTGGCTCAGGAAAAAGCAGGCTGGATACTGGAGAATCACCAG
The DNA here is from genome assembly GCA_963774975.1 of uncultured Chloroflexia bacterium. Classification (GTDB taxonomy): domain Bacteria; phylum Chloroflexota; class Anaerolineae; order Anaerolineales; family Villigracilaceae; genus JBGPQJ01. The sequence continues at coordinate 6,657 of CAVZGY010000014.1, forward strand.
CCTGAGCCTCTCGAACAAAACCAGCAAATGGAACTACGCCGCATCTTGGATTCCGCTGAAAAGGATTTCGAAATGGAATCAAAATAATCCCGTTTACTCCTAAAATGGATAATGACCTATGAGAGCACAAATACAGGTACTATCGGCTGACGAATGCACGCAAGTCCATGACCGCAGCTTGAAGTTGCTCGCCAAGACGGGTGTGAAGGTCATGTCCGAACGCGGGCGCAAAATCCTCGGCGATGCAGGCGCCGAGATCGACAAGGGAAACCAGATCGTTAAGTTCCCCCGTTCGCTGGTGGAAGAATCCCTCAAACTGGCGCCGCGCAATTTCAAGCTGGGAGGCCGCCGGCAGGATTGGGATCTGGATATGAACATCGGTGAGTGTTCCCTGTTGGCGGACGGCAGTGCGGTCTCCGTGCTTGATTGGGAAACCGGTGAAATTCGCCCCGGCACCTTTGACGACTGGGTGGATGCGACCCACCTGGTCGATGCCATGGACGAAATTGGGGTTTACTGGAACGTGGTCGAAGGAGGTTTCTCCGGAGATTCGGACGCCGAGTTTGTTTCCTACTATCGGAATGTATTTAAGAATTGCTCCAAGCATGTTCAGGATTCGGTGGACGGACCCGGGAAAGCCCGCTTGCTGCTGGAGATTCTGGAAATCGTTTTTGGCGGCAAAGCTGCAGTGCGAGTTAAACATCCTTTCTCATATCTCTTATGTCCAATGTCTCCATTGGTGATTGATGATGTATATACCAATGCTTACCTGGAGACCATCGGCTGGGATATACCGGTTGCCATTATGCCGATGCCATTGATGGGTGCAACTGCTCCGGCCAGCATCATTTCCACTGTTTTCCTGGCAAATGTCGAGTTTCTTGCCATGCTCTGTCTCGTGCAGACCGCTGCGCCGGGGACGGGTGTCATCTATGCGCCTGTGTCGCAAAGTATCGAGCCGCATACCTGGCGCTACACCGGTGGGGCAATCGAGAATTCCCTGTTTGGGGCAGCGACAACCTCCATGGGCCGTTTTTATGAATTTCCTGTGGAGGCGGCCACCGGCGGGACCGACCAGTACTATCCCGGCGCCCAATCCGGTTATGAGCGCGCCATCAACTGGAGCCTGCCTACAATCGCCTGGCCGGACATCCTGGTGGGACCGGGATTACTGGGAGGCTCCACCATCCTTTGTCTTGAGCAAATGGTCATGGATGTGGAGATCTTCCGGCGTTATTCAAGACTCTATGGTGGTATCCACACTGCTGAGGATCGCTGGTTGGAGGATGACATCATAAAAGCCGGTCCGGGCGGCAATTTCCTGAAACATAAATCCACACTCAAGGCATTACGGGACGGGAAATTCTATATCAGTCAAATGGGATTCCACGAAACCTACGAAAAATGGAAGTCCGCCGGGATGCCGGATATCGTTGATGAAATCCAGCAAATCACCCGTGATATTTTGAAAAAACATCAGCCGCTTCCGCTGGATGCCGGTACGGATCGCGCCCTGGAGCGGTTGGAGCGTCATGTCAGGGAATCTGAAAAAAGGAAAAAGTGAGGCGTACATGAAGTTCACCGGTCAGTTTCTGTCAGATGTTGAGCAGTATCGCATTCACCAGGAATTTCTGCGAATTCTTGCCGAGGTGGGAGTCAAATACCATGGCGAGAGATCCTTGCCTTTGCTTGCCAAACATGGCGCCAAGGTCGATTGGGACAAAAAAATCGCATACATTCCTAAAAAACTGGTGGAGGAGACTTTGAATGATGACTCCCAAATCGTTTCTGTTGGGAGCCCGTAATCCGATCAACAATTATCCTTTGCCTTCACCGGTTTCACGTTATTGCATTGATGGAACAGCGGCTTTTGTCCTCGACTTTGAAACCGGGCAGAAACGTTACGGGATTTTAAAAGATATTGAGAACAGCTTGCGGGTTTTTCAACAAATGGACCTGGGCATAATGGCCTGGTCTCCAACCGTGGCTTCGGACAAACCGGCAGGTTCACGTGTTCTGCACGAATTCTTCGGCATTATGAAATACTCCTCAAAGCACGGCGAGCACGAAGTCCATAACCCTGCCCAGGTTCCATATCTCGTTGAAGGTTTGAAGGCTGTCATGGGCAGCGAGGACGAAATTAAAGCTCGTAAAGCCTACTCGATGATTTATTGTCCGGTCGCGCCGCTGATGCACGATGGCCCAATGCTGGATGCTTATCTTGAGTTGGGAAAATGGGATATCCCGGTCATGATCCTTCCCATGCCCGTCAACGGGACAACCGGGCCAGCCAGCCTGTTCTCGAACCTGGCGCTGGCTAACGCCGAGGCGCTCTCATCCATTGTTATCTACCAATTGGAGACTCCCGGACGCCCCATGATTTACGGCAGCGCCACCGGCTCGGTGGATTTCCGCAACGGCGCCTATCTGGCCGGCACACCCGAAATGGGAATCCAGTCTGCCGCTTTTGTCAAAATGGGGCAGTATTATGGCTTTCCAAGTTCATCGGCTGGCTGCTCATCTGATGCAAAAGAAATCGGGGCGGAGGCTATCCTTGATAAACTGATCACCACCATCCCGCCGGTGTGCGCCGGGGCTGATATCATCATCGGTACCGGGGAGATCGAAGGCGATCAGTTGCTCATCCTGGAGCAATTGGTAGTCGATAACGAAATGGGGCATATTTGCGAACGCCTGTATGCGGGTGTGGATGGCAGCGAGACGAAGGATTTATATGAGGATATCGTCAAAGTAGGCCCGGGCGGACATTATCTGGGATCCCGCAACACCCGCCGGGCGGCACGCAGCGATGAGTTTTTCATGTCAAATCTGATCGATCGGCACCCCTATGAGTTCCTGGCTGGAATTGGGAAAACCGAACATGTATCGGAATGCCCGGCAAAAAGTCGTGGAGATCCTTGACACCCCTCAGCTGGATCCGCTACCCGAAAAGGTCCTCGCCCGCCTCGATGAGATCCTGCTCGCCGCCGACAAGGAACTCTCGGATGATGAGTGACCTTGAAAAAACCATGTCTCGACTAAAACAACTTGATTGATATGTTAGCGCTCAACCATTAAATACCATCGGGAGTGGATATCCTTATCCACTCCCGATTTTTCACCATTGATGCGTCATGTGCTCTGCAAGGAGAGTCCTGGCTCTCGCTTTGATATTTGGCATGACCTCGCCTTTGCCATGACCGAGTTCATCCAGAGTGACCGGTTGGGCGAAGGAAATATGCGGGTTATATTTCTTGCGCCCGGGTCTCAGTAGTTGGGAGATGACCTGGCCGAATTCCGCCAGCCGCCGGCGTTCCAATCCCGGTTTGGCGATGCGAATCGACCTGCTCTTTGCCCAGCCCGAATCAAGCACGCCGCTGGCAATGGTCACGATCAACTTCGTCTCAGGCACTTTTTTTAGGAACAACTCAAGGCTGGATGACCAACCCTCCAATTCACGGCTGGCGGCTTCTTCACCCCACACCTCCGGATCCGGGTCGATCAGGCCGGTTGCAAAAATAACCAGGCAGCCTCCCCTCTCCAGAAGCCGGATGGTCTCGCGGACAGCGTTGGTGCGTGTGCTTGAATCACTGGTGGCGAAATAGGCATGTTTGTTTGCATTTGGCATGAATTTCACGAGAGGGATGTCGCTGATGATGAACGTGGCATCCGGGCGTGGAATTTGCGAGACAATGGCCATTGAATTGTAAGCTCCGGGATGGTTCGACGCCACGATGATCGGCCCAGTGGTCGGTATCGACTTCTGCGCCGCGCGACTTGATCTCATGAACAAATGGAGGAAGGAAATTCCTGGCTGCGACCTGAGACCCATACTTCCCCAGATCCTGATCGATAGGCGCAAGCATGACCGCCAGTCGCCTGGCAATCGGCCTGGCGATCCATCCAAAATTCCTGCAGGCAAATCCCGTCTTTGAAAATCCCAGGGCATTAAAGACTTCCTCCACAAGACGCGTGGTCATCACATTGACGTCGGCAGTTTCGGATTCAGGCGTTGTCATTGTAAACTCCCCGATTTGAGATAACAATCGAATATTATTTTAGCCTCTTTCCATGATTCCTGTGAGTTGCTAAAAAATTATATATTATATATAATATATAAAAGTTCCCCGTTTTAATGGATAAACATGGAAGCTCAATTCGACGAGACCGTCCAGCGCAAAACGCTGAAAGATGAAATATTCGATGTGCTGAATAAGCGCATCATCGCCGGGAAGTATTCCCCGGGTGAATGGCTGCGTCAGGAAGAGATCGCCTCACAGCTGGGAGTGAGCCAAACTCCCGTACGCGAAGCGCTTGACCTGTTGGTGTCGGCCGGCCTGGCGGAACGTGTCCCCTACACCGGGGTGCGCGTGGCGCAGCTCTCCACGGACGATATCATCGATTCGTACGGAATGCGCCTGATGTTGGAGCCGGCGGCCACAAGGTGGGCTGCAGCACTGATTCAAAAGGATCAAGTGGACGGGTTATACCGCATCCTGGACGAGATGAAGAGTCATGAGACTTTAAACGATATGTCCACCCAACGGCAGCTCAGCCGCGACTTTCACCTGTTCATTGTAAATGCCAGTGGAAACGCGCTCATGGTCAGGGTGTATCAGGTGGTGGCCAACGCATTCCCGGACTGGATGATGTACGAGGTGATGTACCGGCGCCCGGAGCTGCTTGAGGAAAGCCTGGCTCAGGAATACGCCGAACACCGGGCAGTCGTTGACGCCCTCGCAGCCAGAAAGCCCGAACTGGCTGCTCAAAAAGCAATGGAGCATGTACTTCATCTCGGGCGCGATCTGGAATCACTGCTCCAGATTCCAGATGAATTGATCAGGGAAAAGGAACGTCAGGCGCTGGCGTTCATCAAATCATCTTAAATTTAAGTCATTGTTGAAATTCAAAGGAGGAAACATGAGCAAGGAAGAACTTTTCAAGAAAATGGCGCAAAGCATTGTCGACGGCGATGCCGAAGTTGCCGAAGCGCTCGCCAAGGAAGCCGTCGACGCCGGCATCGATCCGCTGGAAGCCATCACGGACGGTTACGTCGTTGGCGTGAATCAGGTGGGCGATTCCTTCTCCTGCGGCATGGCTTTTTTGCCTGAGCTGGTGATGGCCGGCGAGGCGATGAAATTGGCCGTGGCCACGCTAGAGCCCGAGATGCAGAAGCGCGGTTCAGAGCGCAAGATGCTGGGTAAGGTTGTGATCGCCACCGTGGAAGGCGACATCCATGAGATCGGCAAGTCGCTGGTGGCGACCATGCTGGGCGCATCGGGTTTCCAGATCTACGACCTGGGCGTGGACGTACCCTCCGAGAAGATCATCGGCAAAGCGCTGGAAGTGAATGCAGACATCATCTGCATGAGCGCCCTCCTGACGACCACCATGGTCCGGCAAAAGGAAGTGATCGAGGAGTTGGACAAGGAAGGTCTTCACGGCAGGATCAAGGTCATGGTGGGTGGCGCTCCAATCACCAAGGATTGGGTTAATTCCATTAACGCGGACGGCTATTCAGAAGATGCCATCGGTGCAGTGAATGTTGCCAAGAAGATCATGGGAATCTAACGCGTTTGATTCAGGAGGTCTTCCATGACCAAGAAGATAAAATCCATTACCAACCCCAAGCTCAAGCTTGAGGTTCTGACTCCCGCCGAGATTAAACAAATCCACGATGCCACGCTGTGGATCATCGAAAAAGTAGGTGTGCGCTTTCCCTCTGAAAATGCGTTGAAGGTTTGGCTGGCCAGCGGCGCTGAAATTGACTGGGATCGCAAGATCGTCCGCGCCAAGGGCGAACTCATCGAGAAGGCACTTAAGACCTGCCCGCCAGGTTACACCCTTTCGGCCCGCGACCCGCAGCAGGATCTGCCCCTCGACGGCAACCACGTATTCGTCGGCACGGACGGCTGCGGTGTGGAAGTGCTGGACATCGAAACAGGCATCCGCCGCGTGTCACGCCTTTCAGACGTGCGCGATGTGGCCCGTATCGCCGATGCCACCGAGGAAGTCGGCTTTCACTGGGTGCCGGTCTCAGCCCAGGACAAACCGCCTGAAACCCGCGGGCTGCATGAGATCAAGACCATTTGGGAAAATTCCACCAAGCATGTGCAGACCGAATCCATTTATAACGAACGCGAAGCGCGGGCGGCGATCGAAATGGCAGCACTCATCGTCGGGGGTAAGGATAAACTACGCGAGCGCCCCGTCCTTTCGCTCATGCAGTGCTCCGCTCCGCCCCTGGGGCACGATGGCGGCAGCCTGGATGCCGCCCTGCTGGCCGCCGAGCATGGCATCCCCACTGGATTCATGACCATGGCAGCCAACCTGACGACCGGTCCCGCCACTCTGGCCGGCAACCTGGCCGTCGGCAACGCGGAGGTCATCGCGGCCACCGCCCTGCTGCAGCTGGCACACCCCGGCGCGCCTGTATTTTATGCGGCCGCCCAGACCGCCTCCGACCCGCGCACCGGCGCTTACACCGGCGGCGGACCCGAGGATTTCCTCTACGGCGCGGCAGGCAATGTTCTGTCTGATTTTTATAACATCCCGCTTTCGATGGGATCCTTCGCCACCGGCGCCAAGCAGCCCAACTGGCAGGCAGGGCTCGAGAACAGCCTGTCCACCTTCATGGCCAGCATCGTCATGTCCGATATGATGCTGGGGGTCGGGTTCCTGCACGGCAGCCGCATCTGGTCCTTTGCCGAGATGATGATGGACTGTGAAATCTTCTCAATCATTCATAAGACCATGCAGGGCATCGTGGTTAACGAAGAGACACTCGCCCTCGACACCATCGCCGCAGTCGGCCCGGGAGGAAATTTCCTCTCACAGAAACACACCCGCGCCCACATGCGCGACCTGTTCCTGCCGGAGTTCATGGACCGGCGTCCCTATAACGAGTGGGAGACCAAGAAGGACAATGCCTCCGATTGGGCGCTTGCCAAAGCCCGCAAGATCCTGGCCGGGCACCAGCCCGATCCGCTGGACGAAAAAGTCAGTCTCGAAATGGGAAAGATCATCGCCAGCCTCGAATAATTCCTATTAGCTTACACCGGTGCGGATGGGGTTTTTTCCGGTCCGTTGCCCGAAAGGATTGCCATGCAGCCAAATCTTTCCCTCCTGACCCCCGACCTGATCGCGCGCATCCTTGACGAAGCCTTTCAATTGATGATGAACCCCGGCATCAAGGTTCAATCAGCGGAGGCTATTCGATACCTGCAGAATGCCGGCGCGGCTGTGGACGAATCCACGGAGGTGGTGCACATCCCGGAGAATCTCGTCAGGCAGGCGCTGGATACCGTGCCACCTGTCTTTCATCTTTACGACCTGCACGGCAACCCCAAGGTGCAATATGGAGGAGACGCCGTCCATTTTGATCCCGGCTCATCCGGGGTTCACATCCTTGACCCGGATACGCTTGAACACAAGCCTTCTGAAACCCGCGACCTAATCCGTCTGGTCAAAGTGGCGGAGATGCTGCCGCAACTGGATGCGCAATCCACGGCCATTGTTTGCAATGAGTTGCCCAAATCCATTGGGGATATGTGGCGGTTGTTCGTGGTGCTGATGCACTCCGAAAAGCCCGTGGTGACAGGCGCGTTCTCCATCAAGACACTGGAATCCATGCTGGAAATGCTGTCCATCCTCAGCGGCGGACGCAAGGCTCTGAGGGAAAAACCGCGGGCAGTCTTTGATGTATGCCCTTCCCCTCCGCTCATCTGGAGCGAATTCGGTGCGAACAACTTGATCGAGCTGGCGCGGGCCGGCGTGCCGGCGGAGATGGTCTCCATGCCGCTGGCAGGGGCTGCTGCGCCTGTCACCCTGTTAGGCGCGATCACCCAGCACGCTGCCGAGTGTCTCAGCGGGATCACCATCCACCAGCTCGCGCAGCCGGGCGCTCCCATCGTGTGGGGCGGCGCGCCAGCCATCTTCGACATGCGCAAAGGTACCACTCCGATGGGTGCCATTGAGACCGCCATGATCGACTCGGCTTATGCCCAGGTTGGCAAATCGCTTAATCTACCCACTCACGCCTACCTCGGCGCGTCTGATGCCAAGGTGGTGGATGCTCAGGCCGGACTCGAAAGTGGGATGACTGGCCTGGTCGGTGCGCTGACCGGAATCAACATGATCTCAGGCGCAGGCATGCTGGACTTCCTCGCCTGTCAAAGCCCCGAGAAACTGGTGATCGACGCCGAGGGGATTGCCATGGCGAAACGCCTGCTTGCAGGGATCGAGCCTCGCACCAAGACTCTGGCAACGGAGATGTTCGAGGGGATCAATTTCAAAGGCGACTTCTTGAAGAAGAAAATCACTCGCAAACTGTTCCCGGTCGAACAATACCTCCCCAGTCCGGTGATCGATCGCGACTCGGTGCGCGGATGGCAGGCAGCAGGGAGTATGGACACTTTCACGCGAGCTAAGGAAAGAGTTAAAGGATTGCTATCTGAATATAAGCAGCCCGACCTGGACCCGGCGCTTGAAAAAGAGATGCGGGCACACGTTAAAAAATCCGCCGTTGCGGCCGGCTTGGAGAACCTTCCGGAATTTTAAGCATGCTGGATCTAGCGCAACTGCTCCGGGTGCCCAAGGTGGACACGGCATTTGACATTGCGCCGGACGGTTCACGCATTGCCTATTCCTCGGATAAATCCGGCGAATGGCAGTTGTATGAGCTGGGTCTGGAATCAGGAGACACCCACCCGCTCACAAATAGCCGCGGGGCCAAGTTCTCACCACGTTATTCACCGTCCGGTTCGCATCTCGCGTTCGTAGTGGATTTTAACGGCAGCGAGAGTTACCACCTGTTCTTAAAAGATTTAAAAAACGGCAGGGAACACGACCACACTCCGGATATTCCCTATGCGTTGCAGCCCAATGTTGCCTGGTCGCCGGATGGAAATGAAATCGCTTACCTTTCCGACCAATCCGGTCATTTCGACGCGTACATTCTCAATATCAAGGATGGCTCTTTCCGGCTCGTCTTCTCGAACGGCCATCCCTGTTGGGACATATTCTGGTCCCCGGATGGTCGCTGGCTGGTGGTGGAAGTCGAAATGCGCGGGCAGGATTATGGACTGTTCCTGGTGCCTCTGGACGGCGGGCAACCCATCGAATTAACCCGGGATGGCAAATCCATGAATGCCAAACTTCCCGCGTGGTCGCCGGACAGCCGGAAATTAATATTCTCGTCCGACGCGCAGGGATTTTACGACATCGCGACCTATGACCTGGCTCGCGGGACGATCAACTGGCTTACTGAAGGAGTTGCGGAGGACTATTCCCCCGAGTATTCTCCGAACGGCAATCTGATGACCTTCGTACGCTCGCGGGGAATCATGACCTGGCTCGAGTTACGCGGCACCGGCCGGCAGGCAAAACGCATCGAAGCGGGCGACGGCATCCACGCCAAGCCTGCATTCACCCCTGACGGCAAATATGTGATCTTCGTTTTCGAAAGCCCGTCCCAGCCGCCCGATCTATGGAGCCTGGACGTGGAGTCCGGCAAATGTCGTCAGCTCACTCATTCACTTCCTGAAGAGTTGGCACAAGCTCACTTTGCGACTCCGCGCGAGATACGTTACACCGGCATGGACGGGGTCTCTGTTCCAGCATTATTATTCCTGCCCTCCGGCGTCAAGCGTCCCGCACCGGCGGTGGTTCTTATTCACGGGGGTCCGAACTACCACTACCAGGCGATGTGGCATCCACTTGCGGCACACATGATCAGCCGTGGATGGATCGTGCTGGCGCCCAACTACCGCGGGTCCACAGGTTACGGACGCGCCTGGCAGACCGCCAATATCATGGACATCGGCGGTGTGGATACCCGCGATGTAGTTGCCGGGTCGGGCTATCTCACCTCCACCGGTTATGCCGACCCGGAGAGGATTGCGCTCACCGGAAATAGCCACGGCGGATACCTGACCATGACTTGCCTGACTCAGTTCCCAGACCTGTGGGCTGCCGGCTCGGCTGTGGTCCCTTTTTTGAATTTTTTCACCAGCCACGAAAACTCCCGCCCCGACTTGCAGCACTGGGACATCCAAAACATGGGAGATCCCCACGAGAATTTCGACCTGTGGCGTGAACGGTCACCCTACTTTTTCCTGGACAAGGTCAAGGCACCGGTGCAATTCATCTGCGGAGAGAACGACCCGCGCTGCCCGCCCAGCGAATCGGAGGCTGCCCGTGACCGGCTGCTTGACCTGGAGCGGGTGGTGGATTTTATTCTTTATGAAGATGAAGGCCACGGATTCTTAAAACAAAGAATGTCATCTCGTCCGAATTGCGGAGAGTGGCGTTCCTCGAAAAACATCTGGAACCGAAGTAACTTCTCAGGAGAACCCATGCCTCAATTCAGCATTCTTTCCCTGCCGGAGGTTGAATCCCTCCACCATGCCACCCTGCGAATTCTGAGTGAGACCGGCGTTCAGATGACTCATGCCGCTGCGCGAAGAATTCTCACGGATGCTGGCGCCTCTCTCAACGGAGACCGAGTCCTGCTCCCCTCGGATCTCGTGGAACGATGCATCAGCCTGTCTGGAAAGAAGGTCAGCGTCAAAGGCCGCGGAGGCGGGGTCAGAACTCTCGGCGACGGCAGCCTTTACTTCCATAACTTGGGCGGCGCCCGAGATGTATTCGACTCTCCATCAGGCGCCAAGCGTTATGCGGCTGTCCAGGATGTACGCGACGCGACCCGCCTGCTGGACGCTCTCGAAAATTGTCACACCATCACGCCATTCTTTACTCCGCGCGATGTGCCCGGGGAATTGATGTCGCTGGCAATGTATCGCCACGCCATGCCGTTCACCACCAAACCGCTGCAGGGACCTGGCGTGCAGTATGCCGCTGAAGTCAAGTATGCCGTGCGCATGGCGGAGGTGATCGGCAACCCAGTGGAGGTGCTCACCCTCTCGCTCTCACCGGTCAGCCCGCTGGCGCTACCTGATCATGAGGCGGAGGCTATCATTGCCATCGCGAAGGCCGGCATTACTTTCGCGCCGCTGCCCTGTCCCACTGCAGGCACCACCGCCCCCTTCTCGATCGCTGGCGCCATCGCCCAACAGAATGCAGAGAACCTGTTTGCGCTGGTGCTGGCCCAACTGGTACGGCCAGGCCTTCCCATCGCGTACTGCGGACGGTTGGCCATGATGGAACCGCGCACCGGCATCTCGGTCTGGGGAGGACTCGAGCTTGGACTGGCCTCCGCTGGGACTGTGCAGATCGGACATCGCTACGGTTTCGCGGTCAATGTTTACGGCTTCTCGACCAATGCCCACACGCTCGATGTTCAGAACGGGTTCGAGCGCGGATTGAACGCGCTCATCCCTGCCCTGGCCGGCGCGGACGAACTCTCGGGTATCGGCGAGATGGAAGCCGGCGTGAGCGGCTCCTTTGCCCAGATGGTGGCAGACAATGAATTCGCGGCCAGCATCCTCCGCGCACGAAAGGGATTCGATACCAATGAAGAAACTTTGGCAGTGGACGTGGTCGCCGCGGTCATGAACGGCACACGGAATTTCCTGGGACAAAAACACACCATGAAATATTTGAAATCGGGGGAAGTCCTGCTGACGAAACTGGCCGAACGCGGCACCTGGGAAAACTGGGAAGCTGAGGGACATAAAGGTTTCCTCGAACGGACGCATGCTGAAACCGAACGAATTCTTCGCGAACACACTGTCCCTCCACTCGAGGAGGAACAGGAGAAGGAATTGGATAAAATTATGCAGGCTGCAGAAAAGGAAATGGTAAAGTAGAATAGCCTGGCGGGAATTTATTTTCTTGAGGAGAAAACATGCTCGACAAGGCAAGAGGAATTCATAAACAAGTCAGCGAATGGCGGCGTGATTTCCACATGCATCCCGAATTGGGGTTCACAGAAACACGCACGTCCGCCAAAGTGGCTGAAATCTGCGAAACAATGGGTTACCGGGTCAGGCGTGGAGTCGGGAGAACCGGCGTTGTTGCTGACTTTGGCAATGGGAAACCAGTTATCGCCATCCGCGCGGACATGGATGCGCTACCCATTCTGGAAGCGAATGATGTACCCTACGTTTCCCAGAACGCCGGCGTGATGCATGCCTGCGGACATGACAGCCACACGGCCATGGCGCTCGGCGCAGCCTCTTTACTGGTGAAGGAGAAATTCCCTGGAACGGTGCGTTTCCTGTTCCAGCCATCGGAGGAGGTCGGTGACGACGACGGCATCAGCGGCGCACCTCGCATGATCGATGACGGCGCCATGGAAGGCGTGGACTTTGTCATCGCGCAGCACGTGGACGCCGACGCGCCTGCCGGCAGCATCGCCATCGAATCGGGACCCTGTTCGGGCGGAGTCGATTCCTGGTTTGGAAAGGTCATCGGCCGCGGCGGGCATGGCGCAAAACCCGAGGTGACGGTGGATCCGTTCTTTATCACCGCGCATGTGATCTTCGCGCTGAACGGCATCGTCTCACGCCGCATCAATCCCTTCGACCCGGCGGTGGTCAGCATCGGGTCGGTCAACGGAGGCTTCACGGAAAATGTGATTCCCGACCATGTCAATCTCACCGGTACCCTGCGCTATACGGATTTCAAAGTACAGAAGTTAATACACGAGGAAATCAGGCGCGCTTTCGAAATCGCCAAAACACTAGGCGGCGACTATGAACTGAAACTTGAAACGGGTACTCCGCCGATGATCAACGACCCCAGAGCTGCCGACTTGATCCATGAGGTAGGCATCGACTTGCTGGGGAGCGGGAATGTGCAGCCATTTGTCAAAACCCTGGGTGCGGAGGACTTTGGCTGCTTCCTGGAACATGCACCGGGAGCCATGTTCACGCTCGGTGTCCGCATTGACGAGGACCCGCGCCACATCCACAATCCGCGCTTCGACATCAACGAGGAAGCCCTACCGATCGGGACCGCCATACTGGCGGAAACAGCATTGAGATACCTGCGGTCCCATTCGTGAATCGAAAACATTTCATCACAGCGAACAAGGAGAACCGGATGATTACCACACTTAAAAGCGAGAAGAAAGAAGTCAAAATCGGCATTGATCGTCCATTTGTGATCATCGGCGAGAAGATCAACCCCACCGGTCACAAGAAGCTGGCTGCGGCATTGACAGAAGGCAACTTCGACTATGTGCGGGAGATCGCCGAACGCCAGGTCGCCTGGGGTGCTGACGTGCTGGACGTCAACGTCGGCGTGCCCGGCATTGATGAGCCTGCAATCATTAAGCAGGTGGTTGAACTGGTGGCATCCATCACGGATGTGCCGCTGTGCATCGACTCGGGGAATCCGGACGTGCTTAAGGCCGGCCTGGCCGCCGCGCCCGGGAAACCATTGGTCAACTCGGTCAGCGGAGAAGAAAGCCGAATGAGTTCTGTCCTGCCGCTGGTTAAGGATCGCGGGGCGGCAGTCATTGGCCTGACCATGGACGATAACGGCATCCCGAAATCCGCCGAGGAGCGTGTGGCGGTGGCGGAAAAAATACTTGAACGTGCTGCGAAGTTGGGAATCCCGGCGGAGGATGTGATCATCGATCCGCTGGTTCTGACCGTCGGTTCGGACAGCAAAGCTGGACTGGTCACGCTGCAGACCATCGAACTGCTGCGAGCGAATCTAGGGGTGAATGTCAACCTCGGAGCCAGTAACGTCTCCTTCGGGCTGCCCGACCGCCCCAGCATCAACCAGGCTTTTCTGGCGATGACCATTCAGGCTGGCGCGACCTGCGCCATTACAGACCCTGTCAAACTGGGGGTCGCCATCCGCGCGTCGGACCTGCTGCTCGGCCGGGATGATTTCTCAATGCGCTATATCAAATATTTCCGTGCAACCGAAGCACTCAGGGAAAAGGAAGCAACCAAGGGATGAACCAAATCAGGCGGACTCTCGTCCGCCTGATTTTTTATAATATGGTTCTTAGATTCCGCAGTGCAAGGAGGTGGGGTTCAACACCTTCAAGCCTTCAGCACGGTCACAGCCATGCCGTTCCGCGAACTGGCGGGCTTTGAAGTCAAGAGCGAAGAGCAGCTGTTCCATGCCGTCCGGATCGAACTGGGCTATGTAACATTTTACCGCCTCAACTTTCTTCTCCCAGGTCGCATCCACATCAGAAAAATAATTCGGCTCGCGGGTGAAATAGAAAGCGATGCCGAGCAGTTGATGAGGCTCATAGGCTGAATCCACCGCCGGGTCGCTGCTGGGAATTTTGGTCAACCCGAAGAGCGTGGCTGCGCTGGCAGCGGCAAGGCCGGTGGTGTAATGGTCGCGATGCGCTTCGTAAGTCAGCCACGGGTCAGGTGCAAAGATGAAGTCCGGTTTGATCACACGGATGTGCTTGAGCAGGTCGCGCCAGACCGAAAAGTAACTGTATTCGCCGGCATCCGGATACCCGAGCCAGATCTGATCTTTCACGCCGATAATTTTTCCTGCTGCAGATTGGTCCCGTTTAAGGGCTTCCGCAGCCTGTGACGGAGAGAGGGAGGCATCCACTACGCCCATCAAATCGTCGGTGACGGTCAAGTAGATGATCTCCGCACCTTTTTCCGACAAGGCTGCAAGTGTCGCTCCGGCACCGATGTCGTTGTCATCGTAATGAGGTTGGATGCACAAAATACGCTTTGCCATAGAGAGGTCAGGCATGGGAAGAATGGTATCGAATGAAGGTTTATCCATGGAAATAATTATATGCGTTTTTCCATACAGATGACAGTCAACCAACCGATACATGACAAAAGACCGGTTCTCTAACTTGAAATTGTCCTCAAATGGAGTTATCATTTATGCAAGGTTTATTCAAACCTACCCCAAATTCATTTCACTAAGAGGAGAAGATTATGTCCAAGCGCGTTTTAATCACCGTGTTCGCCATGCTTGTCATCGCAGCGACCGTTCTGTCTGCGTGCGCTCCGGCTGCCACTCCGACAGCCGAGCCGGTCGCCCCGACCGAAGCACCGCCGGAACCGACCGCTGTCCCGCCCACGCCCGAACCGACCGCTGTCCCACTCGGTTCGCCTGAGAATCCCCTGGTCATGGCGCTCGCCCCAAGCGCCACCTCCCAGGAGCTTCAGACCGGCGGCGAAGCAATTGCGGCCAAGCTGAGCGAACTGACCGGCTACACCATCGAGACCGAAGTGCCTGCCAACTACGCTGCAATGATCGAAGCCATGGGTTCCGGTAATGCCCATATTGGCTGGCTCGCTCCTGTTCAGTACATCGTTGCACACGGTAAGGGCTTTGCAGATGTGGCACTCTCAACCATTCGCAATGGTTCCAATCACTATGGCGTCCAGTACGTTGTGAACTCCGAGTACAAGGATGCAGACGGCAATCCATTCACTCTTTACTACGATCCTGCCACCGGCATGAGCACGGCAGATGCTGCGACCGCCCTCGCTCAGTTGGATGGCCAGAAACCCTGCTGGACTGATCCGTTGTCTGCATCGGGTTACATTATTCCTTCCGGAATTCTGAAGGCCGAAGAAATCAAAACTCCGGCAGGCGCCTGGGTTCAAGGCCACCCGACGGTCATCAAGTCCGTGTACCTCAGCCCCAAGGGTGAGATATGCGCGTTCGGCGCGACCTTCATCGATGCACGCTCGAATGTGGTCAATGACTTCCCAGATGTGAATGACAAGGTGCAGATCCTGTGGGTCACCGACCCGTTCATCCCGAATGACAATGTCTCCCTGGCGACTGATCTTCCGGCTGACATGAAGGATACATTGACTCAGGCTCTGGTGGATCTTGCCTCGACTGAAGAAGGCATTGCCCTTCTCAAAAGCGGTGGATACAGCATCCAAGGACTCGAGAAAGTGGATGACACCTTCTATGATGAATTCCGGGTTTACCTCGAAGCTTCCGGCGTCGACCCGACGACACTCTTCAAGTAAGCCTATTTAGCCACAAAAGAGAGGGATGACGTATTGTCTCCCTCTCTTTTTTTGGTGAAGACCCAGGACCTGAAACAAAAAACCGGTATTTTGTGTTTGATGTTTTGGATTTTCAAAACGACAGAACAGGATGACCTATGCTGCGAGTAGAACACGTCTCCAAGACCTATCCCACAGGAACACAGGCGCTCAAGGATGTCAGCTTTGAAGTACAGGATGGCGAGTTCCTGGTGGTGATCGGCTTATCGGGGTCAGGCAAATCGACCCTGCTGCGCTGCATCAACCGCCTGATCGACCCCACCGAGGGAAAAATCTACTGGAATGACATCGACATCACGGCTGCCTCACCCTCGGACCTGCGGCTCATTCGCCGGCATATCGGCATGGTATTCCAGCAGTTCAACCTGGTCAAGCGCTCGAGTGTCCTCACCAACGTCCTATCCGGTAGGCTGGGATACGTCAACTCCTTCACCAGCCTGCTCAATATCTGGTCGGAGGAAGACAAGCAGCGTGCAATGAAGGCCCTCGAACGTGTAGGGATTTCGGACAAGGCCTCGGAACGGGCGGATGCCCTTTCGGGCGGCCAGCAGCAGCGGGTGGGCATTGCGCGTGCGCTCATGCAGGAGCCTAAAGTGATTCTCGCAGACGAACCGGTTGCCAGCCTCGACCCGGTCCTGTCGCATACCATCCTGCAATATCTCGAACAGCTCAACAAGGAAGGCATCACGGTCATCTGCAGCCTGCACTTCCTGGATCTGGTCCATAGGTATGCCACTCGCGTGATCGCGTTGAAAGATGGGATTAAGGTTTTCGAAGGCCTTCCGCAAGAGATCGACCGGGCTAAGTTCAAGGAAATCTACGGCGAGGAAGCGCAGGAAGTGCGCGCGACTTCTGTCGAGGTATAGGCATGGCTGAAAAAGCTGATAAGCAGGAAAAGTCGCCCTTCATTGCCGGTCTGCTCTCAGCGGTGATTCCGGGTCTGGGGCAGGTCTATGCCCGGCAGGCCTATCGCGGCGCGGTGATTTTTATCGGCACGATGCTGGTTCTGGCAATGGTAATCTGGTACCGCCATCCTGCATGGTATATCGCTCCTCTCGGCATCTGGCTGTGGAACGTGGTGGACGCGGCCAGCCTGGCAGTCGGTCGAAAACGCAGTTTCCTCCTGCCCATCCTTCTTGGGCTGCTTGCCGCCTACGGCATCGGCTGGCAGGTCTCCCAGATCGACTTCAGCAAGGCCAGCCTCACCCGCGCTTATCTCATCGTCAGGCCGATGTTCAAACCTAATTTCATCGAACCGCGGCGGGAGGAAAACTCCATCTGGGTGGGTGTGGAAGTTCCGTGTTCGCCTGAACCGCCTCAAGCTTACCGGGAAGACGGCGATAAGTCGCTTGCGGTGATGCCTGACTGCGGCGGTGTCCACGAGACTCTCATCGTAACTGCTGCGGGTTTGTGGCCGAACACAAATACAAATGTTGTTTGGCGCACACCCATCGGCGACCCAAAGATGGTCAGCGAAGATGAAAATTCCATGCTGGTTGTGCCATCCGACGAAAACGGCAACATGACAGTGGTCATTCGCGTGCCGACAACGGCATTGGTTGCCGCACCCGATCCGACTCTTCCCCAGCAGCACCGCGTTTACCTCTATCAGTACCGCCCACTGGGTGGTATTCAACTTTCATATGTAGGCGGGGAAGTGCTCAAAGGCGCTGCAGTGACCGTGGCGATGGCGCTCATGGCAACCACGCTTGCCATGTTTGTTGCAGTGCCCATCAGTTTCCTGGCCGCGCACAACCTGATGAGCGGAAATCCCTTCACGCTCGGAATTTATTATATTGTCCGCACCATCCTGAACATCCTGCGCTCGATTGAAGCCTTGATCATTGCCATCATTTTTGTGACCATCGTCGGCCTAGGACCATTCGCCGGTGTGATGGCGCTGGCCATCCATTCCGTGGCTGCATTGGCGAAGTTGTATTCCGAGGTCATTGAGGGGATCGACAACGGCCCGATAGAAGCCATTTACGCCACCGGCGCAACCTGGGTGCAGATGGTGCGGTTTGCTGTCGTCCCGCAAATCGTGCCGGCTTTTACCTCCTTTACCATTTACCGTTGGGACATCAATGTCCGCTCGGCTACGGTCATCGGCCTGGTGGGTGGAGGCGGTATCGGCTTCCTGCTGGTAGAACTCATCCGCGTCAATGACATGAGAGGGGTGAGCGCTGTCTTCATCGCCATTGCAGTGATCGTGATTGTGCTCGACTTCGTTAGCGCCAAGGTACGGGAGAGGCTGATCTGACATGAAAAAGCCAAATCCTGTACTCCGCATTGGACGCATAACACTCACGGTTGCTATTATCGCTGTTGTTTACTGGTGGGCGTGGCAGGTTACAGAAATCGACCCAGCCAAATTGGCGGACCTGTACAAGGGGGTTCATGTTCTGAGGGAATTTGCCTCTCCCAACTTTTTCTCACGAGACGTTGAACTCGCCACCATCGAGATTGACTTCCCAATCCCATGCGGGTCCGCGCCGGAATCCGAGCCGATCACATCCGGCCCGCGAATCGTAACCAGCGTCCCTTGTGCCGAACCGGGAGAAGAATTCACGCTCGAGGGCTTCGAGTTGGTCCCAAATGTCGAAACGGTCATCCGCTGGGAATTTCCCGACGACCGGCAAATGACCGCCATCCGCACCACGACCGATGCAAATGGTTATTTTTCCGAGACAGTGCAAGCCCGCCCCATTGCCGCTTCTGAAAATGGAGTTGCCAGCCAGCTCGCGGTGGAAACTCTAAAGCCGGTGGGCAGGATCCAGCTCAGCGATTCGTTCAAGGAAGCTGCCGCCGCCATGTTCGTCACCATCTTCATGGCGCTCTTTTCCACCACCCTTGCCACCATCATCGCTGCGCCGCTCAGTTTCCTGGCCGCCAGCAACATCATGCGTCACAGCAAGTTCGGATCAAGCGTTTATTATGTGACAAGGTCCTTCTTCAACCTCGTCCGCGCGTATGACCCGCTGGTGATGGCGACTGTCTTTGGTTTCTGGCTGGGGTTCGGACCCCTGCCCGGCATTCTCGCTCTGACCGTGGTCACTGTCGCCTCGCTCGGGAAACTTTTCTCAGAATCCATTGAGGGAATTGACAGCGGTCCCATCGAAGCAATCCATGCCACAGGCGCAACGCGCATCCAGAATGTGGTCTATGCGGTTATCCCTCAGATCGTGCCGGATTTTGTTTCGTTCATCATCTACCACTGGGACATCAACGTCCGCATTTCAACCATCATCGGCTTCGTTGGCGGCGGTGGGATCGGCTATTACCTGAATGAGCAGATCAATGGATTTCATTACAACGATGCGGCCACGGCCATCTGGTTGATCGTCATTGTGGTCATGGCGATGGATTTCCTGAGCGCCGAAGTACGAAAACGGTTGACCTAGATAAATAAGAATTTCATCAGAAAATCCGGGAATGGCATGCTGCGCCTGGATTTTTTGTTGTAAAATCCTGCCTGTGTTTAAAAAACTGATCAAAATGACCACAACTCTGGCGCTCATCCTGCTCGGCATCACTGCTGCGGCAGTCTTGATCCCTCGCCTCATAACAGCGGCGTATTCTTTCCCTCGCATCTACTCACCGGAAAACTCCCCAGTGCGACCGGTGGCCATTGTTTTCGGAGCCGGCCTCCGCCGCGACGGCACGCCTACCACAGTGCTGCGCGACCGGGTCGAAACTGCTGTTGAGCTTTACAAACAAGGCAAGGTGTCCAAACTGTTGATGAGCGGCGACAATCGTTTCGAATACTACAACGAGCCGGAAGCCATGCGCCAGTATGCGCTGCAGCTCGGTATTCCGGATGAAGATATTGTCCTGGATTACGCAGGACGCCGCACCTACGACACCTGCTATCGCGCTGGAGCCATCTTCGGCATCAAGAAGGCCGTTCTCGTGACACAGCTCTTTCACCTCCCGCGCGCGCTCTACACTTGCAATAACCTCAGTGTGGAAGCGGTCGGTGTGAAAGCGGACCGCGCCTACTATCGCAAGATCACCCGCTTCATCTGGAACATGCGTGAACTTCCTGCCACGCTCACCGCGATGGTGGAAGTCCACCTGACCCACCCCCTGCCGGTTCTCGGCGAACCTGAACCCATCTTCCCGGAGGTATCTGCCAAATGACTCGCGACGAAGTGCTTGCCATTGTCCACGAATACATCAAGAACGAAAACCTGTTCAAACACATGCTGTCGGTCGAGGCGGCCATGCGTTTTTACGCTGAAAAATATGGCGAAGATGTGGAGTTATGGAGCAATACCGGGCTGCTGCACGACTTCGACTGGGAGGTCCACCCCACAGCCGAGCAGCATCCCGCCGACGGGGTGCCGATCCTGCGCGAGCGCGGCGTGCCCGAGGTGATAATCCGTGCCATCCTCAGCCATGGAAATAATACCGGCGTGACGCGCGATTCCCTCATGGAAAAGGCGCTCAACGCCTGCGACGAAATCACCGGGATGATCACCGCAGTCGCGTTGGTCCGGCCATCGCATTCTTTATATGACCTCGAACCCTCCTCTGTAAAGAAAAAATGGAAGGACAGGGCTTTTGCTGCCGGTGCGAACCGGGAAGAAATGGAACACGCTGCGCAGGAATTTGGCGTGGAGTTGTGGGAGCACGTCGGTAATGTCATCACCGCCATGAGACGCATCGCACCTGAATTGGGGTTGGTGGGCAATATCCAAAAATGAATCAGACCGGGTGGAAGAATTTCCACCCGGTTATTTGTTTAACTACCTCAGAGTTATCCATCCCCGAGGGTAATGATTTTTCAATGTCCCCTGCACACCTTTCCCCCACCCGAGTGGAAACCCGTCCACACGGACGACCGCCCAGCCAGTAACATCCGACGGGATGCTCTCTCCGCGCAGGTAAGCCCTCAAGCTCGGGGCTGCTGGAGGCAAAGGTTACCCCATTTGCAATCTCATCCGGCTTGATAAAAAGAGCCAATGGGTGAGCCGGCTCGAAGCGATCCTTTTTGAAAAGCCCAAGCCATACGCCGGGATGGACAACTCGCAGCCGGTCAAGATCAGGCATCTCATTCGGGATGAAATACAACCGGTCGCCAACCACCCGCAACCTGTCATCGCCCCAATCAACTCGTAGCACCTTTGCTGCAAATTCCTGCCAATGTCCTGCTTGGTGTTTCGAAAGGCGAGTCAGTCGTGTTTCCCCGACTCTTTCCGTGACCGCCCCATCGCGTCTTCGCAGGAGACAGGCAAAATGACCTTCGCCTTCAATCCGATGTGGAAAAAGCCGAATCGCTTTTGCTAAATCATTCGAGCTTCCTTGTCCCAGCCAATCCGGTCGTCCATGCATGAATCCCGGCTGTTGCTCAAGTCCAGCCACTTCATAATCATTAAATTCCTCAAGAAACTCAGCAATGACACTCTCGTTTTCTTCCGGTGCGAACGTGCAGGTGGAATAAAGGAGGTGACCTCCCGGCCTGACCAGCTTACCCGCCACGCGCAGGATATTGCCCTGACGGACCGCGCAGCCCTGCACCATCTCAAGCGACCAATCTGCCCGGGCACCCATATCCTTGCGGAACATGCCCTCGCCGGAGCAAGGTGCATCCACCAGCACCCGGTCGAAGAACGGACCAAAGTGGTCGGCCAGGTTCTCGGGAGTTTCGTTGGTTATGACCACATTCCCCGCGCCCCAGCGCTCCACGTTCTGCACTAGGTGGCCTACCCGCTTGGTCTTGATCTCGTTGGCGACAAGCAATCCCTGCCCCCTGCATCGGCGCGGCGAGGTGAGTGGTTTTTCCTCCGGGCGCAGCGGCAAGGTCCAGCACACGCTCGCCCGGCTGAGGGGCAAGCAGTTCCGCCGGCGCCATGGCAGACGGGTCCTGCAGGTAGATATATCCCCGCCTGGTGATAGGGATGTTTGCCCGGTTTTTCATCACTCTCTAACAGAAACGCAGATTGCGCCCAGGGTACATCGTTCTCCCAATACGAATGGAGAGATTGCCGGGAATTGGTCGATAGCTATTTTCAGGGTGTTCACCCTCAACCCAGACCGCGGAGTATTGTTGAGCGAATCAGCAAACATGGGAAACTCGTCACCAAGGAATTTCGACATGCGACCGAGGAATAATGGCGGGATCGGGACAGCTGGCATTGAAGGCATACACTGGATTATAAAGTCACATCAAGGCAGAGGGTGGAGTAAAATGGAGCGGGTTCCAGCCACGCGGATACAGGAGTACACATGCGCCTCGAAGATTTGAACTGGATGGATGTCGAAGAATATCTCAAGCACGAAGACCGCCTGATTATGGTATTAGGCGCAACCGAACAGCATGGATATCTTTCACTGCTGACGGATATCAAAATCCCCATGGCATTGGCTGATTCAGCCAGCCAGCAAACGGGGGTGCTGGTCGCGCCACCGCTCAACTTTGGCTGCTCTCCTTACTTCCTCTCCTATCCGGGGACCTTCTCGCTGCGGGTCACAACTTTTATTGCCATCGTGGAGGACCTGGTTCGTTCAGCCTATGGTGCTGGCTTCCGCAGACTGCTGATCTTAAACGGCCACGGAGGCAATTCCCCTGCCCGGACTCTTTTAGCGGAAATAGCCGGGAGCATGCCGGGAATCCAGCTTCGGTGGTATGACTGGTGGCTGTCCCATTCTGTCGAAACGGTGGCGGTAAAACACGATCTCAAGCCCACCCATGCCAACTGGCTGGAGGCTTTTCCCTTCACCATCGTGAGTGAAATGCCATCAGAGCCAAAGGTCCCGCCCTCTGTTCCGGGCATAATGGACGCCGGGACAGCACGCCGTGTCTACGGCGATGGATCTTTTGGTGGTCCATACCTGGCAAGCGACGAAGTGATGAACGAACTCTACGCAGCGGTCCTTGCCGATATCCTGCAATTGCTCAAATTCGAATAACGTGGATATTAAGTGAGAGTGAAGGGGGTTTTGGGATGCAAATTTAAGGATACTGCCTCTTGACTTGACCATTTTTGGTTGTATAATCAATGGGTTACAAAGTATTTATAGCCTAAATCTGCTCAGCAAGCGCTTGAGAGTAAGTCTCTCGCGCTTGCCTTTATTCGTCTCTTTTGTTGGTTTTTGTAACACCCGAACAATTATCCCCCCAGGAGGATGTGGCATTGGAAACCAAAGGATTGACCGCGCTCCGAATCACCCTTGCATCGCCGGAGACCATCCGCAGTTGGTCATACGGCGAAGTTCTCAAACCCGAAACCATAAATTATCGCCGCTTGCGCCCCGAAAAGGACGGCCTGTTCTGCGAAGCCATTTTCGGCCCGACCCGCGACTGGCAGTGCTACTGCGGCAAATATAAAAACCCCCGCTATAAAGGCATCATTTGCGACAAGTGCGGTGTTGAAGTCACCCGCGCCTCCGTCCGCCGCGAGCGCATGGGACATATCACCCTCGCGACACCGGTTGCCCATATCTGGTACACCCGCCGCATCCCCTCCTACCTGGGGCTCCTGCTCGACCTCCCCCGCCGCAATCTGGACCGCGTGTTGTACTTTGCGCAATACATCATCACCTACGTTGATGAAGATGCCCGCCAAAAAGCACTCAAGCGCCTCGAGGACGAAATCTCCGTCTCGGAGCGCGAACAGGCCGGGCAGATCAACGCCAAGATTGCTGAAGTCAAAAAATCACGCGATGTGGAATTGAAGGAAATCGCTGGCCGCAAGACATCGCTCGAAAGCTCCTACGACGAACTGCTGGCGTCCCGCCTCGACCCGATCATGAAGGAGGGTCAGAAGCTGGAATCCACTCTGCAAGAGGAGATGGGCAACCCGGCGGTGAAGGCGATTCGCTTCGATGCCACGGGCGAGGTGATTGCCAAAGCCGGCGAAACCATCACCGCTTCGATGATCTCCAAGGTACAGAAAAACGTCAAGGAGAAACTGGAAGCCCTCGAAAATGAATTGAAGGACAGCAAGAGCCGCGAACTTGAGCATCTTAATATGGAAGGGCAAACTATCCGTGCCACGGCTGATGAAAAGATGGAAGAACTTCGCAACCAGCTTGAGGACCAGACCTCCAACAACCAGGATACCACCTCCCGCCAACGCGATGAGCTGATGGAACTTCGCCCCTTCACCTTCCTGAGCGAGGTCCGCTTCCGGGAACTGAAGCAGCGCTGGGGACAGGTCTTCCGCGCAGACATGGGCGCCGAGGCATTTTATGACATCCTACGCCGCGTCGATCTGGATAAACTTTCCGAGGATCTTTGGCATGAGGCGCGCACGTCCAAATCCAAACAGAAGCGCAAAAAGGCCACTACCCGCCTGAAGGTGGTGGAAGCGTTCCGCCGCTCGGGCAACAAGCCTGAGTGGATGATCCTGACCATCCTGCCGGTCATCCCCCCTGATCTGCGCCCGATGGTGCAGCTGGACGGCGGCCGATTCGCCACATCCGACCTCAATGACCTGTATCGCCGCGTGATCAACCGAAACAACCGCCTCAAGCGCTTGCTTGAGCTAGGCGCTCCGGACGTGATCGTGCGCAACGAGAAGCGCATGCTCCAGGAAGCGGTGGACAGCCTGATCGACAACTCCCAGCGTGGCAAGGCGCTCTCGCGCCGTGGCCGCCGCGAACTCAAGTCCCTAAGCGACATGCTCAAGGGAAAGAAAGGCCGCTTCCGCCGCAACCTGCTCGGCAAGCGCGTGGACTACTCCGGCCGCTCAGTGATCGTGGTCGGTCCCCAATTGAAACTCTACCAGTGCGGTCTGCCCAAGGCGATGGCTTTGGAACTGTTCCGCCCGTTCGTGATCGCCCGGCTGGTCTCGCACAATTATGCTGCCAACGTCAAAGGCGCGCGCCGTCTCATCGAGCGCAACCGCCCTGAGGTTTGGGAGGTGCTCGAAGAGGCCATCAAGGAACGCCCCGTGCTGCTCAACCGCGCGCCGACCCTGCACCGGCTGGGTATCCAGGCGTTTGAACCGATCCTGATCGAAGGCTCGGCTATTCAGCTTCACCCGCTGGTCACCACCGCCTTCAACGCGGACTTTGACGGCGACCAGATGGCTGTCCATGTTCCGCTTTCGATCAAAGCCGTCCAGGAAGCCCGCCGGCTGATGCTGGCATCAAAGAACCTGTTGAAGCCCGCCGATGGCGAACCGATCATTTCGCCGTCAAAAGACATGGTGCTGGGCGTCTACTATCTGACCATGATGGACAAGCGCGATCACAAGGGCGACGGACGCGTATTTGCAGATATCGACGAAGCACTGCTGGCCTATGAACTCGGTCAGGTTGACGTGCACAGCAACATCAAGATCCAAATGACAACCTGGTACGACACCGAGGGCAGCCGTCTTGATGAACCCGAGAAGCGCATAATTGAAACGACCGTCGGGCGGGTGATCTTCAACAGCATACTCCCGCCTGAAGTGGTTTTCGTCAACGAAGTGCTCGAAAAAGGCGGCGTGAAGGACCTGATCGCCGAGGTATACGAAATCTGCGGGCAGGAGATTACAACCGATGTCGCCGACAAAGTGAAAGACATTGGCTTTCAGTACGCCATGCGCTCCGGCATCACCCTGGCGGTGGCGGATATCACTGTCCCATCCGCGAAGGAAGAGATTATCGCCAGCGCACTCAAGGAAGTTGAACTCGTTCAACGTGATTTCCGCCGTGGTCTGCTCACCGACCAGGAACAGAATGAACGAATCATCCAGATCTGGCAGAAGACCACCGAGGACGTGGCCAAAGCGGTCCGCAAGAACATGGACCCGAACGGCAATCTGGCAACGATGGCGAACTCCGGCGCGACGAAAGGCGGCTTCGGCCCCATCTCGCAGCTGGCCGGTATGCGCGGTCTGATGGCTGACCCGTCCGGGCGCATCATCCCGCTGCCCATCCGCTCCAACTTCCGCGAAGGCCTGACCGCCCTCGAGTACTTCATTTCCACGCATGGTGCGCGTAAAGGTCTGGCGGATACCGCCCTCCGCACCGCGGATGCCGGTTATCTCACCCGTCGGCTCGTGGACATCGCCCAGGACATTATTATCAACGAGCATGATTGCGGTACCAAGGAAGGTATCTACCTGCGCAAGTCCGATGATGTTGCCGGGCAATCCCTTATGGTCCGCATTTACAGCCGCCTCACGGCTGAACGCGCGATCGACCCGGATACTGGCGAAGTGCTGGCCGAACCGGACACCATCATCGACCACGAACTTGCGCGCAAGATCGCTGCCACCAATATCGAGCAGCTCAAGGTCCGCTCCGCTCTGACCTGCGAACTGCGGCACGGCATCTGCTCCAAGTGCTACGGCATCGACCTCGGCCGCGGAAACATGGTGGAGCTCGGCGCGGCAGTTGGCATCGTCGCAGCCCAGTCCATCGGCGAGCCCGGCACGCAGCTCACCCTGCGCACGTTCCACACCGGTGGCGTGGCTGCCGGCAGCGACATCACCACCGGCCTCCCGCGCGTGGAGGAGCTCTTCGAAGCGCGTAAAATGCCAAAAGGTGAAGCGTTCGTCAGCGACATTCAGGGTGTGGCGCACATCGTCCAGTCAGACAAATATGCCGATATGCGGCTGGTGCGCATCGAGCACGCAGAAATGATCAGCGACAGCTACGATATTCCAAAGGAATGGAAGGTCGTTGTCAAGGAAGAGAAGGAAGTCAAGCCAGGCGATGTTTTAGCGAAGCTTGAAGATGCCACCATCGCAGCACAGCATGGTGGACGTGTGCGCATCGAAAAGAAACGCACCGTCATCGTCTCCTATGAGCATAAGGAGGAGATGGAATACGAAATCCCGTCCACACTGCGCCTGTTGGTCAAGGAAGGCGAGCACGTCGAACCCGGTCAACCGCTGACCGAAGGCTCGCTCAACCCGCATCGTGTCCTTCGCATACAGGGGCGCGAGGCCTGTAACATGTACCTGCTGACCGAGATCCAGAAAGTTTACCGCTCACAAGGCCAAAATATCCATGACAAACACTTCGAAGTCATCATTCGCAAAATGATGAGCAAGGTGCAAGTCACCCGTCCGGGCGATACAAAATACCTGCCCGGTGACGCGGTCGAGCGGCTGGAGATCCAGCGTGTTAATGAACAGATGATCTCGGAAAGTAAACAGCCTGCCAAATTCGTTGAGATTCTGCTGGGCGTTACGAAGGCCTCCCTCAGCACCGATTCGTTCCTTTCGGCATCCTCGTTCCAGCACACCATCAAGGTGCTGGCGGGCGCGGCAATCGCATCCACGACCGATCCGCTCTACGGATTGAAGGAAAACGTTATTATCGGTAAGCTGATCCCAGCCGGTACCGGTTTCATACATGGTCGCTTCACCCTGGCTGAGAAAGCCATGCTCGAAGCGGGTTCTGCACAGTGGAGTGAAATTCCAGACACCGGGGACTAAGTCTTGAAGTCCAAAGGGCGACTCTCGCGAGTCGCCCTTTTTTGTTAGAATTACAGTGCAGCCTTAGCAGACGTTGCGATTTCAGACTTTAGCAAGAAACTGATGATGCAAATGTTTGATATGGGAGGGATTATGCCGAAATTCATCCGCGGTACTCTTTTAGTAGTTGCATTGGGGCTGGCCACACTGGCCTGCAGTCTGCCGTTCAGTACAGCACCCACCGCCGACCCCGGTCCAGTCTTTACCGCGGCCGCACAGACCATCGCAGCGGAAGCAAGCCAGACCGTAGGTCCGCCCATCACTCCGCTGCCAGCCACCGCATCTCCATCACCTGCTGAGACGTCTACACCGACTAAAACGTCATCGCCGACATCCACTGCCACACCTTCCATTACCACGATCAGCGTCTCGGTGGACACCAATTGCCGCTCCGGCCCCGGGAAGGTGTACGATTATCTCGGCGGCCTTTTCGTCGGCGAGACCGCTGAAGTATTGGGAAAAAACCCGGGCGGTAATTACTGGTACATACGCCTGCCGAAGAGTCCCAGCGTTTTTTGCTGGGTGACCGATGAATACGCCACGGTCGATGGCGATACCACTATTCTGCCTGTCTTTACTCCAGCGCCTACCCCTACAC
Organism: uncultured Chloroflexia bacterium; assembly: GCA_963774975.1. Lineage (GTDB taxonomy): Bacteria > Chloroflexota > Anaerolineae > Anaerolineales > Villigracilaceae > JBGPQJ01. The sequence continues at coordinate 34,610 of CAVZGY010000014.1, forward strand.
CCTCAGCTGCGTTTACCTTTTCTTATAGAAGCTTTGGGATTGGTCCGGGGAGCCAATGCCTTTTATTTGACGCCAAGAATACCGGCAGCGTAATCTGGGAATCCTTTCGAACTCGAAGCCCACAACAACACACAAGGTGTGGGCGGAACCACCACACGAGACGAGTTCACGAATTATGACCAATGGTGCGCCTCCACAGGTGGATCGACATCTCTGACCGCCGGATCGACTGGCACGGTCTATTCGAACATCAGTATGCCTGGCAATCCTTCTGGAAACAGCGGCACGGCCATTCTCACACTCTGCTCCCAGAACGGGCTGGCGGGACAATGCCTGACTCAAACCATCAATTTTAATTTTCCATAAACCTTGTTCTCAATTAAACAATGACTGACTGATTATTGTAAATTCATGACAGCCAATGCATCTATTACTCGCAAATCTTCCAAGAAACCTGAAGGAGTCATAACACGCGGGAAGACTGCTCCCAACCGTTTACGCCGAGTGGATAATTTTGTGGCGATGTTTGATCCTAATCTCATCAAACGGACGGATGGGGATTTCTCCCACGCTCTTTTCGTCGACCTGGGATACGGAGCAGAGGCAACCACCACACTTGAATCTGCTGAAAGACTTCGTCGCCTTAATGCCTCTCTCCCTATCCTTGGCGTGGAAATCGACAAAGAGCGTGTCGAAGCCGCGCTTCCGTTCACAGACGAAAGGACATTTTTCCGCTTTGGTGGATTTAACCTGCCTCTGCTGCCCGGAGAAACGGTCCGGCTCATCCGCGCCTTCAATGTCATGCGTCAATACGAGGAGGCTGCATTCGCCCCAGCCTACGAAAGACTGGCACAATATGTGCTGGCAGGTGGGTTGATGATCGAGGGCACCTCGGATCCTTTTGGGCGCATCTGGGTGGCGAATGTTGTCAGGAAACTTTCATCAGGGGGTTGGGGTTTTGAGGCTTTAGCCTTGAGCACCAATTTTCGCTCCGGGTTCGATCCCGCCCAATTCCAGGCAGTGTTACCCAAGAATTATATTCATCACGTAGTACCCGGAGAAGTCATTTTTGATTTTTTCGAAGCATGGAAACGTTCAGCGGTTGAAACCATTTCTGCAAAGGCCTGGGGGACGCGCCAATGGTTCATCGCTGCAGCGGAAAGCCTCGCCGAAAAAGGTTATGAAATAAACCTTCATAAAAAGTGGCTGACAAAAGGCTGGCTTATTTGGAATTTGTCTCCTTGACGCATTGAATCTTTACCCTTAAGATAGGCAGGGCTTTAGAACAAACATTCCCCTCGCCATACGAAATTTTCCAACAAAAGGCGAGCGGACGGAGATTTTATGGAACTTGGATTAGTCCGCAAGATTGATATCGATCGAGAAATGCAGCAGTCGTATCTCGACTACGCCATGAGCGTGATTGTGGCGCGCGCACTGCCTGACGCCAGGGATGGATTGAAACCCGTCCAACGGCGCATTCTATACGCCATGTATGACATGGGTATCCGCCCCGACAGCGCCTACAAGAAGTCCGCCCGTATCGTAGGCGAAGTGCTGGGCAAATACCACCCCCACGGCGACGCGGCTGTTTATGAAGCCATGGCACGCCTGGCGCAGGATTTCACCATGCGCACGATGCTGGTGGATGGGCAGGGCAACTTCGGCTCTGTGGACGGCGATCCACCTGCGGCCATGCGCTACACCGAAGCCCGCATCGCCGCGCCAGCGCTTGATCTGCTGGCAGATATCAACAAGAACACGGTCGATTTCGCCACTAATTTCGACGATACGCTGAGCGAACCGACTGTCCTGCCCATCTGCCATCCCCAACCTGCTGGTCAACGGCGCGACCGGTATCGCCGTCGGTATGGCCACCTCCATCCCACCCCACAACCTGGGCGAGGTGGTGGACGCACTCGTCTATATGCTCGAAAAATGGGAGAAGCTGGACGACATCTCCGTCGAGCAGTTGATGAACTTCATCCAGGGTCCCGACTTCCCCACCGGCGGGGTCATCATCCAGGAGAAAGGCGATGAAGGGATTGAATCGGCCTATGGCTCCGGGCGTGGACGGGTCGTCATCCAGGCGCGCGCACATGTTGAGGAGATGGAACGCGGCAAGTCCCGCATCATCGTCAGCGAACTGCCGTATCAGGTCAACAAGTCCAGCCTGATCGAACGCATTGCCGAACTGGTGCGAGGTGGCTCGCTGGAAGGCATCGCCGACCTGCGCGACGAATCGGACCGTCACGGCATGCGAATCGTCATCGAGCTGACCAAGAATGCCGACCCCGATAGTCTGTTGCGCGACCTCTACAAACGCACGCCCATGCAGGATACCTTCAGCATCATCCTGCTCGCGCTGGTGGACGGTGAGCCACGAATGCTCACGCTCAAGCAGGCCTTGAGGGTGTATCTCGAACACCGTATAACGGTCATCAAGCGACGGGCTGAATTCGACCTTGAGAAAGCCCGTCAGCGCGCGCACATCCTCGAAGGGTTGACCATCGCCCTGAAACACCTGGACGAAATCATCAACTTGATCCGTAATTCACCCGATGTGGAAACCGCGCGCGAGCGGCTGCAGAAAAAATTCAAACTCTCTGAACTGCAGGCAAATGCCATTCTCGAAATGCAACTGCGCAGGCTGGCAGCGCTCGAACGCAAGAAGATTGAAACCGAATACAAGGAAATCCTCACGCTGATCAAAGACCTGGAGGGGCTGCTCAAATCCCCCAAGCGCATGCGCGCCGTGGCCGCCGAGGAACTGCTGCGGGTAAAAGAGGATTATGGCGACAAGCGCCGCACCCATATCGTCAACCTCAAGAGCGGGAAGGACAAGAAGACCTTCCTGACCACCGCCGAGTTGCTGCCGGACCAGGAGGTCTGGGTCAGCCTTAACGGCGACGGTTTAATCTGCCGCACGCACGACGACAAACCCCCGCGCCTGAGTGGAAGCGACGCACCCTGGCTGCTGGTGAAGGCGCAGACCACCGACATCCTGTATCTCGCCTCCGAGCGCGGACTCGCTGCCGCGGTAGCTGTCCATACGCTCCCTGAAGCTGACAAGCCTGCAGAAGGTGCTCCGTTCAATAAAGTCTGCCCGCTCAAGGAGAGCGACCTGCCCGTGGCGGCTTTCGCCCTTCCCACGAAACGCAGTGAGCTGTCTGAGGAGACCTGTGTGCTGACAGTCACCAAAGGCGGCATGGTCAAGAAATCACTTCTCAGCGAATTGCCGGGCGCTTCAGCCCAGACGTTCACGCTGGCAAGAGTCAACGAAGGCGATGCCCTGGGTTGGGTGACCCTGACCGACGGGCAAAAGGAAATCCTGCTTGCAACCTCGTTGGGCATGGCCATCCGCTTCAAGGAAGATGACGTCCGCCCGATGGGATTGGTCGCTGCGGGAGTGAACAGCATCAAGCTGGGCGTCGGGGACGAAGTCGTGGGATGCGAAATCCTGCCGGGCGAAGGCGATGTCTTCGTCATCGGGTCCGACGGCCGAGCGAAGCGTTTGTCCGTGAATGATTTCCCGGCTCAAGGACGGTACGGACGCGGCGTCATCCTGTGGGATTTGGACAAGGGGATCAAGCTGGCCGGCATCGCCATGGGAAAACCGAATGCTCATGTCACGATTCACCTGCTCAAGGCCGCTGCCAAGCAATCGAGGCTCGACGAGGCCGCGCTGCGCAAGCGTTCTGCCACGCGCGGGGACGCCGTCGTGGAGGTCAAGCCGGGTGACAGCGTGATCGGACTGACCTCGGGCTGGATCTTCAATCGGTATGTCCAAGCGAATTCGCCAGCAGCGGAACCCAAAAAATCACAAACCGCGCCAGTAACTAAAAGCAAGCCTGAAGAAAAAACAAAGCCTGAAGTAAAGGCAAAGCCAGACGCAAAGGCGAAATCCACCGTAAAAGTTAAACCCGGGAAGAAGCCAAAGGCCAAGCCTGCGAAGAAAACTGCAACCAAGAAAAAAACCAAATAAGGGTAAATATTCAGACTCCTAAATAACGGGTAACGAGTGATGATAAAATCATCGCGTTACCCGTTTTCATTTCCACCTATACCATGCCTGCTATTACTTCCCGCCCTCTATGTCGCACCCCCATGATCTGCCTGCCATGATGGATCTGCTTAAAGCGATCCGTCCGGCTGAATGGAGTAATGAATATCCCAGCAGTGCTGACCTGCAAGAGGCAATGGCCAGACCCTCCATTCGCGAGAAGACACGATTGTGGATAAATGACCTGGGTCACCTTGAGGCATTTGCCTTTGTTCTGGAGCCGTACAATAACCTTGTCTTTGAAGTAGCGCCAGGAGCTGAACCTGTGATTGAAAATCAGCTCATCGACTGGGGAATGAAAAGCGCTGTCCATTCAAATGGGCCAGGGGTCGAAGATACACTGGATACAAGCTGCCGTGAAGATGACCTCCACCGTGTTGCCATGCTGGAGCGGCAGGGATTCAGGCAGCTTGAACAGAATACACTTCAAATGGCGCTTAAACTCGACCAGCCCATCGCACCTGTCCGTTTGCCGGAAGGCTTCAGCATCCGCTCAATTAAAGGAGAGCAGGAGGTCGATGAGATTGTGGCACTCCATCGCGCTGCATTCGGGACCTCCCACATGACCCGCGAGGAGCGTCTCGATATTATGCGCGCTCCGGATTACATCCCGGCATTGGATTTGATCGTTGTCGCGCCGGAAAACAGCTTCGCTGCCTACTGCACCTGTTCCATCCTGACCGCTGAAAACAAACGCAGCGGGGTAAAGATCGGTCACACCGATCCCGTGGCTGTGCATCCGGATTTCCAAAGGCAGGGACTGGCGCGCGCGCTGCTGTTGAAAGGGGCGCAATTGCTCAAAGACCGCGGCATGGAAATGGCGATGCTCAGCACAAGCAGCGACAACCATGCCATGCAAAGAGCTGCCGAATCGGCTGGATTTCGAGTATATTCGAAAAGGATTTGGTTCTCAATAACCCTGACGTATTATTCACCCGATGCCTGACCTCGCCCACTCCCTCCCATCCAATGACATCGGATTTTTACGCATCGTCGCCTCGCTGTGGGGCGTGGACTTGACGTCCTCCAATGCTTCGGATGCAGCGTTAGAAATGGCTGAAGCCTTGTGCGATGCCGGCCTGGTCGAAGAAGTTGTCTCGACGCTTCCGAAAGAGGGACGCGCAGCCCTGGAGGCTCTCCTTCATGCAGGCGGAAAAATGCCGTGGGTAAACTTCACGCGCCGCTTTGGGGATATCCGCGACATGGGCGCCGGCCGGCGCGACCGGGAGCAGCCTCACCTCCATCCTGTTTCCGCCGCTGAAATCCTTTGGTATCGCGCCTTGCTGGCAAAATCCTTCTTCGATACGGAGAAAGGGCCGCAGGAATTCGCCTACATTCCCGACGACCTTGTTATGGCGCTGGATTTCGCCGGGGTGACGGGAGAGGCAGGCCCAGTGGACGTGAGCAACGGTGATTTTACGGATCAAAAGCCGGTCGCTGAAAAGGCAGCATTGAATGAAGCACCCGGGCGGCCTGCGTCGCCGGCCGAGAAAGCGATCATCCTCCCCTCCATTGACCGCATCCTCGACGACTCGTGCACCCTGCTGGCTGCGCTGCGTACCGGTATCGCACCGCCTGAAACCAGCATCCCCACCCGTGTGCTTCGTGAATTCCTGTCAGCCGCGGGAATTATTTCCGCAGACACGCCACAGCCGGAACCGGTACGCGCTTTTCTCGAAGCCCCGCGAGAGCGGGCGTTGGAGATGCTCCGCGAATCGTGGCAGAAGTCAGATTCCTTCAATGAATTACGCCAACTGCCGGGACTGATCTTTGAAGGGGAATGGACCAACCATCCACTCGAGACGCGCGAATTCCTGCTCAACCTGCTCGAGCCGATTCCCGACGGGCAGTGGTGGAGCATCCCGGCTTTCATCCGCGATGTGAAGCAGAAATATCCCGACTTCCAGCGCCCGGCTGGAGATTACGACTCGTGGTTCATCAAGCGCGCCACGGACGGCACGTTCCTGCGCGGCTTCGGCAGCTGGGACGAAGTGGACGGCGCGCTGCTGCGGTATTTCATCACCGGTCCACTTTACTGGCTGGGGTTCGTGGATCTGGCGTCCGCAGAAGAAAAGGGACAGGCCACTGCTTTCCGCTCATCCTCTGTGAAGCAGAAAGAGGAAAAGGGGAAGGTGACAGTCGGGTCAAACGGACGAATCTCCGTGGAACGACTCGCGCCGCGCACTGCACGCTACCAGATCGCCCGTTTCTGCCATTGGGAAGATGAAAAACCGGATGAGTATCGCTACCGCGTAACGGTAAGAACGCTTGAGAAGGCACGCAAGCAGGGACTCAAAACCGACCAATTGCTGAACATCCTGCGCAAGCATGCCTCAGCTCCCATCCCGCCGCCGTTTGTGCGTTCGCTTCAACGCTGGGAAGCGAACGGGACCGAGGCGAAACTGGAGAATCTGGTCGTGCTGAAGGTCAGCAAGCCCGAGGTGCTGAAGGAATTGAAAGACTCCAAGGCAGGACGATTTCTCGGTGAACAACTGGGTCCTGTGACGGTGGTCATCAAGCCCGGCGCACAGTCCAAAGTCATGGCGGCGCTTGCGGAATTGGGACTGCTCGCAGAAGAAAATAACGACGAAGAAGGCAAATCTTAAATCATGCTCATCACCCTCGGCTCACAGTGGGAAGCAATTTGAGCCAATTGTCTCAAAGTATATCTTTACAATTTATATCTCATCTCCCTTCAATCCATACATCATCAACTCCCCCAACTCATCTACCAGATTCGGGCAGCGCGCATATTGCCTTTGAAACTCGGCGTTAGGAAATATTTCCATGAATGCTACGAAGTAATATCGCAGCGCATCCTCGGAAAGCTGCTCATTGACTTGACCCTGTTTTTTACCTTCCTTGATCAATTGCAGCAGGAGCGCAATCATCCGCTCCTGCGCTTTCACGCGGATCTCTTTAATCTCCGGGTCGTTCTGCAATTCTGCATTTCCAGCGAAGACTGCGCCACCTGAAGCAGACGGTCTGCCGTCCGCCAACATCGCCGAAATGAACTGGAAGAACGCCGCCATCTTGTCCTGATACGAACCGTCCATCGCGACGATCTCCTGTACGCGGCTCTCCAACATATCCACCATGAAACTGACAAACTCCCGCGCCAGAGCTTCTTTACTGCCAAAATTATTGTAGATCGTTACCTGCGAGACACCTGCCTTATGGGCGATGTCCATCATACTGACCTTATCCACGCCATGCCGGCTGAACAACTCCCAGGCCGCCTTGCGAATCTCTTCCTTGCTTTGTTCTTTGCGCCGCGCAAATCCGTCCATGCGAACTCCTTCGGTGCGAGGTAACCCTGCCAAACGTTCTTAAAATTTTGTAATCTTGAGCATTGACAATTACAAAATTATGCCTATAATTCAATTTTGTAATTTCAAAGACATTATATTACAGAATTATTGACAACGGAGAATCCTTTGAGCACCATCGTTCAATTCAATTCAAAATACATCTCCACCCTCGAACAGGCCGGAGGCAAAGCACTGGCACTGATGCAATTGACCAAAGCCGGGATGTCCGTCCCGTCGGGGTTTGTCCTCACCGTGGATTTTTTCAAGGCCTGGCTGGATTTCATCCAACGCTCGCCGCACCTTTCCACGTTGGCAACCGCCTCTGTGCATGAACTTGGCGCTGCCGCGCGCGCGCTTCAAGACCTCTGCCACGCCCTTACTTTTTCTTCCGAACAAACCGCTGAAATTAACGATGCCCTTGCTGAGTTACGCCAGGTGGTGCCAGGTCAATTATTCGCCGTCCGCTCCTCCTCACCTGAAGAAGACCTGGAAGGTGCATCCTTTGCAGGTGGGTACGAGACCACACTCGGGGTCACGGAGAATCAACTCGAAGCGGCAATTCGCCATTCATTCACATCCAGTTTCGATGAGCGGATATTCCTCTATAAAAAAGAGCATGGCTTTCGGCTTGACCAGCCGCGCATCGCAGTGATCGTCCAACAGCAAATCAACGCTGAGAGTGCGGGCGTGGCGTTCTCGCTCAACCCGCTCAACAACTGCTACGACGAAGCCGTGATCAACGCTAATTTCGGGTTGGGTGAGTCGGTTGTCGCTGGCGAGGCTGAACCAGACCTGTTCGTGGTGGACAAGTCCACCTGTCGGATTCTTGAAGCGAGGGTCGGGAGCAAGCAAACGGTCATTCAATTGGATCAGACCGGGGGGACGATTAAGTCCACCCGCAGGAATCATTCAGAAGCCGCCATCACAATTGAACAGGCGCTTGCATTAACCGATCTGCTCCAACAAGTGGAAGCGCATTATCAAAAACCGGTGGACATCGAATGGGCAATCGCGGATGGAAAAAATTACCTTCTGCAAGCGCGACCTATTACTTCGTATCTACCCTTGCCGCCGGAGATGGTTACCGCACCCGGCGAGCCGAAGCACCTGTATGCCAACTCCACGCTGATCGAACAGGGCTTGCAGCAGCCACTCTCGGTGTTGGGTACAGACTTTTTAAATTATGTACTGGACCAAGTGGGCGGGGCTGTAGCAAAGGGCGCGGTGGGTGCGGGCGGCACGGTCTTTACTGCCACAGGCGGCTATTACATGGACATTTCATATGCCCGCAAGTTGAACCTGCCCAACGGCGGGCTAGCGCCGGGCAGTATGGGCGATCCGCGTGTGACGGCGATTTTAGACAGCATTGATATGCGCCCATATCTCCAGGTGGAGCTATCGGACAAACTGAAAGCCATGCGCGGCAAAATGGTGTTCGCTGTCCTGCCCATGCTCAAGGGCGTGCTGGAAGCCTATTTCAACCCGGCGCACATTCTCAAACAGTATCAATCCGGACTGCCGGAGGAGAACCGCCGCGTCGAGTCGTTTTCGGGCGCGGGGTTGACCCTGCGCGAGCAGGCGATCCAACTCAGCGAGTTGCTCCAATTCTTTTACGGCGATTTCGGCATCCCGATGATTTTGGCGTCGCAACTTGCACAACAGCGCATCAAGGGATTGTTCAAAGGAGATGCAGTGCAGGATCAACTCACCAACCTGGGGATTGCCCTGCCGGGAAACAAGACGACGGAGATGGGGGAGGAGATGTATGCCCTGGCGTCGTCGCCAGAACTGAAGCGCTTCGACACCCCGTCTGCGTTCCTATCTGCACTGAATCAAGGTTCCGTTGACTTCGGCTTTTGCGCGACACTGGAAACACTTCCTGGCGGAATTCGGTATGCGCTGTCCCGCCGAGATCGACCCCGCCACGCCGCGCCCGAACGAACAGCCAGAGTTGTTCTTTGAACAACTCAAGAACATGTCGTTGGCGATCAATGGTGACGCGCTCCTTCTTTGACGACGCCCGCAAAAAACGCGAAGCAGCCTACCAAGCACTTTATGAAATTGCGTTGAAAAAAGGCAAACGCAAAGCTCAGGCATTTGATCGTTACTACCACCGCTGGCTGACTTTCGGCGGCTACCGCGAAACGCCCAAGCATTACGTCATCAAGGTGGTTGCCCTGTTCCGCCGCCAGGCGCTGGAGATCGCGAAAACTTTGGTTGAAAGCGGGCGGCTGGATACATCCGAACATATCTTTGACCTGACGATTGAAGACATTGACAACGCGCTCACCGACCCCGAGCTGGATTTGCGCGCGCTCGCACAGGAGCGCTCCGCGCTGATCAACAAAGATCAAGAGTAGTCATCTCGTGGCGCGCATCATCGATTCACGTGGCAAGATTTACTATCCACCGCGCGTAGCCTCCGCTGAAGGAGAACTGAACGGCGTGCCGATCTCGCCCGGCATGGTCCAGGGGCGCGTCAAGGTGTTGCACTTTGCGAACGAAAAACCAACTGCTCCATGGCGAGATACTCGTCGCCCGCGCCACCGACCCCGGCTGGACGCCGTTGTTCATCAACGCGAAAGGCATCATCCTTGAAATCGGGGGGGTGCTGCAACACGGTGCCGTCGTGGCGCGTGAGTACGGCATCCCCTGCGTCTCTGGTGTGGATGACGCCACCCTATTGCTGAAGGATGGTCAACTTGTGGAAGTGGATGGGAGTAATGGGATCGTGCGCATTCTGGATGGGGACGTCCCAACCAGCCAGCCTATCTCTGAAGCCGAGAAGCAAAAGCAACAGGAAATACAAGCAAGGCATGAGACAGGAAGCGCCCTACTCAAGCAGCGACAAACTCTCATGCGCCTTATTCCAATGGCGCTGCCACCACTTGTCATTCTTTGTTTGGTGACCGTTGTTATTGCGCTCATCCGATATCTGAAGTGAAACCTTTTGTACTGATCAGGACGTAACTATGAAGACAAGTCACCGATTAGAAGGAATGCAAGCTTTCTATGCTCTTTTAGGTGGACAACTCATCTCGTTGATCGGTTCCGGGATGACCCGCTTCGGGTTGAGCATCTGGGTTTTACAAGAGACTGGCAATACCACAGCCTACACAACGATGATCTTTTTTGCGGTATTCCCCGCTGGGCTGGGGGCGCTGTTCACCGGTCCGTTCATCGACCGCTGGGATCGGCGCAAGCTATTCATCGGGGCAAATATCGTTGCCAGCCTTGCCATCCTGGCAATGGCAATTCTCTTTTTCACAGATTCCATGACGCTCTGGCACCTGTACCTTGTCATGGCGATTAATGGGATTGCCAGTGCCTTCATTTCCCCGGCGATGCAGTCCAGCACCCGCCTGCTGGTGCCAAAGGAAAGATTGAACCGCGCTTCCGGTCTTAGCCAATTACTTCGCCCCATGGAAATGATCCTAGCGCCGAGCCTAGCAGGTTTCGTTGTAGGCTCTTTCGGCCTGGAGGTCGTGTTCATCATTGATTTCGTCACCTTTCTCATCAATATCATCATCCTTTCTCTGATGACTATTCCGCGCCCGCCTAGGTCTGCAGAACAAACAGGAAAGATGAAGTTCTGGGCTGAATTGTCCGCCGGATTCAAATACATACGAGAACGGCCACCTTTTGTCATTCTGCTCGGCCTTTTCACAACGATCATGTTTTTCCTGCCGGGACTGGTCTACTCACTCATTACACCACTGGTGCTAAGTTTTCAAACCGGGAAGGTTTTAGGGCTGATCCTGTCGGTATTTGGGATCGGATCAATTTTTGGCGGTGTCATTTTGGCATCCTGGCGAGGGAATCGCCGCCGCATGAATGGTTTTTTGGTTGCAATGGCAGTGGCAGGTTTCGCTGCGATAGTGATGGGCTTATGGGAAAATCCTTGGACTATTGGGCTGGGAGTGTTCATCACCGGGTTGAGTTTTGTTTTTATGTCTGGGCTGAACCAGGTCATCTGGCAAATCAAGAGCGCGCCTGAGATTCAGGGGCGATTATTTGCCCTGATGGGAACCATCGCCGTCCTTGGGCAGTCGCTGGGAATTTTGATTGCGGGTCCGCTGGCGGGCAGGGTATTTCAGCCCATGCTCGAACAAGGCGGATTGTTGGCGGATTCGATTGGCACCCTGACTGGCGTTGGCGCAGGGCGCGGAATGGCTTTTATGTTTGTCGTCCTTGGATGCATCGTGCTTGGGATCGCGCTGGTAAGCTGGCTAAATCCTTCGGTCCGCTTGCTGGAAGATCGGTTCCCCGATTACGAGTTGGGTCAAAAAGGATAAGTTGGCAGCCATGTTTGTTCTGAGGCTGGTGAACGAATTGTTTTAAAAATCTATTTAATCGGCGTCTGGCTCCAGAAGAGTTTATTTTAAACGGTTGTCACACCTAAATAGTGATAACCGTTTTATTATTAAATCGATATAATAATTTTATAAGACTTCACCCTCACCCCGCCCCCTCTCCCACTGGGAGAGGGTAAAGGGTGAGGGTAAACAGGAGAACCCATGTCCAAAACTGATTGGATCACGCAGGAAATCGACAGCCTCAAGCAGGCCGGGCTGTACAACCGCATCCGCACCATTGGTTCTCCGCAAGGCGCCTGGCTGGTGGTGGATGGCAAGAAGGTGCTCAACTTCTGCTCGAACAACTACCTGGGGCTGGCCAACCATCCCGATATCGTCGCCGCAGCCAGGAAAGCCACCAGTGAAATGGGAATTGGTCCGGCGGCGGTACGTTCCATCGCCGGGACGATGACCCTGCACGTCGAGCTGGAGAAACGCCTGGCGGCGTTCAAAGGCGTCGAGGCAGCCATCACCTTCCAGAGCGGATTCACCGCCAACCTGGCCACCATCCCCGCGCTGGTGGGCAAGGAAGACGTCATTTTTTCCGACCAGCTGAACCATGCCTCGATCATCGACGGCTGCCGGCTTGTCAGGCGCGAAGATCATCGCTTACGAGCACAACGACCCGGCCTCGCTGGAGGCGCAGATCAAGGAAAACCTGTCCCAGTTCCGCCGGGCGCTGGTCGTCACCGATGGCGTCTTCAGCATGGACGGCGACATCGCCCCCCTGCCCGACATCTACGAGGTGACGAAGAAGTACGACCTGCTGCTGATGGTGGATGACGCTCACGGCGAAGGTGTGCTCGGCAAGGGCGGGCGCGGCATCGTGGACCACTTCGGCCTGCACGGCAAGGTGGACGTGGAAGTGGGCACGCTCTCGAAGGCCTTTGGCGTGGTGGGTGGCGTGGTGGCCGGGAACGCGGTCATCATCGAGTGGCTGCGCCAGCGCGGACGCCCGTTCCTGTTCTCCTCGGCGGTGACCGTGCCGGATGCGGCGGCCTGCCTCGCGGCGATCGACCTGCTCGAAGACTCGACTCAACTGGTGGATAAACTTTGGAGCAACGCCAAATACTTCAAGGCTGAGATGAAGACGCTCGGCTTCAACACCGGCGTCAGCGAAACTCCCATCACTCCGGTCATGCTGGGCGAGGCGCCGCTGGCGCAGCAGTTCAGCCGCGAGTTGTTCGAGGCGGGCGTGTTCGCCATGTCGATCGGCTTCCCGACCGTGCCGCAGGGCAAGGCGCGCATCCGCGTGATGATCTCCGCGGCGCACTCGACCGATGACCTGGACAAGGGTCTCGCAGCGTTCAAAAGCGTGGGGAAGAAGTTGGGAGTGATTTAGAGAGTAGAGAATAGTTGCAAGTCACGTTTGAAATGTGACCTGCAAAAAAAGGAAAAATCCATGCCCATAACTCAAGAAGAAATCCTAAAACTCCTGCTCGCCCTGCTGATTGGCGGGATCATCGGCTTCGAACGCGAGATCAAATCCAAGTCCGCGGGGCTGCGCACCATCACGCTGATCACCGTCGGGGCGACGCTCTTCACGATGCTGTCGGTCAGGTTCAGCGGCGGCTCCGACCGGGTCGCAGCGAACATCGTCACCGGCATCGGCTTCCTCGGCGCCGGGGCAATTCTATTGTCCGAAGGAAGGATCAAGGGACTGACCACCGCATCGTCCATCTGGGTGGCATCCGCGCTGGGCATGGCCATCGGCCTGGGTGAATTCTGGCTGGCGGGAGCCGCCGCCCTCCTGGTCTTTGTGATCCTCTGGTTGTTCGTGCCCTTCGACCGGATGATCGATTCGCTGGGACGGGAGATCCGGGAATACGACATCATTTACCTGGCCCGCGAGAATAAAACCGAGGAAGTGGAACAACTTATCAAAGGGCATCAGTTAAAAATCCTTAGAAAACGAAAAATGAAAAGCGAAGACCGGCTCATCGGCGAATATGAGGTCCGCGGGATGCATAAAAATCACAACCTGCTCGTGGAAAAGCTGCTTGAAGACAAGGAAATTTATGAGGTGAAGTATTAGCGCAAGAAGAGTAAATAGATAAAAAAGCAGGTCACGATGTAAAGTGACCTGCTTTTTGTTACCAAGAGATTATTACCATCAACCCCCCAGCACGCCTTCCGCCGCGCTGGACGGTTCGGGGTCTGGCAGCTTGAGCATCCGGAATGAATTCAGGAATCCGATCAATCCCGCCACCAGGGGTATCATCAATGCGACCTGCAAGGCGATATTCCTTGCCTCCTGATTGATGCGGAGAATTTCCGCCTGGACGTCCTCCGGCTGGCCGGCAAGCTGCTCCGCGAGCATGGTATCGCTCATGACCTGCGCATCCTCTTCAAGTGCAACAGCCACCTGCTCCTGCTGCTCAGGGGACAAGACCAGGCTGGATTGCGCCATGGTCGTGAAAGAAATGGCAAGGGCGGCCATCATGATGGCGCCGGCGAATGCCAGGCCGAAGGAAAGGCCAAAGTTGCCGGAGGCCGAGTTCACACCAGCCGCCTCGCTGACACGTTCCTCGGTGATCGGGGATAACGAATAGTTATTGAGCTGCGAGACCAGCAGACCCAATCCTGCTCCTGTGAACACCATGGGGATCACAAAGTCCCAGCCGGAGGCCGCGCGAGGGATGTACAGGATCATGAACAGTATCCCAAGAACAGCCCCCAGATACCCTAACTGGATGACACGGGCGGGGCGTCGCTTGCCGGCCCTGCGCCCTGCCAGGAGAGCTAATGCGAACATGCTGAGGGACAAAGGCGCGATAGCCAGACCGGTCTGCATCGCCGTGTACTCGAATACCATTTGAAAGTAGATCGGCAGTACGATCATCATGCCGCCCAGGATAATATTCTGCAGCATCAATCCGGTGGCGCCCAGCCGGAAGAATTTAAAGCTGAACAACTCGGGGTCGATCAATACAGGTTTTCCCTGCTTCTTGTTGTGCACCAGCCACCGGTAAAAGGCAAACATCGCAACAAAGCCGAATGCCATCAGCAGACCAACCGCTTCACCGCCATCCTCCCAGAGGAGGATGCTGATGACAATTCCGGCCATGCCGATGACGGAGAGTATCGCGCCAACGAGCATCGAAGTCCCTGGGGCCTTCGTATTTGACATCTTTTACCAGTTTAATATTCAGCAAGATGATCACAATAATCACGAACTCAAGGAAAAATCCAACGCGCCAGGACATATAAGTGGTAATGAAACCTCCAATGAGCGGACCGACTGCGGCAGCAATCGCGGCCGCAGCCCCGACCAATGCATATGCCTTCTTTAACTCCACGCCCTCGAAATTTCCATGGATGAGCGACTGCATGGCCGGCAACAAAAGGGAGGCGCCCAAACCGCCGATGATCGCCCAAAAAAGGATGACCAGGGTGATGTTCTGGGTCAAGGTCATGGTCAACGCCCCCAGGGCATACCCCATGAGACCCAGAATATAGGCGCGTTTTCTGCCGTAAAGGTCGCCAAGCTTGCTGCCGATCAAAATGAAAGCGGCTGAGACCAGCGCTTCCACTGAAATCGCTGATTGAACACCGCTCACAGTCGTTCCCAGATCTTCAACGATCGCTGAAATCGACACGTTCATCATGGACGTGTCGATCACAAGAACAAACATCGCCATCGCCAGCAGGATCATGAGCCATTGCGAGTGGTTGTTACCTTTTACGGCGGATGCTTCGGTTTCTGTGGTCATCTATCATTTTCTCCGTGTGGTTGTTTTATGAGTGCTTGATAGGTGGCAATTATACTTTGCCGGATGCAACTTGAGGGCAACTAGATCTTTACCTTTGCAATGACCTCCGCGCAACCGATGGAATACTCCCCCCCGATGCCGACCACGGGCAGATCCCACCCCCAGCAGGTGCCCTTTTAGAATAAAAAATCAACCTCCACGGGTTATCTCATGGAAGTTTATTTTAGAGGTTTTCCAAATCATCAAGGTCCTTGGACCTGCCTGCCGCTTTTTTATTCTGCTTCAACTTTTCCAGGCTGATGATGGGGACCTCGATCCCGTCGAAAACCCCCACAGTCCTCTCGGCATAGCATTCGTCGAATTTCACCCCCGATATTCCCGTTGAAATTTCTATTCTCAAGGGTGGGTTGCCCATGCGGATGATCTTGTTCTCCCGGATGAACAACTCCTTATTTAATTCGGGCAGGTCAAATCCGAACTCGCGAAGGACAGTTACTATCCTTGCGGCATTTTCGGGATCGACAGCGATCCAAATATCAATATCACTGGTGGCGCGGGGATAGCCATGAAAGGCAACAGCATATCCGCCTATCAGAAGATATTGAACGCCTTTAGCGTTCAGCAATTTCAAGAACTCTTTGAAGTCGAGCGGAAGCTGAATGTCCATAATTGATTCGGCGAAGGGTTTCCACGTGCTGGAGCCGTTCCTCGGGCGTGCGTGAGTGCCAATATGATTTTTCGTCCGACGCATCGGTCAAAGATGCCACAGAAAAGGCATTGCGATTAACTTTAGAGACCGGTGAAAAGCCTGGATTATTTGCCATAATTTTATTTATTATAACATTCGCAGTGGCACTATATACCCGCCCTCGCGATAACCTCCGCGCAACCGATTGAGTATTCCCCTCCGGTGCCCTCCTCGGTCAGGTCCCACCACGCGGAGATGACCGAATGACAAATTCCCCAATTCCTCAGTTGCGCGCGGGGAATCCCCAGCCGCTCGGACAGGATGGCGAGGCGCCGCTCGGTGAGGCGAACGGGGTCGGGCCTGTTTAAAAAATCCCCCGACGGATTCATGAGCAGCGGTCCCACTTCGTACCCGGCCGGCCCGATAACTCCCTTGGGGTCGATGGCCAGCCAGCCTTGCTCGGAGGAGAGAATGTTGAAATGATGGCAGTCCCCATGCAGAAGTACGGGCGGGCCTGACGTGGCGAACAACTCGGGGAGCAGCGATTCGGCTCGGTTGACAATTTTCTCGGGGAAGGGACCCGTCCCACCGTTGAAGCGTACGCGCAGCCCCTTGAGCCCTTCAAACCACTCCGATAGTTGAATCAGCGGTCCCAGCGGCTTGTGCTGCCAGAGGTGGGTCATGACATCACAAGCGATGTGCGTTCGCTTTTCGTCATCCTCCAATGCCACCAGCATCGTTCCGGGTCGCAGGCGTTCCATCAGGAACATGTAGTTTTCCTCATCACCTTCGAGCAACCTCACTGCGCCATCTCCGTCGAAGATGCGCAAGGCGGTCATTTCGCTGATGAACTCATGATTGATCACACCGATCTTCAGGACGACTTCCTCGCTTCGCCTCCGGGCAAACGCGACATAATTCACTGAAAGGTTGTCAACCTGCTGGATGTCCGTCAGACCCCATTGTTGAATTGCTTTGTCGATCAACGAAGGCAGACGGGAAAGCCAACTTATTCCCTCATCGCCAAAGTAATTCTTTATATTCGCAAGAAACTGGGAAGGCAGGTCCATCATGGGCGCATCAGATGGATCTTCTCGAACTGGTAGTTGGAATGGTCCGACTCGCGGATGAAACCAGACGATAACAAAATTGACTCCAGCTCAGGAGAGATACAGGCATTCCAGACGATCTTATGCCTCCCGTCCCGCGCGGTGAGCCGACGGGTATCCAGAAGAAGAGCCGGCAGGTCCGCAGCCTCGCAGGCAGCCAACCCAACCATGGGATGCATGGCGGTCTCGTCATCGTCCTCCCACAACCCGACCAGACCGCGTCGTCCATGCCACCACAGGAATGTCCCTTCTCCCCGGGCGATCGTGCCGCGAATTGTTTCTTCGTTCGGGACGACAGGCTGCCAGCCCATATCCATCATCCCGCCGGTGATGGGCAGCGAGGATGACTGGAGGGTGAAGTCCGTCATTTCCGGGATTTCGTTTTCAGAGGCAGGCGTGAACGAATCGACCGGCTCATCCAGCGGGGAAGCAGCATAAAACGTGATTTCCTGTGTATGGACAAAACCCAACCGCTCGCACAGGTGATGCACCTTGACACGTTTGGCGTTGGTCCACAAGCGGACGGTGCCGTCGCCGTTCTTCAGCCACCAGTCTGTGATGTATTCATGAATCTGTGAGCCAATCTTTTTATCCTGGTGATCAGGATTGACCCTCAGCCCTTCGAACCACCATTGCCTGGGCGCGAGGTGGGTTACCCGCGCAATTCCCACCGCATGACCGGCATACTCGGCGGTGAACAGGGTTCCGCGCGGATCTGCCATCCATTCATTCCAGACATAGGGGACGTAATCGTTCCCGTCCCAGATATATTTACAGAACTCGAGCACATCTGGTGTGTCCGAGGGTAGGCTGGGACGAATGACAACGCGAGGTTCGGTATAGTTCTTATCCATGATTTGAGAGGGACCACAACCCCGCAAAAGTTCGCAGGGCAAGCGGCATTAAGTTATAAATGGTATTCTTTGTGTCTTCGTGTCTTTGTGGTGAATCTACTCAGGAAATAACTTCCCCTTCACTTCGGGGCAGTACTTCGCCACCATCGCTGAAGACAGGCCGTTCTCCTTGCAGATCTCTGCATAGAAATCCACCGACGGGCGGCGGATGCGCGCCTGGGTGTCCACGTCCAGCCCCCACAGGCCAAAGCGCTGGCGTCCAGCCGCGCTCCCACTCGAAATTGTCCACCAGCGACCAGTGGAAGTAGCCCTTGACCGGCCAGTTGAAATTGACGGCGCGCCACATCTTCATGATGTGCTCGGCGATGTAACGCGGACGGATTTTATCCTCCGCATCCTCCACTCCGTTCTCGGTCACCAGCATGGGGACGTTGAACTGCAGACCCCCACTTGAGCGCCTCGTAAAATCCATCCGGCTCGAGGGCAAGGAAACCGGTGCCTGAGAGTTCTGCATCCGGGCGGTAATAGCGATGTCCGAAAAAGGAACCGGCATGGCGCAGGTCGAACGAGACCAGATCGCGGGTGTAATAGTTGACTCCGAGGAAATCCTGCGTCTTGACCAGCTTCGGGGATTTTCACGGTCTTGTAGATCAGGCGTAATTTCCCGTCCATGGCTGCACGGGGAAACATGTCGTTGAACGCCTTCGCCTGGAATCCCGCCACCCACTTGTCGAGCGGCGAACTGCCGGCCGGGAAGATGGAACGATAATTCATGGATAAACCCACCCGCGCCTCGGGCTGCAGTTCATGGATGACCTTGTAGGCCAGCGCATGCCCGCGCGCCAGGTTGACCATCACTGGCAACGCCGCATTGAGATCCATTTTTCCGGGAGGAAAGGTCCCCTCCACGTAGGCACCGAATGCATAAACATTGGGTTCGTTGATGGTCACCCAGTAGGTGACATATTCCTTCAGCGCCTCCACGGACTTGCGTACAAAGTCAGCGAATTTTTTCGGCGTATCGTCGTTCTCCCAGCCGCCCAACTCCTCGAGCCACAACGGATTGCTGAAATGATGCAGCGTGACCATGGGCGTCAGTCCGCGTTCGAACATGCCGCGCAGCATCACGCGATATCGTTCAAGCGCCTCCTCATCCCAGCGATCAGGCGCGGGTTGGATGCGGCTCCACTCGATCGAGAATCGGTGCGCGTTCTGCCCGGTTTCCGCAGCGCGGTCGAGGTCTTCCTTCCAGCGTCCGCCCCACCAGTCGCAGGCCAGCCCCGATTTGTCGCCGTTGCGGATGCGCCCCTCCTGCTGCTCCCAGGCATACCAGTTATTGTTGGTGTTGTTGCCTTCCACCTGGTGCGCGGCGGTGGCGGTGCCCCACAGGAATCCGCGCGGAAAATGAATGGTTGCTTCAGCCATAATGATAAACTCCTTGATGAATTAGGATCGATTGCGCGCCAGCGACGCCAGGTACAGCACGATCGACCCAGCGACGGCGGCATTGAGCGACTCGATCTTCCCGCGCATGGGCAGCCGCATGATGAAATCACACTTCTGCTTGACCAGCGGACGCAGCCCCTCGCCCTCCGAGCCGACGACCACCGCCAGCGCGCCGGTCAAACTCACCTTATCGGGTTCCAGTGACGACGGGTCTTCATCCAGCCCGACAACCCATGCCCCCGCCTCCTTGAGTTCGTCCAGCGCCTGGGCGAGGTTCGACTGCGCTATCAGCATATGCTCGCTCGCCCCGGCCGAGGCCGAAACGACTGCCGGCGTGACCTCGGCTGCCCGATGACCCGGGATGACAACGCCGTGTACACCTAAACTCTCCGCCGTTCGGATGAGCGTGCCCAGGTTCTGCGGATTCTGGATGGTGTCCAGGATCAGCACGAAAAGAGGTTCGCCTGCCTGCTGTGCCTTTCCGATGATGTCCACCACGCCGCTGTAGGGATAACCGTCCACCTCGGCGGCAACTCCCTGTGCGCTGTCGGAGAGCTTGTCCAGCCTGGCGCGCGGGACACGCTGTACAGGGATGCGGCGCTCCTTGGCGATGCCAAGAATCTCACCCAAGCGGCCTTTTTCCTGGGCGCCTTCCGCCACTTGCAGACTGAAGACCTGCCGC
This sequence comes from uncultured Chloroflexia bacterium, assembly GCA_963774975.1. Classification (GTDB taxonomy): domain Bacteria; phylum Chloroflexota; class Anaerolineae; order Anaerolineales; family Villigracilaceae; genus JBGPQJ01. The sequence continues at coordinate 54,831 of CAVZGY010000014.1, forward strand.
CTTTTGGCTCGCAGGGTCTCGTAAACAGGATTGCGTCCGTAGATGAACTCTTTCATAAATCTTCTTTCCACCAAAACAAGGAGGTCACCGTCTCAGGCACGGGCATTCTCCAGCCTCGCGATGATTGAATTCTGAGGCAGGCAGCGAATGGCTATCTTGTCTCCTTCCATCAGTCTTTCGTACACCTCTGTGACGACATTCTGCTCAAGCAGATAATTACCGTTGAACACACAGGCAACAAAGCCGTAACGCTTCTCCTCTTTGTCTTTTTCCAGGTATTTCTCGACAACCACTCCATCGACGACTTGCCCATGTCGCTCAAGGTTAATCGCCAGCCGGAGTTGGTTCAGTGCTGGCAGGAGAATGACCAGCGAACCGCCTACGGCCATCACCCCCACCAGGAGAAATACACTTCCGAGAAGAACATTCGATGCGGCATCTGGAGCCTGAAAAAAAGAAATCCCGTTATCCAGCATGACCAGCGCGAGGAAGATGCTGGCAAAGAAAATGACCAGTACGAAGGCAGCATACAAAAGCTTAAGCTGCAGGAAGGTCGGCTTGACCACAACCAGGTCGGAAGCGGGGGGGGATTCATTCATCGTGAGGCCAATTGTATCAGGGGATTAGGTGAAGAATTTCGACAAAAAAAGTGGCTGCCCATTATTTCCCGGACAGCCACTCGAGATTTCATTAACTCCACTGCCAGGTCGTGCCTTCCTTGCCGTCCTCCAGGGTCACGCCCAGTTCCTTCAGCTTGTCGCGGATCAAATCGGACAAAGCCCACTGTTTCTGTTTTCGCGCCTCGCTGCGGACCTCCACCAACAGGTTGATGAATTTATCCGCGTCACCGGAGCCGGTTTTCCCGCTGAGCCGCAGACCCAGGATACCAGTCAGTTCCCGCAAGGTATCCTGTGCGGGTTTGAGCTGCGCATCGTCCGCACCGGCATCCCGGGCTGTGTTGACCGCGCGCACCAGGTCAAAGAGCGCCCCGAGCGCGCCGGCGGTGTTGAAGTCATCGTCCATCGCGGAAGTGAATTCCGTGCGGGTGGTTTCCACTTGGCCAGAGAGAGTAGCCAAAGCTTCCGCGGAGGCAGAACTCGTCGATGCTGAAGCCGGCTTCAGGGCGGACTTGATCCGCTCGAGACCCTTTTCAGCGGCAGTCCAGCGTCTCGTCGTTGAACATCAGCGGCGCGCGGTAGGAGCCGTTAAGCACGAGCATGCGCATCACATCGCCGTCGCGTTTGGCAAGGAATTCCTTGATGCTGATGATGTTGCCCAGCGACTTGGACATCTTCTCGCCGCCCAGCTGCAGCATGCCGTTGTGGATCCAGTAACGGGCGAACGGCTTGCCGGTCAGCGATTCGGTCTGGGCGATCTCGTTCTCGTGGTGCGGGAAGATCAGGTCGTTGCCGCCGCCGTGGATATCGATCTGCTCGCCGAGGTGGTGCAGGTTCATGGCCGAGCACTCGATGTGCCATCCGGGGCGTCCCTTGCCCCACGGGCTGTCCCAGGCGGGTTCGCCGGGCTTGGCGGATTTCCACAAGGCAAAGTCCATCGGGCTCTCCTTGCGGTCATCCACGTCGATGCGGGAACCGGACTGCATGTCTTCAAATTTCCGTCCGGAGAGCTTGCCGTAATCGGAATCCTTCGCCACCCTGAAGTACACGTCGCCGCCCACTTCGTAGGCGTAGTCTTTTTCTCCCAACTCACGAATCATCCCGACGATATTGTCGATCTCCTGCGTTGCACGCGGATTGATCGTGGCAGGCAAAACATTCAGGTCCAGCAGGTTTTGGTGATAATCCTTGATGTAACCTTCCGCCAGCGCGAACGGATCCACGCCCATCTGGTTGGCGCGGTTGATGATCTTGTCATCCACGTCGGTGTAATTCATGACATGCAGGACTTTGTAGCCGCGGAACTCAAGATAGCGACGGATGATATCGAATACCAGCGCGGACATGGCATGCCCGACGTGGGCATCGTTGTAAACCGTCACACCGCAGACGTACATCTTCACAATGCCCGGTTCGAGCGTCTGGAAATCTTCCTTTTTACGGGTGAGGGTGTTGTAAAGGCGAATCATAGGTGTCTCCTTGCTCCCATCAAGTGGCACAATTATAAACCACGGGATGAAAAAAGACGCGGCATGACCCGCGTCTTGAAATTGTTGATCGGAGAAAGTCTAATCCTCGGGTTTGGCGAAGATCATTCTCCCGGCAGCCGTCTGCAGGACCTTGGAGACGGTCACCGTTTTGGTCTGGTTGAGGAACTTGTTGCCGTTCTCCACCACCACCATGGTACCGTCGTCCATGTAGCCCACGCCCTGGTTGGCTTCCTTGCCTTCCTGGATGATCTGGATGCTCATCAGCTCACCGGGCAGCACCACCGACTTGACCGCATTGGCCAGCTCGTTGATGTTGAGAATGGCCACTCCCTGCAGTTCCGCGACGCGGTTCAGGTTGTAGTCGTTGGTCAGGATGGGACACTTCAACTGGCGGGCGAGGACCACCAGTTTGTCATCCACCTCGCGCATGCCCTCCACATCGATGTCGCTGATGCGCACAGTGATGTTTGGTTCCTTTTGAAGGTTGCTCAGCACTTCCATGCCGCGCCGTCCGCGCTGCCGGCGCATCGAATCGGGTGAATCCGCGATGTACTGCAGCTCATTCAGCACAAAGCGCGGGATGAGCAGCGACCCGGGCAGGAATCCCGTGTGGGCAATGTCCGCGATGCGCCCGTCGATGATCACGCTCGTGTCGAGCAGGATGGTCTTCCCGGACTGGTAGCTGCCGGGCTGGGTGGGGTCCCCGCTGTGCCTGCCAAAGATGGAGCGCAGCACGCCGATGATGTCCGTCTGGCGCATCACAAAAAGCACGATGCCAAAATACCCGAAGAACAGCACGGATAGGAACGGAAGGATGTTCCCGAAAGGGTCGGGCAGGGTCGAGAGGGGAAATGTCAGCAGGGCGGCGATAATCAGACCTGAGACCAGGCCGATCAGGGCTGAGAAGAGTGTTTCGGGCGAAACACGTTTCATCAGCGACCGAAAACCGCGAGCCGGGCGGGTGGTTAAATAAGGGGTAACGACCAAGCCAAAGAGAGCGCCCACCAGGGTGAGCACGACCGTGTACAACGCCAAATTTGTTTCACTAAGGCTTCCGAGCCAGTACCCGACGTACCCCCCAATGAATGCGAATACAAAAAGGCCAACGATGCGCGCAATAAAATCAGCGCTCATGGATAACTCCTTTCCAGATAAATGCAAAAATAAATTCGGTTCTATTTAATAATTGTATAAAACCTGCCTTCATGATAGCATGTCTTCCAATTAGCGTCAAATACCTCCAAATGAGCGGATTTCTTTACGGTTAGTCACGTCTATCCGCATCCCTCGCTTTCAGGAAAAGCTAATTTTGTAAGAGTATAATAAACCTACTTTATTGGTAGCTGTGGAGTAGAAAATGGCCATCGACCGTTTTGGACGACGTATACATTACCTGCGCATCTCCCTCACCGACCATTGCAACCTGCGCTGCATCTATTGCATGCCCGAGGAACAGGTCTTCCGCCCCAACGCAGCCCTGATGCAGGACGACGAAATCCTTCTTCTCACCCGCCTGTTTGCCAGCCTCGGTTTCGACAAGATCCGCCTGACGGGCGGCGAACCGACCGTGCGCGCCAATGTGGTGGAGATCGTGCGCGGCATTGCCTCCACCCCGGGCATCAAGTCCATTTCGATGACGACCAACGGCGTGCTGCTCTCGCGCCTGGCCCAGTCGTTGAAAGAGGCCGGCCTGCAGCGGGTAAACGTCAGCATCGACACGCTTAACCCGGAAAAGTTCAAGCGCCTCACCCGCTGGGGTAAGCTGGACGACGTTTGGAAGGGTATCCTCGCGGCTGAACAGGCCGGGTTAAGCCCGGTCAAGCTCAACGCCGTGGTGGTAAAAGGGTACAACGAGGAGGACGTGATCGACCTCGCCGCGCTGACCATCGACCGCCCGTGGCAGATGCGCTTCATCGAAATGATGCCCTTCGCCGAAGTGACCGACATCCAGACCAGCCAGATGATCACCGCCGCGCAAATCCAGCACCAGATCGAAAGCGAATTCGGCACACTGGAAACTACAAACGATTATGACGGCGAGGCGCAGAATTTTCCGCATCCCCGGCGCGCTGGGAGAGATTGGTTTCATCTCCTCCGTCACCGTTCCCTTCTGTGCGGCCTGCACCCGGGCCCGCCTCACCGCCGACGGCGTCCTGCGCATGTGCCTGCTGCGTGAAAAGGAGATCGACCTGCTGACGCCGCTGCGCAATGGCGCCATGATCGACGACCTGCGGGACATGATCCTGCAAGGAGTGTGGGAAAAACCCTGGGGACACGGGCTTGCTGATGGCATCATCCCGCTCAACCGCGCCATGAACGAGATCGGCGGGTAGATGCTTTCTCCCAACGGAATCCGTGCCATTTTCTTCGACCTCGACGGGACCCTGCGCTTCAACCGCCCGTCTGGCCGCGACTATTTCATGGATTATGCAGCCACCCTGGGTGTGCCGACCTCGCCCGAACAGAGAGCCTTCGTCTGGCGTTGGGAACACTGCTACTGGGCAAATTCCTCCGATCTTATCAAAGACGAGGCAAAATATCCCGAGCATGATGCCTTCTGGCTGAACTACAGCCGCCTCCAACTCATCCAGATGGGATGCGCAACCGACCAAGCGGAACAACTTGCGCCGCTGGTTAACAACTATATGAAAGAGAACTACAAACCTGAAAACTGGGTGGACCCGACCACCTTCGATTTGCTGGCTGAATTGAAAGCAGCGGGTTTTTTATTGGGCGTGATCTCCAACCGGGACCTGCCCTTCAACGAAGAATTAATAAAGCTCGGCCTGGCTGATTATTTCACGCTGGCAATTTCAGGCGGGGAGGCCGGTTCCAAAAAGCCCGAGGCGGGAATATTCCACTTTGCACTAAGCCGCGCCGGTATGTACCCCGACCAGACCCTGTATGTGGGCGACAATTATTTCGCGGATGTGGTCGGCGCCCGCAATGCCGGCTTGCATCCCGTGTTGCTGGATATGGGCGGGATTTTTCACCAACCCGGTTGCCCAAGCATCAAAACGCTGGGGGATTTACCTGCCGTACTCGATTACGCCAGATAATACTGGTTTATACTCGTTATGCTTCCAAAGTAAAACTGAAATCAAATCTATTGCGGGGGTTTTCCAATGGCTCATGAACAAAAACTGATTCGAACGGTGCGCGTGCTCAACGAGCAGGCGGTGGGGGTGCTCGCCAGCCTGCTCTCCGCCATTTCAGATGTGAATGGCACGGTCGGCGATATCCGCATGATCACCGAGACCTCCAGTCACGTGGTGCGCGATATCACAGTGTATGCCGATGACCTGGATAAAATGGAATCAATCATCGAAGCCATGCGCCGGAACCCGGGCACGAAAATTATGGCGGTGCGTGATGAAGTGCTCCAACTTCACGAAAAGGGAAAGATTGCCATCCGTTCGCGTTATAAAATCGATTCAATGGAGACCCTGCGTCGCGTGTATACCCCGGGCGTGGCCGAAGTCTGCATGAAGATAGCCAAGGACCCCTCGCTGGCCCGCCTTTACACCTCCACAAGCCATTTGGTCGCCATCATCACCGACGGGACCGCCGTGCTTGGCCTGGGAGACATTGGTCCGCTGGCCGGGATGCCCGTCATGGAAGGCAAGGCCATGTTGATGGAGTCGCTGGTCGGCCTGTCGGGGATGCCGATCCTGCTGAACACCAAGGACACGGACCGGATCGTGGAAGCCATCGCAGCCATCTCGCCCACCTTCGCTGCCATTCAACTGGAGGACATTTCCGCTCCGCGCTGTTTCGAGATCGAGGAACGCCTGCAAAATATGCTTGACATCCCCGTCATGCACGACGACCAGCACGGCACGGCCGTGGTCGTCACCGCCGCGCTGACGGTCGCCACTCGCACCACCGGCACAGACTTGCGCAAGGCGGTCATCGGGCAGATCGGTCTCGGCGCGGCAGGTTTCGCCATCGCGAAAATGCTCATGCGCCTGACCGGGAACAAGGTGCTCGGTGCGGATTTATCTGAGGATGCCCTGAAACGACTGGATGCCGCGGGGGGGAAACGCTCGGACCTGAAAGAAATCATGGCAGCCTGCGATATCGTCATCGCGACCACCGGTGCGCCGGGCTTGATCAAACCGGACATGGTTCGCCCCGGTCAGATCATCCTCGCTCTCTCGAACCCCGTGCCGGAGATCGAGCCGGAGGCCGCACTTAAACAAGGGGCGGCCTTTGCCGCCGATGGCAAATCCGTCAACAATGTGCTCGGTTTCCCGGGCATCTTCCGCGGCGCGGTGGACACTTATGCTCCGCGCATCACGCACGAGATGCTGGTCGCCGCCGCCCAGGCCATCGCGGACATGACCCCCGAAGGGAACCTGGTGCCCAGCCCGCTCGATAAGAAAGTCCACCGGGCGGTTGCACGCGCGGTCGCCGAGACCGCCATCCAGCAAGGCATTGCCAGGGCAGAGTACGTGCCCTACGTGGAAGAATAGAAAATCTCCCGCAGGATTGAAATCTGCGGGAGATTTATCTAGCTTTTGCCGTTCTTGTGAATCAAGTCCTGAAGCGTCAGTCCCAGCCGCGTCATCCCCTCGCGGATGTTTTCCGGCGTGGAGTAGGAGAAGTTGATGCCGCATGGTGTTCAGCCCACCGCCATTCGGGTGGAACGGTCCACCCGGCACAAACGCCACCTTCTGATTGAGCGCCACCTTGAGCACATCCGCGGCGTCCATCTCGGGGGGAAGAATGCCCCACAGGAACATGCCCCCTTCCGGATGGGTCCAGCGCGTCTCCTTGGGCCAAACCTCCTCCATCGTATCCATCATCACGTCGCGGCGTTCCTTGTAGACCTGGCGGATATATTTCACATGCTCATCCAGGAAACCGCCCTTGCCCACTTCGTAGGCGACAACCTGGTTAAAGGTGGCGGTATGCAGGTCAGCAGCTTGTTTCGCCATGACCAGCTTGCGGATGACTTGTGCAGGGGCGATCACCCACGCCAGGCGGATACCCGGCGCGAGCAGCTTGGAGAATGTGCTCAGATAGATGACATTTCCGGTGAACGCTGTTTCGTCACCGCGGTATTGGGCGTCCAGTGAAACCACCGACGGCAGGTGGTCGCCCTCGTAGCGCAGCTGGCCGTAGGGATCGTCCTCGATGATCGGCACGCCGTACCGGTCAGCCAGTTCCACCAGCCTCATGCGCCGCTCCAGGCTGAGGGTGGTCCCGCTCGGGTTCTGGAAATTGGGCAGAATGTAAATGAACTTCGGTCCGATACGCAGCGCTTTTTCAAGCTCGTCCACGACCATCCCGTTTTCGTCGGAAGGTACCGAGATATATTGTGCGCCATAGGCATTCCAGGCCTGAAGCGCTCCCAGGTAGGTGGGCAATTCGACCACGATGTGGTCACCCTGATTGATGAACAACCTTCCGAGCAGATCGAGCGCCTGCTGAGAGCCGGAGGTGATCAGGATATTATCAGCAGTGATGTTGACGCTATAGCGCACCGTGTGACGGGCGATCATCTCGCGCAGCGGACGATAGCCATCGGTGGTTCCATATTGCAGCGCCTGCGCCCCATTGGTATCCAGAACAGCGATGCAGGCTTCTTTAAATTGCTTGACCGGAAAGACTTCCGGCGCGGGCAATCCTCCTGCAAAGGAGATGATGTCCGGCTGCTCGGTCAGTTTGAGCAGTTCACGGATCACCGAACTCCCCATCCGCGACGTGCGGTTTGCATAGCGGTATTCCCAGGGTGTTTGCAGCATTCTTTCTCCTTGTAAACGGTTTTTAGCCGACATGTATTGCCATTATCATGATGATCTTCTCAAAAGCTATGTCTATAAATTCGATTCTCCTTTCGACAGGGACTAAAAAAGCCTGACAGGTGTGGTTGCACCCGTCAGGCTTGCCTGAGTTCACGGAATAAGCAGGACGCCAATGTCTAACATCCGTCGCATCTCAGCTTAATCTTACCCATTTTTGGCCTTCTGCGCAACCGACAAATAGCATGTGATGTGTCACCCTTTGGTCATACGAGGAATCGGATTTCAATCTGCTTGTATAATGGATTCGACACAATCCACCCCCGGAGGCTGATATGCCCGAACCGACATCAACTCACCCACTGGTTTCCGAATGGCTTTCCCACATCCGCGCTTTAGCCGTGGACATCGGTCCGCGTGGTTCGACCCGCGAGGGCGAGCGCAAAGGCGCCGAATACGCCCAGGCGCAGTTCGAGAAATATGGGCTGAAACCCGTCTGGGAATCGTTCAAAAGCGCGCGCTCCATCTTCCAGCCGCACCTGGTGGGCAGCCTGCTGATGCTGTTCGCCTTCGTCATCTTCCCTCTTGGCGGTAGGACGACGACAGTCCTCGCTGCGTTGCTGTCAATTCTTGTGCTGGTGTCAGAACTGCAGGAGCTGGGATTCCAAAATAATTTTTACCGCCTCATCCTGCCCAAGGGAGAAAGCCAGAATGTGCACGCTGTTGTCCAGCCGTCTTCCGAACACCTGCAGGACTTGGTGCTGGTCGGGCATCTCGATTCGCAGCGTACACCGCTCATTTTCCAGACGCCAGGGTGGGTGAAGACCTATGATCGTTTCACGACGGTGCTCTTTATCACCTTTATTCTGCAAGTCGTTCTGTATTCGCTGGCCATTTTCTTCCCATGGAGCTGGATCTGGTACGCCACCATTCCTACCGCCATCTGCGCGGTGCTGCTGGCCGCCCTGTGCATCCAGGCAGATTCCACACCCTTTACCGCGGGCGCAAACGACAACGCCACCGCCGCCGGCCTGGTGCTGGCACTCGCGAATTACTTTGTCAAGAATCCTCTCCAGCATACACGCGTCTTTGCGGTTTGCACCGGCTGCGAGGAAGTCCAACACTACGGCATGATCGACTGGTACAAACGCCACCGCGCGGAGTTGAAAAATCCCCATGCAGTGGTATTCGAGATGCTGGGCTGCGCCGGCCCCGCCTGGCTGACTAAGGAGGGTATCATCGTCCCCTTCAAAGCGGATGCGGATATGGTGGCTTTGATCGAGCGCCTCGCCAGACAGCACCCCGAGTGGGGCGCCTACGAGACGAAGGTCAGCGGAGGCAACACCGAGATGGCGGATGCCGTCCGCGCCAAGGTGCCAGCCATCACCTTCTTCGGCATAACCCGCGAGGGAGTCGCCCCCTACTGGCACCAGGTGGAGGATACCTTCGACAAGATGAACCCGGCTGTGATGGAGAAGACTTGGAATTTGGTGAACGCCTTTATCAAAGAGCTGGATAAATAACCACAACCCCCGCCGATAACAGCGGGGGTTGTTTTATTAATTCCTTCTTGTGCGCTTGTCCTCACTCCGTGCTTATTTCAACAATGCGGTCAAGCCTGAAGGTGCGCTCTTCTTTGCGCAGGTGGCAGAAAGCACGTAGATAAATATAATCCGCCAGTCCCATCACCTGGATCGGTGTGACCAGCCGCGTGGTCCGTTTGCCGCCCTTGTCCACATAGGTAAGATTCAACCGCTTGCCGGCATAGATAGCTTCTCCCAGCGCCGTCGGAAGCTGGATGCCATCGTTTGGCCAAGCCGGTGAGTTATACAGGCCGATGAAGTCCTCCAGCGTTTTCCCTGTCTTTTTCAGCGAATCCATCATCCCGAAAAAAACGCCTTTCATGGTCAGCGCATCGGCCAGTGCACGGTGCGCCTCGGGGTTCACGATGCGAAAATGTTCAGCGACCGATGCCAGGGTGTAGGAGTCGAGGTCGAAATGTTCACGGGCAACGAGCAGCGTATCAATCAGATTCGGCGCGATGATCTCAAGCCCCAGTCGGCGAAACTCGCTGTCGAGAAACTGCAGGTCGAAGCGCGCGTTGTGGCAAACGATGACCGTGCCGCGCAGGCGGGCGTCCACATCCGGGGCGATCTCGGCGAAGGTGGGCGCATCCCGCAAGTCCACGTCACTCAGCCCGTTGGTGCTGGCTGCCGCCGGTGAGAGCGGGCGTTCCGGGTTGACCAGCTGCTGGTAGGTGAACTTGATGCGCTTGCCGACAGTCAGGACAATTCCCACCTCGCAAATGCGGTCACCGAACCAGGGTGAAAGACCGGTGGTCTCCAGATCAAGAAAGGCAAAATGACAATTGGACAAGTCGAGGGGCATCGTCGTTATCAGAAAAGGTGATTATCAGGATGCAGCGATTAACTTTCGGCCGAGTTGGACGGCCTTCTCCATGAGTTCCGGTTGATTAATCACTTCGCCGGCTTTGTCCGCGGAGCCGTAAACCATGCCGACAATCTCCGCTTTAAGATAACGGCACATTGACTCAAAAGTGTGGATGGCGTTGATGCCGCCGGAGGTGTACAGGTCGGTGTCGCCATAGGTCAGCACAAAGGCGAATTTCTTTCCGCGTAATTCATTACCCTCCGGGGTTACGAAAGCGTACCAGCGGTCGATGCATAGCTTTGCCTGTGCGCTGATGGTGAACCAGTAGACCGGGCTGGCGACCACGATAGCCGATGCGCGCCGCAGCTTGGGATACAGCGCCTGCATGTCATCCTTGATGACGCAGACTCCGTTCGTTTCGTGGCAGGAGTCACAGGCGTCGCAGGGACGGATGTCCAGGGTATGGAGGGAAATGGATTCCACCTCCACGCCGGATTCCCTCGCCCCCACCGCGACCTGATCCGCGAGCGAGCTGCTGTTCCCGTTCTCACGCGGGCTGCCTTTTAGAATCAATACATACTCGCTCATCAGTCCCTCCGATTATAAAAAGTATCGCTCCAGAACAGCCTGCTTTTTCTCCCTGGGCAGGAAAGACGCCTCCACGGCAAAACGGTTGCACACGGCGATGTCCTTCAGGCTCATCCCCAAAACTTCATGCGCGATGCGGTACTCATTGTTCAGGTTCGTCTCCAGCACCTCGGGGTCATCCGAGTTGATGGTGACCTTTACGCCCAGGTCGAATAATTGCTTGAGCGGATGTTCCTCGATGCGCGGAACGGAATTGGTCAGGTAATTGCTCCACGGGTTGACCTCCAGCGTGATGTCGCGCGCCTTGACCAGTTCCACCGCGGCCATGTCCTCAATGACGTGGATGCCGTGCCCGATGCGGTCGGGGTTGACCGATTTTATCGTATCCACCACCGCCGAAGCAGGTGTGTTCTCCCCCGAATGGATCGTAACCTTGAGCCCCGCCTCCCTGGCTTTCATCACCGACTTGACAAATTCGCGGATGGGATGAATCTCCTCGCTGTCGGCCAGGTCGATGCCTACAATTTGCCCACGGTGACGGATGGCCCAGTCCACCGTCCGAATGCAGGAGTCGGGACCCATGCTGCGCGAGGTGATGGCGATGTAGCCAATGGCCATGCCCAACTCCCGTTCTGCCCGCTCGCCTGCGCGCAACAGCCCCTCGAGGCACGCGTCCCAATCCAGGTTGTGACCATGGAACGCCCAGTCCGGCGAGAAACGCACCTCGAGCAGTTTGATGTTCTGGCGGGCGGAATCCTCGAACAATTCCCAGGCGATGCGCTCGACGACCTGCGGCGAGGTGATGCTGTTCTGGAAGATGGTGAAGGCTTTCAGTACGGCGTTCAGGTCGCGCATCTGGTCCAGGACCTTGACGTGTTTATCCAGCTCGGCAGGATCAAAGGACGGCAGGCTGAGGTTGTACTCCCTCGCCACGTCGATCAGCGTCTGCGTGCGGATGGCACCTTCAAGATGGAGATGAATCTCCACCTTGGGCATCATGTTGTATTTGGGATCGAAGGATTTCATGAGAGGTCACCGAAGATAGAGGATTTTATTTATTCTACGACAAAATCATCCAGCACAAGGATTTGGAAAAATTCCTGTATCTTAGACAATCTTTTATCATTGGTTACGAATACTCCTGCCCCGGAATTCAAACTCGTCGCAAGCTGTAACGCATCGGGCGGGGATATGGAATATTTCGCGCGTAACTGAGCGGCTCTCCGCGCAACGGTTTTGTCCACATCGATTATCGTCAAATTCGGGAAGTGTGACAATAAAGCTTCATACTCCCGGGCTGCCAACTCATGCCCCAACTGCCACGGACGGACCGTCAATTCCATCAGGGTGATCGTGGAAGTGACACCTTTCCATTTTTCTGCTTCAATACCATCAAAGACTTGCCTGGCGAGAGGACCGTAACGGGGATGATCCTCCATCATGTAAATAAAAATGGAGGTATCCAATCCAATGGTTTTTTCCTTGGCTAGCCTTCGGTTGAAGGCGTCCATGCCTCGCGCTCCCCATCCAGATATCGTTTCGTTTCCGTACCATCCCAGATTTCATGATGAAGTCCCTTAAGATGATCGGCATACCGTGCTGGTTGGGGAATTAAAACAATCACACCGTCCTGCACGTCGACAAGCAATCGATCCCCCTTTTTGATATTCAATTTTTTGCGTGCGATTTGTGGAACGGCGATTTGATACTTCGCACTCACTTTTACAGATGTATTTGGCATGGTCTCTCCTTGCTAAGCAAAATGACATTATTGCTAAGCATTTTACCATATCTCAAAAATAGCTACAAAAAAAGGAGAAGGGGATAAAACTCTCCTTCTCCATAAAACATTGAATTACTTGTCGGGCTTACGACACAGCCCGCCGGCGAGCGATGATGCTGTACACTGCCAGCCCAAGCGCGACGACTGCTGCCGCCCAGGCAGCGTACGCCACCATTGGGACCGCCGCCTGTTTGACGGCAATGCCTGCAAAGGACCAGACCAACACGAACAAATAGGCGGCGTCACGGCGGGTGAGCGCCATCAGCAGCCCGACCAGGGAAGCCACCAGGATCATGATCACCGCCCAGATTTCAGGGGCGATACCGAACCCGTTCCAGTTGACGTAATACAGCAGGTCGGTGACGTTGGCTACAGTGGCCACGGTGATCCAGCCGAGATAAATGCTGAAGGGGACGTCCACACACCACTTCTCGGCAGTGCCGACCGGTGTCCGGCCCACATCCAATCTCAGATAGGATGCGATGAGCAGCCCGAGCAAACCCAGCATGACCAGCACGCTCAACGCGAACTGGTTATAGTGCCAGCAGAACAGCCAGGCCGCGTTTAGCAATCCGCTCAGGGCAAAGAGATAGCCCAGTTTACGCAGGCGCGGACTTTCCTTCTGGGCAGGCAAGGCCTGGTAAACAGCGAAAGCGATCCAGCCGATGTAGATCACACCCCAGATGGCGAAGACGTAACCCGCCGGCACGAAGAACACCTGGAAGCGGTCCGAGATCTCGCCGGTATTCTGACCGTTGAGCGGCAGGGTGCTGGCCAGGATGTTGACGGTCAGGGTGAAAGCCACGGACAGGATGTTGGCGATTTGACGCCATGTATCTTTTGACATGCGATTCCTCCAAAAAAATTAGATTTTATATCATGCCCAGCCTGCAAGGCAGGTCGAGGCAGAACATACATTATTTCAACCGGCGACCGATGGACAAGCCGGCATAGCTGACGATTAAAGTAAGGACGGTCCCCCACGCCATGTCCACAACTGTAAGAATTAACGGCCAATCCTTGAGGGTGGCGAGGTTGGTCAGGTCGTAGGTGGCGTAGGTGATCAGGCCGAAGAACGCAGCTTTTGACAGTGTAGCACCCAGCGAGGGCGATTTCAATCCCGGCAGGACAACGAATACCAGGACGCCGGCGATGAACAGCAGATAAAAAAGCAAAGCCGCCGGCCAGTTCACGCCAGGTGACATGATGAAGCCGATTTGATCGCGGTAAAACGTACGTGCAACCAATCCCAACCAGACCATATCCACAATAAAGAAAAACAGGAGGGTGGAGAAGTAAAGTTTGAGAAGGTATGTCGATTTGTCCATTTTTTCATCATCCTATGCAACCGTAAAAATTGTCTTTACAAAAAAGATTAGAAACTAATTAGAAAGCTGTACATTATATTGACAATTATAACAAAGAAGGTAAAATATTGTCAATAGCTGTACAAAACATGTGCAGACACCAAATCAAATTTAGAAATAAGGAGAAGAGAAACATGAAAAGAAGTTCGCTGGTTTTTTCCGTAGTAATGGTTGGAATGATGGCCCTGGCGGCTTGCGCCCCCGCAGCCACCCCTGAACCAACCGCCATGCCCGAGCCGACCGCTGTCCCCACCGAAGCCCCCATGGCCAAGGACATTGTGGACACCGCTGTCGCAGACGGCCGCTTCACCACCCTGGCTGCTGCCCTGCAGGCCGCCGGCCTGGTCGATGCCCTCAAGGCTGAAGGTCCCTTCACCGTCTTCGCCCCCACCGATGATGCTTTCGCCAAGCTCCCCGCCGGCACCCTGGATGAGCTCCTCAAGCCTGAGAACAAGCAGGCCCTGACCGACATCCTGCTCTACCATGTCGTGGGCAGTAAAGCCATGGCCGCGGATGTGGTTGGTCTGGATGCTGTCACCACCCTGCTCGGCAAGGACGTCGCCATCAAGCAGGACATGGGCAACGTGTACGCCAACGACGCCCAGATCATCATCACCGATATCGAAACCTCCAACGGCGTGATCCATGTCATCGACTCAGTGCTCCTCCCCCCGGCTGAAGAAGCAGCCATGGAGAAGATGGACATCGTCGACACCGCAGTCGCTGACGGCCGCTTCACCACCCTGGCCGCCGCACTCCAGGCTGCCGGACTGGTCGAGACCCTGAAAGGTGAAGGTCCCTTCACTGTCTTCGCCCCGACGGATGACGCCTTCGCAAAACTGCCCGCCGGCACCATCGACGAACTGCTCAAGCCGGAGAGCAAGCAAGCTTTGACCGACATCCTGCTCTACCATGTGGTCAGCGGCAAGGTCATGGCCTCTGACGTGGTCAACCTGACCAGCGCCCCCACCGTGCTCGGCAAGGATGTCACTGTCACCGTCAAGGATGGCAACGTGTACCTGAACGACAACATCCAGGTCATCATCACCGACATCGAGACCTCCAACGGTGTAATCCATGTCATTGACGCGGTTCTCCTCCCGCCTCAATAAATATCCTCCTCTGTAGTGGCTGTGGTGTAAGAAGAAAGGACGGGCGAAGGCTCGTCCTTTCGATTCGTTAACCTAGATGCGTAAGGAAAATCGCCCTACTGCGATGACACTTCAAACCCTACTTGAGATCCAAGTAATCGGACATCTTGAAGTCGTGAACCAGGGCATAATCCCTGCCCATGGCAACGCTGACTTCTCCCTGAGCCATCTGATAGACCACCGACCACTGCGTGATGTCCTGGGACACATCCGCCAACAAGTCCATCGCGGATTCCGAATCCAGTCTTCCCTGCGTTTCATTCAAACGGGCATCGATCGTATTGTAGCGCCAGCAATTCCCATCCTTAGGATCATTCACAGATGACAGCAGAAAATTGGTCGCCAGGTGCCAAGGGTGTTCGTTCTCGATAATGTTCATTTCGCCGCGGTAAAATTCCACCAGGACGGATTTCCTATTCGAATCGGCCATCAGATAGTGAACCGGCGGCCCGCCCTCGAAATCGATATTATGGTTCTTGAGGATGGCGACGGCTTCGTCCACATCCCGGGCATGATCCAGCATTTCGCGGATGATGCCGAGCGAACCGAACGTCTCCTTGGCCGGGTCAGGCTGCATATTCCCCGGTGGGACGGCAGCCATGCCAATGACGAGACCGTGCTCATTCATCCCGTCAAAAGGAATGAGCGGGGCATCCAAAAGGCCTTCCCTGTCTTCGAGCGGAAGTTCGGTCAGGTCCAGAATTTCCTGTTCGCCTATATCCAGATAAGCCATGTCCACCATCGAAACGGAGGCGTAGCCGCCGGGCGGATCGGTGAACACCAGCAGAGCCGGGCTGAACTCCCAGTCAAAGTTGCGGCCATAGAGGAGATGCTCGTCGTCGAGCAGGACAGTGAAGAGCGAACATGCCCAGCCTGGACCGGAGCCTGCTTTTTCTTTTGCAATCAACGTGGAGACACGGCGGAAATCATATTCCCCGTAATAGCGCATGGTGTAGAGCGGATAATCGTTCACCTTTTTCAGCGAGGACAGCGTCGCAATCTCGTTTTTCTCATTGGTCGCAAGGTCAAAAATCGTCGGGGTGGGTATGGCAGGGGCAGGCGTCGTCTGTGCAAAGTTGCAGGCGCTCAAAAATCCGATAAGCAACAGATAGAGAATCTTCTGAATAATTTTCTGCATGGCCAGAAAATCTCCGTCCCTACATCGCCCTCATTTTCCTTCCAAATCTTCTACATCAGACAGCCAGGTTTTTCCCGCCCAGTAAACGGTCCATTCAAAACATGCATCGGTCATGCACCGAAACGGGTGCGGGGATTGACGAACAGAAAATAGACCGCAATTGCACCACTGTAGAGAAGGACTGCCACATATAAAACAAGATTGAGCAAATAGCCAGATTGCACAGTTTTGAACAGCAGCAGGAAGGGGACGATAAGAACAAGGTCATAGGCAAGGAAACTCAGCAATTGTCCAAGGGCATTGTGCCAGCGGGGATATAAAAGCCCGTATAAAAAGTAGAAAGCATCCCCTATGAAGATGCATCCAAAGATCACGGACGAGTCGGGGTTCAAAGCCCAGGGGAAGATCGGCAGCCGGAAGATCAAAGCGCAGCCAGCCAGGATCAATGAGGCAATGAAGACCCCGAAGGAGATCCTCACGAGCCTGGGCGTGGGGCGAGAATCACTGAGGGGAATTCGGCGGCTCCACAGGAACGAAGCGCCGCCTGCAATCGCCATGAACAGGGATGCGATCCCAAAAGAAAGCAACTCCTGGCGATCCTGCTGAAAGGCAAGCAGAAAAAAGTAAAACGACGTGGTTATCCCGATGACCGAAATGTTGAGCGAACCGGCGGGAAGCGCGCCTAATTCCCCTGTCCATCCGATCCAAAGAGCAGCAGCACTGACCGCGGCCAGAATGGAGCCGATGAACAAGTACGAAAGCCGTCCGTCTGGCCAAGGCCATATCCCGGTTGCAAATGGCAATTGAAAGATAAAACCAATCGCCAGAGCAAGGATAATCCAACCACCTACGAATACTGCAATGCGTATTTGCTTCATGATGACCTACCTATAAAATGTAATTTTTCAAATTATAGCATCTGGGACAGTTTCGTCCCGCTTTGACTTTACGGTTCTTACTTGTTGTTCAACTTCTTTCTCACCCAATCGAAGATTTTTGCCAGGGTAAGGATTGCACACCAGTAAAGCAGGTACTCAAAGAACGCGAAGATCACCGCCGCCAGAGGGGACGCGCCTTGCAGCATGGGCGGTTTGGTGACGACGCCTCGATAGACCGCCCAGAGGTGCGTCAGGCTGCCCAATGCTCCGCCTAAAAGCAGAAAGGCTAGGACAGGTTTTCCTTTGATGCGCAAGGAAATTGCCCATAGACCAAGCGCGCCTACTCCGCCGGCGACGAGTGCAATCCAAGGATTCCAGGTCCGCGACCAGGCGGGGAAAACGTACACATACACTGTCTCCCAGAAATTGCCGATCGCCCAGGACCAAATCCCCCACCAAACCAGCGCCGCGGAGATGACCAGCGCCCACTTCAGCTTGCGGAACGAGTCCACGTTCACGCGCCAGACCAGCAGCGGGACGTAGATTGCGTCGATCAGTGCAAATATCAAAGCACTTTTGTAGAGCAGTCCGGTGGTGATGATGATATCGCCGGTCATCTCCCCTCCCGGACATATCGTACCGTTTTCGAGGCGCAATTACAACATGTCGGCTGTCAAGTTGACGGCGGGAGTGACCGTCCCTGTCCCTTGCCTCGGCGGTCCAACTTCGATGGCTTCATGGCACGAGCAGCGGGCAGACGTTTTCTTATTATCTTAACATTTGCGTTCACACGGACCAAATCGGCTTTACCAATTACGGATCTGACCAGCGCCCGTTTTTGTTTCATGGGCAAATCAAGATCGTGAATATCTTCGAGCAGTTCAATTTTCCGGCTTGCAATGCTCAGTCGTTTATCCTCATTGGTCAGGTGCGCCTCGACCACCTTTTGGCCCATCAATTGCTCCTCCAGTGACACCATGTGCATGGACCGCCTTGCCAGCTCCTGCTCATGACGCGCTTCCCATCGAAGCTGTTTGACGGCATGTTCAATAAACTCCAAAATTTTCCCCACACCCAACAGGTCGATGTTGATTGAGCCCATTTTTATTGCCGATAAGGTGAGCGGCTGGAGCGAAACGGAATGTTTTTCCAGGGATTCCCTGTTGAATTTTAAAAGGGGATTCGCCAACGAAACAAAAGGGCAATGGTCATAGGTGGGCATGGAGCAATCCTCGTTGATCTTCTTGTGAGACACGGCATGAATGGCCGTATAGTAAAAGTCCTTCAAATACTGTCGGGCAGCCTGCTCATAAGCGCACGCTTCCCGGATGTCCCCCAGCGCGACTAGGGCCAGCTGTGTATAAAGACCGTCAAGGGTGGTGATGGTATCGTCGATAAACCTCATCGTGTCGGGCAGTTGCATTTCTCCAGCATAACGTGGCATGATGAGTGAAGCGCGCAATAAGGTTTCAAGCCGGGGGGAATTAGTTTCCATGGGACCCTTTCAAACACAACACACCAATAAGTTTGTCAAACAAACTCAATGAACGGAAAAACATCTTCACAATCATTATATAGAACATTTGTTCTATTGTCAAGTATTGCATCAAAACATCAACGCTGGACACGAAACTTCCGCTTGAATTGAAAGAAATTAAATAAAAACTCCGAAGCGTGCTTCGGAGTTTTTTCTGGCAACAAACCATCTTACTGCGAGAGACAAGCCGCAGGGATGAGAGGCGGATGCGGTTCAGTCGTGGGGACCACAATCGGCTGGTCGGGGGAGAGCGAAAGCGAGTTCAAAATGCCTTGAGCATCCGGCAGAGTCCAGGCGGTCCTGCTGCTGGGTGACGAAGATCATCAATTTATCGGGGGCAAGCCGGAACAGGATGGCCGTGAAAAGCGGATCATTACTGTTAACGAGATTTTGCAATTGAATGATGGTGGCCTGGTTCTGTCCGATGAGTTTATCTTCCGATGAGACAATGGCACTCGTCTCAGGATCTCTCGGGTAGGCCTCGGCATTCGACGCGGCTGGGTCAATCCCCTCGAAAACACCGAGATCGACTGCAAAAACGCCCTCGGGGACAATGCCGTCCTTCCACTGGCCTTTGACGGAATTGGCGCGGAAATAGTCTTCGTCAAAGCTGCGCAGGCTGATCGTGCCGCCAATGCCTTCGGCAGGCATGGGATACATCACCCACCAGCACGGATACGCCAGACCAATCCCGAAGCGCGGATCGCGGTACTCGGCCCAGGCGCTGTTCGCGGAAGGACCCTCGGGCGTGGGCTGCGCTGTCGGTTGGACGGGCAGTGTGCTGACAATAGGCGCTTCGGTGGCGGTTGCCTCAGGGACGGGTACGTCGGTCGGGGCAGGCGCAGGCCGGGGTGCGCAAGCTGCCAGCAGGGCGGATAAGAGGATAAGAAAGGTGAAACGACGGGTAAACATGAGTGTCTCCTATTTATAAAATTTAGTACCCTGACGCTTAAGAACACCAAAAAGTTCCGCAGGATATTATACCGTCACCAAAAACGGCAGGCGAGTCGCGTTCATTAGTGCCTGTTGCCTCCCAGCATCCGCGGAAACTGTATACTACTTGAAGAAAAGGTGGACTTTGAGCATGCGATCCAGGCCGTTTTCCATCAGAAACGCGTTCTCGAGACTGAAGGCACTGACTTTCAAAGTGCGGACAGCCGGTTTGAACCGGCTGTCCGTTTTTCCTGTTCCTCAGCTTTCTCCTGAGACAGCCGCCGCGCTCCAGAAGGTATTCCAGACCAGCGGTTTCATCTCCTCTTCGAAGGAAGACTCCCCCGGCGAGGACCCCGCCCTGACTACATTAAAACGCTTATTCGTCCACGCTGAGGCAGTCACATTCAACGAGGCTGCGCGCGTCTTTTCACCGCTGAAGTTGGACGAGTTAATCCATTCAGGCCTTTTGCACCAGGACGGCAATCTGGTGCAGAGCCTGCTGCAGGCTCAGAGTTACCAGGGGTTGATATTCTTTTCAGATTTTCGTCATCACGAACATGCTGAAGATTGTGTCCTGCCGGTAGGGCCGTCCGGGAAACACCTGTCGGAGATAACCATCCGCAGGCCGGTTCAATCTGCACTCGACCTCGGCTGCGGCTGCGGCCTTCAAGCCCTGCTCACAGCCCAGCATTGCACCCGTGTCACAGCAACCGACATCAACCCTCGGGCGCTGGCCATGACACGCTTGAATGCGGACCTGAACGGGATATCCAATATCGAGGTGCTCGATGGCAGTTACCTGGAACCGGTACAGGGGCGTCGTTTTGACTTGATCATAGCCAACCTGCCTTACATCATCTCACCGGAGGAGAAACTGGTATACCGCAATTCGCAGGGAGACGCGTACCTGCACCAGTTGATCCGTGAAATCCCGGCTTACCTGACCGAGGGCGGATATGCCCAACTGATTTCCAACTGGGTCCGCGGAAAAGATGATTCGTGGTCGGAGCCTGTGGAAACGACCCTTGAAGATTTAGGCATGGACGCCTGGCTGATCCACAATGGGTCCCTCGACTCGGAGGGCTATGCAGACTGGTGGCTGAGTCACGACAGCCTGCTTAAAAAAGACAAACGCAAGTATGCAAAAGCAAAAGATGCCTGGCTTCAGTTTTTTCTTGATCGAGGCATCGAACGAATCGCGCTGGGAGACATCATGCTGAGGCGCCGTACCTGCGAGCAGAACTGGGTCTGTTCAGCCAGCGTGAGAAAGAGCCAAAATGAATCTCCTGCCGGGGAACAGCTCGCGCGGATGTTCGAGACACAGGACTTTCTGGCCAGCCTGCCGGACAACGAGGCGCTGTTGGATACAGCGCTCATCCCGGTGGACATGGACATCCGTTCGATAGAGAACACAGGCCGTCTGGAGGCTTTCACCACGACTGGACTTAATTTTACGGTCGGTATCTCTCCGTTCACCGCGGAAGTGATTCGAAGGTTGGACGGCAGGACTCGCCTGCGCGCCGCCATCGAGAAAGCCGGGCAGGGAGCGGAGGACGACCCCACCCTACTCCTTGACATTAATGTCCTATTGGGATTGGGGATGCTTGTGAAGGCATCTATAAGCGAGGGATGAAAAACCGGGAAAACCTAAAGGTTCTCGCGCTCGTTATTATTGAGCAGCAACGCAATTGAGTCAGCGCGTTTCTTTGCATCTTTAGTCTCATCAAACTCCGAGCAGACACAAATCTCTCTTTTGAATTGCAAATCGACAACTTGATAGGTAACACGGTCTATTTGATTAACGGCATATCTTTGCATAGCACCTCACTTTCTCTGTTTATCATTTCAGTGGATATGCAAGCTATACTTTCCACGACCAATAAAATCAATTATGTTTCTATCTCGCAGAAACTGCAACTGTTGCCTAATTTTTGCCTTGATGTTGTTGTTCAAAGGGTGCTTGGATTGCAGATACGATTCGAATCTGTAAACTTCGTCCAGGGAAAACTCTTGCTTTTTAATTTTTTCAACACACAGCAATACATCAAGTAGCCAGCCTTTTGTTTCAATATTACGGGCGCCTTTTATAAATTCAGTGTTATTCCATTTATTTAGAACTTCATTCTTTTCAATTATTCTGCCATTCTGGACATAATAAATCTTTCCGAGTTCTGGCACATCTTTCATCATAATGTTACAACCGACCCAGCCTGCTCTTCTTGCGGCTGGTCCTAATGCGTTTCTTTCTTCAATAATGCCAGGAACAAAGAAATATTTAGGGATTGTAAGGAAGTTCTTGATGGCGAGGGAAGCTTTTTCATAGGACAGAAAGAAGAAATTCGGATTGTTTTCTGATTCGAGCCGATCAATCATCGCAGAATAAGCACCATCAACTATCTTTTTACCTATATTGCCATTCTTGGACTTTAATTCGTACTCCTCCTTACAACTCTTGCAGTAGAAATCAGCAACTGGCTTATTATTTTCAAAGTGGCTCAAGCTGGTTCCGCAATTAGGGCAAAATGCAGAATTTAGAACCCAATATTCTGTCATAACCCTAATCCGTTGGGCTGGACTTGTATAATTTTTCGCAACTTCGGAAGGTAGTCTTAAATCGAGCATATTCTCTTGTTTTTTTTCCAAAAACAAGCGGCACTGGAATTCGTTGTTAGCAACAATCCCAATGCTGCAATTTGTAGAGTAATACCTATCCCTTCGGGAACCTGCTCACCATTTTGGCCGCTGTCGGCGGGCGGTCCATGACGCCGCCCTGGTGGATGAAGATCGGGGTGTCCACAGCTGTGTAGGCGTTCTCCAGATAGGCCTGACCCGTCAGGAAGCGTTCGGCGTCCACGGCGCAGGAGGTCACCCAACCAATGGACTTTCCGTCCTTGTCGACCACCGGGTCGCCGTTGTGCGCCATGCGCACGCGCTGGTCGTCGAAGCGGAAGCGCACCACCACGCCCTTGCGCTCCTTCTCACGCGCAAGGTACGCCTCGCGCCCGATGAACCACGGCTTGTACGGCTTGACGTACGAGCCGAATCCGCCTTCCGCCACGCCCAGGTCGCGCGTGCCGAACTTGCCGGAGCCGAGTCCCATCTCGTGACCGTACAACGGCAGGCCGGCTTCCGTCCGCAGGGAATCGCGCGCGCCCAGACCGATCGCCTTGACGCCGAACGGCTCGCCTACCTTCAGTACCGCGTTCCAGAAGTCCACGGCACGGTCGGGGTGCACGAACAGCTCGAAGGCCATCTTCTCGCCCGTGTAGCCGGTGCGCGAGACGATCAGGTCGAAACCGCCGACGACCGCGTCACACAACTCTGTTCTTTTCAGACGTATAATCCTGGCGCGAGTCTTGTCATCCACACCCATCGCCAGCAGGATGTCGCGGCTCTTCGGTCCCTGCAGGGCGATGTCCACCCGCATATCCTTGCCCGATTTCGGGTCGCGCAGGTTGCGGATCTCGGCTTCGTAGCCGTAGGTCCGCGCCCAGGGTTTTTTATTGTCGATCTTGACTTTTCCATCGCGCACCGACAGGAACCACGTGCGGTCCTTGTCGTCGTTGGAGGCGTTGACCACCACCAGGTACTTGTCCAAGGCGCGGCGGTAGACCAGCGTGTCGTCGATGACATCCGCGTCGGGGGTGAGGAACTGGCTGTACAGGCTCTCGCCGGGCTGCAATCCGCCGCAGTCGTTGGCGCAGATCGAATCGAGGAACGAGGCCGCGTCCGGTCCCTTCACTTCGTACACGCCCATGTGGCTGACGTCGAACAGCCCCGCCGCCCCGCGCGTGGCGAGATGCTCCTCCACGACGGACGTGTACCAGACTGGCATGTCCCAGCCGGCGAACGGGACCATCTTCGCGCCCATCGACTTTGTGCGCCTCATGCAGGCGGGTGTGTAATTGCGGATGATCGGCCGCTCCTACAGGCTCCACCCATTTGAACGGCGGCGGGGGCGAGACGTGCAACCCTCCAGCCCGGTCGCCGATGAACCAGGGTTTGTCCACGCCCGTATTTCCCCCTCGCCCGATGGGAGAGGGCCGGGGTGAGGGTTTCGTCGCCCCGACAACAACGAACGGACCGGGCATGCGCGAGGCAGAGAAATCCTTCTGGCCGTCGAGGTTGAACGAGGTGTACCCGTCCGACAGGTCGCGCAGCCACGTCCCCACCAGGCCGGCTTTTGCTGCGGGAATTTGCAACTGATAGGTCTGGTCGTTCACCTTGACCAGCGTGCCTTTGACTGTGCCATGTGGCGTGGAAATAGATGTCGCCTGTGACTGACCCTTCTTCAACGCTGATAGATCGGACGATACGGCATAATCCAGCATCTGCCGCACGCGAGGTCCGCTTAACTCAAAAACTCCGGAAGTGGACTTGTCATCGATAAAAAAGAAATGCGGATACCCGCTTGGCTTGACCTTGAAATCGACTCCCGCCTTCTCAGCCAGCTTGCGCACCTTGAGCCGGGCATCGTTGAGCACGTTGAAATCCACCTTGGCGCGGCGGACGCGTCCCTTGTGCGGGGTGTCCACGCGGTGCGGCGCGCAGGCCAGCAGCACGTCGGCCATCACATCAACCAGCTCGCGCGTGGTTTTTTCGTTGAATCCGCGCTGCGTGATCCACGGCGTGCCGAGGCGGATGCCGCTCGGGTCGGCAGAGTTTTTGTCACCGGGGATGGTGTTGCGATTGACGACGACGCCCACGAGGTCGAGGATGCGCGCCGCCTGGTCGCCGCTCAGTTTCGTCCCATCCTCTCCTTTGACCGAGGTCACGTCCACGTTGACGAGGTGGCTGTCCGTGCCTCCGAACGGGACGCGCAGTCCGCGCTTCTTGAACTGGTCGGCCATCGCCTTGGCGTTCTTCAGGGTCTGTGCCTGCAGTTTCTTGAAGGTGGGCGTCTGCGCCAGCTTGAACGTCACCGCCAGCGCGGCAAAGGTGTGCACGTGCGGGCCGCCCTGCTCGCCGGGGAACACACCCCTGTCGATTTTCCTGGCGATGGCCGGGTCGGTGGTCAACAGCACCGCGCCGCGCGGGCCGTCCAGCGACTTGTGCGTGGTGGACATGGTCACGTGGGCATGTCCGATCGGCGAGGGGACAACGCCCGCTGCCACCAGCCCGCCGATGTGCGAGATGTCCGCCAGGAAGTATGCGCCGACCTCGTCCGAGATCGCACGGAATTTCTTCCAGTCGGGAATCCATGAGTAGGAGGAGTAACCGGCAATGATGAGTTTAGGTTTGGTCTCAAGCGCCAACATACGGATTTTGTCGTAATCCAGTTTTTCGTTCTCATCCACGGTGTAATGCACCGCCTTGTACCATTTGCCGCTGCGATGGACCGACGAGCCGTGCGAGAGATGTCCGCCGTGCAGCAGGTTGAGTCCCATCACGGTGTCGCCGAGGGTGAGCAAAGCCTGATACACCGCGTTGTTGGCAGGTCCGCCCGAATGCGCCTGCACGTTGACGAAGATTTTGTCCGCGCTGAAGCCGTTGGCGGCAAAGGCCTCGGCGGCTCGGCGGCAGGCCAGCGATTCGATCAGGTCGGCATATTCCACACCCTTGTAGTAACGCGGGTCACTATGGCGGCGGTACTCCGCCAGCCGGGCGGGATAGTCAAGGATGTCTTCTTCCACCATTGAGCGAAGTTCGTCATCGGGGTAGCCCTCGGCGTAGATGTTTTGGAAGGCGGAACCCATCGCGTCGCGCACGGCCAGGGGCGCCTGGCTCTCGGATGCGATCAGAATCAACTTGCGTGCCTGCCGTTCGGCCTCGAGCTGGGTCAACCGGTAAACGTCGGAATCGAGGTCCTTCAGGCTGCCGCGGAAAAGGTAATCTGACATTGAAATCTCCTGGGTACAGGGTATTGTGGGAGCAAAAACAAACAGGTGAATTGTAGGACAAATTGACGATAGGGACAAGTGAGAAATTGCATTTACATGTCATTGCCTTCGGCACTGGTAAAGGCAATAACATCATGACGATGTACAATTAAGCATCATACGGGAGAAAGCCATGTCCATCGTCGAGCATGCCCCCAACTTCGATTTAGAGTCAGCACGGAGAATCGCAAAGGACCTATACGGCCTCGAAGCGGCCGCCACCCGCCTGCCCAGCGAGCGCGACCAGAACTTCCTGCTGGAGACTGCCGCCGGGGAAAAATTCGTGCTCAAGCTGGCCAACGCGACCGAGGAGCGCTCCATGCTCGAGGCGCAGAATGCGGCGATGGCTCATCTATCCACGCGCATCGACCTGTGTTCGCGTGTCGTCCCTGCGAAGAATGGCGAAGACATCCTCCCGGTGAAATCCCCAAAAGGAGAGCGTCACTTCACCCGATTGGTCACCTACCTCCCCGGCACGCCGCTGAGCAGGGTTATGCGCCGCTCCCCGGCCTTGCTTCACGACCTCGGCGCCAAAGTCGGGCTGGTGGACGTCGCCTTGCAGGGATTCGATCATCCCGCACTGCACCGCGATTTCCACTGGGACCTCGCCAACGGGATGAAGATCATCCGCCAGAACGGGGACTTGATCACCGATGCACAGCTTCGCGACTGGGTGAAAGCGTTCGCGGAAAATTTCGAGAAGGACCTGGCTCCCCTCCTGCCGCGGCTGCGCACCAGCGTCATCCACAACGACGCCAACGATTACAACATCCTGGTCGGCGGCGGCTCGGACCTGTATTCCCGAAACCAGAATGTCGTCGGGTTGATCGATTTCGGTGACATGGTTTACAGCTACACGGTCAGCGACCTGGCGCTGACCATCGCCTACACCATCCTCGACCAGCCTGATCCTTTGGCCATTGCGGCGCAGATCACACGCGGATACCATGCAGCCTTCCCGTTATTCGAAGATGAAATCACCGCCCTGTTCGGGCTGGTAACTCTGCGCCTGTGCACCAGCGTTGCCATTGCCGCCGAGCAGCAGAGCCGGCAGCCTGAAAATGATTACCTGGGAATCAGCCAGGGACCCATCCGCAACAGCCTGCCGGAACTGATGAAAATCCCCTCGCGCCTGGCGGAAGCGGTATTCCGCGAAGCCTGCGGGCTGGCGCCTGTCCGCAGCAGCCCGACGATTACCCGGTGGCTGGGTGAGCACACCGATGAATTCGGCCCCGTGCTCGAAACGGACGTCCGCACCAACCCGGTCACCGTTCTCGACTTGGGCATGGGCAGTCCGCTGCTCAGCTCGGACCCAGCTCAAAACGAAGAGGCATTGCTGACGCCGCGTATTGCGGAGGCCATCCAACACACAGGCGCAAAAGTCGCGGTCGGGCAATACGACGAGGCGCGCTACCTGTACACCTCGCCGGCTTTCGCCACCGGCAGCCGTCCGACCGACGAAACCCGCACCATCCACCTCGGCATTGACCTGTTCACCGAGGCAGGGGCAGCCGTCTATGCTCCGCTGGACGGGACGGTCTTCGAGTTTGCTGACAATGCCGCCCTGCAGGATTACGGTCCGGTCATCATACTTCAACATCAGACCGGCAGCAGCGACGTCTTTTACACATTGTACGGTCACCTGGACAGGGAATCGCTGCCTGCACTGAAAGTCGGGGATGCCATCCTCAAGGGACAACGGTTGGCGGCGATCGGCAGCGCCGACGTCAACGGCGGCTGGACTCCGCACCTGCATTTCCAGGTCATCACCGACCTGCTCGACCTCGGCACGGATTTCCCCGGCGTGGCACGTCCGAGTCAGCGGGAAGTATGGATGAGCCTATGCCCCGATCCGAATTTGATCCTTGGCATCCCGGCTCAGGCATTTCCACCAAAAGCACTTGTCAAA
Organism: uncultured Chloroflexia bacterium; assembly: GCA_963774975.1. Taxonomy (GTDB): domain Bacteria; phylum Chloroflexota; class Anaerolineae; order Anaerolineales; family Villigracilaceae; genus JBGPQJ01. The sequence continues at coordinate 82,239 of CAVZGY010000014.1, forward strand.
GCCGAGACTCTCTCCATACGCAAGCAAATCCTCGGCCGCAACCTGAGCATCGCCTACCGCGAACCGGTCAAGATCGTGCGCGGCTGGAAGCAATATCTCTTCGACGACGAAGGCCGCCGCTACCTCGACGCATACAACAACGTGGCGCACGTCGGGCATTCACACCCGCGCGTGGTGGAGGCTGGTCGGCAGCAAATGGGCGTGCTGAACACCAACACACGCTACCTGCACGACTTCATCAACCGTTATGCCGAAAGATTGACCTCCCTGCTGCCGGAGCCGCTCAGTGTGTGCTTCTTCGTCAACTCGGGGAGTGAAGCCAACGAACTGGCGCTGCGCCTCGCGCGGACGTACACCGGTCAGCGCGACTTGATTGTGCTGGAGGCGGCCTATCACGGCAACACCACCACGCTGATCGACATCAGTCCCTACAAGCACAACGGTCCCGGCGGGACGGGTCCGCCCGATTGGGTGCATGCCGTTCCCATCCCGGATGATTACCGCGGAGTTTACAAACGTGATGACCCGCAGGCTGGATTCAAATACGCCCAACATGTCGCCGATGCAATCAGGCGCATCAATAAGCAAGGTCGCGGCTTGTCCGGCTTCATCGCCGAATCGCTGCCCAGCGTGGGCGGGCAGATCATCTTCCCGCCGGGGTATCTGGCTGAAGTCTTATCGCCACGTCCACGAGGCAGGTGGCGTGTGCATCGCCGACGAGGTCCAGACCGGCTTTGGGCGCATTGGCACACATTTCTGGGGATTCGAGCTTCAGAATGTTGTGCCCGACATCGTCGTGCTGGGCAAGCCGATCGGCAACGGTCATCCCATCGGGGCGGTCATCACCACCCCGGCTATCGCGGACGCGTTCAACAACGGCATGGAGTTCTTCAGCACCTTCGGCGGCAACCCCGTCTCCTGCGCCATCGGCCTCGAGGTGCTGGACGTCGTCCGCGACGAAGGCTTGCAGGAACATGCCCTCAGGGTCGGCGAGCGGATGCTGGCGGGATTGAAGCCATTCGTGGAAAGGTATCCGCTCGTGGGAGATGTGCGCGGCTCGGGATTATTCCTGGGCGTGGAGTTGGTGCGCGACCGCATCACGCTGGAGCCTGCGGCGGAGGAAGCCTCGTTTGTCGTCAATCGCCTGCGCGACCACGGCATCCTGCTCGGTACGGACGGACCCTATCACAACGTGGTCAAGATCCGCCCGCCGATGCCGTTTGATGAATCGAATGCTGATTTTTTGGTGGAGACGTTCGAAAAAATCCTGAAAGAAGATATTTGATTAAAAGGGAGCGGCAGAAGCCGCTCCTGAAATTTTGGTGGGCACTAACTCTGTGATTGCTTCGCAATCCCAGAGCGCTCACCTGTACTTGCAGCGCAGGTGCAAGTGCCGCAGGGGACTACGAACCCCAGGCATTCTCGGCGTAAGCGAGGTGCTCTAATAACTGAGCTACGTGTCCCCTACAGGGGAAGCACCCCAAAGGGCTATTCAATTGTGGGCGCATTTCGTGAGTGGGCGCTAAGGGACTCGAACCCCTGACCTTCTCGGTGTAAGCGAGACGCTCTAACCAACTGAGCTAAGCGCCCAAGAGAGGGATATTATACCCGAATTGAAAATGTGTTAAACTCAAATCAATAATTTCCGGGAGGGTCACATGCGCATTGTTCGTTATGTTTACAAGAACGAAGAACCTGCCTATGGGTGGGTCTTCGAAAACAAGGTTGGGGATATTGAAGGGAATATCTTTGGAGAGTACCGCCGGCTCGAGGCGGAAATCCCGCTCGAGTCGGTCAAACTGCTGGCTCCTTCGCAGCCAAGCAAGATCGTCTGCATCGGGAGGAATTACACCGAACACGCCAAGGAATTGGGCAACGAAGTCCCACAGGTGCCGCTGATCTTCATGAAACCGCCGTCGTCCATCATCAATCCCGGCGATACCATCATCCTGCCGCCGCAGTCGAAGCAGGTGGAGCACGAGGCCGAACTGGTGGCGGTCATCGGCAAACGCGGACGCAACATCCCGCCCGACCAGGCCAGGGATCACATTCTCGGCTATACCATCGGCAACGACATCACCGCCCGGGACCTGCAGAAATCTGACGGGCAGTGGACCCGCGCCAAGGGATTCGACACCTTCTGCTCCTTCGGCCCGTGGATCGACACGGAATTCGACATCACCGACGCGCTCATCTCCTGCAAGGTCAGCGGACAGCCCCGCCAGATGGCCTCCACCCGCGACATGGTCTTCAACGTGGGCAAGCTGGTGGCGTTCATCTCGTCCGTGATGACGCTCGAGCCGGGCGATTTGATCTTCACAGGAACACCTGCAGGGGTGGGTCCGCTCCATGATGGGGATGTAGTAGAAGTGGACATCGACGGTCTGGGAGTGTTGAGTAATCCGGTTCGGAAGGAATAGATGAAGATTCCAAAATTAAAACTGGAGCAAACGCTCCAGTTTTTTTATTGCACCGTGGTGATAATCGTGTTCTTCGCCCCGACCGTGCGCAGCGCATTAGCGATAATCTCCGCCCGGTCCGGCTTGACCAGCGCGATCATGTTGCCGCCGCGACCACCTCCGCTGAGCTTGGCGCCCAGCGCTCCTGTGCTGCGCGCCACGTGCACCAGCCGGTCCAGCTCCGGGCTGGAGACGGTCATAGTCTGAAGCAACTCATGATTCTGGTTCATCAAATCCCCCAACAGGGGTGCAGCTCCTGCCTCGATAGCGACGCGGGCACGTGTTGCGAGGTCTCCTACCTGGTCAAAGATCTTCTCCCAATGAGGAATTTCTCTCTCCCAGAGACGCCGTACATCCGCAACTGATTCCTTGGTCGGTGCAGGAACACCGGTGTCACCAATCACAATGGTGAACGGCGCGCCCACCCGCAGAGTCTCGATTGACTGTCCCTTCACGAAATAAACCGGGCAACCGTAGGTGACCACGGTATTGTCGATGCCGGACGGCGTGCCGTGGTAGAGCGCTTCTGTGCCGTAAGCCAGTTGACTCACCTGGTCATCCGACAGAGGCAGCCCCAAGTGAGCGGACAACGCCCGGGCAATCGCCACCGAGACCGCCGCGCCGGAGCCTAATCCTGATGCAACGGGGATGGTCGAGTGGATGTGAATGGTCAGGGGAAGTTTGTAAGTGATCCCCACCGCTTTTAATGTGCCGATGATAAGGACAGACAAAGGGTGGGAATCGGGCAGCGTACCCAGTTCGGCATGCAGGGAAATGTCCGGCGCGTCGATCCAGATTCCGGGCTGGCGCGAGTCCGTCACCTCCACATCGGCATGCACCTGGGTCACCGGCGCCGCGATCGCTGGCCGGCCGTAGACGACAGCATGTTCACCGAACAGGATGATCTTTCCGGGCGCAGACGCGGTGGTCATGTCAGGTAAAAGACCGCCATCACCGCCAGCCCCCACAGGACAACCGTCGCTTGCAGTGGTCGGTCCGAGAGCAGCACTTCCTCCGGTGCGCCAGCCGCATGCGTCACCTGGATCAGGTAGAGGTAACGAAAGATGCCATACATGACGAAGGGGATGGTCAACATCATGGTGTGATTGGCAGGGACATTGGGCGCGAAGAAGGTGTACAGCGCATACACCACGATGGTCGTGCCGGAGACGATGGTGATGTACTGGTCAAGCAGCGGCAGGGTGTATCCGTCCAGCACCTTGCGATGCGCACCTGCGCCGTGTGTCAGCAGCGCCAGTTCCGAGCGGCGTTTGCCAAAGCCGATATAAAGAGCAAACAACGTGGTCAGCACGTACAGCCAAGGCGAAAATCGTTCGACGGTGATGAGTGTCACACCGGCATGCACGCGCAGAACAAAGCCGGCGGCGATGACCAGCACGTCGAGAATGGCGAAGTGCTTGAGCCACAACGAATACGCCACGATGAGCAGGAAATAAACAAGCAGTACAACAAAGAACTCCGGAGAGAGGATGTAACCCAACGGTAGCGAAATCACGACCAGCGCAATGCCCGCTGTCCATGCCACCGGAAGAGGCAGCTTGCCCGAGGCAATCGGGCGGTTCTTCTTGACCGGGTGCTGCTGGTCTGATTCAACGTCAGCAAGGTCGTTGAAGATGTAAACAGCGCTGGAAACGAGACAGAATAAGATGAAACCCGCTGTGGTGCGTAGAAATGCATCCAGGTTGAAGAATTGCTGGTCGAAGACCAGCGCCGCGTAGACGATGATATTCTTCGTCCACTGCCGCAGCCGCATGGATTTGATGAGCGCTCGAAACATGAGTCTATTTTAACTGTGACTACTCCCCATGCCTAGAGGCAGGGGCTTCGTGGGCGATGCCCAGGGATTGTAGCCCCAATCCCAATATATTAATCGCAGCATTTTGATCTCTATCCATGCTGAGACCGCAGATGGGACACGTATGAACTCGGACGGACAAAGATTTCTCAACCATCGTTCCACAGCAGGAGCATTGCCTGGATGTGTTGCGTGGATCAACCGTCACGACCACCCGACCAGCGTTCTCAGCTTTGTACGTGGTGTACGCGATCAGTTGATTCCAGGCCGCATCCGAGATGCTTTTCGCCAAATAATGGTTTCGAAGCATGTTCTTTTCAGCCAGCTTTTCAAAAACGATCTTGCCGAAACTGTCCACCCATTCACGACTCAGTTGGTGAGCGAAATCTTTCCGGCGGTTGGCAATGCGCTGGTGGATGTGCTGCACGACTCTGCGACGTAGCATCAGTTCCAGGGTACTCTGCCCGGCTTTCGAGAGCTTTCGTTGGGCTTTGGCCAGGTCTTTTTCATTACTGCGGAAGAAGCGGGGATTAGGAACTTTCTCACCTGTGGAAAGCGTTGCATAACTCTCAATTCCCATGTCCACACCCACCGCTAAATCATTGACCAGCAAGGGTTCAGGTTCGACTTCACACACGAAACAGGCATACCAATTACCAATAACATCTCGTTGGATGGTGAGCGTTTTGATCCTGCCTGCTACAGGACGATGCAGAAGGATCTTCACTGTCCCAATTTTGGAAAGCCGCAACCCGTTGTCCCCTAGCTCAAAACCAGACTGTTTGAAGGTGAAGCTATCGTATCGACCATAACCTCGAAAACGTGGATAGCCTGGCTTTTCACCCGCCTGCAACCTGCGAAAAAACGCCCTGAACGCCAGATCAACGCGCTCCTGGACATTCTGCAAAACTTGAGAATGCGTGCCTTTCAATTCAGGGTGGTTCCGCTTCCAAACAGTGAGCAGTTTATTCGTGTCGTACAGCGAAAACGGCTTTCCTTCCTGCTCCCAGGCTATTTTACGGGTGGCAAGCGTCTTGTTGTAGACCCAACGGCACACTTCCAGCGTATGGATCAGTTGGGTGCGTTGGTTTTTGGAGGGGCGCAGGCGGTACTTGAAGGTTTTCATTTTTAATCGTCTTTTCGTGTTGCGCCTCTTGTATAGCACGCACGTTCTATAATGTCAAGCTTTTCATCATGTATCCTCTTCCTAAAGCAAGGGGCTTTATAGTGCTGTTTGGTAGAATGAAGATATGCCGAAAACTCGTCTGGATTTATTGATGGTGGAACGCGGTCTATCTGAAAGCCGTTCGCTCGCTCAAAGGTTGATCATGGCCGGTCAGGTGAGAGTGAACGGACAGGTCGTGTGTAAACCTGCCACAGCCATATCCAATGATTCTGTATTGGAAGTGGATACAGGGCCACGTTTCGTCTCGCGCGGCGGAGATAAACTGGAGGCCGCCTTCCTGGTCTGGCCGGTGGATGTTACCGGCTGCGTGTGTGCGGATGTAGGCTCGTCGACCGGGGGATTTACGGATTGCCTGCTTCAACATGGAGCGGCGAAAGTATATACCATCGACGTGGGCAAGGGCATCCTGCACTGGAAATTGCGCTCCGATCCGCGAGTGGTTGTAATGGAAGGGACGAATGCACGTTACGTCGAGTCGCTGCCGGAACCGGTGAGCCTCGTGACGATTGACGCTTCCTTTATTTCGCTGAAAGTGTTGCTGCCTGTTGTCAAGGAGTGGGGCGAAAATATCATCACCCTCATCAAGCCGCAATTCGAGGCCGGCCGCAAGGAATCGGCCAAAGGCGACGGGGTGATCCGCGACTCGGAAGTACACCAACGCGTGTTGGAGGATGTGCTCGTTTTTGCACAGGAGAACGGATTCGTCGTGCGTGGGCTTCTCCGCAGCCCGCTGTTGGGACCCAAAGGCAACGTGGAGTTTCTGGCGTGGCTGACGATGATCGGGAGAAAGCATTTCTCTCGAAGATGCCATCCAAACCGCGCTGGCAGGATGAATTCAGCGGCTTAACAGCTTGGATTGGTTCAAATAAGACTATTAGAATCGGTTATACTTTTGCCGACCATGTCCGAAAATATCCGCAATTTCTGCATCATCGCCCACATCGACCACGGCAAATCCACACTGGCAGACCGCCTGCTGCACCTGACCGGCACCGTCCCCGACCGCGACACCACCGAGCAGATCCTCGACTCGATGGAACTGGAACGGGAAAAAGGCGTGACGATCAAGGCCTCGGCGGTGCGCATGCGTTACACAGCCTCTGACGGGAACGAGTACGAGCTCAACCTGATCGACACTCCCGGCCACGTGGACTTCGGCTACGAAGTCAGCCGCGCCCTGAACGCCTGCGAAGGCGCTATTCTCGTAGTGGATGCCACCCAGGGCATCGAAGCCCAGACGCTTGCCAACCTGTATTCCGCACTGGACGCCGACCTGGTGATCATCCCGGTCATCAACAAGATCGACCTGCCCTCCGCCCGGCCCGACGAGGTGGCGGAGGATATCGCTGCCCTGCTGGGTGGAAAAGCCGAGGACGATTATCCAGATCTCCGCCAAGGCGGGACTCAACGTGGAGCAGGTGCTGGAAGCGGTCGTGCAGAAAGTCCCGCCGCCGACGGGGGACCCGTCCCTGCCCCTGCGCGCGCTCGTGTTCGATTCGCACTACGACTCTTACAAAGGGGTGATCTGTTATCTGCGTGTGATGGAAGGGCAATTCAAGGCCACCGAACACCGTCCGCTTGATGACCACCAAGGTGGATGTCAAGCCCATCGAGGTGGGCATCTTCGCACCGATGATGAAACCGGTCGAGACGCTGACCGCCGGCGAGGTGGGTTATGTGGCGACCGGCTTGAAGACTGTCCACGATGCCCGCGTGGGCGACACGCTCACCCTGGCGGCCAGCCCGGCGGCGGATCCGCTGCCCGGTTACCGCCATCCCAAACCGATGGTGTTTGCCGGCATCTATCCTGTTGATGCGGACGACCACGGCAACCTGCGTGATGCGCTGGAGAAGCTTCAGTTAAATGATGCTTCGCTGGTGTATGCACCTGAGACCTCCCAGGCGCTCGGCTTCGGCTTCCGCGCCGGCTTTCTTGGACTCTTCCACATGGAGATCATCCAGGAGCGGCTCGAACGGGAGTATGACCTGGATGTCCTGTTCACGGCCCCTTCGGTGGAATATGAAGTGGTCATGCTTTCAGGCGAGGTGATTCCCGTCGATTCACCGGCTCAACTCCCCGACGAGGGGCTGGTGGCCGAGATCCGCGAACCGTGGATGAACATCGAGATCATCACCCCGACCGATTACTATGGCACGATCATGGACCTGACCATCAGCCGGCGCGGAATCTTCAAAGGTCAGGAATATCCCGCCCCGCACCGCGTGCAGCTCAATTATGAAATCCCATTGGCAGAGTTGATCGTGGATTTCTTCGACGCGCTGAAATCGCGCACCAAGGGCTATGCCTCGCTCGATTACCAATTTGCAGAGTACCGCCCCGATGAGCTGCAAAAACTGGAGATCCTGGTCAATGGCGAGCCGGTCGACGCGCTGGCGGCCATCGTTCACAGCAAGGACGCCTACCATAAGGGGCAATCGCTCATCACCAAGCTAAGAGGCATCATCCCGCGCCAGTTGTTCGATGTCGCCATCCAGGCCTCCGCGGGCGGACGTATGATCAGCCGTGCCAATGTCAAGGCGTTGCGCAAGGACGTGCTCGCCAAATGTTACGGCGGCGACATCACCCGCAAGAAGAAACTGCTCGAGAAGCAGAAGAAGGGCAAACGGCGTCTCAAGATGGTCGGTAATGTCGAGATTCCGCAGGATGCATTCATGGCGGTACTCCGTCTCGAAGAGGAGAAGAAGTAGGGCGGATGTTTTCTGCCCGAATCTCTATGACCACCGCCTCCCCCTGCGTGATGCGCGCCGCTGGCTGCCGGGAGTCCTCGTCAGCCTGATCGCCATTGCTGCACTTTTCTACCTGGTGGACTGGCGCGCGGTCGTGCTGGCATTCACCACCCTCGACTGGAAGGTTGTTCCCTTCTTTGTGGCGCTCTACCTCGCCTCCACTTCCAGCCGGGCGATGGCTTCGCGGACGCTTCTTGAAAACCGACCGACTTTCCCGCAATCCTACATCGCCATGATGCAGGGTTACCTTTTGAATAACCTGCTCCCGCTGCGGCTCGGTGAACTCGGCCGTGCGTTCCTGCTGGGTCGCAAGATCAACGTCAGCATGTTTCATGTGCTCTCGACCATCATCATCGAACGGGTGATCGACCTGGCGTTGGCAGCTGCGCTGACCATCCTCGTCCTGCCTCGCGTGGTGGAGATGGATTGGGTCGAACCTGTGGCCTACACCACGTTGACCGTTGTGGCGATTGGTCTCCTTTCGCTGGCTGTGATGGCGCGCCTGCGCACCCCCTTGCATGGATGGGTGGAGCGTATCGCCAGGCGGGTCAGCCTTGTAAAAAAATACCTTCTTCCGGTATTCGACTCCCTGCTGGACGGCCTTTCCGCGCTGACGAGTGTTCGCGGCACCGCCCTGACCTTTGGCTGGATGGGGCTGGCGTGGGCGTTCGGCGTCACCAACTATTGGGTTTTGCTGCGCGGCTTCGTCCCGGATGCGCCTTTTTGGTGGGCGTTGTTCGTCATCGGTATTGCATCATTTGGAGTGGCGCTGCCCTCCGCGCCAGCCGCGCTGGGAGTGTTCGAAGGTGCCATTGTCGCGGCGCTGGTCATTCTAGGCGTTCCCCCGGCTACTGCGCTGGCGTACGCCATCCTGCTGCACTTCTTCCACATTATCATTTCCAGCATTTTCGGTTTCTACGGATTCGCAAAAGACGGCGAGAGCCTGATGGGAATGTACGGCAGGCTGTCCAACCGCTCAAAGGAATTATCTCCCTCGGAGCAGACTTCCGAGGAAACGGGGAGGGACCATGTCGGTTAATTATTTCATCACCGGAGGGGCCGGCTTCATCGGCTCGAACTACGTCCACCGGCTGCTCAAGCGCGGCGAGAAGGTTACCATCTACGACAACCTCAGCCGCGCCGGCGCACCGCGCAACCTCGCCTGGCTGAAAGAAACCTTCGGGGAATCAGCGTTCAAGCTGGTGGTCGGCGACATTCGGGACGCAGGTTTGCTGGCCGTGTCTGCCCGTGAAGCGGACGTCATCATCCACCTGGCAGCACAGGTCGCCGTGACCACCTCCGTGGTCAAGCCGCGCGAAGACTTCGAGATCAATGCCGGGGGCACGTTCAACGTGCTCGAGGCAGCGCGCCTCAATGAACGCAAGCCGGTGGTGATCTATGCCTCGACCAACAAGGTTTATGGCGGCATGGAGGATGTGCGCGTGGTGGAGAAAGCCACCCGCTGGGAATATGAAAACCTGCCCTTCGGTGCGCCGGAGACTCAACCCCTCGATTTCCACTCACCCTACGGCTGCAGCAAGGGCGCCGGCGACCAGTACGTGCGCGATTACTCCCGCATCTACGACCTGCCGACGACCGTCATGCGCCAGTCCTGCATCTATGGTCCGCGCCAGTTCGGCGTGGAAGACCAGGGTTGGGTGGCATGGATGGTCATCGCCGCGGTGACGGGACGCCCTCTTTCTATTTACGGTGACGGCAAGCAGATCCGCGATCTGCTGCATGTGAACGATTTACTGGATGCCTATGATGCTGTGCTGAAAAGAAAGGACAGCGTCAAGGGCGAGGTCTTCAATCTCGGGGGCGGACCTGCGAATACGCTGTCCATCTGGACCGAGTTCGGACCGATGCTCGAGAAGCTGCTGGGTAAGCCCATCCCTGTGGCGCGCGGCGACTGGCGCCCCGGCGACCAAAAGGTCTTCGTCGCAGACATCCGCAAGGCTGAAAAGGTACTCGGCTGGAAACCAAAGATCGATGTGGAAAACGGCGTGAAGCAATTGTTCGATTGGGTCAGCGCGAACAAGGAATTATTCTAAGGGGAACTCCATTTGCCAGTCTAATTTCATCATGAAAATTCTAACCGTCCTCACCTATTACCGTCCTCACACCAGCGGTCTCACAATCTACGCAGAGCGCCTGGCGGAGGCTTTTGCCCGGCGCGGGCACGAAGTGACCGTCTTCACGTCACGCTTTGACCTATCCACCCCGCTGAATGAAGTCCGCAACGGAGTAAAGATCGTCCGCGTGCCGGTGAGGTTCCGCCTGAGCAAGGGTGTGATCATGCCGCGCTTCGGATGGGACGTCACGCGCTACGTCCGTGAACATGACGTGGTGCAGCTGCATCTGCCCCAATTCGATGCACCCGGCGTCGCCTTTCGCGGACGGCTGTTCGGTAAGCCCGCTGTACTCACCTATCACTGCGACCTGTTCATGCCGCCCGGTTTGTTCAATCGTTTGGTCAATGCGGTCGTTCATTTTCAGAACAACATGGCAGGGAGGCTGGCGGACCACATCGTGACCTACACCCAGGATTACGCGGACAACTCCGCTTATCTCTCGCGCTACAAGCACAAGCTCACCCCCATTCTGCCTCCGGTGGAATTGCCCACGACTGCTCCCGGCGCTGTGGATGCTTTCGCGCGCGAAAACCTGACCAAGGAGCGGCGACCGGTCATCGGCATGGCGGCGCGTTTCGCCGCTGAAAAAGGTGTGGAGGTCCTTCTGGACGCCATGCCTGCCATTTTGGAAAAGCATCCCAAGGCGCAGGTCCTCTTTGCCGGTCAGTACCAGAACGTACTTGGGGAACAGGCGTATTTCGACCGGCTGATGCCGCGCATCAAGGAATATGAAGCAAAGGGACATTGGCGATTCCTGGGCGTGTTGAACCCGATCCAGATGGCAGCCTTTTACCCGAACCTGGACGCGCTCGTCGTCCCCAGCCTGAACTCCACCGAGGCATTCGGCCTGGTGCAGATCGAAGCCATGATGAACAATGTGCCCAGCGTGGCCTCCTCCCTCCCGGGTGTGCGCCGGCCTGTTCAGATGACCGGCATGGGGGAGGTCGTTCCCATCGGCGATTCTGCCGCGCTTTCGCAGGCGTTGCTTTCGATTTTCGCAAACCCTGCTGAATATCGCCGCGACCCGGCAGAGATCGCCAAACCTTACATCCCTGATTCCGTCGCTGTGGAATACGAAAAATTGTTCGAGCAGTCTGATCGCAGAGAAAAGAAAATGAAAGATTTTCTTTATCTGCATGTTCGCGACCTGCCTTACTTTCGTGGTTTATTGCGATCGGTAGAGTCGCAATATTATCAGGATCTCGACTTGCCTTCCCCCACGCTCGACGTTGGCTGCGGCGACGGGCATTTTACCCAATTGACCTTCGACCGCAAGCTCGATGTGGGCATCGACCCCTGGTGGCCGCCCATCCGCGAGGCCGGCACCCGAAACGTTTATGATCTGCTTACCCAGACGGACGGCGCAAATCTTCCCTATCCCGACGCCACCTTTGCTTCGGCATTGAGTAACTCGGTGTTGGAGCATATCCCGCACGTGGACCAGGTCCTTGCAGAGACAGCCCGCGTGCTCAAGCCTGGCGCGCCATTTGTTTTCTGCGTGCCGAACCACCAGTTCAATGACACATTATCTGTTGCCAGATTTCTCGACAAGGTTGGACTGAAGTCACTCGCGGAAAGATATCGCCGGTTTTTCACCCGCATCTCGCGCCATGTCCATCTCGATGATCCTGACACATGGACCACCCGCCTCGCAAAGGCAGGATTCGTCGTTGAACGCCACTGGCATTACTTTCCGCCCTCCGCGTTGGCGGCTCTCGAGTGGGGACATTACTTCGGCCTGCCATCGCTCATCACGCGCAAGCTGTTTGGCAGGTGGATTCTCGTCAAAGCCCGGTGGAATCTTGCCCTAACAATGAAGTTGATCCGGCCATTCTCCGGCACACAACCCTGCGATGACGGCGTTTACACCTTCTACGTCGCGCACCGCTCAGGATAAACAGGCTGTTATGGATCAGGGATCCGGCGCTCCTGTCCATCCAAAACCACGCATCCCCTGGCGGATGCTCTCCGCCCTGCTGCTTGCGCTTCTGGCACAACTCGCGCTGGAAAAGCCTCCGCTCAACCCGGTCCAGCATCCCTGGCTGGGTTTTTCTATTTATCTGGTGGTCATCCTGCTGACCTTTTGGGCCTGGCTCAAAGGCGAACTCATGCTCGCCCCTTTGCCTGAAACCATTTTCCGGATCGATGAAATGAAGGCACGTTGGGGGTTGGCCTCCATTGCTTTGGTGGTGCTGCTGCTCGCTTTTCTCCTCTTCAGGGACAATACATTTACCCTGCTCAACTTGACTCTCTGGCTGTCTGGGCTGGGACTTCTCGTTGTGGCTTTTTGGGATCAGGTTCCGGGTGAAAAGCCTCTTCGAGAGAGAATCCAGGAGAGACTCAAGCAACTGTCCAAAATTAAATTTTCCTATTGGGCTGCGATCTTTCTGCTTGTGGGAGGATTGGCGATCTTCTTCCGCACCTACCGGTTGGCTGAAGTGCCATCCGAACCCTACAGCGATCACGCCGAAAAACTGCTGGATGTGTACGATGTGCTGCAGGGGAAAACCAGCATTTTCTTCACCCGCAATACCGGGCGGGAAGCCATGCAGTTTTATCTGACTGCCGCTGTGGCTCTCGTCTTCGGGACGGGTGTGTCATTCATGGGCCTGAAGATAGGCACAGTTTTGGTTGGTCTTGCCACGCTGCCCTTTATTTACATGCTCGGCAAGGAACTGGGAGGCAGGCGTACCGGGCTGATTGCGCTGGTATTCGCCGGGGTTTCCTACTGGGGAAATGTCGTCAGCCGCATTGGGCTGCGCTATACGTTTTACCCTCTCTTCGCAGCAGCCACGTTGTTCTTTCTGCTGCGAGGATTGAGGCGCTCGAGTCGAAATGACCTTATCCTGGCAGGGCTACTGCTGGGGATTGGCTTTCACGGCTACACTGCCTTTCGGATCATGCCATTTGTGGTTTTACTGGCTTTTGTTTTATATTGGCTTCATGCCCAATCCGGCGGGATGAGATTGCAGTCTGTTTTCTGGTTTGGATTGCTGATTCTGGTGTCGTTGATGGTCTTCCTTCCGCTTCTTCGGTATGCGCTGGAAAATCCGCAGAGTATCTCATTCCGTTCGCTGACCCGCTTGACCGGCATCGAAGAACCACTCGCTGAACCCGGCATGGATGACATTCCTTCTTAATCTTTGGCGCGCCCTGACCATGTTTTTCTGGGACAATGGGAAGATTTGGGCTCACTCCGTGATGCATCGTCCCGCGCTGGACCTAGTCTCAGCCGCTTTGCTCCTCCCAGGAGTGACACTGATGCTGGCACGATACGGACGGCAGCGCGACTGGCGCGACCTCTTTTTGATCCTGTCCATCCCCCTGCTGATGATGCCATCCATCCTGTCAATCGCATTTCCATTGGAAAACCCATCGTTAAATCGCACCAGCGCCGCGCTTATTCCTGTCGTCATCATCATCTCCCTCTGCCTTGACGGAATAACGTCATCGCTTGAAAGCGCCTGGACAGGGGCAAAGGGAACGGCAATCGCCTGGGGTCTAGTGCTCGCCCTGGTTGCATTTTCATGCTGGCAGAATTTTGATCTCGTATTTCGGCAGTATGACGAACAATACCGGTTCTTCAGCCTGAATTCAAGCGAGGCGGGTGAAATCGTCCGCGACTTTCTGGTCGCTGGAAACACGATGGAGCAGGTCTTCGTCCTTGAATTCCCTTATTGGATTGACAGCAGGCTGGTGGCCATAGCCGCAGGACACCCGGAAGCTGACCCGTTCATCAAAAGGGAGTATCTTTTCGATACGATCGGAGCCCGCCCGCCCTTGTTATTTCTATTTAATCATGAGGATACGGCATCCTTAGAAATTCTCACTTTGCTATACCCGCAGGGTATACTTAACCGTTATACTTCAGAGGCACCGCGGGGTGACTTCTGGATTTATCACGTGGCAGCAGGTTCCACGAACCCATAATGTAAATCCCAAAACCCCTATCTCTATTTAATATACGGGGCAAGGACGATCATGACTGAAAATTCTGCCAAATCCAAATCGCTTTTCTGGTTGTTCGATGCTTTTCTGGTTCTGATTCTGCTCGCTGGCGCTTATCTCCGCACCGCCGGCTTGGATTGGGACGAAGGTCAGCATCTTCATCCTGACGAGCGCTTCCTGACGATGGTGGAAAGCGGGATCTCTCCGGTCAAGGCATGCAACCTGCCGGATACGCCCATTGAACGCTGCCCAAACAGCCAGAAGGATTGGCTATCCTTTTCAGAGTACTTCAATTCAGCTCAATCTTCGCTGAATCCCCACAACCGGGGATACGGTTTTTTTGTTTACGGAACCCTTCCTATTTTTATGGTTAGGTACGTAGCCGAATGGGCGACCGGGATCAAAGCCTGGGCAGCTACTTATATCGCCCAAAATGGCGCTGAAGGCATGATTGGACCATTGCTTGAACAACTCGCCAAGCAACCCCCGCTGACAGGCTATGACACGGTCAACCTGGTCGGGCGGCAGCTTTCGGCGCTGGCAGACATCCTCAGCATCATTTTGATGTATGCCATTGCCTTACGGCTTTATGGGCGAAAAGTGGCGATTCTCACAGCAGCCTTTTCCACCTTTGCCGTACTGCAGATCCAGCTCTCACATTTCTTCACCGTTGAGACCTACACCAACCTGTTCATCTTCCTGGCGATTTATTTTTCAGTGCAAATCGCCACCTACGACTCCAGCCCGGGATACAAAAGCCCGCCAGTTGGAACATCGCGTTTCAAATATTATGCCGTCAAAGTTTTGAAAGATACCTTATTCTGGTGCACTGCCGGCTTTGGTTTTGCCTACGGCATGGCGATGGCGTCGAAGATCAATTCCTTCCCCCTGGCTTTACTGCTGCCGGGCGCATTTGCCATTTTATATTACCGGATCAAGGAGAAATCCCTAACAGAAGAAAAAACTGCGCCTGAAGTCATGGAGTTACCTGCAGAGGAAACTCCTGCAGGCGAACTTTCTCCTGCCGTTAATGAAACCCAACTATTTAATTCAGACCGCATCCTCACCGCCATCGCGCTCTTTCTCATCATCGGCGGATTCTTCTCGCTGCTTTCCTTCCGCATCTTCCAGCCCTACGCTTTCAAAGGCGAATTTGGTTTCCTGGACGTGCGCATCAACGAACTCTGGATGAACAACATCAAAGAGCAACGGTCACAAGCTTCGGGCGATGTGGACTTCCCGCCTGCCCTGCAGTGGGCAGACCGCCCGGTCTGGTATTCCGCCTGGAACATGGTCGTATGGGGATTGGGCATTCCCGTCGGGGTGCTCGCCTTCCTGGGCCTCGGCTGGATGGGCTGGCGCATCATCAAAGGCGAGTGGAAACTTCACGTCCTGTTGTGGGGTTGGACGATGCTTTATTTCGTCTGGCAGTCGATGCAATACAATCCGACCATGCGCTATCAGTTGCCCATCTATCCGCTGATGGCCATGATGGCCGCCTGGTTCCTGGTGGAGTTGGCTCACTCGCAGGTGCTTAAGTTCAGGGATATCAATTGGGGCAAAGTCCTGGCATATACCTTTGGAATTTTGGCGGTGGTGGCGAGCATTGCCTATTCTTTCGCATTCATAAAGATTTACACCAATCCGCACACCCGCGTGGCAGCCTCGCGCTGGATTTTCCAGAACGTCCCGGGGCCGATCACGGTCAGGATTCAGCAGGCGGACGGCAGCACCGTCAACCTACCAATCTCCTTTCCCTACAACGGCAGCATCCAGCCCGGAAATCCTGTTGATTTCGGGTTTGTCCCCCAAGTCGACGGGACGATCAGCCAGATCGACCTTGGATATGTCCTGGCGCCATCATCGGTGACCGGGACCACTCTGTTGATGGGACTCCTCGGGGACCCGGCCGCCCCTCCCGTTGCCACAGCCACTTTCACTGCGCCTCCTCCGGATGCGACCCCCGCCTCCTCGCAGACTGTTACGCTCAACGCCCCGATTCCTCTCACTGCCGGCCAGACGTACACGCTGGAAATCACTCCCATTGACTCGGTCTCCGAAGCGGACCTGTGCGGACCAGTGGTGCTCAGCGTGCAAGCCACGGACGGCACCGCCCAGGCACAAACATTCGAAGCACCTCTGATGTGCTCCACCAGCGCGGCACAGCCTTATCAACTCAGTTTTACACCTGAAAACGACGGTCTTCTCATCGCAGTTGGATTCGCCCGGGCAGTGAGCAGCACGCCGGAGGTTGGAGAGCAGCGCATCGACCTGCTTGTGGCAAACCAACCTGGCGGTGCACCTGAATCCATTCTCGCACAGGGAACATTGGTCGGCACGTTCACCGACCCCGATCAAGAGCTCGGGCATCCCATCCTGCTGGACCGGCCGGTCACGGTTAAAGAAGGCGAGAGCTACTACATCCGGCTTCAGAGCCAAGGCGGTCCTGTTGCGCTGCTCGGCGCGGCACCAATCAATGAAGCATCCTGGGATGACGGCCTGCCCCTGCGCATGGATGGGTATGACGCCTACGGCGGCATCTACCAGGGGGACCTCAATCTTGAATTATATTGGGATGATAATGCAGACAAGCTCAATCGCTTCCTGACGAACCTCGACAAAGGCGATTACATCTTCATCTCGTCCAATCGCCAGTGGGGCACGACCACCCGTGTGCCTGCGCGTTATCCTCTCACATTGCGATATTACCGCGAGTTGATCGGCTGCCCGCCCGAAAAGGACGTCATCTGGTGCTACAACACCGCCCAACCGGGAGATTTCCAAGGCAATCTCGGCTTTGACCTGGTGGAAGTTTTTGAATCATTCCCAAGCATTGCCGGGATCAGGCTCAATGACCAGTTCGCAGATGAGGCCTTCACGGTTTACGACCACCCGAAAGTGCTCATCTTCAAAAAGAACGAGTCCTACAACCCGGCAAAGGTCAACGCCATTCTCAGCTCCGTGGATTTGAGCAAAGTTGTCCATCTCACGCCGCGCCAGGCAGGGAAATACCCCTCGGGATCCATGCTGCCGCGTGTGTGCGGTGCGGTGCCTTTCATCTGCCAGTTGTTTGGGGCGGAGGATCTGCTGCCCATCGTGGAAAAAGACTATGGGCAAGCGGAGCTCTATTCGACTGGTGGGTTGCTGTCCATCGAGCGGCAGGAAGCCAGCCAGGCTGGCGGGACGTGGTCGGATATGTTCAGCTACGAAACGCTGCAAAACCGTTTCCCCGCGTTCGGTGTGGTGCTGTGGTATTTGAACTTCTTCATCCTTGGCGCTTTCACATATCCGATCTTGCGCTTCCTCCTGCCCGGTCTTTCAGACAAGGGCTATCCTCTTGCTC
Source organism: uncultured Chloroflexia bacterium (assembly GCA_963774975.1). Taxonomy (GTDB): domain Bacteria; phylum Chloroflexota; class Anaerolineae; order Anaerolineales; family Villigracilaceae; genus JBGPQJ01. Next base: position 99,874 of record CAVZGY010000014.1, read on the forward strand.
GCATGGCGGGGTTGCTCATCTGGGCCTGGCTGTCGTGGATGTCCGCATCCTACGGCCTGCCTTTCACCCGCGTCAATGTCGCTTTGACCTTCGCCATCATTCTGGGGGTTGGCGGCGCACTTGCTTATGTGCAGCGCGAATCGCTTCGCAAAGATATTCGCGAAAAGGGAAAATATTTCCTGATGGTCGAGGGGATCTTCCTCGCGCTCTTCGTGATTGACCTTCTGATCCGCCTCGGCAACCCTGACTTGTGGCATCCATCAAAGGGCGGCGAGCGGCCGATGGATTTATCCTACCTTAACGCCATCTTGAGGACAACGACCTTCCCGCCTTACGACCCGTGGTTTGCTAGCGGTTACATCAATTATTATTATTACGGCTACGTGCTGGTCGCAATGCCGATCAAATTATTGGGCATGGTCCCATCCATTGCTTACAACATGCTGCTGCCTACGCTGTTCGGCATGCTGGGAATTGGCGGTTTCTCCTTGGCTTGGAATCTGGTCTCGGGACGGGAGCAGGCTGAACCTGAGCCGGTGGTCCGAAATACGATACCTCGCTGGCCGCTCATCGCAGGGATTGCCGCTACGGTGGGACTCGTCCTGGTCGGTAATCTCGGCGTCCCGCGCATGATCTATCTCGGATTCGTCAAACTAGGCATCCCGCAGACCGTGATCGATCAATCCGCCGGGCAGGACCCATTGATAGGATCAACGGTAACGGACCGTCTTGCCTGGTCGGTTACCGGGTTGGGCAAAACTCTCGCGGGTACTCCGCTTCCGTATGGCTGGGGCGAATGGTATTGGAATCCCAGCCGCATCATCCCCACCTCCCCCGGGGATGTGGACCCCATCACCGAGTTCCCCCTGTTCACCTTTTTATACAGCGATTTGCATGCGCACATGATCGACCTGCCGGTGACCGTGCTGGCGCTGGGCTGGATGTTATCATTGCTTCTCGCGCGCGGGCGATGGCAAAACCGCTGGGTGATGGTAGCGAGTTTCGCGTTTGGCGGCCTGGTCATCGGAGCCATGCGCCCGACCAACACCTGGGATTACCCCGTGTATCTTGCATTGGGGATGATTGCCACGGCATATACTTTCTACCGTTACTCCGAAGTTGATGCGGAACGCACGCCTTTCAATATGCCCGTTTTTGTCGTTCGCGGACTCTACGCCCTGGGCGGCGTCGCACTGCTCGGCCTATTCTTCATGCTGATGTACCGTCCCTTCACTGAATGGTATGGGCAGGGCTACAACGCGGTGGCGCAATGGCAGGGCGCCAAATCTCCGGTGTCGTCGTACCTGTCACACTGGGGCTTATTCCTGTTCGCCATCGTCTCATGGATGGCATGGGAAACGCGCGACTGGCTGGCCTCGACGCCCATGTCGTCGTTAAAGAAAATCAAACCCTACACGCTGCTGATTGAGATAAGCCTGGTCCTTCTTGCAGCCATCATCCTATATCTCCAGTTTTTCAAGGACATCACCATAGTCTGGCTTGCGCTTCCTTTGGCATTCTGGGCAGCGGTGCTGATCCTGCGCCCCGGCATTGGCGATGCGAAACGTGCTGTCTTGTTCATGGTCGGGTCGGGTTTGTTCCTGACCGTGCTGGTGGAAGTCATCGTGCTGGTCGGCGACCTTGGGCGCATGAACACGGTCTTCAAATTCTATCTCCAGGTCTGGGTATTGTTTGCCATCAGCGCAGGCGCTTCGCTGGGATGGCTGCTGCCCGAAATGGAGAAGTGGCATCCCCGTTGGCGACTTGCCTGGGAGATCACCGGTACCGTGCTTGTGGCCGGAGCGGCATTGTTCCTGCTCATCAGCGGATGGGACAAGATCCGCGACCGCGTTACCTCGCAGACTCCGCACGCCATGGACGGCATGGCTTACATGCAATTCGCGGAATATGCCGACAACGGCCAGCCGTTCAAACTAGATCAAGACTACAACGCCATCCGCTGGATGCAGACCAACGTTCAGGGCTCGCCGGTCATTGTGGAGGCCAACACGCCCGAATACCGCTGGGGGTCGCGCTACACCATTTACACGGGCCTGCCCGGCGTCGTCGGCTGGAACTGGCACCAGCGGCAGCAGCGCGCTCTCACCCCTGGCAATTGGGTCACCGACCGCGTGGATCAGGTCGGGCAGTTCTACCAGACCACCGATCCGGCTGAGGCGAGGAAATTCCTCGAACGATACAATGTCCGCTACATCATCGTTGGGTTGCTCGAGCGGGTCTATTTCTCCGGTCCCGGGTTGGATAAATTCCCCGACCTGGATGGTGCGCTGTGGACCAAGGTGTACGACGACCGGGAGACTCAAATTTACGAGGTGCTGCCTTGATCCTGCATTTGACATCACGCGCTGACTGGCTCGCCGCGCAAAAAACCGGCGAATATCGCGCACCCAGCCTGGAATCAGAAGGTTTCATCCACTGCTCCACCGAGCAGCAGATCGTGCGCGTTGCGAATTCCTTTTACGCGGGAAAGCATGGTCTTGTGTTGCTGGTGATCGACCCGTCACAACTCCAATCCAAACTGCGTTGGGAGCGCCCAGCTCATCCGAATCAGCAGGCGGACCTGCCTCATTCAGAGGAACTTTTCCCACACATTTACGGACCGCTCAATCTTGAAGCTGTGATCAAGGTGCAGGAATTTGAACCAAAACCCGATGGAAAATTCACGCAACCTCGCTTTGACTGATTTCCATCCATAAGCAACCATGACCTCTCCTATCCTCTGGTACCTCACCCTCACCTTGCTCGGCCTGCTGACCTTTCCACTGGCGCACCGACTCTTTCCCGCATTGAAAGACCGGGGTTATACACTCTCCCGGGCGCTCGGTCTTTTGCTTTGGGGATTCATCTTCTGGCTGCTCGCTTCGCTGGGTGTGATCCAAAACGACGTGGGAGGGATCCTGTTGGCGCTGGTGGTGCTGATGGGATTGGTCGTTTGGGCGCTGGCAGCCGGGGGAAATTTCAGCGAGAGAATTCATGATGTTTCTGGCTGGATGAAGGAAAATTGGAGACTGGTCCTCGCCACGGAAGTGCTGTTCCTTGTCGCTTTCTCATTCATGGCGCTGGTGCGTTCGGCGAATCCCGAATCTCTCGGCACCGAAAAACCGATGGAGCTGGCCTTCATTAACGCCATCCTCCGTTCGCCCACATTTCCACCTCACGACCCGTGGCTTTCGGGATACGCCATCTCCTACTATTACTTTGGCTACACCATGGCTGCGCTGCTGGCCAAGTTCACTGCGACATCCGGAGGAGTAGCCTTCAACTTGATGCTGGCATCGCTGTTTGGGTTGAACGCGGTTGGCGCTTTCGGTGTGGGTTATGACCTGCTCTCCGCTTATTCAAAACGCGAAGCGAAAAATTCCTCAACGTCAAACATCCTCCCCTCTTTCCTCTTTCCACTTTTCCTGCTCATCGTCTCTAACTTCGAAGGGTTTCTCGAAGTCCTTCACCGCCTGAAAATCGGCTGGTCGGACGGACCCAATTTCTGGACATGGCTGGGCATCCTTGACTTGAAGGAGGCGCCGCTGCAACCTTTGAGCGAGCTGCCCACCCATTGGTATTGGTGGTGGCGCGCCTCGCGGGTGATTACGGACTACACACTATCCGAAAATCATATGGAAGTCATCGATGAATTCCCGGCTTTTTCCTATGTACTTGGTGATCTGCATCCGCACATACTGGCCATGCCGTTCGTCCTGCTGGTTGTCGCCATGACTCTGAACGTATTCTTACGCGGCTGGGAGGGAGAGACGAACATTTTTGGCCTGCTCCGCCCTCGCATCCGCCCGGTGGGGTTTTTCGCTGCGGCAGTCATACTCGGCGGGATGGCCTTCCTCAACACCTGGGATTTCCCCATCCTGCTGACGATTTTCTGCACCGCATATGTCCTGATTCTTGTGATGCGAGAGGGCTGGGCGTGGACACGCGTACTTGACTTCCTCGAGCTGGCTATCCCGCTCGGCATTCTCAGCATCCTGCTCTATTTGCCCTTTTATTTGGGATTCCAATCACAAGCAGGAGGTATCCTTCCAAACCTGATCAATCCATCACGAGGGGCGCACCTGTGGGTGATGTTTGGACCGTTCTTCATCCTGCTGATCGCCTTCCTGATTTTTCAATGGCGAGTGGTCAATTCACCTGCCAACTGGAAATCCGCCTGGCTGATTGCAATCCTTGGCGTTCTTGCACTTTGGATTTTTTCCTGGATCCTGGCAATTGTAATTACCCTGATCCGTCCTGAAATGTTGGCTCAATTCCTCAACGACCTAGGCGCAGCGGATACGGCAACATTGATAGCGGGAGCATTTTCCAGGCGTACGTTGTACATCGGTGGATTGGCTACCCTGCTCATCCTGCTCGTTCCACCCTTGGCATTCATCTCCGGGTTGAAGTCCGATCCTCAAAAAGAAGAATCTGCCAGCCCATCGCCGCTGCCGTTCGTTTTCCTGTTAATCCTGTTTGGTACTCTGCTGGTCATCGCACCGGAATTCATTTACTTGAAGGATGGTTTCGGTAACCGCATGAACACGGTCTTCAAGTTTTACTACCAGGCTTGGTTGATGTGGAGCCTGGCAGCGGCCTTCGGATCGGTTATTCTTCTGCGTGAATTGCGAGGCGCATGGCGATGGGTATTCGCGGTCGTCTTTGTGCTGGTGCTCGGCATGGCTGTGGTCTATCCCTCCATCGCTTTCAATACCAAGACCAGCGGTTTTACCCCGCCGAACGGATTCAACCTGGATGCGTCTGACCATCTGAATCAATCCTCGCCCGACGATGCGGCCGCCATCAACTGGCTCAAGACCGCCCCTCTCGGCGTTGTGGCGGAGGCCGTGGGCGGACAATACAGCGAATACGCCCGTGCCGCCACCTACTCCGGTCAGCCGAATGTGATTGGTTGGCCAGGTCATGAAGGGCAGTGGCGCGGAGGTTACACCGAGGTCGGTTCCCGCCCTGAGGATATGCGTGCACTCTATGAAACTCGCATCTGGGACGAAGCCAAATCCATTCTCGACAAATATGACGTCAATTATGTCTATGTGGGAAACCTGGAACGCGGCACCTATAATCTCTTTGAAGAGAAATTCCGCCTTCATCTTCCGGTAGTCTACGAGCAGGGCAGCGTGACCATTTACGTGGTCCCTTAATCTGCCCGATGATGCAGGAGTTTTCAAGATAAAATACATGCCATGACAGAGCCCTCCCGACGCGATAATGCCTTATTCATTCTTGCTTTCATCCTGGCGCTCACCCTGCGTCTGATCAGGCTGGATGCGCTCCCCCTGAGCGACCTCGAAGCCAATTGGGCACTGCAGGCTCTCCATCTGTCGCAAAACGCGCACCCTGCGCTGGGACCGCAGCCCGGCTACATTCTCCCCACGTCATTGATATTCTTCATCTTCGGAAGCAGTGATTTCTCTGCGCGCATCATACCGGTGCTGGCTGGATCGCTGCTCGTGCTGGTCCCGTATTTCCTGCGCGATCGGCTTCCCGGAAAATCCGCGGTCATCCTGGCGTTCTTTCTCGCGCTCGAACCCGGTTTGCTGGCCATGTCGCGGACAGCCGGCAGCCCGATTCTCTCGGTGAGTTTTACCCTGCTGGCGTTCTCACTTTGGTTGACAAGGCATCCACGCTCGGCGGGATTCTTCGGAGCGTTGGCTTTGCTATCGGGACCATCCCTGTGGCCGGGGCTGATTGCGCTGGGCATCGCCTGGGCGGTGGCGGGAAGATTCAAGAAGCAGGTCGATGATCCGGCAAACCCGGACGCGGTTGAAGTGTCTCCCACATCCAAAAAAGAATTATTCAAACCCGCGCTCATCACCGGCGGAGTGACGCTCCTTGGCCTGGGAACGTTATTCTTCCTGGCACCCTCCGGCCTGGGGGCGACCTTTGGCTCATTGCCTGATTATTTGAGAGGTTGGACCCAGTTCACGGACGTACCCCCCACGCGATTATTGCTGACCGTGGCCGTGTACGAACCCTTCTTCGTCGTCTTCGCCCTCATCGCGCTCGTGCGCGGAATTATCGCACGCGACCGCCAAGTCATTTTTCTTTCCGTCTGGATCGCTGCGGTGTTGACTATCTCGCTTGTCTACCCCTCGCGTCAGGTCGCGGACCTGGCCTGGATGCTCGTCCCTCTCGCTGCACTCGCCGCGATGGAAGTCAGCCGGGCGCTCGGCTTCGGTTCTGAGAACCGTTGGGAGATAGGCGGAATGGTGATACTGACCTTCGCTGTGTTGGTGTTCGCGGCGCTCGATTTTGCCGGCCTCGCCATGACCAATCCCACCCCGGAGAATGCGCGCATCCGCTGGATCCTGCTGGGCGGGGCAATGCTGCTGCTGGCGGTCAGTATTACGCTGGTGGCTTTCGGCTGGTCTCTCGAAGTGGCACGTAAAGGCGCTTTGTGGGGTTTCATCGCGGCGATGACACTCTACACGATCAGTGTCGCGACAGGCGCGACCGGAATCCGCGCCAACCTGACGCAGGAACTGTGGCGGACCGACCCCCAACCCGGACAGGCTGCCCTCCTGCTCCGAACGATAGATGATCTCTCGACCTGGAAAACAGGCACCCAAAATGCCGTGAATGTAACAGTGTATGGAATCGACTCCCCTTCTTTAGCCTGGCTGCTGCGCGACCAGCCCGTGACCTTCGCTTCTGCAGCCCCCACGGATTCGTCATCCCCAATCGTGATCGGACCCTTCGATCCGCAGGCGGCCTTTGGCGCAGAATACCGCGGGCAGGATTTCATCTGGAGGCGCTATCCCGGCTGGAACACCGCCTCGTGGCCGGAGTGGCTGCGCTGGCTCGCCGTCCACGAAATGCCGCAGGGCGAAGAGCCCATCATGCTTTGGGCGCGCACCGACTTATTCCTCGACTCGCAAAACCAGCCCTTCCCATAAACCGATCTGCGAAAGAGCGCCATGCCAAAACCATCCATCATCGCCATCGACGGTCCCGCCGCCTCCGGGAAATCCACGCTGGGGTTTCGCCTCGCGGAGGCGCTCGGCTACCTTTTCTTTGACACAGGCGTGATGTATCGTGCTGTGACCTGGGCTGTAATCGAGCGCAAAATCGACGCCAATGATGAGGCCGCAGTGACCGTTCTCGCCGAGCAGGTGGTGATTGACGTCCGCTCTCCCTCTGCTTCTGACGGCCGCGCCTGCGATGTACTCGTCGACGGCCGCGATGCCACCTGGGAAGTTCGCAAACCTGAAGTGGAGGCCTACGTTTCGGTCGTGGCAGCCTACCCGGGGGTGCGCAAGGCCCTCAGCGCCCAACAGCGGCGAATCGGCCTGCGCGGACAGGTCGTGATGGTCGGGCGTGACATCGGCACGGTTGTTCTGCCTGAAGCCGATCTCAAGATTTATCTCGATGCCTCCGCGGAAATCCGCGCAAAACGCCGCTATGACGAGGTTATCAATCGCGGTGGTTCAGCCGATTATGACGCGATCCTCGCCAATGTGAGGGAACGCGACCGGATCGATTCGACCCGTGCCGTGGCGCCGCTCACTGCGGCCGAGGATGCCATCCGCCTTGATTCGGATTCACTCGATGTAGAACAGGTATTTCTAAAGGTTAAGGCGTTGTGCCAATGACGGAAAAGTATTCGGTCCCGTTAAAGAACCGCATCTTTCGGTTTTTTATCAAACCGGCTTTCCGCCTGTTGTTTTATACCCTTGCAAAAGTAACCATCACCGGCAAGGAAAACATCCCGTACGGTAAACCTTACATGGTGGCGATCAACCATGTATCTTTATATGAGGCTCCCTTTGTAACCTCCTTCTGGCCTGAAATGCTGGAAGGCATGGGCGCCAGCGACATTTGGAAAAAGAAGGGACAGAACATCCTGGTCGACTGGTACGGTGGCATCAAGGTCCATCGCGGGGAATACGACCGCAATCTGATCGACGTGGTCGTAAATGTACTTCAGTCGGGGTATCCCATGCTTATCGCACCGGAGGGAGGCCGCTCTCACACAACCGGCATGCGCCGGGCAATGCCGGGGATTGCGTTCATTTTGGAAAAGGCCCGGGTTCCTGTGGTCCCGGTGGGAGTGGTGGGCACCACCGACGACTTCGCCAAAAAAGCGTTCAGCTTCAAGCGTCCCAGCCTTAAATTGCATATTGGAAAACCTTTCTACCTTCCGCCCATCGAAGGAAGCGGCCAGCAGCGACGGGAAGCGCGCCAGCGTAATGCCGACTTGGTGATGGGGCATATCGCCGCCCTGCTCCCCGAAGAATACCGCGGAGTCTATGCAGACCAGGTGATATCAGAGTAATCGCATGCCGGACATCAACCCCGAGAGTACACCAACATACGATTACAAATCCTATGCATGGCGGCGTCGCCTTTGCAGGCTGTTCATGCATGTCGCTTTCCCAATTGTGGCTCCAATCCACTCCATCAAAGGACTCGAGAATATTCCGTCGTCCGGACCGGTTCTGCTTTGCTACAACCATATTAACCTGATCGATCCCATCTTGGTCCTGCATGTTCTCAAGCGCGATGCCGTTCCACTGGCAAAAATCGAGGTCATGTCCTACCCGGTCGTGGGCGTCTTTCCCCGATTGTATGGAGCGATCACCGTCCGTCGAGGTGAGGTGGACCGGCGTGCTTTGAAACTCTCCCTGGATGTTCTCCAGCAAAACGAGATGCTCGTCGTCGCTCCGGAAGGGACGCGCAGCGATGCTTTGATCAAAGGCAAGGCAGGGACCACCTTCCTCGCTTTTAATGCCGGCTCACCGCCGATCGTGCCGATCGGAATCGACAACACCATTGGCTATCCCACTTTTCCTTTCAGCCGCCGCTGGAGGCAGCCCGGAGCGGACATCGCCTTCGGGAAGCCATTCCGCTTCCGGATGGGCGCCAGCCGCCCAAGCAAGGAGGAGATGGAGCGAATGACCGACGAAATGATGTACACGATCGCTGCCCTTCTTCCTCCCTATCGCCGAGGGGCGTATGCTGACCTGACCAAGGCAACGCAGGATACCCTCGAGTGGCTGTAAGCAGCAGCTACATTCCTTTGGTTTACGCCTAACCAACCGTAACGCCTACGGCCTGGGACCGTTCCCTTTAGATTAACGCAAGGTGAATCTGTTTGACCGATTTACCTCTATCCGTTATAATAGCGTGCCGCCTGAAAATTGGCGACTTATTATTCCTTTTCATTTGTTATCATCCTTTTCATTTGTTCTTATCCTTTTCAGATAGAGTGAGGATTTTGCAATGCCAAAACGAACCTACCAACCCAAGATTCGCCGCCGTGTCCGTGTGCACGGTTTCCGCGCACGGATGGCGACCGCCGATGGGCGTGAAGTGCTCAGGCGTCGCCGCGCCAAAGGTCGCAACAGGCTGACGGTCACGTCCAACAACCACGTCAAGAAAGTCCGGTGGTAGCCTGCCTTCCCGGGAGTGTTTCCAGCTTCCGGGTCTCCGCTTTCGCTTAGTCGCGAGGCAAGTATGGAGCGCAGGTTCCGCCTGACCCGGTCGATCGAATTCAAACGGGTGCGGGATGAGGGAAAGTCCTACGCGCACCCGTTTGTTGTATTGATCGTCTGCCCGTCCCAACTGGACCACCCCCGCATCGGAGTGACGGCCAGCCACAACATAGGCGGATCCATAGAGCGCAACCGGGCAAAACGCCTGTTGAGGGAAGCGGCACGCGCCTTCATCCCCTCCCTGCAGCCGGCGCACATCGTTCTTATCGCCCGCATTCCTCTTGCCAAGTCAAATCTCAGCGAAACCCGGCAGGCCCTGGAGCATCTTTTTCTCCGGGCAAATTTACTTTCCAGACAACAACATGACCCAACCGTCTGATTCAACCCACGATCACTCTGAGGAACCCCGACTGCGCGATATGCCGGTCACGCTTCTCAATCTGCCTCGCATTTTGCTCCTGGCGCTGATCCGCGGGTACCAAATGACCCTGTCGCATACCATGCCGTCCAATTCATGCCGGTTTTACCCGACCTGCTCGCATTACGGTTATCAGGCGGTCTACAAGTACGGCGTGCTAAAAGGCTCGGTTATGGCAACCTGGCGGGTGCTGCGCTGCAACCCGTTCAACCCCGGCGGGTATGACCCTGTAAAATAGGAGTAATTCCTCCACAATGAGAATCAAAACCATCTTCCTAATTTCTGTAATTCTGGTGCTGGGCAGCCTGCTCTCCGCCTGCGGCAATCAGTCGCTGGCCTCCACCGATTGGCCCGGTCTGACTGTCAAGGATGACATGGCTTACCTGGCGGCAGGGACTTATGTCTACGCCATCAACCTTGCCAATGGTCAGGAATTGACCATTACCCAGGGGAGTGAAACCACCGCCGTGCGCTTCCCCACCGACGGCAAAGGCGGCCCCTTCTACGGCGACCCTGCCTTCACATCCGATGGACAGATGATCATCGGCAGCGCCAACATCAACGACCGCAAACACCCGCTTTTCAGCGCGAATGCTGATGATTTCACACTCCAAGTGGGTGTTTCAAGAACAGGCCAAGGATATCTGGCTGGCGGGAGCGTTGATCCTCAATGATGTCATCTACATGCCCAACAGCGACGGCGGTCTGTATGCCTTCGACCTGAACGGTAATATAAAGGGTAGATTTGTTGCCGAGCATGCGCTCTGGTCCAACCCGGTCACCGATGGGCAGGCGATTTATGTCGCGTCCATGGATCATAGTGTTTATGCCGTCGACCCGGGCAATTTAAATCAAATCTGGAAGACCGAATTGGACGCGTCCATCACCGGCTCGCCCACCGTGGTGGATGGGCGATTGTACATCGGAAGCATCGGCGGCACCGTCTATGCCATAGATTCCGAAACGGGGAACATCCTCTGGCAGAAGAACTTCGAAGGAGGAATTTCCGACCGGGTGGTTGCGTCAGGCGACCGGTTGTACTTTGGGATGCTTTCGCAGGAAACCGGCACCATCTACTCCCTCAACGCGGAGGACGGCACGGTGGTCTGGAGTTACGATGCCGGCGGAGCCGTCACTGCCAGCCCGCTTGTCAAGGACAACCTGGTGGTGTTTGTCACCGAAACCGGGACCGTCCGCGCGCTGGACCTGGATGCCAAGCCCGTATGGATGCAAACGCTGGATGCCAAGTTGTATAACACTCCCGTGGCTGCCGGCGATTTGATTCTTGTGACTCCCATGGGCAAACAAGATCTTGATGCTGGTAGCCTATGATGACACCGGCGCTTTAAAGTGGATCTTTACACCCGTCAAGTAATGAGAGAACAGGTGAAATTATGAATTTTTGGAATTTACTTGTAGTTCAGCCGATGACCAATATCCTGCTGACCATTTATGGTGTGGTGGGCAACTTTGGCATTGCGATCATCCTGTTTACCATCCTGATCCGTTTAGCGACGCATCCTCTCATGGTGAAGCAGATCAAATCCAGCCAGAAGATGCAGGAGCTCAACAACTCAAAACAGTTCAAGGATATGCAGGAAAAGTACAAGGGCAATAAGGAAAAGCTGTCCCAGGAACAGATGAAGCTTTATCAGGAAATGGGTTACAACCCCCTGAGTGGATGTCTGCCCACGCTCATCCAATTCCCCATCATCATCGGCTTGTATCAAAGCATCACACGTGCGCTGGCAGCCACCCCCCTTGCCATGCTGACCCTCACGCGCACGATTTATCCCTGGCTCGAAGATATCATGCCGCGCTTGAGCCTCACCGCGCTCATTCCGATCGACAACACCTTCCTCGGCATGAACCTCTCCCAGCCCGAGTGGACGACGCTTACCCATCATCGGTATCAGCATCCCGATCCTGGCCATCATCGTGGCGCTCACCACCTACGTCCAGACGAAGGTCACGACCCCGCCCACCGGCACCGATCCGCAATCCAAGCAAATGAGCAACATGATGGCCATCTACATGCCGCTTCTGCTCGGTTACTTTGCCATCAACTTCGCCTCCGGCCTGGCGGTCTATTTTGTGGTCAGCAACCTGTTTGGCATTGCACAATACGCTGCCATGGGCAAGGTGGACTGGAGCAACCTGTTCAAATTCTCCTTCGGGAGCGGTGGTTCATCCAGCAAAGCAGTGACCAAGAAGAAATAACTCCGGTTTGGAGGGAGACATCGTATGGACCGAACCACACTCGAAGTAATTGCCCCCTCGGTGGATAACGCCGTGGAACAGGGATTGACCCAGCTCGGTTTGCCTCGCGAAGCCGTGGACGTGGAAATACTGGATTCAGGCTCGCATGGGTTTCTGGGACTCGGCGGCCGTCAGGTGCGTGTTCGCCTGACAGTAAAAGGCGCTGAGACTGGCTCATCCGGAAATAATTCTGATCATTCAGAACAGCGTCCATCCAAAAAACCCGTGACCACTCCAGAATTTAAAGAAGATCAACTCATTGAATTCACCCAGGAAACGGTCGAAAACCTGGTGGCGCTGATGAAAGTGGAGGCGCGCGTTTCCGCTCATTTCGGCGAGCAAGGCGAGAATGGCGAGACGCCCGTCCTGGTGGATATCCGCGGCGACGACCTGAGCGTGCTCATCGGACGCCGGTCCGAAACGCTCAATGCCCTGCAATACATCGCCGGATTGATCGTCAGCAAACAGGCGGGGCACTACGTCCAGCTTGTGGTGGATGTCGAAGGTTACCGCAACCGCCGCGAACGCCAGCTCCGCCAGCTTGCCCGGCGCATGGCTGAACAGGCCATCCGCTCACGCCGGAAGCAGGTGCTCGAGCCGATGTCGGCTTCCGACCGCAGGATCGTCCACATCGAATTGCGCACCAATCCCGAAGTGGACACCTTGTCCGTAGGCGAAGAGCCAAACCGAAAGGTCACCATCGTCCCAAAATGATGCATCCTCAAAGCGCAGCCCACAAGGCTGCGCTTTTTTCATTGGCTCATCGCAGCCCGTTGGTTGCAAAAAGACTAATCATCCAAACACAGGTATAATTTACGCATGTTAAATCTCGCCACCCTGCAGCCGGTGGATTATCTTGTCATCGGCCACCTCACCTGCGACATCCTCCCGGGCGGGCTTCGATTGGGCGGTGCAGCCGCCTATGTCTCCCTGACCGCCAGGGCGATGGGGCTGCGGGTGGGAATAGTCACAGCATGGGGTAACGAATTCCCATTGGATATGCTCGAGGGAATCCAGATTGTGGCAGCCCCTGCGGAGCATTCAACGACGTATGAGAATATTTATACCGACCAGGGCCGTATTCAGTATATCCACCACCAGGCGCCTCGGATTAACCTGTCCACCGTTCCGGAAGTCTGGCGCCGGGCACCTATCATCCATCTCGGCCCCATCGCCCAGGAAGTGGATGCCGTTCTACCGGACGATTTCCGGCCTTCCCTGCTGGGACTGACCCCCCAGGGTTGGATGCGCACCTGGGGCGATGACCGACGCGTTCGCCACTGTGACTGGAAGGACGCCGACGCAGCCCTTCCCAAAGCCGGGGCAGTCTGCATAAGCATCGAAGACATTGGGTACAACGAAAATATCATTGAACATTACATGTTGTCCACCCCCGTTCTGGCTCTCACCGAAGGCCGGGATGGCATGCGATTATATTGGAATCATGACATGCGCCGGTTCCGCGCTCCCAAGGTGAAAGTCGTGGAGGCCACCGGCGCGGGGGATGTTTTTGCAGCATCCTTCTTCATCCGCCTGTACCAGACGCGCGACCCGTGGGAAGCCGCGCGTTTTGCCGTGCGGATGAGCGCAATCTCCGTTACACGCGTGGGGTTGGATGGCGTGCCAACACCGGATGAAGTGCAAGAATGCCTGATGGAAGTCTACAAATAAATCTTTTTTGGAGTCATCGTGCCGCGAATTTATACCCTGGTCAACCAAAAGGGTGGTGTGGGGAAAACGACCACCGCCATCAACGTCGGAGCCTACCTCGCCAAGTTTGGTCAAAAAGTGCTGATCGTGGATATTGACCCGCAGGCCAATGCCACCTCCTCACTGGGCGCGGACAAGCAGAGCGGCAAGGGCGGTGTCTATGAATCCCTGCTGGGCGCGCCGGCAGGCAACCTGATATTGCACAACAATGCGTTGAACATATCGCTGCTTCCGTCCTCGCCTGCCTTGGCCGGGGCGGAGGTGGAACTGGTCGAGGAGGAGAAGCGCGAATACCGCCTGCGCGCCGCGCTGGAGCCGCTCCAGGAGCGCTATGACTACATCCTGATCGATTGCCCGCCCTCGCTTGGGCTGTTAACCGTCAACGGTCTCGTCGCCGGGAAGGACGGCGTGATCATCCCTGTCCAGTGCGAGTATCTGGCGCTGGAGGGATTGGGTCAGTTGATGCAGACCATTGAGCGCGTTCAAACGGGACTATTCCCGGAGATGAAAGTGCGCGGCCTGGTATTGACCATGTTCGACGGGCGAACGCACCTTTCCTCCGATGTCGTCAATGAAGTCCGCAAGCACTTTCCCGAGCAGGTTTTTCAAACCATCATCCCGCGCAGCATCCGCCTGGCGGAGGCGCCTTCCTACGGCCTTCCGATTTCGTCGTACGCCCCCGATTCGGTGGGCGCCAAAGCCTACAGTATTCTCGCGCAGGAAATTATCACCGGTGACGGCGGGTCCGTGCCGGCCCAGGAGTAGCCCATGTCCTCCAAGCGTAGCGGTTTAGGAAAAGGATTGGAGTCACTGATCCCAACGGGACAGGTCACGCCTGCCGGGAAATCTGCCGGCACGACAGGTGTGATGCAGGTTCCGGTCAGCCAGGTCTCGCCGAATCCACGCCAGCCGCGGACGCATTTCGATTCGGCTGAACTGGAGGAGCTGGCCGCCTCCATCCGCGAACATGGGGTCATCCAGCCGCTGATCGTCAGCAAAAAAAACAAAGACAGCGGCTATATCCTGATTGCCGGTGAACGGCGTTTGCAGGCTTCCATCCACGCCGGGCTGAAGACCGTGCCCGTTATCGTCCGCCAAACCACGGACCAGGAAAAGTTGCTACTGGCGCTCATCGAGAATGTCCAACGCGAGGACCTGAATCCGCTCGAAGAGGCGAATGCCTACCAGCAGCTGGCGGATGAATTTGGACTTTCGCACGAGGAAATCTCCTCGCACGTGGGCAAGAGCCGGGTGGCGGTCACCAACACGCTGCGCCTGCTTAAATTGCCCAAGGTCGTGCAGACTGCGCTGGTTGAGGAGCAGATCACCGAAGGGCATGCCCGTGCCTTGCTGATGCTTGAGACTCCCGTCTCGCAGACCGCCGCCCTGCACCAGGTGGTTGCCCGCGACTTAAGTGTGCGCCAGACCGAGGAATATGTCCGCAAATTAAAAGGAGAGAAACCTGCCGCTAAAGCCAAACCGGCGCCGCTGCCGGACATCCTTGCCCTGGAAGAACGCCTGCGGTCCGCGCTGGGCACAAAGGTCAACCTGCGTCACAGCAAAAAAGGGCGGGGAACGCTGACGCTGCATTTCTACTCCGATGAAGAATTGAACTCCCTGTTGGACAAACTTTTGGAATAATCCTTTTTAGGGAAGCGAATGAAAATCCTGCATAATGCCCACGTCCACACGCTCGATGCTTCCATGCCGGCTGTCTCATCGCTGGCCATCGAAGATGGGCGAATCACCGCTATCGGCGGGAACGATCTGCTGGAGCAATTTCCCTTTGCTGAAAAAATAGATCTAGGCGGGCGCTTCGTCCTACCCGGGCTGACGGATGCTCACATTCACCTGCAGGCGTATTCGCTCGGCCTGCAAAAAGTGGACTGCGAGACAGCGACGCTCGAGGAATGCCTGCGCCGGGTTTCGGACCGGGTACGTATTACACCTCCCGGTGAGTGGATACTCGGCCACGGCTGGCAGCAAAACGACTGGGGCGGCGAGTTCCCCTCAGCCGCACAGCTTGATTCGGTTGCCCCGGGTCATCCCGTTTATCTCACCGCCAAATCACTGCACGCGGCTTGGGCGAACAGCGCTGCCCTAAAGCGGGCGGGAATCACATCCTCCACCCGCGACCCTGAGAATGGAAGGATCTCCCGCGATGCGAGCGGGAATCCGGACGGGATATTGCTCGAGTATGCGATGGATCTTCTTCAGAATGCCCTGCCTGAGATATCGCTTGAGCAGGTGGTTAAATCCATCGAGACTGCCCAGCCCAACCTTTGGAAAATGGGGCTGACCGGCATCCATGATTTCGATCAGCGCTTGTGCTTCATGGCGTTGCAGATTCTCCACCAGCGGGGGGATTTGAAGCTTCGCGTGACCAAGTCTGTTCCGGTGGATCTGCTTCAACAGGCGCACGACCTGGGGCTGCGCAGCGGTTTCGGTGATGACATGCTCAAGATCGGCTCGGTCAAGGTCTTCATGGACGGGGCGCTCGGTCCGCGCACGGCAGCCATGTTCCAGCCCTATGAAAACGATCCCGGCAACCGCGGCATTCTCAACATGGACGGCGAGCATCTCTTCGAGATCAGCCGGCAGGCGGCGGACGTCGGCCTGGGCATGACCGTGCACGCCATCGGCGACCGCGCCAACCACGAGGTGCTCGATGCCTTCGAGCAGCTGCGCGCCTACGAGAAGGGAAAAAACCTGCACTCATCTACGGCATCGAATCGAACACGTGCAAATACTTCACCCGGATGATGCCGCGCGGCTTGGGAAGCTGGGCGTGATCGCCTCCATGCAGCCCATCCACGCCACCTCGGATATGCTGGCCGCCGATAAACTCTGGGGAGCGCGTTCGGCCGGAGCGTATGCCTGGCGGACTCAATTGAATCATGGCACGGTGCTGGCGTTCGGCTCGGATGCGCCTGTCGAAAGCCCCAACCCGTTCCTCGGGCTGCATGCTGCCGTCACCCGTCGTCGTGCGGACGGCTCCCCCTCCCCTGAAGGGTGGTACCCCGAACAGCGCCTGTCCATCCTGGAGGCGTGGCACGGATTTACCTCCGGTCCAGCGTACGCCGCCGGCATGGAGAATCGTCTCGGGAAGTTATCGCCAGGCTGTCATGCCGACCTGATTGTGCTGGAAAAAGACCCGATGACATGCGAGCCGGATGACCTGCTGAAAATACAGTCCTCTGCTACAATGGTTAAGGGAGAGTGGGTCTGGCAGGCTTAAGATGGATACACGCGCCAGATTTATGGTTAAATTAAGGCAGGGAGTCACGCTCGAAAGAACTTCTTATGGATCAACAGACATCGCCGGTCTCAAAAATACCTGTCACTCCTGAGATTCTCGTCCCGAGGCTGGGAGAATCTCTGGTTAATCACGGGTTGCTTTCGGAGGCGCGCCTGCAGCAGGCCCTTGACCTCCAAAAAGCGCGTGCAGGAGCAGGCCAACCTCTACTCCTTGGGCAGGCGATCATTGAATTAGGTTTTCTCGATCGCGAGACCCTGGACCGCGCTGTCACCGAACAGATCATCCTTCTCCGTCAAGCGCTGGAGGACGCAAACCGCAACCTGGAGAGGCGCGTGGAGGAACGCACCGCCGACCTTCAGGAAGCCCTCCGCAAATTGGCTGAGATGAACCAGTTGAAGTCCAACTTCATCGCCAACGTCTCCCACGAACTCCGCACCCCGCTGACCCACGTCAAGGGTTACATCGAATTGCTTTTCGCCGAAGCGTTGGGACCCATCAATGAGGATCAACGAAACGCCCTGGATGTCTCCCAGCGCGCCACCAACCGGCTGCAGGGTTTGATCGACGATCTGATTCTTTTCTCGCTGGCTTCGCGGGGGGAACTCACCCTCCGGCTTCAGGCAGTGGATATCCGGAAAATTGCATCAGACCTCATCATGCGCGCACAGGCAAAAGCAGACGACAAGCAAACCAGACTATCCACCGATTTCGAACCGGATCTTCCGCTGGTCATGGCGGATGAACAGAAAATCTCCTGGGTGCTCACCCAACTTCTGGACAATGCCATCAAATTCACACCCGCCGGCGGAAAAGTAACCCTCGAGGTAAAAAAGGACATCTCACCCAAGATGTTACGGGTTGCTGTCATCGACACCGGCATTGGCATTCCTGAAGATCAACTCGACAAAATATTCGAACCATTCCACCAACTGGACGGCTCATCCACGCGTCGTTACGGCGGAACCGGGTTGGGGTTGTCTCTCGTCAAGCAGATCGTCGAGGCGCACGGATCGATTGTCCGCGTCAAATCGGAGCCTGGTCAAGGATCGACGTTTTCATTTCCGCTGCTGAGCGCTGCCTCCGACAAGGAGGGCGCGTGAAAACGGAGAAATTTGATTATCTCGCGATCGGCGAAATCATCACCAAGAGCAAGGACCTGAAAGCTGCGCTTGATAATCTGATCAAGGCTATGAGGACAGGTTTTGTTTTTGACAACCTCGCACTTTATCGCACCGAACCGGACAGCAGCCTGAACGAGGTGATCTACGCCCGCGCGGTAGGCCGCGGCAAGAAAGCCGAAGCCGATGCCGCCTGGGGCGAGAAAATCGCCAGCCAGGTGATGGCCAGCGGGAAAATGGTGCTGCAGCAGCCTGAGGCAATCGACCCCAAAGCCGACCGGCTTGGCCAGGTGGGTCTGCTGGGACTGCCGCTGCGCACCCCCGAGCGACTGATCGGCGTGCTGGTGCTCATCCGTTTTGGCGGCCCGGCTTTCACACCCGAACACGTGGACCAGGCAAAATTTATCGCGACGCAGGTGAGTCTGCTCTTCGAGCGGCACATTTTACTCGGCGATCTGTCCCAGCTGGACGACGCCCGGCGCACCATGCAGCTTCAGCAGGATTTTATCTCGACCGTCTCCCACGAATTACGCACGCCTCTCGGCTTTATCAAAGGCTACAGCACAACCCTTCTGCGCAACGACACGACCTGGGACCTCGCCACGCAGCGTGAATTCCTGACCATCATTGACGAGGAAGCGGACCACTTGACCGCCTTGATCGAAAATGTGCTCGAATCCGCCCGGCTTCAAAGCCACACGCTGCCGATGAATTTCCAGCCTTCGCGAATCGATTCCATCATCCGCGATGTCGTGATGCGCACCCAGCTTCGCTACAAGGATGTCGTGATCACAGTCAATATTCCTGCGGTGCTTGTCCAGGCGGATTCTGTACGCTTGACACAAATCTTCGAGAACCTGATCAACAACGCCATAAAATATGCCCCCGGCTCGCCCATCCTCATCGCTGCCAAGCAGGAAAAGGACGACCTGCACATCACAGTTGCCGACCATGGACCGGGAATCGCCGCCGAGCACCTGACCCACCTGTTCGATCGTTTTTACCGAGTGCCGGGCCAGGCTGCATCCGGGACAGGCCTCGGGCTTTTCATCTGCAAGCAAATCATCCTTGCCCATAAAGGAAAAATCTGGGTTGAGTCCATGCCGGGCGAGGGCACAACCTTTCATATTTTGCTGCCCATCCGGCAGAATGTTTCGTGAGGAGAGGAGTCACTGAAATGACAAAGATACTGGTTGTTGACGATGAACCCCGTTATCTGCGCCTTCTGGAGGCCAACCTGCTGACCGAAGGATATGATGTGCTTACCGCAGCCGATGGATTACAGGCCATCGACACTTTTTCTTCCAACCCTGTTGAATTGATTCTGCTCGACGTGATGATGCCCAGGCTGGATGGTTTTGCCACCTGCCAGCGTATCCGCCAATATTCCAACGTGCCCATCATCATCCTGACCGCCAAGGGCGAGGAGCAGGACCGCGTGCGGGGTCTGGATCTCGGTGCCGACGATTATCTCGTCAAGCCTTTTTCCGCCACGGAATTGCTGGCGCGAGTCCGGGCGGTATTGCGCCGTTCCCAGGTGTCCAAGGAATCGGGACAGGAAAGGTTTTTTGAGCACGGCGACCTGCGCATCGACTTCGCCCGGGCCGAGGTGTGGAAAGGCAACCAACCTATCTTCCTCTCCGCGACAGAATACCGCCTGTTGTTGCAGTTTGCCCACCATGTCGGGAAAATTCTGACCGCCGAAGATTTGCTCACCAGCGTGTGGGGACCCGAGTACAAAACGGACAAGGAAATCCTGTGGGTGAGCATCGCCCGCCTGCGCCAGAAGCTGGAAGAAGAAGCCCACGAACCCAAGCACATCGTCACCCGCTCCGGGCTTGGATATCTCATGCCGCCTCTGAACGAATGAATAAAGCAATCCCGGGTTGCATCACAGAAAACACTGACCGTTTTGGAGGCTGAATGGGTATTGAATTTGACGATAAAGGCAAGTTCTACACTGACATCATTTCAAAGGTGACTGTACCTGCTATGATCCAGACAACCCAGCACCGGATTCAGGGGCTGGTGCACATCCGTCCTAATGAAAGGTTCAAGGATGAACTGGATAATGACGAACCCTTTCTGCCGGTGACTGCCGCCAAAATATTCAACGAGGCTGGGGAAGTGTTGTTTGAAGCGGACTTCATTTCGATCAGACGATCTCAAATCGTCTGGGTTATTCCCTTCGAAGAAAAAGCCGTGGAGGACAAGGGGGATGAATAATCAATGACCACACCGCTTAACTCGGTAACGCCAAGTACGGGACTCTCCTCCGCGGATGTCGTCCGGCTGAAGAATTACATCATCGCCAATTTGACACGCGACCTCGAGTCTGAAAATCCGCCTTACGAACATCGCCATACGATTGTCCAGAAGAGGCTCACTGAATTATTCCCACGCTTGCGGCTGAATCTTCCTGAAACGATCCGACAGCAGATCGAACATGATGTGCTGAATGAATTGCTTGGGTACGGTCCCATCCAGCCGTTGTTGGACGACCCGGATGTGACTGAGGTGATGGTCAACGGACCCAAGAAGGTCTACGTTGAGAAGAAAGGGCAACTCATCCGCACGGCGGTGGTGTTCGAGGACACCACGCACGTCCAGCGCGTGATTGACCGTATCATCCTGCCATTGGGGCGCCGCATCGACCCGAACTCCCCCACTGTGGACGCCCGTCTGCCGGACGGTTCGCGTGTGAATGCCGTCATCCCGCCTGTGGCGATCGACGGGGCATCCGTGACAATCCGAAAATTCAGCCGCGACAAGTTGACTACCAAGCAGTTGATCGAGTTTGGATCACTCACTGCGGCTATGGCGGAATTTCTTCGCGTCTGCGTGATCAGCCGTCTGAATATTGTCATCTCGGGCGGCACAGGTTCGGGCAAGACCACGCTGCTTAACGTCCTCTCAGGCTTCATCCCGGAAGATGAGCGGATTGTCACCATCGAAGACGCCGCCGAGCTGCAGCTCCAGCAGGATCACATCGTCCGCCTGGAGACCAAAGTATCGAACGTCGAAGGCAAGGGAGCGGTCACCGTTCGCGACCTCGTGCGGAACTCCCTGCGTATGCGTCCTGATCGCATTGTGGTCGGCGAGTGCCGCGGCGGTGAGGCTCTGGATATGCTCCAGGCGATGAACACCGGCCACGACGGGTCCCTGACCACCGTCCACGCCAACGCCCCGCGTGACGCCCTTTCGCGCCTAGAGACCTTGGTGCTCATGGCAGGCATGGAACTGCCCGTGAAGGTGATTCGACAACAGGTGTCGAGCGCCATCGATCTGATCGTCCAACAATCGCGCCTGAAGGACGGGACGCGCAAAGTCACCGCCATCACTGAAGTGGCGGGGATGGAAGGCGATACGATCGTCCTGACCGATATCTTTCGATTTGAGCAGACCGGCATTACGACAGACGGCAAGGTGTTGGGGTCGCTCAAACCGACCGGGATACGACCGTTATTCACCCCCCGCCTCGAAGCCGCCGGGTTCAAACTCCCCCCGGAAGTGTTCGGTGCCAACATTGGAGATATGCTGCGCCGGCGCTAATGCCCGGTGACCTGTCATTTTTCGTGAAGCAGGCTTAAAACCTGCCGTACTACTGCTATAATCTGTATTAATTAAGTCTGGCAGGACAAAAGGATGCCTATGAAAGATATGTCAGCAATCAACATACGAGCCCGTAAACTCGGGCTGCTCATCCGTGATGCGCGCCTGGCTTCTCGCAAGAATATCGGCGAGTGCGCTGCTGCCATCAATATAACGCCTGGCATCTTCCGAGCCTACGAGGACGGGCGCCGGTCCCCATCCCTGCCCGAAGTCGAAGCCCTGGCTTACTTTTTCCACATGCCCATTGACCGGTTCTGGAGCCGGGAGGTCATCTCGGATGATGAGTCGCCGACCAAACCTCTCAACCTGAATGTGCTGTTTCCCTTACGCCACCGTGTCGTCGGTGCCCTGCTGCGTCAAAAACGCATGGAAACCAGCCGGACGGTAAAATCCCTCTCAGAAGATACAGGTATTCCTCAACGAAAACTCAAAGCCTATGAGCTGGGAGAAAGACCGATCTCGCTTCCCGAGCTTGAAGCATGCATCACCGCGCTGGACGCACGCATCGAAACCTTCTTCGATCAGTCCAGCCCCATCGGGCAGTGGGTTGCAGAACAACAGGCCATTGAAGAATTCATGAACCTGCCCAAGGAACTGCAGACGTTTGTCTGCCTGCCGGTGAACCGACCCTACCTTGAACTGGCGCGAAAGATGAGCCTGATCTCCACTGAGAGAATGCGGGATATCGCTGAGGGACTGCTCGACATCACCCTTTAGGATTTAAATGCCGGATATTTTAACGCCTCACCAGCTCTCAGAAGAAGGCTCACAAGCCTTTCAAAAAGGGCAGTATGACTCTGCTGCCAATTCCTTTGCCGCCGCCGCAGAGGGCTACGCGGCAGCGGGGAAACCCGTCGATTCAGCCGAAATGAAAAACAACCAGAGCGTGGCCTTGTTGAAGGCCGGCGATGCCCAGGGGGCATTGGATGCGGCCACCGGTACCGAATCTGTCTTTCAGGCGGCAAGCGATATCCGCCGGCAGGGATTTGCAGTTGGGAACGAAGCCTCGGCGCTTGAAGCCCTGGGCAAGTTGGACGAAGCCGCACAAAAATATCAACAGTCCGCAGATCTTTTGGAACAAGCCGGCGAGGATCAAATGCGTGCGATGGTGATGGAGTCATTATCCACGCTTCAGCTTAAGCAAGGTAAGGCTATTGACGCAGCCATATCTATGCAATCCGGAGTGGTTGGTGTTAAGAAACCAACGCTGAAGCAGCGAATCGCAAAAACACTGATAAAATTCCGCATATGGTAAATCTCGATATCCAGGTGCGGAAAGCAAAACAGCAAGACCACCAGCACATCTCAAATCTCATTTATTACGAACCTTACATCCACCGCCATCTGGATTGGCGCACGCCGTTGGACTGGCTCGGTGAACCAGAGTTTTGGGTGGCGGAATATGGCCGGCTGGTCACGGCTTCACTCGCCTGCCCGATCGACCCAGCCGGCATTGCCTGGATCCGTCTCTTTGCGTGTTCCGGTGAACTTACATTGGAAGATTCTTGGGCTTCACTCTGGGAGGTTGCGCGAAACACCCTGGTTGCGCAAGGCAGGATCACAGTCGCAGCCATCTCCTCGCAGGACTGGTTTGTGCCGCTGTTACAGTCTGCAGGATTCTCCGTGCTTCAGCACATCATCATCCTCGAACACGACGGCAGACCCTTGCCTCCTTTCGAAGCAAACTCAGACATTACCATCCGCCCCATGTCAGAAGGCGATCTGCCGGCTGTGGCCGAAGTGGATGCCGAGGCTTTTATTCCGCTCTGGCAGAACAGCCTGGATGCCTTGCAACGGGCATTAAGCCAGGCCGGGAGTGCAACGGTCGCTGAATCGAAAAAAGGCATCGTAGGCTACCAGATCAGCACCCATAATCCGTTTGGCGGTCATCTGGCCAGGCTGGCTGTCAGACCTGGCAAACAGAGACAGGGTATCGGGCGTGCACTTGTATATGATCTTCTGAGAGAAAGCGCCCGGCAGGGACTTCGCAAGTTCACTGTCAACACGCAAAATGACAATCAGGCGTCGCTCGCGCTTTACGAGAGCCTGGGATTCAAACCCGCCAGGGAGGAATATCCAGTTCATATCGTCGAGTTGTAGTATTCACATCAAAGGCTGCCAGTAAAATCTTTCACCCCATAAGGTCACCATGTCCAACCACCTTCGAACCTATCCCCCTGCCCTGCTTCGGCAATTCATCCAGACCGCCAACCAGGAAGTCGGCCGCAATGAACTCGCCCAGATCATCAACGATCCCAGCCTTCTGGATCTGAATGCCATCTCATCCCTGAACGAACTTCATTCCGCGGAAACCTTTGCCGAGATCCAACGTCGGTTGCGCGTCTATTATGGCCGCGGAGCTCGCGGAATCCTGCTGCGGATCGGACAAAATCTCTGGAAGCCTGTTCTTCAACAACAGAGCATACTGACCCGCCTGCTGGCGGTTGGGATAAAGATCATTCCAGGCGGGATGCGTCATAAGCCGGCGCTTGATCTTCTCGCCAGGGCGATGAGAGGCCGAGAGGGCAGTGTCTCCGTCCACTCCATGGACCTGAACCTGCTTTTTGTCGATTCATCGAGTCCAACCACGACTGGCCTTCAGGAGACACAGCCCGTCTGTTATGTAACGCTGGGGCTGATTCGCGGGGTGCTTTTCTGGGCTGCCGGAAAAGACTACGATGTGGAGGAAACCGGCTGCTGCGCCATGGGAAATGATGCCTGCGAATTCAAAGTCGTCGTTTCAGGGAAATAAGCCGAGACGGCGAAATGGACATGACAGGCGTTATTTAAAATCATTTTGCTTAAAAGATGATTAGACTTCGCGAAGGTGAAAGCCTTCGCGATGCTTTTTACTGGACAAAACTCCCTGAACATGGCAAAATCCGTTCCATTGTTTTTGATTAGGAATATTTAGACCTTATTAGAGGAGAGTAGAATGAGCAAACGTCAGGAGATGCGGGACAAGCGAACCCGCCAACAGCGTAATAACCGGATCATCGCCACCGGCTTGATTTCACTGGGAGCATTGGCGCTTGCCTTCTTATTTATTTATCCCAGCATAAAACCTGTGGGTGAAGTTGTCGCGGTGGAACCCAATCCTCGTCCCCAGGCAGAAATGAACGCCATGGGCGATCCCAATGCTCCGGTGAAGATTGTGGAATACTCTGATTTCCAATGTCCATACTGCCGCGTCTTTTGGGAGGACACTGAACACAGGATCGTTGAAGAATATATTGCAGCCGGCAAAGTTTATTTTATTTACCGATCCATGGGCAATTTCGTGAGCGACAACATCAACCAGTCCCTGAATACCATTAACACCGAATCCGAGGATGCGGCGCATGCTGCCTATTGCGCCGGGGACGAAAACAAATACTGGGAATACCACGACACTATTTTCTCCAATTGGAATGGCGAGAACGAAGGCGCTTTTGCGAGAAAGCGGCTCGACGCCTTCGCCGAGACCCTTGGTCTGGACATGACTGCCTTCAAAGCCTGCATGGACAGTAACAAGTACATGAACTTGGTCCAGCAGGATGCTGTAGACGGCCTTCAAGCCGGGGTGAACGGCACGCCGTCTTTTGTGATCAATGGCAAACTTATCGAAGGCGCTCAGCCTTTTAGCGTGTTCCAGCAGGAAATCGAGGCTGCCCTCGCCGCCGCTGGCGTGAATTAATCCCTCAAGTATAAAAAATGGAGCCGGCGATTAGCCGGCTCCATTTTTTATTTGATCAGGCTGATAATCCACACGATTAACGGCGCAGCTGCCAGCGCTGGAAGGAAATTCCCAACGCGGATGGGCTTGATCTCCAACAGCCGGCTGAACGCGAGCCCCAGCAGAATAACCCCTCCCGTGGCAGTCATTTCGTTCATCATCTCCGCGGTCACGATGGCATTGAGCTGCCCAGCCAGGAGGCTGATGCCTCCCTGGTAAATGGCCAGGGGCACGATGGAGAACAACACCCCCACTCCCAGTGTGGACGCAAAAGCGATAGAAGCAAAAAAATCCAATACGGATTTTATCGCAAGAGTCTGGTAGTCGCCGGTCAAGCCGTCTTGAATGGAGCCCAGAATCGCCAAGGGACCAATACAGTACAACAATGACGCCGTCATAAAACCAAGCACAAAGCGGCTGCGGCCGCTGTCCAGGACAGCCGCGGTGTTGGATTTCCCGTTGGTAAATCTTTTTTCCAGCGTACGGCCGAAAGCCTCGAGCCCGTCTTCGATCCGCCACCACTCACCCAGCAGCGCCCCAATGAGAAGAGCGCCAAGGACGATCAGCGCGTTTTCAGTCTTCAAGAACATCTGAATACCGACGACTGCGGTGAACAAACCCATCCCGCTGAGCACGGTGGCTTTCAGTCGCTCAGGAATCCGTGCTCCAAAGAATAAGCCGATTGCACCGCCAATCAATATGGCGGCAACGTTGATTATTGTCCCTGTCATTTTAACCTTTTGCCAGAGTTGGGGATTGACCTTCGAATTGGTCTTCGAATAATTCCAGAACAAAACACAAAGAGGAGAGCCGGTTGAGATAATTCAACACTTGCGGGTTGTCTATTGCACCCATGTGGAATAATTCCGCCACCCTGCGTTCAGCCCGGCGGACAACGGTGCGGGCGAGATCGAGGGCTGCGCTGGCAGGCGTATCGCCGGGGATAATGAAATCGCCTGGCATGCGTACTCTCTTGCTCAGCGAATCGGTGTGTTCCTCCACCCAGGCGACTTTGGCATCGTCAATAGCCCTGAATTTTTCAACATTTTCCGGGGTAGCTGCCACCTCCGCCATCAAACGATAAAGGTCGCGCTGCACCTGCAGCAGGATCGGAGCAATCTCAGGGGACTGTGCAGCGGCTCGCGCCAACCCCAGGGCAGATGTCGCCTCATCAATGGCTCCCAGGGCCTCGGTGCGAGGGTGTTCCTTGGGGATGCGGCCCTCGCCCAGAACACCGGTGTACCCATCATCGCCTTTTCTTGTGTAGAATGACATGTCCGCAATTATAATCTGTCCACCTCCATACTGACGGAAGAGGATCGTCTATGAAAATCATTTATCATCGTCAGATTACACGGCAAGCGGTTGGAAGTCAGGTCAGCCAGCGTGCGTTGGATGCCATCATTGCTGCCAACATCGGGCAGGATGTGCTTCGTTATCAAGTTGGGCATGATCACTTTCACTACGACAGCAATGCCTTTTCTTCAGGGGACGCTTACGTGGAGTCACAACGTGCCTTGATTAAACCCGCCCTAACTCGCAGTGATCCGAAAGCAGCCTGGCTGGCCTTTGGACGCCTAAGCCATGCGGTGCAAGACCTGTATGCGCACAGTAATTACGCGGCTCTTTGGTTGGCAAGGAAAAATAGCGCAGAAGACATCTCTCCTGAGCAAATTGACCCATTGGATATGGATATTCTTTCCAGCCCCGACCTTCACTCCGGTAAACCGGATATCTTCGATCTGCTTCAATACTTGAACTTGTTACCCAATCGCTGGTTGAAACTCGCCCCAAAGGATTCACATATCATATTGAACATCGATGGACCCGACCGTGCAGTATTTTGAATTTGTTTTTTCTGCGGCAGTCAAGCGGACACATTTCGAATTCTCACGAGTTTTGAATTCATTGACAATGGATTTGGGGAAAGTATTCACTGATAATTGATGTCGCAATACTATGCGAAAGCCACCTTATGAGTGCGCGGTATAATCAGGCCCATGGAAACAAAAGCTAAATTGGAAAATGACCTCAAAGATGCCATGCGCTCCGGCGACGATACCCGGAAGCGTACCATCCGCATGGTACTCGCTGCCATCAAGCAGACTGAAATCGACAAGCAGGTAACTCTTGACGAGACCGGCGTGATCGGAATCCTGCAAAAGGAAGTGAAGACTCGCCGCGAATCTCTCGAAGAAGCTCAAAAAGCCGGCCGAGCCGACCTGGCTGTCAGCACGGAAGCGGAGATTCAGGTACTGAATGGCTACCTCCCCCAAGCCATGGACCCCACTGAATTGACCGCCCTGGCGGAGTCAGTGATCGCCGAAGTCGGCGCCACAACACCCGCGGATATGGGCAAGGTGATGAAGGCTCTTCTTCCACGCGTGGCTGGACGCGCCGCAAATGACCAGGTCAGCCAGGTCGTACGGGGATTGCTCCAGAAGTAAACCTTATTAAAATGGACGCTCCCTTAAAACCGCAGCAGCGCTCCCTGCGTAACCAATTTTTTGCAGTCCTATTGCTCATCATCACGGGAGGTTTGATCCTAGCCGGGCTGATGCTGCAAATTTCCATCCGCCAGCCTGCCTTGCCGGTCGAGCAGGGACAGGTGGCGCGCCAGGATCTCCTGGCTCCCAACGACGCGAGTTTTGTCAGCGAAGTTCTAACCGAACAGGCAAGGAACGAAGCTGAACGGTCGGTGCCTCCGGTGTACTCCCCCGCCGATCCGGCCATTTCACGCCAGCAGATTGATGGGCTGCGCACCAGTCTTCAACTCATTTCCGAGGTCAAGGGGAATGAAGAACTAGACTCGCCGGCTAAGAAGACTGCACTGGCTGAAATTTCCCTTCCACAACTCCAGAACGAATCCATAGACCGCATTCTCTTGATGTCCGACACGCGCTGGACAACGATACAGCAGGAAGCATTGACCGTTCTCGAGCGGGTCATGCGCGGAGCGGTGCGCGAGGATCAAATCGAAAGCATCCGGCGTGGTCTCTCCGCTCAGGTGAGTCTGGATCTTACTGAAGAGCAGGCCAAGGTGGTGGCTGAGCTTGTTTCTCCGTTCGTTGTCCCGAACAGTTTTTACAGCCTTGAACTGACAGAAAGCGCCCAGCAGCTTGCACGCGGGGCTGTTCAACCGATCACGCGGGAATTTCTGTCCGGGGAAATTGTTGTCTCGAGAGGCGATGTCATCTCCGCTGCGGACATCGAAGCCCTGCAGGAACTTGGATTGATCCAATCCATTCCGGAATGGCAGGAATTACTTGGGGCGGTTTCACTAATCATCATTCTCGCCGGATTTCTCTGGCTTTATTTCCTGCGCCGGCAGCCAGCCTCTCTTGCCAGCCTGCGCAGCCAATTTTTGATTGCCCTCCTATTCCTGCTTTTCTTTATCGGCGCGCGTATTCTCATCCCAAACCGGACTGTCATTCCCTATATCTACCCGCTTCCAGCCTTTGGATTACTGGTGTCGGCGCTTTATGGAATCGGACCGGCAATCATTCTTTCCATCCCGCTGTCCATTCTCACAGCGTACGGTATGCCGAATGCAATGGATTTGACGATCTTTTATATGATCACTTCCTTGTGCGCCATTTTTGCGCTTGGGCCAGCCCGCAGCGTCGGGGCTTTTTTCAAGGCCGGCGTCGCAATCGCCGGGGCTGGAGCAGCCGTCATCCTGGCCTATCGCATACCATTTACTTCCTGGGATTGGATTGGCATTTTAACCCTTCTCGGCGCGTCCGCATTCAACGGCGCAGCTTCAGCCAGCCTCGCCTTACTTTTGCAGTACCTTTTGGCGCAGCAATTGGGATTGGTAACACCGCTTCAACTGCTTGAAATCTCCCGCCCCGATCATCCGTTGCTGCAATTCTTCCTGCGCAGCGCCCCGGGGACCTACCAGCACAGTCTTCAGGTATCCAATCTGGCTGAACAGGCAGCGGAAGCCATCGGTGCAGACCAACTCCTGGTGAGGGTCGGCGCGCTTTACCATGATTGTGGCAAAGCCATGAATCCTCAATTCTTCATTGAAAACCAACTTCCAGATTCCATAAACACTCACGACGATTTGGAACCTCTCGATTCTGCCCGGACTGTCATCTTGCATGTAGCAGATGGCCTCGCGCTGGCGCACAAGCATCGCCTCCCCTCACGAATCCAGGATTTCATCAGCGAGCATCATGGCACCCTGGCCACCCGTTACCAGTACAACCGGGCAGTCGAAGCAGCGGGTGGTGACACGTCCAAAGTGGATCTGAACCTGTTCCGCTATCCCGGGCCAAGCCCGCAATCGCCTGAAACGGCCATCCTCATGCTGGCTGACGGAACAGAGGCGCGCGCGCGCGCTGAACGCCCGACGGACGAAGCCAGTTTACACGCGCTCATCCACCGGGTGGTGGATCACTGCCAGCAGGATGGGCAGCTCGATGCCACCCGCCTGACCCTGCGAGACCTGCACCTGATTATCGAGTCTTTTGCCAGCACCCTGCGAGGGACCTACCATTCACGGATCCAATATCCAAAACTTGATAACCTTTCAAAAGAAGTCCCCACCCAGCCGCTGCCTGAAAAACAAAAATGATTCACGTCAAAACCAAGCCCGGCCTGCAAGTGAGCCTTTCTCACAGGTTATTGAAAAAAGCTGCGCAGCAGACGCTTGAGCATCAGGCAATCCCAAAGCCTTATTCGATGACCATCCTGATGTCAGATGATTCCCAGCTTCAGAGTTTGAATCGCGACTACCTGAAAATTGATGCCCCAACGGATGTGCTGTCATTTCCCTCCGGTGAGACCGATCTTGAGACAGGAGCAAAATATTTGGGCGATGTGGTCATCTCGGTATCACGCGCTGAGCTGCAGGCAAAGATTTCCGGTCACCCGCTTGAGGCCGAGGCTCAGCTGCTGGTCGTGCACGGAGTGCTGCATCTGCTTGGCTTCGATCACGCTGCAGCCGATGAAAAAGCCCACATGTGGAAAGCTCAGGGAGAAATCCTGAAAAGCCTTGGGCTGGGGCATGTCCAGGTCAAAGAAGAGTAACCAACGATGGCAGGCGTCAAGGATTTCTTTGCTTCCCGCTACCACTCCTTTGGCCATGCCTTCCGCGGCTGGTGGCACGTCATCCGGACACAGAAAAACGCCTGGCTGCATGCCATTACTACCACCCTGGTTGTTGTAGTGGCCTTTTGGCTGCAGGTGTCAGCACAGGATTGGGCTGTTCTTGTGTTGACCATTGCACTAGTCTGGTCGGCTGAATTCTTCAATACTGCCATCGAGGCGGTCGTGGACCTCGCCAGCCCTGCCCAACATCCGCTGGCCAAAACAGGCAAGGATGTGGGAGCGGCGGCAGTATTAATCGCGGCCCTGGCGGCAATCCTGGTGGGATTATTGATACTGGGACCTCCTCTCTGGGCAAAGATCGCTCCCTACTTTATAGATTGAAATTGGAGATAGCATGACTTTATCGTTTCGCTTTGGTACCGTGGGTTCCCCCATCAACACGCCCAAAAAACCTGGCGGGAGCGTAGGCGCGATTCAGTACAGCCGGGAAATTGGGCTGAATGCGCTCGAATTGGGTTGGGTGCAGTCGGTGCGAGTCTCGGCGGAGACATGCGCACTCATCAAGGCGACAGCTACAGAGCAGGGTGTGGCGGTGAGTGTCCATGCCCCTTACTTCATTAATCTCAATGCTGACAAAGATGAGTGGCCAAAATCACGCCAGCGTCTGATGGACGCCGCCCATTATGGAAACCTGGCTGGAGCCACAGACATCATCTTCCACCCCGGATCCTACTTCGAACGCCCTGCGGAAGAGGTGCTTGCGGTCGCCATTCCGCGCCTGCGTGGATGCGTGGATGAATTGCGCGCGGCTGGGAATCCTGTCACCCTGCGCCCCGAAACAATGGGCAAGACAGCCATGCTCGGTTCGCTGGAGGATACCCTGGCTATGGCCAGAGAAATTCCGGGCGTCGAACCCTGCCTGGACTTTGCCCACCTCCACGCCCGCGCAGGAGATGGCTCCATTAATTCATATGCGGAATGGTCTACCCGGCTGAAAATGTATTGCGAAGCTCTAGGCAAGCCGGCACTTAAACGCCTGCACATCCATCTTTCCGGCATCGAGTATGGTCCCAAAGGCGAGAAGAATCATCTTAAACTCGAGGAAGCTGATTTGGATCTAAAGGCGCTCTTTAAAGCCCTGCATGACGCAGGAGCCGGAGGACGCATCCTCTGCGAAAGCCCGATCATGGAAGAGGATGCGCTGACCATGCTGAAGACCTGGAAGAAAATCAGCAAAGAGAAATAATAAGAAACTTCCGAAGTCTAAACAACTTCGGAAGTTTTATTTTTGCATGAGTGGGGCAAAGAACCGGCACTCGAGTTTCTGAAATACTGCAATTACGTGGCAATGTATTCTCTCAGATTGTGCTCGACCGCATAGGCAGCGGCTTCGGCCCGGTTATTAACTCCCAGTTTGGAGAGAATGCTGCTGACATAGTTGCGCACCGTCCCTTCGCCGAGAAATAACGCCTTGGCGATCTCACGATTCGTCTTGCCTTCCGAGACGAGCAAGAGCACGTGCTTTTCCTGCTGGCTGAGATGCGCAAAAGCGGAGGCTTCCTCTTCCTTGACCGCCTTGCGGACTTCCTGGAAGACGCGCTGGGTTACCGCAGGGTCGAGAAGGGCTTCACCGCGTCCCACCGCCTCCAATGCATGAACCAGGTCCTCGCTGCTGATCTGCTTGAGAATGTACCCTGAAGCACCGGCTCGAATCGCCGAAAAAAGCATCTCGTCCTCGGCATATGATGTGAGCATGATAACCTTGGTACCGGGGTATTTTTGAACAATATCCTCGCACGCTTCGATACCGGACGTCCCAGGCAGGCGGATATCCATTACGACGACATCCGGTGATAGATTATTAACCTGCTCTAGCGCTTCACGGGCTGATGATGCCTCCCCCACCACATCAAATTGTGGGTGCCGTGCAAGAAGGGATTTTAAACCCAGCCGGACCACCTCATGATCATCCACGAGCAGAATTCTTTGTTTCGCCATATTTTCTCTTTTACCTCCAATTGGTGGTAAAAGAAGTATAGTCTAAAGCACAGGGGATGACAAGAGCGGGGCCGGCAGACCCGCCAACCCCGCTCCGCTCGGTCAAGTGAATTATCCAGAAGAGCCGATTACGCGTCTTCCTTCTGACGGCGGAAGTCCACAAAACGATATCCCACGCCGCGTTCTGTCAGGATGTACCTGGGATTGGCCGGGTCATCTTCCAGTTTTTCCCGTAAATAATTGATGTACAAACGCACATAATGAGGTTCGTCCCGGTATTCATAACCCCAGACTTTTGCCAGCAGCTGGTCATGGGAGACCACCCACCCTGCATTCTGCACCAGATGATAGAGCAGACGGTATTCCGTGGGGCGCAGCTTTACGGTTTTACCGTCCTTCCACACTTCGCGGCGGTCGAAATCCATCTTGAGGTGTTCGTCCACCTCGATCAACCCATGCATCGACCCGCTGGCGCCCTCCGTGCGGCGCAGGACCGCCTTGACACGGCTGACCAGCTCGCGCGGGCTGAAGGGCTTGGTGACATAATCGTCCGCGCCCAGCTCCAACCCTCGCACGCGGTCGTCCTCCTCACCTTTGGCAGTCAGCATGATGACCGGTACACTGCTGATTTCGCGAATCATCTGCAGGACATCAAATCCGTCCACATCGGGCATCATCACATCGAGCAGGATCAAGTCAGGTGTGGCATCCCGCAGTCGCTGGATGGCCTGTTTTCCGTTAAACGCTTCCGTGACCAGGAATCCATCATGTTCCAGATTTAAGCGGATAAATCGCACCATCCGCTCTTCATCATCCACTACGAGGATGCGCCGGCGCTCAAAATCGTCTGGCATGATCACTCTCTTACGAAGCTGATGATCTGTTCTTCGTCCTCGCCCGGGATGACCTCGATGAAGGCGCATCGGCTGATGGGCCAGATGACCTGGGTGACATTTTGGACGATATTGGGCAGGTCCTTGCCGTCTCTTTTACGCGGGTTGCTGACCAGGATAGTGGTGTCGGACGCGGCGGGCAGGTTTTCAACCTCGCCCAAAACGGGGTCTTCGTTCAGAATATGAATCAAGACAGTTGGCATAAGTCACCTATTGGGAAATACGGTTGACAAGAATTTGGATGCGGAACTTTCCGAGCGAAACGATATCTGCGCTGCTGACGGGTTCTTCCAAGTTAATGGGTATTCGGACGCTATTAATAAATGTCCCATTGGAGGAACCCAGGTCCATGATGGTCAATCTCTCCCCCGTCAAGCGCACAACAATATGCAAGCGTGACACGCCATAATCAAAGGCATTGAACTCCCCCAGGTCCACATCAGGCGTAATCGGCTGGCCTTCGCTCGCACGACCTACGGTGAATTCCGTCTTGTCAGGGACGGGGATCAACTTCCCATTGTCGATAATATGGACCATGATCCGCGCCCTGAGCGTGGAAGTGATGTTAGGCTGGATGGGCGCTGTACCCGGCAGGTCATTTTGCAGCTGCTTTTCAGGCAATGCGGTGGTATTTGATGAATCAGAGAATACCAGTTGCGCGCCGCATTCACTGCAGAACAGCGCTCCGGGTACCTCCTGGTGGCGGCAATTAGGACAAATGATCATTGCTTGATCTCCCCTGGCAAGAGCAACGCTCTTGTTCCAAACTTAATCTGCTTTTCACCGTTCTCTGAGAACGCCTTTTGTTTCTGGATATTTTCCGCCTCCAGCAGAACCGTCTTTGCCAGACTGCGCTCACCCTGAGCCAGAAGGTGGGTGGCCATGCGCTGGAGATGCTCTGCAGCTTTGTCATATTCTCCCGCACTGACCTCTTCCCGAGCCTTCTCCTGAATGCGGTAAATGGTCAGTCGGGATAGTGCCTGGACGATCTCAGGCGGCGGAACATCGGTGGTTACATCGGAAGTGATCGGTCTTGAGATATTCACCCGTATAGGAGGAACCGGGAGAACGGAAGCAGACATGGTGATATCGATCTGCCCATCTAGAAGCGTTACATCATCACCTATGTTGGCATCCGGTTTCACTTTGAACTCAAGTAACACATTTAGATTATTTTCCTTGAGGATCGGCCCCAGGCGAATCGGGCTTTCAATTGTCAATGGGGCTGCTTCAGGTTGGAGCCGGAAGGCATAGCTAAATTCCACGCCGGGACCCGTCTTGAATTGCATGGCCACTTCCTCGACGATGACCTGCGAGAGACGGTCAAATTTGTCGACCAGGAACTTTTGAATATCCTGGGGATTGCTCACATACATGCAATTTCCGCCGGTGCGGCTGGCAATTGCGTCGAGGAAGATATCGTTCCAACTGTTTCCGATGCCCAACCCGCTGATACCGATCCCTTCATCGGACACTTGCTGCGCCAGTTCAAGACAGGCCTGTTCATCCCCGTAAGTTTGTCCATCCGTAAGTAGAATGATATGGTTGACTGAGGTTGGCTTCAGGTACTGTCGGATTTCTTCCACGCCAGTATTCAACCCCTGAAAGATTTCCGTTCCACCCGAGGTGGACAACATTTGGATACGACTCTGAGCCCGGCGTATGTCAATGTTGCGCGACGAGGGGATGATCACTTCAGCCTTGTCTGAAAAAGTCACCACCGAAAAGATATCCTGCGGGCGAAGTTTTTTCATGAGCAGGAGCGCAGTGGCTTTCACCACATCCAGTTTCTCGCCCTTCATCGAGGTGGAGACATCCAGGACAAGACAGAAGTTCAACGGCGGGGCAGTATTTTCAGCCAGGCTGTCGTCGGGAGTGAGCTGCAGCAGGGCATACAACATCTGCTGCTCTTCCATTTTGACGAGGCCTTTACGGCTCAATAAAATTGTATCGGTAACCGGAAGTTTCGGCTTTTTAGGCTCAGGCGGCAGTGTCGCATCATATTGGGAGCGGCGTTTGGGGTCAGCAAGCACTTCGTAAGCCTGCTGCACATCGAGGAACATATCTGTTTCACCCGGGTTCTCGTTCTTATCCGGGTGTAGCTTTTGCACGGACTTTAAGTACGCCTTTCGGATATCCTCCTGTGAGGCGCTGCGCATAACTCCCAGAATTACGTAAAAGTCCGGCTTGCCGGCCATGGCTCAGAGAATCCCTTTAGTGTTATCCGATGTCCAAATCCCTTGTTCGCCGTCCGTAGAGTTGATAATGTGCCACGTCTGGCGAGATTTTTATTGCCTAGCTCAATACCTGAACCAGAACCGCGGTGATGTTGTCCGGTCCGCCGGCTGAATTGGCTGCAGCAACCATATTCTGGCAGGCAGTTTGAAGTGTGGGTGCGTTGAGTGTCATCTGACGCAGATCTTCTTCAGAGACCAACCCCCACAACCCATCCGAACAAAGCAGGAGATATCCATTTTGAGGGAATGGCATGGTGGTGATATCCGGTTCAAGGATTTCGCCCTGCCCAAGCGCGCGGTAAAGGACATTGCGCTGAGGATGCACAGCAGCCTCGGAAGCGGTGATCTGTCCCAACTCCTCGAGCCGTCTGACCAGCGAGTGGTCCCGGGTCACAGTTTCCATGCGCCCGTCCTGATAGATCATGTAACCCCGGCTGTCACCCACGTGGGCAATGGTCACCTGCTGCCCCACAACCAGCGCGGCTGTGACTGTCGTGCCGCTGCCGGGAGCCTCTTTCAACACCACGCGCTGCGCTTCATTGATGGCGCTTTGCATGATCTCCTGAAGGGATTCATCCAGGGGTGTGGATGGCAGGTTAAAAAGATAGGGATGGAACTTCCGCATGACCTGCCCGGCAATGGTGCGGATGGCCGCATTGCTGGCCACTTCTCCATATTGGTGCCCCCCCATCCCATCCGCGACGATGTACAGTCCAAAGGGAGTGGAGCCCGAATTACCGGAAATCGTGGAGGTGAAAGTAAGAAGACTGTCCTCGTTCAACTCACGTTGTTTGCCCACCGATTGCCCGCAGCCCACGATGATCTGCGGCGGCTCGAATTTATTGGCCGCAACCTTGATCGCCTGCACCTGTGCCTCGGACAGCGGAGCAGTGACGACGTTCTCATTTATCGCAGCCTTCTTCTGCGGCTGTGTCTTTTTGCCAAAAAGCTTATTAAAAAAGTTGTTCACGAAGAGCTCCTTGTTTGCCCGGTTTCTTAATCCAATCAGGATAAAAGTGCATAAACGAAATGATCGGCCGAACCAACGTACACTATGTCGTCATAGACCATCGGCGAACCCATGATGGGACCCTTGGTTTCGAATTTCCAGCGCAACCGTCCCGTACGATATTCAAGGCAATATAATTTGCCGTCCACCGAGCCGCAATAGACCGCATCCTTATAGATGACCGGGGAACCGCTCACCTGGTGTTCGGTCTTGAACCGCCACAATTCCTTGGCCGAGCGGGTATCGACTGCATAGATATTCCCGTCCGCTGAACCACAGAAGATCATTCCATCCGCAAACGTGGGCGATACCACCGATCCCTTATCCATCTTGAAGCGCCAGATGGACCAGCCGGTTTTTGCATCCAGGGCATAGAGGTAGGAATCCATGGATGTGAAATAAACCACGTTTTCGTGAACCCAGGGAGAGGAGGTGATGCCGCGTTTGGCAGAAAAGCGCCACTTCATCTCGCCGCGGAAATTCACCGCATAGAAATCCCCGCTCTCACAGCCAAAATAGACCAGTTCATTGACAACAAAAGGACTTGAACGGATTTCCGCCGCAGCTGCAAACCGCCAGGAGAGTCTGCCCGTCCCCAGGTTGACCGCGTGCAGGTATTTGTCATCGGACCCAAAGAAGGCATGGTTTTCAGCAATGCGAGGAGATGATCGAATATGGTCATCTGCAAAATAAGTCCACAGTACTTTCCCGGAACGGGCGCTGACCACATGCAAGCGGTGGTCTTCTGAACCAAAATAAATGTTCCCTTCAAACACAGCCGGCTTGGAAACAATGCCGCCGTCCGTGGCATATTTCCACTGGAACTCGCCATTGGTCGCATTGAGCGCATAAAGGTTGTTGTCATAACAGCCCACATAGATGCTGCCGTTGAAGAACAGCGGGGTGCTGCGAATTTCATCCTCGCACTGGAATACCCAAATCGGCTTAATGTCACCCGTCTGTGCGGTCAATACCTGCGAGGATTGAACCGGGACCCGTCCCAGCAAGCCTGTCTTGCGCCCGGCTCCCACCAATGCATCCCGCAAATCCTCAATGGTCTGGAACCTGTCTTTTGAATTGTATTGCAGGGCGGTGTTGATAACTGTTTCAAGATCCAACGAAACGGCAGGGTTAATCTTCCTGATCGGACGTTCACTGAAGGAAAAGGGAGGTTCAATACGCGGATCACGCCTGGTCAAGGCATGGTGCATTGTGGCACCGAGGGCATAAATATCCGCCAGGGTGGTCGCTTCGCCGCGATACTGCTCGGGAGGAGAATATCCTTCGGTGCCGATCATGGTCCCTTTTTGTCCCGTCTGGAACGGCTTGGCGATACCGAAGTCCACCAGGATAATGTGATTGGTCTGGTTGACCATCACGTTGGAGGGCTTCATGTCGCGGAAGATGATCGGGTCTGGCCTATGCGCATGCAGGAAGCTGAGCACATCGCAGAGTTGAATCGCCCAGGCGAGTACCTGCTCCTCGGAAAGAAAACCCGCCGTGTCATTGATGATCTGCTCAAGGTCCTTGCCGTGGATGTATTCCAGCACCAGGTAGGAGCGGTTGTCCTCGCTGAAGTAGTCGTAAATGCGGGGTATGGATGGATGGCTGAGCGTGGCTAGGATATTGGCCTCGCGCTCGAAGTTCTGGACGATGGTGGCGCGGATGAGCGGGTCGGGCGCCTGGTTGATCATTTCCTTGACCGCAACCAGTTTGACCACATTGGGGAAGTGCAGGTCCCGTGCGCGGTAGACCGAACCCATGCCGCCGATACCGACCACTTCTTGAATCACATATCGGTCGACCAGGGTCGTTCCGCTGGTCAACTGCCCCTTGGTTCCGGGACGTTCGTTGCCGTCAAATGAATGGGTGATACGATGAGTTTCCAGATTGCCCTCTTTCAGTCACCATTATAGTTCGCTTCTATATAATTCAATAAATTATAGCCACCAAAGACGGTCTTGGCAACCGCTCTGCAGCATCCGTTGGGGGGATTATAATCCTCACTGCTTGCAGAGTTGTCCAAAATGAGGGCAAAATAACTCATCATTTCTGTTAGCCGAGACACCCAAAAAACGTGAAAATTCTTGCCGTCAGCGACCAGGTCGAAGAACGCCTCTATTCACCCGCGGTGAAGAGCTTCGGCAGCGATGTCGATCTGCTGATCGGCTGCGGGGACCTGCCTTATGAATATCTGGAATATCTTCTGTCCGTTCTCGACAAACCCCTGGTGTATGTTCCGGGAAACCATGATCCGGTTTACACCTCCAGAAATCCCCGCTCGCAGGTTGAGGGCGGATTCAACCTCGATATGAGATCCATTGTTTTCAAGGGGATCATCCTGGCCGGTCTGGGCGGCAGCATCCGATATCGTCAGGACGGCATTAATCAATATGGTCAAACCGAAATGTACTTCCGTGCGCTAAGGCTGGTTTTCCCTTTGATGTGGAACCGCGCCCGGTACGGCCGGGCTGTCGACCTGCTGATCACCCACTCCCCCCCGGCCGGGATCCACGACGACAACGACCAGGCGCACCAGGGGTTAAGAGCCATAAATATGTTGATGAATCTTTTCAAGCCTCGCTATGTCCTGCATGGACACACCTACTTTTACCAGCGAAACCTTGTCACGCCTCACACCCGGGTCGGCGCGACAACGGTGATCAATATTTTTCCATACCATCTCCTCGACCTATGAGCGATAATTTTTCCTCCCAGGCAAAATCGGATTTCAGCCGGGCACGGTGGAAGGCTTTCGTGCGCGGTGTGGTGGCCTCACTGAGGGGCGAAAAGAACACGCTGCTCTCCTACGACGAGGTGAAGGAGAAACTGCGCATTGGCGGTCCCATTTATCGGGGTGTGAAGACCGTGCCCATCTCCCAGATCGTCGGCAGCCTCAACCGGTATCATGAATTCGATGCCGCGTTCCTGCCGAAGAACGATGAGAACGCCAACCGCTGGCAGAGCGTGGACCGTGCCTTCTACCAGGAGGTCAGCCTGCCTCCGGTGGTGCTTTACAAAGTGGGGGAGGTTTATTTTGTCGTGGACGGGCATCACAGGGTGTCGGTGGCGAGGGAGCAGAACGCTGACTTCATCGACGCGGAAGTACGCGAATGCTCCACAAAGGTGAAGATCACCTCCGGTTTGAAATCGGAGGACCTTGAGATCCTGCAGGATAAAGTTGAATTTCTCGAGGCCACCAACCTGGACCAGCTGCGCCCCGGTGAAGATATCTACCTGACGATCCCGGACGGCTTCAGCCGCATGCTCGAACATATCGCCGTTCACCGCTATTTCATGGGGCTGGATGAAAAACGGGATATCTCCGAGAAAGAAGCGGTCCTGCACTGGTACGACACGGTCTACATCCCGATCATAAAAATCATTCGCGAAAGCGGCATCCTTGAAAATTTTCCCGGCAAATCAGAGAGCGATCTTTACCTATGGGTACTCGACCACCAGGAATATCTCAACGAAGAGGAG
The DNA here is from genome assembly GCA_963774975.1 of uncultured Chloroflexia bacterium. Taxonomy (GTDB): domain Bacteria; phylum Chloroflexota; class Anaerolineae; order Anaerolineales; family Villigracilaceae; genus JBGPQJ01. The sequence continues at coordinate 140,101 of CAVZGY010000014.1, forward strand.
GGGCGCGACCTCCAGCCGCCCGTCAGCGCCGCCTGGGATTTTATCCACGACAAAGAAGATTAGACGGCATGAAAGCACGAAAAAGCACTGGAGTGACAAGTGTCATCCCAGTGCTTTTTGTATGAAAGTGCGTTTGTTTACCTTCGAACAGCCACAGCATCATCCTTGGGGCTGGCGGACACGCCGATCGGATGGTAGGTGGGCTCCAGCCTGGAGCTGGATTCCGGGCGATAAGAAGGTTCAGGTTTCGGCGCAGAGCGGTACGGAGCCTGCGATGGGCTTGGAACCTGTCGATTTCGCGGGCGGGCGGATATCATTGCTGGAGTTGAGCGAGGTGAAGGCGTGTACAGAGGCGGGCGGACTGCAGGGGTGGAGACTGGCCGAGGCTTGGCGTGGAACCCGCCAAACGTCGGGCGGTCGCTTGCCATGGAAAAGAGCCGCTCTCCGGCGATGGAGAAGGTGCCGATGATCAGCACGCGGATGACCCACACCATCACTGCCACGAAGATGGGCACGACACGCAGCATCATATCCTGCCCAACCACCGCCGCGCCCAGCGTCTGGTGGTTGCGAATGGCGACGGACACACCCCACCAGGTAAGCGTGGCGTTCATCGCTGCTGCCAGCAGCCAGGCCCCGAAGAGATACCACACCTCGACCGGCTCATCCCTGCCCTGCTCGGGGGTGAAGAGACGCGCGATGCCTGCGAAGTCGATTCCGCAGAAGGCGACCGCCAGCACCACCGACCAGCCGATGCCCATGAAATTTAACTCGCTGCCGAGGACGTCGTTCAGTGCGAACTCCGTGGTTGAGAAGTTGAACATCTCAAAGGCGATGAGCGCGCCGAAAAGGATGAACCCGAACAACGCGCCTCGTTTCAAAGTGATCTTCTGGAGCATGTCGGAAAAATTGATCTTGGACCAACTGGCTTGCATTGGGACCTCCTTTTGAACAATCGATCAAAACCAGTAAGGACTGAACACATTATAGAACTTTTGTTCTAATTAAGCAAGGGGGAATTTTAGAACAAACGCAAACGTCCCGAAGGTTGGTAAATCCTTCGGGACGTCATTCTAGAAAAAGTTTTACAGGAACAGTATGATGACGGTTACAATCACCAACTCAAGGATCACTGCACCCCAGAACTTATTGCGAAAATCCTGCGAGTTCGCGCCCGTCTTGTGATGGAACAGACGCATCGCAGCGTAGCCCAGCATCCACCCGCCGGCGAAGGCCAGCGCTACAAGCACCAGTTCTGGAACACGAGTCTTTCCGGTGCCGGCGATCTTCTTGTCGTACCAGAAGGTCACAAAAGCGATAAGGTTGATGGCCACCAGCCAGGCGAGCAGTCCGCTGGAGATGGAGTTCCACAGCCAGAGCGCCAGGAGCACCGCAGCGCCAAAGGGGATGAACCAGAATTTTTTCATGTATGTTCCTCGTTGTTCAGAAAATGACTGCTCCAGTATAAAGCAGATTAAAATGACAGACAACTCATCCAAATGCAAGTACGGTAAAATTCAAAGCATGACCTCCCCAACACCCGAACTCGTCCTGGATGCCAAAGCCCAACTCGGCGAAGGTCCCTGCTGGGGTGCGGCGGCACGCACCTTGTACTGGATCAATATCTACGCAGGCGAAATCCACGCCTTCTCGCCCGAAACGGGCAGCGACCGATTAATTCCGGTCGGTGAGGCGGTCGGCTGCATCGCGCCGACAAAAGCCGGGAGGCTGATCATCGCATCACAGAGCGGAATCTCCCTGCTCGACCCGGAGACCGGCCTCCGAAAACTGATCGCTCACCCGGAGGCGCATCTGCCCGGCAACCGCTTCAACGACGGGAAGTGCGACCCCGCCGGGCGCTTCCTCGCCGGCACGATGGACAATGCTGAAAAGGAAGCCAGCGGGTCGCTCTATTCCCTGTCCCCCGATGGGACGCTGAAAACGCTGCTGAGGGGCGTCCGTATTTCGAATGGGCTGGCGTGGAGCCCGGACTACGCCACGCTCTACTACATCGACACACCCACCCGCACGGTGATGGCCTTCGCGTACGACCTCGCCACCGGGGACATCTCCCAGCCAAGGGAGGCGGTCCATGTTCCGGAGGAGTTGGGCTGGCCGGACGGCATGACCAGCGACACGGACGGCAATCTGTGGATCGCGATGTGGGGCGGCGCAGCGCTCACAAAATGGGACCCGGCCTCGGGTCGCCTGCTGCAGACGATCCCCATCCCGGCATTGAACGTGACCTCTTGTGCATTCGGCGGCGAAGAATCTGACAGACCTGTACATCACCTCCGCAAGAAAAGGGATGAACGACGAGCAGCTTTCGCAGTATCCGCTGACGGGGGGATTGTTTCAGCTCCGAACGGAAGTAAAGGGAATGCCGACGTTTTCCTTCGGATAATTTCAAAACTGTAATTGGTACCAAAGTCCTTCCACTTTCCCATTGTGAAAGACCCGCAACGGGCGTAAAATAAACCGGTCAGACAAGTGTCTGACAAGGATGAGTGATTAACGAGTATGGACGAGAGCGCTAATTCAGGATCTGTGGAAAGTCCTGCGGACAGTTCGCAGGATACCAAGCCTCCCGGTTGCCCGGGTGGAAGGCCTGTGCGTAAGTTAATATCACCATAGGGTAATGCCGCGCCTCCTGCGTGATGCATTTCCCGTCGCAGGAGGTCGTCGTGCTGACTATTTTCAAGAACACCGAACAAGGTCTGCAAACAATTGACAGGCTCGCCAACGGCAGTTGGGTGAGGGCCACCGACCCCAACCCGGATGAGGTCGCCATGCTCGTCGAAATGGGCGTTGACATGGATCTCATCACCAACTCGTTGGACATGGACGAGATGGCCCGCGTCGAGCGCGATGAGGGCTACACCTTCATCCTGTTGCGCATCCCCTTTTTCCAGGGCGAGCACAACGACATCCCCTACACCACGATACCGCTGGGCATTATCCTATTGGACAACTTCGTCGTATCGGTCTGCAAACACGAGAACGACATCGAGCGCATTCTGGTCAACGGAAAATACCGAGGGATGAAGACCGGAAAACGCTACCGCTTTGTGCTGTATGCGCTGCTCGAAACCGCCACCCGTTACCTGTTTCATCTGCGCGAGATCAACCGCACCGTGGAACACCTCGAAGACCAGTTGCAGAAATCCACACGGAACCGCGAGGTGCTCGAGCTGCTCAAGTATCAGAAAAGCCTGGTGTACTTCGCCACCGCGCTGCGCTCGAACGAGGTGGTGATGGAGCGCCTGCAGCGCATGCAGATCTTCAACCAGTACGAGGACGACCAGGACCTGCTGGAGGATGTGCTGACGGAGAACCAGCAGGCCATTCAGATGGTCAACATCTCGGCAGACATTCTCAGTTCCATGATGGACGCCTTCGCCTCGATCATCTCCAACAACCTGAATACCGTGTTGAAGGCGCTGGCAGCGATCACCATCATCATCAGTCTGCCGACCATCGTGTCCTCGTTTTGGGGGATGAACGTAGCCGTTCCACTGGCGAATCACCCGACAGGGTTTGTGATTATCATCCTCGTTGCCTTGATAATCACTATTATTGCTATCTGGATTTTTATCAAACGCGACTGGTTCTAACCCCAAACGGAATTTATACTCAAACAAAAGCCCCCGAATTTTCCGGGGGCTTGATGTTTATCCTTCGAGGGACGGGTCGCTATACGGCGACGGCGCAGAAGATGGCTCAGGAGGCTGCCCGCCCATTTGCTGGCGCATCATCTCCTCCTGCACGACGCGGATGCCGTTCCGCACCTGGGTCAGGGTACGTTCCAGGTTCAGCTCCAGGTTCGAGAGCGTATCCACCACATAGTTATCGGCATCGATGCGCGCCTTGTCGGCGTCCGTCTGCGCCTTGGCAAGGATCTGTTCGGCGCGGTGCTGCGCCATGACGGCGATGTTATCCCGGTCCGCCATCTCGGCTGCCTTGTCCTGCGCGATCTTGATGATGCGGCCTGATTCCTCCTGCGCCTGGGCGACGATTCGGTCACGCTGGACCAGCAGCTGCTGGGCTTTCTTGACCTCGTCCGGAATGGCGACGCGCATCTGGTCGATGAGGGCCAGCATCTGGTCCTCGTCGACGATCACGTTATGGGTAAGGGGTATTGCGCGCGAGTCGTTAAATAGTTCTTCGAGCCTGTCAACCAGGTGCAGGATGTCCATAGTTCCTCCGCTGAGCAAGGTAATGCATGATCCGCCCTAACATCTACAATTATATATCAATCTCGCAAAGCATTCGGGGGCAATTGGCTGTCTTGCATCCCCGCCACCTTGAGTTTTAACGCGGCGTCGACGTGGGGCGGGACCATGCTGGAGACGTCCCCTCCCAGGGAGGCAATTTCGCGAACGGTGGTCGAGGAGATGAAGGTGTGCTCTTCGTTAGTTATAAAGGAAACAGTCTCGATCCCCGACTCCAGCCGGTGATTGGCCAGCGCCATGCGGAACTCGAACTCGAAATCCGAGAAAACGCGCAGCCCCCGCACGATCACCTGGGCGTTGATTTCGTGCGCCTTTTTCACCGTCAGGCCGCTGTACCCGATCACATGGATTGTGCTGTCGTCCTTGAAGGCTTCCTTGACCAGGGAAATGCGTTCCTCCGGCGAGAAGAGCAATGACTTGAGCGGTTTGTCGTACACGGCGATTTGAATTTCATCGAAGAGTTTCGCAGCACGCCGGGCAATGTCGATATGACCGAAATGGATGGGGTCGAACGTTCCTGGAAACATGGCTCTAACCATGGCTTGACTCCTGAATCCGGGCTATTGGGGTCTGGAGAGTGAATTAACTGACGTCGCCTTTGCCGCCCACCCAGAAGCGCTGGACGGCTTCTTTAACACGGGCATTCTCGGCAGATGACAATTCGGGGTCCGCGGCGAACAGCTTCTGCGCCTGTTCGCGGGCTTTTTCGATAAGCGCCACGTCAGACAAAGAGGCCATCTTGAGTGTCGACGCGTAGCCAGCCTGACGGGTACCGAGGAATTCACCAGGGCCGCGCTGCTTGAGGTCGAGTTCCGCCAGGACAAATCCGTCCGTTGGTCTGAACCATCGCCTGCAAGCGTTCGTTCTCGACTGCGTCCTCATGGTCGGGGATAAGCAGGCAGAACGACTCGCCCCCGCCGCGGCCGACCCGGCCTCGCAACTGGTGAAGCTGCGCCAGGCCGAAGTGATTCGCGCCTTCGATCAACATGACGGTGGCATTGGGCACGTCCACGCCCACCTCGATGACGGTGGTCGAGACGAGGATATCGAACATCCCGTCGCGGAACTGCGCCATCACGGCATCCTTCTCCTCGGGTTTCATGCGCCCGTGGAGCAGGGCCAGCCGCAGGTTGGGGAAAATTTCCTTCTGCAGGCGGGTATGCTCTTCCACAGCGGCTTTCTTCTCTGATTTTTCGCTCTCTTCGATCAGCGGATAGACGATGAACACCTGCCGCCCGTTTGCCACCTGGGTACGGATCAAGTGAATAGGCACGTTCCGTTTCACGGGGGGTGAGCACATGCGTGGACACCGGCTGGCGCCCCGCAGGCATCTCGTCCATCACGGCCAGGTCCAGGTCGCCGTAGAGGGTCAGCGCCAGGGAGCGTGGAATGGGCGTGGCGGTCATGACCAGCAGGTGCGGATTCTCGCCCTTGCTGCGCAGCGCAGCGCGCTGCTCCACGCCAAAGCGGTGCTGTTCGTCGATCACCGTCAACTGCAAGTCTTTGAATTGGACAGGTTCTTCTATTAAAGCATGTGTGCCGATCAGCACCTTCACATCCCCGCTGGCAAGTCCCGGCAGGATTTCCCCGCGCTCGGAGGCCGAGGTATCGCCGATCAGCAGCCGCACCTGGTCCGGACGCAGGTAGCCGTCCGCGCCCTCTTCACGGGTGAGTAACTCTTGGAAACTCCGGTAATGCTGCTCTGCAAGGATGGACGTCGGCGCCATGATGGCCGCCTGCGCCCCAGCCTGATTGACCATCGCCACAGCCAACGCGGCAACGATCGTCTTGCCGGAGCCTACGTCACCCTGCAGCAGGCGGTTCATCGGCCGGCCGGCTTTCAGGTCGTCGCGCAGGTTGGCCAATCACCCTCTGCTGCGCGCCGGTCAACTCGTAGGGCAGCGCTGCAACTCTCGCTGAGAGCCAGTCATCGCCCACCTCGAATACTCGCGCCGTGGCCGACTGCCAGTCGCGTTTCTGACGCTGGACGCCCATCTGCAGGTAAAAGATTTCGTCGAAGGCCAATCGTTCCCTGGCTGCCTTGAGCTTTTCCTGAGAATCGGGGAAATGCGCCTGGGCCAGCGCCTCGCCCAATTCCAGCAGCTTTGCGGATTGCTTAACCGTTTGCGGCAGAGGGTCCACCGCGCGCGGCGCCCAAAAGGTCACCACCTGGTTCATCTGCTTGCGCAGCCATTTCTGGGTGATGTCGGCGGTCAGCGGATAGACCGGAACGATGCGGTTCGTGTTCAGGCTCTCCACTTCGACGGGTTCCCACTCGGGGTTGTTCATCACCAGGCGCCCCAGGTACTGTTCGATCTTCCCAGAGACCGAGATGGACATATCCTCTTTGAGCCGGTTGGTGATCCAGGGCTGATTAAAGAAGGTGATACGCAGCGCGCCGGTGCCGTCCGAGAGGACTACCTCTGTGATTTGCATCTTGCCGCCGCGCACAGGGCGGCCCGAGATGGATTGAACCATGCCGATCACCGTCACCTGATCGCCGTACCACAGGCGGTTGATGGGCTTCATCTGGCTGTAATCGTCGTAGCGGCGCGGGAAGAAATACAACATGTCCCCCAGCGTGTGCAGTCCCAGTTTGGCCAGCGTGGTGGCATGGCGGGGTCCGACCCCGGAGAGGACGGTCAGGCTGGCATTGAGCGCGGCTGGCGAGCCGCTGACCTTCGCGCCGGCAACCGAATCCGAGACGGCTGGCTTAGAGGGCGCCGGGCGGTGCTGGGGAGGCCGCTCGTGTCGGACGGGAGCGGGCTTCGGCGCGGTTGGCTGCGGAGCAGGCGCAGGAGCGGAGGTGGCTGATTCAACTGAAGTGGATTCAACCGCGGCAGGGACCGATTCCGCTATCGGACGCGAGACCGGCTCAGTGGCGGAGGCACCTTCCAGGTTTTCTATCCGCCGCCACAATCCCTTGAGCGAATCAGCGCGGCCCTGCGGGGTGAGGGTATGGTAATCCCGCAGGCGGGTGGAAACGGCTGAAATGATGTCTTCGGAAACACCTTCGTTACGGGCTTCCGCAGTCCAGTCCTCCAGGATCTTCCCAAGTCCACCAATAATGGCTTTATCGTTAAATCCGGTCTGGCGTTCGAGCGAAAAGTATTTTTTGAGTTTTTCCAACGATGGCTGCATGAGGTTATTTTACCAGTCTTGAGGGTCTCTACGGAGATTTTTCTTATGACCACGCGAATCACTGCTGAGAATGGCAGGAACTCTCCCCCGCGTTAGTTTACGGAATCTAGCCGGCTCTGACCGCCACGAAACCCAATCCGTTCGGACCGACATGCGTGCCGATCACCGTCGTCACGTTGATCAACGGCACATCTGCCAGGTCGGGTTTCAAGTCCTCCAGCAGCTGGCGGGCGCGGTGCTCGGCATTGGTATGGAGGAGGACTAGGCGCTCGAGCCTGCCCTGTTCCCTCAAAATCTCGAGAATGCGCAGATGACCCTGATGGGTCGTACGGGCTGCGCCGAGGCTCTCCACTTTCCCCTCCGTGATTTCCACGAGCGGCTTGAGGTTGAGCAACCCGCCGATCGCCGCCTTAGCCCAATGGACGCGTCCGCTGCGTTTGAGGTAAAGCATGGTATCGAGCACGGCTACCACCTTCATCCGCTGACGGACGCTCTTGATGGCTGCCAGAATCTCATCCATTTCCGCTCCTTTCGCAGCAGCTTCGGCGGCAGCCAGAACCTGAAAGCCGATGCCCAGGGTCAATTGACCTGTGTCAAGGACAGTGACGCGCCCGTCAAAATCATCTGCCGCTGACTGAGCCGATAAGCCAATGCTGGTCAGCGCCAGGGGGGGATGGAACGAGAAAACGTGATCGCAGCCGGCTTTGAAAAGCTGTTCATAGCGCGCGGCATATTCGACGGGAGGAGGCGCGGCAGTGGTGGGCGGATTCTTCATATCTGGCAGGCTGGTATAGAACTCTTCGCGGGTCATCCCGCTGCCGTCCGTATAACCCTTGCCGTCGATCACCACGACTATCGGAACGACAAGAATGCCATGCTGGTCGATCATGGACTGCGTCAGATCGGAGGTTGAATCAGTGACAAATCCAAACTTCATCAGGGAAGCTCCTACTCCAATTCCATCACCGTCAGCCCGATCGTTTGAGGACCAAACAGGACGGTCATAGGCGCGTTCAGGGCGTGCTCGCAGAATGGCGTGTCATGGAACAATTCGCTTACGTACTGGCGCAGCGGGCGGGTCCGCATGTGGTTTTGCGAACCTTTGACCAGAGCCACCGCACGGGGGGATTCAAATTCCTCCATGAATTCCTGGAACGACTCGATCAGGTGCCGCTGCGTGCGGACTTTTTCCAACGGATTGAGGTGTCCCTCCTCGAGCATGAAGATCGGCAGAAGTCCGAGCATATCTCCCACAACGGCCTGGGCGGCGCTGAGATATCCCACCGAGGCCAGGTGCGCCAGCCCGGGGATGCAGAACAACGTGTAAATGTGCGGAATGGTCGCGCGCATGATTCGCTCGACCTCTTGAGGCGACTCTCCTGAGGCCACCGCCTGCGCAGCAAGTTCGATCAGCAGCCCCAACCCGGCGCCTGCGTTGAGCGAATCGACCACCGTCACCGAGGTGCGCCCGCCAAACTGCATGGACGCATCCGCTGCCACACGGGCGATCGGGTTTAACCCGGTCGACATCACCACAACCAGGATGTGGCTGTACGTGCGGCCCAGGATCGTATACTCCCGGATGAAATCATCCACCGAGGGCGGGACCAGCTTCGGTGCAGCAGTAAGCTGCGCATCAAACGGCATGACCTTCACCCGGTCATGCCCGGTAAAGGTCGTGCGGCTGAAAATGGCGGACGAATCAGTGAGGATACAGACGTTTTCCATGCGGTCGGCAAAGAGGGATTCGATGAAGGCAGGGTCAGGCGCCGGCGCTATTGATCCAGCCGGTGGAGTGATGCCGCCATCCTGAATTTATTCAATCGACTATGATGAATTGATAATGAGGCTGTCCGCCCTCCTGGACCTCGATCTCCTGGGAGGGGTAAGCCTTTCGAATGACATCGGCGATGCGGTTCGCCTCGCCATGAGGCAGGTCGCCGCCATAGAACAGGGTGATCAGCTCGAAATCCGCGGCGGATGCTTTTTCGAGGAGACCCAGGCAGGCATGTTCGACGGAATCCACGGAGACCGACAGCTGGCCGTCGAGCAGACCGATGACCTGTCCCTCCTTCACATTGACGCCGTCAATCTCGACCGAGCGCGTGGCGATGGTGACCTCTCCTGTCTTTATCGAGGAGGCCGCCTTGCGCATCTTGGCAGCCACCGTTTCGAGGTCGCCGTCCGGGTTGAGGTGCAGCAGGGCTGCCAACCCTTGAGGGATGGTGCGGCTGGCCACGATCTCCACATCCTTGACCGTGACCTCCTTCGCCTGTTCGGCGGCAAAGATGATGTTCTTGTTGTTGGGAAGAATGATGACCTTGCCGGTGGGAAGATTCTCGAACGCGTCGAGGATATCCTTGGTGGATGGGTTCATCGTCTGCCCGCCCTCGACGATGGCCGCCACACCCAGGCTGGCGAAAATGCGCGAAAGCCCGTGTCCGGGAGATACCGCCACCACGGCGATCTGGCCGGGTTCGATTTGGGCAAGTTCCACCTTGGAGCCTTTCGCGCTGCGCCCGATGTCGTCCATCTGCGCCAGCAGGTTTTCCATGGCCACCTTGGTGATGGTGCCGACATCCATAATGTAATCGATCGGTTCATAGCGCTTATCCAGCGGCACGTGGATGTGCATGCGGTACATGCCGTCGCCCTCCCCCACCTGGATGGATGTGCCCATTTCCTCGAGGCGGCTGTAAAAGGATTGCAGGTCGAGCATCCGCTTTCGGTTTGAAATCCACCACCACTTCAAAATCCTGGCCTTCCTCGACATCTTCCATGGCATTCTCCAGGTTCATTGCGGAAAGCGGCTGGACGCTGACCAGCGGCGATTCAAGCGATTGGTTGTCAAGAAATCGCAGCATTCCCTCCAGGATAAAGAACAAACCCTTGCCGCCCGAATCGACCACACCGGCCTGTTTCAGGACGGGCAGCAGATCGGGCGTGCGCTCCACGGAGGCGTCCGCAGCAGCCACACAACGGCGCAGGATTTCGACAGGGTCCCTGGTCGCATTGACCGCCAGCGCCGCTTCAGTCGCGATATCCCTTGAAACGGTGAGGATGGTCCCTTCCACGGGGCGGACGACGCCTTTATAGGCCGTTTCCTTGGCGGTACGAAACGCGGTGGCCAGGGTCTCCGAATCGATGAACTCCTTGTTCTGGAGCCCCCGGGCAAACCCGCGCCACAGTTGGGAAAGGATCACACCCGAGTTGCCGCGAGCGCCCATCAGCGCCCCCTGGGCTACGGCTGAAGCCATCTGGCCGGCATGGGTGATCCCCGAATTGGACACCTCGTTCCAGGCGGAGGTCATGGTGAGCATCATGTTGGTGCCTGTGTCGCCGTCCGGGACGGGAAAAACGTTCAGGGCGTTGACCGTCTGCTGGTTCGTTTTCAGCCAGGTCAGGCCGGCTTCGACCAACTGCTTCAGATCCTGGCCGTCGATATTCTGGCTGTGGAAGTGCTGGCGCTGTCTGGCTTCTATATCTCTTGGGTCCATGGACATAATAACGAAATCTCCTGCATCCGGTATCCGGTGATCATCTTCACGATGGCCTGCCCATCCGCATGAGGATGGGGCTTCGAGATTCCGCAGGCCAGGCGATGACCTTAATCAGGGCTGCTCACTCGCAATCCCTGAACGTGTACATTGACAGAATTGACCTTCAACCCGATCGTCTTTTCGACCTGGTAGTGAACCGAATTGGCAACGCTGTGCGCCACCGATGCCACCCTCGTGCCGTATTCGATGATCACGAACACGTCGATATCCAGACCGTCCTCGTTGTATAGCACCACAACTCCCCGCTTGGGGTCGCGGGTGATGGTCTGGGCCAGCCCTTCAGCAAAACTGCGCGAGGCCAGGCCCACCACGCCGTAGGATTGCAGCGCGGCATAATAAGCAATGACGGCAACGGCATTCGGTGAGATGTGGATACTGCCTAATGTGGTAGTCTCTTCGCCCATAGTATGTCCTCTTTGATGGCAATGAAAAACCCTGCAAGGGTTTGATTGTTTGAATGTTCTCCTATTTTAACCCCTAATACGGTGAAGAGTCACAGGCAATACTTCAACAGCCCGGCTTGCATTAAGATGCGACCCGTGTTAGAATACTGCGCCTGTCGGAAAAAGACAGCCACGGATCTATTGCAAGAAAGGATTGTGTAACATGGCTAAGTGCGCTCATTGTGGAAAATCCACCACCTTCGGTCACAACCGCTCCTTCTCCCTGCGGGCGACCAATCGTCCCTTCCACCCGAACCTGCAAAAGGTGACGGTGATGCAGGGCGGCCGCAAGGTGCAAAAGACCCTGTGCACCAAGTGCATCCGCACTCTGGTGAAGACTGCTTAAGGGCAGGCTCTCTCTTAAACAAAACGTCACGGCGCTGAGCCGTGATTTTTGTTTAATTTCCGTTCCGTTTATTCCAGCACTGAACGCAGCGCCTGCACGCCGGCTGCCGCGCCTTGGGAATGCCTGAAGACTGCATTCCCTGCTACGAACGCCGTCGCACCTGCTTTTTTCAACGCAGGGATGGTCTGCTCTGATACTCCGCCATCCACCTCCAGCCAGGCTGGGGAGCCGATCTCGTCCAGCATGCGACGAACCTCGGCCACCTTCGGCAGCATCTCGGGGATGAACGACTGCCCGCCGAAACCGGGATTGACCGTCATCACCAGCACCAGGTCTGCCAGGTGGAGCACCGGCTGGAGCATGGCCGCCGGTGTGGACGGATTGAGGGTGACCCCTGCCTTGACCCCCAATGAGGTGATGAAATGCAAGGTGCGGTGGAGATGCGGGCAGGTCTCCACGTGGACGGTCAGCCGGTTCGCGCCGGCTTTGGCAAACGATTCGAGGTGACGTTCAGGCTGCTCGATCATGAGATGGACGTCCAGGGGGAGTTTCGTCCCGCGCCGGCAAGCCTCGACGATCAGCGGCCCCATCGTGATGGTGGGGACGAACGCCCCGTCCATCACGTCGACATGGATCCAGTCCGCGCCGGCAGATTCGCAGGCAGCCAGTTCACGGCCCAAGTTTAGAAAATCAACGGAAAGAATGGAGGGGGCGAGGACGGTGCGCGCAGGCATGGGAAATGTTCTAACGGTTGTACAACTGGAAAATATACACCCAGAACGGCAGCAGACCCAGCACCGCGATCATGGCCACCAATCCCAGCAGCACTGCCCCCCAATCGATGCCCAGACCGGACTCAGCCGCCTCGCCGGAGAATTCCACGGATACCTGCTCGGAGGCGCGATAAGCCATCGGCTTGGGTTTGGTGGATGAGACGGGGCGCGAGGCAGGCTTGGATGTGGCAGGGGCTGCGTCCTGTTGTTTGGTGCCCGGAAGGCGCAGACTGCACTGTCGCCGCAGCGCCAGGGTGAATCGAGGGCGATGCCTCGGGGGTGAGTTGCAGCGCGGGGGTCGAATTGCCGAAATTCATCAGCACGCGCCCCAGTTGGTCCGCGGTGCGGTAGCGGGCGGAAGGCTCCTTCGAGAGCGTCTTCAGCACGATCTGCTCCAGCGCCGGCGAGATCGTCGGGTTGAAATCGCGCAGCGGACGGGGAATCAGCTCCCGGTGCATCTCGGCCAGGATCTCGGGCCGGGTGGCAATGAAGGGCGTCTTGCCGGTCAGCATTTCGTAGAGCACCACGCCCAGCGAGTATACATCGGAGGCGGGGGTGGGAGCGGTCCCGGCAGCCTGCTCGGGTGAGAAATAAAGCGGCGAGCCCCACACCACCTCGGAGTGTTCGTCCGGGTGAATGGTGGCGAGGGCGCGGGCGATGCCGAAGTCGCCCACCTTCAGGCGCATGTCGGGCGTGACCAGCATGTTGTGCGGCTTGACGTCGCAGTGCACCAACCCGGCGCGGTGGGCGTAGCCGATGCCGGCGCAGGCCTGCACCATCAGCGGGATGGCTTCGTCGGGGAGGATGCGCCCGAGGGCGGTGATCATCTCCTTGAGCATCTTGCCCGGCACGTATTCCATCACGATGAAGAGATTGCCCTTGTCGAAACCGAAATCGTGGATGGTGACGATGTTGGGGTGGGACAGGTTGGCCGCCGCCTTGGCCTCCTGCCGGAAGCGCTCCTGAAAGTCCGGCTCGCTGGCATGCTCGTCGCGCAGGATCTTGATGGCGACGTACCGCTCCAGCATCAGGTCGCGGGCGCGGTAGACTTCCGCCATGCCGCCGATGCCGAGGCTTTCGATGAGCTGGTAGCGATTGTTGAGGAGGGTGGACGGGTTGGTCATGGAGAGTTCTCTTCGGGATTATATCACGCAGGCGAAACGGACAGATTCCGGGATCAATGGATAAAAACTTCCCTTTTTTCATACTCCCCGATAGGCGTGGGTCAGGGGACCTTAGCCGAGTGAGGAGATCCCTCCCGTTCAATTCACTTGGGTAGGACAAATCGGACACCCTAAGCGAAGCTTACCTTCAGGTGCCCCAAATACGAGGGTGAATGCATACTTGAAAGCGAGTTACCCTGTCGTAAATGGAGATGACTGAGGGGTGACGTGGTAGGTGCCCATCGCTGAGTGAGGCGAGTGCCGCACCGAACGAAAGTATAAACTTATATGAGATTCATTCTAAAAATTAAATACTCATTTCCAAAATTAATAAAATTCCAAAAATGAATGAAACTAATGAGCCGAAATAAAGAAAGGCTCTTTCAACAGCCGATATCTTTTCCCAACGATATGCAGGTAACCAAGGTTTTAATCCTCGGAACCAATAAAAACTAATATCTGGCTTGAAAAGTAAAAATATCCCCGGAACCATTAAGAACACTCCTAGCAATGTTAATGAGAGATATATAATAATTTGGCTCCTAAGAAACATACCAATAGGGGTTGATATGGAACCTAACAAAAATACAGTGAAGGATATAATCATAATGACTCTGTTACGATTTTCAAGATTTGACATAATGTAATTATCCGTCTCGCTGGGCGTGGGTCTCTGACCCCGCCTAGATTTTTGACCGACAGGTCTCACTAAAAGATTATAAGGCGGATTGAGCTTTGGGGAGACTTATCGGTCAAGTCTCGGCTAGGTCTGGCCCCTAAAGGGGTGCTCTGCTAAGACCATAGCCGAGCCCGATGGTTACTATTAAAATCCCCTCCACTGGGTAGGTTATAATTCGCGCGTATGAAAGCCCTCGTGCTCTACAATCCTGCGGCAGGACGTATCCCTGTGGCTCCTTTTGTGCACAACGCGGTCAAAGCGCTCACCCGCCTCGGCTGGCAGGTGGACCTTGAGTCGACTCTCAGCGGCGCGCAGGCCACCGAACGGGCAAAACAAGCCGCAGGGCAGGTGGATGTCGTGTTTGCGGTCGGCGGCGACGGGACAGTCGGGCAGGTCGCATCCGGCCTGGTCGGCTCTCAGACCGCGCTGGGCATCCTCCCCGGCGGGACGATGAACGTGTTCGGCGTGGAGATCGGGATACAGCCCTTCGCCTGGAACCGGCTGTGGGCGCTTGAGGAGAACATCCGGCTGCTCGCCCATTCCCCCGTTCACATGGTGGACATCGGCCGCTGCAACGACCGTCACTTCATGATGTGGTCGGGGATGGGCCTGGACGCGGTCACGGTCGGGCAGATCGAGCCGCGCCTGCGCGTGGACAAGTTCTTCACCGTGCCCATCTACGCCGCACAGGCGGTGTATAACGCCGCCACCTGGAAGGGACAGGAACTGCACATCTGGGTGGACGGGCAGGAGATCCGCGGGCAGTACCTGATGGCAGTGGTCAGCAATATCCGAAAATATATCGGCGGGATGGTGACCATCTCCCCCGATGCGTTCCTCGATGACGGGCTGATGGACCTGTGGCTGTTCCCCGGTTCGACCATGGAGGAGACGGTCCGGCATGCATTGGAAGTCGCCACGATGCAGCATGTCTCGAGCAAGAACATCCAGCGCATCAGCTTTCGCCAACTGCGGGTGGAATCCGCCAGCCCGATCTATTTACAGATGGACGGCGACCCCGCCCCCACCTCCAACCGGCTTGAGGTGGAAGTGCTGCACCGATCGCTTCCGTTACTGATCCCCGAGAAGTCGCTGTTCATGTTGAAGGAATTGAAAAACAAGGAAGAAAACATTCCCATTTCACACCAGGTAAAACATGACGAAACTCATTAAAATCGATAAAATCAAAACCTTTGTCCCTGCTGCTGGTTTTCGTACCGCTGGCGCTGGCCGCCGAATACTTACATTGGAACGCTCTGGGGGTCTTTATCGTGGCAGCCATCGCCGTGATCCCGCTGGCGGCTTACATCGGTGAAGCGACGGAAGCCCTCGCGGTCCATACCAGCCCGCGCGCGGGGGCGCTGTTCAACGCCACCCTGGGCAACGCCGCCGAATTGATCATCACCATCGTCGCCATCCGGGCGGGTCTGCTGGAACTGGTGAAAGCCTCCATCACCGGCTCGATTCTGGGAAACCTGCTGCTCGTCCTTGGCGCGTCGATGGTGGTGGGCGGCGTCAAACATGGTATCCAGACTTTTGACCGACGCTCCGCCGGGCGAAACGCTATTCTGCTCCTGCTGGCGGTGGTCGCGTTGCTGGTCCCCTCCACGCTCAGCCACTCCATCGGCCCGGATAACAGCGCACCCGTGGAGGCCTTCAGTATCGGCGTGGCGATCATCATGATCATCCTGTATGGACTCGGCCTTTACGATGCCGCAAAATCACCGAGCAGCCCCATCACGCACAATACGCCGCATGAATCCGCCCCGCACTGGCCGGTGCGTACCGCGGTCATCATTCTGAGCGTCGCCACGATCGCCATCGTGTTCCTGTCGGAAGTGTTGGTCGCCTCCGCGGAGGCCGTGGTCGCCGAGTACAACATTTCCGAATTCTTCCTCGGCATCATCCTCATCCCGCTGATCGGTAATGTGGCCGAGCACCTCGTCGCAGTGCAGTTTGCCGCCAAGAACAAGATGGATTTGAGCGTCGAGATCGCTGTCTCGTCGAGCCTGCAGATCGCGCTGTTCGTCGCGCCGCTTCTGGTCTTCATCAGCCTGGCGATGGGCAACCCGATGCAGCTCATCTTCAACCAGTTCGAACTGCTCGCCCTGCTGATAGGGGTCTTCATCGCCTCGTTTGTTTCATCTGACGGTGAATCGACCTGGCTGGAAGGCGCAGGGTTGGTGGCGGTATACATCATCTTCGCGCTGGGATTCTTCCTGCTGCCGTAATAAAAACGGGGTTAACTTGTGAAGCGACTCTTCTTCAATAAAATCACCATCGCTGGCGCATTCGCCCTGGCAGGGATTCTGATCATGGCGCTCTTCACGTGGATCTGGTTCTCGCGCCCGCCCTCGCCTCCGATGTCGCCGGCCGTGGTGACGCTCATCCCCGGGCCGACCTCCACACCGCTCATCCCCCCCACAGAGACCGTCTCGATGCTGCCTGTGCCGACCTCCACTGCCCTGCCGAACACTATCGCCATCAACGGTTATGTGATGATCGCCGGCACCGAGGGGTCGGGACTGCGCCTGCGTAACGCGCCCGGCCTGCAAAGCGAACTGCTGTTCCTCGGCAACGATTCAGAGGTCTTCAAGGTGAAAGACGGCCCCGTCCAAGCCGACGACCTGACCTGGTGGTACCTCGAGGCGCCGTATGATGCCTCCCGCACCGGCTGGGCTGCGTCCACCTACCTGACTGTGGTCGCATCACCATAAAATTTGCGCTGGTCTCGATATGGGCTTTGCCCTACTCGACCAGCTCCTGAATTTTTTATCATAATAAAGAGAGACAACATGGAAGAACGCGCCACCAACATTACTGCCAACCGCGAGGCTATGGAAATGACTGTCGTTTGGGCGGACGGGCATACCAGCAATTACCCCTTCTCGCTGCTGAGAGCGGCCTGTCCCTGCGCCCAGTGCAAGGGAGGGCATGAAAAGATGTCCGCAGAACCCGACCCCGAGGTTTTCAACGTGGAACTGGATGACAGCCCGCGCACGCACTTGACAAACCTGCGCCCGACCGGCTCGTACGGCATCACTCCCGTCTGGGAAGATGGGCACGACTACGGCATCTACAACTGGCACTACCTGCGCGCGCTGTGTCCCTGCCCGGTGTGCAGGAAGCAGGCGAAGCTAGCCAGTTCGTAGAGAACAGGGATTAGATAATCGATTTGCACACTACCCCTCTGCAGTTGAGAGAGGGGTAGTTCTTTTTTGACCATGTCTTCGCTCGATCCATTTGAAAACCAAAGTGTAACTAAAGTCATAGACTATTTATGTCCTAATTGTGCAATAATAATTTCATTAACGGAATTTTATCCAATGCAGGGTATAGGGGCAGAGGAGATATCCCATGCGGATTGTCGATAAATTGGCAGTTCCGGTCATCCTGATCGCTGGCGGGCTGGTCTACCTTGCTGAAAGAATTAACATGCCCATTCTGACCCTTCTCACAATGGGCATCTTTGGGGTGTTTGCCATTCTGCTGGGAGCGGGCACGATGATTCAGGGCAGGATTCAAATGTTCGACCGCCTGTACAGCCGCCGCGAGCATTATTCGGGGCTGCCTGCCCGGCTGCTGGGATTGGTCATCCTTTTATTTGGAGTTGGTATTGTCGTTTATGTGGTCATGGAATGGATGCGACCCGGAGAGGCCGGCACACTCCTCTCCGGTTTGGTGGACTCCAATCGCGGCTGGAGTATTCTCCTGTTCACTTTTGGATTCTTCACTCTGCTCTTCGGCCTGGTCCGTTTGATCGTCGGTAGCGCCCACAGCCGGGAAGAGCGGCGCTTATTAACCGACCTGTGGTTTCGCTTTCAAGGGTTGGTTGGGACAGTCGTCGGGATTCTTCTGCTTGCTGCCGGGGTCTGGTTCTGGGTACGATGACTGCTTTTATTCAGGAGACAAGATGAAAATCATCATCCGAGTCGTCAGTTTTCTTTTCATTGTTTCCCTTGCGGCCTGCAATCTTCCAGGGCAAAACACTGTGACCAGCATCCCGGTCACTCCATCGCCAGTCGGGAAAACGTCTCAACCGCCAACGAATATCGTTTCACCCAAGCCTGCCGAGCATCTCATCGCTGTGAGAACCTTGTACGGAAACGGCGAATTCTACAACCGACAAACCGGGCAGACGTTTGTGCCTCGCGGAATGAATTATGTGCGTCTGGGCAGCCAGACCAAGGCAGACGGCACATCGTCATTCGGACACTCCACGTTCGACCCGGGAAAATATAATTCAGCGAAAGTCGACAGCGACCTGCAGAAAATGCAGGCGGACGGCTACAACGTGGCCCGCGTTTTTCTAAGCCCCGAAACCATCGGGACCGCTGGAGGAGGTCTATCCGACTCGACCATGGACAACATCGCTGATTTCCTGAAACTCGCCAGGCAGCACGATATCTATGTGATGTTCACCATGGATTGGCTCCCGGGTGGAAAATACGGCGCGATCCTGAGCGCAGATTGCTGCACGACCTTTGCAATGAATAATGCCAACCTCCTGCCACCCGCAGGCTTAAAAGCCAACCAGGCTTTCTTTCAAGATTTTGCCCAAGGGTTGAACGAGCGGGGCGCGCCGACGGAGTACATCCTTTCATACCAGTTGAGAAACGAAATGTACTACGATGGCGACCAGCCGCCCCTTTCCCTCAATTCCGGGAAGGTTACCACCGCCAATGGAAAGACCTATGACATGTCCAGCTCCGCTGAAAAAGCGAAAATGCTGGAGGAGAACAGCGTTTTTTGGATCGATTCGGTGCGCGACGCCATTCTCGAAGTGGACCCGACCGCGCTGGTCAGCGTGGGATTCTTCCATCCGCAGGAACCCAATCCCTCGCGCATCGGCGACCCGCGCCTGGCAGTCACCGAACCCGCCATCTGGAATTCCAAAGCGGATTTTATCGACCTGCATGCCTACCCGGGGTTCGAGCTGAGCCTGAAACAATATGTGGAAAACTTTGGGCTTAATTCGATGCGAGCAAAGCCCGTCATCATGGGCGAGTTTGGCGGCCTTGTGGCGAACTTCCCCTCCGTGGACACGGCAGCACAACGCTTTGTCAACTGGCAGGCGGAGTCCTGCCAGTACGGTTTCGACGGCTGGTTATTCTGGACATGGGATACTTTTGAACAAGGCGATTTCCTAAACGCAAAAATGGATGGAGGAAATATCGAGGCGGCTTTATCTCCCGCACAGCGACCCGACCCGTGCGCGGCAGGGTCAGGCGGGGAAACGAACCTCGCTGCCGGAAAGCAGGTGAAAAGCTCGGCCTTCCTTCCGGACCAGCCCCCCTCCAACGCAATTGATAATGCTCCCGAAACCATCTGGAGCTCTGGCGCTGGCCCCGTGCAGTGGATCGAGATCGATCTTGGAAAACCATCCGCGATCACAGCCATTCGCCTGACCGTATCCCAATATCCAGCAGGAGCGACGACACATCAGGTCTGGGTGCGCGAGCCTACAGGCAGCCTTGAAATGGTCCATTCGTTCAAGGGGAATACAACCGACGGGCAGATTCTCGATTTCACTCCCGGCAGCCCGCTCGAAGGGATTCAAGTCATCCGCATTGTGACCACGTCGAGTCCTTCCTGGGTGGCCTGGAGGGAGATTGAAATCATGGGTAAGTAGGGATACGCGTTTGTATCCTTGGCGGATTTGGCTGAGGTGTCCGGCACTTGCACCTGGCGCACACTTGCCCCGAACGCAATTGCGGGGAGTACAGGTGAGGACGGTGGGGGTCTTTTATGCCCGTTCCGTCCACGAGGCGTGAGCGTACTTTTCCTGCATCAAAGTTTTAGCACGGGTTTTCTCTGCGGCTGACATCTCCGCGCGCTCAAGGGTGAGATTCAACTCTGATTCAAACGCATGGACAAACGCCTGCGCGGCGGTCTTCCACTCAATCTTCCTGCCCAACACCGTCTCGACAGTTGTGGCTCGCGACCAGAGTTTTACCGCGGCGGCTGCACGGGCGGATTCATCCGGGAAGACCAGCGCCTCGGTGATGCGACCCAGGTCACCGTACAGCGGCAGCGTCCCATGCTGGAGCACGCCTTCCCGCCGGCGCGCCTGCGCCGAGCCGATCAGCTTTTTTCCGCCAACCGTGATCTCATAAGCGGACGGCACCTCGAAGCACACCGGACCCTGTGCCCCGCTCTGTCCAGGTATATGGTCTTTCATTTCAACTGGAATCCCCAGCGAACGGACCGCCGCGACCAGTGCCCCCGCCAGCCGGTTGTAACTCTCGAGTACCGTGCCTTGCACGCGCGGTTCACCAGGCGGAGCGGTTATGGAGTAGGTCAACTCATCGGTGTGCAGGATGGCGCGCCCCCCGGTCGGGCGGCGGACGACATCCCAGCCGCTCTCACGCAACCGGGCAGTGTCCACGTCCGCGAAAGGCTGGGCATAACCCAGCGACAGGCAGGCCGGCTCCCACGCGTAGAGCCGCAGGGTTGGCAGCGACTCGCCCCGCCCGACACGCTCCAGCAGGGACTCGTCCACGGCCATGTTCCAGGCACCCTGTGATGGAGGGTCGACTAATAATCGCCAGGTGGTCTTTTCAAGTGACATGGGAATCAACTGCCTGTTTCTGCGAACTCAGGCGCGTAGTGTGCCACGCCTTTGAAGCTGCCCAGCACGCCCGGCTTGAACTCGAGCGCCATGAAGGGATCGTCCACGTCGTAGTCGTTGCCGATGCCGAAGTCGCTGGCTTTTTTAAACCCAAAGCGGGGATAGTAATCTGTGTGTCCGAGCACCACCGCGAAGTCGTAGCCAAGATCGCGGCAGAGCGCCAATCCCTTGTGACCCAACTCCGTGCCGATGCCGCGATTCTGGAAACCAGGGGAGCACCGCCAATCGGTGCCAGCCCGACACCTTTGAATGTCACAGCGGGCGTGATCGCTCACCTCGGTGAACAACACCTGCCCGACCACCTGCCCCTGATCAACAGCCACTAATGAAACGATGTTCCGCCCGCGTTCGCGCAGCAGGTCCACCAATTTCGCTTCAGCTTCGCCCTCAAAGGCGGCGCGATTTAGAGCGCGGATGCCGTCCGCGTCGGAGGGTTGTTCCGCACGGATTTCAGACATAGCCCACACTTTTTAGTTCGGCTAGCGCACTTTCGAGCGCCGCGTCGGTCATCGGGTCGAGCGGCGGGCGGACCGCCCAGCGCGGCAGGCCATGCAGCCGGCTGACCAGCGCTTTGAGCGCCGATGGGAAGGGCGGATATTTCTCAATGATATGGCGCTGTTCGGTGACTACCTTCTGCGCCGCGGACGGGTCTCCACCCTGCGTAAAGGCGTCATACACCGCGCGCAGGGCGGGCGAGATCAAATTGGCGGGAGCAGTGATGCAGCCGCCTGCCTGGTTCTCCATTGCCAACTGCATGTATGAGTCCGTGCCGGTCAAAACCAACAGCTCATGCCCGAACAGGTCGCCGAGATTGTGCGCCAACTCGGCGTCGTGCGAGGAATCCTTGATTCCGGCAAACTGGACCGGGAAGGCGTCCTTCAGGCGCGAGAGCAGCGGGATGGAAAATCCGATGCCCGCCACGGCAGGAAAGTGATAGCCGAGCATGAATTTATCGCTAGGGACAGAGCGCGTGATGACCGCCTCGAACCAGTTGAACAAACCCTCGTCCGTGGCCTTGCGGTAGTAGAACGGAGGCAGGCACACGACTCCATCGAAGCCGAGGTCGAAGGCGGCGCGGTTAAGGTCGGAAGTCTCAGCGAGGGACGGAGTCCCGGTGCCGGCGAGCAGCCTGAAGCCCGGATGCGTCTCGCGAATCTTGAGTGCAGCGCGGAACAGGTCAAGTCGTTCTGCCGGGGAGAAGGAGGGGCCCTCGCCGGTCGTCCCCAAAAGCAGGGCACCGTGGCAACCGCGCTTGGCGAGGAAATCCAGGTAAACGGGGACTGAATCGAGCTCGAGAGAGTAATCTACTTTGAGCGGGGTCAGGGCGGCAGCGTATACGCCGGAGAGGGGATGGAGGGTCATATTTGTCTTTCCGTCATTGCGAGCCACGTAAGCAGCGTGGCAATCTGCATTGAAACGAATGAATCTTACCCGTCGCTTAATCCGTGTAAACGGCAGATTGCTTCAGTCGCTTTGCTCCTTCGCAATGACATGGGAGTTAATTTTCCAGCGTGCTCTCGCCGTGCGCCAGGACGTAAAAGCTGCGCGGGTGGGAGCCGGAGGAGTCGAAGAGAAAATCGGTCACGATGTAACCGGTGGAGAAGGACAGCGTGAACACCTCACGCGAGAAATAACGCCAGTCGCGCGCCAGGGTCATGTCCTTTTCCTTGAGATTCAGGAAATCAGACGGGATCTCCGCCAATCCGAGCGGTTCGGTGGGCGCGTCGAAGCTGTCGGCAGGCATGGGAATGCTTTTTTTGCTCAGCGGCGATTCGTAAAGCAGCTTGATGCCAGCCTTCTCGTAGTCCGCCAGGGACAGCGGCCGGCGCGGACGCTTGCTCAGTCGGCGCTCGGCGCGCTTGGTATTGACCCACCAGTCCACCTGGAACCGGTCGGAGGGCAGGCCCGCGTTCAACCCGTCGCGCATCTCGCCGTAGTATTCCTTTAGGTAGGTGTTGCAGACCGCGCCGAGGCGGGCGATGTTCAAATTGGCGTTGCGGCTGAGCAGCGGGTCGTAGGTCCAGGTGATGTGATTCAGCCCCTGCTTGCGGACGACCTGCCACTGGGCGCGTTTGAGGGCATACCCCACACCCTTGTCGCGCCATTCGGGGCGCACCGCCAGGATGTGCGAATGGTGCTTGGCGATCGGCCCGTCGGCGACAAATTCCAGCCCGGGGAAGCCGAACACCATCCCGATCAATTGGCCTCCGGCGAACGCACCGATGACCAGCCCTCCATTATGAGCGGCAGCCAGGAAGATGTGCGCCGGCAGGATGTCGGTCTCACTTTCGGTCCAGACGACGCGCTGCAGGTTTTCGACCTCGAGCATGTCTTCGGGTTTTTCAAGAATGCGGATGGTCCACTCGTGTTTGGATTCAGGCATGGCGGCGTTCCCTGATTTTCTGGCGGGCCTGGCGCCCCCAGTTGATGGATTTGAGATGATCGAGCCGGTAGGCAAATCGTGCAGGCAGCAGCCCGAACTGGCGCGGGACGCTGTCCACCGTGCAGGTGCGATTGACCGAGATGTAGTCCAGCCAGAAGACCGAGGAGGGAAACCCGGGGTACCACGACTCGACAGCCACGGTCAACGCGCGGAGATAAGGCATGGAAAGCGGCAGCAGGATGCGGCGCTTGCGCGTGGTGTTCATGACGATATCCATCACTTCCCGGACGGTGAAAAACTCCCCGCCTCCGACCTCATAAGTTTGACCGATGGTCGCTTCGTTGTCAAGCGACCAGACCATGCACGTGACCAGGTCCTCAACCCACAGCGGCTGGAGCAGCGTGTCGCTGCGGCTGGGGGTGAAGATGACCGGGGTCAACCCGATCAGCCCCGCCAGTGACGAGGTGAAGTGGTCCTCCGGCCCGTACAGGATCGCGGCGCGGAAGATGGAGAACGGCACGCCACTGCGCCGGATGTGTTCCTCGGCGATGCCCTTGGCCTTGAACAGCGGGAAAGCCGAAGCGCGGTCTGCGCCGAGGTGGCTGACGTAAAACAGGCGCCGGATGCCCAGCTCGGCGGCAGTGCGTGAAAGCGTCTCGGTGCCCTTGATATCGGTGTTGAACAGGTCGGCGTCGGCGCCCTGATGCTCCGCGCCGGCGAGATGGAATATTGTGTCCACGCCGCTCATGGCGGCACGCAAGCTGCGTTCGTCGTTGAGGGCCGCCACCGCCACCTCGAGCGGGACCCCTCGCGGCAGGTTGGGCGTCTTCGCCGACGGGCGGATGAGCGTGCGCACGGGCAGCCCGGCCGCCACCAACTGGCGGACCAGCGCGCGCCCGACGAAACCGGTCCCGCCTGTGACGAGGATCATGCCTAGATTATACCTTTACCCAAACGATGAACTTGATCTGCCCTGAATAAAAACATTAATGCTCTTGACATGCATTGCATAGTCATTAGAATGAATATTGTACAAGCTGTAACAAATTTTTGATGCCATTTCTTCTTCAAGCCGGCTTGATGCAACATCGCAAGGGGGACAAAAAAATTACGCATAAGGACGGCTGCCAATGCCAGCCTTGCGAGGGAGGTGGGGAGATGCCCAAAAACAGATTTGGTTTCGTCTTGCAAGTGGTTGCAGGACTAATAATTGCCGCAATGCTTGGTGGGTGTAATCTACCAGGACCAATGGGCTCTACGGATGGATCGCAGCCAGCAGAAACAAATTTACCGGCGGATGTCTGCATGGAACCGACGGAATTGAATTTTGATATTGCGGCTGCCAGCCGGGCACCGACGATGCCCGAGATTGACCCTAATACACCGCCAGTGATGGGTACATTAGGTTCGGAGGGAGCTGTGGGATTAGCTGCATCAATGGCTCCGACAGACTCTTTTTGCAGTCTGGTGGTCTCTGATTCTGCCGAGCTGGTTATCGCCCAAGCTATGCAACTTGTTGAACAAGGCAAGTCGGAGCAGGCCCGACAGGTGTTGGCGGAGTGGTTTGCGGAGCAGAGCTCGCAGTGGGGTGTGGGAGCAAAATTAGCAGCACCGGCTCAGTCCGGGGATTCGGCTCGCCAAGTCATTCGCGACTTAGTGAACGCGGCTGCCGCTGATCAGGCCGCTGGTGGAGACGGATCGGCTTACAGCAATGCAGCCAACCAGGCATTCCGCGACATGTTCGCTGGTGAGATCGGCGACGCGGGTTTTGAGGATAGCATGCGCCTGGCAGAAGAAGCCTGGCGCCTTGGTGAAAATGAACTGGGCGAGACAGCTGCCAACCGGGCCCGAAAAATTTGGGAAGAAAAGTTGAAGGGCGATATCGAAGATTTCGACCCGTGCACAGCCACTGAGAAAGAAGTGCAGGACTTGTTGAACTCACTGGCGCAGGCCATGCTGCTGGGCGTTCAAGGATCATTTGATTCAGGCGGACAGTATTACGACGCAGCGACGGCGAAATCGCAGACCGCCATCAACCAATTGACCAGCCAGGCAGCAGCGAAAGCTGGATTCCCTGAGGCTGCTCCGCCACCACCAGAATGCACGGTGGGAGGGGACATCGAAGTTCGCCAGACGCTGGTTTTTGCGGAAGAACCGTGCATAACATCGGTTCCATTCACATTGGCCTGGCAGGGAAATACAGCTCAATTGGAAGGAGACGGGGGGATCGAATGCACCCACGTGGAGGAGTTTGAAGCCGGAACAGCCATCCACCAACAATCATCATTGACACTATCCTTCAGCGGGACAGCCACGGCCGGCACGCCCGGTACGGTGCAGGTGACACTGACAACCGGCGGAGAGATGGTCGAGTTTTTCAGCGGCTTTCCGAAAGAGTCAGGGCAGATCTTCACTGAAGCATCCCCATTCCGTGTAAGCGCAGAGGCCGCTTTCCCCTTGACCTTTGATTTCCGGGAAGGAGCGCAGGCTGAAATCCTAAACCCGGAAACGGGCGAACCGGCATTTGTGTTCGTGCTGCACTTGATCACGACACCATAAATGTCATCACCTGACCATTAGCAGGTCACGCTCACACCGTGGCCTGCTTTTTCTTTCAAAGGGTACAATAGCCTCATGACCGTCGTCACCGGCGCTTTCGGCTATATCGGAAAGTACATCACCCGCCGCCTTCTCGAACAGGGCGAGGCGGTCAGGACCATCACGACTCATCCTGATAAGCCGAATCCCTTTGGCGAGGCGGTGCAGGCATTCCCTCTCAACTTCGACCGGCAGGACGATCTCATTGAAAACGTGCGCGGCGCATCGACTCTCTACAACACCTATTGGATCCGCTTCCCTTATGACGGCGCGACCTTCGAGCAGGCGGTGCAGAATACAGCCACATTATTCAGGTGCGCCAAGGAGGCCGGTGTACGGAAAATTGTCCACATCAGCGTGACGCAAGCTTCGATTAAATCCGACCTGCCTTACTACCGGGGGAAAGCCCGGCAGGAGCAGGCGCTGATCGACTCTGGTGTGCCGTACAGCATCGTCAGGCCGACGCTGGTCTTCGGCAGGGAGGACATCCTCGTCAACAACATCGGCTGGCTGATGCGCAAGTTCCCCGCCTTTCCGATTTTCGGATCGGGGCAATACAAGGTGCAGCCTGTTTTTGTGGAGGATCTGGCGGGCATCGCCGTCGCATCCGCACGGGAACCGGGAAACGTCACCCTGGATGCCATCGGTCCCGAGATGTTTACCTTCGAGGAGTTGGTCAGGCTCATCGCAGCAAGGATCAAGTCCGGGGTGAGGTTGATTCACATTTCTCCATCGCTCGGAATCTTGCTGGGGCGACTGATCGGATTCGGGCTGGGCGACGTTGTCTTAACCAGGGACGAGTTGAAGGGCCTCATGGACGAGTTGTTGACCTCCAACCAGGTCCCCAACGGTACGACGCGCTTTTCCGATTGGCTGGAGTCGAACGGGGACGAGCTGGGCAGTCGCTATTCATCGGAGATAAAAAGACATTTCAAGTGGAGCCAGTAGGTCACGTTTAAAACGTGACCTACTGTAAAATTAAGGTGCAATCATCCTCCC
Source organism: uncultured Chloroflexia bacterium (assembly GCA_963774975.1). Lineage (GTDB taxonomy): Bacteria > Chloroflexota > Anaerolineae > Anaerolineales > Villigracilaceae > JBGPQJ01. The sequence goes on from CAVZGY010000014.1 coordinate 167,049, forward strand.
TCACAGGAGCCCTCATGGAAAAAACATCCCCTTCCCGCCTCACCCCGCGCATCTGGTTCGTGCTGACCCTCCTCGCCATCACCGGGCAGATCGCCTGGGCGGTGGAGAACAGCTGGTTCAACACCTTCGTCTACGACATGTTGACGCCCGACCCGCGCGCGGTGGCATGGATGGTGGCTGTCAGCGCCATCACGGCCACGCTGACCACGCTCTTCATGGGCACGCTCAGCGACCGGACGCGCTCGCGCTGGGGCCGGCGCAAGCCATATATCCTGTGTCGGCTACATCTTGTGGGGCCTCTCGACCATCGTCTTCCCGACGGTGGCTTACATCCAGGTCACCAGCATCGCCGTGATCGGAGTGGTGCTGGCTGACGCGGTGATGACCTTCTTCGGCTCGACCGCCAACGACGCCGCCTTCAACGCCTGGACCGCCGACGTGGCTTCGACGCACACCCGCGGCCGCGTGGAGGGCGTGCTGAACGTCAGCGTGTTCGTCGCGCAGATCGTGGCGCTGGTCGCCGCCGGCATATTGATCGACCAGGCGGGCTACTTCGTCTTCTTCTACCTGCTGGGTGGAATCGTGATCCTCTCGGGCATAGTCGCCGGCGGGCTGCTGCAGGACACGCCACTTCCACCCGAACCGAATGGTGGCCGGCCCTCCTACTGGAAGGAGATCACGGGGCTGTTCAACATGGACACGCTGCGGAACAACCGCGTGCTCTTCATCCTGCTGCTGAACATCATGGTCGTCAGCATCGCATTCAACGTCGGCTTCCCCTACTTGATCATCTACGTGGAAAACTTTCTCGGTTTCACCAAGAGCGAGTTCAGCATCATCGGCGGGGCGGTCGTGCTGGGAAGCGCGCTGCTGGCCTTCCCGGCCGGATTGCTCGCCGACCGCTGGGACCGGCGCCGGATGATCATCGTCATGACAATCCTCGGCAGCCTCGGGGCGTTCCTGTTCTCGTTGACAACGGGCATCTGGGCCGTGACAGTGACAGCCTTCATCTGGCAGGCGTTCACCATGGCGACGACCGTCGCCTCGGGCGCGTGGCTCAAGGACCTGCTGCCCGAGGAGAACCGCGGAAAGTTCCTCGGCGTGCGCATGATCTTCTGGATCGCCATCCCCATGGTGATCGGACCGGCCATCGGCTCGTGGCTCATCCAGCATTACGGCATCCCCACCACGTCGAACGGACAGGCCGGCTTCATCCCGGTGCCGATTCTCTTCCAGGTGACCGCAGTCATCGCGCTGCTGAGTTTGATTCCGCTGATGTTTATTAAGAAGAAACAAGACTAATAATTATGCTATCACATCCATCTATCCGCATCACCGGCGGATTCTGGGGCAAGCGCCTCGAGATGAACGCCCGCGAAGCCATCTTCCACCAGTGGGAGCAGCTCGAGCAGTCCCGCTGCATCGACAACTTCCGCATCCTCGCCGGGCAAAGCGACGGTTTCCGCGAGGGCTACTTCTTCGCCGATTCCGACGCCTACAAATGGCTGGACGCCGCCTCGCGCATCCTCGCGGCGAATCCTGACCCCAAACTTAAAAGTTTGGTGGACGATCTCATTTCCCTGCTTGAAGCCGTTCAGCAGCCCGACGGCTATCTCTACACCTACAACCAGATCCACTTCCCCGGCCAGAAATGGGTCGTCCTTCAGATCGAGCACGAACTGTACTGCCTCGGCCATCTCATCGAAGCCGGCGTCTCGCACTACCTTGCGAGCGGTGAAAAACATCTGCTTGCCCTCGTCCGCCGTGCTGCGGACTTACTTGTGCGCGATTTCATGGACGCCTCCCCCGCCTTCACCGACGGACACGAGGAGATCGAGCTCGCCCTGATCAAGCTGTACCGCGTCACCGGCGAGAAGAATTACCTCGAACTTTCCCGTCGACTGCTCGAACGGCGCGGACACATCCCTCTCTTCCCGCTGCACATCTTCAAGGAAAAATCCAACTACGACAAGCGCGTCAAGGCTGTCAATGAACAGCGTACCGCCTACATCGCGAAGCATCCCGAGCACGCGGATTTCAAACTCCCCAAAGACAACCCCTCCAAAAAGATGCCGTATGCCGGCCTCCGCCAGATGCTCGACCAGCTCAGCGGGAAATATTTCCAGCAGCACACGCCCCTCCGCAGGATGACCGTTCCGGTCGGGCACAGCGTCCGCTTTGGGTATCTCGAGACCGCCGCCGCCATGCTGGCCCGCGAGACGCATGATGCCGAACTGCAAAAGACGCTTGAGTCCGCCTGGGAGCGCATGGTGACGCGCCGCATGTACGTCACCGGCGGGCTTGGCGCGCTGCCCTTCACCGAGGGCTTCGGCCGCGATTACGAGCTCGACCCCGAATACGCCTACGCCGAGACCTGCGCCGCGCTCGCCAGCCTGTTCTGGAGCCGCGAGATGGCGCTGCTCACCGGCCGTCCGCGCTACGACGACCTGTTCGAGTGGCAGCTTTACAACGCCGCCTCAGTCGGCATCGGCATGGACGGGCGCTCCTACTTTTACAACAATCCGCTCGCCTGCCGCGGCGGCCTGTCCCGCGCCGGCTGGTACCTCGTCCCCTGCTGCCCCCCCAACCTCTCGCGGACATGGGCTTCGCTCGGCGAGTATCTCTACCACGAGACGGAGGACGGACTCCACCTGCAGCAGTACGTCACCAGCGCGATTCAATTGGATTGGGGCACGGTCAACGTCGATTCGGGTTTGCCGTGGACTGGTGAGATTCATCTGACCTTTGACTTGCCCCAGCCGCACCAGACGACCCTTCACTTGCGCATCCCGTCCTGGGCTGATCACTACTCTCTGGTTCTCAACGACTCGCCCCTGCCGCCCGATCACGTTACCGAATCTGACTCTCTCCCCGAGACCGCCTGCGGCTACTCACCCCTCGCCGCCCGGACTCTCTCCGTTACCCGCACATGGTCCCCCGGCGACGTGCTCACCCTGACCCTCGACATGCCACTCCGTCTGCACCGTCAGCATAAAAAAGTCCCAAGCTGCGGCGGCATGGACGCGCTTTCGCGCGGCCCGCTGGTTTACTGCCTCGAGAGCGTGGACAATTCGCTCGATCTTTTTTCCGTGAATGTCAATCGCGAGTCGCTCAAGCCTGAGTGGGATGAGTCCCTGCTGGGTGGCATCTGGAAGATCTCCGGCGAAACAAAAGATGCCAAACCGCTGACCTTCATTCCGTACATGCTGTGGGGCAACCGCGGCCCCTCGCAGATGAATGTGTTTTTCAATTGATGTCATCGCGAGGAGCGCCAACGGCGCGACGTGGCGATCTCCTCAAATGTGAGAAACCAACCAATCGAGAGATTGCCACGCTCGCCGCGAAGCGGCTCGCTCGCAATGACATGCAAGAATAATATCGCCGCAGAGAACGCAATACAACCAAAAGAACTTCTCTGTGCTCTCTGTGTCTCCGCGGTGAATTCTTTTTGGAGTAACTCAAATGACCTGGAAACCCGTCCCCGGACACATCCTAACCAAGTGGGCCGCCGAAATCGACCCAACCTGCCCCCTGCCCGAATATCCCCGCCCGCAGATGACCCGTCCGCACTGGGTGAACCTCAACGGGCTGTGGGATTACGCCATCGTGCCAAAGGAGCAAAAAGCTGTTGAAAAATATGACGGGCAGATCCTCGTTCCCTTTGCGGTCGAGTCCGCGCTCTCGGGAGTCAAGCGTCCGCTGCTGCCGAGTCAACGCCTGTGGTACCGCCGCACGTTCACTTACCCGCCAGCAGAATGGCAAGCCAGCCGCGTGTTGCTGCACTTCGGCGCAGTAGACTGGGAAACCGAAGTCTTCGTCAATGGACAGAAAGCCGGCGACCATCGCGGCGGATACATGCCTTTTACCTTCGACATCACGGATTTTTTGCACGATGGTGAGAACGAACTCGTCGTCGTCGTCTGGGACCCGTCTGACAAAGGCGGGCAGGAATGTGGCAAGCAGTCGCTCAAGCCCAAAGCCATCTGGTACACCGCCGTCTCGGGCATCTGGCAAACCGTCTGGCTGGAGCGCGTGCCGGAGACCAGCATCGACTCGCTGCGGCTGACTCCCGACATCGATGAGTCGACTCTCTCCGTTGAAGTAAATCTCCGCGGGCTGGCAGACGGCGTCCGCGTGGAGGCATGTGTCTTCGACGAGGGAAGTGAAATCGTCAAAGGGATGAACCCTGCTTCGGGACGCTTGCTTCTTTCAATTCCAAATCCAAAAATGTGGAGTCCCGAGTCCCCGCAGCTCTACGACCTCAAGCTGAGGCTTGTCCGCGACGGGCAGGTGCTCGATGAAGTCGGCAGCTACTTCGCCATGCGCAAGTTCAGCCTCGCGCGCGACAAACAAGGACATCTCCGCTTCCACCTGAACAACCAGCCGCTCTTTTTATACGGCCCGCTCGACCAGGGTTATTTCCCCGACGGGCTGTACACCGCGCCGACCGAGGCCGCGATGCTGTACGACATCGAATACACGCGCGCCATCGGCTGCAATTTCATCCGCAAGCACGTCAAGGTGGAGCCGGCGCGCTGGTACGCGGCCTGCGACCGGCTGGGGATGATCGTCTGGCAGGACATGCCCAACGGCGGCAAGCCGGTCGGCGACGTGACCTCCGTGCTGGCGATGCTGGCCGGCATGAATTGGGATGACACGCGCTGGCTGGGGCGCTTCGGGCGTGGCGATGAGTCCAACAGGGATCAGTTTTACGCTGAACTGGAGGAGATGATCCGTCACCTTTACAACTCCCCCTGCATTGCGGCCTGGGTACCGTTTAACGAGGGCTGGGGGCAGTTCGAGGCGGCTGAGTCCGTCACGCGGATTCATGCGCTCGATTCGACTCGATTAGTTGACCACGCTTCCGGCTGGTTCGACCAGCGCGCCGGCGACTTCAACAGCATCCACACCTACTTCCGCAAACTGTCCGCTCCGAAAAAAGACAACACGCGCGCCCTCGCGCTCTCCGAGTTCGGCGGGTACAGCCTGAAACTGCTAGGGCATGTCTGGGATGAAAATAAAAAGTTTGGCTACCGCTTCTACAAGACACGCGAGGCGTTGACCGACGCCTACATAGCCTTACTGGAAAACGAACTTGCTCCGCTGATCCCGCAAGGATTGGCCGTAGCCGTCTACACCCAGACGACCGACGTGGAGATCGAGATCAACGGTTACCTGACCTATGACCGTGCCATCGAGAAGATGGACGCGGAGAAAATAAAAGAAGCGCACGGGAAGTTGTACGAGGAATTCAGAAGATTTTCAAGCCGACCGACAGGGTAAAAGCTGGCTGCGACAAGAATCTCCTACCCATAAGCATAAGAGACTTGCGTGCACGCCTGCCCCGTCTCCGGATTGAAAAGCAGCAGCAGGTACTCAAACTGCCCACCGCCGGCGAGCGAGAGTTGACCCGGCCGGCCTGCGATGTAAAATGCGGGCAGTCCATCTGCTATACCGAAAACATTCTCATCGAGGCATCCCACCTTGCCATCCAAAACCAAAGGAGGGATAGTGTCGTCTTTATCGAAGGAGGCGACACGGTAATCCAACTCAAGCCTGGCAGCGATTTCTTCGATCTTGCCCTCATCCGCCATGAAGAGACAGTAACCCGAACGCGTGGTATCGATCATGGCGCATGTCAGGTCCAGGCCGGATGTGTTTGCTGGATCAAGAACTTCGTTCACATCAGATTTGAGCGGGACCCTGTTCGCTGAATTCCACAGGAAATTGCAAGCCAGAAGGGTCAAGCCAATCGCCCCATTTAAAAATAATCGTCCTGCCTTTTTCATATCAACCTCCCTAAATTAGCGGAATTCCTTGAGCAATATGAGCAGCCGAAAAATGGTTCTTTTCTGTTGTCACGAGTTGTGTTTTCGCAGCAGAAGTCCTCCGGTGACCGCCGCTGGGGTTAACAGAATTAACTCCAGCGGGGAGTATACCAAAGCAACCAGCACCGTCTGTACGACACACATGACAAGATCATTGTTGCCATCGCCGTTGTCCTGTCCAACGCACATCGGTGTGAGATTTAAGAGCCCCAGAACCATGACCGCTGCAATCCAAGCCAAGATACCCTGGGCAAAAATCCATAAGCCGGGGTGTCGCTTGAACGACTGCGGGAAAAAGGTTGGACCCAAAAAGCCGATGACCAGGCTAACCCCCAGAAAAATCCCACAGGTGAGGATGTAAACCGGCCAGTAGTAATCATTGCCTTTGACCAGGATCACCAGTGTGAGCCAAAGTGCCGCCGGTATGGATGTAAACAGGATTGAAAGCAAGCGGGTCATGGTAGCCTCCTTGAATACCTTAAAGGTACCCGTGAGAAGCTTGCGCAGGCTATCAGGTTCTGTCAAAAGGTATCGGGAAAAAAACAACCCGCTGAGAAGCAGGTCAACCCGGGGAGAATCTCCCGGGCGTATCAACCTGCGTGCAGCGGGTGTTTTATCCGGTCCGGTGACCGGCGCGTGCAATTATTTCTTCTTGGCGATTGGAGCGGCGACCGACTGCTTGAAGGTGGTCTTGGGGTGCTTCTTGGCGTAAGCGGATGAAACAAATTTGCCAGTGTCGGAGGAGCGGAAGACTGTGATTTTCTTTGCTTTTGCCTTGGATTTTGTTGCCATGGGTTTCACCTCTCTTGGGATAGTGTCGTTGTAGATAATATACGACATTTTGCAATCCAATGCAATAACTTTAAGTACTAATTTTGACCGCCGGTGGCCCCCGGCGCCGGGCGGAAAAACCCCCGGCGGGCATCCGGTCAGGGAAATTCACAAAAGTAGATTACCCCGAGGGGAATTCGCAGAGCACCTGCAGGCCTCCGCCCAGCAGGTTGGATGCCGAGATCCGGCCGCCCTGTGCTTCCACCAACTGGCGCGCGATGGCCAGCCCCAGCCCGGCGCCGCCGGAACCCCGCGTCCGGGACTTGTCTCCGCGCCAGAAGCGGCTGAAGATATGCGGCAATTCCTCGTCCGGGACACCGGGACCGTTGTCGTTCACGCTTACCGCCACCGACTCGCCTTCTTTGCGGACCTCGATCCACACCCGGCCGCCTTCGGGGACGTATCGCAACGCATTGCTGATCAGGTTGCCGATGACCTGTTCCGTTCGCTGAGGGTCAAGCAATGCCCGCGGGTGCGATTCATCGCCATCAAGGTCGAGCTGGATCTTGTTCTCCTCCGCCTGAGCCTGGAACAGGCTGATGACATGCAGCGAGAGATCGTTCAGGTCCAGCTCCTTTTTCTCAAAGGGAAGCTGGCGCGACTCGGCCAAGGTCAGCAAGCGCAGGTCGTCCACCAGCCGTTCGAGCAGGTAAGCCTCCTCGAGCGCGTGCACAATATGCGCCTCATCAGCCGGATAGACACCATCCTGAATGCCCTCCAGCCGGCCGCGCAGGACGGTCAGCGGTGTGCGCAGTTCATGAGCGATGTCTGCCAGCATGTCGCGCCGCTCACGGTCGTTGCGCTCGAGCGCATCCGCCATTTGGTTGAAACTGTCGCTCAGAATCTTCAGATCATCCGGCCCTTCCACGCGGACGCGGGCGCTCAAATCTCCACCGGCCACTTCTTTCGCGGCGGCGGTCACCTCCGCCAGCGGCAGGACCATGCGCCGGGTGAGGAGCAGTCCGATCACCACGGTCAGAATCGCCATGAACACGGAAACCATAATCACGGGTTGCAGGAAATCGAAGGCATACCGTCGTTGGGGCGGCATGATATTTTCTGGGACCACGAACTGCCCGACCAGAGCGCCATTCACAACAATCGGCGCAATACGGTCACGGTCGTTCGGGGTATACACGAACCCGCCGGGTATCGCCACCCCGCGGTCCACCACTACAAATCCATTGCTGTCCAACAGAACACCCTCGCGCCACTGGCGCGTCTCAAAATCCTTCGAGTCGCTGAATACAAGGGTCACGCCATCCCAGCCCCCGCGGGCGAGGTAATAGGTTTCGAGGCGGCTGGTAATCGGTAGTCTGAAGAGCGGGTTGGATTGCGACGGGTTTAAAAGCACCAGCGCCGTGGTGGCAAGGATCACAATAAAGATGATCAGGACGACAATGCCAAAGGCACGGAGAAGAAGAAGGTACAGCCGGTTGCGGATGGCGCGGGCGTTGGTATTATGCATGCTCAGCCCTCGAATTTGTAACCCACGCCGTGAACCGTAAAAATGTACTCGGCGGGTTCCAATTTGCGGCGCAGGTTGCGGATGTGCGAATCGATCGCTCGCTCGTAGCTTTCGAAAGCCACGCCGCGCACTGCATTGAGCAGCTGCGAACGGGAGAAGATGCGCCCCGGCTGACTCATCAACGTTGCCATGATCTCGAATTCAGTCGGGGTGAGCGTGACGGTGCGGTCGGGCAGGTCCACCTGGTATCGGGTGCGGTCGAGGGTGATCGTCTCGCCGCGGATGACGTCGCTGGCCGGATCGCCGCTGGCGCGCCTCAGGACGGTGCGCACGCGCGCCACCAGTTCCCGCGGGCTGAACGGCTTGGTAATGTAATCGTCCGCCCCCAGCTCGAGGCCGATCAACCGGTCGGTTTCCTCGACCCGTGCGGTGAGCATGATGATGGGCACGTCGCTTTCGCGGCGCAGCGACCGGCATACGTCCAGGCCGTCCATGCCGGGGAGCATCAGGTCGAGCACCACCAGGTCGGGTTTATCCCGCCGGGCAGCCGCAAGCCCCTTTTCTCCGTCCATGGCGGTGGCCACGTCATAACCCGCCGCCATGAGGTAATCCCGGCAGATTTCAACGATCTTGGGTTCGTCGTCGATGACGAGAATTTTTCGCGGCATGGTTAGATTATGACACAAATTTTACAGGTCGATCCCTCGCCCCGCCTCCCTCAGCAAGAGAGAGGCAGAGGCTGGGGACCACAGAGGAGAGAGAAATCACCGCACCGAGTCGCGCACCGAAGGCAGGATGCCCAGGACGATGACCGGGATGGACGCGAGTACTTTCAAGACGTTCAGGGAGGTGGGTATCCAGTCAACAAACCTCCCGCCGAGGGAGAATAAACCCGGCAGCGCGCCCAGCAGGAAGAGAATCGCCAGTACGATGCCCAGGTTCAACGCCCAGCGCCTTTGCTTCCAAATGAAGAATGCCGCGACCAGCGCAAGCGCGATGCCGATGATCGCAATCCCCATGCTGATGTACCGGATGTATTGAAAGTTGATGCCCAGGCTGAAGATGCCGCAGGCTGAAGAGGCCGCCGGGCTCCCCGCTGTTGGAAATTCCCGTCACCAGGCTGGAAATTACCCTGCGGAGGGTTGCCTTCGCCAGGTTGGAAGTCTCCGCGTTGGGGCATCTGACCGGGTTGCACACCCTGCGGGAAAGCCGGCTGCCCGATGCGGATTCCGCTGGTCAGCAGGCCGATCAAGCTGAGCAACGCGATCACACCAAGCAGGATGGCGATGATCGTCAAATTTCGAGAACGTGGTGGTAATGGTTTTTCAGATACAGACATTTTTTACTCCTTGCTATTAATAAGATTTATTCATACCGTAGCGCTTCCATGGGGTGCAGGTTGGCAGCCCGGAAGGCGGGATACAGTCCGAAGAACAGGCCGATGACCACCGCGAAGAAAAAAGACATCAAAATTGAGGAGAGACTGACCACTGCAGTGATCAACCCCAGCGCGGTGAACACCGCCGCGATGGCCGCCCCCAACAGGATTCCGATCACGCCTCCGAGGACACTCAGGGTGATGGTCTCCACCAGGAACTGGAACAGGATGTGGTCCTTGCGCGCTCCGACGGCCTTGCGCAGCCCGATCTCGCGCGTGCGCTCCGTGACGGAGACCAGCATGATGTTCATGATGCCGATACCGCCCACCAGCAGCGAGATGCCGGCGATGGCGCCCAGGAAAACGGTCAGGGTGGTGGTGACGCTGGACAGCGTATCCAGGATCTGGCTCTGGCTGGAGATGGTGAAATCGGAATCTTCGGTAGGAAGCAGGTCGTGTTTGGCGCGTAGGATGCTTTCCGCCTGCGTCATGACGCTGTCCACGGCTTCCGCGGAGGCCGCGGAAAGGGAGATGGTGTTGACGACCTTTTTCCCGTCGTACACCGCGTTGGCGCCAAACAGCTTGGCATAACCGGTTTCCAGCGGTATCAGAATCACGTCATTCGAATTGGTAAAACCTGCGGAATCCTGCTCCTTCAGCACACCGACAATGGTGAAATTAACGCCGTTGATCTTGATGACCTTGTTGAGCGGACTGAGCCCCAGGAACAGATCTTCTGCCGTCTGTGAACCGATGACGGCGATGCGATTCTTCGCAGCGCGATCCTTGGCGGTGATGACCCGGCCCAGCTCGACTTCGTTGGACGTGTTTACCTTGAAATAATCCTCCGTGATGCCAGTCACCGAAACACGCAGGCTCTCGCTCCCCTGCTTGACGTCATAGTTCGACTGGTAGGACGGAGCAATTGCGGCGACATTGGCTAGCCCGGTCTTGAGCGCCTGGTAATCATCCAACGTCAGGTAGGAAAACTGGGCTGGAGTCCCCGCATTGGGGCGGAAGCGCGCGGTCATGATGGTGATCAGGTTGGTGCCGTTACTCTCGATGCGGCTGGTGATGCTGCTGGTCGCGCCGTTGCCGATGGCCATCAGCGCCACGACCGCTGCGACACCGATGACGATGCCCAGAATGGTCAGCGCGGAGCGCAGTTTGTTTGCGGTCAGCCCGCGAAAAGCGGTGCGAAAATTTTGTGAAATCAACATGGTATGCTCGCTTTGTTAATCCTCGCCATCAGGGCGCGGCGTGCCGGCCTTGAGCGGAGTCGTGTTGGGGGCGTCCGAGACGATGTGCCCATCGGCCAGGCGGATGATGCGGTCGGTGTGGTGGGCGATGAAGGGGTCGTGGGTGACCAGGATCACCGTCTGCCCGAAGTCCTTGTGCAGCGACTGGAACAGGCCGATGATCTCCGCGCCGGTCTTGCTATCCAACGCGCCGGTGGGCTCGTCCGCCAGGACGATGGCCGGATCGTTGACCAGCGCCCGCGCAATGGCCACCCGCTGCTGCTGCCCGCCGGAGAGTTCGCTGGGATGATGGTCCACGCGGTCCTGCAGTCCGACCATTTCAAGGGCCTTGAGCGCCTTTTCACGGCTGGCTTTTGAGCCCATGCCGGTATAAGTGAGGGGCAGGAGCACATTTTCAAGCGCACTGGTGCGCGACAGCAGGTTGAACTGCTGAAAGACGAATCCGATCTTCTTGTTGCGTACATCCGCCAACTGGGTATCCGTCATGTGTTCCACGGAGCTGCCGTCGAGCACATAGGAGCCTGCAGTGGGCGCATCCAAGCAGCCGACGATGGACATGAGCGTGGACTTGCCTGAGCCGGAAGGCCCCATGATTGCTACCATCTCGCCCTTATCAATGTTGAACGAGACGTTGTCCAGCGCGTGAATTTCGTTTTCGCCCATCGTAAAAACCTTGGTTAACTGATCAATCTGAATCATAGGTTTCACCTTAGGGGACGAACATACCGCCACCGCCGGACCACCGCCGGGAAAGCCTCCCTGGTCGCTATCGCTGCTGGATGTGGTATCTGTAATAATCTGCACCTGGTCACCTTCCTGAAGATCACCGGTAACGGCCACCAGGTCTCCCTGAATGGAATCGCTGACGACTGCAATCCGTTCCACCCCGCCATTGGCTGTGACCCGCAGGACGTATTCGCCGGTGGTGTCCGTCGCTACCGCACCCAGAGGTACGCCCATCATGACGCGTGGATCGCTGGTGCTCAGCGTGACATCCGTGGTTGCACCAAAGAGAGGCGTAACATCCGTGGGATCGAGCGCCACAACTACGGTGTATTTGACCAGCCCGCTGACGGAGTTGCCCATCGGGTCGACCATGGTGACATGCCCGGTCAGGGTCGTATCGGGAAGCGTATCCATGGTGATGGTGGCGGTATTTCCCACCGAGACTCGGGAAATGTCCGATTCGTCCACCTGGGCTTCCACCTTGAGCGTATCAGGGTTCACAATGACCACAGCCGTATCACCGGCATCCACCAGGTTGTTCGGAGAGGTCAGCACAGCGATGATTTCGCCGTCGAAGGGGGCGATGACCGCCATGCTGTTGACGGTCGCCTGGGCGGCATCCACCTTGGCCTGGGCTGCAGCGACATCGCTCGGGTCAGGTCCGTCCTTCAGGCGCTCCCATTCACGCTGGGCATCCTCGAGCTGGGCTTCGGCCAGCGCAAAGTTGGCTAATTTTTCAGCTACATCATTATCGGTGGGAGTTCCTTTGTACCAGTTCAAATTCGCCAGGGCGCTCCGGTAGGCTTTCTGAGCCTCATAAAGCCTTGAGTAAGCAGAAGCATACACGGGGTCGTTTGGCGTCTTGTCGCTGACGTTATTGAAATCGCCTTGCGCTTTATCCATTGCCTTCTGAGCCATTGTCAGCTGCGACTCGGCGTATTTGATCATCTCAGGGGTCGCACGGTCATACTTGAGGCCGGCCACTTTATTCTTGGCTGTGTCATAGGCAGACTGTGCCTCCGCCAATGCAACCTGGGCTTGCGCAGTGGCGAGGTTGGAACTTTTCACATCTTCCAGGTTGCGCTGGGCGGTGACCAGTTCGGCCTGGGCGGAGGCGATGCTCGCCGGCACCGAGTCCGCCTTGAGGGTGGCAAGCACGTCCCCGGCCTTGACTTGCTGACCCGCCTGAACATTGACATCGTCGACGATGCCGCTGGTCTTCCAGGTCAGTTTTGCCAGTTGGTCCGCGTCCAGGCTGCCGGAAGTCTCAATGGAGTCTGTCACGGTCACGCTGGAGACGGTGCCAAAGCCGCCATCGGTGGCGTTGATAGCGCTGGCTGTTGCCCGGGACCCCGCACCACAACCTGTCAGGATTGCTGCAGAGACCAGAACAACGAGTAAGGAAAATATTGAAAGTGATCGGTTCTTTTTCATAGGTCATCCTTTTATCTAGATTTCTACAAGGCAACGATACCAACCGGATGTGAAGAAATTGTGAAGAATGGCTGGAGGGTTGTGCGGTGGCTGTCCGGAACACCAATCAAAAAACGCTCCCATCAAGGGAGCGTTAACCAATCATCAGGGATTCAGTTCACAGATTTTTGAGCCTGTATCCCACCCCGGGCTCGGTCAAAATGATCTGCGGACGGCTGGCATCAGCTTCGATCTTCCCGCGCAAGTTGCTGACATTAACCCTGAGGATGTGTGTTTCAGCCTCATAGGCCGTCCCCCAAACCGCGCGCAGCAATTGGCGATGGGTCATGACCTTCCCGGCATGTTGAACCAGCGTGCGCAGAATGTCGTATTCGGTGGGGGTCAAGGTCACCGGTTCGCCGTTCACGGTCACAAGCCGCTGTGCCAGGTCCACAGTCAGACCACCGGTTTGAAAGACAGGTTCATTATCCGGTTGTGTTGAGCGCCTCACGGCCACCCGGATGCGTGCCATCAATTCGCTGACACCGAAGGGCTTGGTCAGGTAATCGTCGGCACCAGCATCGAGCGCAGCCACCTTGTCATCCTCGCGCTCGCGGACGGACACCACGATGATGGGAATGGTCGTCCACTCGCGCAAGCGGCGTGTGACCTCCACCCCATCCATGTCGGGGAGCCCAAGATCGAGAATAATCAAGTCGGGATGGTCGGCTGCAGCTGCACGAAGAGCTCCCTCACCGTTCACCGCTTCAAAGACCTCATACTGGTTACCCAGTGAGACCTTGAGAAAACGCCGGATGGCACGCTCGTCATCCACAACCAAAATGCGAAGGGAGGATTCACTCATGCAGACACCTCCAGCGGCAAAGCGAAAGTGATGACCGTCCCGCCGCCTTCGCGCTCGCCGGCCCAGATCCGACCGCCGTGCGCTTCGATGATTCCCTTGCTGATCGCCAAACCCAGCCCGGTACCGGTCACCTGCCCGGGGCTCTGGACGCGATAAAACTTATCGAACACGCGGTCCAAATCCTCTGCGGGGATGCCGATGCCGCGGTCCAGAACCGTCACCTGCAATTCCCCATAATGCAAACCGGCACGGATTTCGAGCGGTGTATTATCAGGGGAGTATTTGAGAGCATTATCCAGTAGATTAATTAATACATGGACAACAAGGACGAAATCCAGGTTGACCAGCGGGGTGTCGGGAGACACATCCACCCGGATTTCGCGTTCCAAAAAACGGTCCTCCATTTGTCCAAGTGCTGCGCCAATCAGATCCTGCATTTCGCACGGTTCACGTTTGACCTGTAACGCGCCGGATTCGAGCCGGGTCATATCCAACAGGTTGCCAACAAGCCGGTTAAGCCGGTCGGCTTCCTCCCGGGCGGTCTCCACCAGGCTTTGCCGCGCGGAAGGATCAAGCGTCGCATCGCTCTCAAGTGCGGTCAAAGCCCCGGTAATGGAGACCAGCGGCGTACGCAGGTCATGTGAAATCGAGTTGAGCAGGGCATTCTGTAATTTTTCCGCAGCCTGCAACAATTTTATCTGGCGGCCCTGCTCCGCCAATTGGACACGCTCGATGGCCTGCGCGGACTGGCTGGTAAAAGCTTCGAGCAGGCGGCGCTGATCGGGGCTAAGGATGGAGTTCTGAATCCTTTGGTTTAACGCCGAGGACCCCGACAGTTCGCCGGGCGGTTTTCAGCGGCATGAAACGGAATTCAGCGCCGGGGAGCGTGTTCGTACCACGCCCGGCTGATTCTCCATTAATGAATGCCCACTGTGCCACGGCAAACTCGGTCTCCCCCGACAGGACATCCGGTGTAAGAGTATCAGGCGCGAGTTTCCCTCCTTCTGCCAGGTAAACGACGACTGCGCGTCCGAAGGCCTCCTCAATGTGCGCCTGAATGGCTTTCAGGACAGCCTCCATCCCATCCGCAGCCGCCAGATCGCGGCTGAGTGAGTAGAGGGCGGCAGTGTCGGCTTCGCGGCGCTCCGCAGCGTCCGCCTGCTCACGGGCACGGACGGTGAGATAGCTGATCACCCAGCCGACAATCAACAACCCGGCAAAAGTCAGCAGGTATTCGGTATCCTCGACTGTAAAAGTGAAATGCGGTGGAATAAAAAAGAAGTCAAAAAAGAGCACTCCTAAAATAGAAGAGAGGATGGCCGGCCCCCGGCCCAGGTACACCGCTGAAATGACCACCATTAACAGGTAGACCATCACCAGATTGGTCGGTGAAAGTTCTCGCCCAAGCAATACTCCAAAAATTGTGGCGGCGGCCACCAGTAAAATGCTCCAGACATAGCGCAGGAAGGGACGGTGCGGCTGCCAGGGAGCTTCTTCAGGGGTCAATTTACCCGATTCAGCGCTGGATATGACATAAATGTCTATATTGCCGCTGTGCCGGATAAGTTGCTCCACAACGGAACCACGCAGCCATTCCTGCCAGACCGGGCGCAGGGGTTTACCCGCGATAATTTTGGTGACGTTATGCTTGTGGGCGTACTGAAGGAGCGCTCCGGCCACGCCCGGCGAAGCCTGACTCAGCGGGAGGATTTTTGTGCGGGCACCGAGTTCCTCGGCAAGACGCAAGGTCCGGGCGATCTGGTCGCGACTGGTTTGTGAAAGGCGATCATGTTCCTGGGTCTCCACATAAACGGCGAACCACTCGGCGTTGAGTTCATCCGCCAGTCGGCGGGTGGAACGGACGAGGCGCTCACCCAGCATGTTCGGGCTGATGCAGACCAGCAATCGCTCCGTGGCGTGCCAGGGACCGGGGATGGCGCGCGTCTGCATGTAGGCGCGCATCTGGTCATCCACGCGTTCGGCAGCGCGGCGCATGGTCATCTCGCGCAAGGCAGTGAGATTCCCCTTGCGGAAGAACTCGTCGATGGCGCGCGCCGCCTGCTCTGGAATGTAAACCTTGCCTTCACGAAGGCGGTTCAACAACTCATCGGGAGGCAGGTCGACCAATTCGATTTCGGTGGCCGAATCGATGACGCTGTCGGGAATCGTCTCGCGCACAAGCGTGCCGGTGATCTGGGCGACGACGTCGTTCAGGCTTTCAAGGTGCTGAATGTTGAGGGTGGTGTAAACGTCAATGCCGGCGGTGAGCAGTTCCTCCACGTCCAGGTAGCGCTTGGGATGGCGTGAGCCGGGAGCATTGAAGTGCGCAAGTTCATCCACCAGCACCAGTTGCGGATGGCGGGCAAGGACGTCGTCCACATCCATTTCGGTCAATTCAACACCGCGATAGTCAATTCTTTTTCGCGGGATGATCTCCAACCCGACGACCATTTCCTCGGTCTCGATTCTCTTGTGAGTTTCGATATAGCCGATGACCACGTCCACGCCCTCCTCACGACGTTGATGGGCGGCTTCGAGCATGGCATAGGTTTTGCCGACTCCGGCGGCATAACCAAGGAATATCTTGAGCTTGCCTCGTTTGGCGGCTGTCTCGTCCGCCTGTACACGGGCAAGGAGTTGGTCGGGATCGGGGCGGGAGTTATCTGAAATCATGGTCTTCGTAAATGGATTAAGGAGAGGCTAATTTATTGTATCCCATCCATTGCCAGATTTGACTGAGAACATTAAATCAGACAGCATAACCAAAGATTTATGGTTTCGATATTTATTTATGTTGTCAACTAGACAGAAACCTGCGTGCGTTCCAGCGCATTGGCAACCTGCATGGCAAAATTCTTGAGCAGGCGGCTGTCGTCTGCCGGCAATGGGATATCCTCGCTTCCCCAAATCTGGATTTCGCCAACGAGTCCCCAGGAATTCAAGAGCGCCAACTGTCGGTCAGGCTTACTTGTCATCTCTGTATGATTGGGTTCACTTACGACGATATCCTGCGCAACTTTTTGCGGGCGATAGATGACCCTGACCAGGGATGCCAGGAAAACCTGCTGGAGGTGTTTGGCTGCTACATGTGCCACGGCATCCTGAGTGCGTAAGCCAGTAAGCGCGGCACTGAGATCGTACATCATGACCGTTTCACGGGATGTAGACAGGCTGGCCTGTATACGTCCCACCACCACAATGGCAACAGCCAGAAAGATGGCTAATACCAGCCAGCCTTCCAGCTGTCCCACCCTAAATGTATAATAGGGAGGGATAAAAAAGAAATCGAACATCAAAGCTGCCACAAGCGCAGCGGTGATGCCGGCCTGTTGCCCCCAGCGGTTGGCGCTCCAGGCGATCGGGACTAGATACAGCAGGGCAATCACCGCTTCGCCAAGCGTATCGCGACCAATCAGCAGCATGATCGCGGTGGTCGCAATAATAACGAGGACAGCCAGCAGGGATTGGGAAATTT
This sequence comes from uncultured Chloroflexia bacterium, assembly GCA_963774975.1. Classification (GTDB taxonomy): domain Bacteria; phylum Chloroflexota; class Anaerolineae; order Anaerolineales; family Villigracilaceae; genus JBGPQJ01. The sequence continues at coordinate 184,292 of CAVZGY010000014.1, forward strand.
GCTTTGATGAAAAGTGAATTTTTTTCATGATTATCTTCTCTCCAAATGATAGACTAGTTTTAATACGACCAGCGGTAATCAATCAACGTGATGCCGACATACAGTTGACCTGAAGGGGTCTATGAGACGGCATCGATTGTTTATTTCATTTCATCCAACGCCAGGTTCAGTCTCAGAACGTTCACGGTTGGTTCGCCCAGGAACCCGAACTGGCGTCCCTGGGTGTGTTCGTCTACAAGAGTTTTCACTTCTTCATCGCTGAGACCACGAGCCTGCGCCACACGGTGGACTTGATATAATGCTGCCGCCACGCTGATATGCGGATCGAGGCCGCTGCCTGAGGCTGTGACCAGATCCACCGGAATGGGAGCGGTATTCGCCGGGTCCGCGGCTTTAAGGGCGTCAACGCGCGCCTGGACGGCATCCAGCAAGGCCTGGTTCAACGGGCCATAGTTCGAGCCGGAGGAAGCTGTCAGGTTTTCGGCGTTGAAGGCGTTGTAGGCAAAGGTGCCCGTGGCTGAAAGCCGGCCCCAAAAATACCCGGGGTCATCAAATTGCTGCCCGATCAGTTCCGAACCGACTGCCTCTCCGTCCTTGATGATAAGACTGCCGTTGGCTTGATGAGGGAATATCACTTGTGCGAGTCCGGTGACAGCGAGCGGATAAATCACGCCCGTGATCAGGGTGAGCAGTACCAGCATAACCACTGCGGGTCTGAGTTGAGCAATCATGGTTTATTCCATCCTAATTCCGATACTCTCCTAGGCCAAATTCAGCGCCACCAGGAGCATATCAATAAGCTTGATGCCGATAAAAGGTGCGATGATGCCGCCCACGCCGTAGATCAGCAGATTGTCGCGCAATACCCTCGCCGCACCTACTGCCCGGTAAGGTACGCCTTTCAGGGCGAGCGGGATCAAGGCGATGATAATCAGCGCATTAAAGATGACTGCAGACAGAATGGCGCTCTGCGGCGTCGCCAGCTGCATGAAATTCAATTTCGTCAGAACCGGATAGATGGAGGCGAACGCAGCCGGGATGATGGCAAAATATTTTGCCACGTCGTTGGCGATGCTGAAGGTGGTCAATGAACCACGCGTCATCAGCAGTTGCTTGCCAATCTCCACGATCTCAATCAATTTAGTCGGATTGCTGTCCAGGTCGATCATATTGGCGGCTTCGCGCGCCGGCTGTGTGCCGGTATTCATCGCCACCGCCACATCCGCTTGAGCCAGAGCCGGAGCATCGTTGGTTCCGTCCCCGGTCATCGCCACCAGGCGTCCACCAGTTTGCTGGTCACGAATCAGTTTGAGCTTGGCCTCCGGGGTCGCCTGCGCCAGAAAGTCATCCACTCCGGCTTCGGCAGCGATGGCCGCCGCAGTCAGCGGGTTGTCGCCGGTGATCATCACGGTCTTGATACCCATCTTGCGCAGGTGAGCGAATCGCTCCTTGATGCCGCCTTTGACGATGTCCTTAAGATGGATCACACCCAGCGCCTGGCCATTTCGAGCCACCACGAGCGGTGTGCCCCCGCTTCGGGCGATGGACTCCACCGCGGCCTGCAATTCTGGAGGAGTGTGGTTCCCATGGCTTTGGATCAGCGCCAGGATGGTGTCCGGCGCTCCCTTGCGAATGATGGTCCCATCCGGCAAGTCCACGCCGCTCATTCGCGTTTGGGCGGTGAAAGGCACAAAATGCATCTCCGGTGAACGTGTTTCCGGAGCAGCCCCGAGCGGACCGGTGCCCACCGTGCGCCCGCGCAATCCATACTTTTCCTTAGCGAGCACCACGATGCTCCGGCCTTCGGGAGTTTCGTCAGCCAGCGAAGCCAATTGCGCCGCCTCCGCCAGCCTTTCCGGCGAGGTCATGCCCACCGGGACAAATTCCACGGCCTGCCGGTTGCCCAGCGTGATGGTGCCGGTCTTGTCCAGCAGCAATACATCCACGTCACCGGCCGCTTCCACGGCGCGCCCTGACATGGCAATGACGTTGCGCTGAATCATGCGGTCCATCCCGGCAATACCGATGGCCGAGAGCAGCCCGCCAATGGTGGTGGGGATCAGGCAGACGAGCAGGGCTACGAGCACGGTAATGGTAATGGGCATCCCCGATCCGGTGGCTGTAACGCTGTAAATGGAATACGGCAGCAGGGTGGCACATACCACCAGGAAAATGATCGTGAAACCAGCCAGCAGGATGTTGAGTGCGATTTCATTAGGCGTCTTCTGGCGCTTGGCACCTTCCACCAGGCTGATCATGCGATCGAGAAAACCTTCGCCCGGGTCGGCACTGACGCGGACGATCAACCAGTCGGAGAGCACGCGCGTACCGCCGGTAACAGCGCTGCGGTCGCCACCCGACTCACGAATGACAGGAGCGGATTCACCAGTGACGGCGCTCTCGTCCACCGAGGCGATGCCCTCGACAATCTCACCGTCCGCCGGGATGATGTCGTTGGTCTCAACCAGGAACACGTCATCTTTCCTCAATGTGACCGAGGACACCAGGTCAAACGCGGCATCTCGCTTCGGCGCCCGCAGTTTCTTGGCCTGGGTTTGCTTGCGGGTCTTGCGCAGGGCTTCGGCTTGAGCCTTGCCGCGCCCTTCGGCGACGGCTTCGGCAAAATTGGCAAACAGCACGGTGAACCATAGCCAGATGGCCACGGCTCCGATGAACCCGGCGGGTGCTTCACCCCGCCCGAGGAGCGCCTGCACCCAAAGGACGGTGGTCATCACACTGCCGACTTCGACCACGAACATCACCGGGTTGCGCACTTCCAGGCGCGGATCAAGTTTCAGGAAGGATTCCCAGATGGCGCGCTGATAAATCTCACGCCGATAGGAGGGTTGTTTTTTAAGTTCAGTGTTCATTAAGATTATTGTCCTAACATGAGATGTTCCACAATCGGCCCCAATGCCAGGGCGGGGATGAAGCTCAACGCGCCGACGATGATGATGACACCGATGAGCCATGCGGAAAACAATGGAGTATGTGTGGGCAGCGTGCCTGCGCCAGCCGGGACTTTCTTCTTCCGGGCAAGCGAGCCGGCAATGGCCAGGACTGGGATCGCCAGCCAGTATCGGGCAAAGAACATGCAGATGCCCAAGGCGGTGTTGTAGAACAGGGTGTTGGCACCGAGGCCGGCGAAGGCGCTGCCATTGTTGTTGCCGGCTGAGGAGAAGGCGTACAGCACTTCGCTAAAGCCATGCGGGCCGCCTGTGTTCCAGATGGTGGCCAGACCCAAGGGAGCAACCACGGCAATCGCCGTACCAACTTTCACTAAAATGATAGGGATAAGAAGCATGAGCGAAGCCATTTTCATCTCGTAGGCTTCGATCTTCTTGCCCAGGTATTCGGGCGTGCGTCCCACCATCAGCCCGGCGATGAACACCGCAACGATGACGAAGGCCAACATGCCGTACAACCCTGAGCCGACGCCGCCGAAGATGATCTCGCCCAACTGCATCAGGAACAGCGGCACCATGCCGCCCAGAGGCATGAACGAGTCGTGCATCGAGTTGACCGAACCGTTGGAAGCAGAGGTAGTAACCGTCGCCCAAAGCGCCGAGTTGGCAATGCCGAAGCGGGTCTCCTTGCCTTCCATGTTTCCGCCCGGGTTGATATTCGTTTGGACTTGATCGACACCCATGGCGGTGAAAGCCGGGTTGCCGCTCTGTTCCGCCCAGACCGCCAGCGCCAGAAATGCCACAAAGATGATTGTCATTACAGCCAGGATCGCCCAACCCTGACGCGTATCGCCCACCATTTTGCCGTAAGGTGTAGCATCAGAGCGGCAGGGATGAGTAGAATGGACAACATCTCCACGAAATTGGAAAGAGGTGTAGCGTTTTCAAAAGGATGCGCCGAGTTGACGTTGAAGAAATCCGCCGCCGTTGGTGCCCAGTTGCTTGATCGCAATCTGTGAAGCCGCCGGGCCGACCGCCAGCACCTGCTGGGTGACCGTATTGCCATTCGCATCGGTCGTCGGTTGGAGCAGAGTCACAGTCTGGTAGGGGCTGAAGGTCTGCACCACGCCCTGCGAAACGAGCACCAGGGCTACCACAAGCGACAGCGGCAGCAGGATGTAGAGCGTGGAGCGGGTCAGATCAACCCAGAAGTTGCCGATGACTTTGGTGTTGTGACGGACAATTCCCCGAATCAGAGCAATCAATACTGCCATGCCCGTGGCCGCCGAGACGAAAGTTCTGCACGGTCAATCCCAGCATCTGGCTCAGGTAGCTCATCGTCACTTCGCCGCCATAGCCCTGCCAGTTGGTGTTGGTGGCGAAGCTGACCGCGGTATTCCACGAGGAATCAGGTGAGACCGCGCCCAGGCCCTGCCGGGTTGAGCGGCAAGTATCCTTGCAGACGCTGCAAGGCGTAAACGACGAACAACCCGATCACGTTGAACAGCAGCATGGCGATCGCATAGACTTTCCAGTCCATCTCCTCGTCGGATTTAACGCCCGAAAGGCGATAGAGGAACCGTTCGACAGGTTTCAGGATCGGATCAAGGAACGTACGCTCACCCTGGTAAACCTTTGCCATGAAAGTACCAAGTGGCTTTGCCAGCAAAAGCAAAACCACGATATAAAAACTGAGTTGAATCCAACTATAGATGTTCATCCGAACCACTCCGGTTTGAGCAGTGCCAACACCAAGTAAACAAACAAAGCCAACGCAATCAACCCTGTGATGAGATAGAGCCAGTTCATACCTTATCCTCCATCAATCGTTCACAGACCAAAATGAAACCCCAACTCAATATCAAAAAAATAAGCGTCAGAGCGATATAGAGAAGATCAGCCATCTTATGCCTCCAAAGAATAAATAGACTTACCCAGTATATGCTTTTCAACTTCAAGACAGGGTCAAGGGTGGGGAGGAGAGCGTCAAGAAAGTATCAATTTGACCGCTGCAATCTCCTGTTTTTCATCTGGGGATAGGCTCAATTATTTCTTGACACTTTCTTGACCACCAAACCCTAATCTGACGTCTTAGAATAGGATTGAAATCATGAAGGCAGCCAGAGAATAAAGGCATGATTCGCATCCCGTCTGATCGTCCCGGTGGAAAAGTAAAACATATCCTGAAATGGGTATGCGCCGGTCTACCGCTGGGCGGCATCATCTGGGCGTCTTTTCTGCCCTTGCCGTCGTGGATGCAGCAGGTACTTATCCTTTTAATACTTATTTGGTTTTATGCTTTTTTCCTGCTGGATTGTTTATTTATGGGAGGGTGATGCCCTGAACCCTACCATATTCCCAAACGGGCATAAACTCCACAATGGGATTAAGGGTGAATGTGAAGAATGATATCTGACACTTACATAGCAAATCCGGTAGTTCATCTCCGGAATGAATATGAGCGCCAGCAGGCGCTTTTTATTGCCCAGCCGATCATTGTCCAACGGTTTATTGAATCGCAAGCACAGCGTTTGGCAGAGGCTGTGACGAATAACGCACGACAGGTGAGATTCACGCTGCCTGACCAGGTGACGGCAAAAGCGCCGCACTCGGGTGAAATGGCAGCCATGCTGGTACCCGCTCAAATGCGTGATCAGACTTTGGGCAGATGGCAACTCCGATACACCGAACAACATCTGCGTGACGAATTGCGACTGAGACTGAGCGAGTTGGAGCAATCGCCCGATCAATCGATTAATGCGAGCGCATCCCTCATACGGTATGCCACCGCAGTCCACATGGTGCACAACATGCTGCCGGCCGGGCGCTCGGTCACCTATCGCGCGGGACCGGATGAACAAATTCCTTCGATAGCCGAGCCAATGGACGGGGAATTGGAGTCCGCCCTGACCACATCTGGGGACGCCATCGTCGAGCAGGACCTCGCCGAAAGTGGTCGCGGCGAGCTCGTGGTTCCTTTCGTCCCTGCTGCGCGGCGCTTTTACCTGCCCCAATGGGTGTCGTTCGACGACCAAGGAAAATTGCTGGTCAATTCGGTCAATGAGGCGGAGGCAAATCAAGCTTCCATGGAACGCTTTCTCGCCATCCTGCACACGGCCTCTTCACTGGCAACCTACATCGTAGCAGATGAGACATACCAACAAAAACGTTACGGGATGCTTGGGCAGACCATCAATCAAGGGCGGGCGCTGGCGCTCTATGTGACGGGACAAATCATTAATTCGATAAAGGATCGTGCCCGAAATGGGACGCTTAATCGCGGTTTGAGCATTTCCCTGCCCTATTATGACGACCAGAACCTGCATATGGCGGAGGTCCTGCTGGAAGTTATCCCTGCAGGGCGGATCATGTTCAAACCTATCTTTGTTGTACGCGCTACCAGGTTGGAACATGCCAAGGTCTCACAGGATACCCGCCTAAGCCCATCCACGCGAAAAAATTTACTTCGTCGAGCTGGACTTGCTGGAGTAGGCTTTTAGTCAACTTTGAAACAGAACAGGTGACAAGGCAAGAATGATTTTTTCAATATGGTCTTTTGATTGTGATTGCTTACATCTGCTATCCGGATTGCTCCACGAGAAAAGGCGGAAGATGCCCACGTACATGGCGCCGGACAAATTGGCCTACTGGCGGCAGTGGCTCTCTTCGGTGTGGACTATTTCACCTCATACTTTTATGCCACCGGTGAATTGATGCATGCCCTGCACCCCTATGGTTTACAACAATGGGGATATATTGCAGCTGCCATCATCAGCTTCGCAAATATTGTCTTTGGCGTGTTGTATATGTACTCGCTTGGAATTTTCAACGAAGGCGGTGGGTCCTACACGGCATCGATGCGTTATCTCTCCCCCGGTTAAGCCTTGTGGTTGCCGTGGTCTTGATTCAAGACTATGTTTTCACCATCGTTGTGTCAGCGCTTTCAGGTGGTGACCAGTTGCTCTCGGTCTTGGGGCAATATGGCGCGCACTGGTTCTGGCATTTTCTGATCGGCGCTTCGCTGGCAGCTATCACCTGGTATCTGACCATCCGTGGGCGAGGTGAATCAGCCCGGGTGGTTTTTACACTGCTGGGAATCTTTGTGTTCATGACACTGACCATGGTAGGCGGGCTGATTTATGCCAATATGATCGGTTTCCCTGCTGTTGAAGCAACTGAACCGATCCAACAAGTTACACTTGGCCAGGCGTTCTTCCACCTGCTGACGGCATCGATGAAAGGGCTTGTGGCGCTGACCGGGTTGGAAGCGATGTCAAATGGTATTCAGTTTGTCATCAATGAGGACGCGGGAATTGTGAAATGGGGCAAGAAACAGTTGCCAAGACTCAAGGGATTGTGGAATTTTTACAGCGGAAAGGTTGGAATTGGCCGTTTCGTACAGACATCGTTCCTGTTCTATGGTGGTTTGACCACTTTCATGCTCACTTTCTTTGCCATCCGTTTCAATGTATTCGATGGCACGCTGGGACGTACCTTGGTGGGAAATCTGGCTTATATCGGTTTTACTCAAATACCCGGCGGCGAGATTTTGTTCTGGGTTTACCAAATTTTGGCGGTTGCGCTGCTATCGGCTGCTTCAATGACCGCCTTCCAGGATTTACAAGCTACTGAATGGCGTGATGTCGCAATTGGGGAACTGCCTGAATTTATCGTCTATCGCAATGCCCAGGGGACATTTACCCGTTCGGTAACGATTGGCTTTATTGCTACAATAATCATCATGCTTTTGGTGGGCGGCCAGACTTCGGTGGCTGTGCCTTTCTATGGTGTCGGAGTGTTCATGCCCATCACTGTCATGGGACTTGCCATTCGCAAGCATGTATTGGTGAATTACACTGGAAAGAAACGTACCTGGGGTGCATTTGCAGCCTCCTTTGCTGCAGTCTTGGCTGCGATAGTGTTTATTGGACAAATTGTGGGTAAATGGAATGAAGGCGGATGGGTTGTGCTGATATCTTTCAGCGTTTTAGTTGTTGCTGCCAACGCTTTGTTGATTTCACCCATTGGCTTTCGCGACCCGAAACAGATCCACCGCATCGTGCGTGACAAAGCACGCATCCATGGCGCAATGGCATCCATTGTGGAATGGCAGTCGCTTCGCATGCAGGAATATCGGTACTCGCTGCGCAACCGGGTGGTTTTATCAATCGCGGGTTTCATGGAGTTGTTCGGGGTACGACGACCGGTCCGTTACGACCCGCAGCCCGCAGCCGCGGGTGATTACGACCACGCCTTGCATGTGGATCACCCTGAAGCACCATCACTGCTGGAACAGTACATCGTCAAGCCCGAACCAAGATTGGGCGGTGCTCCTAAAGAAACGGAAAAGAGTCAAGATCAAGAATGAGTCAAGAATGAGTCACACTACGCCGGAGAGGAATTCTCCGGCGTTTTTCTTTTCCAATTCCATTTTTACTTACCATAGCTTAATCACACAAAAGGTGATCCGCGACAGCTCGACAATTCTCCGGAGATGGAGAGGGGTATTTTTTATTACACTAAATAAACAATATATTGGTACAAATGCTTGATATTTTTATAATTTCGACTATAATATTAGTTGAAACAAATATTCAGGAGACCAGATCATGGCTGAAGCAATCTCGACCAGAGCACAACACAAGCGCGGGAACGGGGGCACAGGGAAATCGCCCTTCATCGTGCTGACCGATGGCGAAATCAAGGTGGGTAACCGTCTGCGAGGGATTCGCTCTGAACGGGGGCTGTCCATCCGCGCCCTGGCAGAAATGAGCGGGCTTAACGTCAACACGCTCAGTCTGATCGAGAACGGGAAGACCTCTCCCAGCGTGGGAACCCTCCAGCAGCTGGCGCAAAGCTTGCAGGTGCCCATCTCCGTTTTTTTTGAAACAGACCAAGGTGAAAAGAAAATCGTTTTCCAGAAAAACGGCGTTCGTCCACGTGCCGCTTTCAATCATGGGGTGATGGAAGATTTGGGAGCTGGGATGCCGCGCTTCGGCGCCGAACCGTTGATCGTCACACTCGATCCCGAGGCCGATAGCGGAAAGAATTCCATCGTCCACACCGGCCGCGAGTTCATGTATTGCATTGAAGGGCACATCGCTTACACGGTGGACGGAGAGACGTACAACCTTGAACCAGGCGACAGTCTGCTTTTTGAGGCTTATCTGGCCCATCGCTGGCGCAATCCCGATAAAACCCCTTCCCGCGCCTTGATCGTTCTGTGCCCGATGGACAGCCGGGAAAATGCCACGGAAAGACATTTTATGAAGTAAGCCTTGGCGGTCACACAAGGAGGTGAGCCGTGTCAACTTCAAACCATTCCCGTTTTTTTATCATCGCACTGTCGGTGTCTTTGCTGGTCCTTTCAGTTATGGCCCTCCCAACCACTGCCTTCGCCAATTCATCAGAACCGCCACCGGACAACGGCAACTGCGTCAACTGCCACGATAATCTCTATTACCTGCATGACACAGGCAAATACTTCTGCTTGAACGAATCGCCAATGGCCTGTGTGGACTGCCACGGAGGCAATTCTCAGGCGACCATCATGGAGCAGGCCCACACCCTTCGCACTGCCCATCCGGTGATCAACGAGGACATCAGCAAGTGCCAGCAATGCCACCCCGAACAATGTACTGAAAGAATGGCAATATTCGGCCACGTTGCCGGATTCAGCGAGACGGTTCTGATAGCAGGAGCTCCTCTGCCTCAATTGCCCGTAGAACAGTCTTTACCATTCCCCGCCGCCGAGGAGACGGCCGTGAATGGTTGGATGTTCTCAACGATGGAGTTGATCATCCTGCTCATTTTCACCGCATTGATCCTGGCGCTGTATATTTATCGCAAAACACACAATGCTAAAAACTCATAACAAAGGATGAACCCATGAAAATCGCAGTCGTCACTGATGATATGGAAACGATCAGTCAGCACTTCGGGAGGGCACACTTCTATTTGGTTTATACGATATCCGATGGAAAAATTACCGGCAAGGAAACGCGCCCCAAGCCGGGACATGATCAATTCGCAGGTGAACATCATGGAGAACACCATGGAGAAGAACATGGGCAAGGTCCACATGCTGAAGCCCGCCATGGGGCAATGATGGATTCCATCAGCGACTGTAATGTGCTCATTGCCCGAGGTATGGGGATGGGAGCCCGAAATAGCCTGGAAGCACGCAACATTAAACCATTCATAACGGATATTCCAGTCGCGCAGGCAGCGGTGGAGGCTTACCTGGCTGGAACGCTGCAGGACCACCCGGAGCTTTTACATTAGCATGGATGAATCCATTTTCGAGTTTCAGGCGGGTTTTTGCAGGGCTATGGGAAACGCTGTACGCCTGAAAATTCTGCATAGCTTGCGCGAGCGCTCAAAGTCAGTAACAGAAATCATTCAGGAGACCGGTTACAGCCAGGCGAATGTCTCTCGGCATTTATCGGTGTTGCGCAGCGTGGGTGTGGTCGACTCTGAAAGGCAAGGTACTGCCATCCAATATAGCCTGACTGATCCCAAGGTGGGTGAAGTATGCGATCTGGTGCGTAATGTGCTTGTCGATCACATGAAACAACGTTCGAAAATATTTGCAAAAACCAAGTGAGCATTTTTATTACAAGGCAGATAATTATAAATGACACAAGTAATCAACTAAAGGAGAGCCCATGGCAGACCAACCTCAAGGATGCGCCCGCGTTACCGGGACCGTCTCTGGCGGCAAACCAGGCGAATCCCAATCCTCTCAAACACCTGTAGAAAAAAAGGAGACCCTTATGACTGCGCGCGTTGGGCAAAAAGCCCCTGATTTCACCGCCCCCTCTTACTTCAAAGGCGGGTTTACTCCTGTCAAACTTTCGGATTTTGCCGGGAAGTGGGTCCTGGTGTGCTTCTACCCCGGCGACTTCACCTTTGTCTGAGCGACTGAAGTGTCGGCGGTCGCCGACAAATATGCACAGCTTCAGGAATTGGGGGTGGAGGTTATTTCGGTCAGCGTGGACAGTCATTTCGTACATAAAATGTGGAACGATCATGAGCTGGTCAAGATGGTGGAGGGGGGTGTACCTTTCCACATGGCATCGGACCAGGCAGGCAACGTGGGACGTGCCTATGGCGTCTGGGACGAAAGCCAGGGTATCGAACTGCGCGGACGCTTTATCATTGATCCCGATGGCGTCATTCAGGCTATGGAAGTCCTTACTCCGCCGGTTGGACGCCGCTTCGCGGAATCCATAAGGCAGATTCAGGCATTCCAATTGGTACGCGCATCAGGCGGCAAGGAAGCTACCCCGGCAGGATGGGAACCCGGCAAAGTCACCCTTAAGCCTGGTCCCGATTTGGTGGGCAAGGTCTGGGAGGTGTGGAAGCCATCAATGGAATGATCATTGCCTGCTGGTTTACGTAGTATGACAAACAGGGACGCATCGAAGAAGCGTCCCTGTTTATTGATATGACGAATTTATTTGGGAGCATTAACATTACTCGCATGATACCTTCAGAATTATTTTCCATCCTGCTCATTAGTACCATCGCCAGCCTGGGTACTGGACTGGGTGGTTTGATGGTGGTCATCCGCAAGCCCGGCAAGCGCTCGTTCGGATTCCTGATGGGCATGACTGCCGGAGTGATGATTTCTCTTGCGTTTCTGGAATTGGTCAACGAAGCCTGGCAACTGAGCGGATGGTGGACAGCCACGGTAGGTTTCGCTCTCGGCGCCATCTCCATCTTTCTGCTGGATTTCTACATACCACACATCCGCTTTGGCGAAACGGAGACCCACACGGAAAAATTGCTGGCCGTTGTGGAATCTCAGCCCCATCATGGCAGATGGGGCTTTGGTCATAGGCGTCACACTCCCAAGATTGTGGACCGGAAGCTTTTTAGATCCGGGGTGATGCTCGCCATCGGCATCATTTCAGGCTCGATATTTATTTTCATCCTTTCAGGGTTGTTTGGTGCATGAAACAACTCGGCCTGTAAGGTTGATCACCAAGATTCCTGCACAATAAATTGCAGAACGGGCGAGACAACACTCGCCCGGTCTGCAATTTCCGAATTTTTTCTTATACGCTACGATCAGGCCAGATCGAAGCGATCCAGGTTCATGACCTTGTTCCAGGCTGCGACGAAATCGCGCACGAACTTTTCCTTGTTATCATTTTGTGCATAGACCTCGGCCAGGGCGCGTAGCTGCGAGTTGGAGCCGAACACCAGGTCCACGCGGGTGCCGGTCCACTTGAGATCGCCGGTCTTGCGGTCGCGTCCTTCGAACGTGTCAGCCGCCTCGGACGTGGGCTTCCAGACGGTGCCCATGTCAACCAGATTGACGAAGAAGTCGTTGGTCAGCTTGCCGGCCTGTTTGGTGAACACGCCATGCTTCGACTCGCCTGCGTTGGCGCCCAGCACGCGCAGGCCGCCGACGAGCACGGTCATCTCAGGCGCGCTCAGGGTCAGCAGTTGCGCCTTGTCCACCAGCATTTCCTCGGCAGAGACGGTGAAGGCCGTCTTCTGGTAGTTGCGGAAGCCGTCGGCTTCGGGTTCGAGCACGGCGAACGATTCCACATCGGTCTGTTCCTGCAAGGCGTCGGCGCGGCCCGGGGTGAAGGGAACTTCCACCGCGTGACCGGCTGCCTTGGCCGCCGCTTCGACCGCTGCGCAGCCGCCCAGCACGATCAGGTCAGCCAGCGAGACTTTCTTGCCGCCCTTTTGGGCTTTGTTGAAGGTCTGTTGGATGCCTTCCAACGCGGAAAGCACCTTGGCCAGTTGCGCGGGCTGGTTGACTTCCCAATCTTTTTGCGGAGCCAGGCGGATGCGCGCGCCGTTGGCGCCGCCGCGCTTATCCGATCCGCGGAAGGTGGAGGCCGAAGCCCAGGCAGTGGAAACCAGTTCCGATACCGACAAGCCCGAAGCCAGGATCTTGGCTTTCAGGTCGGCGATGTCTTTGGCGTCAACCAGGGGATGGTCAACGGCGGGAATCGGGTCCTGCCAGATCAAGTCCTCGGCGGGGACTTCCGGCCCGAGGTAGCGGACCTTGGGTCCCATGTCGCGGTGGGTCAGCTTGAACCAGGCGCGGGCGAAAGCGTCGGCAAATTCGTCCGGATTTGCCAGATAGCGTTTGGCAATTTTTTCGTAAGCAGGATCAAACTTAAGGGACAGGTCGGCCGTGGTCATCATGGGACGATTTTTCTTGGACGGATCATGGGCATCAACAACCATGTCCTCATCATCCACATTTTTGCGAGCCATATATAAGCCCCTGCCGGACTCTTAAGAAGTTCCCACTCATATTTGAACAGAACCTTCAGATAGCCCATGTCCCATTTGGTAGGATTCGGTTTCCAGGCGCCTTCAATTCCGCTCGAAATGGTATCGCCGCCCATGCCGCCTTTATAGCTGCTTTTCCAGCCCAGCCCCATTTGTTCCAGCGGCGCGGCTTCGGGCTCGGGTCCGACCAGTTTCGGGTCTCCAGCGCCATGTGCCTTGCCGAAGGTATGTCCACCGGCGATCAGAGCAACCGTCTCTTCATCGTTCATGGCCATGCGCCCGAAAGTATCGCGGACATCATGTGCGGATTCGGCAGGAATAGGTTGTCCGTTCGGGCCTTCCGGGTTGACATAGATCAACCCCATCTGCACAGCCGCCAGCGGATTCTCCAAATCGCGTTTGCCGCTGTAGCGTTTATCGCCCAACCAGGTATTTTCATTACCCCAGTAGACATCTTCTTCAGGCTGCCAGATGTCGGCGCGGCCTCCGCCAAAACCGAAGGTCTTGAAACCCATCGATTCCAGCGCCACGTTGCCTGCCAGGATCATCAGGTCGGCCCAGGAAAGTTTGTTGCCGTATTTCTGTTTGACAGGCCAGAGCAGGCGGCGCGCCTTGTCCAGGTTGACGTTATCGGGCCAGCTGTTCAGCGGCGCAAAACGCTGGTTGCCGGTGCCGCCGCCACCGCGGCCGTCGGATGTGCGGTAGGTGCCCGCACTGTGCCAGGCCATGCGAATCATCAGGCCGCCGTAGTGACCCCAGTCGGCAGGCCACCATTCTTGAGAATCAGTCATCAGCCTGGCAAGATCCTTCTTGACCGCGGCCAGGTCGAGCTTCTTGAATTCTTCCGCGTAGTTGAAATCAGGATCCATCGGGTTGGAGGCCGGGGCATGCTGGTGTAGAATGCCAAGGTTGAGTTGGTTGGGCCACCATTCGCGGTTGGATGTTCCCCGGCTGGCAGAGGTGCTGCCAGCTTTGCCGGTTACCGGACACTTGCTTTCATCGCTCATAGTATTTTCTCCTTTTTGTTGTATGAATGATTAAGTCAGCACTACTTTAGGTACATTTTTCAGAAAAGAGATTCTTATCCCTCTCCCTTGCAATCCAGACAAAGCCCATAAAGAGATATCTGAGGGCGCAGGATCTGATAACCTGATGTTCGCTCCAGCCTCCGGAGCGATTTTTGATCAAGAGACACTTCCGCATCGATAATCTGATTGCACTTCATACATATCAAGTGGGGATGAGGCTGGGGGCGGTTGCCGTCATAATGGCTGTCTTCGCGCAAATCGATCTCATACACTTGATTCATTTCCTTTAGCAGGCCCAGGGTCTTATAGACCGTGGCATGACTCATGGTTGGGAACTTCAGTTTTATCTTTTGATACAGCTGGTTTGCACTGGGATGCCCGTCGCTCACTGCAATCAACCGCACCAACTCGATTCGTTGAGGGGTTAGTCGAAAATCGCGTTCTTTCAACGCGGCAATCAATTGATCAAAGCGGGCATCTGAATTGGTCATAGGATTATTATCAATAATTATTCCTAACAAATAATTATTATTTATTATACCTCAAAAGAAAAATTTTTCTCAGTTGCGTTAAAAATAAACAAGCACTCGCCTTTTCAACGAGTGCTTGTTTATTCACAAGGATAAGGTCAGGCTTCAGTCAGCGTGAAAAGACGCAAGGTCTGACCGGAGGCGTTCCCAGGCTGCGGACTCTTGCATGCATTGCTCAGTCTGCACTCAGCACAGGTGTCGCTGCAAGTGTTGAAGGGTTGGAGCTGCCCCGAGCGCTGAAGATGCTCCAGCATCGCACTCAACATTTCGGGAGTAGTTCCCAGCCGCGAGGCCAATTCCCCTGTTTCAAAGGTACCGCCGGAGCGGATCTCAGCGAGCAATTTTTCCAACATGGTCAGTATCCTCTCCAGACAGCCAGGTTGTAGGTCACGATCCCTGCTAGAAGTGAGACCCCCAACAGGAGCAGCACACTCTGCATCGTCCAGCGCCAGGATTGCGTCTCCTGCCTGGTGACTGCCACCGTTGCCATGCAGGGGATGAAGAGCATGGTCACCACCAGGAACGACAGGGCGGTCGCTGCCGAATAGGTCGCTGCCAGTGTGGCGGTCAAACCGGCTTCAGTGGAGTTGCCGAAGAGCACGCCTAAAGTTGAGATGGCGTTTTCCTTGGCTGGGAAACTGGCGATCAGCGCGACGGTCAGACGCCAGTCGAAGCCCATCAAGCTGCCGATCGGCTCGAAGAGCAAGCCGATGGAGGCGAGGTAGCTGGTATTCAGATCCCCGTTGGGAAAGTAGGAAAGCGCCCACACCAGCATCGCCATTGCCAGAATGGTCGTCCCGGCCTTTTTGACGAATGACAGCGAGCGCTCCCAGACCAGTAAGCCGATCGTGCGGGCATTGGGGATGTGATAGAGCGGCATCTCCATAATGAAGGCAGAGCGCTGGCCTTTGAAGATGGTGCGATTGAGCAGCACACCACCGATCACCAGGGTCATCAAAGACAACATCACCAATCCCCACGAGACCCAGATGGCATTCACGCCGAAAAACGCCGGAGCAATGAACGCCACGACTGCCATGCGCGCAGTGCAGGGCACCAGCGGGGCGATCAGGATGGTCAGCATGCGCGCAGACGATGAGTCGATCACACGCGTTCCCATGATGGCAGGTACATTGCAGCCGAATCCCAAAAAGAGTGGAAGAAAGGACCTCCCGTGCAGTCCCATCAGGTGCATCAGGTTGTCCATCACGTAGGCGGCGCGCGCCATGTAGCCTGTGTCCTCCAGCATCGCGAAGGAGGCAAAAAAGAAAACGAGGATGGGCAGGAAGGTCAGCACCGACCCCACCCCTCCGATCAGGCCGTCCACGATCATGCCCTGCACCCAGGCCGGCGCTCCCGCCAGCGCTGCCGATGCCATTTCCGCCAACGGAACAATGATCCTGCGGTCGAGCAATTCCTGGAAGGGAGTGCCCAACGTGAAGGTCATCCAGAACACCAGACCCAGGATACCGGCCAGGATAAGCAGCCCCCAGACAGGATGCGCCGCCCACCGGTCGAGACGCTCCGTCAGCCCGACCTGACCAATCTTCGGGTGAGTAACGGCGGCACGCACCATGCGCCCGATCCATTCGTAGCGGCCTGAGGCCACAGCTAAAAAGGCATCGTCGTGCGCGCGTAAAACGTCATGGACGGATTCCCAGATTTCGAGGGGGAGCACCTCCTGCATCATGCGCGAGACCTCGACATCGCCTTCCAGCAACTTGAGCGCGATCCAACTTTGTGGATATGGCTCTGGGACTCTTCCGGAAATCAGCCCCTCGATTTTTTCGAGCACCACACGGTGGTCGGCGCGCACCTCGGGTAAATTCGGATTCGAGAGGTGGTTTCCGTTCAACACATCCTGAACCACAGCCAGCAATTCTCGCGCGCCCACTGCCCGGGAGGCCGTCATGGGGACGACAGGCAACCTTAGGGCTGCTTCGAGCACCTGCGGCTCGACGAGAACACCCTCCTGTTCGGCGACGTCCATCATGTTGAGGGCCACCACCAGAGGCACGTCGAGGGCAACCAGTTCCGCCACCAGATACAAGCTGCGCTCCAGGTTTGCCGCGCTGACTACGGCGACCACCACGGCAGGCTTTTCGCGGACGATGAACTCTCGGGCGATGACTTCCTCGGGTGAATTGGCAGTCAGGCTGTAGGTTCCGGGCAGATCCACAAGACGGAAGTCGCGTCCACTGTTGGAAAAATGCCCTTCGCGGCGTTCGACGGTCTTACCCGGCCAGTTCCCCACATGCTGGTTGAGGCCGGTCAGTAAATTAAAAAGAGTGGACTTCCCCATGTTGGGCTGACCGGCAAGAGCGATCAGCGGGGTATCCACACCTTCTGTAATAAGTTCAGGGGCGGCTTGGGTGACCGTATCGTGACAATCGCTCAAGCTAACCCCGCTCGACGATGATCTTGGCTGCCTCACCGCGTCCCAAAGCTACACGCGTTCCGCGAACTTTCACAATCAACGGCCCATGACCGTAATTTTGCGACATGTCCAACCTCACCCCCGGGGTGAATCCCAGCGACGCCAGCCGGTTGTTGACCATCCGCCCACCTTGAAAATCCGTGATGGTGGCGATTTCTCCTGCTGCCACATCAGATAATTTAACTTTACGATGCTGCTCCGGCATGCCCGTCTCCTGGTTTCGTCTTTCTCAACACACTTATTATTATATACTAACTTTATTAATTAGTATTACACAAAGCGCAATATTTTCATATGACAAATGTCACATTTCTTCCAAGATTGGAGAGCAAGATGTTGTTCGACCAACTTCGCTGCAACTTTTATTAATTGGCGGCATCCAAGTAGGTAGAAATCCACACTTTTCAATTCTTAGGAGATTGTCATGAAAGCTAATGAATCAAATGTCGATCGGATCATCCGCGCTGTGGCGGGTGTTGTCCTGCTCTTTCTGGGCTTTGGTGGCGCGTTGACCGGCACCTGGGCGATCGTTGCCAATGTTCTGGGAGCGGTCATGCTGCTCACCGCCGCCATCGGCTTCTGCCCGCTCTACGCTGTCTTCAAATTCAGCACCAAGAAATCGTGACTACTCCCCACGCATCAATGCGGGGGCTTCCAGGGCATAGCCCAGAGACTCTAGCCCAAGTCTCAAGATATTAATGGATGCGTTTTCGTCCCGATCCATGACAAGGCCACACACAGGACATTGATGCACCCGGACAGACAAAGACTTCTCGACCATCGTACCACAGCCAGAGCATTGCCTGGATGTGTTGCGTGGACCAACCGATACGACACGACGACCAGCGTTCTCAGCTTTGTACGTGGTGTACGTGATCAGTTGCTTCCAGGCTGCATCCGAGATGCTCTTTGCCAAACGATGGTTTTGAAGCATGTTCCTGATATTCAGGTTTTCAAAAGCGATCATGCCGAAACTGTTGACCAATTCCCGACTAACCTTATGGGCAAAGTCTTTGCGCCTGTTGGCAATGCGTTGATGGACATGCTGAACCGCCTTGCGCCGTTTGGCTCGTTCGGGCGTTCCTTTTTCAGCCCTCGAGAGCAGGCGCTGCACCTGCGCCAGCTCTTGCTCATCGTGACGAAAGAAGCGGGGATTATCAATCTTCATCCCATTGGAGAGCGTGGCAAAGCTTTCAAGTCCTACGTCCACCCCGACTGCCAAGCCATTGTAGGGCAGGGGTTCGGGATCCACTTCACAGGCGAAGCAGGCATACCAGTTGCCCACCGCATCCCTCTGAACGGTGAGTGTCTTGACCCTGCCCTGGATGGGACGATGAGGACGATCTCACGCGCCAATTTTGGAAATGAGCAGACCCTTGCCCGCAGGGAGCAATTCGAAACCAGACTGCTTGAAGGTGAAGCTCGCGTACCGACCGTATCCCCGAAAACGTGGGTAGCCAGGCTTTTCGCCTGCCTTCACTCTACGAAAGAAAGCCTTGAACGCCAGATCCACTCGCTCCTGAACATTCTGCAAGACCTGAGAATGGACACGCACCAATTCGGGATGATCTCGTTTCCAAATGGTGAGCAGTTTATTCGTGTCATACAGCGAAAGGGTCTTCTTTTCCTGCTCCCAGGTGTTTTTGCGAGTGGCCAGCGTCTCGTTGTAGACCCAACGACAAAGTTCCAGCGTCCGATGGAGTTGGGTGTGTTGGCTCCTGGAGGGTCGCAGGCGATACTTGAAGGTTTTTACCGCATAGCTCATGTGTTCTATTTTACAACGATGTCCTACACCTTGCAAGGATGTGCGCCTTGCATCCCCATTGCTGCCCGTGCTGGCCTGCGCCAGCAGGACAGTGAAGCAAGGGGCTTTTCGGCGCTGACGGTAAGTACCACGAGGAGATAGGGCATGGTTTCAGAGCCGTGCCCTTTTCGTTTTTATGGACATCAACTCTTTCAACGAGAAGCTTCACGAGTATCAGAACCCGGTCGTGGTGGACCTGTGGGCGCCTTGGTGCGGTCCATGCAAGATGATCAAACCCACGCTGGAAAAGCTGGCACAAGAATACGAAGGCCAGGTGGACTTGTGGGAGGTCAACGCCGACGACAATCCGGAGGTTCTGAAAGGCTTGCGCGTCTACGGCATCCCTACTCTGATAGTCTTCCGCAATGGGCGGGAGACTCAACGCTACGTCGGCGCAAAATCCAGCAGCACATTGAAATCCCTGTTCGAGGCGCTTGCGACTGGTGAAGAAAAACTCCCCGCCAGCCTGAGCGTGACCGATCGCCTCATCCGTCTTGGGGGAGGTGTTGCGCTTGCCGGAATCTGGGCAGTGGCAGATGGACATTGGCTGCTACTGGTCATGGCTGGGGCATTGATGTTCAGCGCCATCTATGACCGCTGCCCCATCTGGCGCGCTTTGACCTCGCGCTTCAAGGAATTGACAGGCAAAGCCTGATAGCATACGTTCTAATATCAAAAACATCCGAAGTATCGCTTCGGATGTTTTTGATTTCGGTGCGGTATTATGGTTGTTGTGATTGTTCCTGCAGCCATTCCCTCAATAAAGTCATGTCGAAGGTGCCGCTCTCCATTTCTTTTAGCGGAGTGGAAGCCGGGGTATCGGCCGGCAAGTCAAAGGCAGATAGAATCTCAGAGACGGGTATCCCAAAGGCAGCGGACACCTGTTCGAGCGTCATCCAACCTTTGATCGTGTTCACGTCCGCCGCCGAAGGCTGGATCGCTTTCCCTCCTCCGTCGATCTTTCCCGAAATGGACCAAACCCCTGCCGCTTGAAATCCATAGACCACTCCAAGAAAAACCCCAACGACCAGAATTCCATAAACAAACGGATTGATTTTCATATTCAGCTCCTTTATTTTGCCATCAACGGAATGCCCGCTTTGACTTCCAGCGCGCCTTGACGCGGACACTCACCCACGCACTCGAGGCAGCTGATGCAGTCCACGCTGGTGATGACCGTCGCGGTGTGGACATTCAGCCCCATCGGGCAGGCCTTGGTGCAAATCTTGCAGTTGGTGCAGGCGCCAGCCTCCCGCTTGAGGTAGACCGGGCTGAGTTTCCCCAACAGGCCGCTAACAGCACCCAAAGGGCAGGCATATCGGCACCAGGGACGTTCCACGAAAAACGATCCCAGCAGGCTGAGGCCAAGGATGACCAGACCCGGGGTGAAGGACATCTCAGCAATGGTGATCAACGCCGACCAGGGGTCATAATCCTTGAAGACCATCACGCCATAGATCGCCGCGCCGGTGACCGCCCAGATGAGCACAAAGTACTTCAGGAAACGCAGGTATTTATCGAGGATGGACCAGGCCGGCTGCCCGCGCTGGGCAATCGTGCGGAAGAACCTCCGAACGGGGATAAAACGCTTCTGCATCCATGCGCTGAACGAGTGAACGATATCCTGGATGAACCCCAGCGGGCAGATCCAGCCGCAGAAACTTGAGCGCAGTAAAAGGGCAGTCAGCAACGCCGCAGCCGCAATCACCAGATTCGAGAGATGGGTATGGGGGACGAAAGCCCCTCCGCTGACCACATATTTGTAGAACGTCTCCAACCCGCCAAAGGGGCAATACGCCTCCGGCGAGGCGGTGATGACCGTTGAGCTTTCGCCTGCAGCCACATGGACAATTGTGACATATGCGATAAAAGCAGCAAAAGAAAACTGTATCAGCCTGCGAAAGGCTTGATGGGTGAAAAAGGCTCTGATTCCGTGCAGACGAGGTTTCACCTGTCCGCTTTTTTGAACGACCGATCCGGCTGTCATAAGCATCTCCTAATGATAATATGCACCATCATAAGAGAGACTCATCAAGCCTCAACAAAGGAATTGTAAAGATTATATGAAGGTGTGTCACTAATATTTCTCATCCGCTCGGTTAAGGGTTTAAAACCAAAGAAGCCTCCGCTTTGTTGAGCAGGGGCTTCTGAAGAAAGAAACTCGTAATTCTAGGGCATCAATCCGGCTGTGCCCAACCGGTCGTGAATGCCTGGGAAGGCATCCGCCTGCGCCTGTGTGATGATCTTTTCCGCAACCAATGCGGCGATGACGGCGGCTTCGCGCTCGTTGGCATCCTTTCCGCTGTTGGTGATCTCGGGGTGGTCGATACGATACTGCTCTGCGGCATCATGCACCAGCTTAAAGGTGTCCGCTTCAACCTGGGTGACGACCCCCTGCTCCACAGCCTGCGACAACATCAGTTCCTGATGAGCTGCCTGAACGGCAGGATCGAACGCCGCTCCTCCCATACCCCCGGAGGGCTGGACCGTTCCTTCACCCAAAGCTCGAATATAGTTGACCAGGTCCCAGCGTGCCTGCTCAGCAAGCGATTTCCAGGCCGGCATGGCGGTATTGAATTGCGCACCGCCCTCGCTGATGCGCCAGAAGAGATAGTCATCTGCCATCATCTGGCTGGTGTGCGCGATGGGTGAAGGAGGCGGATTGAGCGCAGAACCGGCAGGGCCATCCCCCATGCCGCCATCCCCGTGGCAGCTGGCGCAATTGACATCATAGATCGTCGCACCTCGCTCCAGTGAGGCTTCATCGGCTGTGACAGGGCTGGTCAGCCCGGCATAGTCCTCAGGAATCTGGGCATGGTGGCGCACCATCATGCCATTGCCCTGCATCCCCATCTTCAATCCCTCATCCGGGAGAATTTCGTCCGTCCTTGCACCACAGGCAGACAAGGCTATTGCCAGCGCAAGTAAAGCAATCGTTTTTTTCATTTGTCGTATCCCTTCCCCTATTAAAGAAATCTTTGACTTTTTTTAATGGTAACAGAATAAGAAGATCCATGATTAAAGAAAGTGTAAAGAATTGAATCGATCTTTCTGGGTTTGGGGATCTTCCATCACAGCATTGCAAGTCGCAACGATTTCTTGAATTCAACCAAAAAAGCCCTAATTTGGAGTATATTAGGTTTGTGAGCACCACCGCAACTACATTTGAATCCGCAGTACGCAGGGTGGCTGTTTTCAGTAACGCCACTGAAGATGACATCCACGCCATCGCCCGGCTGGGAATCCAACGCGCGGTGGAAGAGGACAGCTATTTCTTCTTTCAGGGCGAGAAGGCGGATTACCTGCACATCCTGCTGACCGGGCGCGCCAAGCTATGCACGATCAGCGCCGACGGGCAGCAGGTCAATCTGCGCACGCTCGTCCCCAACCAGCTCTTCGGTGCTGTTGGGGCTGTGGATCCCAATGCTACTTATCCGGCCTGCGCGCAGGCACTGGAGGATAGCTCCTCCCTGGCCATCGCCAGTTCGGACTTCGCACACATGCTGAAGGAGCGCCCGCATCTCTCCTTTGGGTTGATGCGCCTGATGACCGGTTACATCCAGGAGATGCAGGAACGCTACCGCGAGCTTGCCACTGAACGGGTGGAACAGCGCGTGGCCCGTGCCCTGCTGAGACTGGCAGCGCAATCCGGGAAGCGGACCGAGCAAGGCGGCATCGACCTGACCTTTTCCCGACAGGACCTGGCGGAGATGACCGGGACCACGCTTTACACCGTCAGCCGCAGCTTGAGTGCCTGGGAAAAACAGGGGATCATCAGCACCGGGCGCGAGCGGGTGACCGTGCTCGATCCGCACGGGCTGGTGCGCATCGCGGACGATCTGGTGAAGTAGTGGCACATGGCTGACATTCCATCGAAAGACCGGGGTGATCCCCCGGTTTTTCTGCACCTGGCTTCTTTGCGCTGGCGCAAAGAAGCAATTTCCATCCATCGGTAAAATGATATCCAATGAACGCTTCTCTCATCAAAGACTGGACTGTTCAAGACATCCTGCAGGCTTGCCCCAAGGCGGCGCAAGTATTCATCCGCTACAAGACGGATTGCATAGGCTGCAGGCTTGAACGCTTTTGCACGCTGGAGGACGTATCCTCGTCGTACAGGCTGGATGCGGAGGATTTTCTGAACACCTTGCAATTAGAAGCTTTTTCAGCCAACCCAAAGGAGTAATCCATGAAAATATTCAAAATGCTCTTGCTTACCCTGCTGACCGCCTTGCTGCTGGCTGCCTGTGGCGCACAAAGCACACCGGCAGAAGGCAGGGGATACACCCTGACCACCGGGGTGAAGGATGGGCAGCTGGTCTTCGTCGGTGTGGGAGGTGATGTGGATGGGGTGACCAACCCCGTACTCCATGCTGAACCCGGCGCTTCAGTCACCGTCACCCTGATCAACGGCGATGGCGCCGAGCATGACATCTTCTTTCCGGAAGTCAATGCGCAGTCCAAGCGCCTGAAGGGGCAGGGGAACGCCGACACCATCACCTTCGAGGTTCCCAACCGCGAAACCGTCCTGGCTTATTATGACAGCGTCCCCGGGCATGCTGAAGCAGGGATGCTTGGTAAATTAATCGTAGGCGCAGCGACCGGGGAATCGGAGATGCCGGTCGAACCGACCTCCTCGGTTGAGAAACCGGCCGGTCTGTACGACCAGGAACTTGCCCTGGCAGCCTTCCAAAAAGGAGGCTGCGCAGCATGCCATACCATCCCCGGCATACCGGGAGCGGTCGGAACCATCGGACCGGATCTGAGCAATGTCAGCCTGTCGGCAAAGGATCATATGGACAATGGCGGCTATACAGGCGCAGCCAAAAACCCAGAGGAATACATACTCGAATCGCTCCAGTCGCCGGATGCATTCATCGCCCCGAAATGCCCGACCGGACCATGCCCCGTGAGCGTGATGCCTGCTTCGCTGGCGCAGACCCTGAGCACGGATGAGATCAAGGCGATGGTGGATTACCTATTGTCGCTCCCCGAGGGGGTAATGATCTCGGCAACGGGAGCAGGCTCCTCCGCGGAGATATCCCCAATGACCGCCCCGTCCCCGGCGGACGCCAATGCGGTGGACATCACCCGCGATCCCGCTGAAATTCCCTCTCCCATCGGCAACCGCAGCCCGGAAAGGGTCCGCGTGGACCTGGAAACGGTAGAAGTCTCCGGTCAACTGGCTGACGGCACCACTTACACATACTGGACATTCGGAGGACAGGTCCCCGGACCCTTTATCCGGATACGGGTGGGCGATACGGTGGAAGTTCATCTCAAGAATGCCATGGGCAGCACCATGACCCACTCCGTTGATTTCCACGCGGTGACCGGCCCCGGCGGCGGTGCGGTTGCCACCCAGACCAAGCCGGGCGAAGAGACGATGTTCACTTTCAAAGCCATCAACCCTGGCCTGTATGTTTACCACTGCGCCACGCCGATGGTTGCCCAGCACATCTCCAACGGCATGTACGGTCTGATCCTGGTCGAGCCGGAAAGCGGCCTGCCTCCGGTCGATCGCGAATTCTACGTGATGCAGGGCGAAATTTACACCGTCCAGCCTTTCGGCACGGTTGGCGCAGTCTCCAGTGACACGGCCAAACTGCTCGACGAACACCCGGAGTACTTTGTCTTCAACGGCGCCGCGTTGGCACTGGCAGGCGAGACTCACCAGTTGCGCGCCAGGACCGGCGAAACCGTACGGATTTTCTTCGGGGTGGGCGGCCCCAATTTCACTTCATCCTTCCATGTCATCGGAGAGATCTTTGACCGAGTCTATGACCAGGCGTCACTGACCGCCGCTCCGCTGACCGATGTGCAGACCACACTTGTCCCGCCCGGTGGCGCAACCATGGTCGAATTCAAACTCGAGGTGCCGGGAAGATACATCCTCGTGGATCATGCTCTTTCGAGGCTTCAACGTGGGCTGGCAGGATACTTGATAGTGGAGGGCGATCCAAATCCGGAAGTCTTCGACGGGCAAGCGGCTCCCGGAAGCGGGCATTGATCCCGGACGTCCCACCCATTCAGAATCAAGCCCTTGAGAAAATTCTGGCGGCCGGATGGCTGCCAGAATTTTTATCCGCTTTAACCGCCTGGTTTACTTGATCCACTTGCAGCCCTGATATGTCACAATGGGTTGAAGCGATGCATACAGATGACTGACCACCGGGTCCTCTGACTCTGAAGCAATATAGGCAAAGCGCAGCCCGCATTTTAGCATCCGCGTGAAACTTTCGAGCACGAGCGCACGGGCGAGACCGCGCTGGCGATGGTCCGGGTGCGTGCCGATGGGGTCGATCTCCGCGGTTCGATTATCAGGATAAAGCCAGAACAGACAGTAAGCCGCCAGCCGGCCTTCGGGTGAAACGACCAGCAATTTCCTGTCGAGCGAGTAGCCCGGAGCCGAACTCTTGCCGCGGAACCAGGTGTCGTTCAGCGACATCCCCCAGACCTGGTTCACCAAGTCGATCAGCTCGGCAAAATTCCCGTGTTCAGCCAGGGAGGTGATTCGGTAACCCGGACGGTAGGGCAACCGGCGGGTAGTCCCGCGCGAGATCGAAGATCCGGACATCTTCGATCTCTCCTTCATCACGATAACCGCGTTTCTTTAAAAGCCCCTGGCGTTCCTCATCCCAATCATAGACCATGGTACTAACAGGTTTTTTTTCGAGACGGTTATTTTCAGCCCACTCGAAAATCTCATCTTCCAAAGAACGATGGTCATAGCTGACTTGAACATTGGTGAAATTGGTCCCCCGAATCACACAAGCGATCAATTCACCGACGTCCGTCCTCCACAAGTGGACTCGTTGGGTAAAGTACTCAAGCGGTTCCAGGTAACGCGAGGCGTAGGCCCAGTTCTCGAACACCGCAGAGCGCCAGTTGAACGGCTTCAAGCTGACCCTATAGCTATTGGTCATCAATGCCTGCAGTTCAGCGATCTCAGCTGCAGAATGAGAATAAGGCGCGTCCCGTATCCCTGTTTTCAATCGTCATATCTCCCAAGTGTGCTTATCCAGGCTGCCAACCGGGCAGTATAGAGTGCAACAGTGTAGGAGGTGCCCAACAGGAGCAAATAAAGCGCCGGAACCAGAACCATGTATCCTGCCAAAGGGTAGATAAAAAAAGTCGCGAGGACATATGCCAGCAGGAGCAGCCCGCTGATAAGAATCAAAGGGCGATACGCCAGGAGCAGATGGACCAGATAGATTTCGAGTCTCTCACGCGCCAGCCTCCGCCGATTGGACATGGTTTCCTGCTCACCGTACAAAAATCCTTCATAGACCTGAAATTGTCTTCTTAAGGTTTTCGGAACCAACCTGATTTTTTATCCAACAAAACGACCATGACGGCCAACACCATCAACACCGCCCCGAATGCCAGCATTGGTGCTCCGATGATCGAGAAGGAAATGTTTATTGTGTAATGAAATAACACCGCCGCGAGGACGCTCCCTCCGGTGTGCTGGAAGATCCAGGTCATCAGGGTGGAGGTGCACAGGCTAAAGACAAGAAACATCGGCAATGACAGCCCCGATTGCACCGTACTTGATATGAAGAAGGAAGGCAGATGCCAAACTCCCCAGAAGAATCCCAGGATCAGACTCGCCACCAACGGGCTGGTTTGTTTGAGCAAGCGGGGCAAAGCGTACCCGCGCCAGCCCAACTCCTCACCCAATGGACCCGTGTATAAGAGATTGAGGAATACTGAAACAGCCATGAGGGGAGACGTAATCACAAAGACCGGAGTGGCGCTCATAACAAGAGTACTCAACCAGCCTAGAAATGGTATCCCGATCAGGATGAAAGCATACCACTGGATTCCAAATCGCCACTGGATGAAGCGCGCGTAAAGAGCTTTCAGTCCGGGTCTCCCCTCCCACGCCCACGCAAGAATCGTGGCCGAGATGGTCGGCGCTGCGATAGCGATGATCGCCACCGGATTGAAATAATTCAATTCGCCGAAGATCCGCTTAAATTGCTCCGGGAAAAGGATGGCGACCAAGCCAATCCCCCAGGTGATGGCATAGGTGATGATGAAGTAGGAAGTTACCTGATGACTCCGGAACCAACCTGTCGATCGTGCAGTTTCAGTGGGGGCTTTCTCTTTGTTAGCAGCGTGGATCATAACGTCTCTCCCTGATCAGCTTCTCGTCAAGCCAGCATGAATCCCATGACTGAGAATATGATTACCAAAACGAAAATAGTCCCCAACACCCAGGCCAGCCATTTCTTTTCCGGGTGATTGACCCAGTAAAACAGGATGACTGAGAGCAGCAGGGCTTGCGTCATGACCTCCAGCCAGCCGGAGATCTGCAACCCGACCGGCATCTTTGTGTACAACAGTCCCTCCACCGAGCCGGGCGCCGCGGCAAACGTGGACAGGATGCCCAGCGACACAAGCATCACCCACATGATCAGCCAGCCATTTTTTCGTCCGAAGAGGGATTCCCTTAGCAGATAGAAGACCACGGCAAACAGAATTCCGCGTATAAACTGCAGGGACGGTCCAAGGGCGATGAGCGGGTCATCGACCGAACGCATGTACTCGCGAGTGACGGGGCCTTCGAAGGCGGTCCTGTAATCGAGCAAAGCAAGCGCCAGCAGCCCCATAATGAAATAGGTGACAGTGTGGACCACGATGGTCTTGACGGTCAAGCCTAGAAATGTGATTCTTCGTTCAGTTTCCATGACTTCCTCCTCTGTTGTTGTGAATGGATTTCTTCCTTGGTCCCAGCCTGTTCTTATCCCAAACGGTAGTGCACGCTGTACTGGACTTCACGCATGAACTTGATTTTTCCCATCAGCCCCATACGCCCCAGACGAGGATGGTTCGGAATCAAAATAGGACCAATGGTCAAGGTATTCAATGCCGGGATGCCAGCTCTCCATTTCGCGGCAGTTCTTAATACCAAAAGTAAAGGAGGCATCCTTGCCGATCCCATGCTGATTCAATTTCATGGCAGCCATCCGGTTCCAGGGCTTGCGGGCAAATAATTCTGTGACGACCTCGCATACCAATTCCGATCCTGGAAAGCGGGATTGCATTTTCAGGACAAGCTCTTTTACTTTTAACTGGGTCCAGGTACATAAAGACACCTTCAGCCATGAAAAGAACCGGACGTTTTCCAACTTTTTCTACCTGATCCATCCAGGCATAATCGAATACGGATGTGCCGAGAAGATGGTACCGGTCTGTTTGCTCGTAAAATTGCTTCTTGAATTCGATCATTTCCGGCAGATCCAGGTCAAAGCAGGTCATCTTCCCGTTGTCCACTCGCAAAAAGCGCGAATCCATCCCGCAGCCGATGTTGACGAGGATGCCGTCAGGATTCTTTTTGAAGAACGAAATAGAATACTCGTCAAATTTTTTTGCACGCAGGGTGATATGCACAACAAGTTCATCTCGCAACTTACCTTTTGCCAGGTTGCGCAGCAACTTGCTGGATGAATTCTCCAGGACCGGGTTAAGCTGACGCGATATCTCAACCGCCTTTTCATCCCGCAGAATGGGATCCGGGTTTTGGCTTTCGATCACATGACAATAGAACGTCAGTAATCCGGTTTGAGCCACGTCGGGAAGTGATATTGAATTGGTTGACATATTGTCTCCTAATCGAATAACGAATTCTCCCTCTGCCCCTCCCCCATCGGGAGAGGGGCGTTGAGGAGGGAAGCCCACATAGCCAATGAAGACGGCTATGGTAAGATCTTTTAGGATTTTGGAATCATTGACATCCTTACTCTATGTGTTTCTGTGCAGTATCAAATCAATATCTTTATGCATTCGCCAACGTCGAAATGAACAGGAATAGGTCTGCCGCGGCATGAATCAAGACCGCACCCCAAATGCTATCCGATTTCATCATCAGGTAACCGCAAGCCAGGCCCAGGGACAGGGTGTTCAGCACGAAGACGGGCAGGACGGCGGGCATGAAATAATAGACTACACCGTGCATCAACGCGAAAATGATGGCCGTCAGCCAAACCGAACCGTGGACTCCGAGGAAAGGCTCGAAGCGCTTCAAGAAGATGCCGCGCAGCCACAGTTCTTCCATGAAACCGTTCGCCAGCGAAAAGGCCAGACCCCACACAATGGCATCTCCCAGCAGGTCCAGGTTTTTAAAGCGCGGGGCGTAGAACATGAGCGCGGAAGTCGCGAAATTGACAAAAACCAATCCGCCGATTCCCAAACCCAGCTTCAGGTTTCCTCGTTTGAGAAATATGGACCCCATGTCCGCACCTGAAAGTTTGGTTAGAATAATTATCGGTACCACAACGACAATCACTTCTATTACTTTCCCAATGGCTAATCCCTGTGACGTATTTGGGGAAAGGTCGAACCTGCTTAAGACCTTCCCAACGTCGAGGAGTAAAGTGGATGGATAAGCCACCGATGCCACGAAAAAGGCATAGGCCACCAGCCAATATTGGCTCAAGCGTTTTGTGTATTTGAACAGCAACGCCGCAGCCAGGAAGAAAGCAGAAACGACCAGGTTAAAGGTCAGGTTCTTGTTCGTCGCGAAGACATCGAAGTAGTTCGAGCCCAATATGAAGATCGCCACTTCACAAATGAAAAACACGATGAATAGAACGATCCGTTTAACCCAATTCAATTGTGAAGGAGACTCTTTATCAAGAGTAGGTGTGTTTGATTTTGCGGTGGTCATGATTTTCTCCTTTCGGTATTACGGCACTGTGAGCGAGGCAATGATCATCTCGCCCCAGCACCCAGGAACGGATACTCTGGATATTTCCTAATCAAACCGGATGCTCTGCAGGAAGCGATTGTTGAGTTCCCAATCTTCTGTTTCACTGCCATGCCCGATCAGCACCATATATAACTGACCATCCTTGGCAAAGAAATACCGATCGTCGGCATAAGACTGCGGACTGCGCTCATGCCGATAATGGATAGCCAAAGTGCCGGCGATTTGCGTATCGGGCATGCGCTTCTCACCCACGAGATAATGGTCGGACAGCCACTGTTCCAGATCCACTCCTTGAGGGGGACGGAACTCCTCCCGGTCACCCGGATGGCTGATGCCCCAGAACTCCTCCCCCATTCCAGGTCCGGAAATGGACAGGCTTTTCAAAGGATTGTCATCGATCCCGATCCTGGCATCTGCAGGGTATTTGAAACTGTATCCCAATTGCTCATTGTGGTAGGTTTGCCAGCCATCCACGATCTCATCCGTCGGTTTAGGAGACGTACCCGAGGGTCCGCACTCCCCTCGGAAAAAAGCCCACTCGTCGCACTCGCTGCCATCCGGGAAGATGCAATAGCCGGACTGGCTCCCATCGGAAGCTGTGCGAATCTCACTTCGATATCCCTGCTCTTCACAATAAACCGAGGCAGGGTTGGGCATGTCGGCCAGCGGTGTGCCAGCCGACATGGGAGTAACTGCTGATTGAGCCTGGTTCGTCGTGCAAGCAGTAAACAAGAGAAGAGCCATCATGAAAACAAAAATTTTCTTCATTGTTTCCTCTTTCACCTTTGATCCGGGTCACCGTAACCGAAGTGTTGTCTGTTGAGAGTTTTAGAGTCTTTAGGTGAGTACCCAAAGAGACCAACAAGCCACCCAAACCCCTCAGCAGCGGACAATACCAGGCGGGACGTACCAAACCAGCCTGCCTCAGTTCCAGAGATGTCCTGGCTATCCCCAGAGCATCCTTTTCAAAATTCTTGTTCATTCTCTCGTACAATTCGTTCCTGCTCATACTTTCCATGGCAACCTCCCAATAATTTTTCCGCAGGCAAGCCTATCTTGGTGCAGGCTTTGGCTCAACTCCAACCTGTGTCATTGACATTATCGCCAGACCCAGGTCGTTAAGTTTCGTCAAAATCCCGTGGAGGGCAGCCTGATCGGCCACTAGTCCAGTTAATTCGGTCTCATCTTCCGTAGTGGTGATCGTGAATCCGTCGAACCAGTCCGACCAGGAAGGGTCGAGGGTTCCTTTCACCCGAATTTGATATACCGCTGATTCGTCATATTTTTTACTGTCATTCATCAAGCACCTCCTACGTCAAGGATTTTTCCATTTGCATTGTCTCTCAGGGGTTGATGAGTTGTCATCCACAAACTTGATGATTGATTTGATAAATCAAAAATCCCCCGCTTTGTGAGCGAGGGACCGGGATGAACGGTAAAAGTCGGTCTAGATCAGCCCCAAATCCCTGGCTTTTTGAATGGCTTCAAGGCGACCATGCACCCCCAGCTTGTTGTAAACAACCCGGACATGGGTCCGCACTGTTGACGGGGCGACTGTCAGCTCCCGGGCGATCTCGGGGACGGAAAGCTGCGAATTGAGCAGCCGAAGCACCTCCAGCTCGCGCTCGCTGAGGGGTTCAGGAAGCGCCTCACCCTTCCCTGGTTTCCTGCCTCGAGTGGCTGCCACACTCCGGGAGGACTCTGCAACCATGACGTCCAGCATCCTTTGGGCATATTCCTTGTGGATGCCGTTTCGCACAGCCTGGCGCAGCAGCTTCTCCATGGGCTTCCCCTGGATCACAAACAAATACACATACCCTTCAGGTTCAGCCATTTCCAGGCCAACAGACAGCGATTTAAGAGCTTTATCCTTCTTGCCCAAGATGGAATACACCACCGCCTTCATCAAACACAATTCAATCGTCCGGCCCCACAAACCAGCATCTTCTAACATGGAAATTCCAACATCCAAAACCTTAAGAGCCTCTGAATAATTCTTTTGCATCATCAGGGATTTGGCAAGAACTGGATAACTCGAGTATGGTAATTCACCTTTGGCGCGGCTGCGTTCTTTCCATTGAAGAAACGGTTCCCAATTCTCACAAGCAAGGTTCAGCTTTGCTTCCTGAAATTCCGTAATGGACATGAACCAGTCGGACACATTGCTGGCAAGCCATTTGGACCTTTGGATGATGCTCCTGGCCTCCTTGAAATTCCCCAGAGCAAGATGGGCATCCGTGAGAACACTCAAGGTATAGTGCAAAGTATCGGCCTGCTTCCATTTTTCCGCCAAAGCCACCGCTTGTTGAGCGGCTTTCAAAAACTCATTTAATTCATTCCACAGCCGCAGGATTTCGCCCTTGGTGGCCAGGGCAATCGCCAGCACGAAATATTCCTCATCCGATTGACCGGCGAATTTTTCAATTTCCCGGCAGGTTTCAATGGCTTCATGCAGCTGCCCTACGCCCTTGAGCGCGTAAATGAGGCAGGATGAAGCATAAATATACAAATAGCGGTTTCCGGATTTCAAACTGACTGACGATGCATCCCTGAATATTTGAATTGCTTCATCATTTTTCAGCGTATTTTGAGTTGCCAGACCCAGGATGATCAGGATGTTGGCTCTTTCCAACAAATCATCCGCAGGGATTTGGGTCAACGCCTCGCGAGCGATGTCCACCGCTTTCTCAAACCTGCCTTTAAGCCATTGCACATACGCCCGGATGGTCAATCCATGCCCCATCAAGTGATTGCGTTCTTCTTCAGGTATCCTTCCGGGCAGAGCGGTTTCCATCCGGTCGATCAGCGATTCCGCTTCGTCCATTTGGGCAGTGTAGGCTTTGGCCCATGCAATGGAGATACACAGCCAGGGCCGCGAGCAGACATCATCCAATTTTTCCGGGTGGAACCGCTCCAAAAGCTCGGGCAAGTCCTCCCCCTCCGCCAGGATCAGGACATTCCCTGACACCAGGCGCGCAACCAGCTTCATGTCATCCGCTTGCAGGGCATGCAGGATGGCTTCGCGAAGAGAGCCGTTAGCCTCATACCATTCACTCGCCCGTGCATGCAAAGATTTAATCTCCCCGGCATGACTGGGCGACAAGCGTTTACGAAGCAGGTCGCTGAAAAGGTGATGATAGCGATACCAGCGCTGTTCATCATCCAACGATAGCAGAAACACATTGGACTGCTCCAAGCAAATCAATATCTCCTGGCTGTCCTGATTTCCCGTGACTGCATCGCATAAAGGTGCTGTCAGCTGGTCAAGGATGGAGGTCTTCAGGAGGAATTCCATGACCTTGGGCGGCTGTTCGGCTTCGCACCTCTTCGATCAGGTAATCGAGGATATAGCGATGGCTTCCCGAAAATCTTTCAAGGAATTCAGGGATATCGTCCCTTTTTTGGATCGAAAGAGCCGCCATCTGAAGGCCGGCCACCCAGCCTTCGGTCCGCTGGTCCAATTGGGAAATATCACCTGCCGAAAGGTTTAATCCCATGGTCTGGTTGATGAATGCCGTGACCTCGTCATTGGTGAACCTGAGGTCGCGGGTGCGCAACTCGGTGGTCTGGGCACGTGCCCGCATGCGCGCCAGAGGCCAGGGAGGGAGTCCATGCGGCTGGCAATCACCAACCGCATCCTGCCTGCCGGCATCGGGAGATGTTCCAGAAGAAAGACAAGTCCAGTGTGGATGCTGGTATCAGTGATCAGGTGCAGATCGTCAAGGATCAGGATAAATGCCTCGGGGGATTGCGCAATCTCATCCACCAGGCGGGTGAGGGCTTCGTCCGGTGCTGGAGAAGGTGAAATACTCTCCAAATCCATCAGACCCTCCCGATGCGCAACTTCCGCAGGCTGGGCACGGTTTGAAGCGCGGAAGCAAAATATGCCCAAAACCGGGAGGGATTGTTATCCGCCTTATCCAAAGTCAGCCAGGCCACCGGCATCGACACCTGGTGCGCCCATTCGCTGAGCAGGGTGCTTTTTCCATAACCCGCGGAGCTCGAGACCAGGATCAGATTTCGCTCAAGCCCGGCGTTCAATTGCTCAACGAGGTGCGGCCGCTTCACCCAGGCTGGGCGGATTTGAGGAACAAGAAGTTTCGTCTGGAGCAAGAATTCGATGGCATGTTCTTGAGGACGATGGATTTGTCCAGCAGCAATTAAGTAAAGTTGTGGATTGATCTTTGTTATAACCTGAAATTCGATTATTTCAAATTGATAATACACCATCTTGAGTAATCAAGTACAATGCGAATGATTCTTGTTTTTGAATCGAATTGACACCCATTTCGTAATCCTACATTCCAAGCCAAATCCCAGGACCCCCATGGACACAAGAAAATCCTAATCGCCTACGCCACCAATGCGGGGACAACAGCCGAAGTCGCTCAGGCTATTGGCGAAGAAATTACAAAGACGACTTTGCTTCAGGTGGATGTCAAGCTGATCGATGAGGTGACGACCTCGAGCCTTATTCCGCAGCAGTGATCGGCGCGCCGATGATCTTTGGCTGGCACAGAGGGGCGAGGAAATTCACCACGAATACCAGGAACTCTCTTGCAAGATCCCCGTGGCTTATTTCATCACCGCCATGAACCTGACTAAAACAGACGAAACCAGCCTGGAGGGCATCCCCCTGTCGGTGGATCCGGTCGTCGCCGAACCGGGCCAAAAAGGAAGGCAGACTTTCCTTCAAGGAGCGTTATTCACTTCCGACCAATTACCTGCGACCCATTCTCGAGTCGGCGCAAGTCAAGCCCGTGGCTGTCGCCTTCTTCGGAGGGAAGCTGGCGATGTACAAGATGAAATGGTGGCAGGTGGCGTTCGTCCTGTTGTTTATCCAGACCCAGCAAGGCGGGTCGCACAACATGCCTTTCATCCGCGAATGGGCAGCAAGTCTGGAAACTTCGTAGCAACAAAATAGTAAAAGAAAAAATTGGGACGGAGACCCATGGAAGATAAATCCATCATCATCATCGGTGCGGGGTTTGCCGGGCTATCGGCGGGCATCTATGCCCAAATGAACGGCTACAAAACAGAATACCGAGAAGCACAGCCTGCCGGGCGGATTGTGCACCGCCTGGAAACGGGAGGGCTACACCATCGACGGCTGCATCCACTGGCTGGTGGGGTCGAACCCCGAGAGCGGCATGTACCGCTACTGGCAGGAGGTCGGCATCGCGCAGGACCGCGAATTCATCAACTCGGATGAGTACATGCGCTACGAAGGCGGTGACGAGCAGACATCATCATCTACTCCGATGTGAACAGGCTCGAAAAACATATGCTCGAGCTTTCACCACAGGATGCCGAAGTCATCAAGGAATTCATCAGCGGCGTCCGGTTGGGGATTGCATTCGATCCGCCCGGGGAAAACGACAAAGGGCTCAAGCGGATGTCAAAGTCGGTAAAGTTCTATTGGACCATGATTACCAAAGGCCGCGACTTCCAAAAATGGATGGCTGTCACCGCCAAAGATTTTCCGCGCGGTTCAAGGACCCGCTTATCCGCGGCGCTCTGGGCGAGATGTGGTTCCCGGAATTCTCGATGTTTTTCCTGCTCTTCACCCTTTCATACCTTCATATCAAAAATGCCGGCTACCCGATTGGCGGCTCGCTGCCATGTCGCTGGCTCTCGCCAAGCGTTACCGCGACCTGGGGGGCAACTCAATTCGACAGCCGGGTGGAAAAAATCCTGGTGGAAAATGACAAAGCCGTGGGCATTCGTCTAACCGATGGCAGCGAGCGCCTCGCTGGGCGGGTCGTCTCCGCCGCAGACGGGTACGCCACCATCTTCAAGATGCTCGACGGGAAATATGCCGACGAAAAGACGCGTGAGCCTTACGAAAAATGGCCGGTCTTCCCTCCGCTCCTGTTCGTAGGCCTAGGCGTGAACCGCTCGTTCGCCGATGAACCCAAAACAGTTTCCGGTTTCAGCTTTC
Source organism: uncultured Chloroflexia bacterium (assembly GCA_963774975.1). Lineage (GTDB taxonomy): Bacteria > Chloroflexota > Anaerolineae > Anaerolineales > Villigracilaceae > JBGPQJ01. The sequence goes on from CAVZGY010000014.1 coordinate 219,918, forward strand.
CATTAAAGCAACCCACCGAGATCGGGGATGCGAACTTCAGCCGGCTGCCGGTGCACATCTTGGACCAAACCGCCCTCGCGCCCGAGGGTAAGACCAGCATCGTGGTAATGTTGCCCAGCAACTACGAATACTGGAAGGAATTGGCCAGGGACAAGGCAGCCTATGACGAGAAGAAAAGCCAGGTCGGGCATACGGTGGTGGAACTGCTCGACCAGCGCTTCCCCGGCATCTCCTCGCAGGTGGAGATGGTAGACGTGGCCACGCCGATCACCTTCGAACACTACACTGGCAACTGGCAGGGCAGCTTCGAAGGCTGGTTGATCACACCCCAGAACGCATCGGTAATTATGAAGCCGATGAGCCAGACCCTGCCCGGTCTGCAGAACTTTTTCATGTGCGGTCGTCGTTGGCACAGGGCGGCGGTCTGCCGACAGGCGTCATGTCCGGCCGGCGGCTTCTTCAGGCTCTGTGCAAGGAAGACGGGGCAAAATTCCACATGACGATTGCATAAAACCAAGCGAAGGCGAAAATCCCTCCATCGCCTCGCCTTTGCGGTGTAGAGAATGGCAGGTTTCCTGAACACTGCCTTCTGCTTGGCAATCAGCCGAAGTGATGTCATAAAGTAAGCTCGACTAAAAATCATTGACTCTTCCTCTCAAATCCTGTAAACTTGCAATTCACTCCGATGGGGAGTCGCCGCCTGGATTTTCCGGGAGGGACAGCCGTCAATACGGAAAGAAATTTCCCGGCTCTCCCGAGGTCAAGAGGCAAGACCATCGCCTTGTAAGCGGTGGTCTTTTGATTATTTATAAGGAACGAGTACCCGAAAACAAACCTGATATTTTTCCTGTTTAATGTCTTGGTGGTTGCGGCATATCTTTTCATTGTGGGTCATACATCATACGCGCAAGCTTCTTGATCAAATTCAAAAAGGGCCACAGGGTACCTTGTGAAATTTTACCCCACACCGGGGAGGGCAAGCTGGGCATGCTGAAATAAAAAAACAGCAGCCACTACGTTCCAACTGGAAGGGGATCTGGGCCTGGATCGGACAAATCGCGGGAACTGTCTTTGTAAAGATTGAAGGAATTTTTGGCGGGCTTTTTTATCATGACCTACGGTTATGAAAAGCATGGATGACGTTTTACTGGGGATGCGAGAGACTAGATTGAAAAAACTACGCGAGTTCAAAAAATCCTTTCGAACCCTGATCATCTGTCTATGTTTGGGCAGCCTGATCATTTTCTGCCCATGGCGAACAGGGATGGGCTTATCGATAAGCGAGGGTTACGAGATCGATTTTGAAAATCACTCCCAATTCGAACAGACTGATTATGATGAGGAATTTTTAGTCGGTTCTTTTGCCAACCCAACTCTCGCCGGGCTGTTGTCTTCAAATTCCAGATCAGCCCATCTGCACAGCCGACTTCTTCTTTATCACCCGACTCTCCCCCTCCCAAATTCTAAAAATTCAATAGACGCCCTGTGCATGCACACCACCACACCTTGTGGTGGTTGTGTCCTTTTGCTGCACTTGAAGAGTGGACCGTCTAATTATTTCCAGGCGCGTACTGTCCCAACTGACTTGGTTATAACCAGTCAAAGCCGTTGGCATGCAATTTTTGGAGTAAATATGGATTTTCTAAAAGGTTTCTTTATTGGAGATCGAAAACGCAGAAAAAATAGTGACCTGGGAGCATTCAGATCATCATGATGATGAGACGATCATCATCATGGTGATGATACCCATAATTACCAGGGTGCAATCCCCCTACCGCATGCTCCTCCTCCAACCTGGGAGTGCTATCATCGGGATTTTTTTGCCTCAATGTTCCGCATCTCTTGTCCCGGGAGCAAAATTCTGCCATCAATGCGGAAAGGCGATGGAAGCAGACCCAAGTTGCGCGAGTTGCGGTTCACAGTTGCTAAACGGCGTGGCTTTCTGCTGACACTGTGGATACAAAAATGTATGAGAAGCACCGCTTAGTATCGAACTATCCTGTCAAATGCATAAAGGGAAAATCTATTGATCAACGAACTCGAAACCATTCTGTTATCCATACTCCAGACCCTATACGATACCTGGGGTGGTTTGTGTCTCCGCACTTCTGGTCTTTGAAAACGCCACTGGGATCATGCCCAGTGAAATCGTCCTCGGACTGGCAGGCTGGATGCTCATCGCAGAACACCAAATATCACCCGCAATGATCTTCCTCGGCGGAATTCTATGCGGCACTCGGAAGTGCGCTCGGCGCGTCGATCACTTACTGGGTGGCGCGAATAGGCGGTCGCCCGTTGGTGGACATGATTGTCCGTTGGGTAAAGATCAACCCCGCCCACGTACAGCGCACCGAAAAACAGTTCGAGCGCTGGGGCGCAGGCCTGGTGCTGGTCGGGCGCGTCATACCCGGAATCCGCACCCTCATCAACATCCCGGCGGGATGGCGCGCATGTCCTTTATCACCTTCTTCACGGCCACCTTCGTCGGCGCTTATCTCTGGTGCACCGTGTTGATTGGTGCAGGTTATGTTCTGGGACACGAATGGGCTATATCAGCGGTTACCTTCAAGCAATCGCTGCCCTACCTGCTGGGAGGCGGTGCGATGGCTCTGGCATTGTACTTTTGGATCACCCAACTTCCACCACCTTGTAGAATTACCCGGCTCAACCCGACGATGATTACAACTTTCATCGACCCACCGCACGAATGGTTAACGGTCGATTCTAAAGGAGATTCATGATGTCACCGAATACAAAATCCTTTCCCCGTTTTCCTCTGCTCGCCGGCTGTGGAAACCAGCTGTCGCCACCGGTGTTAGCGGTGCGGCGGTTGTCATATGGCTGGAAGAACTCATGGCCTTTAGTGCGGAGATCCTCGCGCTGATTTTCCTGCCCATCATGGCCAGCGCGATCTACCTGTTGGATATTATTTTCAAATCCCGTATGCCTGAACGCGATGATTTCGATCCCCCCATCGATCAAGGAGCAAAAAAGTAAATGCAAAACAGTCCCTGGCACACCCTTACCACTCAAGAATCGTTCGACCCAGCTCAAAGCCATCCCGGCGGCCTGACGCAAGACACCGCCCGGATTCGACTGGCACAGTATGGTCCCAATGAGCTCCAAGCCGCCCATCGCGTCTCACCCTGGGAAATATTATTTGCGCAGTTCAAGAATGTGCTCATCCTGATCCTGTTAGGCGCTACAGCAATTTCGTTGTTTCTTCGCCATGGAGTCGAGTCCTTTGTCATCGCTGTGATCGTGCTGTTCGCGGTGGGGCTGGGCTTTATCCAGGAATATCGCGCTGAACGCGCAATCGAAGCCTTGCGCCAGATGGCTGC